>CBDFLP010000017.1:0-337238 GCA_965249325.1 Dehalococcoidia bacterium | reverse complement strand
TGAACCGTTCGAGCGCGTTGGCGCCGTGCTCCGCGTCGCGGGCGATGGTGTAGACCTCGGTGCGGTTGCAGGTGGATACGATTACGCCGTGCTCCATGTGCTTCTCGAGTGTTTCGAGCGCAGACGGCAGCGCCTCGGTCCTGAGGGAGAGCGCCTCGCGGGTTCCCAGGGGAGCGGTGTGATGGCTGAGGCCGGTCAGGACGATGCGCATCGCTACGCATGCCCCCCGGGTATCAAGGCCGCGCGCAGCCGCTCCTTGGCTTCGTCCTGTTTGCCTGCGAGGACGAGGTCCAATAGCTCCGCGTCCCATTGCGGCTTGCCAGGCCTCCGGGGTCGCCGGTTGCCGCCTCGCCTTGAGCTCTGTGCGGACTTCGGTGAGCACGTTCGCAGCGTCGGCCCATTCGATGCATCGACAGAAGGGCTCGTGGTCGTAGTGCGGCGGGTTCTGCGCGCCGCCGATCAGCTCTCGGAGCTTCCGCGCGAGCGCAGGGCTTGTCCCCCGCTGTTGACACAGCGACCGTCACCGGGCCTCGCTCGACGATCGACGGCGCGATAAACCCGCAGAGCTCGGCGTCGTCCACCACGTTGAGGAGCGTCTTCTCACGCTCGGCCTCCTCGTGCACGGCCCGATTTCGCAGCCTCGTCGTCCGTGGCTGCGACGGCGATCCATGCGCCCGCTAGGTCGCCGGTGACGTACGACCGCTTGACCCATCGCACATGGCCTTCGGCGGCGAGCCGCTCGACCTCCAGCGTCGCGTCGGGGCTGACCAGCATGACGTCGGCGCGAGACGCCAGCAATTGCTGGATCTTGCGCTCGGCGATTATCCCGCCGCCAATCACGACAGCGCGACGGCCGGCGATGTCCAGGTATGCAGGGTAGTAACGGCTCACGGCTGGCTTGGGTATTCGTCCTCGACGAAATAGCGGACGCGGGTCTTCTTGTACTCGCGTGTGCTGTAGAGGAGCACGTAGTCATCGATGCCGGTGTGTGCTTCGAGATTTCGCCGGCGACCTCTTCGCAGGTCTGCTCACTGGTTGCGTGGATCATTGTGAAGTGCGTGTACTCCCAGTCGGGGAACGTGGGCCGCTGGTAGCAGTGGGACACCCAAGGACTCTCCGCCATCTTGAGCCCGACCTCCACGGCCTGCTCCTCCGGGACCTTCCAAACGGCCATCGCATTGGCCCGGAACCCCGCCCTGCGATGGTGCAGCACTGCGCTGAAGCGGCGCATGATTTGGCGCTCGACGGCTTCGTCAGCCCCACGCGAACAGCTCGGGACCGCTTACGCCCAGCCGCGCAGCCATCCCGTCGAACGGCGCCTGGATTACGGGAAGGTCCTCCTGCAACTCGCGAATGAACGCGATGTCGCGGACTGAGAGCTCCTCGGCGCGGTTCCAAGCCTCATTCAACTCGGGCTTCTTCTTCACGGCGGACCCGCTCCGACCGTAGCCGTCGGGCGAGAAGTAATCGTAGGCGGCGCCCTCCTCTTTGATCATGTCGAAGTTCACGCCAATCTTGAAGAATCGAATGGTGGGCATCAGCCGCGCGGAGAGCGCACCGGTCTCCTCCGCCATCGCTTTCACGGCGGTCTCGATCTCCTCGTGAGGCGGAACGGCGATCGTGAACCATAGGTTGAAGTAGCCGTTGCGCTCGTAGTTGTGGCTCACTCCCGGATGCAGATTGATGCGCTGGGCGGCTTCGTCCAGCGTCTCTTCGGGCAACCGGAACGCGACGAGGGTCGTCTTGTAGCCCAGCCGGCGGGTGTCGAAGATTGCGCTGATTTGGCGGACTACGTTGGCCTTTTCGAGGCGCGTGATTCGTTCCATGACCACGTCCTCGGTGGAGCCGACCTCCTCCGCAATCTTGGCGTAGGGGCGCGGATCCAGCGGGAAGCGGGACTGGATGAGATTGAGGATCTGCCGGTCAAGCAGGTCGGGGCCAGTGGTGGTTGTCAATCTTGTTCTCCCTGGTACGCGCTCGTGAGTCCTACGAGCACTTGGTCCGTGAGCCGTCCGACGTGCTCCATCGCCGTGAAGATTTCTTCGGGGGCACGCGCCTGGCGGACCAACGTGGGCCTTATTGCGTTGACCGTTGCGCCGCGAAAGAAGACGAATGCTTCCACAGCTTCTCGCAGGGTAAGCCCGCTGCCAGTCGCAGCCTCCCCATAGCAGCGCCCGAGCTTGCCCGCCGCCATCAGAGCGCGCTTGTCGGCGTTGTCCACGTAGGAGGAGCAGAGGTCAAGAAAGGCGTGGCCCAACTCCCGCATCTGTTCGTGGGCCTGGTTGTCGAACTTGGTCATCCAGGTCGGACTGCGGGGCTTGGTTGTGTTCACACGGCGGCGGACCCGCGGCAGGACCGAGTGATCGTTGGCCAGGAGCACCGGCGCTCCGGGCTTGGATGCGCTGTCGATGAGCGCTTGAACGTCGACTGCCGAGAAGCGACGATGCCCGCCAGGCGTTCGGAACGCCCGCACTTGGCCGTTGTCGGCCCACTGTCGGAGCGTCGCTTCGTTGATGCCTAGAAGCGCTCGCGCCAGCCCCATCGTGAGCCACTGCTGTTTGGCGACGCTCTCGGTGTTAGCGGCCATTTGGAATCTCGGAATCTATAGAAATCTTGTGAAATCTGGAGTTGTCTACTTAATCTCTTAACAGGATAGCTTCCGTGAAGCTTGGAGGTCAAACCTTTAAGCGCGCCCGCACGCCTCGCCGGTCTTCCCTTTGGCGGAGGTAAGGCAGAGGAAAGGAAGCTTCGACAGCGGGAGCGTGGCTGCGCTCCGTTTGACTGTCCCTTCCGGCGCTCATACCATTCCGAAACTTGCGGCCGGGGATGGGCGCCTAGACCCCCGGCCCGCGATGGCAGTCGTGCTCGATGCGCTATTGGCGCTGATGAAGGAGGAGGGCTTGGCCGTTTCTAGGGGCACACTCAATGTGACTGAGGCCAAGGAGATTGCCGATCGTTTGGTCGACAACCTTGGCAGGGTAATTCTTGGCAAAGGCCAGGAAGGGCAGCTCGCCGTAATGACCCTGATGTGTCGGGGTCACTTGCTGATTGAGGACGTGCCCGGCGTAGGCAAGACCATGCTGGCGCGCAGCATAGCGAAGTCAGTCGGCGGAAAGTTCCGCCGCATCCAGTTCACGCCCGATTTGCTGCCGGCGGACATCACCGGCGTCTCCGTCTTCAACCAGAAGAACGGCGAGTTCGAGTACCGGGAGGGACCTATCTCCGCTCAGGTCGTGCTGGCGGACGAGATCAACCGGGCGTCGCCCAAGACTCAGGCGGCCTTGTTGGAAGCGATGGAGGAGCGCCAGGTCACCGTGGACGGAGTTCCCCATCCGATGCCGGAGCCATTCATCGTGATGGCGACGCAGAACCCCATCGAGTACGAGGGCACGTTCCCGCTGCCGGAGACGGAGCTGGACCGTTTCTTGGTGCGTCTACACCTGGGGTACCCGGACAAAGCAGAAGAGATGGAAGTGCTGGAAGCGCAGCGCTACAAGCACCCCATCGACGAGATCGAGGAGGTTGTCGACCAGGAGGAGCTGTCCTCCCTGCAAGCTGCGGTGAAAGAGGTCCACGTCTCGGAAGATGTCCGGGACTACATCGTCTCGATCTCTGCGGCTACACGGGACCACCCGAACCTCTACCTCGGCGCGTCGCCCAGGGGTTCGCTCGCCATGTACCGGCTCTCCCAAGCGAAGGCGGTCATGACAGACCGCGATTTCGTTCTGCCGGACGACGTGAAAGAGCTTGCGTATCCGGCTCTTGGCCACAGGGTGATTCTCAGCTCTGCAGCCCGCATCCAGGGCGCCACCGCGGCGGACGCGATTGCGGAGGTCCTCGATCAGACGCCCGTGCCCGGCGCCTCGCCGATAGCCTGAGCCCTGGGCTTCAGACAGCGGAAGGAGGCGGCGTGAAGGTCAGGATTCTGTGGGCGTCGTTGGGGCTTGTGCTTCTGCTGCTTGCCCTTGCCACGGGCTCTGCGCTCTTCTACCGGCTCCTATTCGGCTTGGTTGCGGTGCCGATTCTGGGTTTTTTCGCCAGTGTGCTCGCCGCGCGGCGCATCGAAGGCGGTGTGCGGCGGCTGACGCCCTTCCTGCAAGTCGGCGACAGCCTCGAAGAACGCATCACGCTGCGCAATGCGCATTGGTGGCCCAAGCTCCTCCTCGAAGTCCAGCACGACACCCGGCCCTTTGGACGTATCGGACGTATCGCGACGCTCTGGCCCTTTGGCACAGCCACATGGACGACCTCCAAGCACGTGGAGCGCCGTGGCGTCTACAACTTTGGCGAGCTACAGATTACGAGCCGCGACCCCTTCGGCCTCTTCGGTCGGACGATGCGCCTGGGACATCAACAGACCGCGCTCATCTACCCGGCGGTCGTCGAGCTGCCCGGCTTCTTCGTTCCATCGGGGCGGGGTTGGACGGAGGGAGTGGCTCTGGGTCGCACCTTCACTCCCAGCCCCTTGGCGTTCGGGGTGCGCGAGTATAGCGCCGGGGACGGCATGAGCCGCATCCACTGGCCCGCCACCGCCCACACGGGCAGGCTGATGACCAAGGAATTCGAGCGCGAGCCGTCGGGACCGGCGGACGCGGTATGGGTGGTGCTGGATCTCGACGAGCGCGTCCAGGTTGGGGACGGGCCCGAGAGCACCGTCGAGTACGGCGTGACGATTGCCGCGTCCGTCGCTAGGCGCTTCCTCGATACCGGCAGGACGGTGGGGGCGGTCCTCGTGGGCCAAGAGAAGCTCGTGATCAAGCCCGGGACGGGCTTCTTTCAGCTGGGGCGCATCCTCCAGGCGCTGGCGTTGATCGAGCCTGGGAGATCGGGGTCGATCAACGAGGCTGCCTCCGCGGCCCAATTCGAGTTGACGCCGGGCGCGAGCGTAGTCCTCATCACCTCGGCGTCGGTGGACGCGACGGGGACCGCCGCGATGGCGCTGCAAGCGGCGGGGGCCGCCGTTGTCCCCATCCTGATCGAGGCGAGCAGTTTCGCCGGTAACCCGCCCGCCCGTGGCGAGCAGTACCGGCTCCCTGGGACAGACCTCTCCGCCTATGTCATCCACATGGGCGACGAGATCGAGAAGCGGCTGGACTACCGCGCGCTCGGCCACAGCGTCACGAGTCTGTTGCCCGAGATGGTGGCGAGGCCATGACGACCTTCGTCGGCAGGGTCCGGGCGCTCTCGATCTGGGAGCAATTCATCGGCGGCAACGGCCTGACGCTGACCCTCGTCGCCTTGGTCCCCCTCTCCGTCGCGCTGCCGCTGCAGCAGGCAAATTGGGTGAGAGGGATGATTCCTCTCACGGTCGTTGCCTTCCTTGGCGGCGGGGCCGGTTATCTCTTCCATAGGAGGGGGTGGTCTGCGCTGCGCGCCCACTCCGTGGCGACGGCGGCCGGACTGCTCGTAACGGTTATCGCGGGCACTGCTATTGCCGGTGGGTCCACCGCAGTCGCCCGCGTGATGAACGTTTTCGAGGACTTGGCCGGTTGGTTCGCTGCCGTGCCGACCGAGGAGGCTAGGAGCGGGCTCATCGAGTTCGCCATGTTCCTGACGTTGATCGTTTGGGCGCTCAGCTACCTCGGAGTCTGGCTTGCGCTGCGCCGCGCCCACGGCTGGGTCACCGTGGTGCTTGGCGGCATCGTACTTGCGATGGCGTTGGGCAGCATCGCGGGGGAGGCAGGCTGGTCGCTTGGGATTTTCATGGTCACGAGCGTCCTTCTCATCATCCACCTGGACACGGTCCGCCGGATGATAGGCTGGCGCGCTCGGCGGACCAGCTTTGACCCACAAACTGTCCTAGCGCAGTCGGGCATCGTGCTCGCCTTCGGACTCGTCGTCACGCTCTTAGCGGCGGCGCTGCCCTCGCCATCGCTGGCGCCTCTGGAGGGAGCAGCGGCGCGCTTGGAGGATGTCAATGCGCAGGTAAAACGGCATTTCAACCGTCTCTTTTTGGGCCTCCCCGCGCGAGGCTCATATCACACCATCACCTTCGACACCAACACCCTGTTCAGGGGTAACCCCAACCTGACCGACAGCCTTCTCTTCAGGGTGACCGGCGGCCGTCCCACCTACTGGCGGGCCCGCACCTACACGAGCTACACCAGCGAGGGCTGGGACACCGTCGACGCCGATTTCGCGCCGCACGAGAGCTTGCCCGGAGCCAAAGATCTGGAGCGCGTAGCCGCGACTCACAACTTTAGGATTTCCGCCGCGACCGACACGCTCTTCACCGGCGGCCTGCCGGTGAGATTCGACGAGCCCGCGGATGCGCTCGTCAGCCCTGACTCTCCATCGGACGTTTTCCAGGTGTTGTTCTCCGAGGGGCGCGAGTACTTTCCGACGCGCGTGAACCTCAATTACCGAAGCACCGGGCTCGAATCCAGCGCAGCCCCAAGCCAGCTTCGGATGGCGGGAACGGACTTCCCCGACTGGGTCGAGCAGACCTATCTGCAGCTGCCCGACTCGCTTCCCCAGCGGGTGCGGGACCTAGCAGACGACATCGTCGATGGCGCGGACAACGACTACGACAAGGCGATAGCCGTTCGTAACTACCTTCTGCGTTATCCCTATAACCTGGATATCGACGCGCCGCCGTCCGATCAGGACGGCGTTGACTACTTTCTGTTCGACCTCCAAGAGGGCTACTGCGACTACTACGCGTCGTCCATGGCCGTCTTGCTGAGGGCTGCCGGCGTGCCCGCGCGGTACGTGCTTGGCTACGCGAGTGGCCGGTACAACCAGGCTCGGGGCGCGTACGAGGTGCTGGAGCTGCACTACCACAGCTGGGTCGAGGTCTACTTCCCCGATTATGGCTGGATACCCTTTGAGCCGACGCCTCCCGACGCTATCGAGTTCGGGGGCGGCGTCGGCGCTCCGCCGATTCTCACGGAAAGCCCCGACCCCAGCGATATCGGCGAGTTCATCGAGGACGAGGAAGAAGAGGACTTCTATGTGGAAGTTGGGGGCGGGCCGCAGTCGAACAGGTGGCTGGTGGCGCTGGGGAGTGTGTTCGCGGTTTTCGCAGTCTTCGCGCCCTTGGTCCTCTGGTACAAGTGGTGGTGGGGCCTTGGCCGGCTCGCCCGCTCAGAGGAGATCTTCGCCAAGATGTCGAGGCTCGGCTCGATGCTGGGTATGCCGCCCCGCCCGGAGCAGACGGCCGTCGAGTACGCTTCATCCCTCGCCGCGGAGATTCCCGAGCAGTCGAAGGAGATAGACGTCATCGCCCACGCCTACCTCTTGCGTCGCTACGGGCCGGGCCGTGTGCCGCTCCCCACCATCCGCGCCGCCGAGGACTCTTGGAGCAAGCTGCGCTGGGCGCTGCTCAAGCGGCTTTTCAGAATCAGGCCGGACTAGCTGCCCGGCACCCGCCTTCTCGTTCACGTACCACGACTCGACGGCGTAGTCGATGTTCGCCTCCGCGCCGCTGACGCCGGCTTCCAGAGGAATGAACTTGATCCGCGGGACCTGGTCCCGGCCCAGGGCCATGTGTTCGGTCGGGATGTTGATGTTCTCAGCGGCTTCCTTGGTGTGGAACGTGTTCATCGGGTCGCCGCCGTCCGCCACGATCTTGGCTTGCTCGTTGAGGAGCTTGCGGTACAGGATGATTCCCACGTCCGACTTGCCGAGCCGCTCCAGGTGGCGCTTCGCGATCGGGCCTTGCGTCTCCCACGCCATCTTGTCCTGGTCGACGGTGAACGTCGTATCGAACCGGCCGAACTCGTCCTTGCACGGCACGTACTTGTAGGGGATGCACCGTGTGCTCGTCGTCGATGGGCACACGGTATTGGAGTGTCTTGGACTGGAACCCGCCGACGTACAGGATCTGCGGGAAAAGGATGGGATGGCCGATCTTCCAGTCGTCGGACTCCTTGGTGTAGCCCTCGAGGACGCGGCGCTTGATGATGCCGTGCTCGAAGACGTTGAAGCCGATCTCCTGGTGGGGAATGCGCGGGGGCATGGTCGCCAGCAGGCCGGTCGATATCGCTTGCTGATAGTTCGTGTAGAACCGGTGCAGCCACTCGACGTGGACGGGGTCGAGCGAGTTCTCCATGCACTGGAGCCAGTTGTAGCACTCGCAGGTCCGTGCGAGTCCTCCCCGCGGACAGACGGGAGAGGGGGATATCCCCTGCGGTCTCTCCGGTAAGGGGCAAGTCCGGCGTGGGCAGGGGCCTGGGCGCAAGAAGTTCCCCGTTTCGCGTGAAAAAGTTCCCCAGCTCATTTTGGTTACGAGTGAAGAAGTTCCCCACCTCATTTTGGTTACGAGTAAAAAGTTCCCCGTTTGTATGTTGGCCAGGCGTGAAAGTTCCCCGAAATCGGGGGGTGAACCGGGGGTTTTGGAGGGTGTTTTCGTGGCCGTGGCCTGCTTCCGGGGTCTGAAAAGTTGATCACTCAGAAAATTGTTTGTTTCACTCCAGCTAGCCTGTCGGGGAAGGGGTGTGGGCGCCGGTGTGTTATGTATATGACGTTATTATGGCATATAGGCGTCGCTTAAGTAAATGGACGCGCTCCATCAAGCGGCGGCCCCCTCTTTAGCTCACCCCCGCAGATGGGGGGACTCCCGATGCAATCGCGGAAGGGAGCGGGATGCGCGTCGACGGTATAATCGGGCAGTCCCTTCAGCGAGGCTTCATTGTCGTCATCCAACAATAAGAGTAACGGGGGCGTCTTCTACGGTTGGTACGTGGTGGGCGCCGTGTTCTTCATGGTCTTCGTCTCCGCCGGCTTCCGGCAGAGCTACGGCCTCTTCGTGCCGTTCTGGACCGAGGAGTTCGGCGTATCGGTGGCTGCAATCTCTGCGGTTGCGTCGGCGGGCTGGGTGGTCAATGGCATTGCCCAGCCGATAGTGGGGGCCTTGGCCGACAGGTACGGCGCGCGAGTCGTGATGGGACTGAGCGTCGTGATCCTGGGCATGAGCACCTTGGCGATGTCTTTCGCCGGAAATATCTGGGTGTTGGCGTTCTTCTACGGCGCCTTCGCGTCCTTCGCGGTCGCGGGCGCTCAGTTCACGCCTGTCGTTCCCCTCATTTCGCGCTGGTTCATACGCCGCCGCGGGACCGCTTTGAGCATGCTGACGGCGGGCGGCTCCGCGGGCGCGATGATGCTGGTGCCCTTCGCGGCCTACATCATGGTCCTCACGAACTGGCGCGTAGCGCTCATAGCGCTCGCCGGGATAATGCTCGTCCTCGCGTTCCCGCTGTTCGTGTTCGTTGCCCGCAACCGTCCTCACGAGGTGGGCGCCCTTCCGGACGGCGACCTCGTTCAGTCCGGCGGCGACTCGAAGCCCGCGCTCATGCCCGAGGGCCCGCTGGCGGTTGACAACTGGAAGCACGCCTATCGGTCCGCGCCCATGTGGCTGCTGACGCTCTCCTACATCGTCTGCGGCATGACGACCGCCATCATCTCGGTCCATTTTGTCCAGTTCGCCAAGTCCGAGGGGATTCCCGTGACGACCGCCGCCCTCGCCTTCGGCCTCCTCAGCCTGATGAACATGCTCGGCGTGCTCGGTCTGGGGATATTCTCGGACAGGATGATGCGCAAGAACGCGCTGACGGTCATCTATGCGGTGCGCGGCATTGGGTTCCTCTCTCTGCTCGTGCTGCCGACCTCGATCGGCCTGTGGACGTTCGCCGCCATCGCCGGAAGCTCTTGGCTGGCGACGGTTCCGCAGACCAGCGCCCTCGCCGCCGAGGTCTACGGGGTCCGCAAAGCGGGCACGATTGCGGGCCTGCTTACGATGGTCCACATGATTGCCGGCGCGGGGGCCGTCGCTGTCGCTGGGTGGGCGTTCACCGCTTGGGACTCCTACGATGCCGTTTGGCTCGGGTCGGTTGTTGCGCTCGGCGTCGCGTCGGCGGCCTCGTGGTCGCTCCGCGAGAGGGACGTTTCGTCGCGCTTCCGCCCCGTCCGTCCGCTGACGCGTGGAGCGGAGGCTTAGATGGCGCCTTCCCTCAGTATTCTCGCCCACCACTCAGAGCCAACGGACAGCGAACTCCTCGAATGGCTGACCCACACCCTCGACGCCATCCTCGGGCAGTCCCCCATCATCATCGTCGCTGCGATAGGCGTCGTGGTGATCGCCTTCCCGCTGACGCTGGCCATTCTGGCCAGGCGCCGCCGTCAATCGGGCCCCTAACGCCTCATCGGCCTGCGGGCGAGGAAGAAGAAGAAGCCGGCCATGGAGGCGCCGACGGCGTAGGCGCTGAGCACGGGGATGTAGCTTCCCATGAGGTCGAACGCCGCCGCGGCGACGAGCGGCCCGAGCGCCATCGATGGAGTAACGAGCAGGACGGTGAGGCCGGTGATCGAGCCGACGTGACGCCGTCCGAAGTAGTCCGGCCAGGCCTGGGATTGGAGTTGCTGCGATCCGCCGGTGACGAGGCCGATGGGCCAAGCGGCGGCGAAGAGTGTCGCGGGCGTGCTCGCCAGGACGTAGAGCGCGATGACGAGGCTGTAGGCGAAGCCCCAGAGCGTGAGGCTGGCGTGGACGCCGAAGCGTCCTGCGAGGTAGCCCCAGAACGGACGCCCGAACATGGCGCCGAACCCGAAGAAGGCGAACGCGCCCGACGCGAACGAGAGGGAGAGACCCTCGTCGATGAAGTAGGGCACCATGTTGGCGATGACGCCGGTGGCCGGGAACCCGGTGAGCATGAGGGATATGACAATGAGCCATAGGGTGCGGGTGCGGACGGCCTCCCGCAGCGTCCAGCTCTCCTCGGTCTGCGCTCCCGCTCCAGAGAGAGGGGGTCGGGGCGCGGGCGAAACCTCCGCCGCGTGCGCCTCTGGTTGGCGGGGTTGGACACGCTGGTCGCCGTCGGGAAGCTGCCCGTGGTCCTCCGGTCTGCGGCGGACGATGAGCCAGGCCAGGGGGGCGAGCACGACGAGCTCGACGACGCCCAGGACTGCCCATCCCGCGCGCCACGAGGTCTGTTCGATGAGGATGGCGAACACGGGGACCATCGTGAAGCCGAACGCGGCGCGCCCCCCGCTGGACCAGGCGAACGCCGCCGCCCGGCGGCGCACGAACCAGTTGGCGATTGCCGTTCGCGGCCCGACAACCTCCAGCCCCGTCCGCGCCGCGCCGACGCCGACGCCGAGCAGCAAGTAGAACTGCCAAGGCGCTCCCACGAACGCGAGGCCGATCAGGCAAGCGCCGCCGAGGAGCGCGCTGAGCGTCATGCCGAGCCGGGCGCCGCGCCTATCGAACAACGGGCCGAGGAAGAGGCCCAGCCCAGCGGAGACGAAGGTGGCCACGGTGAGCGCGCCGACGAGGGTCGTCCGGCTCCATCCGAGGTCGTTCTCCATCGGCACGACGAGCAGGCCGAAAAGGTAGCTGGTGGCCGCGCCGTGGGTGAACAGCGCGAGGAACGAGACGCCGACGATCCACCATCCGCGGAAGGACGGGTAGAGTCTCGGGCGGGCGCGCGAGGGAGGGCTGGTCATGGGGTGGGCTATTGTCGCACGCGAACGGTCTAGCCGCCGCGCGTCGCGATGGCCGCGGCCCCGCCGACGATGAGCGCCGTCGCGCCTAGCTTGATGGCAGCGGAGCCGGGCGTCATGCGCTCGCCGAGGGAGCCGCGCCAAACGAGAGACAGCGCTACGGTGAACACTACGAGGAAGAACGTCCGCAGACTGGCGAGCGCTGTAACCAGCGCAGTCGGGCCGAGTGAGAGCGCCCACACCAGCATGAGCAGGCCGAGGTTCGCCACGACGAACTGGTTGAGGGCGATGTAGCCAAGCGCAGGGCTGCGCCGTCGAACGAACAGTCGCAGGTCGGCCAGCGGGCGGCTGCGCAGGTTGAACGCGAGCAGGACGCCGCTCAGGGCGAGCATGCGCAGCGCGTGGGTCGTCAGCACGGGCAGTTCGTTGACGGCGGACTTGCCGAACACGAAGGAGCTGCCCTCGATGACGCTGCCGGCGATCAGGAGCAGGAACGCCTTGAGCGGGAGGGACTGCCCTCCGGCTGTGCCCAGCCTCACGGAGAGGAGCGCGGCGCCTGTGACCACGGCGAGAATGGCGAGCCACGCGATAGCGTCGAGGCGTTCGCCTAGGAAGAGAAACGCGATGAGCGCGGTGAAGATAGGGTACGTCTGGAAGACGGGCACGGCGCGGGAGACCTCTTGCGTGTACAGCACGTGCAGCAGCAGCTGCGCGCCCATCCCATAGAACGCGCCCGAGACGAGCGCCCAGGTTATGGACTCAATCGCGCCGGAGCCAGGGACTCCGGCGAATATGAGGAGGACGGCGCCGACAAACGGCATCGTGAGTCCGATGGCGAGCGGCTGCGTCTGGGGCGTCCGCGCGTAGCCGTAGATGATCCTCTTGTCGAGAATGTTGATGAACGCTGTGAGCGCCGCGCCTGTGAGCGCGACCATCGCCCAGGTCATGCCGCTACCCGCTCTGCACGGCTATGGCCGCGATTCCCCCGACGATGAGCGTGGTCGACGCCACCTTGGTCACGATGGCGCCGCGCGTCGTGACCTCACCGAGGGCGCCCTTCCAGGCGAGCGCGAGCACCGTGCTGTAGGCCACGAGGAAGAAGGCCCGGGTGCCGCTCAACGCCGTGACCAGCGCGGCGGGGCCCAGCGATAAGGCCCATAGCAGCAATAGCAGCCCCGTGGTGGCGATGATCAGCTCGTTCATCGCCACGAACCGGAGCGCTGGGCTGCGGTCGCGGACGAAATCGGAGATGTTGCGCCAGGGCTCAGGACGCAGGTTGAACAGCAGGAGTACACCGCCAAGCGACAGCGACCGGAGCGCATGCGTGAACAGCACCGGCATCTCGTCGACCGCCACCTTCCCCAGGATGTGGGCCCCACCGTGGAGCGCGCTGCCAATCATCAGCATGAAGAATGTACGGTGGAGGAAGAGCCGTCCATACCCCGAACCGATACGCAAAGACAGCGAGATTGCTCCGCCCACGACGGCCACGATGGCTAGCCACTCGATCAGTCCAAGCTGCTCGCCGAGGAAGAAGAAGGCAAGGACTGCCGTGAAGATCGGGGAGCTTTGGAACACCGGGATGGTGCGTGAGGCCTCCTCCGCGAACAGGACGTGCAAAAGGAGCTGGCCGCCAATGCCGAACAACACGCCGGACGCCAGCGCCCAGAGCACCAACCCGACCGTCGCGGTATCGGGCGCGCCGAGCGCCACAAGCACCGCAATCAGCACAACGCCCACCGCCGTCTGCGCGATGCCGATGAGGAGCGGCAGCGTTCGGGGGGAGGTCGCGTAGCGGTAGACGACGGTCTTATCGAAGACGCTGACGAGGCCGCTGACTGCCGCTCCGCCCAGTGCAAGCCAGACCCAAGACAAACCTAGACCGTCGCGCCGTTCTGTTTGGCCCCGCTCCCGTTGGCGGCCTCGTAGTAGTGGTTCCGCACCACGTGTCCCGGCAGAGCGCCGGTGTGGGAGCCGTTCTCGATGAGCACCTCGCCGTTGACGATGGTGTAGGGGATGCCGTGCGCCACCTGCTTCAGCCGCATCGATTCGCCGGGCAGGTCGTAGGCTTCCTCGGAGTCGTCGAGGCCGAGGTTGTCGTAGTCGAGCACGACGACATCCGCCTTGCTTCCAGGGGTCAGCCGTCCCCGGCCGGGGACGCCGAAGATGTCCGCGGGCAACGATGTCAGACGGCGCACGCCCTCTTCGAGCGGCATGATGCCCTTGTCGCGCACCCAATAGCTGAGGAAGTGGACCGCGTAACCGTAGCCGCCCTCCCGCACGACGTGCGCGCCCGAGTCCGACAGGCCGATGAGCGTGTGCTCATCGTTCAGGATGACGGACATGGCGTCGTCATCGTTGTTCTGCTGGTTGCGCGCGAACCACGTCTTCAAACCTTCCTCGGCAGTCAGGTCGAGGAAGGTGTAGAGGGGCTCCGCGGAGCGCTCCGCCGCAATCTCGGCGATGGTCTTGCCTGCCAGCGCCCTGTTCTTCTCCAAGACGGGCTTCACGACGACGACGTGGTCCCAGCGTCCTGAGAAGCCGAGCGCGGTGTTGCTCCGGTGCTCGTCGACCTCGCGCGCCAGCTGGGGCCGGAGCCCGGCGTCGGCGAAGGCCGCGATGCACTCTTCCCGGGGGCTGTTCATGATCCGCTTCCAGGTGGGCATGAAGTTGAAGAACTCCGCGCTGTCCATCTGGAAGAACCGGAGTCCGGGGCGGGGGTTGATCTGAGGAAAGATGCGGGCCGTACCCCGCGCCGCCACGTCGTCGAGGTGAGCGAGGTGCTCCTTCCATTGCTCGGGTTTGAGGGTGCTCTGGACGATGGACAGGTACGTCACCGGCTGGCCAGCAGCCTCCGCTATCTTCGCGCATATCCCGTCGCTCAGCTCTTGGTTGAGCGGGTCGCCAACCTGGATGACGCCTGTGCCAAGCTCATTGAGCGTACTTGCGACGGCGTAGAGCTCATCGATGCCGGCGACGTTCGCGGGGAGCAGCCTGCCGTCCAAGCCCACATGGCGGGGATTGCGGTCGAACGATACGCCGAGGGTGCTGGCTTCCAGGCTCTCACGCACGACGCCCTGGATAGCTTCGATTTCTTCGCCGGTGGCCTCGCGGTCGTGGGCGTCCTCGCCCATCACCCACCGGCGGGCGGCCGAGTGACCGAGCATCGCGCCGAAGTTGATGCCCAAGTGGTTGTCGAGCGACGCCAGATAGTCGCCGAAGGTGGTCCAGCCCCACGGCACGCCGTTGATGAGCACGTCGTAGGGGATGGCCTCGACCTTTGCGAGCATCCCCGCGAGCGCGGTCTCGTCGCCGGGCCTGACGGGGGCGAGGGTGAGCGAGCAGTTCCCGCTGACGACCGTGGTCACGCCGTTGTAGCAGGAGAAGGTGCAGAGCGGGTCGAACGTCACTTGGCCGTCGTAGTGGGTGTGCTGGTCGATAAACCCGGGAGCGACGACGTGGCCGGAGGCGTCGATAACGCGGACCGCGGGGCCGTCGAGCTCGCCGATGTCCATGATCCGGCCGCCGGTTATCCCGACATCCGCCGTGCGCGGGGCGGCCCCGGTCCCATCGACAAGGAGTCCGCCCTTGATGAGCAGGTCGTATGGCATGCCTACCTCCAGAGCCCAACTGCGGGATATCTTAGCACTGACGAGCCCGCTCCCGGCTTCCCCGCGTGTCGCTGCGCTGGCGCGTCCCTCCCGCAGACGGGCGAGGGAATCAAAGGGGGAGTTATACATAGATTTGGAGGGAGGGGGGCTCCATGAAGGCGAGGGCCAGGGCGTCGGCGCGGTCGGGGGACTTGACGCCGCGTTTGCGGAGGCTGGTCTTGCTTTCGAGGCGGATGCGCCCCGTGCTCGAGATGTCGTACCGCAGGGAGCTGGCCGGCCAGGACCGCGTCGTCCGGGATGTCGATGGCGTCCTCGCGGAGGAGGCGGGCGATCTCCCAGAAGATCTCGGCGCGCATGTCCACGAACTGGGAGGGGCGTTTCGCCTTCCCGCCCGCCTCCACCCCAATGACCGGGACGCCGAGGACGCCAAGCCTATCGACGACGCCTCCTCCGACCCCGTTCTCGTCCACGAACACGGCGGGGACGCGAAGGGCGTCGGCCCATGCCTTGACCTCGTCGGCCACCTGCATCGTGTCGAGGCCGCGCTTGAGGGGGATGAGATGTTCGACCCGGGCGCCGCGGCGGATGCAGATGACGGACTCGGCATCGCCGAACCGGGCGACGTCGACGCCCATGCGGTAGGGCCCCGCAGACCCTCTCTCTAGCTCTCCCCCGCGGACGGGGGAGAGGACCGGAGCAGACGGAAGGGAGGCGGGGGTGTCGGAAGGAGACGGGAGGGGGACGGGGTCGCCGCGCCAGCGGGCGACGGCGCGGTCTACGTGGTGGCGCGTGGTCAGGGAGTCTTCGAGGGCGTCCGGGAATCGGCCGAGAACGGACGCGATGTAGAGGGGCGAGTCTTCTCCCCAGTCGCGGCGGTGGCGCTCAACGTCCTCCGGGTTGACGAGGCCGGGGATGTGGAAGCGCTTGCGCCGGAAGTTCGGCGAGTCCAGGGCGGAGATCGCGATCCGGTGGTAGAGCGCGGACTTGGAATGGAAGGACTCGTACAGCTCGCCCTCATGGGACAGCGGGTTGCCGAGGAGGAGCGTCTTCTTGGGGTTCAGGCGCTTGAGCGCTTCGAAGTAGGGCTGCTTGACGCCTTGGGCCTCGGTGACGACGACGAGGAGGTTCGGCGAGTGGAAGCCTTGGAGGTTGTGCTGGGAGTTGGAGCAGAAGGCGATGGCGAAGCGGTCGTCGTCGATGACGTACTTGTCCGCGGTGAGCTTGCCGGGGAGGCGTCCGTTGGCGGCGGCGAGGGCCACGCCGAGCTCGTGCCAGAGGATCTCCTTGACCTGGCGCGCGGTGGGGCCGGTGACGACGGCCTTGGCGTGGGGCCGGGTGTGCAGCCACCAAAGCACGGCGCGGGCGGCGGCCCAGTCCTTGCCGGAGGAGTTGGCGGCCACGACGGAAACGGCGGCGTAGCGGGCGAGGGCGTCGAGGATGGCTTCCTGCTTGTCGTAGGGCTTGCCGGCGTCCTGGAGGATTTCCTTGACGAATCGGGCGGGGTGATTCTTGTATTGAGGGAGCATGGGCCTCCTAGCTTTGTTGGGCTGGGCGGCTCGTCCGCTCCTACTGGGGTGGGGTTGGCTATATGACGACAGTATGACGGATATACGTCACTCCGCGCAATGGGCAAGTGTCACTGGGGTCTATTGACCTGGATGGGCGACACCTGGGGCGTGGCCTGTCGGCCACTCTGGGTTTCTGCTCTCGCGGGAATGAAGGGAGTAGCGGGATAAGGGGCACTGGAAGGGTCCATGAGTGTCCTGCCATTGGTGACGCCTCAATACCCCTCCCCGCTACCACCAACGTGGCAACGCTACCACGTTCACTAGGAGTGTGAGAGTCCACCTTATCTGCATCGTAAAACGAAACCTCACTGTCACGCATGGAGGTGAAAAAGGGACTGTTGGACATGAAATCATCACCATCTCTTGGATTCAGCCACCCCTTAGTATCAGCTTCATATGCCAGCAACCATTGATTGTCCGAAAGTTCATCCGCTGTCAAAGCAGATTCCCAATCCGAGAAGTCCAATTCGGTATTCAACAAACCCAAATCTCGCCCATGTAGAGCTAGCAATGCCACGAATGGGTCATCAGATACTGCCAACGCCGCAGCGGCCTCTTCTTTGATAGGGAGCTTAAAGAGTAGGTCTCCCCATAACGCCCAAGCGACCTCACTGCCATGCCCAATGGTGCATGTTCCCGTATTAGAAGGCTAAAGGCTTGAGATGCTTTGGCGCCATCCAGTTGAAAATCACGAGTTTGATAATAATGCAAATGATCAACAATTGACGGCAGCGTGCTTGGCTCTATCATTGCACATTGTAAGAGAAAATCTTGGGTTATCTTCCAAGCTTCCTCTTCGATTCCGATACCCCGAAGCCGCTGGATCGCATATTGCAGGACAGGGGGTTTTCGCTTTATGATGTAGAGTTCAAATGCACGATCAAAGTAGCGGCGCAAGTTCCAAATCTGATTTGATGAGGCTATGCTGAAGGTTCGTATTTCGGATGCCCATAAATCTTCCATTGAGACCGGCAAGTCAATAATACTTGTCTTGTTTGGGTTGAACCGATCTATAGCCATTCACTTCTATGTTGGCTTCTTCCATTTTCTCGCAGAATCTCCGATCCACGGCAGACAGCAAGATTTCCGCTAGAACGAATGAAGTATCGGGGCTGACAGGGATACTGATTGTTTGGCCGTCTTGACTACTTCTAACGATCTTGTCAAGTTGGTTACCGGGAAGATCGTCATCGTGTCGTTCCTTCTTGGCGGTCTCCCTACCATAAAGCGCCCAAGGAAGAGAGTATGTGTAGATTGACGCGTAACAGTTGGCGATGTCAGTCTGGAGAATAAATCGTGACGTGGCGCGGAGAGAGGCCCGATGTTCCGGTAAATCGCCAAGAGAGTACCGGGGAATGATTGCTCTACCTGAAGCAGGCAGGTGAGGTTTACTTAGTGAGATTTTGGACTCTTCACAGTGCTTAGCAATCGAATCCCAATTGATCTCGATGCACTTGGCCAACTGAGAAAATGAAATGGGGTTCGGGATAGAAAGCTGGCGCCGCGGAGAACCAGCCCTGACAAGACTATGACGAGCTGATCTCGTGCCCAAAGATTGTGCGAACGGATCGGGAATCATATGGGATGCTTCTGGAGAGCTAGTCCAAAGGAATATGTGGAAAACGGAGGTGGCAACTCTTTAGGGAAGTAGCCTCGCTTGGCTAGGTCGAGTAATTGAACCACTGGATTGATCTCCCGAAGGGGCTTGAGCACCTGTTCCCCTGATCCAATTAGATGCTCTCTCAACTGAGCTACGGACCGACGACTCTCAGCATATCATCAGGGTGAGCTCACGCCCTCGAATGCTGACAGGGGCTAGCCGTTCCGAAGTGGGGCATAACCTCTTCGACGAAGAGGACTGTGGAGAGGAATGCAGTTGCCTCCGCGTTGATTGGCAGGTCCCTTAGTTCGACCGGCTCCCCACGAACCTGTTGGGGTAGGCGTTGGTGGTGGGAGGGATGTCGATGCCTGGATTCCCGCTTTCGCGGGGAATGACGGGTGATTTGAGGTGACGGGGGTAGTTGGGGGCGGGGCGTTCTCCTCCCCTGCGCATCGCTGCGCTGGCGCGTCCCCTCCCGTAGACGGGCGGGGGTTTCCTGGGTTCCCGCTTTCGCGGGAATGACGGTGGGGCGCGAGAATGACGGAGGGGGGCGGGAGTGACGGGAGGGGCTGCGAGGTTCCCGCCTGCGCGGGAATGACGTATTAGGGGGCGGGGTGACGAGGGTAGTTGCGGGCGAACGCTTCTCCCCCCCCCCCCCCCCCCCCCCCGCGCTTCGCTGCGCTGGCGCGCCCCCTCCCGTCTGCGGGAGGGGGTTTCCTGGGTTCCCGCTTTCGCGGGAATGACGGGAGGGCACCGGGATGACGGCGGGGGGGTTAGGTGTTTCCGAAGTGGGGCATGACTTCTTCGGCGAAGCGGGAGAGCTGCTCTTTGAACTCCTCGGCGGGCATGCCCTCAGGCCAGCGGAACATCACCTGGTCGAGGCCGGGGAATTCGGCTTCGTAGGCCTTGAGCTCTTCCAGCACGAGCTCGGAGGGGCCGCATAGCCATGCGCGCTGACGCACGCCGTCTTCGATAGCAGGCGCCCTGGCGGCGGGAGCGCCGGGGGTGCCCCAAGGCCGGCCCTCTTCGTCGGTGTAGCGGACGAATCCGAAGGGAGCGAACCATTTGTAGGCCTCGTCGTGGTAGGGGCGCACCGCCTCGATAGCCTCAGCGGGAGTTGGGGCGATGTACATGGCGACGCCCAGGATGAGGTCCTCGCCAAGCTCGAGGTCGCGTCCGGCCTTGGCGGCTTCGTCCTGGTAGGTGTGGAATATCTGACGAGCCAGCTTCTCGCCGTTCTGGGTAATCATGCCTTTGATGCCGTTCTGGGCCATGTAGGGTATGGACCTGCCGCTGGCGATGGCCTGCCATATCTCCACGGGCTGGTGGATAGGGCGCGGGACGAGGGTGACCTCCGTCGGCTGGTAGCTCCGAAAGGGGACCGTGGCGGGGATGGTGTAGTGCTTGCCGTGGTGGCTGAAGGACTCCTGGCTGAAGGCCTTGGTGATGACCTCCATCTGCTCCTCGAACAACGCCCGGTTGGCGTCGGGGTCGAGCAGGGGGGCGCCGAGACTCTCGACCTCGCGCGTCTGGTAGCCGCGGCCCACGCCGAATATGACACGGCCGTCGGTGAGGATGTCGGCCATGGCGAAGTCCTCGGCCAGGCGGATGGGATGCCATACGGGACTGACGTTGAAGGCGCAGCCGAGCTTGAGGCGGCTGGTCTGGGCGGCGACGTATGTTCCCCAGAGGATCAGGTTCGGGATGACCTCGTAGCCTTCGCGTTGGAAGTGGTGCTCGGCGCCCCAGAGCGCGTAGTAGCCTAGCTCGTCCATGTGTTTGGCCACGTCGAGGGACATGGGATAGGCCTTGACGATCTGCTCGTTCGAGAGCCTGCGCTCATCGGGCGGCGTGCCGCCTAGACCAACGTTGTCGAGCTCGGTGAAGCCGACATAGAGGACCGAGAACTTGGTAATCACTAGCGCGCTCCTTTGGTTAGAGACCTTTGCGTAATTCTATTCTGGCGGGCGTCACTCTTCCCACCCACCCGCCCATCACGTTGTGGGGGACACCCCCACGCCCCCGGCAGAGGGGCGTCGCCCCTCTGCGCTCCCCGGTATTCCAGGCTGGTTCGTGGTGAACCTGGGGAACCACGAACCAGTTTGAGATTATGCAGAGTCTCGCAGACGTAACCACCCCTAGCCCTCCTTGGTAAGGAGATGGACGGGAGGGGGAAGGGTCGCGGTGCTGTCGCCCCGCTGCGAGGTTCCCGCCTGCGCGGGAATGACGGAAAGGGGGCGCGGCTCACTACCTCTGCGGACCCCTATTTTCGCGGCAATGACGGAAAGGTCTTGGTTAGGCCCAGCCGTCTCTTGCGAAACGTTCGAGGGCTTCTTCGTTCAAAATGACGCCGTGGCCTGGTTCTTGGGGCAGATCGAGACCGCGGCCCTTGAATTCGAGGCGACTGCTGAATATCTCCATTATGTTCAGGACCTCGGTGTCGGTGAAGAACTCGACGTAGGTCGCGTTGGGGGTTGCGGCCACGAGGTGGACGTGGATGTCGGCCAGCCAGTGAGGCGCGACAGTGACGCCGTGGGCGGCTGCGTAGGCGGCGATGCGCCGGAACTCGGTGACGCCGCCGCAGACGCCGGCGTCCGGCTGGATGATGGATGCGGCTTGGCCGTCGACGATGTCCATAAAGTCCCATCGCGTTTGGTGTATCTCGCCTGTGGCAATCGGGACGCGCACGCGGGCTGCGATGGCCGCGCTCGCCTCCATCTCGTCGGGCATGGTGGGCTCCTCGACCCAGCCGAGGTCGTAGTCCTCCCAGAGGCGTATGGCGCGGATGGCGGAGGTTGCGTCGTTCCAGGCGTTGTTGGCGTCGGTGAAGAACTCGACGTCGCGGCCGATGGCGCGGCGAACGGCTGCGATGCGTTCCGCGTCCTCGCGGGCGCTGACACGCCCCACTTTAATCTTGACGGCGCGGAAGCCCATGTCCACGTAGTTGGCGCACTCTTCGGCGAGATGCTCAGGAGTCTTGCCGTCCAGGTAGTAGCCGCCGCTGGCGTAGGCGGGGACGGAGTCCCTGTAGGTGGAGCCAAGGTAACGGTAGAGGGGGAGGTGGGCGGCCTTGGCGTTGACGTCCCATAGGGCGATGTCGATGGCGCTCATGGCGCGGAGGACGGCGCCGCGGCGGCCCATGAGGAGGGCGTCGCGGTACATGGCGTCCCAGATGGCGTCGGTGTCGTGGGGGTCCCGCCCCACGACTTGTTTGGCGAGGAGGTCGCGGACGAGGGTGGTGACGACCCACCCGGCGCCGTTGCCGCAGTAGCAGAAGCCGATGCCTTCGGACCCTTCGTCGGTCCGGACTTTCACCAGGGTGTAGTGGCGTTCGCTAACGGTCCTCGTCGAAAAGGAGGTGACATTGCGCAGGGGGATGACGGCTGTGGTCGCAAGGACTTCCGTGACTTTCATAGTAGCCCCTCGTTGGCTAATGCTCCTGGGCGGCACGCCCGCTCGTCCACGGGTTGTGGAAGGTGATGCCGGAGGTGATGTGAGCCCCAGCCTCGTCCGCGCCGGTGAAATCGCGCAGCACTTGCGTAATGGTAACGTCCATGGTGGCGAAGTGGGGACTGGGGCCGACTCGATGGGAGGGAATCTCCTTGGCGGCGCCCTTTACGTAGTAGGTCATGCGCTCGTCGACGAAGATGACGGTGACCTTGCCGTTCTCGCGCATGTTCTTCGTGGTAGTGCTGCCATTGAAGGTGACAAGGCGGATGGTGTTGCGGTCGCGCGCGCCCACCTCGCGGAAGGAGAGGAGAGCGGGGTGGGGCCAGCCGTTGGAGTCGGCGGTCGTGATGAGGATGGCTCGTCCGCGCTGGCCGGTCACTTCCTCGTTCCAGAGGGCGTCGAAGAGGTCGTCGGGGAGCTCTTTGCCGATGTCGTCGGACATGGGGTCTCGCGCTAGTCGCTGGAGGGGTCCTTGCCCTCCCAGCGCTTGAACTGGTTGTTCTCGATGCCGAGCAGGTCAAGGACCTTGCCGACGGTGTGATTGATGATGTCGTCGATGGTCTGGGGATCGGAGTAGAAGCCGGGTATGGGCGGGAGGATAACGCCGCCCATGTCGGTGACGGAGAGCATGTTGAGCAGGTGGCCGCGGTGCAAGGGGGTCTCCCGCGCGACGACGACGAGGCGTCGTCGCTCCTTGAGGCAGACGTCAGCGGCGCGGGTGATGAGGTCGTTGTTGTAGGAGTTGGCGATGCCTGCGAGGGTCTTCATTGAGCAGGGCACGACCACCATGCCGTCCGTCTTGAAGGAGCCGCTCGAAACGCTGGCGGCCATGTTGCGGGGGTCGTGCACGACATCGGCCATCGCCTCGATGTCGGAGATAGCCCACTGAGGAGCCTCGTACTTGATCGAGAGGCGGGCGCCCTCGGACAGGATGAGGTGCGTCTCGATATCCGGCATGTCCCGGAGCGTTCTGAGCGTGTAGATGCCGTAGATAGGCGCGGACGAGCCTGTGATGCCGACGATGATTCTGCGCATGTTGCCTTGCTGCTGCTCCGCCGTCTCGGGCTAGGGCAGCCCGAGCTCGTCCCAGCGTCCGCCCACTTTGTCGAGGATCTCCATCGTTGGCTTGGAGGGCGGGGGCACGGGGTACTCGGTGACCTTGTGCTCGCGGGTGGCGTCCAGACCCATGCCGTGGCCGGGGGGAACGAAGTCCATCTCGCCGGGGCGGCCCAGATGCCTCGGCATCTCGGCACCCATGTGCGCGTGGACGGCCGGCTCGCAGAACGAGACGATTCTCCACCACACGTCGTTCCAGTCCCGCACGTCGCAGTCCTCGTCGACGACGACGACCCAGCGGTAGCGGAGGTGGGCGTAGGCGGCGTCGATGATCTCTTTCGCCTGTCCCTCCTTCTCGATCTTGGCGCGGATGATGATGACGCCCCCGGCGCCGGCGTCGGGGAAGTGGACCTCCTTGACGGTCGTCAGTCCTGACTTGCTGATGAGCGTTTGGAGGATAGAGCCGGAGCGCATGAGTGGGCGGGGGTAGTCCTCGATTCGGCCGCAGATGAGGCCGAAGTTGATGGGGTCCTTGCGGTGGGTGATCGCGTTCACCCGGAACACGAACGCCGAATAGTTCTTGTTGTAGAAGCCGGAGGACTCGCCGTGGGGGCCGTCGAAGTGGCGTTCGCCCGCGAGGATCTCGCCTTCGAGAATGTACTCGGACTCGGCGGGGACCCAGACGTCGATGGTCTCGCACTTCACCAGCTCGACGGGCCTCCCTGCCCAGGCGCCCGCGGCCTCGTACTCGGACAGGCCGTCGGCATTCTCAGGGACGGCAGTGCCGGCGGCGAGGACGAGAAGAGGGTCCATGCCGATGGCGATGGCGCAGGGAGTGTTCTTGCCCTCGGCCTCGTTCTCGAGGACATGCACGGCGCCGTTGCGGTCGCCCACTCCGCCGTAGGTGGAGCCCTTGGGCGGAGCGTCGCCGACCTTGAAGTCGCCTTGGATCTTCACGGTGGTGTGATTGCGGTCGATGATCATGGAGCGGTACTGCCCCATGTTGTGGGCGCCGGTCTTGGGGTCGACGGTGACGACGCCGGCGGTAGTGGCGATGTAGCGGCCCGCGTCGAGCTCGTGCCAGAGGGGGGTCGGTATCTCGGCTAGGTCGATGTCTTCGCCAAAGACTTTGACCTCTTTCACGGGGCCGTCCTCGACCTTCAGGCAGGGGAGGCGGTCGGTCATGCCCTCCTTCACGATGTCGTGCAGCTTCACCCAGTCCTTCGGGCCGTTGAAGGCGATGGAGAGCTGGTCCAGGGAGTACATGATATTGGTGGCCAGCTGCTTGTCGGGGTTGTCAATGATGTTCTCGAACAGCAGACCTGGGCCGGTCCTGGTCAGGTCTCGGTAGCTGATGGCGCCGACCTCGTAGTCGAGGTTGACGGGGGCCGTGACGCGCTTCAGGAGTCCACGCTCCTCCAAGATCATCATGTACTCGCGCATGCTCTTGTACGCGACGGGGTCGCGCTTGGTTGAGGTGGTCACTTCTTCCCCTCCTCCTGTGTGTTGGCTAGCCGGAACAAAGTGGTTATGTCCGAACTGCTAGGCCAAAAATCATAAATAGAATCAGCGGGACAGTCATAATCACCAGACCGGCTAGCCAGAGCCCGATTCCCAGGCGAAACCCGTCGCCGATGGTCAGCCCGGCGCTTTGCCGCCCCTTGTTCTGGTTGCCTCTCAACTTCTCTCCCTTTTGCTCGGCGCCGCTAGCTAAGGCCGAGCGCCTTCCAACGTGAAGCTACATGTTCCATCATCTTCATGCTGGGCTGAGCGATGCCGGGGCGGGGGCGCTCACTTACGCTCGTAGGGAACGACCTCGCCGAGCCGCCTTCCGGCGCCCTGGGGCGCGGGCGAGTCTAGCACTGAGCACGCGGGCGGGCCAGACGGCATGGCGTCGCGCGTGGATGGCGCGTGCTAGCATCCTCCACTCACGGCAATATGCCGGGACGCGTCTTGTGTGGAGGTACGTTCGTGACGAGCCAACGGATTTATGACGCGATAGTCGTAGGCGTTGGAGGCATGGGGAGCGCGACGGTCTATCAGCTCGCGGACCGAGGGCTGCGGGTGCTGGGGCTGGAGCGGTTCAGCGTGCCGCACGAGATGGGCTCTTCACACGGCCTCACCCGGATCATTCGCCTTGCGTTCCACGAAGGGCCGGAGTACGTGCCCATCGGGAGACGGGCCTACGAGCTGTGGCGAGAGCTGGAACAGCGCACGGGCGAGCAGGTGCTGCACGTCACCGGGTCGGTCCACGCGGGCGCGCCGGGGAGCGCCGGTTTCGAGAACACGCTTCGCTCGTGCATCGAGCAGGACGTGCCCCACGAGGCGCTGTCCGCCGCCGAGGTCGCGGAGCGCTTTCCGGGCTACCGGCTGCCCAGCGAGTGGATGGCCGTAGTGCAGGCGGAGGGCGGCTTCCTCGCGCCGGAGCGTTGCGTCGAGGGTCACGTCGCCGTCGCCCGCGAGATGGGGGCGGAGGTGCACGAGGGCGAGCAGGTCTTGGACTGGTCGCCGACGGCGTCCGGCGTGCGAGTGCGGACGGACCGCGGGGAGTACGAGGCGGGCTCACTCGTGCTGACTGCGGGCGCGTGGGCCGGCAAGCTGCTGCCGGAGCTCGATGGAGTTGCGGTCCCGGAGCGGCAGGTCGTGGCGTGGTTCGAGCCGCGCAAGCCGGAGCTGTTCGAGCCGTCGCGCTTCCCGGTGTTCATCGTGACGTGGCGGGGCGAGGAGTACTACGGCTTCCCGTCGTTTGGCGTTCCCGGGTACAAGGTGGGCAAGTTCCACCATCACGGCGAGCACACCGATCCCGACGCGCTCGACCGGAGCCATCGGGCAGCCGACGAGGAGATGCTCCGCGATTTCACGGAGGAGTGCTTCCCGGAGGCGGCAGGCCCGCTGCTGAAGCACGTCGTCTGCATGTTCACGAACTCGCCGGACAAGCATTTCATTATCGGCAAGCACGAGACGTACCCGCAGGTGTCGTTCGCCGCGGGGTTCTCCGGGCACGGTTTCAAGTTCTGCAGCGCCATCGGCGAGATCATGGCGGACCTCGCCGAGCGTGGCGAGTCGCGCCACGACATCTCGCTGTTCGACCCGCGGCGGTTTGGGTGACCTCAACGCCGGAGGGCAGTACGTCGCCATGGTCCATGAGCGACGCGATGAACTCGATGGTCACGCTGCGAAAGTTCTCGAAGGCTTCCTCCTCGGTCTTTCCCCAGGCCCAGCATCCGGGAAGATCAGGAGCTTCGACTCTGAACATACCTTCGGGGTCCTCAGAGGGCTGGGCGATAGCGTATCTGAGCCGGTATTGTTTCATCCCGTATTCCACCCTTCGATGAACTGCTGTCCGCCGTAGTTCGGTCCTCGGCGCTTCTGGTAGGCAACTTTACAATACCGGCGTTCTACGCTCTATGGGAACCTGCGTAGCCTGGGGGAGATGGGAAGGGCGGCGATCAGCATCAGGGCGAGCATCGCCGCCAGCCCGTATCGGAGCAGCGCATGTCCAGGCAAGGAAGCTTGGCGGGGCATGAATTCCTCGTAAGAGGCGCCGTCCGTAGAGTGGTTGGGCGGCCAGTGGTCAGCAGTCTAGCCTATCGGCGCGCTCGGGCCGCGACGGGAGCGGGATAGGCGTACATATGGCCCACCGTGCGCCGTGGGCAGCCCCACAGCCCCGGCTCTCTTTCCGACGCTCCGGCGCAACGCCCAACTTCCCTGCCCCGCGCCCCCTGTCGTGTCGATGATATGACAACAGTCCGTTGCGCCGTAGCCATCGTGTCTACTACCATGGACCCGACAATCCCGGCTCACGAGCGAAGGGGTGCCGAACGGACGCCGGGCGCCTCCTCGGCCCAAGGTTGACCTGCGCTATCCCTTGGGCCTGCCGATCGGAGCTCCGCGTCATACGCCGTCTGTGGGGGAGGAGCGGGAGGGGGGTCCGACCGCCCGACGTCCGAGTCAATGAGACCAAATGAGACCCTTTTTGATGCCCTCACTCGAAACCTGTCCATTACGAGTGATTGACAAGGTCAATCCGGTCGGTCCAGGGGCGATTCGGGGCAAAAGATGTGCAAGATATGTGCAAGACAAGGCGCGGGGGGAGGTTAGGGTTGCTGCCGCGCGGATGGCTTGGGGGAGAGCAGCAGGAGCGTCAGGCCGACGAGGAGCCCGGCGGCGGCGGTCAGCCAGCCGACCGTGAAGCTGGCGACGTCGAAAAGCACGCCGAGGATGGGCGCTCCCAAGGCTGTCATGGCGAGGGTGAGGGGGGTGGCCGCGCCTCTGATTGCCCCGAGGCGCTCTCGTCCGAAGTAGGCGGGCCATATGTGGACCTGCATGAGCATTGCCGCGCCCAAGCCGACGCCTGCGAGGAGCGCGCCCGCGAATCCGTGCCACGCCGTCGAGGCGTTGGCCGCGACCAACATCGCGGCCACGACGCTCGCGAACCCGGCCATCGCGATGTAGCGCGGTTGGACGCGGTCGATCCATGGGGCTACAAGGCCCGAGGAGATGACTTGGGTGAACGCCTGCGTCGCAAAAGCCATGGCGGCGACTTGTGGAGCGACGTCGAGGGAGCGGAGGAAGGGCACCCAAAAGACGCCAAGCGTGCCCATGGCCGCCATCAGGATGCCGTAGGCCACACTGATGCGCCAGAAGGCGCCGGTGCGGAGCGCCTCGGAGACTGTCCAAGGGTATTCGCTGCGCGTGTCGGCGCCGGCCCCGGGAGAGCTTGGCTCGGCGGGCGCGCCATCCGGCAGGAGGCCGAGGTCGCTGGGCGTGTTACGGACGAAAATGAGGGAGATGACGGCGATGCTGACGCCGCCGGTGGCCCCCAGGATAACCCAGGCGTCGCGCCAGCCGACGGCGTCGATAAGCAGCTGAGTCAGGGGGCTTGCGATGCCAATGCCGAGGGGAATGCCGGCGAAGAACAGGGACATGGCGCGTCCGCGCTTGCGGACGAACCACTTGGCGAGGGGGATGCCAAGGTAGAGGGTGCTGCTGCCCCAGAAGCCCATGATTCCGGCGAACAGCGTTAGGCCGATCATCTGCCAGCCCGCCTCGATGAGGCCCAGTGCGGCGGCGCTCCCGCCGAAGAGGAGGCCGGCGACAGTCAGGGGAACGCGGGAGCCGTGGCGATCGATGAGTCGTCCGATGATAGGCCCGGACGCGGCGAACCCGAGGAGGCGCGCGGAGAGGGCCCAGCCGAAGTAGCCGTTGCCGATGCCGAGATCTTCGCTCATGGGGGCGACGAAAAGGCCGAAGTTGCCGACCCCCATGAACATGCTGACGCCGCCGACCACGCCCAACGAAACAACGATAACCCAGCCGTAGAAGGGGCGTCCGGAAGGCGCGCGGCGCGTTGCGATATCAGCCCCTAGGCGCGCTGGCGCGGGAAGCTGGGATGCACGGGGCTATTTGCTCTCTTCGTCGTCGGGGCCGGTGAGCTTGCCGAGGAACTCTTCGACGGACGGAGGCAAGGGCGGGAGGTCGGCGGCGGGAGAGGGGTTTGGCCTGCGCCTGCCGCGGCGGGCGTCGTAGTCCGATTCCAGGCGCTCGACGAGAGACTTGACCTTTGGGTTGCGCTGCATCTCGGCGCTGACGCGCTCGTATTGCTGGGTGTCCCGCTGGCTCGTGTAGTACTCCGCGGGGAAGCCGTAGAGCGTGCTGAGGACCTGGAGCATCTTGGTGCGCCCGGCGAAATCGGCTTCGAGCTCGACGTAGTGGGGCAGGCGGCACATGAGCATCATGTTGTCGATGCCCTTATTGCTCAGCCGGTCGCCCACCATGTTCATGATGGAGGTTGGCCCCTGGTAGGGCCGCCGCCGGTTGCCCTCGATGCCTTCGACCTTCTCCAACGGCTCGCCGTTGAGGCTGCCCATCACGAGGAGAGGTCGGGTGTGGGGGACGGCGTCGTACATCGCGCCGATGCGGCAGAACCTTTTGACCGAGAGCCGCTCGATGACCTCGGAGACCGCGTCTATGTACTCTTCGGCGTTGGAGTGGGGCTCCAGCATGTGCAGGAAGATAAAGTCGTGGTCCTGCGCCCCCGTCGCCCAGCGCAGGTCGGCGTTAGGAACCCGTATCTTGCGCTTACCGTCTTGGTAGTACACCACGGGGCGGTAGCGGGTGAAATCGAAGTACCTGCCGGGGGTGGAGAGTCCGCCGAGCTCCTCGGCCGACAGGTAGCGTTCGAGACGCTCAATGCTGAGGGAGCCGACGCTCCCTGCATCAATCCATGGAGTGAGGGTCGCGATCAGGTGAGGGTCGCGAAGCTCAGGAAGCGGTTCTTTGAGTTCGAATTCTCCGACTTTCATGGGCTTATGGTAGCCTGCGGGCGTTTTTTTGCAACCCTAAGAGAGAGGCTCTGGGCCTCGATTGTGCATGGCTTGTTCGATTGCCCGCCAGACGCGCTCCTGGGTTAGGGGGATATCCACGGAAGGTGCCGCGATCTGGCGGAGCGCGTCGTGGACGGCGTTGGATAACGCCACAGGGCTTGCGACGGAGGGCATTTCTCCGATGCCGCGGACGCCCAACGCGCCATTGCGCGCCTCGGTAGCGTAGGTCTCGACCGTCAGGCGGGGGAGGTCCTCGGCGAGGGGCATCGGATAGTCCATGAACGACCACTCGTTCGGTCGTCCGTCCTGGGCGTAGGACACGCCCTCGAGCATCGCCTCGCCGAACCCTTGGACAACGCCGCCGTGGATCTGACCCTCGACAATCATGGGGTTGATGAGGTTCCCCACGTCGTGGACTGCGACGAAGTCTCGCACGTCGACGGCGCCCGTTTCGCGGTCGACCTCGACATAGGCGATATGGGCGGCGAAGGCGAAGCTGCCGGGCGGAAGCGTGAACGTGGAGTAGTGCTCGAACCCGTCGCCGGGAGCGCCCGCCAAGGCCGCCACCCGCCCGATCGGCGCTGAGCGCGTGGCGTCGGACCGCGACTGGACGGCGCCAGATGCGATTTCGATGTCGTTGCGGTCGGTTTCGAGGATATGGGACGCGGCGTCGAGGAGGGCGCTGCGCGTCTGCTCAGCCGCCTGGTGAACGGCGTGTCCGCCGATGACGAGGCCGCGGCTGGCGTACGTCCCCGCACCGGGCCCGAAGGGCTCGATGAGATCGGTGTCGCCCCATAGGACGGCGACATCGTCTATCGACACGCCAAGGGCATCGGCGGTGATTTGGGCGAAGGTGGTGGCGTTGCCCTGGCCGTGGGGAGAGATGTCGGTGACGAGGGTCACGCGGCCATCCGATCCGACTTTGATTTTGGCCGCGCTGGAGCGCGCAGCCTCGCCGCCCGTGCCGCCGGATCCCTTGGTGGAGAGGGCGATGCCCAGGCCGACGAGGCGCCCTTCGCTTCTTTCGCGGTCGCGCCTGGCGAGCAGGCTGTCATACCCGGCGGCCTCCAGCGCCTTGTCAAGCACGGGCTCGTAGTCGCCGTCGACATATGGAACACCCGTAACAGTGGTGTAAGGGAAGCTCCGTGGCGGGATGAGATTGCGTCGCCGGGTCTCGACTGGGTCGAGACCCAGCTCGTCGGCAATGATGTCTAGCAGCCGCTCCATGCAGAAGGTGCCCTCCGGCTGGCCGGCGCCGCGGTAGGCGGTCATGGGCGGGCGGTTCGTCATGAGGCAGAACTGCTCGCCGTCGTAGGCAGGGATGTCGTAGGGCCCGGTGATGCGCTTGGCTGCGTTATCGGGCGACGTGAAGGCGCCGCTGATCCAATACGCGCCCATGTCGGAGTAGAAGCGGGCCTTGAGGCCAAGGACCTTGCCGTCCGCGCGGACGGCCGCCTGCAAGGACGCTTGGAGGCCGCGGGCGTGGGAGGAGTGGATGTTCTCGCTGCGCTCTTCCACCCATTTCACCGGCCTGCCGAGGCGCATCGAGAGGACGATTGCGGCGACCTCCTCGGGGTAGACGTGGTGCTTGTGGCCGAATCCGCCTCCCACGTCGGGCGCGAAGACCCGGATGCGCCCGGGGACCTCGATCGCCTCTTCGATGTGGTGCTGGGTGTCGTGAGCAGACTGGTTCGACGACCAGAACGTGAGGTCGCCGGAGGCTTGGTCGAAGCTGGCGATGCAGGCGCGGCCCTCCATGGCCATCGGCGCGAGCCGCGGGACTACGAAGGCGCCCGAGACGACCTTGTCCGCCGCCGCGAACGCCCCGTCCACGTTGCCAGCACCGGCGCGCTGGTAGGCGCAGACGTTGTTTCCCATTGCCGGGTGGAGAGGCGGGTAGCCTCCCGCGGCGGCGCGTTCGAGGTCGTTCACGGCTTCGATAGGCTCATAGGCGACGTTGACTTGCGCGGCTGCGTCATCGGCTTGCGGGGCAGTCTCGGCGGCGACGGCGGCAACGGGCTGGCCCGCGTACAGCGCTCGGCCCAAGGCGAGGGCGGGGTGAGCGCCGCCCTTCTTGATGTCCATACCCGGTCTGCCGACGCTCTCCAGAAGACCGACCCCATCGAGGTCGTCTCCGGTGAGCACGCCAACGACGCCGGACATAGCGAGGGCGGCGGAGGAGTCGATGCGCTCGATCTTGGCATGGGCGTGGGGACTGCGGACGATGGCAAGATGCAGCATCCCCGGGAGCTGGATGTCGGCAGTGAAGAGGCCCTCACCGCGCAGGAGTCGATCGTCCTCGGAGCGGAGAACGCTTTGGCCAGTGTAGGGTGCGTCAGTCTTCTTCATCGTCTTCTTCGGGCATGAGCATGAATTCAGGATGGGGCGGCGTAGGGCTAGCCCCGTGCCGCACGGCGCGATTCTAACCCCAGCGGGTGGGTTGAGGTAGCCGATGACGGACGCGCTTCCGGGGAGACGGCCTCGTATCCGCCGTCTGGCGAGCGCAGAGGCGTTGACGCGTGACCAATCGGTCACGTATTTTGGTCGCATGGACGAGGTTTTCAAAGCGCTAGCAGACCCAAGCCGCCGCAGGCTGCTCGACAAGCTGCTGGGGCGGGATGGGCTGACGCTGGGCGAGCTGGCCGATGGCGCGGGGATGTCTCGGTTCGGGGTGATGAAGCATCTGGCTGTGTTGGAAGCAGCTGGCTTGGTCCGCACCGAGCGGATGGGCCGATTGAAGCTGCACCACCTCGAAACAGGGCCGCTGGTCTCGGCACATCGGGGGTGGCTCCGGCAATTCATCGAGAGCCGGGCGAGGAGGGCGAGCGCATGAGCAGGCTGGAACAGGTGGCGGAAGTGCAGGCGTCGGACCGACACGGGGCAGCCGTGGCGTTCTCGCCCGACGGAAACGTGCTGGCGACGGGCGGGATGAAGGGCGCTCTCCGTCTCTGGAGCACGGACGGCTGGAGGATGACGGGGGAGCTGCATGGGCACGGCGCCAGCGTGAATTGCCTCGCGTTCGAGCCCGGCGGCGGCTCGCTCTGGAGCGGATCGACCGACAGGACGGTCCGTATGTGGGATATCGCGTCCGGGGAGTGCGCGCGGACGCTGAAGGGGCATGCGAACGTGGTCGCGGGCCTTGCGCTGTCCCCCGACGGGGCGCAGCTAGCATCGGCCTCGTACGACAAGACGGTGCGGCTGTGGCCGCTCGACGGCGACGGCAAGCCGACAGTGCTGCGGGGCCACGGAGGCGGCGTGACCTCTGTTACTTACGCGCCGTCCGGCTCCCGGGTAGCGTCCGCCGGCATGGGCGGCGACGTGCTCGTCTGGGATGTCGGCGACGGCTCACTCGCGCATACGCTGACTGGCCACCGCGAGGCCGTGGGGTCGCTGACCGTATCCCGCGTGCACGGATCTTTGCTGTCGACCGGTCTCGAGGGCAAGGTCATCGAGTGGTCGATGGAGGACTGGAGCGAGCGCCGGGAGGTTGTTCTGGGCTCGGGCGCGCCACTGAGCATGGCGGTGTCGCCGGACGGCGCATGGGTGGCGATGTCAGCGGAGCGTCAGGTGGCGATAGCGTCCTACGAGACGCTGCAGATTGAGGCGTCGGTCGCGCTACTCATCAAGGGCGTTTACGGTCTGGCATGGGGCCCGGACAGCCGGCTGCTGGCGAACGTCGGGGCCGACGGCAAGTGCCGCGTCTTCGCGGTCGGGTGAGAGGAACTTCGCTCGCAGCTTCCTTCCTCAGTCCTCTCCGGCGCCAGGAGAGGACTTCTCCGCAGCCGATGGAAGAGAGGAAGACTACAGACCGTAAAGCGCCGTCGAATGGTCCTCCAGAACCTGAGACCCCACGGTGTTGCTGATTCTGCCTTCCTCGGTCTGGCGGCAGACCTCACCCGGAGCTGTCTTCCGTTCTGTGAGGCCTCGAGGGAACGATTCGGTAAGAGCGCGCATAGTATCCAGCAGAGAGCGTTACGCGTCCCCATAGGAGCCAGTCCGTGGAGCAGGCATGACCGAGGACGAAGCCGTTCAGCGTTGCCAGAACGGTGACCGCGATGCATTCCGCTACCTGGTGGAGCGACATCAGGGCGTTGTGTTCGGCACGGCCTACAACATGACGGGCAACCGCACGCTGGCCGAGGAGCTGGCGCAGGAGGCTTTTCTCTCGGCGTGGAAGGGGATACGCGGGTTCAGGCGAGGGAGTCCGTTCAAGCCGTGGCTGATGCGCATCTTGATAAATGCGGTGATGGCGCATCGCCGCAAACGGTCAGTCGAGATCACACCCATCGAGGAATTCGGGTTGGCCGACGACGGGGAACACACTGCGGCCTCGGTCGAGTCCAAGTTGGAGCGGGAGACGCTAGAGCAGGCAATCAGAGGGCTGAGCCCGGAGCACCGGCAGGTCGTGGTGTTGCGCTACTTCTCAGGCATGACAGTGCCGGAGGTGTCTCGGGCAGCCGGCGTGAGCGCGGGGACAGTGAAGTCGCGTCTGCACCGCGCGCATCGGGTGTTGCGGCAGCGATTGGGCGACGCGCAGCAGGGGTAAGCGATGAATGCTAATGATTCGACCAACCGGGAGATCGAGCGGCTGCTGGAGGCGCATTTCGCCTCCGGGGCGGACAACGTTCCGCCCACGCCGGACCTGTGGGTCTGGCTGGAAGGCCGGTTGGGAGACCAGACGCCGCGACCATTCTGGGCCGGAGTCCGCGACCGGGCCAATCCGGCGGAGGGTTTCCGTGGGACGTTGGCGCTTGCGGCGACGGCAGCCGTGGCGCTCGTTGTGGTGGCTGCGGGCTCGGTGTGGTTTGTGGTCGGCAGCGGCGGCGGTGTGCCGGCTTCTGGCACGGTAGGTCCTACTGATCCTACAGGGCCAGAAGAAGCCAGAGGGCCGTCGGGGCTGCGCGCAACGCCGACACCGCTGGCGATGATGGAGGCGCGTGCGACGCCGACGCCGCTGCCAGCAGGGGTAACGCCACCCCCACCGCTATCGCAAGAAGCCCTAGAGGCGCAAGGGCCTATACGGGCGTGGGGGTCTGCGGGTTCGTCAGGCGTGCCGGGCTCGCCGGGGGAACCGGGTTCGTCGGGGCTGCCGGGTTTGCCAGGGATACCGGGTTCGCCAGGGCAGCACGGGACGCCGACGCCGATGCCATCACAGGGATCCGCAGGGGCGCAGGGAGCGCAGGGAGGTTCGCCGGGGCTGGTTCCTGGCGGCACTACTCCTCAGGCGCGGCTGGTTCCTGGCGGCACTACTCCTCAGGCGGAGCAGAGGTCGTCGTCGGGTCAGCCGGGAGCGACCACGTTCCAGGACTACGCGCGGCAGCCTCTGATAGATGCGCGAGAGGACGGGGTCTCCACTTTCAGCCTGGACACCGACCGCACTTCATTCCAGCTGGCGTTGAACTGGGTCAAGTCGGGCTACGAGGTGGACCCGGCGTCGGTGCGGGCCGAGGAGTGGGTGAACGCCTTCGATTACGGTTACGCCGCGCCCTCCGCGAGCGACCGGTTCGCCATCACGTCCGACCTGATCGCGCACCCCCTGGACAGCAGCAGGCATATGGCGCGCGTGGCGTTCAAGGCGCCGCGAGTGGTAAGGGATGGCCCGCTCAACGTAACGCTCGTGCTCGACGCCTCCGGTTCGATGCGGAAGGGCAATAGAGTGGCCATCGCCCGCGAGGCAGCCGAGGCCATTCGACGGAGCCTGGACGCGGATGACCGGATAGCCGTGGTGCACTTCACGACCGACGTGCTGGACTATCTCACGGTCGAGCACGCCTCGCCGGACGACCGCGCCGTTGCCGACTCCATCGCCCGGCTTGCGCCGAACGCTGGCACCAATGTTCAGGCCGGGTTGAACTTGGGCGTGCGGCTTGCGGATTCGATGCGCCGGGCGCGCCCGGAGGCGCTCAACTACGTCATTCTGATGTCCGACGGCGTGGCGAACGTGGACGCCACCGACCCGTTCACCATCCTGGAAGCGGCGTCCGCGCCGGACGGCGCGAACCCGCTGCGGCTTATCACCGTGGGCGTGGGCATCCAGAACTACAACGACCATCTGCTGGAACAGTTGGCCCAGCACGGCAACGGCTGGTACCGCTATCTGTTCAACGAGGAGCAGGCCCGTTCGACCTTCCGCCGCGAGAACTGGCTGGCGCTCGCCTCGCCCGTCGCCGATCAGACGCGCGCCCAGGTGGTCTGGAACCCGGAAGCGGTGAAGACGTGGCGCATCATCGGCTACGAGAATCGTGTTACGTCCGCCGAGTCGTTCACGCAGAACCGCAAGGAGTTCGCCGAGATGTACTCGGGAGTGGCCACCACCGTTTTCTACGAGTTGGAGCTGCATGACGATTTCCGGCGGAAGGATGGGCTGGGGCAGGTGGAGCTGCGGTGGGTCGAGCCGGGGAGCGGACGCGCTTGGAGCCAGAGTAGCGACCTCGTTGGCGGCGGGGAGGTCGTCCATCCGCAAGAGGATCCGCGGCTGCGGTTCGGCGCGGTCGTGGCGCTTGTCGCGGACAGATACAGTGCGCTGGGCAATTCTCGCGAATCTCGCAATGGCTACGCCCAAGACCTATGGAGCCTGCGCGACCGTGCTGAGGAGTTGCGAGGCGACCTGGGCCATCTGGCTGCGTTCAGGGACTTCGCTGACGTGTTGGAGTCGCTGCTCATGAGCGTTCCGCATATTCCGGTGGACCACTCCGGGTACAGCCGTTAGGCGTGATAGGCGTCGCTCCCTCGTGCTGACCTGAGGTAGGCGAGGCGACCGGTCCACAGATTGGCCCGCCCGGAGGGAATCGAACCCACGACACTCGGTTCCGAAGACCGATGCTCTATCCGCTGAGCTACGGGCGGGCGGCTCTTAGATTGTACTACCGAGGCGGTGTGCATTTCTCCGGCGGCGAGCGGCTGGTAGGCTCTTGTCAGTCCGTGTGCAGCGGGCTGGAGAGTCGAGTTGAACGAGGGCGAGGGGCAGCGGGCGGAGGCGTTCCGCCGCGCGACGGATGCGGTGACGGAGGCGGACCTGCAGTGGATGACGCTGCCGTCCCAGGGCTTGCCTCGGGAGTTGGCCGGGTTCGACGTCGGGCGCGAGGGCGAGCTCGACAACGCGACGATGGCTGAGCACGGCTTCCCCGGTCAGACGGCAGCCTCCATTGGGGAGATGGGCCGCATCACCGGCTACGTGCGGGAGGTCGCGCCCGCCCGCTTGCCGAACGCGGCCGAGGGGGACGTGGTTACGGCGGGGATGGTGGCGCATCTGTTTACGGATGCGGACGCCGTCGCGCGGTGGATAGACGAGGTGTTCATCAAGGAGTTCCTGACGAACGTCGGGCTGATCCGGGACAACGGGCACGAGCTGGTCCACGCCGAGGAGCTGGAAGTGTCTTGGTTCCACGGCAAGGCCGCCGCACTCTTCGCGGTCCACGTCGTGCCGAACGGGACGCTGGGGTCGACGATCATCGATTTTGCGGTGGGCCGGGTGCTGGGGGTAGCGTTCGTCGTGGCGCTCGGCCGGAGCCGGAACCTCGATATCGCGACGGACCTGGCGCTCAGGCTCGAACGCCAGGTGGTGAGCGTCGCGCTCGGGTCGGTGTAGCCCCCTTCTCGATTTCCCCCGCCGACGGGAGACCCCCTCCTCAATCCTCCCCCGCGGACGGGGGAGGAGGAAGGCGTCTATTCCTCTGTGCATAAGGCGAGGGGGCTAGTTCTTCCGCGGGCCTACGGAGACGTCGTCGCCGCCTACGCTGACGTTGTAGATGGGGAGGGGTATGTCGGCCGGCGGGGCCATGACCGCGCCGGTGAGGACGTTGAAGCGCGTGCCGTGGCAGTCGCACTCGATCTCGTTCTCTTCGTCGATGGCGCCGTAGATGAGGTCGCACTCCTCGTGGGTGCACATGTTGTCGAAGGCGATCACCTCGCCATCGAGCTCAGTGAGGATGACTTGCGTCTCGCCGACTTGGACGAGCTTCAGCTCGTTCGGCTTCACGTCTCCGCGGGCCGCAACCTTTTTGTAGCCTTCCGCCATGTTGGTTCTCCTAAGTGTCGTGTCGTTTGTGGTTCGGGGCGCGAGGCGCGCCGCGCGGGATTCTAAGCGAAGGCGTTGCGCCAGGAAAGTGGCGGGTCAGCCGTAGCGCTCACGGCCCTCGCGGACCAAGGAAACAATCTCAGGTGTGGATATGCCGAGGCTCACCCCTTGGACATCGAGGGGCGATGTGGTGGAAGCCTCCGGCTGGAGGATGAACGAGCGCCCGTCCTTTCGGCGGATACGGACCGCGCCCTCGCGCTGGGCGGCGTCCAGGAGAGAGGCAAGCTGCTGGCGGGCTTCCGAGTAGGTGTAGACCTTCATGGCGCGTTGACCTCCATAACGCGGACTCCGGCCAGGGCGGCGTTGCCGGCGAGCCCGTTGTCCAGGGTGAGCAACGGCGAACGCAGATTCAACGCACAGGCCAGCACGTAAGCATCGTACGCGTAGAGCCCCAGCCGGGCCGATAGATCCAGCGACTGGCTGAGGTCTACGTCTATGAACCGGAACTGCATCTGCTCGTAGCTCCTGATGGCCTGTTGGGCCAGACTCAACGTGATTCGGCGGCGTTTGAGCATAGCGGAAAAGGAGTTCCCTATCTCCCAGTGTACAGAGGCGGGAGCCAGCAGGCTCACGCCCACCGTCTGCGCGATGATGGCGTCTCGCTCAGGCTCGTTGGCAATTACCGCGATGACCGCCGAGGTGTCTATCACCAAGTCCATGTGGGAATTGTACAATTGTAAAGAAGCGGGGTCAAGCCTCGGCGGCGAAGGAATAGGGGATGGGGTGAGCGGAGGGAATCGAACCCTCGATCTCCAGGGCCACAACCTGGCGTCTTAACCCCTCGACCACGCCCACCACGAAAGTCTGATTTTACGAGCGTGGGGTGTGAGGGGTCAAACGGGCAGACCCTCTCTCATCTCTCCGGCAGACGGGGGAGAGGCCGGAGGGGAGGGGGCAGTGTGGGAGAGAGGGTAGCCGTCGAGGTCGGAGTCGGCGGTGGCAGTGTGGGAGAGAGGGTTAACCACCGAGGTCGGAGTCGCCGCCCCGAAGCATCCCGCTGAAACAAAGAGAAGGCACAGACTCAGGGCCTGGGTGCCCCACTTCAGCCTTGTAGCGGCGCGCGTGGACAACATCAGCATTTACTCCGAAATCACTCTATAGGCTGTCTGCCGTGGAGCCAGCAATCAGCTGTCTCGAAGTTGGCCATATGACATGTGTGACACAGTGGATGTTTTCTACCCTCACCTGCGCTACGCGCGACCTGTCAACGGGGATTGCGGAAGGGAATCTCCTCTGCCGGGGGTAGGGGCCCCCCTCCCCCCGCGGGTTGGAGGCGGGTGGGCGGGAAGATCTGCGTCCCCGGAGTGGGCATCCCCATAGACAGCGCGGCTCCAAATGGTAAGATTCGCAACTACAATGCAGATACGCACGTGTGGATTCGCAAGGAGGGCAGCCATGGTAGCCATTATTCGTGCACGGGGAGACCGCTCCATCCGCGACTACATAGACCCTGAGCGCGGCACGGTCAGCCGCGAGCTCTATGTCAACCCGGATATCTTCGAGCAGGAGATGGAGCAGATATTCCAGCGATGCTGGCTGTTCCTCGGCCACGAGAGCCAGCTCCCCAATCCGGGCGACTTCGTCATCAGCCGCATGGGCACCGAAGAGGTGATCCTGGTGCGGGACCGGAAGGACAACCAGATTCGCGCGTTCCTCAATTCCTGCAGGCACCGTGGGATGAAGGTCGTCCGGTACGACCAGGGCAACGCCCTGATCTTCACCTGCCCCTTCCACGCCTGGACCTATGACACCAAGGGGTGCCTGGTGGGAGCGGGATTCCAGCACTCACCCGAGGCGTACGCGGGAACGCTGCCGAAGCAAGACTGGGGCCTGGCCGAAGTGGCCCAGTTCAAGAACTTCTACGGCTCCCTCTGGGCGACCTGGGACCCCAAGGCGCCCTCGTTCGAGGAGTACCTCGGCCCCTTCACCGAGAGCCTCCGCCACTGCCTGCAGTCGAGCGACGGCGTGGACGGCGGGCTGGACATGTTCCCGCCGTTCCAGAGGCATCGCCTCCCCACCAACTGGAAGGTGCCCGGTTTCACCTCCGTCACCGACCTCACCCACACGGCGATGACCCACCGCTCCGCCGCCGCCGCCGGCCTGCACCAGGACCGCGGGACAAAGGGCGGACGCGACCGTGGCCGGAAAGCCGCCCCCTTCCCGATGAACAAGTACGCCATTGGCGACCACAACCTCGGCCACGGCGGCATGTGCACGCTCTACCACCAGCCCGGCGTGCCTGACTACGAACCCGAGTGGTACGAGGAGGGCGTCGACGAGTACTTCAGCGAGAGCCGCGACCGCAAGGCCAGGCTGTTGGTGGACAAGGTCATGGCGCCCCACGGCTGGGGCGGAGGGCACTTCGCCATCTTCCCCTGCGTCATGGTGGACAGCTGGCGGCTGCGCTGGTGGAACCCGCACACCCCCGGAGTCGTGGAGCGGTGGACGTTGTCCGGTGTGGACAAGACCGCGCCGGAGCACGTGCGGCAGGCCGTCCGCCACTACTCGGAGCGCTTCAACGGCCCGGTCGGCTTCTTCGAGTCGGACGACATGGAGAACTGGAACTACGTTTACCCCGCCAGCCAGGGCGCGAGGGCGCGAAAGCTGGACTACTTCTTCGCCAACGGCCTCGGACGCGGGGAATACAACGACCGGATGCCGGGCGTCGTCTTCAACGGCTCCTACACGGAGGAGGCCCAGCGCGCGCGCTTCAGCCGGTGGCTCGCGTTCATGGAGGCCTCCAGCTGGGACGACCTGTACCCCGTCAACAAGCAGGCCGACCACCGCATCTGGTAGAGGAGAACCGTGACAGAATCGAAGAAATACGTCCTGTCCGGCCCGAACGGGGCTGACATGTTCCGCAACCTGCCGGAGGGGACCAAGCTCACCACCATATACGGGGCCGCCGGGGAGATCACGGCGAACCCGCACGACGGAGCGTACGTGCTCGTGCGGTTTACGGAGCATCAGGACCCCGCCCTGGTCGGCGAGGAGGAGTACGTCTTCTTCAACGAGGTCCGCGAGGCAACCGAGTAGTACAAGAGGAGACGATCCGCGAGCGTCGTCGAGCGGACAGCTCGGCGGCGCTCGTTGCATACGAGGAGGGATAGCGATGGTTGATCTCTCAGGCGCAGCCCAGCAGTCGCTGGAAGCCGTTGTCCTCAAACACGAATTGGAGCAGTTCCTGTACCTGGAGGCACGGCTGCTCGACGAGCGCAGACTCGATGAATGGCTCGACTTGCTCGCCGAAGACCTCCACTACTGGATGCCCATGCGCCGCAACATCAAGTTCGGCGACTGGGACATGGAGTTCACCGACAAAGACTCGGAGATCAACTGGTTCGACGAGGGGAAGGACATCCTCGCCGGACGCATCCGGCAGATCAACACGGGCATCCACTGGCCGGAGGAGCCGGTCTCCCGGTTCGAGCACATCGTCTCCAACGTGGAGCTCGTGAGCGTGGAGGGGGACGAGGTCAGGGTCAACAGCAAGTTCTTCTGCTACCAGAACCGCCTCCAGGACGAGGTGAACCACTTCGTCGGACGCCGGGAAGACCTCCTGCGCCGCGACCCCGAAACCGGCTTCAAACTCGTGTTCCGCAAGCTCATCCTCGCCCAGAACGTCATGCTCCCCAAGGTGCTCAACACCTTCCTCTGATCGGAGAACCGACCATGGCCGCACGCATCGAGTGGAGAACCAAGGGTAAGGGTGACGACGCGCTCCTGTACGTCGGTGAGTTCGGCGAGGACGACAACACCGTTCTGCGGACCTGGGACGCCGACTCCGTCCTGCTCACGGACTTCCTGAACGACATGGTCGACTTGGATATGAAGGTCGTCGGCCTGGAGGTCGACGCGGACCAGCGCGACCCCGAACAGTGGGGCAGGCTCGTCCTCTCACGCGCGCCGAGCGGCGAGGTGCTGGACGTCAACCCCGAGCCGTACTGGGATGGCATCTACTACTGGTTCCGCTCCAGAGGCATCGACCCCCACAAGTGGCGCGGCCAACGCCGGTAACGCCACCATGTTCCTGAACGACGAACAAGAGCAACTCGCGAACGACATCGCCGAGCGCCTCATCGCTCGCGGCGAGACCGTCGCGGTGGCCGAATCGACGACGGGCGGACTCGTATCGGCGGCGCTCCTAGCCGTCGCAGGCGCATCCCGGTACTACGCCGGGGGCGGCGTCCTGTACACGCTCAATTCGCGCACCGCGCTCGCCGGCGTCCCGGCTGAAACGTACGCCAACTATCGCGGCACCACACCGGAGATGCTCGCCACGCTCGCCGAAGCGATGCGCGAGCGCCTCGGGGCCACCTGGTGCATAGCCGAGTCGGGCATCGCAGGGCCGACCGGCGGACGCTTCGGCGCGCCCGCAGGCCGCACGACGCTCGGCGTCGCGGGCCCTGTACCCGCACCGAGGTCATCGAGACTGGCCTCTCCGATCGTCAGGCCAACATGACCGGGTTCGCCACCCGCACCCTCCGCTACCTCCGCGACGCCCTCGACGACGCCTGACAAGCCTCGTCATTTCCGCATCACCTCGCGGCCTGCTGTGGGGCGCCCCTACGGCCCCCTCTCTAACTCTCCCCCGCAGACGGGAGAGAGGATTTGGGGGATACCTGGATTCCCGCCTTCGCGGGAATGACGAGAGGGAAGGGCTGCGAGGTTCCCGCGTGCGCGGGAATCCAGGAACGGAGCGTCCGCGCGCTACCTCTCAGCGGGCGAGGTCCTCGACGAGGCGGACGAGGGTGCGGGTGGGGACGCCGGTGGCGCCTTTGACGACGTGGCCGCCTGCGCGCTCGGACATGAAGGTTCCGGCAATGTCGAGGTGCGCCCACTCGACGCCGTCGGTGAACTCGCCGATGAAGAGGGCAGCGGTGATGCTGCTCGCGGGACGGCCGCCAGTGTTCTTTACGTCGGCGTAGTCGGAGTGGTTCTGGCGCTTGTATTCGTCGAACAGGGGCAGCTGCCACATCTTCTCGCCGGTGGCTTTGGAGGCGGCGAGGACAGCGTCGACGAGCTCTTGGGACGTGCCCATGACGCCGCTGGCGACGTGCCCGAGGGCGACGACGACGGCCCCGGTGAGGGTGGCGATATCGACCACGCGGCGGGCGTCCTTGATCTGCTTCACGTAGGAAATGGCATCGGCCAGGATGAGCCGGCCTTCGGCGTCGGTGTTGTCGACCTCGATGGTCTTGCCGTTCATGGCGCGGATGATGTCGCCGGGTCGTTGGGCCGTGCCGGAGGGCATGTTCTCGACGGCGGGCACGACGCCGAAGACGTTGATCTTGGGTTTGAGGGCGGCGACGCCCTTCATGGCGCCGATGACGGAGGCGCCGCCGCTCATGTCGCCCTTCATTTCCCACATGCCGGAAGCGCCTTTGATGGAGATGCCGCCGGAGTCGAAGGTGATGCCCTTACCGACAAGGGCGACGTTATTCTCGGGATGGGCGGGGTCGCCCCGGTATTCCATGATGATGAGACGAGGCTCGTTGGCGCTGCCCGCGGTGACGGCGAGCATGGCGCCCATCTCGTGCTGGACCATGTCCTCGCGGCCAAGGACCGTGATGTCGAGGCCGGCGTCCTTGGCGACTTCGACGGCGACCTCGGCCATGCGGGCGGGATTGACGACGTTTGCAGGCTCGTTGACGAGGTTACGGGCGATGGCGGCGCACTCGGCGAGGAGGGCGCCCTTGGCGAGGCCGGCGGTCAGGGTAGGGACGCGGGCCTGGTCCCTCTCGACGAGGACGAGCTCGTCGAGCTGCTTGTCGCCGTCGTCGGAGTCGCCGTTCCTCTTGGTCCGGTAACGATTGAACTCGTAGAGGCCGAGGAGGACGCCTTCGGCCATGGCCTGGGCCGACTCACCGGCGTCGAGCCCGCCGATGCCGGCGCCGTGGGTGATGGCGGCGGCCCTCTTGGCGCCGATGCGCCGCAGGTGGCGGGCGACGTCGCCGGAGACGGAGCGGACCGTCTCGAGGTTGAACTTCTCCCGCTTGCCAAGGCCGACGACGACGACGCGCTTGGCGGGGAGCTTGCCGAGGGTGTGGAGCGTGGCGATCTCGCCCTGCTTTCCGGCTATCTCCTTGTCTGTGATGAGGGCGGAGATGGCGCCGCCCATCGCCTGGTCGACGGCGCCCGTGCCGCCGGCGGGAGAGGTGACGCCCTCGAACAGGTTGACGACGATCGCGTCGGCGGCGAACTGGGCGATGTCGCCGGATTCGACTCTCATGGTGACCATAGTTACACCTCTTGCAGGGAGGGGATCGGGTGGGGGGAGCGTATCACACGGGATGGAGGGCGCAGCCGACGAGGCCGGGGCCGGTGTGGGTGCCGATGACGGGGGTGAACTCGGTGATAAAGAGTTCTTCGATGTCGAGGGTTGCGCGGAGGGAATCGGCGAAGAGGTCGGCTTTATCGGGAGCGGCGGCGTGCATAACGGCGATACGTCCGCGCCGTCCGGCGAGGCGTTTCTCCGCGAGGGCGGCGAGCCGTCTCATCGCCTTCGCTTCGGTGCGGGGCCGTTCGACCATGCCGATGGCGCCGTCGGCGAGCTGGAGGATGGGCTTCACGCTGAGTAGCTTGCCCATCCACATGAGGGCGCGGGGGACGCGTCCTCCCCGCCAGAGGTGGTACATGGAGCTGATGTAGCCGAGGAGCATCGTATCGGCCATCCGCATCTCGATGCGGGAGACGACCTCCTCGCGCGGCGCTCCCGCGGCGGCGGCCCGGGCGGCGTCGAGGACGATGAGTCCTTGGGCCGTGCCCGCGCTGCGGGAGTCGATGAGGGTGACGTCGAGGTCGGGGAATTGGGTCTTGGCGAGGGCGACGGCCTCGGCGGCGGATTTGTAGGTCGCGCTGAGCTCGGCGGAGAGGGTCACGCAGACGATCTCGTTGGAGACTGCGCCTGCCCGCTCGAAGGCTTCGAGGAAGGCGCCGGGGCGGGGGGCGGAAGTGGTGGGGAGGTCGGAGCTCGTGGCGATGAGCTCGTAGAAGCGGTTGGCGGTGATGTCGACGCCGTCGGCGTAGACCTGGCCGCCGATACGGACTTCGAGGGGCGCGAGGAAGAGCGGCAAGCCGCTCACAAGGCCGCGGGGGAGGGATACGTTGGAGTCGGAGACGACGGCTGGGGCCATGGCAGGGGCTCATTATAGGCGGCGTCGCGGCCGCGACGCCGCGAGCCGCGGCGACAGCCCGGGCCGATTTTGGGCGTTCGGAGTAGCCTCAGCCCTTCCGGCCTCCTCCGCCGCTCGGGACTCACGGGGTGGGGTTAGAGGAGGCGGCCGAGGACTTGCCGGAGGACCGCCAGCAGAATGAAGGCGACGAGGGGCGTGATGTCCACCATGCCGATCGTCGGGACCACGCGCCTGAGCGGGCGCATGATGGGATCGAGGAGCTGGGTGACGCTCCGGTAGAGTTGGACGACGATGTTATTCCGGACTCCGGCGACGATGAGCCAGGAGAGGATGACCTGGGCGAGCAGAGCGACCCACAGGACGTCGAGGAGCAGGAAGACGAGGCCCCGGATCAAGCCTTGCCCCCCAGCTCGCGAGAGCGCCTGAAAGCGGCGTCGACGGCGTCGATAATCGTGGCCTTGAACCGTCCGCGCTCGAGCTCGCGCAGCGCGGAGGCCGTCGTGCCCCCGGGAGAGGTCACCATCTCCCGGAGGAGCGCGGGGTTCTGTCCGGACTCCTTGGCGAGCCGTGATGCGCCGACGGTGGTCTCAATGGCGAGGGTCTGGGCCATGTCCCGGGGCATGCCGACGAATACGCCGGCCTCGGTGAGGGCCTCGATGAACGCGAAGACGTAGGCGGGTCCGCTACCGGAAACGGCGGTGGCCATGTCCAGGTAGTCCTCGCTATCGACGCGCCACTCGCGGCCAAGGGTCGCGAGCAGCCGGGCGGCGTTGTCGCAGGCGTCGCTCGGCGTCTGGGGGGTCGCGGTCCAGACGGACATTCCCGCGCCAATCTGGGCCGGCGTATTGGGCATGACGCGGATTATCTTGTCGTGGCCGAGTCCCTCTGCTATCGAGGCCACAGGCACGCCCGCCGCGATGGACATGGCGGTCTGGCCATTGCCGAGCTTGCCGTGGAGGTCCTCGTAGACGTGAGCGATGTGCTGGGGCTTCACGGCAAGCACGATGAGGTCGCCAGAAGCGGCGGCGGTCGCGTTGTCCTCGGCGACGGGGATGCCGTACCGCTCGGCGAGCTCGCGCCGTCGCGGTTCGATGGGCTCGGCGACGACGATGTCGTTCGTGTCGCACAGGCCAGCGGCGATGGCTCTGCTGAGCATTGCTTCCGCCATGACTCCGCCGCCTATGAAGGAAGCGCGCATCGTTAGACCTCAGATAAGGAAGCGCCGGCTAGGGCTGCCGGCGCGCTGGCATTATACCACGAGGCCTGAGGGGTTGGGGGCACCGGGGAGTCGGCGGGCGCGGGCGACTTCGGCGGCGTAGCGAACGGCCTCGACCATGCCGGTCTCGTCCGCGACGCCCTTGCCGGCGATGTCGAATGCCGTGCCGTGGTCTACGGAGGTGCGCAGGAAGGGGAGGCCGATGTTCAGCGTGAGGCTTGCCGCCCAGTCGTGCATCTTGACGGCGATGTGGCCCTGGTCGTGGTACATGGCGAGGACGGCGTCGTAGCGGCCGTCGACAGCCTGCGCGAACACGGTGTCGGCGGGAACGGGCCCGATGACTGCGATGCCGGCGGCGTTGGCGTCGTCCACGGCGGGGCGTATCGCGTCGACTTCCTCGGTCCCGATCAGGCCGGACTCGCCGCTGTGGGGATTGAGGGCGGCCACGCCGATGCGCGGCTGCGGGAAGCCCCGGCCTGCGAAGAAGTCATGGGTGAGGCGGAGGGCTTCCAGAACGCCGCCGCGTGTCACGTAGTCGGTGGCGATGCGGACGGAGTGATGAGTCGTGAGGTGCACCACACGCAGGCCGGTGGTCACGAGCATGGTGAGCACGCGGGGAGCGCCCGCGAGGTGCTGGTAGATCTCCTGGTGCCCGAAGTCCGCGTGGCCCGCGAGGCTGGCGGCCTCCTTGCTAATCGGCGCGGTCGTGATGGCGTCGACAGCCCCATCGAGGGCGAGTTGACCGGCGGCGGAAGCCCAAGCGACCGCGGCAGCGCCCGCAAGCGGCGATACTTGGCCATAGGGAAGATTGGCCAGGCCAGAATCGTCGTGGGGGGAGATCACGCCAACGCGGCCAGGAGACGCCGTTGCGGACGGGCCCTCGACCTGCTGGGCGCGGAGGCTGGAGTCGATCAGCGCGAAGGCCTTGTCGAGGACGTCGGGGGAGCCCACGACGAATGGCTCAACGTCGCGCCAGAGGTCGGTACGGGAGAGGGCTTTGGCGGCGACCTCCGGGCCGATGCCGACGGGGTCGCCGAGGGTTATTGCGATGCGTGGGCGTCTGTTCATATCGATGAAGGGCGACAGTGAGTATACAGGCCGAGTCGGCAGAGCGTGTCCGCAGAAAAGGGGCGGGCCCCGTCGGATGATTCCGACGGGGCCCGTTGGCCCACTCCCGTGGCGCGTCGAGAGGGGCCTGAGGAGGAGGGAGACCGAGGAACGCTCAGGGGAGCTAAGCGTTCCGGATACCCCGACGCATCGAGGTTTGAGTTCGTGTTTAGCGGCGGACTCCTCTAGATGTCTACGTCTATGTCGCCAGCCTTAGCGTTTGCGGCCTTGGAAAGCGGGCTGTCTTCCAAGTCTCTATCTCGATCTCTCGACCGCTCGGCAGAATCTCGCGGACTTCGCAATCCAGCCGGACGACGAGCCTGCACCCTGCAAGGCCTCTTGGCTTGTCCAGCTTGGCTGCGATGAACTCGACATGGCTGAGGTTGCGCTCCAAGTCGCGTGGGTCGTGGGTGGCGCTCGCAAGGACGATGACTCCGGGATGCTCGATGTTGAGCTGCCAAGGCCCTCGGAATTCCTGATCACAGGTGACGAGAGTCCGACCGAGCATCGAGGCCTCACGCAGGCCGACGGGGCCGGGCGTACGCGGTACTCGCTCCGCGCTTAGAGCGTCGATGTCTCGATAAGGTCCGGCGGGCAGGCCTACATCAAGAATCCAGCGGACAGAGTCAATCGACATTCGGGTTGCCTCCCAACAAAGTCGAACGGCGATTTAGGCTCGGCCAGATAGCCGAAGCCTGTCAGAAACGAAAGCTGAGTCTGGGTTAGCCGGACGCGGCGGGCTCGGGAGCGCTGAGGCGCTCCTCGAAAAGTGGGCTGGTCATGCTTGGCCGACGGCCACGCCGACCAGACTGCTTGGACGGAATCACGTACTCGTTAGGAATCAGTTCCAGCTGACTCGATCTTCCCGCGCCCACGGGCTCGCTCGCCTGGAACTCCTGTATCTCCTTCACGAAGCCGTCCAGAGTGTCGAAGTCTCGGTAAACGCTTGCGTAGCGCACGTAGGCGACGGGATCAAGGACGCGGAGCCGGGTGAGAGCGGTCTCTCCGATTACCGTGGTGGGCACTTCGGTCTTGCCAAGCTTGCGAAGGTCGGTCTCAATGTCCTGAACCAGCTTCTCCAAGGCCCCACTGGGGAGCGGGCGCTTCACACAGGCCAGACGGACGCTGCGAAGGAGCTTCTCCTTGTCGAACTCTTCACGGCGGTTGTCGCGCTTCACGACTTGGAGAACCGCGTGCTGGACTCGTTCATAGGTCGTGAAGCGAATCCCGCATTGGGCGCACTCCCGCCTTCGCCGAATCTCCTGCCCGGTGTCCCTGGAGTCGGTCACTCGTGTTTCGGGGGCTCCGCAATGGGGGCAACGCATGGCTGACGCACCACCTCGCCAGCCGACCTTTGGTCAACGGGCGGCTAGCGTTCCGTGTCTCTCGGGCAACAATATATAGGATGTTAAGGCGCAGGGGCTACCAGATACAGCCCAATTTGCTCGACAAAGGGGATTCTTCCAGCTTGTCCTAGGGAAAGTCAAGAGGCAATCCCGGTATTTTAACAAAATGGCCTGATTAGCTTTAACGGACCCACGACATCTTGTGTGATTGGGTCTGCATGCCTCCTCATGCCTCCTTCGCAGACGAGACCTTGCGTAGCTCGTCCCACCGCTGCATTCCCCGGTATTCCAAGCCGGTCCATGATTCAACCGGCTCGCCACGAACCCGTTGAGGTTGCGCAAAAGGTCTCGGGCAGAGGGGGAGGAGGCCAGGTGGGGAGAAAGGAAGAGGCCCCTCAGGAAAATCCTTCGGGGCCCGGTGCTTGACCCACTCCCTCTTGGCGTGTCAGGAGGGGTCCGGAGGAGACTGATGGGACAGTCTGGGGAGGATCTGTCCCAGGGACCTGCCCGTCTATGGGGGATAGCCGGGCATCGAATGTAAGGTTGTAGTCCGGCCCGCCGCCCTCGGACCCGGTCTAGAGACTCGGGCCCGAGAGTCGGGCAAGGGGCCAGACGCCTGCCGGGATGGGAGGAGGCTTCCCTGCAGGCCGGGGATCGGCTTGGTTGACTAGAACCTGTCTGTCTTGAGGAAGGGAGGCAGCTCGATACCGGCGTCCTCGCCGAGAGCGTTCTTCAGGAACTCGGAGATTTCGTCGTCGTGCAGGTTCTCGGTGGTGTCCATGTCGGGGAGGCCGGTGGCGATGATGGTCACGCGGATCTGGTCCTCCATCTTCAGGTCGGTGACCATGCCGAAGATAATGTTGGCTTCGGGGTCCACGGTGCGGGCTATGACATCCGCGGCCAGCTGGACCTCCTTGAGGGTGACGTCGCTTCCGCCGGTGATGTTGAAGAGCACGCCGCGGGCGCCGGATATGTTCACGTCGAGCATGGGACTGTTGATCGCGGCCTTGGCGGCGTTGATTGCGCGGTCCTCTCCCTCGGCGGTGCCGATAGACATCCACGCGGGACCGGTGCCGCTCATGATCGTCTTGACGTCGGCGAAGTCGAGGTTGATCTCGCCGGGAACCGTGACGAGCTCGGCGATGGACTGCACGCCCTGCCGGAGGACATCGTCCGCCATCTTGAAGGCGTTGTCCGCCGTCATTGACTCGTCGCACGTGCTGGCGAGCCGGTCGTTCGGGATGACGATGACCGTGTCGGCCGCCTCCTGGAGGCGGACCAGGCCGTCCTCGGCGTTCTGAGAGCGGCGTCGGCCCTCGAAGCCGAAGGGCTTGGTGACGACGCCAATGGTGAGGGCGCCGGTCTCCCGGGCGACCTCAGCGACTACGGGCGCGGCGCCGGTGCCGGTCCCGCCGCCCATGCCGCAGGCGATGAACACCATGTCGGCGTTGCGAACGGCCTCATAGATCTCCTCGCGCGATTCTTCCGCGGCGGCGCGTCCAATCTCAGGGTCGCCGCCGACGCCGAGTCCGCGCGTGAGCTTTTCGCCGATGCGGATCTTGACCGGGATGTCGAGCCGTAGCAGGTGCTGTGCGTCCGTGTTGACGGCGAGGTATTCGACGCCGGGAACGCGCTCGCGGAACATGCGGTTGACGGCGTTGGAGCCGCCGCCGCCCACTCCTATCACCTTGACCTGCGCGAGGCCGTCCATCTGCGCTTTCTGCTCGTTACCAAACAATTCCATCATTGTGTGAACCCCCTAAAGTCGGGCCATTCCCGGCCCGTGCCTCCGTTGCGAAGGCTTAACTTCCGTCCCGATTTACGTCTGTGCCCTCAGTGCTGTGCGCGGTGGAGCGCGGCGTGCAAGCGTCATGCGCATCCCCGTCTACAGCCGCTCGGCGACGCGCATCCGCGCGCTACGGCTGCGCCGGTTCCGAACGACCTCCTCTGTGTCCGGTTTCAAGACGCGCTTATTGACAGGGCGAACTTCGCCGCCGGCCATGAAGCGCTTGATCTCTCGGTCTTCGAGAGAGTGATAGGCGATGGTTACGAGGCGTCCGCTCGAGCAGAGGACCTCGGCTGCTTGGCTGAGGCCGAGCCGGAGATTACCGAGCTCGTCGTTGGCCGCCATACGGAGGGCTTGGAACGTCCGCGTGGCGGGGTGAGTCCGCCCCCGGCGGTAGCCGGACGCCCGGGCGACGGTCTCCGCGAGTTTGACGGCGTCACTGATGGGCCTGGCCGCGACGATGGCGCGTGCGATGCGGCGCGAGCGGCGCTCCTCGCCCAACTGGTAGAGGAGGTCGGCGAGCTCCGATTCGGGCAGGCCGTTCACGAGGTCTCCGGCGGTTTGGCCCTCCGGAGTGAAGCGCATGTCGAGGGGAGCGGAGCGGCGGAAGCTGAAGCCTCGCTCCTCGGCGTCCAACTGCCGGGACGATAGGCCGAGGTCGAACAGGAGGCCGTCCGCGGGAACGAAGCCGTAGGCGCGGGCCTGAGAAGCGAGTGCGCCGAAGTTGGCGTTGGATATGACGATCCGGCTGCCGTAGGACTGCAAGCGGCGGGTCGAACGGGCGACCGCTTCGGGGTCGGCGTCGAGACCGAGGACCCGCCCGCCGGGAGCGGAGGCGTCGAGGATCGCGGCGGTGTGCCCGCCGTCGCCGATGGTGCAGTCGACATAGGCACCGCCGGCGCGCACGTTCAGCCCGTCGATGACCTGGCTGGTCATGACCGGCTCGTGTTGAATGTCGTTGACAGGCTGCATGGCGTGAATGTGACTTGTCTCCGGGGTTGTGGGTCCGGCCGCGCTGGACAACAAGACATTAGTTATTGTCTAAGACAAGTACAATGCTTTTCCGTAGCATTTCAACGGCTTTTAGCGCGTTCGGTTTGGTCTCGTGCACAAGGCAATAGACTCGTTTATAGAGATTAGCGCGACTGGCGGGGCGGGCATAAGCAAGCGGCCCTATATGTAGTATGATTTCTAAGATTAATTCAAGAAATGGTCGACCAGGGCGTGGCAAGATGGGAGTCATTCTTCCTATCCTCGCGCTCGAAGGCCGGCGGCGGGGCGATCCCCCACCAGTCGGGGATAAGACGCGAGCGAGGGCGGGTGTGGCGGGACTCTCGCGTTGCTATAATGCGGCGCTGTCGGGCAGCGGGCTCAACGATGCCGGTAAACCCCGCCGCCAAATCCCTTAATGTCGAGAAGCTGCATGATGCCGACTAGCTCTGAATTCGTTCCGCCCTATCGACTACTCATGGGGGCGGGTCCCAGTAACGTGAACCCGCGCGTGCTGCGGGCGATGAGCTCATCATTGCTCGGGCACCTGGACCCCAGCTTCCTAGGAGCGATGGACGATGTCCGGAGCATGCTGCGGTATGTATTCCAGACCGAGAACCCGGTAACGCTGCCGATTTCAGGCACGGGCACCGCCGGCATGGAAGCGGCGATGGTCAACATCATCGAGCCGGGCGACACGTTCGTCATGGCAATAAATGGCTACTTCGGGCAGAGGCTCGGCGAGATCGCATCGCGCAGCGGAGCGAACGTCGTTCCGATCGAGCACGAGTTCGACAGACCGGTCGATCCCGCTCGCGTGCGCGAGACGCTGGAGGGCCTCAGCAACGTCAAGGCCGTAGGGGTTGTCCACGCGGAGACGTCCACGGGCGTCTTGACTCCGTTGAAGGAGATCGCCGACGCCGCCCACGAGGCGGGCGCGTTGCTGGTCGTGGACGCCGTCACTTCCCTAGGAGGCGTCGAGCTTCGGACCGACGAGTGGGGCGTCGACGTGTGCTACAGCTGCACGCAGAAGTGCGTGGGCGCTCCTCCCGGCCTCGCGCCGTTGACGATGAGCCCCCGCGCCATGGAAGTTGTCCAGGGCAGATCGACCAAGGTGCGGAGCTTCTACTTGGACCTCACGGAGCTGGGCAGCTACTGGGACCGCCGGGCCTATCACCACACGGCGCCGATCTCGATGATTTACGCGCTGCGGGAGGCGCTCCGCCTCATCGTCGAGGAGGGGCTGGAAGCCCGGTGGGAGCGGCACTTGCGGAGCGCGGCGGCACTGCGGGCCGGCGCGGCGGCGATGGGCTTGAGCGTCGTGGCCGACGTCGACGTGAGTCTGCCCTCGATTACGGCAGTCGTGGTGCCCGAGGGCGTCAATGAAGCGCAAGCGCGCAAGCACCTGCTGGAGGTCCACGGCGTTGAGCTGAGCGGCGGTCTTGGGCCGCTTGCGGGCAAGGTGTGGCGCATCGGGCTGATGGGCCACAACAGCACGGCGGCCAATGTCCTGACGGTCCTCAGCGCGTTGGAGGACGCGATGGCCGAGCAGGGGTACGAGACGCAAGCCGGCGCGGGCGTCGCCGCCGCGCAACGGACGCTGCGGGGCGCTGACTAGCTCGCCTGCGTTCGCTGGTGGCGCCCGATATACCCGACGACCACCTTCTTAATGTCCTCGTCCCACCCGAAGGCGATACGGATCATGTACTGAGGGTCGCCCTTCGTGCCTTTGCCGATGTGCTCGTCTAGCGTGTAGGTTCTCTCGTCCACCGTGGTCTTGTACTCAACCTTGAACTTGTTCTTGGCAGTGTCTGACTGCTTTGAGGTGTACGACCAGCCGGGACAGGCTTCTTTGAGCCGTCTGTCGAATTCACGAGGGTCGGCGCCTTGCGGGTTCGTGTGTAGCTCGTAGTACTCAGTCGCCAGCCACTCGAGCGCCGCATAGACCTCGTCGGGGCGCTGGAAGGGCGTGTCGTTTTCCGAGGCTAAGTTGGGGGCGACGGTGAGCGTGTTGGGGAACCTGTCTTTGGCGACGGCGATGGCGTCGCGGACGTTGCGTACCTGAGGCTCGCTTCCGGTTGTGTCTACTAGCCGCGCCGTGTCGCCCGGCGTCGGCGGAGGGAGGCCCGTCTACCCCGCGTTGGCGCTCCAGTCTTACCATTTGGATCTGGAGGGCCTCAACCTTCTTACGGGCCTGGTCCCGTTCCTTTGTTCTGTTATTCAAGGCTGCCTGGGCTTGCTCGTACTTCTGTTTCCAATTGCCGACCTGCATCCGCAGGGCGGCGTATTCCTCCGGCAACGCTGCCGGAGACTCGTTGGCCTCGTTCGACGCTTGCGGGTCGGTCGGGTTGGCGGCGTCATCCTCGACGGGGGAGCTAATCAGGACATCCCACGCGGCCACGAGTCGGTAGACCGTCTCTTCAGACTCCGCTCGTTCGATAGCCCGGGCAAGTTCCAGGCGGCGGGTGGGCGCCTGAGGGCGCGTTTCGGAGTAGGCGTGCAATGCGTCCATCAATTTGTAAGCCAGCTCCAGTGCGTCTGTGGCGAGGTCCTGCCGCTCTGCCGCGTCGTCCTCCCAGTGGCCCAGGCCCACGTCGAGGTAGCTCAACTCTTCGGCGTAGGAGGTCCTTATCTCGGATATGGCGTCGCTAAGGCCCCGCCTTGCTTCTTCGATGAGCGCCTCGTGGTTGTCTCTGAGCATTTCGAGGGCGGCAGTTGTAAAGACGGAGATCTCGTCCCACTCAGGCGCGTCTAAGGGGAGAGCGCGCAACTCCTCTAGCCACTCGTCGAGGAGAGGCGATTTAATGTCGTAATCGTCCAGGGGACGGTTGCCGGTGAGACAAATGAGCATCAACTCGACGTCGAGCGAATCGAACGGGCCCCTCTCGGTGATAACGTCGCGCTTCCTGGCGAAGGCCGACCAGCCCAACGTTTGCTCGAAAAACTCGCGCTTGGGCGGAGGGTGCTCGAAGGTCTCCCCTAGGTCCGAGAGGTGAGCCATCACTGCGTTGGCTAGGTCGCTTCGGCATTCCGCCCAGACTCTGACAACGGCGGCGGCGAGCTTATTATTCCCGAAGGAGCAGGCGGAAAGGATGGGACCCGCGAGCTGGTCGGTAGGCGCCATGCTCGCTTCCCTGAACCCATCGATGCTGATTCCCGAGTTATCGATGGCGGCGCTCAGGGCGTCCCGCGCGCTCTCACTCGCTTTCATTCTATATTGAAGAGCGGTGTCGACTATCCGCTGGGCCTGGTCGTCGTAGATGAAGAAGAGGCTTACAGGCAGGGGTTCCTTATCGGGCCCATTGTTCTCGTTGTTCGCGTTGGTTGTCGCCATGGCGCATTCCTCTAGCCCATTAGCCTACGGCTTGACCGCCTTCATCGTTAGCACCGGCCAGTAGAACTCTATGACGCCTTCCGCGCGGGGCGTTATGCCGAATGCTTCCGCTGCTGCCCGGGGCGCATCGGCGAGGGCTTGGCCGAGCTGGGCGGCGTCTTCCTTTGGCATTCCCGCTCGTTCCGTCCAGTCCGGATACTCCAGATCGACCCGCGATAGGGCCGTCTCGGCGACTCGGAGGCCGGAGTGAGCGGCGGCGCCGGTCCAGTCGCCGGCGGTGAGGTTCCTCACGTGGGACGGGTCGCGCCAGATTTCGATCGCGTGCATCCAGGCCAAGGCCTCCGCGTCGCCCGGCGAGATGGTGTCGATGAGGATGAGCTCGCCGCCCGGAGCGAGGACTCGCGCGACTTCTTCGAGCCACGCTCCGACATCCAAGAAATGGTGCGCGGCGGTGCGGCAGGTCATGAGGTCAATCGAGCCGGCCGCGTAGGGCAGGCGCTCGGCTGTTACGAGCATCATCTCCGTCTGTGGGGCCCCACGCTCGACCCGGAGCGAGCGCGCCTGCTCCAGCATCTCCGGCGTCACGTCCGTGGCTATGACCCGCTCGCATTGGCCGGCGATGGCGAAGGCTGTGAAGCCCGGCCCGGCGCCGATGTCGACGGCGGTCCCGTACCGCCGGTCGCTCAGGTAGTCGGCGGCTGAAGCTAGGCCGTTTGCCTGGGCGTGCGTCTTGCTGTCGCGATAGGCCTCGGCGAGCTTGCCGAAGTGGCCTTGGGAGGTGCGTTGGGGTCGTTGGGATGTCATGCTGCAATGCTCGCTGGTGGCGCTTAGTGTTGGGAGGCCATTCTATCCGAGCCTCTCCCTCAAACCTCTTCCTCAAAGCGTGGGACTGAGGAGGGCCTCTTCTTCAAGCGGGGACTGAGAAGGGTCGTCTGCGGGCGAGCAGCTGTTCCTTAGAATACGAGCCACGCGAGCGCGGCGGTTGCGCCGGCCACGGCTAGGCCCGCGACGGCCACCGCCGCGTTCTCCAAGGTGACGGGGCCCAGATAGAGCAGGGGAAAGCTGACGATCGTCCCAGCCAGGACGACGTGGCGCAGCTTGCGTTTCATTTCTGCTGAGAGCACGGTCACCTCGACAGTCTCGGCAACAGCTCGATGATGATGATGGCCTCGACCCCGGCGAGGAGCACGAGGGCAAGGATGTACGGGATGACGATTCTGAAGATGTCCCGCTCTTTGCCGGCCAGTCCGACGACGGCTGCGCCAACGAGCACCTTGGCCGGGGCCATGGGGCTGCCCACCGACGCGCCGATCGACTGGATGCTCGATATGGTCACGGGGCCGATGCCGAGAGCGCGGGCCGTTTCCAACTGGAGCAGGCCGAACATGACGTTGGAATTCGTATTGCTTCCGCTCATAAACGAGCCGAGCAAGCCGATGAACGGCGACACCAGCGGGTAGACCGGGCCCGAGACGTTGGCGATGCCCCGCGCGAGGAGGACCGTCATACCGGAGTCGGCCATGACCACGGCCATCATCACCATCGTCGCAACGCCGATGGTTGTTCCCAGGCTCTGGGAATAGGTCAGCTTCATCGCTTCCCAGGCGACACTGCGGCGCCATCGTCCGGCGAGGACGTAGAGGCCGGCGCTGATGAGAACGGAGAACGTTATCAGCGGCGCGGGGTGGTTCAGCAACCGTATCGGCGCGTAGCTGCTGACGGCAGGGACGGCAAACCCTTCGCCGGTAACGAAGGCAGGATAGTCGAGTCCCCAGCGGATGCCGGAGACCGCCTCCTTGATAGGGCCAATCTGGGAGATGACGCTCAGGGTGATCAGCAGCATGTAGGGCATGAACGCCAGCCAGAACGGCATCGGCTTGCTGTTGTCGCCGTCTACGGGGGGCGCCGCTCCGGCGGAGACAGCCTCCTTCCGAAAGAGAGGCGTGCGGGAGACGACGGCAATCACGACCATGCCCAGGACGGCAGGTACGCTCGACGCGATCTGCGGCGCGCCAGCCAGCGCCAGCCCGTACATGGCCGCCGCCATGATTGACCCCGTCACGATTACGAGGGGCAGGCTGCGTCTGACCGCGGCGAGCCCGCCGTAGATGTGCGCGACGAGCGAGCCGCTGACGACGATGATGGGCGCGAACAGCAGCGCCATGTGCGGGGCGATGACATCGCCCTCGATGCCGGTGACCAGTTGGATGGTGTAATAGGAAGAGCCCATGGACCCGAAGGTGACGGCCCATCCGTGGCCCACCAAGGCCATCCCCGCGGCTCTCGCGGGAGAGAAGCCGAGCATGATGAGCAGCGGAGCGGAGACGGCGATAGGCACGCCGAAGCCGGTGATGCCCTGGATAAAACTGGAGAAGCCCCAGCCGATGAGCAACGCTTGGGTGAGGCGGTCGTCGGCCAGCCTCGCCATCGCGCGGCCGATGGCGTCAATGCCCTTCAGCTTGTCGACCATGTTGAACATGTAGACGGAGGCCCAGACGATCGTCAGGACGAACACCGCCAGGCTGAGGCCCTTGGCGCTGGCGATAGCCACGTGGTCGCGCGCAGCGCCGAAGATGAGGAGGCCCAGCGCCAGCGCGAGCGCCCAGGCCGCCGCTCCGGCCCTTGGCGCGCTCCAGTTGAGGAGGATGATCGTCACGACCAATAGCACCACGGGCGTGGACGCCAGCAGCCAGTTGATGAGCGTGAGATCGGGGCCTGTCATGTGGAGAGACGCTGCGGAGACGCGCGCCAGCATAGCTTCCGGCTAAGGTCATGACAAACGGGGGCCGGGCAACGCGGCTGCTACAATCCGTTCGGGCTTCCTTTCCATGACTTCCTCACTACTCGAACGCTTATCGCGCGGCCCGCTGCTCTCAGACGGTGCAATGGGCACGCAGCTCTATGCCCACGGCATCACCGCGGGACCGCTGGAGCTCGCCAACATCGACAGGCCGGACGCCGTCAGGTCGATTCACCTGGACTACCTGGGCGCAGGGTCGGAGCTGATCGAGACCAACACGTTCGGCGCGAACGCCTCCAAGCTCGCGGCCCACGGCATGGCGTCGCGCGTCGAGGAACTGAACCGCGCGGGTGTGGCGCTTGCGAAAGAGGCGGCGCGCTTGCACGGGCAGCAGGTCTGGGTGGCCGGAGCGATGGGCCCGCTCGTGCCCGACACGCTTGGGGCCGATGCGCTCGGCTCCGCCGCAGCAAACAAGATGTTCGCCGAGCAGGCGGCTGTGCTGGCCGACGCCGGGGCCGACCTCCTTCTACTGGAAACGTTCACGTCGCTGGCGCAGCTCAAAGTGGCTATCGCCGCGGTCAATTCCGCCGCGGGGTTGCCGGTCATCGCCCAGCTGACGTTCAACGACGACGGTCTTACGCCGAACGGCGACTCGCCCGAGGAGGCTGCGGCCGCGCTTTCGGGCGAGGACGTGCTTGGGGTTGGCGCCAATTGCAGCGTGGGCCCGGACTTGGTCAGGAGCGTCGTCGAACGGATGGCGGGAATGACAAGTCTGCCGCTCGCTGCGCAGCCAAACGCGGGCCTACCTGCCTACGTGGGAGGCAGGCTTCGGTACATGGCGGCGCCGGACTACATGGCGGAGGTGGCCCGCGAAGCCGCCAGGTCGGGCGCGGTGGTCTTGGGCGGCTGCTGCGGAACCACGCCGGAGCATATCGCCGCCGCCCGTGACGCGATTCGCGGCGTCTCGACGTCCCGGGTCCACGTAGCGCCGCGTTCCGCGCCCGCGCCGGCCTCGAAACCGGAGCCCGAGCCTAGTCCGCCGACAGGGCTGGCGGAGCGTTTGGAGCGAGGCGAATTCGTCGTGACGGTGGAGCTTTCACCGCCGCGTGGGTTCGATATTGGCCCAACGCTGGACAAGTTGCGCGGGATCGCGGGGCATATCGACGCGGTCAACGTGGCGGACAGCCCGCGGGCGCAGGGTCGCATGAGCGCGCTGGCCACTGGCAGCCTGCTCCAGTCGCGCTTGGGCGTTGAGACCGTCATGCACATGGCCATTCGCCATCGGAACCTGCTCGCGCTGCACTCGGACCTTCTAGGCGCGCATGCGCTGGGCGTCCGTAACGTCTTCACGGTAATGGGCGACGTGCCGATCACCGGTGACTACCCCCAGGCGACGGCGGTGAGCGACGTGACGGCGTCGGGCCTGATCCGGCTCATGGCCGGGTTCAACCGGGGCTTCGATGCGAACGGTCGCGAGCTGGACTCGCCGACGTCCTTCTTTATCGGGGCGGCGCTGAACCTAAATGCGCCCGACTTGGACCGCGAGCTGCGGGTGTTGGAGCGGAAGGTCGCGGCGGGTGCGCATTTCCTGCTGACGCAGCCCGTCTATGCGCCGGAGGACGTGGAGCGGGTGGAGACGACGCTGGGGGGCTTCCCGCTGCCGGTCATCATGGGCGTGCTGCCGCTCCGCAGCGTCCGTCACGCTCGCTTCTTGCACAACGAGGTGCCGGGAATCGTGACGCCGCTGCACGTGCTGGACCGCATCGAGGGGGCGGGCGAGGGCGCGGCGGCGGAGGGCATAGCGATCAGCCGTGAGCTGCTCTCGGCGGTCGCCGACCGCATCGCGGGCGCGTACTTCATGCCGCCGTTCGAGCGTTTCGGCATCGTGTCCGAGACCTTGGAGGGCCTATCGCTGCCGGGTCTGCGCCCCAGGGCAGGGTAGGGGACGTCCCTCGTCGACCCGTGGGTTAACAGGGGGGCTATCGGGAGCGCAAGAGCCTCCAGAGGAGGCAGCCACGATACACTGGGGACAGGCCGGTCCCAAGGAGGAAACGTTGCGCGTAAAGGTGAAGCATGGCGAGGTTGAAGTTGAGGTGAGGGGCAGCGGAGATTTGGTGGTCCTCGTGTCCTCCTTGGGGCGCGGCATCGGCGATTTCAACGTCTTGATGGGCGACCTTGAGGCAGCTGGCTATCAGGCCGTCGGCGTTAGCCATCGCGGCATTGACGGCAGCTCCCCCGCCGTCGATGGACTGGCGTTGCGCGATTTCGCGGATGATGTAGCGCGGGCCATTGAGCATCTATCAGTCGGACCGGCCCATCTCGTGGGCCACGCATACGGCAACCGTATCGTGCGTTGCCTGGCCGCCGACCGTCCAGAGCTGGTCCGCAGCGTCACGCTGATCGCCGCTGGGGGGCAGGTCCCACCGGCGCCGGAGACCGGCGCCGCCCTCATGCGCATCTTCGAGCTCGACCGCTCCGAGGAGGAGCGCCTCGCCGATATTCAGCACGTGTTCTTCTCGCCCGGCCGCGACCCTTCGATCTGGCTCGACGGCTGGTTCCCGGAGACGAAGAAGATGCAATGGGACGCGCGCGACTCGGTCCCCTATGCTGAATGGGGGCATGCCGGGTCGGCGCCGGTGCTCGTCATCCAAGGGCTGGATGACCCGATGGCCACTCCCGAGAACGGCTACGTGCTGCGTGAGCAGCTGGGCGCGGACCGGGTCGAAGTCGTCGATTTCCCGAACGCTAGCCACGCGATGCTGCCCGAGCAGCCCGAGGCCATCGCTCGCGAGCTGCTCGCTTTCCTCCAGCGACACTAAGCCGGCGATGCTAGGCCGCGTAGCGCCGGACGCACGAGGGCTTGCATCCCAGGTCGGCTAGGTGCGCGCCCACGGTATACTGAGGGGGGTCGGATTCCATCGTGGGGCCGTAGCTCAGTTGGGAGAGCACCTGCTTTGCAAGCAGGGGGTCAGGGGTTCGAATCCCCTCGGCTCCACCACTTTTCAGTATCGAGCACCCCCGACGAAATCCACTGCGCAAGCCCAGATTGGAGTGGAATGCCCGGCAAAGCGCCAGAGAAGTCTGCGAAGCCGCGCAAGGCGGTCGCCAAGCCACTAGACCATTCGAACGCGTCCAGGAAGATCGACGAGAAGATTGCGGGCTTGGGCGATTGGAGAGGCGAGAGGCTGAGCGAAATCCGCAGGACCATCCGCGAGGTCGACCCCGAGGTGGTCGAAGAATGGAAGTGGATGGGGTCCCCCGCGTGGTCGCACGGCGGGATATTGGCCGTCGCCAACGCCCACAAGGACAAGGTGAAGCTCACGTTCGCACACGGGGCCGCACTCCCTGACCCCATGAAACTCTTCAACGCGACCTTGGGTGGGAACACGTGGCGGGCGATAGACCTTCGTGAGGGAGACAGGTAGATGATGCCGCGCTCAGGGCGTTGGTGCGCGAGGCGGTGGCTTACAACACCACGCAGCCCGTAAAGCCGGTCCTCCTTTCGGGCGGCAACCCGCAGATCGCGAAGGGGGACGGCGACGCTCCCGTGCAGGCCTACATCGCGGCCCATGCCGGAGTGGAAGAACGACGTTGGGTGCCGCCTCGACGCGCTTATCGTGCGCAACGTGCCTGACGTGCGCAAGGCCGTGAGGTGGAACTCGCCCTTCTATGGCGTCGAGGGCCAGGGTTGGTTCTTGAGTTACCACGTCTTTACCCGGTACATAAAAGTAACGTTTTTTCAAGGCGCGTTGCTGCAACCAGTCCCATCCGGCGCGGGCAAGGACAAGGATGCGCGCTGGATAGACATCTACGAGGACGGACTCGACGAGGAGCAGATGGCCAGGTGGGTACGGCAGGCAGCCGCCCTGCCTGGCTGGGATCTGAGATGACGTCCTGTGAACCCGATTTGTAGTCGAGGCAGATAATGATGACGTCTCTCGGATCGGGAATCTCGTTGTTGAATAGCACCTTGCTGATGCGTGTTTTGACGAACTGAAACGTATCGCCTTCTGCTGAGCGGTTGGATAGTTCCGTCTGCCAGGCAGTACGGGACAGCGTCCAGAATTCGCCGTCATGGTGTTCCAGGATCTTCAGGTCACCAATCGGTCCAGAGTCAAATCAATGATTGACTCCGCACGAGGAGCGAGCCGTTCGATCCAGTACTGAGCATTCCGTCGAACTGGTTCGCCTGCAATTTCTTCCAGGATAGGGTCCATGGCAGGGTTGCCCGTTGATGACTTGTCCAGAAGGAACAGGGAATCCAAGTCCGTGTCTATACGAGATATGAGTGAAAGTTCCGCTAGCACGGCACCGACGACGGCGCAGTTCAAATCCCAGCCGGGTACTTGGTGGAAGTAGCCGTTCTCTTCGTTGAGGAGAATCAGGATGAGTTCTTCAGGCAAACTGAGCGCTTGGGAAGTTATGCCCTCTATGGAAAGAGTCATCAGTTTTGCCTTCCGTTCATCACCCCAAAGCCTAACGCCACCTCGTCCAGTCGCAAGGTGAATATTATACCTCTGCGACGAGGGGGAGAGCAAAAGACTGATCAGAAGAGAACGCGGGGTGCGCATTAGCAGGGTGCTGGAGAAGCGCCTCCGGGCGGGCTGTCGACGCGCCGTACTGGCCAGGATTATTCAGCGACTCCGGGCTTCCACCCTTGGTGGATGTCTTTCGGCATTGCCGGACCCCACCTTGGGCGCAATGAGCGATAACGGCGTATAGTGCCAACGAAAGCAGCCGTATTGCAGGCGTGGGCCAGGCGTTGCTGGCCGAGGAGGGACGAGATGGCGAAGCGCGGTTTTCCGGTCGTCGACTGCGACGGCCACATCATTGAGGCTGGCCCGGAGATGCTCGACTTCATGCCGGAGCCTTTCAAGTCGTCCATTCGGGGAGGCCGCAACATTGACCGATTGTTCCCTGGCCTAGACGGGATGCACATGCCGCAGGCCCGACGGTCGGGAGCGGCGGGGCGCGAGCGGGTGAACGCGAGTGAGCACCGCATGGGCTCTGGAGAAGACTGGGTGGCGTTCCTGGAGCGCGCGGACATCGAGAAGGCGGTGATGTTCACCACTGCCGGGCTTGCGGTTGGCATCATCCAGAACCCGGAATACGCGGTTGCGGTGTGCCAGGGGTTCAACGATTACGTTCACGGGAAGTACCGGCTCGTTAGCGACCGGCTGCATCCCATGGCGCTGATCCCGATGCAGAACGTGCCCGAGGCAGTGAAGGAACTTCGTCGCGCGGTGGAGGACCTGGGACTGCCGGGTGCCATGTTGCCCACGCGAGGGCTGCCGCTGAACCTCGGCCACGAGATGTACTGGCCCGTGTACGAGGAGGCCCAGCGCCTCGGCTGCGTGCTTGCGCTCCACGGCGGCTCGAACCTCAACCTGGGCATGGAGGGCTTCATCGACAACGGCGCCTCGCACATCCTTCATCACCCGTTGCCGCTGATCATCAATTTCGTATCGTTCTTTCGTCAGGGCGCCATCGACCGCTTTCCGGACCTCAAGGTGGGGTTCATGGAAGGCGGCGCCGGCTGGCTGGCGTTCGTGCTGGACCGCCTCGCCCGCGAGGACGAGTATCGGCCACGCGACTCCGACCTCGACGCCGAGGCGTGGGTCAAGAGCGGGCGCGTGCTGATCGGATGCGAGGGCAGCGAGGGAACGCTCGGCCACTTGGTCGAGCGTGTCGGGCCGACTCCGTTCGCCTACGCATCCGACTATCCCCACGAGGTGGATGCGCTCAAGGCCGAGGAGGAGATTGACGAGCTTGCGCACTACCCTGGCCTGACCGATGACGACAAGGCCGCTGTGCTGGGCGGAAATGCGATGCGTTTCTTCAACGTGTAGGAGGAACGTCCGGGCATCCATAAGACCCCCTCCGTCATTCCCGCGAAGGCGGGAATCCAGGTATTGGCCCGTGTCTGCCGCTAGCGACGTTACAGGAGGTGACCGGTGACCCTACTCATCAACACGGACGACGCGCGGCGCGTCCTAGCGATGGACGACTGCCTCGACTACTTGGACACGGCCTATAAAGACCTCGCGAACAAGGAGGCCGTCGTTGCGCCCCCCGGGGGCCGCTGGGACGTCTGGGTGCCCATCGGCGACGAGAAGTTCTACGTCTTCGGATCTCTGCAGGGCGCCAGTCGGCGCCTCGGCGTGTTCGCGCTTCGGTTCAAGTCCGACATCATGCACTACCCCTGGGAGGCGGACGGCCAGACGCTCGACAAATACTGCGTCACGCCGGGCAAGTACTGCGGCCTCATCCTGCTCTTCAGCGTCTGGAACGCGGAGCTGCTGGCCATCCTGAACGACGGCCACATCCAGCACATGCGCGTTGGCGCGACGGCCGGCGTCGCTGCAAATTACATGGCCCGGGAGAACGCGCGGTCGGTCGGCATGTTCGGCTCCGGCGGGATGGCTAGGACATACCTGGAAGCGTTCGCGAAGGTGCGCAAGATCGACTATTGCCGGGTGTACAGCCCCACGCGCGCGCACCGCGAGGCCTACGCAGCCGAGATGAGCGACAAGCTGGACATCAACGTCGTTGCGGTGGACAGCCCCGATCAGGTCACCGAGGGAGTGGACATCGTAGCGGGATGCACCGACTCGGCGCAGCCCGTCATCCATCCGCAATACCTCACGCCGGGAATGCACGTGACGCCTGTCTTGCCGAAAGAGCTGCCGCCCGCATCGGTCGAGAAATTCGACGTCATCGTGCGGCATAACAACGGCGGAGCCGAGGGGTTCTTCGTCGGAGGAGACGAGGACTACGTTGGACTGCCTGAGGGCTACTTCGACAGCTCGTACCGTGGAGTCGACCGCAGCGACGCCCCGACCCTGGCCGACCTGGTGTCCGGAAAGGTCGCCGGACGTTCGAGCGACGATCAGTTGACTTGCTACTACAACGTGCCGGGCTCAGGATTGCAGTTCGCAGCCGTTGCATTCCGGGCCTACGAGCTGGCGAAAGCGGCAGGCATCGGCCGAGAGCTGCCGACCGAATGGTTCCTGCAGGACGAACGGGACTAAGAAGCCCGTCCTGCCCGGAGCCCCAGTCTCCGAGCGTGACTCGCCGGGGCTTGTGAGTGCTGGTGGCTCGGATGAGGCCAAGCAGCGCTCCGGGTGAGCGAACAACGGAGCGCTGCTGAATGGGCTCTTGCGTCAGGAGCCGTGGGAATCGTGCTCGCCGCAGACGGCCGTGATGGGTCCCGAGTCGACAACGCTGGCTACGTCGAATGCTTTGGGGATAAGGCCTGCGCCCTTCCAGAAATCGACGAGCATCCCCACGCCCTCGGTGGCGGGGTCGGGGAGGTCCCGGAAGCCTTCATGGGTGACGTCGTAGGTCTCCTCCGCAATCACCTGGGTCGTTTCGCCGTACTTCATATGTACGGCGACGCCGAAGGTGCGGTCCCGTTTATAGCGGCGCTGGCCTTCCATGTATCCGCGCAAGAAGCGTTTGACGAGCTCCGGCTGGGTCTCGATGAGCGCTCGCGGGGCCGCGATGCCGCCGATGGCGAAGTTCAAGTCCATTTCCCCGTAGTCGTATAGCCAGGGACACCCGGCGTGCTTCGCCTGAATGGCGGTGGGTGGGGAGAGGGGCGTCGCGGCAATCTCGCCGTTCAGCAGGGCCTGCACGCGAGACTGACTGCCGCCGGTGGCGCGAAGCTCACTGGGTTGGCCGAGTACGCGGTCCATGGCCAGCTGTCCAAGGAAGTCGGTCAGGTCGCCTGGGTGACTCATGCCCAGGGGCTGGCCGCGGAGCTCATCAAGCGTCATGCCTGGGGCGCCGACGAGGAACTGCTGATTGACGCCCCCGGCTAGGAAGACGAGGTCGGCCCTTCCCGTGGCGGCTGCGATTACCAGCGCGGGAGCCGCGAGGTTTCCGAAGACAATGACGCCCGACGCCAGTCCGGCCACGACCGCATGAGCGTCCCCCATCTTGGACAGGGTGAGGTCGAAGCCCTGATCGAGCATTGCGCCGGATTCCAGCGCGGCGGCCAAGGGGGTGACTCCCTGTCCTTCGCTGGCGTATCCACAGGGGAGGGCGGTGCTCACAGGCCTGCTCCGAATGGCTCGTTGCAATTCCGCCGCAGATGCTTGCTCGTGGTCCTGACGAATGAGGTCGGCATAGACGGAAAGATAGCCCGGCGCGCCTGGTTGCGCAATGACGCGCGCCTCACAGCCCGTCGCGCGCTATCATGCCCCCACGCTCCTCGCGGCGCGACCAGACGCGGCCAAGCGTCGGAGGGCGGATGTGGCTTGCCAGCCTCGATGGCTTGACGCGAAGGGAGCAGTCATGGCTTCGAAATGGGCCTCGATCGACGTGGATGGGAGCCCCATGGAATCGTACGTAGCATTGCCGAGAGGCGATGGGCCTTTTCCCGGCGTAATCGTCGGGATGCACACCTACGGCGTCGATGAGGGCGTGCGCAAGTTCTGTGACGACCTCGCGTCCGAGGGTTTCGCGGCAATAGCGCCGTATCTCTACCATCGGAACACCGACATGACCGTCCACGAGTTCAGCTCTATCCCGTTCGACGACCCACGCCGACCTGAAGAAGCGAGGCTCAGGGGTCGGGCTACGGGATTTGAGGAGCTTAGGCGGGACACCCTTGCGGCGTTGGCCTACTTGCGCGACTTGCCGGAGGTTGGGGACTCGCCTGTGGGCATCATGGGGTTCTGCTTGGGCGGTCGTCTCTCCCTCTACATGGCGGGCGTCTGCGATGAATTCGCGGCCTCCGCAATCTTCTACGGGACAGACATGAATAGGGGCAGGAACGGGGACCCTCCGCCGCTTTCGTTCGCGGCGAACATCCGCTGTGCGCTGGCGGGCTTCTTTGGCAGCGAGGACCAGAATCCGAGTCCGGCGGACGTGGACGAGGTGGACGCCGAGCTCGATAGGCTGGGGGTCCAGCACACGTTCTATCGCTTCCAGGGAGCGCCTCATGCGTTCAACGACCCGTTCAACCCGGTGCGCTGGACTCCTGAGCCCGCAGCCGAGGCGTGGAGGCTGCTGCTGCAATGTTGGGAGCATCCGGTGACCATTACCCGCACGGCGATTCGTTCAGAGAGGATTACCTTGTCGAGAGCTCGGCCGAACGTGGCGGGCGGACTGAATCGGAGATCGAGAAAGTGCTAGGCGAACTGTAACGGCGGCTCTCGGTAGTGGTGAATAGGGAGGAACGATGACAGTCATAGATTGCGACGCTCATGTGGAAGAGGGGCTAGAGACATGGACTTACCTGGACTCCGCTTTTGAGAGGCAGCGGCCGTTCCCCGTACAGTTTCCTGGAGACACGGTGTTCGGCTTTCACAACGCCGCTTGGGTGATTGACTACAAGATTCGCCTGTACGGCGGCACGCCCACGATGATGGACCGCGCTCAGCAGAAGGGCGCCTCCCTAGGAGTGCAAAAGCTCACGGACATAGAAGGGCGCATCGCCGCCATGGCTGAGGCCGGCATCGACAAGCAGATCGTGTTCCCGACTGTTTGGCAGGGGCCCGTCGCCGAGAACCCCGAGCTAGAGGCGGCCTTGGCGAGGAGCTGGAACACGTTCATGGCGACCCAGTGCGGCAAGTCGGAAGGGCGGCTTTGGTACGCCGCCGTCATCCCCTACAGACTCCCGGACGCCGCCGTTGCCGAGATTAGACGCGTGAAGCAGATGGGGGGCGCGGCTGGGATATACACCCACGGGGTCCCGTGGGATATGCCCCTGAGCAATCCTGCGTTCATGCCGGTCTACGAGGAGGCCGCGCGGCAAGAGCTTCCGATTCTGCTCCACACGGGCAACACGTCGCCGACGCTACGCCACATGGTGGAACAGTACCCTCGCCCGGACAGGCAGCAGTTTCCTCAGAACAATCCCTATGGCGCGGGTCTCAACCAGGTGATTTACGGGTTTTCGCAGTTGATGAACTCTGGAGCGATGGACCAGATCCCGAATCTGCGCGTCGTCATTCTGGAGATCGGATGCGACTGGGCCCCGTGGATTATGAAAGGCCTTCGCGGTCGTAATACGACCAGGGTCGATGACTGGCTGGGCGACCGGATTTTCGTCTCGTGCGCCGTGGGCGATGATCTTTCGTATGTGGTGGACCGGCTAGGCGACGACTTTCTCGTCACCGCGAGCGACTTCCCACATGGAGACGCGTTTCGGGAGGACCACCTGGCTGAGGAGCTCGACCGGCGGGGAGACCTGAGCGCCGCCACCATTGACAAGATTCTGTCCGTCAACCCGAAGCGTGCCTTCGCCGCTTTGGGGTGAGTTAGTCTGGGGGCGCCTTCCGGCAGACGTAGCAGGCTGGAGGAGAACAAGCCCGAATAGACGGGGCTTCGGTCGGCATCGTAGTTGGGTGTGGCGATTGGCAGGGAGGGGACGGCGCTTGGAGCGAACGACGTCAGATTTGCCGGGTGCACGTGCGGGACTTATCGCAGGCGCGGTTGGCGCTCTGCTGATGACCGTCGTGCTGATCGCGCTGCGCCTCACGCTCGACGCAATGGTCATAACCGAGCTCATGGCGGACTGGTTCACGAGGCTGCTGCCGGCTCCGGTCTTCGACTTCTTTATTGAGAAGCTGCTGTTCAATGCGAAGCGGCTGCTTTACGTCCTGGTGTTCCTCGGGCAGATTGGGGTTGGCGGTCTGATTGGCGTGGCCTACGCGAAGTACGTGGAGGACGCGGCGCAGCAGGAGGGTCTCGTCAAGCGCGCCTCCTACCTCGCCCTTGGCGTGTGGGCGGTGCTGGCGCTGGCGCTCACGCCTCTCTTGGGCGGAGGCTTCTTCGGAGGCAACGTTGCGGATGGGCCGCTCACCTACTCGCTAGCGCTGCTGTTCGCGGTGTTCGTATTCGCGCTCACCACGACTCAGGTCCTCGCTCTTGCCGACCGCGCCGGGGGTATGCAGTACAACGCGGGCCGGCGCGATTTCCTTCAGAAAGCGGGGGTCTTCGCCGCCCTTGCCGTGGTGGGCGGCATCGCGGTGCAGACCGTGCTCACCAATCTCAGCAGGCTGGCCCCCTCCGTGTCGCGCCCCAAGGGCAGGCTTTCGACGCCGGTGACGCCCAATGACGAGTTCTATCTCGTGTCCAAGTCGGCGGTGGTGTCCAACATCGACGTCGGGACATGGACTCTCGGGGTGGAGGGCGACCGCGTCGGCAACCCCATGCAGATCACCTACGACGGGCTGCTCGCGATGCCCGCCATCGAGGAGTACGTGACGCTTACGTGCATCAGCAACCCCATAGGCGGAGACTTGATTAGCAATGCCCTGTGGAAGGGAGTGCCCCTCAAGCTCATCTTGGACGAGGCGAAGCTAGCCGAGGGGACTGAGCGCATCGCGTTCTATGCCCACGACGGCTACTTCGACAGCTTTTCCCTGGACATCGCCCGCCGTGACGAGGTGATCGTCGCTTACAACATGAACGGCGTACCGCTTCCTGACGGGCATGGGTTTCCCGCGCGGATCATCGTGCCGGGGCTGTACGGCATGGAAAATGTGAAATGGCTGGACAGGATTGAACCCGTCGATGCCGGCTTCCGCGGCTATTGGCAGAGGCGAGGCTGGCAAGACACAGCCGTTATCAAGACGATGTCGCGGTTCGACATTCCCACCGACAACGCTCGGTTGCCGGTTACGGAGGTTGAGGTTGGCGGCGTTGCGTTCGCCGGGACCAGGGGAATCTCCCGTGTCGAGGTCAGCCTTGACGACGGCGCGACCTGGCGGGACGCGGAGTTTGAGCCCGCGCTGTCTGACTATGCCTGGGTGATATGGCGCGTTGGATGGCCGAGCCCGATGCCCGGCCGTCCAACCCTAGTGGTGCGCGCCACCGACGGCTCCGGAACGCGCCAGGACGAGATTCGCAGGGCCAACCTGCCGTCAGGGGCCACCGGCTGGCATCGGATCGATGTGGTGCTCACCGAGCCGCCCACGCCCACGCCGCCCGCCCGTCCAGCCTAGCCGCGCCCAGGCCGCCGCGTCATCGACCCCGGTCGGGTTCGTAAGTGGTCAGAGTGCGCGGGCGTTGGCGATTTCTTGCTCGTGGATGGGTCGGATCTGGGCCGCCGCGAGCGGAATGACGTCGATTGTGTGGCCGTCCAGCGCGATGAATTTGACGGCGTAGCTCTGCGCGTCGGCAGCGACGTGAACGATGACTCCCACGTCACCCAGTCTCAGCCCATCGGTGGGCAGGTCTTCAGTTAGTACAACCCGCTCGTGCTCCTTGATCTTCACGCCCGCTACCCCGCCAGCACCCCGCCGTCCACGTAAAGGTCCGCTCCGGTGATGGCGTCCGAGTCCGGGCCGGCAAAGAAGACGCACGCCGCCGCAACGTCTGCGGGCGTGACCTGCCTGCCGATGAGATTGTCGACGCTCGTCGCCCGCGTGGGCGCGCCTGGCTCCGCCTCCGTCAGCACACGGTTGGGCGTGACGGTGTTGACGCGGATGTTGTGCGGAGCCAGCTGCATCGCCAGTGACCTGCTGAGGTGCAGACCGCCCCCCTTGGCGGCGGGGTACGCGGTGGCGTTGGGCCGCCCTTGATGTCCTGAAGTGGAGTTGATGTTGATGATGCGCCCGCCCTGACCCTGCTCCGCCATCCTGGCCGCCACGTACTTCGTCACCAGGAACAGGCTCGTCAGCGAGATGCGGATGACCCGATGCCACTCGCTCTCGGGCAGCTCGAGGATGTTCGTTCGATCGACAACGCCGACGTTGTTCACGAGGACGTCCACGCGCCCCCACTCGCCGACCACCTTGGCCACCATCGCCTGGACGTCCTCGCTGTCGGTGACGTCGCACCTGACGGGCAACGCGGCGCCTGGGTGGAGCGCGTTGATCGCCGCCGCCACCGCCTGCGTCCGTTCTTCGAGGATGTCGACGACAGCGACCCTCACCCCTTCGTCGGCGAACCGTTTGGCTATGCCCTCGCCGATGTTGCGGCCGGAGCCGGTGATGATCGCAGTCTTATTCTCCAGTTGCACTTGGCGCCCCCTAGTAGCGCGGCCTCTCTTGGCCGTGCTGCCCGCCGAGCATACGCCTTAGCAGATTGAAGCATTCGAGCTTGCGGTTGGAGTAACCGCGGGAAGTCGCGCCAGCAGGAATGCCTGACAAGCCGCAAGCGCAGGACGCCAGAGCGAACGGCAGGGGCTCCTTCGCTCGCTTGACGCTTAGAAGAAGTTCGTCAAGTTCTTGGAGAGCAGCACGTTCTGGTCGAGATAAATCTCCCTACGCGAAATCTTCCACGTTCCGTCCACCCGTCGCAGCGTGTCCACCCTGCTGCCGAACCAGGTGTTCTCCTCGTCTTCTAAGCGGTTGCGATGCACCAAGAACCGGGACTTGACGCGGATCTCGCCCGCCCCAACCTGGCCGGGGCTCGAGTCCAGCAAGCGCACGTTGGACACGAAATGCGAGACGCGCGACAGCGGCTCCTCCGCCCAATGCACGCCCGTCCGTATCTGGGCGACGCGCTTTGTCAGCGTGTTCTTCCCCTCGTCGAACCAGGACATCTCCACCGACTCCCGAGTCAGCGCCTTGTCCATCTCACTGGAAGAGACGTTCCGTTTCATCGGCGCGTGGTAGCGGGCGTCCTCCGTGAACAGGTCGAGCCACTCCTCGTAATGGTGCTCGTCCAGCAGATCGGCTTCCAAGTAGAGGAAATTCTCCACCTCTATCCGCAACAGCAATTCCTCGTAGGATGGCAAGCTAGTCATGGCGCCCCCTACTTACCGTTGCTCGCTACCGATGCGGACATCGTCGGCGCCATCTCGCCCCAGTCCTTGGCCTGCATAACCTCGGCCCAGCGCTGGTAGTACCGGCGGTGGTTCTCGTCGCTGTAGTTGTGCGCGAACAGCCCCGGGAGACCGAACTCCGTCGGCCCATGGAGCGGCGGCTCCGAGATTCTCATTTGGTAGTTCAGGTCTAGCTTCTGCGCGACCGGCCCCTTGCTGGCGATTGTCAGCGCGTACCAGTTCTCCATGTCGTCCTGTTGCGTAACCCCGCCGGGGCCGTAGTACAGCTCGTAGTAGGCCGCGAGCTCGGTCTTCACGTCTTGGGGGGCGTCCTTGTCCACGAAGAAGTACGTCCATATCTCCGTCATCGCAGGACCCTGCGGGTGCATGATGCGGACCACGCGCCCGAGCCACCCCTCGTTGGGGAAGATCGCCGGCCCCACCGACAGATGCGCCATGAGACCCAGACGCTTCTTGCGCAGCTCGAACTTCTCCCGCAGGTACTCCCGAACGGCGGGCCTTTCGTTCCATGTCCCCGATTCTTCCCAACCGGGGTCGCTTTCCTTCGGTATCGTTACTCCCATCGTGTGCCCCTCGGGGAACGAGACCGTGTAACGACTCCGCACCTGCCCGATGGACAGCGAGCGGTCTTCCCGCGGACGGACCGGGTTGCCCGTGGCCCCGACGCCCAACGCCAGCGCGGTCGATCGGTGCGTTATCCACCCGTGCGTCGTGTCGGTGTCTGGGCATGGCACTTTCCAGTTGCATCCCAGCCTCCACTTGACGACGCCCCCGAGCACCTCCGCGCCGTTGTCCGACCCGTCGGTGTGCAGCAGCCCCGATGCGAGGTACATGTCAGCCCCGCCGAGGTATTCGTGGAAACTGGGCGCGGTCTTGTCCCACGTGGCCCAGATGGAGCCGTGGAACACTTCCACCCGCGCCTGCAGCAGCCCCCACTCGCTCTTGTCCATTTCGTCGTACCCGTTCTCGTGGTACGGCAACGCGACCAGCGCGCCCGTCGAGTCGTACGTCCACCCGTGGAACGAGCACATGTGCGTGAACGAGTTCCCCTGTTCGTACCGGCAGACGCGGTTCCCCCGGTGCCGGCACGAGTTCAGGAACACGTGCACCTTCTCGTCTCGCCCGTGGCTCACGATGACCGCTTCTTCCCCCATGCGCCCCAGAATGAAGTCCCCTGGGTTCGGGATTTGGGACTCATGCCCTACGAACAGCCACGAGCGGGCGAACACCTGCTCCATCTCCTGGTCGTAGATGTTCTGGTCCCAGAATATCTCCCTGCTGATCGTGCCTCTCTCCGAGTCCACGAGCCTCTTCATCTCTGACGTGAGCTGGACCATAGAAGACCTCCCGCACATTTCGGCGACTCAAGCTGGCGCTATTCAACCACACGCCCGCAACTATTGAAAGAAGCGCGGCCCTTGGACGGAGCATGCCGTTGATTTCCGTTGGTTCTTAGGGGCCGTCGCCCCTGCTAGAATAGCCCGTGCCAAACGAGGAAGGCGCACATGCTGACAGAGTTCACCACGCTCGCGCAGGTCGGAGACCTTGCTCCCGGCCAGATGCGCACCATCAGGGTAGGGAAGGAGTATGTCCTTCTAGCGCGCGTCGGTGACGAGTATTTCGCGCTCGACGGCTTCTGCTCGCACGCCGACGGCTTCCTCGCGGACGGTTACCTGTACCAGGAGTACTGCGAGGTCGAATGCCCCATCCACGAGGGCGCTTTCGACCTCCGCACCGGAGAGGTGAGGAACCCGCCTGCGGAAGAGCCGGTAGTCGCCTATGACGTCCGCATCGAAGGAGGCGACATCCTCGCAGGCCCCCGCCCCGCCTAGCGCCTGCCCCCGGCCTCCTCTCGTCATTGCTTCGATAGTCCGCTCCCCTGTCTGAGACCTTTGCATAACCGGGAGTCATGGTATGAGCGAGTTTCAGACGCTGCCTTCATCGCCGTCTCTTTGGGTTGGCCTCCTAGGGGCCACCGTGCGCGTCGTGCCTGGCGCTCGGTATAGGACCCGGGTGATTGAAGCCGGCTCAGGTGATCCCCTCATTCTGATACATGGGGTTGGCGGCAGCGCCGAGATATTCGCCAGGAACATCATGAGCCTGGCCCGCGACTTCCACGTCTACGCCATCGACGCGCTCTACCACGGATATTCGTCGCTGGAGCCCTACGACGCTGAGCATCGGGTCGAGCGTCAGGCAGAGGCGGTGGTGGATTTCATGGACGCCCTCGGCTTGGCTTGGGCCCACATAGAGGGCGAGTCCATGGGTGCCGGCATCGCGTTCTATGTCGGCCTTCACCACCCCGAGCGGTGTGGCAAGCTCGTACTGAACTCGGGTTCGTACTACGTCAACTTCAAGCGCGAGTTCCCCGATTCGCCCGAAGGCAACCTTCTGATGCAGGTCTGCCGGGACTCCGTGACGAACTTCAGCCGCGAAACGGTCCGAAAGCGGATGGAGTACCTCGTCGCAAGCCCCGACCACCTCACGGAGGAGCTGATTGACGTCCAATACCGCATGTACGCGGTCCCGGAGATTCGCAGGTCGATGGCGAGAGTCTATGGAATCGATGCGCCGAGGCCTCGGCTGATGCACTACGAGGAGGAGGTCGCGGCCACCCTCGCGCCCCCGGTATTGGTGCTTTGGACCGACCGGAATCGTGGCGCCGGTCCGGAGGTCGGCGAGTACTTAGCGAGCGTGATTCCCGGAGCCCAGTACCGCCTGATCGCAAACGCGGCCCACTGGCCCCAGTGGGAGCAGCCGGAACAGCACGACGAGGCGGTCAGGGCTTTCTTGAAATCCCCGGCCTGACCGTGGTTCTCTGGCCCATCTGTGGGGATGATGGCTGGTCGACCTAGGCCTCGGTAGACCTGCTGGCGCGGAGGGAGATTGTGTTACCTGGCCTTCATGGCGTTGCGCTCCGGCGGTAACCGCCAATCAAGGCATGATTGCCGTCGCGCCAGAAGCACTCAGCCTCGTCGAATCCGGCGGCGCGGAGCCAGTTGAGGTTGTCCAAGAGCGTAGGACGGATTCTCTCTTCTCCCGGGCGCCTGGACCATGAGTTTCGCCGCCCCGCTTCCTCGGCGGCTAGCTCTTCGAGTGAGGGCCGGGCCCCGGTCTCGTCGAACCGCCGCCATTGCTCCATCACCAGCCTGGCCCTCGCATTCGCCGCCCGCGCGTTGCCCTCCGGCCCTACGAGCTCGAAGTTGAGGAAGGCCCCTCCGGGCTTCACGATGGTGAAAATGTCGGCGTAGATTCGAGCGAGAATCTCCGAGTCGCGAAGGTTGTGGATGGCGATGGCGGAGACCACCCCGTCCGCCGGCTCGTCGATCGCCTGGACCCACGCAGGGTCTGCGAGGTCGGCCAATACATAGGAGGTGCGGTCCGCATACTGTTGCAGGCGTTGCCGCGCGTGCTCCAGCATCGGCGCCGAGAAGTCGTGAAGGACCACGTGCGCTTTGGGGAACGTCTCCAGCACCGCCTGGCCTACGGCTCCATAGCCCGCGCCTATGTCGAGCACGCGTATCTCCGCGTCAGGTTCATACGGAAGTAGCGCGGCCATCCGCCGCAGGTGCTCCTGCCTGCCTTCGTCGCGGGTGACGTCTCGCTCGATCCAGTAGTCGACGTACTCCTGCGATTGCCAGTCGTGCTCATGATGGGTGCTGGTCGTCATAGCCTTGCTCCTTGCGTTAGGACTCAGCGCTGGTGAGGGCCGTCCCGTGCCCCAGGCGAACTTGATCGCGGAAGCTTCTCTCGGCGTATTGAGCGGGGCGGGAGCCGTTCCGGCCGACGCCGCTCACATATGAAGAACGGCAGGCTGAGGTGAAAGCCTAACAGCAACACGTGAATAGGGTCGACCGGCGTTCGCCGGATAAGGCCGATGCTGACCAAGACTGAGTAGCAAGCCGGTCCTTCCGTGGCGCGAGGGGAACGGCGGCGGTAGACTCTGCTACGTCACCACTGTCGATGCAACGAGGAGCAGCCATGACAACCGCGCCCCCACCTGCGTTCACAATCATCGGAAGGCCGATTCCCCGCGTCGAGGGAGTCGGCAAGGTCAATGGCGCCGCAGCCTATACCGCCGACGTCGTCCCGCCGGGGACGGTGTGGGCCAAGAATGTCCGGAGCCCGTTCCCTCATGCTCGGATTCTGTCAATCGACGCTTCCCGAGCGCGCGCCATGCCCGGAGTGCTTGCCGTCGTCACTGCGGCCGACATCCCGAACGACCGCACCGGCCGGAACATCAAAGACATTCCGCTGCTCTGCGACGACAAAGTCCGGTTTGTCGGAGACAAGGTGGCGACTGTCGCGGCGGAGAGCCGTGAGATTGCGGAAGCGGCGGCCCAGCTGGTCGAGGTGGAATACGAGGAGCTGCCCGCTGTCTTCGACTCCGTCGAGGCGATGCAGGCCGGAGCGCCGGTGATTCATGAGCAGACCGCAAGCTATATCGGGTTCCCGGAGGTTCCCTCGGATGTGCCGAACCTCTGCGGCCACGCTGTTTGGGAGACCGGCGACCTCGAACAGGGATTCAAAGATGCCGAGGTGATCATAGAGCGCCGGTTCGTCACGCAGTTGTCGCACCAGGGCTATCTGGAGCCCACAGCCTGGCTCGTGGACATCTCGCCTGAGGCCGACGGACAGCCTGAGCGCGTGGAAGTGTGGGCGTCGAACAAGGTGCCCTACACGACGAGGGCCGAACTGGGCAGGCTGCTCGATCGTCCTGAAGAGGACATCCGGCTTCACCCTGTCGCTATCGGCGCGGACTTCGGCAGCAAGAGCGCCACGGGCGACGCTCCCGTTGCTTACCACTTGTCGCGGATGCTCGGCAGGCCGGTCAAGTCCGTGAACAGCGCGACCGAGGATCTGACTGCCGTATCGCCCAAGCACGCGTTCATCGTCAACCTCCGCACGGGTCTGAAGCGGGACGGAAAGATTGTCGCTCACGACGCCACGGTCATCATGAATCGCGGTGCCTATACCGGCCAGAACTCGTCCGCGAATGGGCTCCTCGGCGGAGCGCAACGGGTGGGTAACTTCTACGACATTCCCAACATGCGCATCGAGGCCTTCGCCGCCTACACCAATCGCGTTCCGTGCGGGTACATGCGGGCGCCCGGCTCGCCCCAGGCGCTCTTTGCCATTGAGGCCCACTTGGACCTCATCGCTACGGAGCTCGGGATTGACCCCATTGAGATCAGGAAGCGCAATGCGCCGCCCACGGCGCCGAGCGGGGCGCCGCACCTGGCCGCTAGCGTTTTGGATGAGGCCGCCCGCGCCTTTGGCTGGAGCGACCGCACGCGCGCGGGCTCTCGTGAGAGGGGACGCGACAAGCTCGTGGGCCATGGGGTTGGGATGGCTGACCGCGGCCACGGCGCGGGCCGGGCATCCTCGTTGATACGGGTCAACCCGGACGGCACAATCACCGCCACGACCTCGCTGCCCGACAATGGCACCGGCGGACTCACGGTTGTGGCCGCGGTTGTCGCCGAGAGCTTTGGCGTGCCGCTCGATCGGGTGCGTGTCGTCCGGTCGGACACCGACGCATTTCCTATCGACGTCGAGGCCGGCGGCAGCAAGACGACCAACAGCTCCGGCACGGCCGCACTGGCGGCCTGCGACCAGGTGAAGAGCCAGCTGGCGCCGTTAGCCGCGCGGGCGCTCGGGAGCGAGCCGGTTGAGTGGCGGCCTGCACAAGTGGCGGAGCATGGCGTCGTCGCGCCGGGGGGCTGGCAGTCTGCGGATGGCCGCTTCATTTCTGTCGAGAGCTTGGCCGCGGAGCTGATTCGCGAGGACGAACCCCTGGCGGCTGCCACGGTCACGATGCAGGCGCCGCGCACACCCGACCCCGGCGTATGTGTGCAGATGGCGGAGGTCGAAGTCGATAAGGAGACCGGGCAGGTGGTCTTGAAACGCCTCGTCACCGCACAGGACGTCGGGACAATCATCAATGAGACGGGCCATCAGGGTCAGATCAACGGCGCGGTTGTCCAGGGCGCCGGCTACGCGCTGATGGAAGAACTCATGGTCGAGGATGGTCATGTGACGACGCCCAACTTTGCGGACTACAAGATGCCCACGGTACAGGACATACCGGAGCTGGTCACAGTCAATGTCCCTGACTACGGGCAGGCGCTCGGACCCTTCCATGCGAAGTCGATCGGCGAGATTCCAACCATCCCGACAGCCGGAGCCATAGCGAACGCCGTCGCCGACGCTATCGGGGCCCCCATCGTCGAGCTGCCGCTAACAGCTGAACGCGTGCTTCAGGCGCTCTCTGCAAAGGAAAACAGCCAGTCGTAGTCGCATTCAAACGAGTCCCGGCGTGCTAATCATCGGCGAGGGCGCCTCGTCGTGGGCGCCGAGCCTGAAGTGCGTGCTAGGGTCGTCCAGGCCTCGTGCGATTTGCGAACCAGTCGCCAAGCAAGAGGGACGAGAAGCTCTGGCGCTCCATGACGAGCCCACTGTCGAATGTCGTGGGACCCAGTCGGCCACGCCGCGCCTCCGCAAGCTCCGTGAGAAGCTCGGCCGCCTGCGCGGCGTTGGCGTTGCCTTCCATCATCGAGCGGAGACTCGCTAGCGCGGAGGTCAGTCGGTCCGTCCACGCCATGAGCGATTCGGGGGCATGCTCGAACGCGATGGCGAGTTCGCTCAGGTCGAGGTCCGCCTCGCCAATGGCGCTCTCGAACCCTGTGCTTTGGAAGCGCCGGACATCCCGCCAGACAACGGCAGTCGAGGCGGCATCCACCGCCGCGCCGGCCGCAAGCCGGGGCAGGTACTCCGTCGCGATGACGAAGCTATCGTGTTCAGCAGCGTCGATGAAGAAGGGCCGTGCGCCCGAGGCGCTCGCAAGTCCGGTGACGGCGTCGATTGCCTCTGAAGATGCGGCTAGGCCAGGGATGATGCAGTAGTCGACGCCCTGAAGCGAGACCTCCTCAGGATTGAGCTGCCTGAAGAGGGGATGCCCTCCCACGAAATGGACGCTTGACGGGAGGAACTCATTCGCCCACTCAAGGACGGGGGTCTTCAGGGAGCAGGTGTCCGTCACGACGCTCTCTGCGGGCGCGAATTGACCGAGGACGCGCAAGACGTCTTGCGCTGCAGCCAGTGGCGTTGCGAGGACGATTAGTTGCGCTCCGGCTACGGCCTGGGCCATATTCGAGCTCACTTCGTCGAGACTTCCGGCCTCGGAGGCGCGTCTCGCCGCCGTCTTGTTGGCATCGAAACCGGCGAGCCGTGCGCCTGGCAGCGAGGCCTTTATCGAGCGGCTCAGGGCGACGCCCAGCGGGCCAAGACCGATTATTGCGATGTCCGGCATGCCACACCTCGAGTAGTCCGGGCCGGCTGGCTGAGGCTAGGGGTTGCTACAAAGGGACGCGGGTTTCTGAGGCCCTTTCTATTGCCGGCGAAATGGAGACCCACGGCCCGGTCTGCTACAGACCGTAGAACGTTCGGGGGTTGTCTTCCAGAATCTTGCGGGCCACCGTCTCGCTGATCCTGCCCTCATTGACCCAGGTCTCAACCTCTTGCAGGGCGGCCAGGTTGGCCGATGGGTCGGAGTGGCTATAGTCGGTGCCAATCATCAGACTGTCCTCGACCCCGAAAGGTAGGAGGTGTTCGACTCTGTCGATGGCGTCTACCGTCACGAACAGCCGATTCGCTCGGAAGAGGTCTTCTTTCAGCACGGCGCCGAGGCGGCGGCGGCGCGTGTCCCCCATTTCCTTCTGTCGCTGCATCGCCCCCAACTGGGCCAGCGCATAGGGTATCCAAGAAGCGCCTGCCTCGATGAAGCCGAAGCGGAGCTTGGGGAACCTGTCGGGGATGCCGGAAACCAGCAGAGACATAAAAGCCTTGATGATGGGGAATCCGCGGTCCCCGTCGCCCCCCGGCAGAGGAGGATTGCCGGTGTGGACGCAGAGGGCCATGTCGAGTGCGCCTGCCTCCTCGTAGAACGGGAAGAAGTGCGGGTCGTTCGCCTGCTTGCCCAAGTCCTGGCCTCGTTTGAAGATCCCGCACGCGCCGTGTTCCTTGGCCCAGCGCATTTCCTCGATACCCCGCTCTATGTCGAGCCACGGGACAACCGCCGCCCACCGAAGCCGGCCGCCGCTCTGGGCGCACCGTTCGGCAATCCACCGGTTGTACGCAGACGCTAGCGCTGCTTCCGCCTCCGGGTTGCTCGTGCCGTAACGAATGAAGAAAGTGGGGAACAGCACCTGAAGGTCGACTTCCATGCGGTCCATATCGGATAGGCGGCCTTGGATATCTTCCAGCTCTCGGTACTCGCGGAGAGGGTGACGCTCGTCGCGTATCTTGCGGCTTTGGAGTCTGCCCTCTACAAGCCACCAGCGTGCGTCGGAAGCGTCTAGGCCGGCGCGAGCTACCTCGTCCTCAGGCGGCTCGACGGTGACGGGCAGGTACTTGGCCAGGTCCCCCTTTAGCGATTGCCACGTGGCTTCGGACTCGTCGACGTGCGTATCGGCATCGATGACCATTGCCTTCATCAGTCAACTCCTGTCTGGGGATGACGCTTACGCGCACCTCTCAGCCCACGGGGTGGGCCGAGCTCCCGGTCGGATAAGCGCTTAGAATCGACTAAGATCCGCCATACGCCCTCAGTCTCTGATGTCCTGAAGGAACATCTCCGTTGGCACCTCGACGCCGAGGCCGCGCTCGCGTGCAATCTCGTAGATGCGCGGGCAGACGGCGGCGAACTGAAGCGCGCTTCCGCCAACGTTGTAGAAGCACGTTATCTGTTCGTCGGACACTCTAGCAGGAGTCTGTCCAGCCATTACGTCGGTGAGCAGCGGCAATTCCTCGAACCGAACCGCAGCTGGGTTGCGGAGCGCCCAGGACGCGGTGGCCTGGTCCTCCATCGACGGGTCTGCGTACACGCCAATGGGGCCGCTGAAGTGCCGCACTGCGACGTCGGCTTCCGTCACAACCGCTTGGCCCAACCTGTTTGCGCCGAACGTAGCGACGTGCATGCCTCGTTTGAGCCAGCTGGCGTCTTCGAAGATTGGGGACGACGCGTCGGTGCAGTCCGCGACGATGTCTGCTCCTTCAACTGCCTCGTAGGGGGATTCGACGGCGACGACGGGGATGCCAAGCTCCCGCGTCATCTCGGCGGCGAAGCGCTCCCGGTTGGCGACCGTGGGACTGTAGACGTTGATGCGCTCGATGGAGCGGGCCGCGCAGTACGCGGCGCTGTACGTCCTCGCCATGCCGCCCGAGCCGAGCATGCCGACCACCCGGCTTCCGGCCCGCGATAGGCGCTTGGCTGCGATTCCAGCCGTCGCGCCCACACGGATGTGCTGCAGGATGCCGTCGTTCATGATGGCGACGGGCTCGGCGTTGTCGACGCGCGCGAGCATAATCAGACCGCAGAACGTGCCAGGCTCGCGGCAATACTTCTCTGATGTCGTATGACCGTCCGGGTAGGACATCGTGTAGTGGATGTCGAACTTCATCCGAAGCGCGAACATCCCAAACCTGGGCACCACGCCAGCCATCGCGCCCCATGTGAAACGGCGGTCGTCCTCGGGGCCGGGCGATGGCGAGACCACATCCATGCGCCCGCCCTCCGGGAACTGCGCCGCGCGGCCGTCGGCCATGTCCTGATAGGCCTGCTCAATCAGGCTGATGGCCTCCTCAATGCCCAGTAGACCCTCGATGTCCTGATTGCTGAGGAATAGCATTTCGCCCCTCTCAGTGGACGGCGTTGTTGGCCGGGCGCAGCGGGCCTGATGAAGAGGCCGTCTGCCGGTAGGTCACTCCTTGCTTAGCCAGTCGGCATCCCATTGGAAGTCGGGGTCGACGTAAGCCTCGGGCGGCATGAGAGAGGTGAGGCCGTTCTTGGCCAGCTCATCCTCGAACTTCTCCCTGACCCAGGGATCCTCCTCAATAAAGGGGATGTATTGCTTGGGGTCGATGAAGGTGTAGTTCATGATGGGCCGGGGCGGGAAGATGCGCAGTTGCCGGTTCTCGACGCCGCCCGAATTGACATGCTGGTGGTACCACATGTTCGGCGGTACGAATACGGTGCCCTCTTGCCAGGGCGCTACGATGTAGTCGCTGCCGTCCGGCGGCCACATCACGACGAAGCCGGTTGCTTCCTGGACGCCGACGATGGTGACGCCCGGCCCGTGCCGGTGGGCCGCCCGGTAGCGCCTCGACGGCAGCACCATGAGCCCGGGGCGATGGGAGGAGTTGGGGAAAACGATTCCGCCGGAGTACGCCTGTCTGTCCGGGCCGCCGTAGGCGCTTAGCTTGTCCCAGACCGTCAGGTCCGGGAAGAAGTTGCCGTGCCATTCCGTGCGCCCGTCCGCCCGTTCCAGGGCCCTGGCTTCATGGGCGTAGAAGCCGGACTCGTCGCCGTACAGCTCAGTGCTGTCAACGAACGGGTTGTCGAAGATGTACTTCACGTTGGCGTTTGTCGTCATGGCCAAGGGGAGGTAGCTGACGTGCATCGTCAGGGCCGGCTGGTCTCCCCGCAGGTTGCTGAGCTGGTAGTAGTAGTTCGTAGGGATACGGAAGAGGCTGTGCTTCTGCCATTCGAAGCTCACCTTGGGGTGGCCTTCAGCCCATACGGTGGCGATTCCTTGCCCCTCCATCACGTAGACGACGTCTTCGAGGGCCATGCGGAAGGGAGGGATGGTCTCTCCGGGAGAAATCTCCAGAACGTGGGCCTCGGTGACGCCCTGATGGCCGGCGAGGTTCATGACAGCTGCCGGACATCCTCTGAGGGACCACCAGCCGCGTTCCAAGAGGCGGGCGTCTTGGACGTAATATCCCGTGTGCACCGGGACGTCTTGTTCAGCGAGCCACCGGTCATACGCGGAGTAGGACCGGTCCCTCCCCGTGTTCATTGGCAACGTTGCGTCTGTCGTCATGGCTTCTCCTCCGAATATGCGGAATTGTGGTTTCGTAGTGGCGTGGCGCCGCTTGGCCCCTTGCCGAGGATGCCTACTTCGCTCCCAGCGCCGCCGCCCACTCGTAGTTGCGGTTTTGGTAGGCGTCGTCAGGCATCAAGGCTTCGAGGCTACGCTTGGCCAGCTCCGCCTCGAACATCTCTCGTATCCAGGGCTCTTCGTCGACGTACTCGATCTGATTTTGTGCTCGGTCCTCGACCTTCTCGTCGTACGCGAACTGCACAGGCGGGTGTAGCGCCAGGTAGCGCGCTGGGATATTCCCCGTGTTGAAGTGCTGATGGAACCAGCGGTTTGGGGGGATGAAGATGCTCGCCTCATGCCATGGGACGATTACCTTCTCCATCCCCTCTTTCCACATAATGGAATAGCCTTCGCCCGCGGGGATGACGATGGCGAAGCCCGGCCCATGACGGTGGGCCTTCTTGTACTTCTGCGTCGGGATAACCGACATGTGAGAGAAGTGAGGGGAATGGGGGTACTGCATTGCAACCCCCGCCGCGCCGGCGCCTCGGCTGCCTTGGTGGCGGAGCTTCTCCCAAGCAGCCATGTCCGGGAAGAAGTTGCCCCACCATAGAATGCTGGAGGTGGAGCTGGGCGCGGACGTGGCCGCGGAGTAGAGATCCGCGTCGATGCTTTGCTCCTTGATGGGGAGGAAGCTGTCGTTGTTGAAGAAAAGCTCAGGGTAGGGGATGCCCGCGAGCGCCGTGGGGAGGAAGTTGTAGTGCAACAGACGCACGGGCTCGGCGCCCTGCGCATTGCTCAGCTGGTGCGTCTGGTTGCGCGGCAGTAGGAAGAGACTGCGGTCGTTCCACTCGAACATCTTGGACGAGCTTCCATCCCAGATGGTGGTGAAGCCGCGGCCTGAGAGGACGTACACCAGCTCATCCAGAGCGAACTTCAATGGAGGGAGCGATTCGCCTGGCGGGATCTCGGTGATGCGAGTCTCGCCGGTGCCCTCCTGCCCGCTGAGCATGACGAACGCTGCGTAGCAGTTACGCTCCTCCCACCAGCCGAGCTCGACGGTCCGGCCGTCCTCGACATAGTAGCCGCGGTGGATCGGCAGACCGAGCGACCGCGCCCACTGGTAGTGGGGGGCTATCTCGAAACCCTCATGGTAGTCAATGATTAGTTCGGGCGCCTGTGGGGCCATGGTTACCTCCGCGTTTCGGAATAGAGACCGCCGAGCTTTGCTCGGAACCTAACCCACTCTAGGCCTAATTTCAACCCAGAGGTTGCCTGCGGGTTGCTTGCGCGCCTGTGTGCCCGATGCTTTCGGGGTACATGCGCTCCTTACCCAGGTCCGCTTGGCGCGCCTTGGTGCGCCGGGCCCATTACTCTCTTAACCGCACATCCATTGGGAAGGGTATCGTGGGTTGACACTCTTCCAACGGCTACCTAGACTCCCGTGAACCGGTAGGCCACGCGCTTTTCGCGCTATCGCGCCGACCGAACTCTGCGATCGAATGTTGGATAGTTGGGAATCCCCTGAACAAGCCGTCAACGCGGCCACCTTAAATCCGACTACGCCGCGTCCAGGGACTTTGTCGAGACCATTCTTAGGCATAACGCCAATCCACGGTGAAGCGCCCCGGGATTCCCGGAGTGCTTGGTTGGAGAGTCAACACACTGAATCCGTTCTCTAGTGAGAGGGAGGCCCGGTTATGAATAAGCGAAGCCGCTTCGCGCGATTCTGGATGGTTCTGGTCGCTCTAGGGCTAATGGGCGCGCTCGCCGCGTGCGGATCGGAAGACCCGACGCCCACGTCCGCCCCGACGGCAACGCCCGTTCCGACGGCAACCCCGACGGCGACGCCCGCGCCCCCCACGGCAACGCCCACGGCGCTCCCGCCGGGCGTCACGCCTCCGCCGACGCCGACGCCGGCCCCCACGCCGACGCCGGTGCCCACGGCGACGCCGGACGAGTCTTTCCCGGCTAAGTGGGAGCAGCTGATCGCCGACGCTCAGGCCGAGGGACAGATCGTCTTCAGCTTGGGCGGGAGCGACTCCCGACACATCCGGGACACCCTGACTGAGTTCCAGAAGAAGTTTGACATCAGAGTCATCGCCAGCACCGGCAGCGGGAGCTCTAACACGACCCGGATCCTGGCCGAACGCTCCCGGGGGCGTTACACCGTCGACTTCAACTTCGGCGGCACCTCGTCGACCCTGCGAATGGCGGAGGCCGGCGCCCTAGTGCCCGCTGTGCCCTTGATCATCGACCCCACGATTTTGAACCGGACTCCCGAGACCTGGCATCTCTCCGAGAAGGTGTGGTGGACCGATGTCGAGAACCTCTACTCGATGGCCTCGGAGCTGTCCATCGATAACCTGGAAAACGTCTGGTACAACACCGACCGGCTGACCCCTGAGGAGGCGGCCCAGATCACGTCCTTCTGGCAGCTCACCGACCCGAAGTGGGCGGGGGAGATCGCCATGGCGGGATACGCGACGCAGGGCAGCGGCGTGACCACCCGCGTCCGCATCCACTTGGCTCTCGGCCAAGACTTCTGGGACAAGATCTCGAGGAACGCCGCGGTTGATAACCACCTATTGGACTTCTCGGACTACCGAGGCTGCGCAGAGCTGTTGGCCCGTGGCGCCGTGACCTTCGGTTTCGGCTGCGACAGAGAGATTCGTCCCTTGCATGCGTCCGGCCTGCCGGTGGCGTCGATCACCGACTCCATCGTCATGGATGAGGGCCTGTCGGCAGAGGTCCGGGGGACAGGGTCTGTGGTTGACCAGGCTCCCAACCCCAGGGCCGCCCAGCTCTTCCTGAACTGGTGGTACAGCCAGGACGGAATGGAGACCGACGTCAACTACACTCGCAACCTGGCCCCCAGTCCAAAGCTGCGGGCCGACGTCGGGCAGGGCAATGTCTCTGACGCTGAATGGGCAAGAGTGGCGCCGCTTCAGGGGTTGGTCGATAGGGGCGCCGTGGCGATTATCGACCAGGGCAGCCAGGACTTCGAGGTAGCCCGGGAAGAGACGCTCGCTTACATGACCGCGCTCTACGACGAGCTTGGCGTGATCTACACGCCATAGAGGCCGATAGTCTGCAGTAGCGCGAATGTGCTGAACGCGCCGGGTTTGCTGAGGCCTGAGCCTGCCCCTCTGGGTAGTCGAGGGACAGTCTGAATAGATCCCCCGTGGACATGGCACAGCCCCCCCCCGGTCATCGCCTCGAAAATAGGCGCTCCGTTCCCCAACCCGTCATTGCCTCGAAAATAGGCGCCCACGCCCCCCTTCCGTCATTCCCGCGCAGGCGGGAATCCAGGTATCGGCGTCCGCCCGCCTATTTCGTTGGTTGTGGTGTTGGACGAGGCCAACATGGGGGATTGCCTCGAAAGTCCTCTCCACCGTCTGCGGGGGAGAGTTAGGGAGGGGGCCGCCCCGCCCGCTACTTTCGTCGGTTGTGGTGGGGGGCGTTGGCCCACATGACAGATTGCCTCGAAAATAGGCGCCCACGCACCCTTCCGTCATTCCCGTGCAGGCGGGAACCTCGTAGCGGGGCAACAGCACCGCGATCCCTCCCTCTGTCCTCCGCCCGCCTATTTTCGTCGGTGGTGTGGGCCGACAGGTCCCACATGACAGATTCCCGCGCAGCCGCGAACCTCGCCCCCAAGTCCGTGTCCTCCCCAAAAGGTTCGTGGTGAGCCCGTCGGACCACGAGGCCCGCCAGTCAACGTGCTCTCCCCCATTCTTGCGAGGCGGGAACCTCCCGCGTCGTCATAGTGACACCTGCCCGTTGCGCAAACGACCCTCGCCCGCTACCCTGCCCCGTATGACCCAACCGCCCGCCCCCAACCCGTCATTCCCCCGCAGGCGGGAACCTCGCTTTCACCTCTCCCTCGCCAGCCGGGGTTTCTCCCTATCTCTCCACCGTCTGCAGGGGAGACCGAGAGGGGACCGCCTCGCGCAACAACAAATTTCTGAGTGATCAACTTTTCAGACCCCGGAAGCAGGCCACGGCCATGAAAAAACCCTCCAAGACCCCCGTCCCGCCGTACAAAACGGACAACTTTTCACGCCTGACGCCCAGCAAAACGATCAACTTCTCACGCCTGGTAAATGTGAGTTGGACAACTTCTTCACGCCTGGCAAAAATGAGGTGGACAACTTTTTTCAGGCAACCGGACAACTTTCTTAGAAGGCCTCCTCCCCCGTCTGCGGGCGGAGGCCGAGATGGGGTCGTCTGCGTCGCAGACGGGAGGGGGCTAGACCCTACGCCCGGGTAGGAAGGCTCGCTGAGCAGCGCGCCTGTCCTGCTTTACCCCCAAGTATGCACTGAAGGGTTGACACTCTTTCAATGCCTACCTAGACTCGCCGCCAACGTTTTAGGCTATCGGTTTCGCGCCGTTGAGTCGGCCGAAATTTGGGACCGAAATCTGAAATCGATACGCTGGTGAATCCGTTCTCTAGTGAGAGGGAGGCCCGGATATGAGTAAGCGAAGCGGCTTTGCGCGATTCTGGCTAGTTCTGGTCGCTGTAGGGCTAATGGGCGCGCTTGCCGCGTGCGGGTCGGAAGATCCGACGCCCACGTCCGCCCCCACGCCGACCCCCGTTCCGACGGCGACCCCCGCGCCCCCCACGGCTACGCCTACGGCGCTCCCGCCGGGCGTCACGCCTCCGCCAACGCCGACGGCGGTGCCGACGCCGACGCCGGCGCCCACGGCGACGCCTGACGAGTCTTTCCCGGCTAAGTGGGAGCAGCTGATCGCCGACGCTCAGGCAGAGGGACAGCTCGTCCTCAGCTTGGGCGGGACCGACTCCCGGCACCTTCGGGATGTCCTGGGGGAGTTCCAGAAGAAGTTTGATATCAGAGTCATCGCCAGCACAGGCAGCGGGAACTCCAACACCACCCGCATCCTAGCGGAGCGCTCCCGGGGGCGGTACACCGCGGACTTCCAACATGGCGGCGTCTCCTCGACCCGACGAATGATCCAAGCCGGGGCGCTGGTGCCTGTCGAGCCCTTGATCGTAGACCCCACGATTTTGAACCGGACTCCCGAGACCTGGCACCTTTCGCACAAGGTCTGGTGGAGCGACGCTGAGAACCTGTACTCGATGGCCGATGCGATAAGCATCGATAACTTCGATAGGCTTTGGTACAACACCGACAGGTTGAGCGCGGCAGAAGCGGCCCAGATTACGTCGTGGCAGGACCTCATCGACCCGAAGTGGGCGGGCGAGATCGTCACGACAGGACTGGCGACCCAGGGGAGCGGCGCCACCGCCCGGGTGCGCGCGCACCTGGGGCTTGGGCCTGAGTGGCTCGAAGCGGTCATGCGGCTTGCCCACGTGGGCAACCGCGTCTTGGACTTTTCGGATTACCGGCAGTGCGCAGAACTGCTGGCGCGTGGCGCCGTGACCTTCGCCCTTGGCTGCGACAGGGAGGTCCGGCCGCTTTGGGTAGCTGGCCTGCCCTTAGCGGAGATTACCGCCGACGTTGTGATGCAGGAGGGAATGTCGGCGGAAGTGGGCGGCACCGGTTCGGTGATTGACCAAGCTCCGAATCCCAAGGCGGCCCAGCTTTACATCAACTGGTGGTACAGCCAGGACGGGATGGAGACCGACATCAACTACACCCGCGCCCTCAACCCGAGCCCGAAACTGCGCGCGGATGTGGGCCAGGGCAAGGTCTCCGATCAGGAGTGGGCGAGACTGGCGCAGCTGCAAGAGCTGGTCGATCGAGACGCGGTGTTCATCATCGACTCGGGCACCCAGGAGTACTCGGATGTCAGCGACGAATCTCGCAACAACATGATTGCGCTCTACGACGAGCTCGGCATTATCTTCACGCCGTAGACGAATGGTGGACTGTTGGAGCGGTCAGCCTTTTGGCCGCTCCAACGGACCGTCTGTTGACCCCTAAGAGAGAAACGCTCGAGGCGAAGACCGGGGGAGCCCATGACACTGCAAACTGCCAGCGTGCGGCGCACCTCTCTCAGGAGATTCCTGAGGGCGGAGTTCGGCACGCTCATAATGCTGCTGGTCGTCCTTTCGCTCAGCGTCTACCTCATCGTGCCGATGCTGATCCTCTACCTGTTCAGCATGAACGCAGCGCCGGATGTGTTCATCGGGCCGTGGCAGTGGGGTCTCGACAACTGGCGGCACGCGTGGGACGGACGGATGCCCGCGGCGCTGTGGAACTCGTTCCTCGTCTGGTTCTTCGTGATGATTATCTCGTTCCCGGCAGGGATAGCCATTTCGCTGATACTGGCCCGCACGCGAATTCCCTTCTCGCATGGGCTCGAGTTCCTGTTCTGGATCGCCTTTATGTTCCCCGGCATTGCCAGCACGCTGGGGTGGATGATGATGCTCCAGCCCCAGATCGGCTTCTTCAACGTTTTGCTCGAGACGCTGCCGTTCATCGACGAGGGCCCATTCAACATCTTCAGCCTCGAGGGCATCGTGTTTGCCCGGCTGATGGCGGACGGCATCGCGTACAAGGTCATTCTCTTCACGCCGGCGTTCCGCAATATGGACCAGGCGCTCGAGGAGGCGGGCCGCGTCTCCGGCGCGTCGAAGTTCGGCACGCTGGTCAAGGTGACGTTGCCCGTTATGGCGTCGCCGATCGTCTTGGTGTTTTCGCTGCAACTCATCCGCATCTTTCAGGGATTCGAAACAGAGCTGCTGCTTGGCCAGCGGTGGGGCTTCTATGTCTACTCCACGCTCATCTGGCAGGAGGTGCAGGGGCTGAACTACGGAGGCGCGGTCGTTATAGGGAGCATCACCCTGCTCATCATCGGGATGATCTTCCCCTTGCAGCGATGGGTTACGCGCAGGCGGCATTACACGACGATAACCGGCAGCTTCAAGCCCGGCCTCATTGAGTTGGGACGTTGGAAGTGGCCGTTCTTCATCGCTATCACCTTGCTGCTGGCTCTGCTCACTGCGCTCCCTATCCTCGTGCTGGTCGTGGGCAGCTTTATGAACCACGTCGGCTTCTTCAACGCGACGCCGACGTGGACGTTTGATCACTGGGTGCGGGTGTTTACCGACGATGTGTTCTTCAGCGGAACGCGGAATACGCTGATTCTCGCCGTTGTGGCGGGCATCGGAAGCCCACTGCTCTTCTCGGTGATCGCCTACCTCATTGTGCGCAGCAAGTGGCGGCTGAGGTCGACGCTGGACTCCATCATCTGGGTGTCGGCCGCATTCCCTGGCATCCTGTCAGGGTTAGGGCTGCTGATACTATTCCTGAGCGTCCCGGGCCTGACGTGGCTGTACGGCTCGCTCTGGGCGCTCGTGCTGGTCGTCATCATCTCCGGCAACACCACGGGGACGAACATCTTCAAGGGCGTGCTGGTGCAGCTAGGCGCAGACTTGGAAGAGGCGTCCCGAGTGTCGGGAGCAGGGTGGTTCACCACCTACTTCAAGGTCGTGATACCGGTGCTGATGCCGACGATGGTGCTGATCGGAATGCTCAACTTCATCTCCGCGGCAAATACGACGTCGAACATCGTGCTGCTTGCCGCCATCGGGACGAAGACGCTCTCGCTCATCGCCCTGGAATGGGGTTCGGCGGACGTTTCCCAGACGGAGTCGGCGGGCATCGTGGCGTTGGTCATTATGGTCCTGACAATGGGGGTGGCCTTGCCGATGCGGGAGTTCGCGAAGCGCATTGGGATCAGGCAGGACATGCGTGCCCGGGCAGGGGTGACAGCGCCGGCTGGGGCTCCCGTCGCGGGGAGGGCATGATTACCGTGAGAGGGTTTAGCGGATGGAGATAGAATGCCCAAGCGGGCGGCACGCGGGGCGCGGGAGTCGGGACTGATGAGCGCCTCATACTCTCCCCGCGGGATGAATGAAATGCAGGAGGCCCCCTATGAGTAAGGAACTGACAGCTTCGTGGTTGCGCCCGAGGAGACTGGTCATCATCTCCGCCGTCATGCTGGCGTTCGCCGTCGCGGGAGTGGCGCTGCAGCCCGTGTTCCCGGTGAGCGGGGCGCCCCAGGCCCAGGCCGAGGATGCGGATGGGCCCGGCGTCGTATTCCAGGTGCATCCCACCTTCATCAAATTCCCTGAGGGCCGCATAAGGGACCACGGGATATGGTTCGTCGGCGCGGGGCTAGAGGCCGGCCAGGAACTCAAGATTCGGATGGTCTGGGGGGCCGCGGAGCTGGAGACCGACATCACTTCCGTCTTGGACGTCGGCTTCGACGAAGATCTTGGCGGGTTGTTCGCCAACGTCCACGGCGCATTCGTGGTGGCGTTTGAGCGCGGATTCCGGGGGTCTGCGGCTGACTTCCTGTTCTTCGGCGAATGGACAGCAGTATCGTTCCGTCTGCATGACGCAGTCACGGATGAGTTGCTGGCGGTAGCTCCGGCGGTGCTGTGCGGCCCGGGCGGTGAGCAGCCGTGGTGCAACTACTCATCGGAACTCGTTCCCATCGAGTAAGTCGCGGCAAGATGAGGCGAGGACCCGCCAGCGTGATCGCTGGCGGGTCCTTGTGTTGAGATACTGCCGCGACGCGTAAGATGGCCTGAACCGAAGAGGGGCTAGCTGAGGTCAACGGGCAGACAAGCCGCTGCCTCGTATTAATCGAGTCCATGAATCACACGACTGTCAGGGCCATACTGCACCGGTACGGCGTAGCGCTGCAGTACCGGGACTTCCGGTGGGTCTGGCTCGGCAGCTTGGGCGGTCAGTCCGCCTATTGGGCCCTGATCGTCGCCCGCGGCGCGCTCGTGTTGGAAATGACGGGGTCTTCGGCGCTCGTGGGAGTCACGACGTTTGCTGCCATGGCGCCCCGCTTCATTATGCCGCCGCTGGCGGGGTATATGGCGGACCGGTTCGATCGCAGGACCGTGCTTGCCACAGCCTATGGGTTTCAGCTCGGACACGCTGTGGTGCTGACGGCGCTTGCATTCACCGATGTGCTGGTCGTCTGGCACATCGTTGTGCTATCCCTGCTCAACGGCAGCTTTCGCACGTTCCAGATGACGGCGACGCAGACATTGATCCCGAACCTCGTGGCGCGGGAGCACTGGCTCAACGCCATCGCCATGAACCAGGTGTCGCTCCAGGGGTCGCGCCTGGTCGGGCCTGGGCTGATTGCTCCCGCGTTGCTGCTCTACGGCCCGAGCGCCGCGTTCCTCGCCAGCACCGTGTTCTATATCGTTGGCATCGCAGGCATCCTCGCCATCCGCACGCGGTCGACCGGCGAGCTCGGCAGCGGCGCAAGGATAGGAGCTAGCTTGTGGGTGGCTGCGCGCTACGCGTGGTCCGACCCGCAGCTCCGGGCGCTGTTCATTCTCATAGCGCTGCACTGCGCGATGACGATGTCGTTTGAATCGATGCTTCCCGTCCTGGCTAGGGACGTTCTGGGCGACACCGACGCTGGAACCAGCTATCTGATGATGGGTGTCGGCGCAGGCGCGCTCGTGGGCATAATCGGTATCGCAGGGCTACAGAGCGCATCCGGCCGGGGGAGGCTGCTGCTCATAACGGGAGTGTTCAGTGGGGTCTCCATGGTCGTGCTGGCCGTATCGAGCAGCGCTACCACGGCGCTGCTGGGTACGGCCGTGATGGGCGCCTCCCAGGCGGCTTTCATGGCCGTAGGCAGCGCGATGGTGCAGTCCCTTGCTCCCGAAGGCATGCGCGGCCGGATTACCGGACTTAACCAGATTAACGTCGGCGGAACGATGGCGTTAGTGAACCTCGTGAATGGATTTGCGGCAGACGAGTTCGGCGCTCCGAACGTACTCTGGGTGCTTGGAGCGGGGTTCCTGGCTGTAGTGATTGTTAGCCTGGCGGTCGGCACCGTCAGGGGCATCTACAGGGGCGCAATCGCAGTCCCGGTCCGCGCCGCGTAAGGCTCAGGTACGGAGTACGGAAGGCCGCACAGAGTGGCTTGAAGCTTACCAGCGTCCGACAGCCCTGCTCAGCAGGGCAGTTGCGTCCGTGGGCGGCCCATTTCCGGTCCAGACGACGTACTGGTCGGGACGGACGAGGACTAGCTGTGCTCCGTACTCCGCTCGACTGTCCTCGAAGCTATCGCGCGCCACCTTCAGAGGGATGGAGAGCGACTGTGCCGCTTGTTCGAACGCGTTGACTGCCTCATCGATGTCGCCGAACGCCAGCAGCGTGAAGTCGGCCCCAAGTTCCTCTTGCACTCCGCGACCTGACGACAGGACGCTCGGAGGGAGGTGATGCCCCGGTTGCGCGACGAAAGTATGCCTACCGTGCGCGCTGCATACCCCGCCCGACGGACCCCAAACGACCGATGACCCTTCGTAATTCGGCTCGTAGACGCCGACCCGCGATCTATTCGCCATCTCCTTCCAAGCCTGCTCGAACTCTTCAAGGTCGCGTTCGGGGTCGTAGTGTTCGAGGAACTCCCGGTCTGACCTGATACCGGCGGCGATGAAGTCCTCGCCAGTCTCCCAGAAGATGGGACGCCGTTCCTCGCTGTATGAGTCCAATAGATGTTCACCTCCCCAACCGTTCAGTACGGCGCCGAGCTTCCAGCCGAGGTTTACTGCGTCCTCGAGCCCGTTGTTCAGGCCGAAGCCGCCGTAGGGTGGGTGGCTGTGTGCGGCGTCGCCGGCGATGAACACTCGCCCGGCTTGGTACTCCTCCGCCACCGCAACCTTGAGGTCCCAGAAGCCGACGTGCTCGAACTCGGCGTTGAACTCGAAGCCCGCCGCGCGATTGAGCAGCGCCTGAAAGTCGTAGTTGTCCGTCGTGGTGCCCACGAGCACCGGAGCATGGAAGAACCAGCCCTCGCCGACGTCGACTCGTCCGAAGAACATCCAGTAGCCTTGCAGTTCCGGGTCCAGCGCGCGGTATGTCGTCACCTCTGGGAAGCGCCTGAATGCCTCATGGAGCTCCTTCGACTTGAACACCGCCAGCAGCATTGGTTGGTCGAAGCCCGAGCCTCCGCGCCGGATTCCGGCTTGCTCGCGCGCCAGGGAACGCGACCCGTCACAGCCGACCACGTAGTCCGCCTCAAGGACGAGCGTTTCGCCGAATGCCTTGGGAGAGGGGGTATCCGGTCCAGTAAAGCCTCCCCAGTCGTACCGCGCCTCACCGCCTCGTCGGGTTTCGGCGACAACGACCCGCACGCCATTTGCGTCTTGCTCCATCTGCTGGGCCGTCCATCCGAATAAGGCGGCAACGCTCGGCAGCGTCGACATCTTCTTTCGGAGCACAGCCTCCATTTTGTACTGAGGCAGACGGTCATTCGCCTCGTAGTAGTACGACTGCACCACCTCGCGCCCGGGCGGCACGTACCAATGCTCGCTCATCAGGTGCTTGTATGCCGTTACTCCGCCGATTGGGTAGTTGTTCGGCATGACTCGCGCCGCGCGCAACTCGTCGACGATGCCCCAGAAGTAGAAGTGTTCGAGCGTTCGTTGGGTAAGGTTCTGGCCCTTGGGAATCTGCTGCGGTTCAAGGCGGCGCTCAATCAGCGCGCACTTGATTCCCCGAAGGCCAAGCTCGACCGCAAGGGCGACGCCGACCGGACCGCCGCCTACGACTATTACCTGATATCGGTCAGCCACGTTCTGCCCTCTCCCAAACCGTCGGTGGGCCGACGCCTACATTCGGTAGAAGCTCCGCGGGTTATGGCAGAGGATCTTCTCGACCAAATCGGAGTCCATGTCCTCGCGGGATCTGATCTGGTCAACGATCGAGTAGTTCGACGAAGGGTCGGTGTGGCCCCAGTCCGATCCTAGGAGCAGCTGGTCTTCGGGGATGCACCCGGCGAGGTACGGGATATCCTCATCTGCCTCGCACGCCACGAACAGCCGGTACTCCTCCAGGACCTTGCCTTCCCAACGGTCGCTGCCGTCCCTCACGCGGTGCTTCAGATAGTGAAGCAGGTAAGGAACCCAAGACGCGCTCGCCTCGATGAAGCCGATGCGGAGGTCGGGAAACTTCTCCGGGACGCGGTGGACGACGAGGTCCTGGAAGCCGATGAGCGGCAGCAATCGTTGCTGAGGGAAAGAGTGAACGATTGTTGTGTCGAAGGCCTCGGTGAGCGCGGGGTTGCCCGCGCCGGTGTGGATGCAGATAGGCAAACCAAGCCGTTGGGCCTCGTCGTAGATCGGGAAGAAGTAAGGATCAGAGATGGAGCGGCTGCCTTCCATCCCGCGAAAAAGGACACCGACCGCTCCATTCGCAACACCGTAGTGCAGCTCCTCGATAGCGCTGTCGATGGAATGGAGCGGAGGAACAAGTATCCAGCGCAAGCGGTCATCGGACCTCGACCAAACATCGGCCATGAATCGGTTATACGCGCGGCATAGTCCGAGCTCGAGCTCGGGGTCATCGGTGAGGTATACGATGAAGAGTGTCGGGTATACCACCTGCACGTCCACGCTCATGTCGTCGGCCGCGCTGAGGCGATAGGGCAGGTCTTGGAGCGACTTCCCGCCCCAGAACGGGCTGGCTAAGTCTTCAGCGGCTGCGGGCGGGGCTTGGGCGTTGTGGCCGCCTGGTCCAGCAGGTTGAGGAATCAGCCTCCGACCAATCACCCACCGATTTCGGAGACGGCCTGTGGACGGTTCCGGGGAGCCCACGAGCACGGGCTTTAGGTGTGAGAGCTCGTCGTCGAAGAACTCCCAGACTGCTTCCGACTCCACTACATGGGTATCTGCATCGATTACGGTAGCCATCATTCGTCCCCTTCTCCGCTCTTCGACTGCTCGGGCCACGTGGGCCACTATAGCGCAGTCCTGCTTGTTGTAGTTGGCGGGAGGCGCCGATGCCCTTATCTCTCCCGATCTTCTCACGCTAGGGTAGAATGCCGCCCGATGTCAGTGGATTCCTTGCTGTATCGGAAGAGGCTCCATGCTAAAGAAGATTACGATTGTCGTCTTGCTGATCGCCACAGCCGTCAGCTCCGTTGCCGTGGCCGCGCAGGCCCAAAGCGGCGACGGTAGCGGGATCGAGATCCGCATCACGGCGAAACGCCTGGAAGACGGACGCACCGAATTCGCCCTCCAACAGCGCGATGGCGACGGCTGGAGCAACCGCATAGCCCCGCGCAACCGCTTCCTCCCCGCCTCCCCGCCGGTGGGCCGCTGGCTGGTGAGCAGCCCTGTCACCATCGGCGCCGCCACGATGACGGAGGAGGCCCAAAGCGACGGCGGAATCGAGGTCCGCATCACGGCGATGCGCCTGGAAGACGGACGCACCAAAGCCGCCCTCCAACAGCGCGACGGCGACGGCTGGAGCGACCGCAAAGCCCCGCGTAACCGCTTCGTCTCCGCCGCGCCGCCGGAGGGCCGCTGGCTGGTGAGCAGCCCAGTTACCATCACCGTGCCCGTACCCACAGCCACACCCACGACTCTCGAGCAACTCAGGCAGAACGCCGAGCAGTTCGAATACGCCATCGGAAGCCAAGGCGGCGCTCTCACGTTGGCGACCGTTTCCGAGCCGCTTACATTCAACCTCGCTATCTCCACCGATGCTTCGTCGTCGGGCGTCCTTGGGTATCTCTTCGAGGGCCTGACCGAAACTTCGTGGCTGACGGACGAGGTGGAGCCGGCGCTGGCGGAGTCCTGGAAGCGGTCGGACGACGGCCTGACGTGGACCTTCCGTCTCCGCAGAGACGTCACTTGGCATGATGGAGAGCCCTTCACCGCCCACGACGTGGACTTCACCTTCAACCGGATCATCTACAACCACGACATCCCGGCCAGCAGCCGGCCCGCCTTCCACTTCCGTTTCTTGAACGAGGAGACTGGCCAATGGGAAGAGGAGCCGATGACGGTCAGGGCGTTGGACGACTACACGGTCGAATGCGTCCTCCCCGCGCCGTTTGCCCCGTTCCTTCGCTCCATGGGGACTGCGATTTACCCGAAGCATGTCCTGGAGCAGCACGTAGACGACGGGACCTTCGTCTCGACGTGGGACATCGACACGGACCCGGCTGAAATCATTGGGACGGGCCCCTTCACCATCGGCAGCTACGAGCCCGGCGAGCGGGTGGTCATGCGCCGCAACCCGGACTACTGGCTCAAGGATGAAGCAGGCAACAGCTTGCCGTACTTGGACGAAGTCGTTCACGTCATAGTCCCTGACTTGGAGGCTAAGCTCGCGAAGTTTCTGTCGGGCGAGTCGGACTCTCATGGGGTGCTGGGCGAGGAGTTCGCCGAGCTCGAATCGCTGCAGGAGCAGGGAAACTTCACGATATACAAGCGGGGCCCCGCTTTCGGGACGACGTTCGTGGGGTTCAACATGAACCCTGGCATGGACTCGACCGGCGAGCCCCATCTCGCGCCCGAGAAGCTGGAGTGGTTCCGGAACAAGGAGTTCCGTCAGGCCGTGGCGCACGTCATCGACAAGGACACGATCATCGAGGACGTGCAGCATGGCCTGGGCTACCCGCAGTGGTCCTCCATAAGCCCGGCCGCGGGCGACTTCCACAATCCGGACGTCCGAAGGTACGAGTACAACATAGACAAGGCCAATGAAATCCTGGACGGCATCGGCTGGACGGACACCAACGGGGATGGGATACGGGAAGACAGCGATGGCAACGAGATTGGGTTCTCGCTGGTGACGAACAGCGGCAACAGCGTGCGCGAAAGGGTCAGCGCCATAGTCCATCAGGATATGGAGAAGATTGGCATCAAGGTGGACTACCAGCTGGTCGAGTTCGGCGTCCTCGTGTCTAAGCTGACGGAATCCTACGACTGGGAAGCCATGCTCATCGGGTTCACCGGCGGTACGGACCCCTACAGCGGCATCAGCTTCTGGCATAGCGGCGAGGGCCTGCACCTGTGGCATCCCAATCAGCCGGAGCCAGCGACGGAGTGGGAAGCCGAGATCGACAGGCTCTATATCGAAGGCAGCCGTGAACTGGACCCCGAGAAGCGCGTTGGGTACTACCACCGCGCCCAAGACATCGCCGCCGAGAACGTGCCGGTCATCTACACGACGCTCTCCGAGCGGCTGAGCGCGATCCGGAACGTGTTCGGCAACGTCACTCCCACCCTGTATGGGCTCTGGGACACTCGCTACCTGTACCGGACGGACCTCTAGCGTCCAGGCGGCTGTCGCGGACGCGACGGGGCAGCAGGCGGCGCCTCCGGGCCGCATCGGCGAGGGGAATCCACCAACCGATGCGGCCGCGGAAGCGCCAACGTTGGCGGTCCTACTCCAGTCCATCAAGCTCGGGGGCGTCGCCGCCCGCTGCCCGGCTCCTGACCGCTTCTGCACGCTTGCGGTAGCGCTGGAAGAAGCTGTTGTGGTTTACGAAGTAGATGACGCCCCATACCACCGCGATCACCGGGATGAAGACGCCCACCCAGATGGCCCCCAGTATCACCACCTGAAGCACCGCAGTGAGGGCGCGCACGGCCGCCTTGAAGGTCCCGAGGACGTTCCAACCCCCGATGAGGAAGCCCTCAGACTCCGTAACCTGCACGGAGAACGTGTCGGAGCCCGACACCCGGCCGGCGTCGCTCATGGCGCTGATCGTGAGCGTGGCGTCGTACGGCGTGGGCCGGTGGTCCGCAAAGGCGTGGGCGACCTCAACGCGGGTGACGTCCTCCTCCACCTTGCCCGTTATGGTGGGCGACCCGCCGCCGAAGTCCCAGCGGTACTCGTAGTCCCATAGCTCCTCGTGTCTAGTGAACGATGCGGAGTAGTCCACCCGGGCGCCTTCCTCGACGGTCTGGTCGTCGCCGGCGAAGACCTCGATGGTGGGGACGCGGCGAACGGACACGAGCAAGGAAGCAGAGCCTTCGGCCAGCCCGCCGTCGCCTGTGCCGGTGAGGTTGATGGTGACGATGTAGGGAGAATCGGCGTCATCGTCGTAGATGTGGTTGACGGTGGCGGTCACGGTGGTCCCGTCGGGCCTGAGGGCGCTGCCGCTGCCCGCGGTGGTCGAGCCGTCGCCGAAGTCCCAGACGAACGAGAAGTCGTCGATGCCGGTTGGGGCGACGAAGGACGCCCGGAAGCGCTCGGGCTGCCCCACGCGGACCGAGCTGTCGGGGCCGGGGTCGACGGCGATTTCAACGGCGGCGAGCTTCACAGTGACCTCGATCAAGGAGAAGGCGGAAGTCTGGCCGAGGTAGTTGAGCCGTCCCTCGGCCTCCTCGATCCGGAGCTGGAGGTCGGCGAGCTCGCGCTGGACGCTCAAGGCGTCCTCTACGTCATTGGCCCTTTCGAGGAACGAGAGAAGCCGTTGCTCGGTGGCGCGCAGGCTGGTCAGGCGGGACTGGGTGTCGACGTAGTCGTCGGTGACGTCCTGGCTGGAGATTGCGCGCGCCTCAACGTCGAGGGCCAAGGACTCCAGCCGCCGGAGGGTTTCTTCCAAGTACTGGGCCGGCACCCGGATGGCGATGGCTCCCGTGTGTCTGGACGCCCGGTCTGAGCTGACCACCCAACCGCCCAACTCGCCGGCCACGTTGGTGATGCGGTCCACCGTGGAGGCCACGTCGTCGACCACCAACGTCATTTGCGCGGTGTGGACGATGATACGGCCCTCTGGCACAGGGACATCCTGCAAGGCGGCGTCACCGGCGTCTTCGACTGAAGTCATCGAAGACGCCGACGGGGTTGCGGTGGGGGCCGACGCAAGCGTTGGCGTAGCTTGGGGAAGCGCTGTCGTGCTGTCCGCGCTGTCACGGGAGAAGCCGCCTGGGGTGGGAGTGGGGTCGCTGCTCCCACAGCCGACCAGTAGTGCGAACAGGATGGCCGCCGCGGCGAGGAATCGAACGAGCATGGAGGGCCTCCAATAACCGGCAGTCTCTATCTACTACGAACCCCAAGCGCGGGCGGATGCATTGGGCGGCGACGGCAGGTCTCCCTTTGCGGCCTCTGTCGCAGACGAGACCTTTGCGTAACTCCCGCTCCATACTGCGGGGACATGGGGAAGTTGCGCTGTTGCTACGAGTAAAAAGTTCCTGAATCGTTCACCCCCTTACGAGTAAAAACTTCCCGAAAAAACAGGTGAAATCGGGGGTTTCGGGGGGTGTTTTCGTGGCCGTGGCCTGCTTCCTGGGTCTTGGAACTACTTCCTAACCGAGATGTTTTTGTAATTCATGCTCCCGCAGGCCCTCTCCCGCAGACGAGCGAGGGAATCTCCCCGCCGACGCCGAGACCTTTGTGCAATTGAGTGGGCGGGGGCTTCCCATCGATAAAGCGTGCCATTTCGTGCCATTTCGCGCCATTTACTCCTAGCGGGACCACCCCTAGCCCCTCCTTGGTAAGGAGGGGAACAGGGGTAAGGCAGCTCCGGTCTACGAGTGGGGTGAGCGCGGACTTTTCTGAAAGTGTCGGATTTGTCGGTTTTTCATGGTGATTTACTCCTGCTCGTGCGTTCCATGCCCCACTAATTCCGACAGTAAATCCGACAATATCCGACATTAATCCGACACTTTCCGGCAGGGTCGGCAGGGGCATCGGGGCGTGGAGCGTGCAGGTGGTTGGGAGCATGGGAGACAGGGTAGGGGCAAAGGGTCGTTTGCGCAACGGGCAAATGTCACAATGGCGACGTGAGAAGGGCTGCGAGGTTCCCGCCTTCGCGGGAATGACGGGTGGGGTGCGGGAGTGACGGAGGGGGCGTGGGGCGCCGATTGGCGAGTGGGGCGGCCCCCTCTCTAACTCTCCCCCGCAGATGAGAGAGAGGACCGGAGGAGACGGGGAGAGGGGGATGGATCGCGCCGCTGTCACACCGCTGCGAGGTTCCCGCCTGCGCGGGAAAGACGGAAGGGTTGGGGCGGGGGCGTCCTGGATTCCCGCCTTCGCGGGATGACGGGTGGGGGAGCGTTGATTGGCGGGCGGGGCGTTCTCCTCCCCCGCGAGTCGCTGCGCTTGGCGCGTTCCCTCCCGCAGACGGGCGGGGGGTTTCCGGGCTTCCCGCGTGCGCGGGGGTGGGGAATCCGGAGAGTTAGGGTCTCTTAGCGGGGGACGGCTAGCTCCAGGGCGGGGGGATCGTTCACCTCCGCGTAGAGCCAGTCGTGCATGCGCTCGTACCAGGACTCGCCCTTGGGGAGCGTGCCGATGGCGGAGCGGACGCGATACCAGCCCGGGTCCTCGACGCAGGGGGGCGCGACGTTGTCGTACTGCAGCGCCTTCGCGGCGCCGAGCAGCCGGCGGCGCACCTGGATAATCATCCCGTCGGAACGTCCCAAGTGCTCGATGGTCCGGTTCTGGATGGGGCCCATGCTCTCGGTTATGGCCTGGTCCTGCAGGAAGACGGTGGCGATGCCGGTGAAGCTCCGTGTGCGCTGCGCGTTGCGGTCTATCTCGAAGTCGTTGGAACGGTTGGCGCGGGGGCGGAAGCGTCCCAGTGGGCCTGCCGCGTCGGGCAGCAGATCGCCTGCGGGATGGGTCGCGTCGCCGAGCACGCCGAACCTCGTGCTCTCCGCGATGTTCTTCGTGGGGTGCCAGGAGACCGTCCACGCCATGGTGTGGTGGTCGTCCATCGGGACCCAGATGTGGCCGGGCACCGTACCGTCGGCGCTGGCGGGAAAGAGGGCGAATATGGGGAAGAGGAACTGGGTTATTCGCCAGTACGTGGTCTCGGGATTCTCCTCGCGGTTCGCGCCGTAGACAACGCCGTACTTGGTGGGGACAACCTCGAGCTTCGGATGCCTGTCGCGGTGCCAGGTCCCGATGGAGCCGGGGTCAGCCGGGTCCAGCCTGCCGTGGAGGAAGAAGAGGTGGCTGGTGTCTATGTCGCCTTCCAGACCTTGCATCCAGTTGCACGAGCGCAGGGCGAGGGCAAAGTTGCGCTGCTCCTCGGGGACGAGCGCCCACTCGAACTGCGGGAGCCCCGGCGGGTCGCCGTCGCCGAGGTACGCCCAGACCACGCCGCCGTGGACCGCGTCGTGGTAAGCCCACGCTCGCACCTTGTGCTTGAAGTTGCTCTCGTCGGGTTCGTTGGGCATATCCACGCATTGGCCGGAGACGTCGAACTTCCAACCGTGGTACACGCAGCGTATGCCGCTCTGCTCGTTGCGGCCGTAGAAGAGCGACGATCCCCGGTGGGGGCACGTCTCGGCAAAGACGCCGACACCGCCGTTCGAGTCGCGGAAGAAGATGAGGTCCTCGCCCAGCAGCCGGAACCGCTGGGGGTCGCAGTCGGGCCCGCCCAGCTCCTCGACGGGTATGACGGGGAGCCAGTAGCGGCGCATGAGGTCGCCCATTGGGGTCCCCTTGCCCACGCGAGTCAGCATTTCGTTGTCCGCCGCGCTCAACATGCGAGACCTCCGTTGTTTGGCCTTGGGCTGTGCGACCGATTAGAACTGTGAGGGGCAGTGTGGCGCCGCCTTCGCTCGGATTCAATAGGCAGACTACGCGGGGGCGCGAACGGCAGGGAGGCTAGCCAGGGTTGACTCTGCCGAGGAATACATCAGTCAGTGTGAACCGATTCCAAACGGCGCTCTTTCTCCGTTCTATCCTCGATGTGCAGGCAGCCCATACATCTGGGAAACTGGCACGCTCGGGTTTCCGAGTCGAAGTCGTGCAGCGCGCGGATTCGGCCGGATGGGGTCGGTTGAGCGCCGCCTGGCGTTGAGCGTTTTCACTCGCCTGTAGGCGTTGCGGCGCCGCGGCTGCGTAGGCGATAATGGCCATATTCCCCGCGGGGCGACGGCCGGGTTCGTGCTGGTCAAGGGAGAGAGTAATCATCATGCTGAGATTCGCCGAGGAGATTATCCTGCTCCTGCTCAACGACGACGATGGGTCGTTCGCGCACGTGCCTTACTGGTCGCTGAACTACGCGCTCGCCGGGGGCGTGCTGATGGACTTGGCGTTGGAGAACCGCATCGATACAGACTTGGAGAAACTAGTCCTCATCGACGCTACGCCCACCGGCGATAGCTTGCTCGACCCGACGCTGGCCGAAATCGCAGGAGAAGAAGGGCGCGACGCTCGTTTCTGGGTGGAGCGCACAGCGAACCGCGCCGAGGAAATCCGCGAAGGTTCGCTCACCCGGCTGGTCGAACAGGGCATCCTCGAACGCCGGGATGACCGCTTCCTGTGGGTCTTCAAGTCCAGGCGCTATCCGTCCGTCCAAGGGGAAGCGGAGCGCGAGGTCAAGCTGCGCATCATGGGAGTGCTGTTCAGCGACGAGATCCCGTATCCGCGCGATGTGGTGATCATCTGCCTGGCCGATGCGTGCGGCATCTTCGAGCGGCTATTGTCCAAGCAGGAGATTGAGAGCGCGTCCGAGCGCATCGAGCAGGTGCGCAAGCTGGACCTCATCGGTCAGGCCATGACCCAAGCGATTCTCGACATCGAGCTATCGGTCGCCGCTTCGGTGCAGCCGCACCTCTACTAGGCCTCCTCCGGAGACGGGGGAGCACTATGAAGGGGACGTTCGGCGTCGCGGAGCTTGTGACGTCGTTCGCCGTATGTGGACAATCGATACGCAAGGGAGCGTTCGACGATGGCTGAGCAGACACCGGCAACCCCCGACTACACGATGGGCTACAGCGAGGAGTTTCTCCAGCTTCTCCACCGTCGCAGCGCGCAGACCCACGCCGCCTACTTGCTTCCACACCTCAAGCCCGGGCTCCGGGTTCTCGACTTCGGTTGCGGGCCGGGGACTATCTCGGTCGGCCTGGCCAAGGCGGTGGAGCCCGGAGAGATTCACGGCATCGACATGGAAGAGTCGCAGATCGGCCTAGCCCGCGCCGCCGCCCAAGCGGGCGGGCACGCCAACGCGACGTTCCACGTCGGCGACGTGACGGCTCTCCCGTTCGAGGACGACTCGTTCGACGTCGCCCACTGCCACGCGGTGCTCATGCACGTTCCGGATACGAAGGCGGTGCTGGCCGAGGTGAAGCGGGTCCTAAAGCCGGGGGGCATCATCGCCAGCCGCGAGATGTTTGTGTCGTCTTCGTTCGTGGAGCCGGGGGCCGAGGAAACCGCCGACGCATGGGCCACGTTCGCGAAACTTCTCGCAGGAAACGGCGGGCATCCTCAGATGGGGAAGGAGCTGAAGAAGGCGTTTCTCGATGCCGGGTTCACGGACATTCGGGCGACTGCTTCCTTCGACTTCTTCGGGAGGGACGAGGACGTTGCCTTCCTTCATGCTTTCATCATGGACTGGTTCTACTCGCCCCGGGTCATAGCGGCCGCGACGCAATTCGGGCTGGCGACCCACGAGCAGTTCGACGAATGGCGCTGGAATCTCGACGAGTGGAAGGACGCCCCGGGGGCCTTTGGAGCATTCGCCTTTGGCGAGTGCATCGCCTCTAAGCCGTAGTCCCAGGCTACGCGACCCCGTCCGTCGCTGCGGGGCGGTGGTCCGCGCGGTGTTGGATACTCGGGCGATAGGAGCAGAACATGGAACTGGGTGCCTTCTCGGTCAGTCTGGCCGTACAGGACCTCGAAGTTTCGAGGGCTTTCTACGAGCAGTTCGGGTTCGAGGTTATCGGAGGGGACCCTGCGCAGAACTGGCAGATCCTCCGGAACGGCAAGCACACCATAGGCCTCTTCCAGGGGATGTTCGATAAGAACATCCTCACCTTCAATCCAGGTTGGGATGATAAAGGTCAGACTTTCGATTCGTTCACGGACGTGCGCGAGCTACAGCGGCAGCTAAAGGCGCAGGGCGTCCGCCTCGTTAGCGAAGCGGACGAGAACAGCACAGGGCCGGCCAGTTTTGTGGCTTTGGACCCGGACGGCAATCCGATCTTGGTGGACCAGCACGTCTGAGCACAAAGGCCCGGGGCCGTCCAGGCGACATCCCTAAGCGCCGGACTATAGGCCCGCCATCGGGTAGGGCGGCCGGAACCGCCCCGTCGCGCCGGAGATAGAGCGTCCGCCTTCTCAACTCAGGGCGCTTGCGGATAATCTAGCGGCGACTTGCCGGAGGACGCGCGCCTGTTGTCTAAGTCAACGCCCCTCTTGGAGATCCGAGACCTAGCGATGCATTTCGACGGCGTACGGGCCGTCGACCGGTGTTCGATGGAGGTCTGGGAGGGTTCGATAACCGGTCTCATCGGGCCGAATGGGGCGGGCAAGACCACGCTGTTCAATCTGGTTTCAGGGTTTCACAAGCCTACGTCGGGAGAGGTGCTCTTCCGCGGCGAACGGATAGATGGTCTGCCGGCGCACGCCCTCTTCAGGAAGGGCATCGTGCGGACCTTCCAGATTCCGCGCGAGCTCAAGGCGATGAGCGTCATCGAGAACCTCATGATTGTGCCGGCGGACCAGACGGGAGAGCGGATGTTGCCGTCGCTCCTTACGAGGTGGGTGGTCAGGCGTGAGGAGGAGTCGGTCGCCGCACAGGCGCGGGACGTGCTGGAGTTCGTCGGCCTCGCGGAGGTGGGGGGCCTGCCGGCAGGGACCATCTCCGGCGGGCAGAAGAAGCTGCTCGAGCTGGGCAGGACGCTGATGGCGAAGCCGAGCCTCGTGCTGCTCGACGAGCCCGGCGCCGGAGTGAACCCAGTCCTCATGGAGCGGCTCGTCGGCGGGATCGAGAGGGCGCGCCGCGACCTTGGCGTAACGTTCCTGATAATCGAACACAACATGGACCTGATGATGCGCCTGTGTGACCCGGTCATCGTGATGAGTGAGGGGTCGAAGCTCACCGAGGGGCCGCCGGCGGAGGTGCGTCAGGACGAGCGGGTCATCAGCGCATACCTCGGAGGGTAGGACATTCCACTTATCGAGGCGGCGGGCGTTCGGGCGGGTTACGGCGACATGGAGATACTCCATGGCGTCGACGTGACCGTGGAGCGGGGCGAGATCGTCACGGTCGTCGGCCCGAACGGGTGCGGCAAGTCCACGCTGATGAAGGCTTTCGCGGGCATGGCGCGGGTCATGGCCGGCGAGGTCCTGTTCGACGGAGAGCGCATCAACAGCCTGCGGGCCGATCAGCGCGTCCTCAGGGGCCTCTCCTACGTCCCGCAGACGGACAACGTGTTTCCTTCCCTCACCGTAACCGAGAACCTCGAGATGGGCGGCTTCCTCCGCAGCGGGGACACGCAGCGCCAGACCGACGCGATGTTCGCGCTGTTTCCCGACCTCGCAGAGAAGCGGAGCGCGAAGGCGGGCAGCCTGTCGGGCGGGCAGCGGCAGATGATGGCGATCGCCCGCGCGCTGATGCTCGACCCGAAGCTGCTCCTGCTCGACGAGCCCTCGGCGGGTCTCTCCCCGCTGCTGGTGGAGACGGTGCTTCAGAAGGTGCGCGACATCAACGCGACAGGAGTCGCCATCCTCATGGTGGAGCAGAACGCGAAGAAAGCGCTCTCAATGTCCCACCGGGGCTATGTGTTTGCGATGGGAGAAGTGCGCCTGGAGAAGGGCGGGCCTGAGCTGGCCAACGACCCGCAGGTTGGACGGCTTTACCTGGGGCGGGGGTGAGGCAAGTCGAGGTGATGCTGCTAACGAAACGCAGGTTCGAGAGGAGCACGTTGACGCGGGCGAGCCGCGCGGCTCAGGCGGCGCTCGCCATCGTGTTTGTCGCGCTCGCGCTGAATCAGATTGGGCTCGCGGTGAATGGCCTCTTCCTCGGCAGCGTCCTGGCGCTCGGCGCGGTCGGAATCACGCTCGTTTTCGGGGTGCTGCGCTTCGCCAACATCGGTCAGGGGGACATGATGACGCTGGGGGCGTACGTTGCGTTCTTCCTACTCGTCAGTGTTCTGCCGGAGCATGCGGGGCTGGGGCCGTTCACGTTCGGATTTCCGCTGCTGATTGCGATACCGATCAGCATGGCCGCAGTGGCGGCGCTCGCGGTGGGCATGGACGTGCTCGTGTACCGCCGGCTGCGGGTGCGCCGGGCGCATCTGGTGACGATGGAGATCACTTCCCTCGGCATCGCCATCGCCATACGCGGAGTTGTGCAGATGGTCTGGGGCACGCAGGTGCGCTACTACCCGAACGAAGCGCGCTCGCACATATCGCTGTCGTCGGACGTCGGTGGACTGCCAGTGAACTTCGACGCTCTACCGGGGGCCGTCAGCGCACTGCCCGGAGAGATCAGTATCGCGCCAGACCATCTGTTCGTGGCCGGCGCATCGCTGCTGCTCGTGATCGCGCTGCATCTGCTGCTCACGCGCACGAAGGGTGGAAAGGCGATGCGGGCGACCTCCGACAACCCGGACCTCGCGCGCGCCAGCGGCATAGACACGGACCGCGTGCTGCTGTGGACGTGGGGCATCGCCGGGGCGCTGGCGGGAGCGGCGGGAGTCTTGCTGGTCATCTTCAACGCGACGTCGCAACTGAAACCCTCTAGCGGTTTCCAACTGCTCGTGCCGTTGTTTGCCGCGGTGGTCGTCGGCGGCATCGGCAACCCGTACGGGGCGTTCTTGGGCGCGCTGCTCATCGGCGTCTCGATGGAAGTGTCCACCGCCTGGGCGCTGACGACGTATAAGCCGGCGATAGCGTTCGCCGTCATGGTGGTCGTGCTGCTGTTCAGGCCGCGCGGGCTACTGGGGAGCAAGGACCGATGATCGAGTTCCTCATCGGTTTCGCCATACTCGCCGGCATCTACGCCGTGTTCACGCTGGGGCTCAACGTTCACTGGGGCTACACGGGCCTGTTCAACATCGGAGTGGCGGGGTTCTTCGCCCTCGGCGCGTACACCGCGGCGCTGCTTACGATTCCCCCTCCGCAGTCGGCGCAGGTCGACGATTACCTGTTCGCGGGCGACTTGGCGCGGCGACTCGACTCGCTGCCCGTGATCGGCCCGCTCGACCTGTGGTTCGTCGCGGCGCTGATCGGGGCCTCGCTCGTGGCCGCCGTTGTCGCGCTCGTGGTCGGCGCAATCACCATCCGACTGCGGGATGACTACCTGGCGATAGCGACGCTGGGGATCGCAGAGAGCGTGCGGCTGGTGTTCCTAAACGAACGCTGGCTGAGCAACGGGAGCAAGGGGCTGTATACGATTCCGCAGGTGTTCGGAGACATCGTCGCGCCACGGGACTACGAGCGCGTCTACATAGTCGTGGTGGCTGTTGTGCTGGGAGCGCTGTTTCTCGTGGTGCGGTCGCTGGCTCATTCGCCATGGGGCCGAGTGCTGCGCGCTATCCGGGAGGACGAGGTGACGGCGGCTGCTTGTGGGAAGAACGTCTTTCGGTTCAAGCTGCAGGCGTTCGTACTGGGGGCAGTGATCATGGCCATCGGCGGAGCGCTTTACGCGTTCAACCTTCGGGCCATATCGCCTATCACGTTTATGCCTCTCCTTGGCACGTTCATCATCTGGGCGATGCTGGTGACCGGAGGCAGCGGACGGCTGTACGGCCCCATCGCGGGCGCGTTCGTGGTATGGGGAATCTGGAGCGGGTCGCAATTCCTGCCGGATTTCAACGTGTTGGGAGCGACCGTTGCGGTGGGCTCGGCGAACGTGCGGTTGTTCGCCATAGGGGTCCTCATCGTGCTGGCGCTTCTGTACGCCCCGGACGGCATCACGCCGGAAGTATCGCGTCTGAGGCGGCGGTGGCACCCTCGTTCGCGGGGGTGAGGCTTCTCCCTGCCTCCTCCGCTAAGCCACGCACCTCCCCGCGCGTCGCTGTGCTTGCGCTCCCCTCCCGCAGACGGGAGGGGGTTAAGACGCCCCTCCCGTCCTGTCGCCAGCTGCTAGGACGTTGGAAGGTCGGCGCCGAACTCGGTGACTACCCTGTCGGTGACGAGCGCACCGCCCTGGATTTTCCAGATGCCCATTGCGCCGGCTACGTCGCCGTTCTCGTCGAGGTCCACGGGGCCGGAGGTTCCCTGGTAGTTGATCTGCTGGCCATCGCGCAGCAGCTCCAGCGCGCGTTTGATTTCGTCCGCCCCGGGACCGACTTCTGTGCCGGGCGGGCCGGAGACGGCGCGCATTGCGTCGCGGATGGCTACGGGATCGTCGGAGCCTGCGGCCTCGACGGCGAGGCCGATGATGACAGCCGCATCGTAGGTCTCGCGGATGAAGGGTAGGGCGGTAACGCCGTACTCGGCGCTGTAATCGTCGTCGAACTGCCTGGAGGCGGTGCCCTCGACGGCTTCCGGCGCGGTGCCGTACAGGCCCTCGAGGTTCTGGGCCCCGACGGCGGTTATGAGGTCTTCGGACTTGGTGCCGTCGACGAAGAGGAATGTGTCGGCGACGCCGCTCTCGATGGCCTCGCGGACGTAGACGCCCGCGCTGACGGGGTAGCTGACGGCGACGATCACGTCGGGGTTGTCGGCGGTGGCCTTGGCGAGCTCGGAGGCGTAGGAAGGCTGGCCGGACTCGTGGGCGACCTTGGTCACCTGCCCGCCCATGGCGGTGAAGGACTCCTCGAACTGGTCGGCGAGTCCCTGTCCATAGGCGTTGTTGATGAACAGCACGCCCGCGCTCTCGTAGCCGAGGCTTTGAGCGAGTTCCGCGAGGATGACGCCTTGGAAGGAGTCGGAGGGGGCGGTGCGGAAGAGGAAGTCATCGTCGTTCAGCGCGGTGATGGAGGGGGAGGTGGCCGACGAGGATATCTCGGGCACCTGGTTCGGAATGGCGACGGCGTTTGCAACGGCGATAGTGATACCGCTGGCGAGGGGGCCGACGATGGCGGAGACGCCTTCGACATCGACGAGCTTGCGGGCGGCGTCTACGGCGATAACGTCGCTGGTGCCGCCGTCCTCTGAGATGATTTCGAGCTGGCGTCCGTCGAGCACGCCTCCGGCGTCGTTGAAGTGCTTGGCGGCGAGGATGACGGCGTCATCCATAGGCCCGCCGTACTCGGCGAGGTCGCCGGTCAAGTCCATGATGGAGCCCACCTTCACCGGGCTATCGTCGCCGCCGCACGCGGCGGCCAGCAAGCCTAGGGTCGCGACCGCAGCTATCAGCGTTGCCGACTTCAACAGCTTAGTCATAGAGGCTCCTCCTGGTAGGGAGATAATGTTTCGATTATCACGCGCCGACTCGCCGAGCGTATAGGGGATTGGGGGCGCTTTGTGCGCCTTGCGCCGTTGTGGTCGGCAATTGGGCGCGGTCCGGCGCATCGCACGACCGCTGGGGCTTGTTTTGTCCGGAGATGGCACATCCATGTCAATCGTAGCGTTCCCCGGCCTAGGAGCGCGCGGGGGCTGCGTCATCGAAAAAAGGTCTCATTTGGTCTCGTTTTACTCCTGAGTGGGGTAACTGTTCAGAGTCGAAGAGGCGGATGCCCTGCTGAGAGTGGGGGGTGGCGGGCGGACGCGGAGACCCCCTCTCTAACTCTCCCCCGCAGACGGGAGAGAAGACCGGAGGGGACGGGGCGTAAAGCAGCCCCGGTCTACGAGTGGGATGAGCGCCGATTTTTTCGAAACTGTCGCATTCTCCCCAGTTTCCTTGGTCATTTACTCCTAGTTCGGGGGTTTCGGGCGCGACAGCGTGCGGCATTCTGCGACAGCAATGCGACACTTTGCGACGTTCAAAGAGACACTTTGCGACAGTAATGCGACACTTTGCGACAGGGGCCAGCGGTCCGACGAGCACACGGAGAACCTCAAGGGGAAGCGGAGCGTGGAGGGCGCGGACGGTTGAGGGCATGGGAGGCAGGAAGGGAGGTGAGGTCGTTTGCGCAACGGGCAAATGTCACAATGGCGACGTGGGAGGAGAAGAGGGTAGTTGCAGGCGAACGCGCAGACCCTCTCTCTAGCTCTCCCCAGCAGACGGGGGAGAGGACCGGAGGGGAGGGCTACGAGGTTCCCGCCTGCGCGGGAATGGCGAAGGGGATCGGAAGTTAGAAAGAGAGCGCCGCGACGTTGCTAGGGGTAGCCGCCATCCTTGAGGTAGGTCAAAGGGGTGTCGTAGTCGACGCCGCGAGAGCGGAACCAGATGTATACGCCGGACCAGAAGAGCTCGGGGTCCATGTCGATAATCTCGCCGTTTTCGGCGCGGGACATGACGAGGGCTCCCCAAGGCTCGGGGTTGCGCCGTTCGCCAGCGACTTCGTGGTCGCCGCGCATGGTGGGGATGCGGCGCATTTCGGTGAGGAAGTCATGTAGGACGGCGGGTCCGGCGGTCATGGCCTCGCGCACCGCGCCTGCGTCGTCCACTACGAGGACTACGTCGAACTCGCCGAAGGAGCGCCATTCAGCGGAGGGCGACATCGTCTAGAAGAACGTGGTGATGACCTTCGAGAGAAGGACATTCTGGTCGAGGAGGATGAGGCGGCGGGCAATCTTCCAGCCGGTGTCGGGGTCGCGGCGGAGCACGTCGTGGCGCGTGCCGACGAATACGTTGACCTCGTCGTGGAGGCGGTTGGTCCAGACGAAGAAATTGCTTCTGACGGGGACCTCGTTTCCTTGGAGCGCGCCAACCTGGATGTTGCTGATGACGTGACGCACACGGGAGAAAGGCTCCTCTGCCCAGTGCAAGCCGGTGTTGATCTGCCGGACGCGCCCGGCGAGGGTGCGCTTGCCTTCGTCAAACCACGATATCTCGGTGCCGGAGCTGGAGTTCTCGCGGAATTGCTGGCCGAATTTGACGTTGCGTCGGACGGGCATGTGGTAGTGGATGTCGTCGGCGACGAGCTCGATCCAGTCGTTGAAGCGGCGGTCGTCGAGCAGCTCGGCCTCCCGATAGAGGAAGCGTTCGATCTCGCGCTCGAAGAGGAGACGTTCGAGGGTGGCCTCCGGCGGGGCGATGGTTACCGGCTGGGCGAGGTTGCCGCTTGCGGCGGGTCCAGCGGCTGCATCGGACGCGGCGGAGCGTTGCACGTCCGGGCTATCAAGGACGCCGACAACGTCGGTGGCGAAGGCCATGTCTTCGGCGCCGATCAGCGTCGGATTGGCGGGGGACTCGACGAACCGGACGCGCACCCATCCGCCGTCGCGGGGGTTGGCTGTGACCTCGGCCGTCGCGCCGTCGCGCAACTGAACCAACTGCCCCACGGGGAGGTTGGTGAGGATGACGGTGTCGTTAACATTGATGAGGTCTTCGCCCTTTTGTTCCTGGTTGCCGGTAGTCATTGCGTTGCTCCTTTGAGTGACGCGTCAGGACGTGATGGTAATGCCGCCGAAGGTGCAGGAGCCGGTGATGGTGAGCTGCTCCTTGGGGTCGGCCGGCCTGACGCGTTTGTCATTCGCGCCTCCGAACATGTTGGAGGTTTGGACGTTGACGGCCCAATCGTCAGGCACATGGAATTCGACGCCGCCGAACAGCGTTGAAACGTTGAGGACTGCTTCACCATTGGCGAGGGCTGCGCGGCGCATGTCAATGTTGGCCCCGCCGAACGTGGCGCTGATTCTACCGCCGCGGAAGTTCTGGCTCGTCACCTGCTGTTCACTGCCGCCGAAGACGCAAGAAATGTCGAGGTCGGGGTTCTCAGATATGCCGGAGGCGTCCGCGCTCGCGGCGACGCCTCTCCTGTGATGCATCCCGCCGACGATGATTAGCACGCCGATGATTAGCAGGAGTACGGGCCAGTACTGTCCGATATCCCAGGACACGATGTCCAGCGTGTTGAGCAGGAGCGCCGCGCCCACGATGATGCTTCCGAACCCCCACAAGCGCGAGGCGGAGCCCTGGAGAACGCTCACGAGGCCGATGGCGATGATGGCGCCCGGCCACCAGTCGGCAAGCGAGAAGTCGAAATCAGTCAGGTTGGCGGCAAGGAAGAGGCCGCCTACGACGATCAGGGCCAAGCCGAAGACGACCCGCGGCGCGTTCTCGGAGTTCGTCATGCTCTCCCTTCCCTCCTCCGGCCCAGGCGTGATTAACGCTCCGTGTTCTTCTTGGGATGCACGGGATAGATCTCGTCCCAGCTGCCGGCTTCCATGAACTCGATCCAGCGTCGGAGACGGGCGCGCTGGTTCGCCTCGGCAATGCGGAAGTTGAACGTCATGCCGGGGAAACGCTCGTCGGTGTGTTCGTGGCCCAAGCCCATGGTGAAGTTGTAGGGGAGGCGCTGGGCGATGGTGCCGAGGCTGGCGGGGAAGGCGTAGTTCCAGTTCTCCATGTCGTCGGACTCGGTGACGCCGGTGGGGCCGCCGTAGCGCATCATGTAGCGTCGCTGGGCGTCCTTCACAACCTTGGGCGCGTTCTTGTCCACGGGGTACTGCCGCCAGCTCTCGGTGACGCCGACGCCGTGGGGGTGCCAGACGAGGATGCGATGAGGCTGAATGTTGACGTTGGGCCAGACGAGGGCGGTGCCGCCGTTGCCCGCGTGCAGATGGACGTCCTTGTACCTGGCCTGTTTCTTCTCGCGCTGCTCGCGGTAGTAGGCGTCCACCTCGGGCGACTCCGTCTGCCAGGTGTCCATGTACTCCGGCGTGCCGGGTAGCTCGTACATGTAGTTGTGGCCTCCGTGGCCGAGCTCGGGGAGCATCATCTCGTAGGAAGTGGAAGGGAAGGGGGCCCTCATTCCGCTGCGGCTGCCGCCCTGCAGGTCGCCCTGCGGTCCAATGGCCGCGACGTTGACGGAACGGTGGGTCATCGCGCCGTGGGCGCTGTCGCCGTCGAAGCTGAAGCCGGGGAACTTCCAGTTGGTGGGTATGCGCCACTTGGTCGCAGGGTTGAATAGCTCGACGCCGTTGTCCTCGCCGCCGCTGCTCTCGAAGCACCACCGGATCGTGGGAGCGAAGACGCCAAGGTAGTCCTCGAAGGATGGGGCCTTGCGGTCCCACGTGGCCCAGAGGGAGCCGTAGTAGTTGGAGAGTTGAGCGACCTCGTGCAGTCCCCATGAGCTTTTGTCGAGCTCCTCGTGGTACGCCTGCTTGTGGTGCGGCACGCCGACGAGCCGACCGTCGGTGTCGTAGCTCCAGCCGTGGAAGGGGCAGGTGAAGACGAGGGTGTTGCCGTCGTCGTAGCGGCAGACTCTCATGCCTCGGTGGCGGCAGGTATTGAGGAAGGCGTGAATCACGTTCTTGCGGTCCCTGACGATGATGATCTCCTCCTCGCCCATGCGGGAGATAACGAAATCGCCGGGATTCGGGACCTGGCTCTCGTGGCCGAGGAAGAGCCAGGCGCGGGCGAAGACCTGCTCCAGCTCTTGCTGGTAGATTGCCTCGTTGACGTATATCTCGCGAGAGATGAGCCCCTCGTCGAGGTCCACGAGGTCACGGAGCGACCGGTCGCCGCGCGAGTGAATGATCGAGACCATGGTTGCCCTCCTGCGCCGCGCTCGTTCCTACGGACGCGCGCTATTCTTAGACGAGATGCTTCAGACGATATGCTGCCGTGTTCTACAAGCGGGTTGGATTGTAATCAAATGCGCGCGAGGCGCCAGGGGGGCGCCTACTCCAGCAGCAGTTTACTGCGCCGGAGTAGATCGGTGAAAACTTCGCCGTGGCGGCGGACGGCCGCGTCGCGGATGAGGGCGGCGGCTTCGCCTGCGTCGTCGGTTACGGTGAAGGCGGAGAAGTCCTTGGGGTCGATCATTCCTTCGGCCACGAGCGTCTGCTCCATGAAGTCGAGCATGGGTTTCCAGAAGGCCGCGCCCATGAGGACGATGGGGAAGTCTTCGATCTTGCCGGTCTGTGCGAGGGTGGCGGTCTCGAAGACTTCGTCGAGCGTGCCGAGCCCTCCCGGGAGCACGATGAAGCCGTAGGAGTACTTCACGAGCATCACCTTGCGGACGAAGAAGTAGTTGAACTCCTTGCGGATGTCAAGGTAGGAGTTGACTCCTTCGTCGAGGTTTATCGTGCAGCCGACGGTGCGGCCGCCAGCTTCCTTCGCGCTCCGGCTGACAGCCTCCATAACGCCGGGGCCGCCGCCGGTCATCACGGTGAAACCGGCCTCCGCCAGCGCGGTGCCAACTTCCAGCCCCATCCGGTAGTACAGACTCTCCTCCGGAACGCGGGGGAGCCGAACACGGTTACGCACGGGCCCACGAAATGCAGCGTGCGGAACCCGCCGATCATCTCGCGGAAGACGCGGGCAGCTTGGAGCAGCTCCCGCCTGCGCTGGTCAGGCCCCTGCAGCAGGCGGCCTTCAAGAGCGGAGGCCCTTGGCCGGTTTCGTCTTCTCAGCATCTTCACCGCCACCGCCTGCGGGCTGTTATGCCCATTCACCATACCCGAACGGACGTAGCGGACAAGCGTTCCCGGTGGCGCGGGAGTATGATTGGCGCATCCTCCGCCGTACGCGGGACGCTCGATGGCCGCGCACGGCGACATCTAGCGGAGGGGACATGTCGGACTTGGGAGGCAAGGTGGTGGCGATCACGGGCGCGGCGCGCGGAATGGGCCGGGCTTTCACGCAAGGGTTTCTGGCGGCAGGGGCGAAGGTCGTCGCGATGGACATGTCTTGGGAGCCGACCGGCTTCTCCGGGGACAAGGACACAGCGTTCCTCGATGGGCTGAGGGGCCGGCCGGCCGACGTCATCGTGGCGACGGTCGACGTGACGAACGACGCGCAGATCGATGCGGCCTACGAGGAGACGCTGGCCAAGTGGGGGACCTGCGACGCGCTCATCAACGACGCGGCGATGCGCCAACGCATCCTGTTCCCGCCGACGGGCCGGATTACCACGCTGGAGACGAGGGACGAGGACTGGGAGCGGGCGTTCGCGGTCAACGTGTTTGGGGCGCTCAAGGTCACGCGGCGGTTCATCAAGCCGATGCTGGAGCAGCGGTCCGGCAGCGTCATCTCAGTGATAAGCAGCGGAGCGTTGAGCCATTCCTACGGAGGGGCCTATCGCGCGCTGCGTCCGAACAGCCGGGAGATGCCGTACCAGTCCACTAAAGCCGCGCTCCTCACCATGATGCTCTATCTGGCCGACGAGATACGGGAGCAGAACGTGGCGGTGAACCTGATGATTCCGGGGCACACGCGGACGACGGGGTTCGACGAGCAGAACATCGCGCGCAGGGAGCTCGGCATGGGGAACCGGAACGCGCCGCTGCCGCTGCGGGCCGACCATATGGTCCCGCTGGCGCTTTTCCTTGCGCAGCAGGACGCCGCCAGCGAGGTTACGGGCAAGTGCTTCGACGTGACGACGTGGAATATCGAGCACGGGCTCGGCGGTCAGCTGGCTTGGGAGGACCCGGAGGGCACGGCTGTGTCCGAGAGCGCGGAGCTCGCCGCCAGGGCGCGTTCACGGTAAGGTACGGCGCTGCGCATCTTCCACGAACAACTCAGCCCAGGGCCGTCACGACCAGCGTCCGGTAGGCGTCCAGTCCCTCTGACTCCGGCAGTTCACCCGCCCCGAACCAGCGCACCTCTGTGTTCTCCTCAGGCGCCGGGTTTGGCCTTTCACGTTTAGATCGCGAAGGGCGCGGATGTGGTGGACTTCGACAGCCACCGTTGAGCCGCACATCTCGCATTCGTCCGCTAGGAGCCGTTTGACAAGCTCGTTGCGTTCAGTCCTGTACCGCTGAGGCTCTTGGTCTACGAGAACTGCCTGCCGTTGCCGTCTCAGGGGTATGCCACCGAATTGCGCCACTAGGGGACGCTTGCCGTTGTCCTGCTGCTTGACAACCCGTAGGCAGACACGTGGCCCGTGCTCGGTTTCTATGACGCTCTTGTATTTGCGACGCATCTTCCGAGTGGTGGACTTGTGCTTAGCCGCTAGGGTCTTTGCCAGTGACATCTCCATGACCTTGTGTAGCCGTCCGACACCGTATCGCGCGGGCCTTGCGGAACCAGCCCTACAACGCTTTTGGGCTGTAGCCGCTTTACCGACATGCTGCTTTCCCCCTAGGCTTTCGCTTCGAGGTGGGTCGGTTGGCCCAGACTTCCTTCGAATCTCTCCCGACTGAGCCGGGAATCCTATGCCGCGTTACGCGGCGCACACTCATAGATCTCGTAGCCTCCGTCGGGCCAGTGCTAGGGAGCTCCTTCCGCAAGCCTCCTGAGTGCCGAGCTGGTCAGCCGGTACGTCGTCTGTTCATGCCTCGGCATCGCGCCCAATTTTCGGTAGAGACCGATTGCTGGTTCGTTCCAGTCCAGCGCCACCCACTCAAGTCTTCCGCAACCTCGTTCCACAGCAACCTTGCCCACATGCCGAAGGAGCGCCTCGCCGAAGCCCCGTCCTCGGGATTCTTCCCTTACGAACAGATCTTCCAAGTACAAGCCCGGCTTGCCTAGGAACGTGGAAAACGAATGGAAGTACAGAGCGAAGCCCACTGCCTTGCCCTCCTCCTCCGCAATGCATGCTTCGGCGGAGGGCCGCTCACTGAATAGCCCCACGCGAAGCTCTGCCTCGGAAGCGCTTACCTCACGTTCGAGGCCCTCGTATGCCGCTAGCCCTCGTATTAGGTCCAACAGAACAGGCACGTCTTGAATCTCGGCGACACGGATGTGGAAGTTGGAGGGCAAGACTTTGACTCAGGAGGCGCTCATAGCTCAGTTCTGTGGTGCGTTTGGCCCCAAGGGGGCTCAAAGCTGCTCCCGCTCGTACCCTAGCACACAGCGTACGCAGGGCTACCAGGCGAAGACTCCAGCCTCCTGACACAGCTACTGGGAGCAGTGCGGGCGTGCCAGTACAGCCAACCGCCATCGCCCTGCTGCCGCTCCGTCAACATCGTCTACTTTTGGACATCGGAGGGCTGGTCTCCTCCTAGACCGCGAAATCGAAATCGATGGACTCGTCCGCGTAGAACTCGACGCTTGGGGCGGGGCTGAGGCGGCCCTCGAAGGCATCGGAGAAGAACTCGGTTATGAGGCCCCAGGTTGTTTCGGTGGATTTCGGGCGGAAGTCCTTGGGCTTGGTCGTGTTCATCCAGCCGTGGGGGGTGTCCCCAAAGACGTGGATGCGGGCGCGCTTGCCGAGGGATTCGAGCTCGCCCCGGAACCGGCGGATGTTGTCCATCGGCACGAGGAAGTCGTTCTCGCCGAACCCGGCTAGGATGGGGACGTTCACGCGGGGCAGGAATGTGGTCGCGCTCTCCTGGCCTTCGAAGGTGGGCTCGTAGTCTCGGGGGTAGATGCCGCCGTGGAAGAAGGCGATCGCGGTCACGTCCCGGCCGCTCGCGGCGTAGACCATGGGGACTCGTCCGCTCTGGCAGAAGCCCATGATGCCGACCTTGGCGGAGTCGACGAAGGTCTGGGCGCGCATGAATGCGAGGGTCTCGTCGAGGTCGGCGATGTACTGGGCGTCGGGGGGGTCACACCTGGCCTCGGAGCGTTCGATGGGTCCGCGGTCGCCTTCGTAGCGGTGGAAGAAGTCGGGGAAGCAGGCCACGTAGCTGTACTCGGCCATTTGCTTCATGACGTTGAAGTTGTGCTCCACAGGGCCGTAGCGCTCGTGCATCATAACCATCAGAGGCAGGGGCTCGCTGCTCTCAGGCCGAGCAAACCAGACCCGCATGCCGCTTTCGAGGACATTCTCCGAGATATCCATGGGCTCCTCCTAAGACTCGTTGGCCGGAAGGGACGGGGGCGACGGCTAGCTGCTCCGTGGGACAGCCCCGATAGCTTAGGCAGGATGCGCCGACCGCACAACCGGACGGGGTTCAGCCTTGGCGTCAAGATGCGGTAGCATGAGCGCCTATGTTCAAGGGAACCCGCCAAGACCATCAGACGGCTGATCTCCGCCGAGTAGAAGCCCCGCACGTAGAGGGCGGGACGAGCGGCTTGCGCGTGCTGCGGCTGCAGTTTCGGTATCCCAAGGGCGAGAGGCTTGCGGTGGACATCGGCGATTTCAGGGTCGGCCCGGGCGAGTTTGTCGCAGTCATGGGCGAGTCAGGGTCGGGGAAGACCAGCCTGCTGCGTCTCATCGCCGGCCTGGAGGAGCCCAACCAGGGCGAAATCTACATCGGCGGCGTGTACATGAACGACGTCGCAGTCGGACGCAGGCCGGTCCAACTGATCTTCCAAAGCCTGGCCCTATGGCCTCACCTTCGGGTGATGGATGAGCAGGGCTACTCCAATCTGAGCTTTCCCCTCAAGATTCGCAGTTGGAGCAGGGAGCAGATCGTCGATCGCGTGCGGGGCGTGGCCACCCGCGTCGGGCTCAGGGAGGACCTGTTCCCCCGCAAGCCCAGCGAGCTGTCTGGCGGCGAGCGCCAGCGCGTGGCGCTCGCGCGGGCGATGGTGACGGACACCAAGACGTTTCTGATGGACGAGCCGCTCAGCAGCCTCGACCCCATAAGCAGGCCCAGGATGCGCTCCGAGATACGCCGCCTTCACGCGGAGGTCGGCGCCACCACCCTGTACGTGACGCATAGCATCCACGACGCCCGCGACATGGCGGACCGCATCGCGGTGATGCAGGATGGTCGCATCATCACCGCCGGAACGTACCAACAGCTCACCGAGTCCACGGACCCGTACGTACGAACGCTCCTTTACTCCTACTAGCTCCCCCCTCCGTCATTCCCGCGAAGGCGGGAACCTCGTAGCCGGGCGACAGCACCGCGATCCCTCCCTCCCCAGCCTCGCCTACTTTTGTTGGTTGTGGTGTGGGCCGATAGGCCAACGTGACGGATTCCCGCGAAGGCGGGAACCTCGCAGCCCTCCCTTCCCCAGACTATGACACTTGCCCCTTACGCCAACTCCCCCGCATGCAGTACGCTTACTCCGATGCTCCCTCCGTGGCGGTCGCTCTGAAACCCTCTCCCGTGTTCTATAACTCGCCGCCGCTCATAGAGAGAGCCAATGCCCAATGTGTAAAAACACGTTTCGCACGACATCTTGATCGCGGGAAGCAGGTCATGGCCTGCTAAACGGCCCCGATCAAGAAGGTGAAGGTCCCCTTTCGGGGCCCTAAAACCCACTATCCGTAGGAGTAAAAATCCCGATCAAGAAGCCGAATTGCTCCCTCATCTCGACTTCTTACAGGCCGCGCGATAGCTCATCAGTCTTGAAAGATGGCGTATGCTGGCGGCGTGAGTCGCTGGCTGGCCGTATGACGCTAACTGAGGGAGGCGGACATGCTCTCTACTGAAGACACCAACGTACTGTGCCGGGTAGGCCGGGGCACGCCGATGGGCGAGCTGATGCGGCAGTACTGGCTGCCGGTCGGCTACTCCTCGGAGTACGAGGCCGAAGGTCAACCGCAGCGGGTCCGGCTGCTCGGCGAAGACCTCATCGTTTGGCGGGACGCAAGCGGCACGCCGGCGTTCGTCGAGGCCAACTGTCCGCATCGAGGCGCTGGCCTGTTCTTCGGCCGGGTCGAGGGGTCGGGCCTTCGGTGCGCCTACCACGGGTGGACGTTCGATGCGTCGGGGCAATGCATCGACATGCCGAACGAGCCCGCGGAGAGCAATTTCAAAAGCAAGGTGAAGACGAAGGCGTACCGGGGCGCCGACTACGGCGGCGTCACCTGGATATACATGGGGCCCGACCAGGACAACCCGCCGGCGCTCCCGGAGTTCGAGTGGGGCAAGGTCCCGCTCGAAAACGTCAGCCATGCGCAGAAGATCGTCTACGAGTGCAACTGGATGCAGGCGCTGGAGGGCGAGCTTGACTCGACCCACGTCTACTTCCTCCACACGCGGCTGGATCCGGACGAGTCCCCGAAGTACGGGCTGTACCACAACGACAAGCGGGCCAAGTTCCACATCGTGGACAAGGAGTACGGGTTTACCTACGGCGCGGAGCGCGCCGAGCTCGATGGGAACGTGTACTGGCGGACGACGCAGTTCCTGTTCCCGATCTATGGCATGTTCCCGGCGCAGGATGGCGTGGTGCCGCTCTCCATGTACACGCCCATCGACGACTATCACACGTTGCACATGGGGGTGTGGTGGCGTCCCATGGGCGAGATGCCGGGGCGGGAACGGCCGAGAGGAGCGCTGGCCGACGAGCCCGGCGCGCTCTCGCCCGGGGTTGGGCCGATGAAGCCGGAGCAGCACGGCAACTTCTTCGCGAGGTGGTGGCCGCAGGCGGCGCCCGATAGCGACTTCCTGATGAATGGGGACGTGAAGAAGACCAAGAACATGACGGGCATCCCGACGGTCCGCCTGCAGGACTCGGCCGTGCTCCATAGCATGGGGCCGATCATGGACCGCACGCGGGAGCACCTCGGCACGACGGACGCCAGCATCATCCGCGCGCGGCGAATGATGATTAGGGCGGCGCGGGCGCTCCATGAGCACGGGGTTCCGCCGCCGGCGTCGCAGCATCCGGAGATGTACAACGTCCGCTCTTGCGCGACCATCCTGCCGCCCGACGCGGACTGGGAGCGGGAGCTCGACGATTGGCATAACTGCCGGACGACGGAGTTTCCGCGCTTGTTGGCCGAGGCGAACCGTTCGTTCCAGGAACGCGCGCTGCCCGGCTCGCCGGAATACCGGGCATAGCGTAACTGCCCAACGCCGGGGGAAGGCGCGGGAATGACGGGAGGGCAGTGTCCCTTCAACCTCTCCCCCGTCTGCGGGGGAGAGGTTGAAGGGTGCCGACTACCGGGCATAGCGGGTAGGGGAGCGTTGAGCGAGCGAAGGTGATATAGATTAGCGCCGATACGCCTGAGGACTACGGAGGACAACGATGCTGACGCAGGAAGCAAACGACCGTTACACGAGAGTAGGTCCCGGTACGCCCATGGGTGAGCTCATGCGCCGGTACTGGCACCCGGTCGCCGCCGTCTCGCAGATGAACGACACGTGGACGATGAAGGTGCGTCTCCTCGGAGAAGACCTCATCCTCTATAAGGACCGCTCCGGCACGTTTGGGCTGATGGAGCCGCACTGCGCGCACCGCCGCATGAACATGATCTACGGCATCCCGGAAGAGCACGGCCTACGCTGCCCGTACCACGGCTGGCTGTACGACGAGACCGGCCAGTGCACCGAGCAGCCCTACGAGGAGACGGAGGACCCCGAGGCGCGCTTCAAGGACAAAATCCAGATGAAGGCGTACCCGGTGGAGGTCAAGGCGGGTTTGGTGTTCGCCTACATGGGCCCGCAACCGGCGCCCCTTGTCCCGAACTGGGATGTATTCGCGATCGACGACGTGATCCGGGACATCGGTGTCGCGGTGCTAACTTGCAACTGGCTCCAGTGCCAGGAGAACTCGTTGGACCCCGTCCACCTCGAATGGCTGCACGGCTACTGGTCGAACTTCATCTCGGAAGTTCGCGACGAGACGGAGCGGCAGCGGACGATTCGCACGCACGAGAAGATTGCGTTCACGGAGTTCGAGTACGGCATCTACAAGCGCCGAGTCATGCAAGGCGGGTCCGAGGAGGACACCTCGTGGCGCGAAGGGCATCCGATTATTTTCCCGTACTACCTGCGGCAGGGCGGGGACGGGTTCGACAGGGAGAAGTGGGGAATGACGGGCCCCGCGGTGCAGATCCGAGTGCCCATCGACGACACCCACACCGCTCACTGGTGGGTGATGTGCCACCAGAAGGAGGAGGGCGCGCCGGAGCAGCGTTTCGAGGATATCCCGTTCTTCCAGCCGCCGGTCATCGAGCTGGACGAGAAGCAACAGCCGCAGTACCTCCTGCTCGACTCGAACTCGGCGCAAGACCTGGCAGCGTGGATAACCCAGGGTGACATCGCTGACCGGACGGGCGAGCACCTAGGGCGCTCGGACAAGGGCATCATCATGTTCCGGCAGATGCTGGAAGACAACATCAAGATCGTCGAGGACGGCGGCGACCCACTCAACACCTTCCGCACGGCGGAGGAGAACCGCTACCACGGCATGGTCACCGAGTACCCGAGGGAGCTTGCCGCGAAGATCAATCCGAACGACGTCGGCGGCACCGGCACTGGCGGCAGCGTGTACGAGCGGCAGGGAATGGCCAGCAAATACAGCCCTATCCTCAACCAACGGGGCGTCGAGGGCGGCGCGGATGCTGCCGAGCGCCGGCGTTTGGTGGGTCAGGGATAAGTCCGACGCAATTCCGCCACCCAGGCTAGGAGGTCTGCTCATATGTATTCTCGCGTTGTAGCGCCGCTTGATGGTTCGACGCTCGCGCTCCAGGTATTGCCGTATGCGCGGCTCATTGCGGAGTCGACAGGGGCGACGCTGGTCCTCCTGAATTCGGTCAACTCATTCCCTGCGGACCTGATCGGCCTTACGGCCTGGTCTGATACCGATACGCGGGTCATAGGGGCTCCGGGATTGCCCGAGCGCAGCTCGGACGTCGGATCGACGCCGACCCCTGAGCAGTTGGCGGAGCTCAGGGGGAGAGTCCGCGCGGATTCCGAGAGGCAGCTGGACGAGGCGGCGGGGCCGGCCAGGGCGCAGGGTCTCAAGGTGGAGATCGTGCTCAAGGAGGGCGACCCCGCCGAGATGATTGCGGAAGAGGCCGATAAGGACGAGCAGACGCTTATTGCTATGTCGACGCACGGTCGTTCGGGCGTGGGCAGGTGGTTGATGGGCAGCGTAACGGACCGGGTGGTCCGGCACGGGCGTCATGCGACGCTGGTGATTCGCGCCCAAGAGGGAGACGTTACGTCATCTTCCCCGAAACTCCGCAGAGTGCTCCTGCCCGTGGACGGCTCGTCGATCTCAGACTCCGCTGTTCCCCATGGGGTGGAGATGGCTAAGGCTATTGGGTGCGGGATAACGGTGCTCCGTGTGGTTTCGCCGATGGCTTACGGCGAGGCATTTGCGGACTACGTCCCCACGGTACAGAGCGACGCATTCGTCGCGAGCATCCAAGCCGAGGCCCAAGGCTACGTCGACAGCAAAGTGGCCGAGATCCAAGCGGCCGGCATCGCGGATGTCGAGGGGAAGATTGTCGAGGGGAATCCGGGGAGCGTGATTATCGACGAGGTCGGGCAGGGCGGCGAGCAACTCGTGGTCATGGCCACGCACGGTCGCTCGGGCGTGGGTCGTTGGCTGATGGGCAGCGTAACGGACCGCGTGATTCGGCACAGCGCCGGGCCGGTGCTGGTGATAAGGCCCTAGTGAGATAGACAAGGGCGAAGCAAGCTAGGTAAAGAGGGGTCGCCGCTCCAAGCGCGGCCCCTCTGTTTTTCTCGGCGCTTAGGCGCTCAATGATAGGGAGGATTCGCTGAGGCAGAAGTTGGCGACTTAGCGTGACGTTTCCGCTATCTGACAAGGCTCTCAGGCGCTTGCTGTTGGCAGTCGGTTTAGGACTGATTGGCTTGGCTGCGGCTGCATCGCTGGCAGCGTGCGTAGGCCCCACTCCCACGCCGATGCCACCACGCCCACCGCACTCCCCACGCCGACGCCGCCGACTCCTGAACCTACGGCGACGCCTACCCCCGAGCCAAGTCCCACTCCGATTCCGACTCCAACTCCCACTGCGACGGCAACCCCGGCGCCCACGGCAACGCCGACTCCCGAACCGAGCCCGACGCCAACGGCGACGGCAACTCCGACACCCACGGCGACAGCAACTCCGACGCCCACGGCGACAGCGACCCCAACGCCCACGGCGACGGCAACTCCGACACCCACCGCGACGGCGACCCCGACACCCACGGCGACAGCAACTCCGACGCCCACGGCGACAGCGACCCCGACACCCACGCCGGTCCCGGCCCCTATGCTCGAAGCTGTTCCGCGGTCGCCTGCGGAGATGGAGGTGACCTGGTCCTACGAGGCGGAGAGGGTGAACAGTCTCGATCTGTACCGAGACGGTGAACTGGTGGCCACACTGTCGGCTGAGCAGACCGCGTACATGGAAGATGGGCTCAGTTCGAACACGCGCTATACGTATCGTGCGACCTTTCGGCTGGACGGGGGTTTGGTGAAAGAGGCCGAAGCGGCGGCGGCAACCTTGGCGTACGCTCCAAAGCTCGTGGGGCCAATGGACATGAGTGATCAGGGCTTTCAGCTGGCCATATTGGATGACCGGAATCCACCCGAGACAAAGTACCGCATCGTCCTGTCGGATGACGCAGGGATAGTTTCCACTTCAGATGAAGATACGTCGCGGTGCAGGACGTTTAGCGGACTTCGGACCGATGCGTGGTATGGCTTCGAGGCGACTGCAATTAATCTTGACGGAGTCGAAAGCGGCCCGATTGACCGGTTGGAGTCGCGTAGTGGAGCTAGTGGCCTACTTACCCAAAGCTGGCCTGCCCCCGACGACACCTGGACCTTGGGCCGACTCAACGCAGCTAGCTCCCTCTATGGACTGACTGAGAGCGGGCGGACCTGGATGTCGTCGGACATTGGCGTTGAAGCCTTACGAAGTGAACCTGGTCACGCTGGGTACTATTCCTCGACAGGCCATATCAAGATTGGCCGCCTCGGTAAACTGACAACGGTCATGCATGAGATGATGCATGGCTTCTGGGAGCATTGGAACGGCTTTCCGGACGACTGCGCGGCAATGAATGTCTACACGTTCAACCAAGCCGTCGCGCGGTTCCTGCTCGACTTCAGGAGGCGGATCCCCTTGAGCGGCAGACGGCTATGGAGGAATGGCGCCCCTTCTACAGTTTCCTCGTCGGCAGGATGATGGACAACTATTCGGGCTCCAATGATCCATGGGAGCTGCTTGCCCAGAACAGATTCGATGAGCTGTGGCCTTCCTTGTTCCATGCGACGGATGCCGATGTCCCAATCATCACCGCCGGAAGGCTGTCGCTCATTCCCCCGCCTCTCCGAAAATACTTTGAGAACTTCATTGCCGAATCGACGAAACTACTTGGCGCGATGAGCTGCTCTGGCGCGCGGGCCTCTCCCCCGAGGACCGTTATCTCTGGGACTCGATATTCAATTATCACGGCATAGCGCACTATTCCCCAGATGACAGAGAAGTGGAGCCGACAGAAAGAACAGCCATTCCCGGACCGCTCCGGCAACAGATGAGAGAGGCAGACCGCCAACGGCTGGTCGATTTCGTGAACACGCTGGAAGACCTTACTTGCAGTGTCGGGTGTGTGGAGCTGTGGCGTTCCAGTTTTGACTTCTGGAGGTGGTATGTCGAACAGGGCCTCACCCGCGTCCCCTTCTACCTGAACGAGCTGAGTCCGGAGATAGGAATCGAGCTGAAGCAGTCGAACCTCGACGCCGTTCGGGGCGTTCTCAGGCCGATGGTCGTGGGCTTGTACTGCGGTTCACTGGGCGTGAACGACATGCGAGAAATCATCGCCGACGCCGAGGGCATCTCCGAGCTTCAGCGCGCAGCGCTCTACCAGATGGTTGAGGTACGCCAACAGGAGATACTCGGAAGCGGCGACCCGAACTCGCTATCCGGGATATGCGCGCCCACGACGGCGCCGCCTGAGCCCCCGCCGCCGGTCGCCCCCACGGATCCGGAGCCGGGCGTCTTCACGCTCAAAGCCGTTCCGCAGTCGCCTACGGAGATGGTGGTGCTCTGGTCGTACGGGCCCGAGCGCGTCACCCGCCTCTTTCTCTACAGGGACGGCGAGCGGCTGGGCGAGTTCCCGGCTGCTCAGACCTCGTACTTGGACGAGGGGCTCAACCCGAACGAGCGCCACGAGTACCGCGTCGTGTTCTGGTTGGGCGACGGTTCGTGGAGAGCGGCCGAGACGACCGTCGCAACCCTGGCCCATGCGCCCAGGATATATGGCCCGATGGGGGTGACAGGGGAGGGTTTCAAGCTGGCCATCGTGAGCGACCTCAATCCGCCGGAGACCGAGTACCGCATCATACTGTCGGATCAGGTAGGGGTGGTTTCCACATCCGACTGGGGTACGTCACGATGCAGGACGTTCGATGGGCTCCAAGTCGGCGTGCATTACCGAATCGAAGCTGCGGCAGTAAACCTTGACGGGACTGAAGCGGGCCCAGTCAGCTTGGTGCATTTGGAGCGAGGTCAGGTCAGCAGCTTAACCACTCAAAGCCGGGGAGCCGCCGATGACGCTTGGGTCGCTGGCCGGCTCAATGCCGCCAGCTCCGTCTATGGGCTTACCGACCGCGCTCGGACTTGGATGCTGTCCGACCTCGCCGTGGACGTTTTTCGAAATGAGCCGACCCGCGGGAGCTACAACCGAGACCATCTTGAGATTGGGGGTATCGGCAACCTGAGAAGAATCATGCGCGAGATGATGTATGGCTTTTGGGAACACTGGGACAGTTTCCCGAAAGAATGCGGCGAGATGAATTCGTTCACCTTCAAGCAAGACATCGCTCGGTTTATGCTCGAGTTCAAGGGGGCAGACGACCAGAGAAGGGAAAGTGTTTGGGAGGACTGGCGTCCGTTCTACAGATTCCTCAGGGACATAATGACTGGAGGCTATTCAGGCGACGATGATCCATGGGAACTGCTCGCTCGGGAAGAATTCGGAGAGCTTAGGTCCCCACTGTTTTCCAAGCTGTGGGCAGATATCCCTTCTACTGTCGCGGGCAAGCTATCGCTTATCCCCTCCGCCGTTCCAACCGTATTTTGAGAACTTCCTTGCCGACAGCGAGGAGACTACCTGGCGCGATGAGCTGCAATGGCGCCGGAACCTTTCTCCTAGTGACCGTCACCTCTGGGACTCGGTACTTTACTACTACGATATCGAGTACCACTCTCCTGGCTACGGTGATGCGGAACAGATGAGGGAAGCGGTCATCCCTGAAGAGCTCCGACGCCACTTGAGGAACGCAGACCGCCAGATCCTAGTCGATTTTGTCAACACCTTGGAAGACATCTCCTGTAGCGCCTCGTGTGAAGAGCATTGGGGTTCCAATGCCGGGTTCTGGAGAGGGTACTTCGTAGGGCATCTGTCCCGTGCCCAGTTCTACCTCGAACCAGCCGGAGGCGAACAGCAGACCGTCGTGGCGTACTGCCCAGGTGTGCTGTTGCTGCTTGCCGATTACGGGGTTCAGCAGGACTTAGTGGGCCCAGCGGCCCTCTCAGTGGCGCCCAACAGGTCGTCGCGGTAGAAATAGCCCTTAGCGTCCAGGCGGAGGCTGGGGTCCCGGCCGCGGAACGTCCCTAGCGGGCGTGGGCGCGTCTTGGACAAGCACCAAGACCGTTCCGATGACGGCGACAAGCACCAAAGCCGCAACCACCACTCCGTCAACGACGCGAGTCGATATCAGCTATTGCTCGGAGCCGGGAGTGTTGTTGGCTCTACGCCGCCTGCTCAGGATTCTGCTCCTCCAAGGCGGCGTAGAGCGTCCGCGCGACCAGAAGAAGAGCCGCTACGACGGCCACGAAGACTATCGCTGACCCGATGCCACGTTTCGATTTCATAATGCTCCCCTCGAAATACTCCTAGACTAAAGGCGCGCCAGCACTTCGATAGTAGTACCGCAACCCCAAGGGGTTATCAATGACTCCTGCTTGCAGATAACGCCGGTCTCGATTGGCTGGGCCGGGCTTCAAGCAGACGGTCCGTCCAGCTCAGCCTGGAGTGCACGGTGCCCCTACGCTAGCCAAAGCGCTGGTATCCTGTCGCCGTTGCGGCGGACCGCTTCAGCTTCCGTCCAGCGCCATCACCTCGCGAGGTTCCTACGCATGACCACTGCTTCATCCTTCCGATTGCCCACCAACGTCCGCCCCGAGCACTATCGCGTGACGCTGGAGCCAGACCTAGAAGCGTTTACCTTCACCGGACGCGAATCGGTCGAGGTGTCGGTGCAGGAGGCGACCGCCGAGATTGTGTTGAACGCTGCGGAGCTCAGCGTGCTATCGGCGAAGGTGGAGTCTCAGCAGGGCGGAGAGCTCGTCGCCAACCGAATCGAGTATGACGAGGGGAGGGAGCGCGTCACGCTAGGATTTCCTGGCAACGTGCAAGCGGGGGCGGCGACGCTGCATATCGAGTTCACCGGGATCCTCAACGATCAGTTGCGGGGGTTCTACCGCAGCAGCTATACGGCGGCTGACGGCTCAGAGCGATACCTGGCGACGACGCAGTTCGAAGCGACGGACGCCAGAAGAGCGCTTCCCTGTTGGGATGAGCCTTCCGTGAAGGCGTCGTTCGAGGTGACGCTGGTGGCGCCGTCGGAGCTCCAAGCGATATCGAACATGCCCATCGCGGGAGAGGAGCCCGCGTCCGACGGGCGGAAGGCAGTGCGGTTCGAGCCCACGCCTCGGATGTCCACGTATCTCCTCGCGTTCATCGTCGGGGATCTTGCGTGCGTGCAGGACACGGCGGTGGACGGGACGCTGGTCCGGGTCTGGGCAACGCGGGGGAAGGAGCAGCTCGGCAACTTTGCGTTGGAGAGCAGCGTCAACGCCCTCGCCTACATGAACGACTACTTCGGAATCACGTACCCATTGCCGAAGATGGACCATATCGCGGTGCCCGACTTCGCCGCCGGCGCCATGGAGAATTGGGGCGCCATCACCTACCGGGAGACCGCGCTGCTCTACGACCCGCAGGGCTCAGCGGCGCAGGTGAAACAGCGCATCCTCGAGGTCGTCGCCCACGAGATGGCCCATATGTGGTTCGGCGACCTCGTGACGATGGAGTGGTGGGACGACCTCTGGCTGAACGAGTCGTTCGCGTCGTGGATGGGCGATAAGACGGTGGACCACCTCTACCCCGAATGGCAGATGTGGACGCAGTTCGTTTCCCACGACACGAACGCGGCACTGGGGCTGGATGGCCTGCGGAACTCGCATCCCATCGAGGCGAACGTAGACGACCCTGCGGAGATACGCGAGCTATTCGACGCCATCAGCTATAGCAAGGGAGGCTCCGTTCTTCGGATGCTGGAGGACTACGTCGGGGCCGAAACTTTCCGGCGCGGCCTCCACGGCTACCTGAGTCAGCACGCCTACGGCAACGCTCGGGGCATGCACCTATGGGAGTCCATCAACGAAGCGGCTATCGCCCACGGCTCCGGTCTCGGCGTACCGGTGACGGAGCTGATGGAGGCTTGGATCAAGCAGGTTGGGTATCCGGTCGTACAGGCGGGGATTGACAGGTCGGGCGCCGACGCCCCCGTGACAGTGTTGCAGAGCCGGTTCTTGTACGATCACCTGCTGGAGACAGCCGGCGACTCGACCCTGTGGCCCGTCCCCATCTCCGTGGGCGGCGCCGCTTTCCCGGAGCTTTCCAAGAGCGTGCTCTTGGATGCGGCGGGCGTCCTGGATGCGCGGCCGGGCGATGGCTGGCTAAAGCTCAACGCTGGTCAGACCGGCTTCTATCGCGTCTCGTATGGCGAGGCCGAGTGGGTAAGGCTCGGGAAAGCGATAGCGGCGCAGAAGCTGCCGCCGGTCGACCGGCTCGGCTTGCAAAACGACGCCTATGCGTTGGTGAAGTCGGGCCGCATCTCGGCGACCGTGTTTCTTTCACTTGCCGAGCCGTTCGTTGGGGAGACGGACGCCATCGTGTGGGGCGACTTGGCGGCCAACCTGAAAGGGCTGGAAAACCTGCTTGCGGGAACCCCTGAACTCGAGGGCTACCGTCGTTACGCGCGGTCGCTGTTCGCCCGCATCGCCGAGGAAGTGGGGTGGGACGAGCAGTCCGGCGACGGCCATTTGGAGTCGCTGCGCCGCACTATCGTCGTTGGTCAGTTCGGCGGGTACGGCGACGAGGGGACGCTGGCCGAAGCGCTCAGCCGGTTCAATGGTCACGCCTCCGGCGCCGCCCCGCTCCACCCGGACATCCGAAGCATCGTGTTCGGGCTTGCGGCGCAGCAGGCGGACGAGGCGGTGTATGACGAGCTATGGCGCTTGTACCGGGAGGCCACTCTCCACGAGGAGAAGGTGCGCATCTTGGGGGCTCTGACGCGGACGCGGAGTCGCGAGCTGATGTCTGACCTGCTGGAGCGGTCGATGGGCGACGAGGTGCGTTCGCAGGATACCCCGCTCGTCATCGTGCAGGCGGCCGGGAACACCGAGGGACGCGATCTCGCTTGGGACTTTCTGAAGGAGCGATGGGACGAGCTCGACCGACGTTACGGTAAGGGCGGATTTGCAATCATGCGCTTGGTGTCTATTGGGTCAGGGTTCTCGAGCGCCGAGCGTGAGGCCGAGGTGAGGGAGTTCTTCGAGACCCATCCTGCGCCCTCGGCGACCAGGACCATTCAGCAGACGCTGGAGAGCATTCGTCTGAACACGAGGTGGACCGAGCGGAATCTGGATGCCGTCGGCAGCTGGCTTGGGTCGCGCCAAGGCTAGCCGCTAGGCGAGTGGGCAACGGGGTAAGTCGGCCTCGCCTAGGAGCGTAGACGCCTAGGCGTCGGTTCAGACCGGCTCCTTGACCAGGTACTCGTGGTACTGCCCATCTTGGCCTGATCCTCTGCCGAAATAGTTCCACTGGGGGAAGTTGAAATCGGCAGTGATGGACCGCGGCAATAGGAGCACTGTCTCCAGAAACGCTTTCATGTTGGGCACGTTGTAAATGTTGAGCTCGTATCCCCGGGCGGCCAACTGCTCGATGAGCTGGCCTCGGAGGTCCTCTCCCCGTTTGCCCTTCTGCCTGCGACGCATGATGCGAAATGACAGGGTGGGAGCAGTTGGGGGCGGCGCCCGGTGAGGGCGGAATCGGCTCGGGTCCGGCCCCATTTACTCCTGAGCACGAGCCTGGCGCCGTCGGCAGCGGGACCCCCCTGTGAAACCACCCCTAGCCCCTCCACCACCCCTAGCCTCTCGGTAAGGAGGGGGACAGCGCGTAGACCAGTGTAGGGAGAGCGGGGGTATTCGGGGAAGGGGCAAATGTCAGTCTTCCGCCGCACTAGCAATTCTGTATCACGCGTCGTCTGCGGGGGAGAGTGAGAGAGAGGGGGGCTCCGGGGCCACCCCGTTCGTTGTCCGGCAAATCGCTCCTCTGGTATATTCACTGGGCTGTTACTTCAAACTCTCGAATAGGTGACGACTAATCTATGGCTGACCACGACGTTCTAGTTGTGGGGGCGGGACTCGCGGGCATGCGGGCTGCCATCGCTGCGCACCGGGCAGGCGCCAACGTGGCGATGATGAGCAAAGTGCATCCGGTCCGCAGCCACTCCAACGCGGCTCAGGGAGGAATCAACGCTGCGCTCCGAGGCACCGATGACTCCGTCGACTCTCACGTGTTCGACACGGTGAAAGGGTCCGACTACCTAGGCGACCAGGACGCCATAGAGTACATGTGCGTCGAGGCTCCGGGCGAGATCATCGAGCTCGAGCACATGGGCGTCATCTTCAACAGGGATGAAGAGGGGCGGCTTGGGACAAGGGCGTTCGGCGGCGCGAGCTATGCCCGGACGTTCTTCGTGGCGGACATCACCGGCCAAGCAATCCTGCACGTCATGTACGAGCAGATTATGAAGGCGGGCGTGCGCTCCTACGAGGAGTGGTTCGTCACCGATCTCATCGTCGAGGACGGGCAGTGTAGGGGGGTGGTGGCGATGGAGATGCTCACGGGCAGGCTCCAAGCCATCTCGGCCAAGGCCGTTATTTTTGCGGCGGGGGGCGTCGGTCGGGCATTCGAGCCGAGCACCAACGCGCTCATTTGCACGGGCGACGGCATGGGGCTCGCCTATAGGGCCGGGGCCACCCTGCTCGATATGGAGATGGTCCAGTATCACCCAACTACCCTGGCGGGCAACGGGGTGCTGCTCACCGAGGCGGCCCGCGGCGAGGGCGCCTACCTGTTGAACTCCAAGGGCGAGCGGTTCATGGAGCACTACGCTCCCAAGATGAAGGAGCTCGCCTCCCGGGATGTGGTGTCCCGCTCCGAACAGACCGAGATCGAGGAGGGGCGCGGCGTGAACGGCTGCGTGTACCTCGACCTGCGGCACTTGGGGAGAGAGCTCATTCTGACCAAGCTGAAGTACATCCACGAGGTCGCCCGCGACTACGCTGGGGTCGACATGGTGGAAGCGCCCGTGCCGATACGGCCTGGGCAGCACTACATCATGGGCGGGATCAAGACTGACGTGGATACACGGGCTTGGGACGTTACCGGGAGCGCCGGATGGGACGGACCTAGGGGGCTGTTCGCGGTCGGCGAGACGGCTTGCGTCAGCGTTCACGGAGGCAATCGTCTCGGCGCTAATTCGCTTCTGGAGACCGTGGTCTTCGGCAAGCGCGCCGGTGAAGTGGCCACCGAGTACGCTCGAGAGACGCCCGATTTCACGCTCTCGGGCGCTCATCTCCAGGAAGCGCAGGCGCGCATAAAGGGAGTCTTGGACAGGCCGGACAACGGTTTGATGACTGCGGCCCTCCGCCTGGAGATGGGCAACACGATGAACGAGCACCTGGCCGTCTTCCGCTCCGAAGAGGGCATGCAGACCGCGCTGAAGAGCGTGCAGTCGCTCAAGGAGCGCTACCAGACGCTGCCGGTCAAACACAAGGGGAGCGTGTACAACACGGACCTCATCTTCCACATGGAGCTCGGCTACATGCTCGACGTGTCCGAGACGATCGTGGCCTCCGGCCTGCTCAGGAAGGAGAGCCGTGGGGCGCACTTCCGCCGCGACATGCGCGAACGGAACGACAAGGACTGGCTGAAGCACACCACCGCCCGCTATGGCGAAGATGGGCCGAAGGTGGACACGCTGCCAGTGACGATGACGCGCTGGGAGCCCCAGGCGAGGGTCTACTAACTTGTCGGGCTCGAACGTTTTCGGCTGGCGTTCGGTTGACGATGGCGTTTCCGGAACTACATCGGGGAGCGGGGCTGCGACAGGGGATAGTTTGCTCCCGTTGATTCCACAGGCAGCTTAAAGAGGACCAATCAGATGCAGGCAACAGTAAAGGTGCGGCGCTACGACCCGGAGACTTCGGACCAGCCGCGATTCCAGGACTACCAGATTGAGACGCCGGAGCATTTCACGGTGCTGGACACGCTGGTGAAGATCCGTGAAGAGATCGACCCGAGTCTCGCGCTGCGGTGCTCGTGCCGGGCGGCGATATGCGGTTCGTGCGCGATGCGCGTCGATGGTCAGGCGAGGCTTGCCTGCAACACGCGGCTCAACTCGGTGGTCCAGGAGGGCGGCGAGGTCACCGTCGAGCCGATGGGCAATCAGCGGGTCGTGAAGGACTTGGTGATCGACCTGCAGCTCTTCTGGGGCAAGGTGCGGGCAGTGGAGCCCTACCTGCAGCCGGACGTGGAGCCGGAGGAAGAGTTCATCGCCTCCAACGAGTCGATGCTGAACCTCCTCACGCCAATGGGCTGCATCATGTGCGGCGCCTGCGTGTCCGACTGCACGGCCCTCGAAGTCGATAAGAACTTCTTAGGGCCTGCCGCCCTGGCCAAGTCCTACCGATTCGTCGCCGACCCCCGCGATGACAAGGGGAAGCAACGCCTAGACACGTTGAACGAGTACGGTGGAGTGTGGGACTGCACACGCTGTTACATGTGCGTGGAGGTCTGTCCCAAGGGCGTTGCGCCGATGGACCGAATCATGGAGCTGCGGGACTCGCTGATGCAGGCCGGCGTCACGAACACGCCGGGAGCGCGCCACGTGGAGTCATTCGCTAAGTCAGTTGCGAGGTCTGGGTGGCTGGACGAGACGATGCTGGCGGTCGATTCGTGGGGCAAGTTCAACGTGCCCAAGCTGGTGGGCGAGGTGCCCCTTGGCCTGCGTGTGTTGCGGCGCGGCAAGTTCCCGCTGCCCGGCCCCTTCCACCACAAGCGGCCCGGACACCAGAACGTTCGCCGGTTGTTCGAGCGTTTGGGCGCCCTCGACAAGTAGCCTGCGCCCACTGTCTGATTACGAGCAAGGAGCAACGATGAAGTACGCCTTCTATCCAGGATGTGTATCTCGCGGCGGAGCGCCGGAGCTGTACGCGTCCACGATGGCCATCGCCGGAAAGCTGGGCATCGAGCTCGAGGAGATCGTGGGCGCGGCCTGCACGGGCGCCGGCGTCCTCCAAGAGAAGGGCCTTAAGCTGGGCGACACCCTGAACGCGCGGACCTTTGCGATGGCGGAGCGGATGGGGCTTACGACAGTCCTTAATATCTGCTCGACCTGCCAGGGCGTGATGGCGCAGGCGAACCACCGTCTGCTCGCCGACCCGGACTATCTGGCCGAGATCAACGAGGAGCTCAAGCCGGAGGGACTCGAATACACCGGCAGGGTGGTGATCAAGCATCTCGCATGGGTAATCGTCGAGGAGGTTGGGATTGATGCGCTGAAGAGCCTCGTCACGAACCCGCTACCGAATCTCAAAGTGGCGCCGTTCTATGGGTGCTACATCCTTCGGCCGTCCTGGGCGCTGGGCCTCGATGAGAACCCCGGCCGCGAGCAGTACTTGGAGCAGATCATCGAGGCGTGCGGCGCCGAGCCGGTGAATTTCCCCGGCAGGACCAAGTGTTGCGGCTTTCCAATCATGCTTATCAACGAACGGAACTCGATGGCGATGGTCGCGAACCACACCACGAGCGCCCACGAGCACGGGGCGGATGCAATGGTCACCCCATGCCCGCTCTGCCATCTGAACCTGGACGGTCAGCAGCCCAAGGCGGCGGCGCAACGGGGGCAGAAGATCAACCTGCCAATCCTCCACCTCCCGCAGATGATTGGCCTCGCGATGGGGCTGTCTCCCAAACGGCTGGGAATGGGCCAGCACATCGTAAGCACCAAGCCGCTCTTGGAGAAGGCCAGTATCAGGGCGTAGGAAAGTCCCAGACCGTCTTGGGCGACGTACGCGTCGTTGGCGCGGGCCTCGCCTGAGCAGTCGGCGCGCCGTGCCACGAATTCCTTGTAGGAGACCCCCATACGTAGAGCCACGTTAGCAGTCGTGCTGCTTCTCGCCGCACTTGTCGCTTGTAGCGGAGAGCAAGGCGCGGCGGGCGCCCAAGGGCCGAAGGGTGAGCAAGGTTCGGCAGGCGAGGATGGATTGGCGGGACCCCCAGGCCTGCCGGGAACCCAAGGTTCGCAAGGCGCTCAAGGCCCGAAGGGCGAGCAAGGTCTGCAGGGCGAGCAAGGCCCGGCACGCGTTCCAGACAAGTCGGACCCTGCGGCGTACACCGTGGCGTTCGTGGAGACGGGAATCGCCCGCTATGAGCGCGACGGCCTCGACGCGACGCTGGCCTACTACAACGACCCGGCGAACGTGGACGGCCCATGGTACCTGTTCATCGTCGACGCCGAAGGGTACACGATCGGCCATCCGCGCGAGGAAATCAGGGGGCGCGACCCTAGCGAGCGCGTGGATATAACGGGCTATTTCTACGGGGATGACCTGCGCGGCGTTCCGGAGGAGGGGGGATGGGTGCAGTATGTGTTCCTGAACCCGGCTACGGGGAACGAGGAGATCAAGCGTACGTGGGCGGTGAAGCTCGATGGGCTGATCTTCGCCTCCGGCTGGTACGAGCGCTTCATCTCTCCCGCACCGGCGAAGTCGGACCCTGCGGCGTAGAGGGTGGCGTTCGTTGATCAGGCCATAGCCCGGTACAAGCGGGACGGGCGCGAGGCGACCGTCGCGTATTACAACACTCCGGAGAGCGTGGACGGGGAGTGGTATGTGTTCGTCACCGACCCGAACGACATTTGCATCGTGCATCCGACCAAGCCGTCCCTCATAGGGACTGACATCAAGGATGTGGGGGGTCGAACGGTTTCGAGCTGGGGAAGGCGCTGGCCGAGGCGACGGAAGAGGGGACTTGGGTCGATTATCCGTGGCCTAATCCGGTCAGCGGAGATGAAGAGCCGAGCGAGCTTGGGCGATTCGCTACGATGGGCTGCTGTGTGGGTCGGGGTACTACGACGTCCTTAGCCGGCAGCGCCGTAGGCGGATTGCCCTCTGTGGGCGGCGGTGAGACGAGGGGCCGCGCCCCCGAGAGCGCGGCCCTATTGCACGGCGCCGGATGGGGTGGTGGTCAAGAGCTGAAGCCGATGTCGGCCTCGTAGGCGGCCATAATCTCGCCGGCGAGGTCTTGGAGGGACTCGAAGGGGTCGGGGCCGGGAGGGACGTCCTCGTCAGCCTCGCCTTCCGTGAAATCTTCGACGGCCTCCTCTTGAGAACGGTTGAAGGAATTGCGCAGGACGAGAGCGGCTGAGCGCTGGACGCGCGCCAAGATGAGGCCGTACTCGAAGCTCATGCTGAGGGCGTTCTGGGCCATCTCGATATCGGCGTGCCCGCTCTCTCCCTCCTCCAGGGCCTTGAGAAGTTCGTCGATGAAGTCCTCGGGTTCGAGAGGCTCCATCGAGCTCCTGGCGGCTGCAACCCGTTCTTCGAGCGGCCCCCTGCATTCCTCGATGATGTGCTCGACTTGGTCCGGGTGCGTCTGCTCCAACACTGGCTCGATGCGCGCTGGGAAATCGACGCCAACTGCGCATCCGAGCGCGAATGAGCCTATGGTCGCCTCCGAAAGCGGCCCGCCGTCGTAGAAGGGCTCGCCGTCGTGCTCGTGGGCCGGGAGGCCCTCCAGGTAGAGGGCGACGACCACGTCGGTGAAGGCGATGGGGCCGCCGTCGGCATCGTCGTGAGGGTCGCGGGGTTCCAGGGGGATGATGCGGTCAGACATGGCTTCATTGTAGAGGAGATTGGGGACATTGGCAGTCCTTCTTCCTTAAGGGAGTGGTAGGCTCCCGCTAGCCTAGGTTGGAGATGGAGGCGCGGATGGCTACCGAATCGCTTGCCGGGAAGGTCGCGATTGTGACGGGGGCTGGGAGCAGCCGAGGGATGGGGCGCGTGATGGCGTTGGCGCTAGTCGAGGCAGGCGCTCACGTCGCAATGCTGGACGTCGACGCCGACTCGCTGGAGCGGACCGTCAATGAGGCCCGCGAGCTCGGGGGCGACGACGCGGCGATGCCCATCGTGGCGGACATCAGCGATTGGGGCGATGCGCAGCGCGCCGTCGAGGAGACGATCGAAGGTCTCGGCGGCTTGCACGTCCTGGTCAACCACGCCGGCGTCAACGCCCGCTTAGCCGGTCTGCCTGAAGAGGAGCACCCTCCTTTCTGGGAGCTGCCAACCGACGTGTGGTTCCGCACGATGGCCGTCAACGTGAGCGGTCCGTTCCTGATGGCGCGGGCGGCGGTTGGGCACATGGCGGCGCAGGGCTGGGGCAGGGTGATCGGTGTTACGACGAACCTGGACACGATGATCCGGAGCCTGCCTTACGGACCGACGAAGGCCGCGCACGAGGCGCTCGTGGCTTGCATGGCCCCCGAGGTGGAAGGAACGGGCGTTACGGTGAATGCGCTGCTGCCCGGCGGCGGCACGAATACGAACTTCGGCGGCACCGGGCCCGGCGACCCGGACAGGCTCGAACCAGAGGTCATGGGCCCGCCGGCGGTTTGGCTGGCGTCCGATGCGTCGGCCGGCGTGAACGGCATGCGCATCATCGCGATGCACTGGGACGCCGGGCGATCCGCCGAGGAGAACCTGGCTGCCGCAGGCGCGCCTGCGGCGTGGCCGCAGCTCGGCCGCCAGCCCGGGAGCGGTTAGAGGTCCCTCTGACGCCTATAGGCCGTAGAACGCCTTAGGGTTGTCGTGGGTCATCTTCTCGACGACCGTCGCCGGGACTTCTTCGCGTTCCACGCGTTCTTCGAGCATACGGCGGAACTCCAGCTCGTGGGAGGTGTCCTGATGGGTGTAGTCGGAGCCGATCAGGAGATTGTCCTCGCCGATGTAGTTGAGGATCATCGTGATGTCCTCGTCGACCTGGCATGCGACGTAGACGCGGTTGCTCTTGAAGATGTCGTCTTCGAGCTTGAACTCCAGCTTGCGGCCCGTCACGTTGCTGGAGAGCTCATGGCGGTCGTAGAGGCGGCGGAGCTGGTAGTCGGCGAAGGGGACCCATGAGGCGCCAGACTCCACGCAGCCAATGCGGAGCGCGGGGAAACGCGCGGGCACGTTGTCTTCGAGCAGCGAGTAGACGCCGTTGATGGCGGGGGCCTTCGAGCGCATGAGGCCGCGCCGCTCGTCCGGGCTGCCGCTGCCGGTGTGGAAGCAGATGGGCATGTCGAGCCGTTCCGCCTCCTCATAGATGGGGAAGAAGTAGGGGTCGTTCGGCTGGAAGCCGACCTCGTCGTCCCCTTTCTTGAAGACTCCGCAGGCCCCGTGGTCCTTGGCGAACCGAAGCTCTTCGATGGAGGCCTCTAGGTCCACCAGCGGGGGCACGCATACCCAGCGCAGGCGACCCTTGGACTCGGCGCAGCGGTCCGCGAGCCACCGATTGTAGCTGCGCGCGAGGGCAATCTGGGCTTCGGGCGTCGATGCGGGCACGTGGAGGAAGAACGTGGGATAGATCACTTGGACCTCGGTCCCGAGCTCGTCCATGTGGCGGAGGCGCGTGGCCACGTCGAGAAGCTCGCGGGCTTCGAGCTTCGTTCCACTCTTGGAGTCGTTGCGAACCACGCGGCGCGTGCGAATGCCTTCAACGACCCAGTCCCGCAGCTGTGGGCGGTCCGGGGCGGCGTCAGGGTTGGCGTACAGATCGACGATGGGCTTGAAGCGTTGGTCCTCGGGCGGTATGTACTCCCACGTGGCCTCGGTCTCGTCGACGTGGGTATCGGCATCGATGACGCTGGTCAGCTTCATATCGCGGCTCCTCCTGTTCGCTAAAGCGGCGGATTCCTCATGTCGCCGATGCTATGCCGGTGGAATGGCGTGCGCAAGGCGCGTCCTTCTCGGCCTCCCCCGTGCTTCGCTGCGCTCGCACGCCCCCTCCGGCAGACGGGAGGGGGTTGGCGCTTGCCCCGCGCGAAAGGGCCGGATGAGTGATGGAGTTGGCCCGCTGCGAATACATCCAGCGCCGGGAGAACGTCATCGCCGTCGGCAACAGCGGCGCCGGTAAGACCCACGTGGCCCTGGGCCTTGGTCTCGCCGCCTGCCAGCGGGGAATGTCCGTGGGCTTCACCACCGCAGCCGCCCTGGTCCACGAGCTGATGGAGGCCCGGGACGAGAAACGGCTGCTCAACCTGCAGCGGCAGCTGTCCCGCCTCAGCCTGCTGATCATCGACGAACAGGGCTTCGTGCCCCTGTCCCCCACCGGCGCGGAGCTCCTCTTCGAGGTCTTCACCCAGCGCTACGAGCGGGGTTCCATCCTGGTCACCACCAATCTGCCCTTCGACGAGTGGACCGAGGTCTTCGGCTCGGAACGCCTGACCGGAGCCCTGCTGGACCGGCTCACCCATCACGTGCACATCCTGGAGATGAACGGCGAGAGCTACCGTCTCCGGCACAGCCGGGAAAACGCCGCCTCCCCGATCTCGGACGAGCCGGACGACTCCTGACTCACTCAGAACTGGAGACCCCTGCTCCTGACCTCACCCCGACCGGCTCCTAACTTGGCTCTCTCTCATCATGTCAGTGGGCCACTCTTCCTCCGCCGCAGCGGTACACTTTCTCGACGCCCTTGACACGCTTGAACGGACCGAAGACGGCTCAGCAGTCGCGGTGGCCTCAACGGTCGCAGTGGCTTCGATGGTTGCGGTGGCCTCCTCATCGAAGTCGCGTGTAGCAGTCTGCGGGCTGGACTGGCATGCGGCGAGCGCGAGTGCAAGAAGCGCTAGAGCAAAAAAGGCGAGCGTACGCAAGAGGCGGCGTCCCCGGCCCGTGGGTTGGCGCGAGTGTTGCACAGGGGCAGGTGGTCCGATGGTCAGTATCACCCGAATCTCTATGCGAATCCTACGCGTACTACTACCTCGCTAGGCAGTTTCTCACCTCGCGACAAAGGGGCTATCAGTTGCGGTCTCTGCCCCCGCCCTCGACACGTTCTTCACCAGCCCGCTACCCCACAGTCCGGGCTGAACCCTTGTTTTGCCGGCTGCGCAAGGGCGGAAGAGCCCGCACCGTTGAGGTTGTCCTACAGTCGCTCCAGCAACTTTGCTATCTGGTCGGTGTGGTTCATGTCGGGTTCCCACTCGCAGATCACACCGTGTTCGTCGATGACAACTGCGGGCCTTTTCCCGTCCGACGGGTCTTTGACGTACCTCTCTCCATCGAGAGCGGACATGCCTAGCTCAGCGCCTACTCGTCGATCAGGGTCGTTCAGGACCGCGAACGGAAGCTGCTCTTTCTCGACCCACTGGCGTGCAGCATCCAAGCTTCCGTCATGTATTCCGAACAGCACGACGTTCTTCTCGGTGAACTCGGCAGCATGCTCTCGGTACCCAAGAGCCATGCGGGTTCAGTTGCCGCCGCCCGGACTCGTGAAGAAGTACAGCAGGACCTTCTGTCCGCGAAAACTGCTAAGGGAGACCGTCTGTCCATCGCTGGCCTGAAGCGTGAAATCGGAAATCGTCTTCCCGATGTAAGTTTCCGTCATTACCGCCCTTCCTGGTGAGACTTAGTAGAACCGACGCACCCATGAAGGAACCGTTCCTCATGCAGTTCCCGGGCTGCACGGAGTCTAGGCGTTTTTCACCGCCGGTGCACGCCTAGCTACGCACGTCTGTTCGGGCGGCGAAGTGAATAGCGCATCCCCTTGCGCCAGGGACGTCTGTGGGTCCCAGGCGCCCAAACCGGGTCGCGCCCTAGCTGAGCATCGTCGTGTAACGAGTGAAATCAACCGGCGCGAGGCCAGATTGCGAGCGCTGACGCGTCAGGAATCGCAGGACCTCCCGTCGTAGGGCGACGCCTTCGCGCGCGAGTCCACGAAGGTAGAGGCCGCCTGCAGCGGGCTCACCCGTTGCGATCTCCACGCCTGAATCGTCTACGGAATACTTGGTGGGTTCGCCCCAGGTCCAGTAGCCGGAGACGGCGTATCGATGTCCCTCGAGCATGCCCAGTCCCCGGTGGTCAACCTCTCGCGGGCGCCACAGCATCGCATCGCGATAGACCAGCGAACCGTTTGCCATCAGGTCTGTGCGGGAGTCGATTCGGTCGAACAGCATCTCTTCGCCCGATTCGACTCGGCCTGTGGCCCACATCTCGAGTATGCCTATGCGGGCGTCACCCTCCAAGTGGACGCGGACGCGCTGGTCGAAGGCCGCACCCGGGAATGGGATTGCTAAGCCAGGGTAGTACTCCAGGAGGCCACCGTCGGCGACGTTGATAGTGACGTCTTGCGTCGCGCACGATCGGTCACCGGAGCCAAGCAACTTGGTCGCAGAGGTGAAGAGGACCAGGGCCTTCGCACCTTTGCCGACGTCGATGATTTGTTCGTAGCAGTCGCCGGCGACCAGACCAGGGCCCAGCATCGTTATCTGCACGACCAGTGAACCATCCTGCCCGGTTCGGGTCGAACGGAGCTTGAACGGCGCCTGAGCGAGCTCCCTCGTGACTACGGTCAGGCCTTCTCGTTCTGCGAACGCAAGATGGAGCCTTGCCGTCGACAAAGGTTCAGCCCTTGGCCTGGTTGGTCTGGTCCCGAAGCCACTGGGCGACGCTTGCCACACCATCCTTCGCCTTCAGGTTCGTGAAGACGAAAGTCTCTGGGCCGCGAAACATCCTTGTGTCGCGCTCCATTACGGAGAGGTCCGCCCCCACGTAGGGGGCTAGGTCCGTCTTGTTGATGACGAAGAGGTCGCTCATGGTGACGCCGGGGCCGCCCTTGCGGGGCACCTTGTCGCCACCAGCGACATCGATCACGTAGATGGTGGCGTCAACCAAGTCTGGGCTGAACGAAGCGGCGAGATTGTCCCCGCCGGATTCGAGGAACAGCACGTCCAACTGTGGGAAACGCTCCAGCATGTTGCTAATGGCCTCCTCGTTGATCGACGTGTCCTCCCTGATCGCGGCGTGCGGACATCCGCCGGTCTGTACGGCGCGGATTCGCTCCCGGGGCAAGGCCTCGGACTTCACCAGAAACTCGGCGTCCTCTTCGGTGAAGATGTCGTTGGTCACCACCGCAAGCTCGTAGTCGCCCCGCAGCTCCTTGCACAGGGAGTCGATGAGAGCGGTCTTGCCAGAACCCACGGGTCCGCCTATCCCAACAATGAAAGTGCTCACGGCGTCTCCTAACTAACTTTGGAAGAGGCGCGAATAGAGCGTTGCCTGCTGATTCGCCCTGATGTCCAATGCCGGCGTGCAAGAGTAGAGGGTGTCGAGGCTGGCCGATAGCGCGATCTCGACGGCCTCGATCAGCGAGGGTTGAAGGTCGGTCAGAATCCGCTGCGCGCGACCGGGACTCAGCCGCATGCAGCGAGTTGCCGCCGCAAGGCTGCCCGTAAGGGTTTGCTGGGCCAATGCGAGCGCCAGCTGGTGCTTCGGGATGCCGAGTGCGCTGCCAGCGGCTCCCATTACCACCGCGTGATGCGGGGGGCCACGTCCAGCGAACATGCTGGATGCAAGCGCTGGGCCATCTGCTTGGCTCGCCGCCCCATCTGAAGGCTTGCCTCGCGAGGACCGGAGACCAGCTTGGCCGCATTGAGACACTCGGCAATCTCCGCCAACTGCTCTTGACCAAGGGCCGCGTCGTGGGCCAAGACGGAGGCGGCAAGATCAACACGGCCCCACCCCATTTGGAGCCCCGCCATCAGTAGCGCAGGCAATTCTGCGACACCCATCCCTCGCTGGGCGTACGTCTCGATGCCGTTGGAGTACGCAAACCCGCCAATGGGGAACTGGGAGTCGAACAGCTGCTGGAGCCGCAACAATGCGAGGGCGTCCATGACTAGAATAGGAAGTAACGCTGAGCCAAGGGCAGGACCTCGGCCGGCGAGCTTATGAGAAGCTCGCCGTTGACGGTGACGGTGTACTTGTCGGGGTCGATTCTGACTTCGGGGAGGGCGTCGTTCAGCACCATGTCCGCCTTGCCGATGGCCCGGGTATGGCGGACGGGGAGGGCCTGGCGCTTCATCCCCTCGGGCAGGGCTCCCTGTTGCATCGACGCCGCGGATACGAACGAGAACGCGAGGTGGTCCATTGCGCCCCCGAAGGCCCCGAACATAGGGCGGTAGAGTACGGGCTCAGGGGTGGGAATCGAGGCGTTGGGGTTGCCCATGATGGCCCCTACAATCATGCCTCCTTTGATGATTGTGTCAGGTTTCACACCGAAGAACGCGGGATCCCAGAGCACGAGGTCGGCAAGCTTGCCTTCGCTGATGGAACCTACGTGCTCGGATACTCCCTGAGCGATTGCCGGGTTGACGGTGTACTTCGCCAGGTAGCGCCTGATCCGGGTGTTGTCATTGCGTTCAGAGTCTTCAGGAAGCGGGCCACGCTCGATCTTCATCTTGTGCGCGGTCTGCCAAGCCCGGCTGATGACTTCGCCGACCCGACCCATGGCTTGAGAGTCCGACGTGATCATTGAGATAGCCCCGATGTCGTGCAGCACGTCCTCTGCGGCCATCGTTTCCGGCCGGATGCGGGACTCGGCGAAGGCGACGTCCTCGGGGGCCCGGGGGTTGAGGTGATGGCAGACCATCAGCATGTCGAGGTGTTCGTCCAGGGTGTTGCGCGTATAGGGCATCGTGGGGTTGGTGCTGGAGGGGAGGACGTTGGGGAAGCTGACGACTCGCATGATGTCCGGCGCGTGCCCGCCGCCGGCGCCTTCGCTATGGTAGGTATGGATGGTCCGGCCAGCGAAGGCGTTGATCGTTGTTTCGACGAAGCCAGACTCGTTGAGCGTGTCCGTGTGGATGGCGACCTGAACGTCGAACTCTCCGGCAACAGTAAGAGCAGTGTCGATGGTTGACGGAGTTGTGCCCCAGTCCTCGTGTAGCTTCAGCCCGCATGCGCCGGCCAGCAACTGCTCCCGAAGGGGGTCGGACTGGGAAGAGTTGCCTTTCCCCAGATAGCCGAAATTCAGAGGGAATCCCTCCGCTGCCTCGAGCATGCGATGGAGCGCCCATGCTCCAGGTGTCGTCGTGGTGGCTTTGGTCCCGGTCGTGGGGCCGGTCCCACCGCCAATCATCGTGGTGATGCCGCTGTAGAGCGCCTCCCATGCCTGTTGGGGTGAGATGAAATGGATGTGAGCGTCGATGCCGCCAGCGGTGAGGATTTTCCCTTCACCGGCGAGTATCTCGGTCGAAGCCCCGATCGCCAGGCCAGGCGTCACACCATCCTGGATATCGGGATTCCCTGCTTTGCCGATCCCCACGATGCGTCCGTCTTTGACGCCCACGTCACCCTTCACGACGCCTGCGACGTCCAGCACGATTGCGTTGGTGATGACCAAGTCGGATATGCCATCATCGCGGGATCGTTGCGACTGCCCCTGGCCATCGCGAATCACCTTCCCTCCACCGAAGACAACCTCATCTCCGTAGGTGGTCAGGTCTTGCTCGACCTCGAGGAGCAACGACGTGTCAGCGAGCCGGACCCGATCGCCGACGGTTGGGCCGTAGAGGGCTGCGTATACGTCGCGTGGGACTCTCATGAGGAGCCTTCCTCGCCGCCGGCCAAATCATTCCCGCTAGGGCGCTCGTCGAGGCCCCCATTGACCGCGGCGCTCATGCCATAGGCGACTCGGGCGCCCGCAAGAGGGATGAGCTCGACCTCGCGGCCCTCGCCAGGCTCGAAGCGGACGGCAGTTCCCGCGAGCAGGTTTAGGCGGCAGCCATAGGCAGCGTTGCGGTCGAACCTGAGGGCTTGGTTGACCTCGAAGAAGTGCGTGTGCGAGCCAACTTGAATAGGCCGGTCGCCGACGTTGTCAACGCTGACGGTCACGACTGGTCGTCCAGCGTTGAGCTCGATGTCTCCGTTCGCAAGGAAAAGCTCGCCTGGAATCATGGTCGTTCAGCGGATGGGTTCGTGCACCGTGACCAGCTTCGTGCCGTCCGGGAATGTCCCTTCAACGGCAACCTGCTGGAGCGTCTCGGGCACGCCTTCCATGACATCGTCTCGTGACAGGATCCTTGCGCCGCTGTCCATCAGCTCGGCGACTGTCTTACCGTCGCGGATGCCCTCGAGCAGCTCGGCCGAAATATAGGCAACCGCCTCGGGGTAGTTCAGTTTGAGTCCGCGCGCCTTTCGCCGGTGCGCGAGCTCACCAGCAAAGGACACGAGGAGCGATTCCTGCTCTCGGGGGGTTAGTCGCATCGGGCGCCGGTCCTCAACGGCTGAGGCGGCCTACCAATGGCGCGAGGGCAGCGCCGAGGCCTCATGCGCTATTCCCACCTCTGGGAAGGTGGCCGGCGCGCACCAAGCAGCCGAGGGTGTCGCAGATGACTCTGGTTGCGAGCAGCGCGGTGATTTCGGCGTTGTCGTAGGGCGGCGAGCACTCGACGACCTCGATGCCTGCAAGGGGTCTCTCGCAAATCAGATGGATGAATTTCAGCACCTCGCGGGGGAGGAAACCGCCGGGTTCAGGCCATCCGGTTCCCGGCACGAACGCTGCGTCGAGGCAGTCCACGTCGAAGGATAGCCAGACGGCGTCAGCGCCGTCCCAGGCCACCTCTAGGGCGCGTTCGGCAGCCGCTTCGATGCCCATCTCAACGCAGTCGGTGACTGTCATGACAGTGGTGCCGCGCTCGCGGCCGACCCGCACACCGGGCATCGGCGGATGGCAGGCGCCGAGGCCTATCTGCACGAGGTTCTTGGCGGGCACATTGGGGATGTCAGTGGCGTGGAACCAGGGCGTCGTGTGCTCGTCGAGGTCGGTTTCCTGGGTATCGACGTGGCGGTCGAAGTGGATGATTCCTAGTTTCCCTCCATTCAGATGCTCTGCAACGCCCCTCACTGTCGGGTATCCGATGCTGTGGTCGCCGCCCAAGACGACGGGGAACGCGCCGCTGGCGAAGACGTGTCCAACGCCCTTGGAGATCTGGTCAAACGTCTTCTCGATGTTGGCGGGGATGGTGAAGATGTCGCCGATGTCGGCGATGGTTATGGACTCACGGAGATCGACACCTAGCTCAAAGGAGTAGGGGCCGTAGAGGGCCGATATCTTTCGAATGCCCTGAGGCCCGAACCTCGTACCTGAGCGATAGGTTGTTCCTCCGTCGAACGGCGCGCCCAGCACTGCCACGTCGTATTCGCCGCTCTTGCGGACGTCCTCGACGTAGGGGGCTTTGAGGAAGGTGTTGATGCCGGCGAAGTGAGGCAGCTCTCCACGGCTAAAGGTCGGGATCCGCTTGTCGACGATTGAATCAGCGCCCTGCAGGCCCAGCTCGAGGCCCCGCGCTATCTCCTCTTCCCACTTGGTCGTAGGCAACAGCGCTTCCGACTCGACCGCGTACTTTGCCTCAGGGCCGTAGTGATCGTGGAGCGGCACTTCACCCCGGTAGTCGTGATGTCCAGTCATGCGGGTCGCCTGCTTTCCCTCGTTGGAGCCTAGACTTCGACCAACTCGGTGAGGAGCAGCGATTGCACCTCATCGCGGAGGTCGAGGAACAGTGAGTCGCGCCGTATCGAGCGGTCGCGGTCCGCGCCTAAGCCCACTGACAACTCCCGCTTCACGCGGCCGGGGTGGGACGAGAACGCATAGATGCGTTGGGAGAGGTAGATGGCCTCTTCGACGTCATGTGTCACCAAGAGAATCGTCTTGTGCGTCTCCTCCCAGATATGCAGCAGGAAGTCCTGCATGACAAACCTGGTTTGGGCATCCAACGCCCCGAACGGCTCGTCGAGCAGCAACACTTCGGGGTCGGTGGCTAGGGACCTCGCGATGGCGGTCCGCTGCCGCATGCCGCCAGAGAGTTGGCTCGGCAGGGCGCCGGAGCGCGCGAGGGAAGTCGAGGTCGATGTCGGGGAGCATCGACATGTCCTCGGAAATGAACCGCTCCAGGGTCAGGTCCCACCGCAGCGGGTCGACGTGGCTGATGCCGATGAGGTAGCCCGCCAGCAGGGCGACCGAGGAGCCGCGGCCCCTCCCCGGCGGACGCTCCTCCAGGGGCGTCTCGGGATCGGTCATCCCCTTCTCCTGCATGATGGTCTGGGCGAGCAGCACGATCTCCCGGTAGAGGAGGAGGAAGCCGGCCAGCCGGTGCATGCGTATCAGCCGGAACTCCTCGTCGAGACGTTCCCCGACCTGCGTCGACACGGTCCCGTAGCGCCGCTGGGCCGCCTCCATGCAGAGCCTTCTCAGGAAACCCTCGGCGGTGTACCCCTCCGGCACCTGGGGGTCCGGCAGGGTGTAGCCGAGGTCGGAGCTCAGGTTGAAGGCGCATTGCTCCGCGATCCGCAGGGTGTTGGCTATGGCGTCGGGGCGCTCCCTGAAGAGCCGCTGCATCTGGGCAGGCGGCTTCAGGCGCAGGTGGTGGTTGGGCCTGATGAAGGGGAGGGCTTGGTCGATGGTGGTGTTGCGCCGGGCGGCCGCCAGCGCGTGCTGCAGCCGGTAGCGCCCCGGCGCGTGGTAGTGGACGTCGTTGGTGGCGACGACCGGCGCGCGCATATCGTCGGCCAGCCGGGCCAGCTCGCGGTTTCGCCTCGTGTCCCCCTGGAGGAAGTTCTGCTGCAGTTCGACGTAGACGGAGTCGGGGCCGCACCACGATCGGTAGCTGCTGAGCAACTCGCGGGCGTCCGTATGCCTCCCCTCCAGCGCCAGCTTTGCCAGCGGCCCGTCCCTGCCGCCCGTGAGGAGCGCCACGCCGCCGACATGGTCGGGAAGATGCACAGGGTCGAGCCGGGGCGCCCTGCGGTCGACGGCGTTGGCCAGGGTGAACAGCCGGGAGATGTTGGCGTATCCCTCCCGCGTCTTCGCCAGCAGGACCAGGCGGGAACCGTCCAACAGGGTCAGCTCCCCGCCGGTGATGGGCTGCATCCCGAGGCTGCCAGCCAGACGGGCGAACTCCAACGCTCCGCACAGGTTGGCGTCGGTCAGGGCGAGGGCGTCGTAGCCGTGCGCCTTCGCTTGCGCCAACAGCTCGTGGGCATGGGACGCCCCCTCCCCGAAGGAGTAGAAGCTCTTGGCGTGCAACTCGACGTAGCCGGTTGTCATGGCGGCGCTCAGGCCTAGGAGTCCTGCTGATACCAGCAAAGCCCCCGCTGGTCCCGGAACAGTGTGGCCTGCCCCCCATCCTCCCAGCTCACCCGGTAGTAGGCGCGGGTCAGGGGCTTGGGGAGCCACCAGAGGTCTAAGCACCACCGGTCTTCGATGCGTGCGACCCTGCGCCACCGCTTCCCCAGGAACGCCGCGACCGGCTCGCGCTCCAGCCCCTCCCGGACCGTCACCGGCATGGGCGTGGCGAACGGCCTGATGGCGTCCGCGCCAGTGGGGTCGATGGGCATCTGCAGGGCGCGCATCTCCGGCGCCGGATGCCAGGGAGCTACGGACGCCACCCGGTGGAGGACATGGCCGCCGCCCGCGTGGGCCTGCAGCTGCCGCTCCGTCTCGACTAGGCGACGCTCCCGGTCCTTGCGAAGGTCGGGGAAGAGTCCCATCTGCGCCCCCGACTCGCCCGTCAGGCCGACGAGGGTCAGAGACGCCTCCTCGACAGGGGCCTGGGGGTGGTCCGCCTGCAGCTGGCCTCTGATGACGGTGGAGGCCCGCTCCCAGTCCCCGATACCCTGCTTGAAGTGGAACGTCTTCCGCTAGGGGGAGGCCCGATCGAGGACGCATTCCAGGGCGGCCCTGCCCGCATACCGGCCCCGCATCAGGGGCCGGGAGTAGGCCCGCTTCAGGCGAGCGTCCACCACCGTTGTCAGGAACTCCATGGAACTGGACGAGAAGGGGAGGGAGACGCGCTCAGCGACGGCCTCCTCATGGGGGAGGGGGACGAGGAGGCTGTCGTCAACTCCGCGGGAGAGGTCCCACGCCCTTCCGCCCGCTCGCCCAAACTGGTCGAGGAGGAGGTCGCGCCTCATCGAGGCCACGTCTCCCATGGCATGGAGGCCGAAGCGGCGCATGGCGGTCTTCACGTCCGAGGAGATGGGCAGGAGATCGAGGGGGTGGGGCGCAAGGAAGGCGGCTGCGTCCGATGGGACCCATGCCGCGCCCAGCGCCTTGGTCGTTCGGGCTGCGACGAAGGCGGGGAACTTGGCGTCCGCCACGCCAACCCGCGGAGTCAGGTGTTCAGGGACCGAGTTCAGCAGGGCAGCCACGACTCGGTCTTCGTCGCCGTAGAGGGTTTCGAGGCCGTCTAGGCGCGCGTAGGCCGTCCCCAGCTCGGCCCCCTCGACCCGGTCGCTGATCCCCTGTAGGGCTGTTAGCACTTGGCGGAACACCTGCTGATAGGAGGGCTCGTCCGCTTCGAGGACGGCTATGTCCGCGTGCTGGGAGAGCGCCTCCTTCAGCGCCATGCCCGCATGGACATGGGGAGCGGCAGGGAAGGCGTCGACGATCACGGGCCTTCCCGCCGAGCGGTCGACGATAACGGCGGACTTATCCCTCAGGTCCGGCTGCCGCAGCAGCTCGACCTTGGCCCACAGGTGCGTGATGAGCACACAAGCAACCCGCAAGAGGCGCGCCCTCCTCGCTGACCGGATTCGGGCTGGAAGCCCGCGAGATCGCCCATGATATAGAACATATGTTCTCTATTCAAGGGCCGCTTGTCTCACCCCGGTGCCCTCGGGACGAGCGGGGAAGCTGGAGCCTGGAGAGGGCGAGACGGACCCAGGCGGTGCGGCGCAGGCTCAATGCGGCGGCGGAACTGTTGGCCGTAGGCCTTGAGGTTCGGCGTACCGCCGGCGCCGTCTGCTTCGGGGCGTCGGAGGGCAGGCGTCGTGGTAGGCCCCGCAAAGATCCGACTGAGTAGTCCTCCTTCTGAGAGGCCCACACCTCGCTACCCTTCTGTGCGTCGGTAACGGCGAGGTGCGCGCCATCGTGAAGAGGCCGCGTCGCGCAAGCTGGGCGACGACGCGGACAACTCCACCTACATTTTCACTAAGCGGCGCGTCGGCTGGATGGCGATGAGGCGGGAGAGGCGTAACCGTCATGTTCTTCTCGTCAAGTTCCTTGGAAGCACAAACCAACGCTGCTGACGTTGTCAACGAAAGATCTTGACGCTTGACATCGCACCTGGGAGCGAACATCATCGCGAACGTCTATCTGTCCGTGGCAGGAGAAGAGAGAAGGCGCTGCCGGGCGTTCATGGAGAGTTACATGAGCTCCTCAGCTAGTCCCCGAACCGACAACTGGACTGGTGAGTTGAATGACGACGAACCTCCAAGGCAAGTACGCAATCGCAGGGGTTGGCAACAGTCCACTCGGCAAAGTGCCGGATATGGGACCTCTCGACCTCTTCGTCGTCGCGGCGAAGCGAGCAATCGAGGATGCAGGGATCACTAAGGACGAGATCGACGGCATCATCACCCGAGGGCCGGATGACATCAATGTCCATCACCAGCGGGTAGGCCAGCTGCTTGGCCTGAACGTCAACTTCAGTACAAGCACAGACAACGGCGGCGCGAGTCAGATACTGAATGTTGCCATGGCCTGCATGGCCATCGACGCGGGGATGTGCACGACGGTCCTGTGCGGGTACGGTCGGGACGCCTGGTCACGCACGCATAGGGACGAGACCGCGAGGATGCGCGTGGCAACGACCGATCCTTCGCTTGCGAGGCAGGAGTTCGGTCCAGAGTTCGGACTATTCGGAGCACCCGCCAACTACGCCATGGCGGCCCGCCGGCACATGCAGCTGTTCGGCACGACGAAAGAGCAGCTCGGCGCCATAGCAATCGCCTTCCGTGGGCATGCCGCCAGGAATCCAGAGGCGTTCGTTCGTGATCCATTGACGATGGAGGACTACCTATCCGCACGGCTAATTGTCGACCCGCTCAGCTTCTTCGACTGCAGCATCTTTGCAGATGCCGCTGGGGCGGTCATCGTCACGTCGCTTGAACGCGCGCGTTCGCTGAGACGACCGCCTGCCCGCGTCCTCGGATTTGGATTTGGGAACAACCTACGGGGCTGGCACCACAACGAGAACATGGTGGACACCGGCGCTAAGCGCGCCGGCGAGACCGCCTATCGAATGGCGGGGGTGAGTCCGAGCGATATCGACGGCGCGCAGATCTACGATTGTTTCACGCACATGGTCTTGCTCCAGTTGGAGGACTATGGCTTCTGCGAGAAGGGGGAGGGTGGCCCATTCGCCGCCGCCGGCGCGCTAACGCTCCAAGGCCGGCTGCCGACCAACACGTCAGGAGGGCAACTGTCTGAAGCGCACGCAGAGGGTATGCTTCAGGTCGTCGAAGGAGTAAGGCAGGTTCGTCACGACTACGGCCCGGACCGCCAGATTAAGGACGCTGAGCTAATGCTGGTCACCGGTCACGGCGGCGCTACTGTCTGCCAGTCCGCATTGATTCTCGGGAGAGACCGTTGACGACTGCCTACACCAAACCCATCCCAACGCCGTCTACGTCTACGCGCTTTTTCTGGGATGCGTGTAAGGAGCATACTCTGGTCCTCCAGCAGTGCAGTTCCTGCAGCGCGTTTAGGTTCCCTCCCAGCGTAATCTGCCCCGAGTGCCTGAGCACCGATTGGGGACTGGCTCCCCTCAGTGGACGTGGCGTGGTCCATTCGTTCGGCGTGTACCATCGCCTCTACCACAAAGCCTTCGAGTCCGAGTTGCCGTACGTAATCGGAATCATTGAGATGGAAGAGGGACCGAGGCTGATAAGCAATGTCGTCGGATGCCCGCCCGAGGACGTTTACTGCGGCATGCCCGTCCGTGTCGTTTTTGAAGACATCACGGAGGACGCCACGCTGTACAAATTCGAGCCTGAGAGTTCTTCGTAGCACATCAACCGATACGTATATCCGACGCCCACAACTTGCAGAGGTGCTTGCCCGTATGGCCACAGCCCTAGAAGGCACAACCGTTATCGAAGCCGCTGGGCACGTCGCTGCGCCGTACGCGGGCAGTCTCTTAGGCGACCTTGGGTGCGAGGTAATTAAGGTTGAGCTGCCCGATGGAGGGGATACTCACAGAGGCCGTAATCCGAAGTACGAGGGCTATGGGCCCAGTTTCCGTGCACTCAATCGCAATAAGAAGAGTGTGACCCTCAATCTGCAGACGGATGAAGGGAAGAGGATTCTGTTGGAGCTTCTCGATAGGGCCGACGTCCTGATCGAGAACTTCAGACCCGCCACCCGGAGTCGGCTTGGCTTGGACTACGAAGAACTCGCGAAGCGGAACCCGCGGCTGATTCACTGCTCCATCTCCGGATATGGACAGAGCGGTCCGTACCGGGACAAGCCTGGTTTCGACACCATCGGCCAGGCGCTGAGCGGAATGCTCGATCTCGTCACAGACCGAGAAGCCCCCAGAGTGGTAGGCGTTTCTCTCACCGATCACTCCACTGGCATCTTTGCGACCTACGGCGTACTGGCGGCGTTGTTGGCCAGACACAGGACGGGCCGTGGCCAGTTCGTCGACTCCTCGTTGTTGCAGGTTAGCCTTTCCTTCATCGAGTCCCACGTCGTCGACTATTTGAACGGCGGCGAGTCGGTGTCTAGAGACAACTTCCCAAGAGGTCGCATCTACTGCTTCGTGGCGAGTGATGACCTGCCCTTGGTCGTCCACCTGTCCGGGCACCAAACAGCTTGGGAGTCATTTCTTGATGCCGCTGGACGCTTGGACCTGCTAGATGAGCCAAGGTTCGCCACTAGGCGAGACCGCTCGGAGCACCACTGGGAAATCGTTGATATCTTGGCTGAGAGTTTCCGGCAGCGTCCAAGGGAGCATTGGCTGGCGGCGCTTGATGCGCGTAGCGTCCCCAACGCCCCCATCAATACTGTTGATGAGGTCTTCGAGAACCCTCAGATCAAGCATCTTGGGTTCCCGAAGGAGATCGACCACCCTTCTTATGGGAAGACCCGACTAATCGGGAGCGCGGTGAACCTCTCAGAGACGCCGCCTGCGTTCTTTGTGCCAGCTCCCCTCCTGGGAGAACACACGAACGAGATCCTTCGGAACCTTGGGTATGACGAAAGCGGAATCGACGGCCTGCGAGAGAAGGGAGTAGTCTGAGATTTTGTCATGACAGCGGCTCTGGAAGGCATCAAGGTAATTGACTTGTCAGGTCACGTGGCTGCTCCATACGGGGCCAGCCTTCTCGGAGACCTGGGTTGCGAAATCATCAAAGTCGAGCCTCCTTCGGACGACCAGAAGGCTACGGGGCGTGGGCCCGGTCGGGCGCGCTCCGGAGGCAGGGCCAATGCTCTCAATCGCAACAAAAGGAGTCTGACCCTCGACCTCGCCACGACGACGGGCAGGGAACTCCTACTTCGATTGGCAGCCCAAGCGGACGTCGTGATCGACAACTTCCGGCCGGCAACCCAAAAGCGTCTCGGACTGACCTACGAGGACCTGTCCAGCGTGAATCCGAGACTTATCCATTGCTCTGTTTCCGGCTTTGGTCAGGTCGGCCCCTACAAGAACAAGCCAGGATTCGACACCTTAGCCCAGGGGTTGAGCGGCATCCTCAGCCTGGTCACCGACTTCAGTGATCCCGAGGTTGTGGGCGTCTCCATCGTCGACCACTCGACCGGCATCTTTGCCGCTTACGCCATCCTAGGAGCCCTGATGGCGCGCGAACGGACCGGCCGCGGCCAGTTCGTCGATGTATCTTTGTTGCGGTCGAGCCTGTCGTTTGCGGAATCGCATATCGTGGACGCGATCAACGATGGCCCAGCCCCCGTGAGGGACCACTTCGCTCGCGGCCGGATATTCTGCCTCGTAGCCAAAGATGGCCTGCCCATTGTCATTCACCTATCCAGCCGCGAGCAGAGCTGGCGCGGCTTGCTGAAGTCAGTGAACCGAGAAGACTTATACCCTGAGCTCGGCGACCGGAAGGCTCGCTGGGAACGACACTGGGAGATTCAGGGCATCCTTCAACAGGAGATCGCCACACAGCCCCGAGCGTATTGGCTTCCAATCCTAGATGAGAATGGGGTCCCCAACGCTCCGGCGCTTACACCAAGAGAGGTGTTCGAAGACCCTCAGGTTGCCTCCATGGGAATCCCCGTGATCGTCACTCATCCCACGCAGGGCGATAGCCGGATAGTAGGCAGCCCCATTCGTCTGTCAGATACGCCTACAGCAGTCTATCGGCCGGCGCCTGTTACAGGAGAGCACACATTAGAGATTCTCGAGGGTCTCGGGTACAGTGCAAGCGACATTGAAGAGTTCCGAGTCCAAGGTGTGATTTAACCGGACTGGACGAGGTGAGACTATGGATTTCGCGATGCAGCCAGACAGCGAAGAGATGGAAGTGTTCCGGGGGGAAGCGCAAGAATGGTTCGCTGAAGCGATGAAGGATGGGTTACACCTCAAGCTCTCCGCCAACTGGTCAACCCGGGAGAACGAAGAGGAGTACAACTTCCGCCGAAATCTCGCCCGGAAGGTGGGAGCTAAAGGATGGATGTTTCCCGTCTATCCCAAAGAGTACGGCGGAGGCGGGTTAACCGTCGAGCACCAGATGGTGTTGGAAACCGAGATCGCAAAGTATGGCCTCACCCTGGAGCACATCTTCTACACGCTAGCCCGATTGGCCGTTCCCTGCATCTTCACCTGGGGGACAGAGGAGCAAAAGCAGACCCTCCTCCCACCGCTGATGAAAGGCGAGGTGAGCTGTTGGCAACTCCTGACCGAGCCTCAGGGCGGGTCGGACGTAGCCAACGCCCAGACGACAGCAATCAAAGACGGCGACGTCTACGTGGTAAACGGCCAGAAGACCATGGTCGGGTCGGTCCACTACCCCGATTTCTTCTGGGCCCTCGTGAACACCAATCCCGGAGGAGCACGTCACGAGAATCTGAGTTGGATTTACATACCAAGCGACTTGGCAGGCATCTCCCGAACGCCGCTCAACCTTTTGATGGGTCGAAAGAACACCGTCTTCTTCGACAACGTTCGAGTGCCCGAGACCTTTCTAGTAGGCGGAGAAAACAATGGGTGGAAGGTTGGCAACACACACTTAGAGCTCGAGCACAGCGGCGGGGGAAGCCTGGGCGAAGACGGACTTGTCAAGCATCTTATCGAGTACTGCCAGGAGACCGAAAACAATGGAGCGCCTCTAATAGAAGCCTCTGACATTCGCGATCTGCTAGCGGATGTCCTCATCGGCTCGCACGTCAATGCGCTGTTCGGTAGGCGGAATTGGTGGCATCGGTATGCGCGCCAACCGCACGGCTATGGTGGCACGCAAACGCGCTACTACTCGCGGGTTAGGCGATTGATGGTGGCGGAGAAGCTCCAGCAAATCTTGGGCTACCATACTCTCGTTTCCGATTTCAACGTAGCCGAAGCGGTCGACTTCGAGTATGCCGCGCGGCAGGGTCCAGGCACGCTCCATGGAGGAGGCACACTGGACACGGACCGTCTAATCATGGCCAGACGAATGGGCCTAGGACGGCCGATAGCTGAGCAGGCGCCGATAACCACTCCTGGAGCCCAGTAGCCTAAGAGGGACTGCGTTATGAATCTCACTCTGACAGAAGACCAGGCCATGCTCAAGCGGACCGTCGCGGACTTCATCAAACGAGAGGCTCCGCCGACCAACATAACGGGCTGGCTTCAAGGCGGCGTTGGGCACGTGCCCGAGCTATACCGGACAGCGGCAGACCTAGGTTGGTTGGGTATGCTCGTGCCTGAAGCCTATGGGGGACTGGGCGCGAGCTTCAGCGACTATGCGGTGATCTTTGAGGAGCTAGGCCGAGGCCCCCTCCCTGGTCCGTACTTCTCTTCTGGCGTTTTTGCAGCGGCCGCAATCTTGGAAGGCGGGAGCGACGATCAAAAGGAGCGTTTGCTACCGGCTATTTGTCAGGGCGAGGAGATCGCTACGCTCGCCATCAACGACAAAGGTTACAGCTGGGGGCCTGGCTCGGTTGAGATGACAGCTTCGGGCGGCTCAGGAGAGCTAACGCTCAACGGTGCCAAGATGTTCGTCCACGATGCGGGAGCCGCGACGGTCCTGATTTGTGCTGTCAACCACGCTAGCGGAATCTCACTTCTCCTGATTGACATGGACCAGCCCGGCGTGTCGGTGACTTCCTACGGAGGTCTGATGCCGCCGTCGGTAGGAGAGGTTCGTCTTGATTCAGTCCGCGTGCCTGAGTCCAATATCCTTGGAGAGCCCGGCCAAGGCTGGGCCGTGCTGGAACGCGCTTTGATGCAGTCCATCCCCGTTCTCTGTTCGTATCAGGTTGGCGCGTGCCAGGAAGTCTTCGACTTCACCGTCGAATACACACGGTCGCGTGTCGTATTCGGTCAGCCTATCGGCCGCTTCCAGCGGGTTCAAGATCACGTCGTGGACCTCGTGAATCACCTGGATTCAGCTCGGTGGATTACGAACGAGACGTTATGGAAGCTGGATACTGGTGCCGAGGCGCTGTCGAGCGTCCATGAAGCCAAGGCAGTAGCGAGCGAGGCATACTACCAGGTGTGCAACTACGCACATATGGTGTTCGCTGGCCCGGGAACGGACTATTCCCATCCACTGGTGGCCCACATGATTCAATCCAGGAGTCTATATCAGTATCTGGGAAACCCTCTCTATCACAAGCGCATGATGATGGATTATTTGTTCCCCAGAATGTCGAAGGGATAAAGAGACGGCCAGCGCCGAAGGAGAGAAGAAGATGGGGAAACTGACGAAGTCCCGTTTCTGGATAGTGACAATGCTGGTGGCGGCAACGATGATAGTTGCTCTCGGCGGCTGTGGCAGTGATGAGCCGGATCCAACGCCCACGCCCACCCAGGCGGCGGCTGTCGACAGTCAGCCAGCTCCCCAACCTACGCCGACCCCCACCCAGTCTTCAACTTCGGGTGCCCAGGCTCCAGCGACGGACAGTCAGCCGGAGCCGCCAGCGCCTACACCTACCGAGGCCGCCACGGATGCCGGTGGGACCGATTCAAGTGGGACCGAAGCGACCGACGCTGACCTGTCGGATTATTTCGCCGGGAAAGATGTCAATGTCCTCGTCGGCAGTGCACCTGGCGGCGGCTATGATTTGCTAGCTCGATTAATTGCACGCTTCGCTCCGCGGCACCTGCCAGGCCCCGACAGCTTCCGGATCAGCAACGTGGTAGGCGGGGGCGGCCTTCGTGCTTGGGAGAAACTCATACGGGCTGAACCCGATGGTCTCACAATTCTGACGCTGAATATCAATTTGGTCAGGCAAGTGCTCTTGGGCCAAGAGGTTGAAGGGTTGCACCTTGAGACCCTGCCATTGATAGGGTCGCCCACGTGGGTCAGCGACCCATACTTGATTTGTGGAGACAGGAACAAGTATTCGTCCTGGGAAGACTTGCTGGCCGACGGTAACGTGACAATCGCTGGCGGCACCGGCGGCAGGGTGCCAATGGGCGCGCACTTCGTCGAGCTCGTCGATGGGCCGATGAAGACAATCCCCGGTTACGAGGGCTCCACTGAAACGTTGGCGGCTTTCGAGCGGGGCGAGCTCGAAGCCTCAACGTGTATCCAGCGGAGAGACCCTAGACTGCTGCCGGAGCTGGTTGAAGAGAACCGGTGGCTTCCACTCTTCTGGTGGAACACACGGCCCGACCAAGGGTGGCTCGACACTCTGGGCGCGCCAGAGCCGTACCACATCTATGATTTGCCGGGAATCGACTTCCAAGATTGGCAGAAGACCGCTTTCGACGCCACGGTGAAATTCAACGACTTCCTGCGGATGTACGTGGTGCATCCTGACACGCCGCCTGAGCTGGTTCAGGCCTGGCAGGAAGCCTACGAAAACTTAATCAACGACCCAGAGTTTGTCGAAGCTGCGAACATCGCCGGTTATGACGTTGGATTCGGCCCCCCAGAGGACTTCGGGAAAGTTCTACAAGACCTTGCGGGACTCCCCCCTGAAGGAATACAGCTCGTTCTGAGGTTGTCGGGCATCAACTGATGCAACTAGCGAGTAGGGGAGCGGGGCAACAGCTCCGCTCCCCTACTCCGTCTGTCAGGTGGAGAGAGTTGATATGTTCTTTGAGGCTGCGGTAAGCGCTGCGCAGAACCTTTTCACGCCCGGACCACTCATCGGGATGGCTATCGTTCTGCCTGTCGCCCTGGCCTCTGGACTGATTCCTGCAGGCGGGCTGCCTACGACGTCTGTCGTACTTAGTTTTGCTGGTTACCTCGATCCCTGGATCGCAATGTCCATCGTGGTTTTCAGCATGGCGGCAGGCGATATCACCGAGCCGGTTCCCGCGATTCTCTTGGGTATTCCGGGTGCCCGTTCGGCGCAAGCCACCGTGCTGGATGGCTACCCTATGGCGAGGAAAGGTCTCGCGGGCGTAGCCCTTGGCGCGAGCTATACAACCACGCTTGTTGGTGGGATATTCGGAGGACTTGTGCTGCTCGCTGCGTTGCCGGTTGGACGCGAGCTGCTGAAACTATTCGGCTCGTCGGAATTCTTTCTTCTGTCGTTGATGGGAATCCTCGCGATTGCGATTATCAGCGCTGGAGCATTTGTCAAAGGTATGCTAACTGCCGCCTTCGGCATCGCGATAGCCTCTATAGGATTCACGAACGTTGGCGGAGTTGTCCGGGCAGATATGGGCATCGATTTCCTCTGGGAAGGCTTCGGTATCGTGCCTATCGTTATCGGACTGTTCGCAATTCCTGAAGCCATGGACCTCGTCATCGGGAATACGCCGGTCGCCCGCGAGCGGTTGGATACGATGATGAAGGAAGCGAACAAAGATGTCATGAAGGGAATGAACATCGCCCTTCGCCACAAATGGCTCATGCTGCGTTCGAGTCTCATCGGCACATTCGTTGGCGCGATGCCCGGTATCGGCGGAGCCACGGGACATTGGATCGCCTATGTCCAAGCAAGGCAGACCGAGAAAGGCGCCAAGGAGACCTTTGGGAAGGGCGACGTCCGAGGAATCATCGCCGCAGATGCAGCCAATAACTCCAGTGACGGCGGGGTCCTGATACCGACGTTCGTGTTTGGGATCCCGGGGGCTCCCGGCATGGTCTTGGTGCTCGCCATTCTGGTGCTCTCGGGAATCACTCCTGGGCCTCCGATGCTTTCGACGCATCTGGACCTCACCATAGCGATGGTTTACATCATCATCTTGGCCAATATTATTGTTGTGCCTATCATGTTGCTGATGGCTCCATACCTCGCTCGGGTGTCAGCGGTGCGGCCGAACATATTGGCTCCGTTGGTGATTGGTATTACCACTCTCGCTGCGTTCCAGGCTTCACGGATTCTTGAGGATCTTCTAGTTGTCCTCGCTTTCGCGGTGATAGGGGTCTTCATGAAGCGGTACGGGTGGCCTCGTCCGCCGATTCTCATTGCCGTGGCGCTAGCGCCCACGCTGGAGCGGTTCATGTGGATCACCTTCAATACCTACGGCTTTGCACTTTTCCTTCGAGTGCAATCGTTGGTGTTGATTGCCATGATGGTTATTCTCATCATTCTAGCGCTGAGGGTACAGTCCACGGCGAGTGAGTCAGCACAGTCTGTCATGTTGCAGCAGGAGGACGATAGTTTCGAAGAATAGATCGTTCGAGGACCCGTGGTAGCGCGAACGCCGCCTTGACGATGCAGACCAATCCGGGGCTAAGGAGGAAGAGTGCGCTGGCTAAACCTACGAAACTACTGGCTCTCGGTGGAGGTGCTCGGTGAGCTCTTGTTGCTGGCTGTTGCCGGCGCTCTATTCGGCTATCTCTTTGTCCTCTCGTTCGATTGGCCTGAGGCAGCCAGGTTGCTGCCTCGTATAGCGGTAATCATAGGCATACCTTTCGGCGTCATACGGTTGGTGGCCGTGCTACGCCGCGTCAAGTCAACTCCCGCTTCGGTGATGGACACCGCGTTCCGCATCGAGGACCAGGACCCCCGCGAAATCACTGGGCGTTTCGTCCGAATCTGGGGATGGGTGCTGGCGCTCTATCTGGCGATCTGGATGTTTGGATTCCACTTTGCCTTACCCATAGGGATCTTCATCTACCTCTTCCGCTACGGGAAAGCTGGTTGGGTGTGGTCATCGGTCTTGTCATTGATGGTATATGCAGCAATCAAGCTCGTCTATGATTTGGCATTGGATGCGGACTGGTTCGATGCAGTGGTGCCTCGGTGGCTGGGCCTTGTGTAACCCTCGGATTGGCTCGCTGGGCGCGTAGGGAAGGGCGTTGCGGCGGTTCTTAAGCACACAGAGAGAACCCGACGGCACGGGCCGTCGGGTCTCCCTTGGCTTTGGCAACTGACAGTTCTCTATAAGCCGTAGAAGCGTTGGGCGTTCTTCGACAGCACGGCTTCCTTGTCGGCGGCGCTCATGCCGTTTGCTTCGAGCAGTTCGTCGATCTCATGGCGCACGGTTTCCCTGTTCACTTCGTGAGGGAAGTCCGACGAGTACATGAACGCCTCGGGACCGCAGACTTGGACGGCGTAGGGAAGGATGTGCTCGCCGCCCTCGCACCCCACGTATATCCGACCTGCCTGCATCTGCCGGAGGATGTACTGGGCGACGTTCTCGCCTTCTCTCAGCTGGAGGTACATGCCATCCGGGTCGTAGGGGATGTGGGACTCGTACGACTCGCTCAACCGTTCGAGGCAGACCGTGAGCCAAGCCACTCCCCCTTCAAGGAAGCCGATCCGGATATTCGGATAGCGGTCGTAGATGCCGTTCATGAGGATTCCTGAGAACGAGATCATCTGGCCGAACGAGTGGCCCAGACCATGGACTGCCGGGTAAACGTTGAAGTCGTCGAAGCCGAGGCCGCTGTGACAGCCGCCGTGAATCCCGATGCAGCAGTTGAGGCGCTCGGCTTCTTCGTAAATCGGCCAATACTCGCGCGACCCTAGGTGCGCCTTGAGGCCGGTGGCGGGAAGCATCGCTCCGACCATGCCAAGCTCCACGACTGCCCGGCGAAGCTCAGCGACGGCCGCTGCCGGGTCCTGCATCGGTATTATGGCCATTCCCTTGAACCGCGGGTCGTTCTGGAGGTAGGTCTCGTGCAACCAGTCGTTGTACGCGCGCGTCACCGCGATCGCGAATTCGATGGAGACAATCTTCCCGTAGGACAAGGCGGAGGTCGGGTACAGGATCGTCGAACTGATGCCTGCATCGCGGAGGAATGTTTTCCATTCTTCTGTGCCAGTGGATTGAAAAGACCCTGCAGGAGCTGAAAACACTGACGCAGAGTGCATGTGGTCGAGCGGGGGGAACAGCCGGTTCATCGCGAAGGGCCCCCTTTCTTTGTAGCCGCCTGGCATGTGCTTCGAGATGCCCTCCGCGTTCTCAAAGAGGTGACCGTCTGCATCGATGATTGTTTCCAAGTCAATCGCCATCATTTCTCCTTCCGCTTTCTGCCGGACCGAGTCCTAGGCCGCGCCGCCTTATCCCTCTCCCCCCTCAACTAGAAGAGCAGGTCGCGAAGGAATGGGTCCGGCCACAGCACGTGCAGCACTGCATCCATTATCCCGAATATTACCGCCGCGGCCAACAGGCATGGGATGATTGCCAGTCCTAGCTGCCGTCTCGTTAGAGTGGTGTTGAATGGGATGAACGCTATCGGGAACAGCACCGCAGCCCAGGGGAAGCCTATTATCCCGACCGCAAAGACAAACCCGAGAAGCCACCCGACCTGTGGCAGCAACCGGCGGACCGCGCTTATGCCGGTGCCGCTTCGCATACCGATGTCCATTATCTTTGCGTCGGTGGCCACCTTTGGAAACAGCGTCTGGAATATTACTGCTGCAATCAGCCCGAAGAAGGCTAGGCTGGCCCAGAAGGGCAGGAACCGTGTCGGCCCCTTGAACCCCAACGTGTCCGGGAACACTATTATGGCCACCCATCCGAGCATGACGAGCCACAGTAAGTTTTCCCATCGCCATCGCAATTGGAGTTTGCGTCGAGTTGGCGGTGGTCGATAACTAGAGTTCTCTTGCTCGTTGACTCCGTCTGACCCTAGTACAACGCCGGTCACCTGAGCTGCTTTTGACTCACGGTCTCGCAGGGCCCAGGTGAGGAACACTATGAATGCGGCCCCCAGCACGAGGATGCTAACCGCGAAGGGGCGTGTCAGGAAGACGAGAGGTCCGTCTCCGATCTGCAACGCGGGCCAGGCGTTGCGTTCGACGACCGGGCCCAAGATGAAGGCGAGGATGAACGGCGGGCGAGGCCAACCCCACCACTTCATCGCCATACCCAGTCCTCCGAAGCACAGCATGACAACGATGTCGAGCATGCTGAAGTTCGCTTGGTAGGCGCTGAGGAATATCAGGGGCAAAAGCAGTCCGGCAATGTATGGATAGGGAATGCGTGTAAGCTTGGCTATCGGTCCGGTTAGCACGACTGCGAGGAGAGATATCAACACGTTGCCGATGCCGATGGCGAGCACGATCCCGATGGTGATATTGAGGTTCGCCGTCAGCATAGAGATGCCGGGAGCGAGGCCGAAGGACAATAAGCCCGCGAGGATGAGGGCCCACGCGACGCTTCCTGGGATGCCGAATGCCAGCGTGGGTACAGCTTGCCCCGCGTTCTGGGCGTTCTGAGCGGACTCCGCAAACAGCACGCCGTCCAAGCTGCCCTTTCCGAACTGGGACTTGTCTTTGGTCAGGGAAACGCCGAGCGCGTACGACATCCAATCGATGACCCCGGACCCAACCCCGGGGATAATGCCTAGGGTCACGCCGATAAGGCCTTGCCGGATGGCCACGACCCAATGCTTGAGGCCATAACGAACGCCGCTGAGCACTTCCCTCACTGATACGTCTCCGTGCTCGGCGACAGCCCGTCGAGTCATGCTGAGATCGACGACCTCGGGGAGCGCGAATATTCCGAGCAATACCGGTATGAGCGGCAGTCCTTCATTGAGATATATCTCGCCGAATGTGAAGCGGGGCACCATGGAAAAGGCGGTGATGCCGATTGTGGTGACGAGGAGACCGAAGACGGCGGCGACCAGACCCTTCAGCACTGCTCCTCTAGACAGCGCCGAGACCATTCCGATGCCGAACAAGGCCATTACGGTGATTTCCGCGTACGAGAAGTTCACAATGAACGGCCGGATCGCGGGCATGACTAACGCAAGGATGAACGCCGAGACCAGCCCTCCGATCGCGGAGACGGCGTAGACGGCCCCGAGAGTCCGTGCGCCCTCCCCTCGGAGAGCGAGCTGATGGCCTTCCAGGAATGTCACCTGGGTCGCCGCCGTCGGGTAGCCCAGGAGCACGGCGGGAATAGCATCCATCGTGTTATTGAGCGACAAGATGCCAGCGATAAACACAATCCCCAGAGCTGGTTCGAGGTTGAGGACGACGAAGGGCAGCGCGATTGCGACGACAGTCAACGTCCCGACGCCGGGAATCATCCCCACCGGTCCAGCCAACAACACCGCGGCGAACAAGAGCAGCCAGAAAGTCGGGTCCGTCAGGAATTCGGCGATGTAGGAGCCGGATTGAGCGAGGGTATCCATGAACCCCTTTAGCAGCTGCTAGTGGATAACCGGGCCACATGAGAGGACCGGACTGCCCAGTCCGGTCCTCTCGTCGCATCTTCAGCTAGAACGGAGACACGTAAACGGGTGAGTACTTCTTATAGACCTCATCGAGGAAGTTGGCATCCAATGCGGATGCCAACTCATTGAGCGTTGGCCCGTCGATGAGCGTCAATCCTCTGCCGAGGAGTGATTCGAGACCGCCTCTGAATTCTTCGTCCGCGAACGCTTCAACCATGGCGTTCGAGATTACTGCGCGAATGTCGTCAGGTGTGTTCCTGGACATAACTGCGGTGCGCTGGAGGGCTCCCTCACCCGCCTGCAGCGCATTGTATTCGCGCAATTCCTCTTCACTGAGGTATTCGCGAATGTTCTGGATGCCCTCTGGCAGGGGGCCTTCTGAGTTCGGTGCGATGGCCACAGAGTAATCGGACATTATCGCCATCGGGACCACGTACCCGTCCGTCAGCCAGCCCGGGCGATCGAGTCCCAACCGGTACCAGAAACCTGAAACGACGGTGTCGGCATCGTGCCGGTCCATGGTCAGGAACGAGCCCGGCGTGCTGCCGTCGAAGCCGGTCAGGATATCAACCGGGAGATCGAGCTTCTCTTTGAGGAATGCCATCTGGGTCCATCGCGAGTCGCCCTCGGCTGCTGCAGCGAGGGTGAACTCGGTGGTCCCCCCAATCATGTCGTCGATGCTGGTGTAGGGCGAGTCTTTGTGGGCGTACCAAATCGAGGGGATCAGATCGAAGGAGAAGACGCGCTGGAACTCGTTGGCCTTGAACTTCACCTCTCCGGGGAAGACCAGCTCCTCAGTAGTCGAACCGCCAACGCCATAAGCCATGGTGAGTCCATCGCCTGGACCATCGAACAGTTGGTTCAGCGCGTTGAAGTAGGCTGAGCGAGTCGGAACCGCCGTCATTACGAACCGAGGATTGCCCGGTATGTAGTCTCCCAGCCTCTGGACAATGTAGCGGGCTTGGATGTCTGAGTTGCTACCCGCGCCCCAGCCGACGATGACGCGCACAGTCCTGCCTTCGTAATGGGGTGGACCCAGCGTCGGCGTCGGGGCTGGCGTCGGAGTGGCCGCTGGAGCCACAGTCGCCCCGGCAGTCGGGACCGCGGTCGGCTCCGGTGTGATGCCCGACGGCGGGGCCGTCGGCGTCGCCGCCGCAGTAGGCGTGGGGGCGGGCGTCGGGGTCGGGTCTCCACCGCACGCCGCTGTTATAACAAGGGCGAGAGTTAGCGCAGCGAGGGCCACAGCCCTCGGTATCCCATGGACGATCGGTGGCATCGCAGTCTCCTATTTGCTACGGGATTGGGAGGTAAGCTCCAGCCGAGGAGTCCTTGTGGAGAGCGTGGCAGTAGGACTCGCCAAAGCATGGCCCATCCTACAAAAGGACAGGTGAAATGTCGAAGGTCGGCTGCCCAAGGCGGTCATTGTCATTGTCGCGCATCTTCGCCTCCAGACAGGCCCGTTCTCCGGCCAAGTCTGTCGACGAGGTACTTAGTATCTACAGGAATGACGGCCCCCTCGCCCCCGGGCGGCAGGGCGCTAGGCAGTTGGGGCGTTGGCCATGACTTCGACGAGCTCGCGGACGGCGTCGGCGGACTTGTCGAGGAGGGCCTTCTCTTCCCCGGTGAGGTCTAGCTCGACGACCTTCTCCACGCCGGCCGCCCCGAGGATGACCGGGACACCCATGTAGATGCCGTCGATGCCGTATTCGCCTTCGAGGAGAGCGGCGCAGGGGAGTTGGCGCTTCTGGTCGAGCAGGATGGCGTCGACCATCTCGGCGACCGCGGCGGAAGGCGCGTAGAAGGCGCTGCCAGTCTTGAGAAGTGCAACGATCTCGCCGCCGCCGCCCTGGGTGCGCTTGATGATGCGGTCGAGGGCCTCGTCGCTCAGCAGGTCGCCGATGGGGACGCCGCCGATAGTGGTGTACTTAGTGAGGGGGACCATCTGGTCGCCGTGTCCACCGAGGACGTAGGCCTGGATGTCCTTAACCGATACGTTGAGCTCCTGGGCGAGGAAGGTGCGGAAGCGGGCGGTGTCGAGGACGCCTGCCATGCCGACCACCCGGTTCTTGGGGAAACCGGCGAGGGAGTAGGCGTGCTGCACCATCGCGTCCAGTGGGTTCGAGACGATGATGAGGGTCGCGTTGGGGGAGCGCCCCGCCACTTCGCCAATGACGGAGCCGATGATCTTCATGTTCGTAAAGAGGAGGTCGTCGCGGCTCATGCCCGGCTTGCGTGCGATGCCGGCGGTGACGACGACGACGTCCGAATCAGCGGACTCGTCGTAGCCGTTGGACCCGATGATGCTCGCATCGACGCCGAGCACAGGGCCCGACTCGGCGATGTCGAGGGCCTTGCCCTGGGGCATGTCCTCGACGACGTCGACGAGGACGATGTCCATGTATCCGCGCTCAAAGAGGCGTTGGGCGGTTGTGGCGCCGACGTTACCCGCGCCGACGACGGTTACTTTCTTGCGTGCCATGTGTTCTGTCCTGTTCCTTCCTGTGTTGTGGCCTGGGTTCCCGCCTGCGAGGGAATGACTGGCAGGGCCTCTCCCTCCTCAGTCCTCCCTCGCGGATGGGGGAAGAGGTAAGACGGTCCTCGATTGTTCCTTTGCGGGAAGGGGCGTTGGCGGCGGAGTCGTGGTTCGACAGGCTCACCGCGCGCCCCATTGTCATCCCGACGGGCTGCGAGGTTCCCGCCCTGCGCGGGATTGATGGCCCCATCCTCAGTCCTCCCCCAGGGAGGGGGGAGGACTCCTGGGTTCCCGCCTGCGCGGGAGTGACGGGGTGGTTTTCTAGGCTCGGACGTAGCCCTCCCACTTGCTCTGCAGGCCGGAGTCGTTGACTGTGTCGACGATGTACTGGCCGAACTCGCCGGTGGTTGCGCCGGTGTTGCGACCGGTGGTGATGGCCTTCCTCTCGTACTGGCCGCAGACGTCGAGGGCCATGTTGACCTTTGCGCCGAGCTCCGGGAAGCCGATGTGGTCGAGGAGCATTGCGCCCGCCCTGACCATCGAGCTGGGGTCGGCGAATTGGGCGCGGCCCTCGGTGACCATGCGGGGAGCGCTGCCGTGGATGGCCTCGAACATGGCGTAGGCCGTGCCGATGTTGGCCGAGCCGGCAGTGCCGACGCCGCCTTGGATCTGCGCAGCCTCGTCGGTGAGGATGTCGCCGTACATATTGGGCAGGGCGAGGACCTGGAACTCGTTGCGGCGGGCGGTATCGAGCAGCTTGGCGGTCATGATGTCGATGTACCAGGCGTCCCAAGAGATGTTGGGGTAGTTCTCGGCGACCTCACGGGCGACATCGAGGAACTTGCCGTCGGTGGTCTTGACGATGTTGGCCTTGGTGACGATGGTGACTCGCTCCTTGCCGGTCTTCTGGGCGTGGGCGAACGCGGCGTTGATGATGCGTCGGGACCCCGGGGTGGTGATGACGCGGAAGTCCATGGCGAGGTCTTCAGTGATGTTGATGCCGTTGGAGCCGAGGGCGTACATGTCCTCGGTGTTCTCACGGAAGAAGGTCCAGTCGATGTCCTCGGCCGGGATGCGCACGGGGCGGACGTTGGCGAAGAGGTCGAGGGCCTTGCGCATGGAGACGTTGGCGCTCTCGATGTTGGGCCAGCCGTCGCCCCTCTCGGGGGTGTGGGTAGGGCCCTTGAGGGTAACGTGGCACTGCTTGATCTCTTCGAGCACGTCATCGGGGATGGACTGGAGCTTGGCTGCGCGGTTCTCGATGGTGAGCCCATCGATGTTCCGGAACTGGATTTTGCCGGAAGCGACCTCGCCGGCGAGGAGCTGTTCGAGGACGCGCTGGGACTCGTAGGTGATGGTGGGGCCGATGCCGTCGCCGCCGAGCAGTCCAATGACGATGGGGCTGATGTTCGCGTAGTCGGCCGCCTCAGGGGACTGCTTCAACCGTTCGACGCGTTCGAGCTGTTCCTGGACCAGCCCTCCGAAATGTTCCTTCGCTGCCTCGATAACGCCATTGTCAGCCAATGTCCGGCTCCTTTCTTAGACACGCACGACCGCGCGCGGACGGCATGGGCAGGCGCTGCTTTGGGGTTTCTGGGAAGTCCGTGAGTCGCGCGCCACCGACTGCGTGGCCCGTGATGGGGCCGGGGGAGATTATAGGAGGGGCCTAAGCGCCGAGCAAGCGCACGCCCCCTAGCCTCCCCCGCAGACGAGACCTTTGCGTAACCTCGAACTGGTTCGTGGTGAGTCTGTCGGACCATAGATCGGCCTGGAATACCGGGAGCGCAGGGGGGCTCGGCCCCTCTGCCGGGGCGTGGGGGCTTCCTCCACAGACGGAGTGATTCGGCTGGGTATTACGCGCATACGAGAGGGGACCAAGGTCGCTGTCGCGCGGCTGCGAGGTTCCCACCTGCGGGGAATGGCGCCTCCCGGCCTCCGTCTGCGACGCGTGACGCCAAATTGGTGATGTGGCGGAAGACTGACATTTGCCCCTTCCCCGAACACTCCTGCTCTTCCTACACTGGTTTACGTGCTGTCCCCTCCTTGCCAACGAGGGGGCTAGGAGAGGTTCCACAGAGGGCTCCCGCTGCCGATGGCGCAGGGCTGATGCTCAGGAGTAAATGGGACCAAATGGGACCAAATAAGACCTTTTTTCGATGGGGCAGCCCCCGCGCACTCGTAGGCCAGGGAGAGTTACGAGTGAGATGGATGAGGCATCTTCGGACCAAAACAAGCCCTTGCAGTCGTGCGATGCGCCGGACCGGGGCCGGTCCCGGTTTCATCGTGTCCTTTCGCATCATGCGTCGCAGACGGGAGAGGAGTCTACCCAGCGGACGGGGAAGGGGATTTAGCCGCCGGCTTGGGGGTTGACGGGGGACTCTTCCATGGGGACGGTGTCCTCGCGGGTAAGCGTGCTGCTGTTCCAGTCCTCGTAGGGAAGCTCCTCGGCGGCGAGGGCGGCCTCCTTCTCATTGCCGGCTTCGACAATCGTTCGGTAGAGGACTTCGTGGCTGACGAGGAATCTCATGGTCGCTGCGCGGCTATCGGCGGGAGTGGGGGATTGCGGCAATCATCGTCGGGCGGGAAGCGGGAACTTCACAACGGGATGTTGCCGTGCTTCTTGGGCGGGAGGGTGTCGCGCTTGTTCTGGAGGGAGTCGAGGGCATGAATCAGCTTCGGGCGAGTCTCGGCGGGGTCGATGACGTCATCGATAAAGCCTCGCTCGGCTGCGCGGTAGGGGTTCGCGAAATTCGCGCGGTACTCCTCGATAAGCTCGGCGCGGGTGGCCTCGGGGTTCTCGGAATCGGCGAGCCTGCGCCGGTGGATGATGTTGACGGCGGCGTCGGGTCCCATGACTGCGATCTCCGCGGACGGCCAGGCCAGATTTATGTCGGTGCGCAGGTGCTTGCTGCCCATGACGACGTAGGCGCCGCCGTAGGCCTTACGGGTCACCACGGTGATCTTCGGGACGGTCGCCTCGGCGTAGGCGTAGAGGAGCTTCGCGCCTTGGCGGATGATGCCGCGGTGCTCCTGGTCCTTGCCGGGCATATAGCCGGGCACGTCGGTGAAGGTGATGATGGGAATGTTGAACGCGTCGCAGAACCGGACGAACCGGGCAGCCTTTACGGAGGCGTGGATGTCGATGACGCCCGCCAGGTAGGCGGGCTGTTGGGCGACGATTCCGACGCTGCGTCCGTTGAGGCGTCCGAAGCCGATGATCATATTCGGGGCGAAAGCGCTCTGGACGTTGAAGAAATCGCCGTTGTCCACGACGCGTTCGAGCACGTCGAGCATGTCGTAGGAGCGAGTCGACTCCTCTGGGACGATGGTGCGAAGGGCCTCGTCCGCGCGCTCGGGGTCGTCGTCCTGTTCTCCGAGGGGCGGGTCGTCTAGGTTATTGAGGGGGAGGAAGCTGAGGAGTCGCCGGATAGTCTCCATGCATTCCTCTTCGGAGTCGAGGGTGAAGTGGGAGACGCCGGATTGGGTGGCGTGGGCGTCGGCGCCGCCGAGCTCCTCGTGGGATATCTCCTCGCCGGTGACGGCTTTAATCACGTCCGGGCCGGTGATGAACATCTGAGAGACGCCGCGGACCATGAGGGTGAAGTCGGTAATGGCAGGTGAGTAGACGGCGCCGCCGGCGGAGGGGCCGAGGATGGCGGATATCTGGGGCACGACGCCGGAAGCGAGGGTGTTGCGCATGAAGATTTCGCCGTAGCCGGCGAGGCTGAGAACGCCTTCCTGGATGCGCGCGCCGCCAGAGTCGCCGATGCCAATGATCGGCGCGCCGTTTCGCATGGCGAGGTCCATCACCTTGCATATCTTCTCGGCAGTCACCTCGGAGAGGGAGCCGCCGAATACGGTGAAATCTTGGGAGTAGACGTAGGCGGTGCGTCCGTTAATCTTGCCGTAGCCGGTGACGACGGAGTCGCCGGAGTATTTCCTTTCCGCGACGCCGAATTCGCTGGAACGGTGGGTGACGAAGGAGTCGAGTTCCTCGAACGTTCCTGGGTCGAGGAGGAGGGCAACGCGCTCGCGCGCGGTCAGCTTGCCCTTGGCATGCTGTTGCTCAATGCGCGCAGAACCACCCGACGACTCGATTTCCTGCTTGCGGAGCTTCAAGTCTTCGAGGCGGTCCTGGGCCTTTTTCTCAACGACCATAGCTCGGCTCGCCTGTGGGGCAGCGCATCGCGAGGCGCGACCCGGGGAGGATATGTCATCCTAGCATCGGCCCACGCGGGAGCCAAGTTGCTGGGGCGGCTCGTTTGTCGCGATGCAGGGATTGCCATGTGGAAATCGCCTGGTTCCGTCACCATAGACTGCATGGTGTGGGGCGCGGGCGTTCTGGTATCCTTTGCCGTGTTTCAGGAGGCTCGGCGAACAGCCGGACTCTCGTGCGATGACTGAGAAATGACTACGAGCGCCTCTTATCAATCCGACGAAGAACTCGTGAAGCGTCTCCAGGTCGTGCTCCGCGACTACGCGGACGCGCGGGATGACGGCAGCTTGGGTGGGGATAGCGTACGCGAGGTGCGGAATATTGCCGCCGCACTTGCGGCGCGCATCTACGACGACCCTCAAAAGTGGGGCATCGCCGATATCAGAGAGGATTTCCGGGACGATGCAGCCTCGGACACGGTGTCGAAGTTGCTCTCCGGGGCTGCCGAGTTCACGGGCAGACAGACCGTATCCGAATGGTTCAGCCGGGAGGTGGAGTCGAGATTCCACCGGTTGTGGAGCATGGCGGAAAGGGCGCGAGGCGCGAAGAGAGGCCACGAGCCCGGCCCCGAGCCGTCCTCGGATGGGGGCGAGACGGCAGCAGATTCTGTATTCGAGGAGAACAGCGAGACCTGGCAAGGGTTCGAGGCTGAATTCCCGCATGACGCTTTTGTGCTGCGCCTCCGTCATATGCTGAGCCGAAGCTTGGAAGAGATGGCGGTGATGCTGGATGCGCCAAACACGCAAGCAATCGCTGTCCGCATCAATCGGAGCCGCGACCGGTTCAGGCTGTTCTGTGAGCAGGGAGGCTTCGGACGCCGCGAGGTCGCCGGCATCATGGCCCAGATTGCGCAGGAGCAGGAGCAATGACCGAGCAGCAGACGAACTCGATTGCCGCCGGCAGGAAGGCGTGGGTGCGCTTCGCGATGGACGTTGGCGAGCGCTGGATCGGCCTTTCCGGCGAGCTGCCGTTCGAGATGAGTCGCTTCGCTTCCTACATTCGTGAGTTGCGCTACCGCTCCGGGCTATCGCTTCCGGCCCTGGCGGACGAGCTTTTGGCGCCATACGAGGACTTGGGGATGCTTGAACAGGGCATGCTCCGGCCCTCGGAAGTCTCAACGGCCACCTGGGTCCGTCTGATGCGCCTATTGGAGGGGCGGGATGTCTTGGCCGATAGTGCGTCCCGTGCGCAGGAGGCGGACGTTCTGGCCGCGGCCGATTCCGACGAGCTTTGGTCAGTGGCCGAGACTTCCACTTCCCAGTCCAACAAGAGTATGCGCGGCATGCAGCCGTTCGGCGTCGCGCGCATCAAGGTCATCGGAGTGGGCGGCGGCGGCTCGAACGCGGTCAACCGCATGTACCGGCAGCGGATCGCGGGGGTGGACTACATCGCGATCAATACCGACGCGCAGCACCTGATTCACCTAGACCTGCCGGAGAAGATCCGCATCGGGGACCGTCTCGCGCGAGGACTCGGAGTCGGAGGCGACCCGAGGCTTGGCCGCGAGTCCGCGGAGGAGTCGCGCGAGGACCTGTACGACTTGCTGAACGGCACCGATATGGTCTTCATCGCCGCGGGCATGGGCGGCGGGACGGGCACCGGCGCCGCTCCCGTCGTGGCGGAGATAGCAAAAGAGGTAGGCGCCCTCACGATCGCGGTCGTTACGAAGCCGTTCCAGTTCGAGGGCCGGCGTCGGGCGCAGCAGGCCGACATGGGCATAGGCGCTCTGCGCGGGAACGTGGACACGTTGGTGCTGATTCCGAACGACAGGCTCAACGCGGTGTCCGACGAGCGAATGACCGCCGAGAACGCGTTTCGGATCGCAGATGACGTGCTCCGCCAAGGCGTGCAGTCGATCGCCGAGCTCGTTACGGTGCCCGGCGAGATAAACCTCGACTTCGCGGACGTGAGGTCGGTGATGCTGGGGGCCGGACCGGCCTGGATGGCGATCGGCCACGGCCGGGGAGCGCAGAGGGCGCAGGAGGCCGCAAGAGAGGCGATGGCCAGCCCACTGCTCGACGCGCCAATCGAGGGTGCGACCCGCGTTCTGCTGAACATCGCAGGCGGCGCCGACCTGACTCTGCAAGAGGTGCAGGAGGCGGCGGATTTCATCGCGCGGCTGGTGGACCCGGAGGCCAACATCATCTTCGGTATGGTCACCGACCCGAAGATGGAGGACGAGGTCCGCGTGACAGTGATTGCCACGGGCTTGCCCGGAGGCGAGAACATCCTCGAACGGTCGCTCGAAGAGGTGCTCGACGAGTCGCTCGAAGAGGAGTTGGCGCCTGTCGCAGACCAGGAGCCGCCGGTGGAGATGCCGGGGTTCCTTCGCAGGCTGGGCTTCGGTCGGCGCGACCGATAGCAGGAAGTCGCTCTGAGATTCGCGCGGGCTGTCGTTTCGCTTCTGATTATCTCAATTGCGGCTCTGGCCGCCGCTTCGCAGTCCCCAAACGCCGCACTTCCTACTCTGGAACTGGAGCGAGCGTTTCCCACGCTCAGGTTCGAGCGGCCGGTGCTGCTCACCCATGCAGGCGATGACTCGGGGCTCGTGTATGTCGTGGAGCAGGCCGGCGTCATCCACCGACTGGACCCTGCCGAGCCGGAGCGGTCGGAGATATTCCTCGACATCCGCGCCCGCGTAAGCCGGGATAGGAACGAGGAGGGCCTCCTGGGTCTGGCTTTCGACCCGTCGTTTGGGGAGAACGATCGCTTCTACGTCTACTACAGCGCGGCGGCCCCTCGCCGGTCCGTTCTGTCGCGGTTCGAGGTCGGCGGCGGCGGTCTGGGCGACGCCGACTCGGAGGCGGTGACGCTGGAAGTGGACCAGCCCTACTCCAACCATAACGGCGGGATGATCGCGTTCGGGCCTGACGGCATGTTGTACGTTGCGTTAGGGGACGGCGGATCGGGCGGGGACCCTCTAGGAAACGGCCAGAGTCTCGGCACGCTCTTGGGCTCCATACTCCGTATCGACGTGAGGCAGGGCGCTCCCTACGTAACACCAGCCGATAACCCCTTTGTTGGGAGGCCCGGAGCCCGTGGCGAGATATGGGCCTACGGGCTTCGCAACCCGTGGAGGTTCTCCTTCGATACGGAGACGGGCGAGCTGTGGACGGGCGACGTGGGCCAGGATGCCGTGGAGGAGGTCAACATCGTGCGCCGCGGCGCCAACTACGGGTGGAACGTGATGGAGGGGTCCAGCTGCTTCCGCGCTGCGTCGTGCGAGGCCAGCGGTATGGAGGCGCCTGTCACGGAGTACGACCATAGACTCGGCTGCTCGGTCACGGGCGGGTACGTCTATCGTGGGGAGCGCCTGCCGGAGCTCCAAGGCGTTTACCTGTACGCGGACTTCTGCACCGGCTTCATCTGGGGCCTGAGGCACGACGGCGAGCGGGTCACGGAGGAGGGGCAGATTGCCGAGGCCCCATTCCAGATAGCGTCGTTTGGGGAGGACGAGGCCGGCGAGGTCTACATCCTGGGGTTCGACGGAGGCGTCTACACGTTCGCCCCACCGCCCGGCCAAGCGCCGTCGCCCCTTACGCCGACACTCATGCCGACACCAACGAGCGCGCCGACGTCCGGCCAAGCGTCGCCGACTCCTTCACCGTCGCTCGCGCCAACTCCCCCGCTCGCGCCGACATCCGGCCTCGCTACTCCGTCCGATGAACCCTCGCTCGCGCCGACATCCGCCTCACCTAGCAGAGCGCCTGCCGTCACGCCAACGCCGACGCCGTCGGCGGCTCCTCCGGCCCTCGCCCCGGAGCCCGCGTCTAATGCGTTCGCATGGGTCCTCGTAATGGTGGTAGTGGCGGCTGGATTTGTTGTTGGAGCCGTCGTCTACGTCGTGCGGAGGTTTGGGGGCCTATCCCGTAGGTAGTCCCCACGTCCGCTTCCCAGAAGCGCGGGCTAGGGGCCCTGGTAGATGCGTGTGTCGGGCTTGAAGGCGGCCCAGGCGAACCAGAAGTGGTCTTGGGCGTTGACGCGCTCCAATTGCCGGCCGGTCATCGTCCCGGCGACGGCCGTTCCAAGGATGCTCCAAGCGCTGCCGGTCTCGTTGTCAACGATGGCGCCGGTCGCGGCGTCGCCTTCCAGCCGGAACGTGAGGGGTTGGCCGTCCAGCGCCGGCCTGAACACGCCCGTCGAGCCGAGGTCCTCGGCCTGGGCAATCTGGGCGGCGCCGAGGGCTGAGTTTGTTCCGACTTCCAAGAAGACGACGATTTCCTGGCCGCCGACCTCGTAGTGAACTACGCGCTCTTCGCGGAGGAGAGGGTAGGGGAAGGCCGCGGCGTCCCCATTGATCTCGACGGCAACTACACGCTCCTTGGGGAGCAGTCGCGGGTCCGTGTTGGCGGGTTCGCCGGTCTCCGGGTCGATGTAGAGGAACGGCGGGTTGTCGACGCGGTCGTAGCCGACGTATGGATTGCTCCCGTACCGCCGGACGTGGCCGGTCTCCTGTGAGAGGACGTCGCCGTGGGGGTAGGCTTCCATGAACGTGACCCAAGAGACGATCTGCGCGGGGACGAAGGCGAGCTGCCCGCCAGCAAGGGCACCTACGAGGCCCTCGCCGGTGAGCTGCTGCCACCAGCTTTCGGTCTGCCGGTCCCACATGATGAGGTTGCTGTTGCGCAGGTTGCCGGAGACGCCGAAGTTGTAGACGACGCCGTCGAGTTCGCGCTCGAACACGACCGCCGAGTTGCAGAGCGGGCAGAAGGTGACCGCAACTGGCTCGCCGCCGAGCTGGTCGTTGGCTATCTCGTGCCAGGTGAGGATCTGCAGGGGATAGGCGCGAGCCTCGCCGTTCACCTCCAGCGCGATGACCGGCTCCATGTCTTCTATCCATTCGTCGGCCTCGGCGATGGAGACGGACTGGGGATCGTCGATGGGCGGGATGCCGTCGCGGGGCACGCCGCCGGAGAAGACCTCGTTGAAGGGGATGGTGTGGAAGCGGAAGTCCGTCTTCCAGACGCGGGTGGAGATGGGGGAAAGCCGGAGGTCCTCGGCGTAGTCAGGGTTGGCGGCGACGAGGTAGACGTTGACCTCGGCATCCGGCCCGACGGTCGGCGCGGGACGGCTCGTCGGCGCGGGTGCCGCAGGAGGAGCCGTTGGGGTGGGAGCGGCTGTGGGGGCGGAGGTCGGCGTCGGCGTGGGAGTCGGGGTCTCGGGCTGTCGAGGCGTTTCGATAGGGGTAGGGGTCGGTGTTGGGGTGGGCGTGCTTGCGGGGCTGCAGGCGGCCGCCACGAGCGCTATCGCCGTTCCAACCGCCGCCAGCGCTAACCGACTATGTATATTCAGCAACCTCGCCTCCCTCATCGTTGATTGTTTGGATGCGGAGGGAGGGTTTGGGGATGCGGGGACTCTCCCACCTAGTCCGCTAGGGCCTCCGCCACTTCCGCCTCGCTTAGGCCGTAGACCGACATCGCTTTCTCCGGGGTGATGAGGCCGTCTTGGATGTCGCCTTTGACGAGCTCGTGGTCGCGGTCGCGGGGGTCGAGGACGCCGCCTCCGCCTCCGGTCTCAATGCTGAAGACGTCGTCGGGCTTGAGGCCGATGTTCGATGCGATGCCGGGGTAACGCTCCTCGCGCTCCGTTCCGGGATGCACGACGACGTAGGCGTTGACGCCGTAGCCGCCGCCGTCAGCGCCGGAGGCCTCGCGCTTCGCCGCGCCGCCGGAGAGTCGGCTGTTCGAGCGGACCTTGTACTCGCGGACGTAGCCGACCCCGCCGCGGGACTTGCCGTCGCCGCCGGTGTCGGGGATCACCTCGAACTTGGCGACGTCCACGGGGAATTCGGACTCGATGATCTCCACGCTGGTGAAGCGTCCGCCACTGGCCCTGGCGCCGACGCCGCTGAAGCCGTCGCCGCCGTCCCAAGCGCAAGCGCCCGCGTACATCAGCTCGTACTGCACGTATTGCCGGTCGCTGTCGCCTTGATAGCCGATGACGATGGAGCTCTGGGTGGAGCCGTGGGCGAGAGCGGGCCGGCCCGCCGCCTTGGCCATGGCCGACATGATGACGCTCTCCGCGATGGAGACGGTCTTGGAGTAGAAGCCAACGGGCCCAGGGAACTCGGGGGCAATGATGCTGCCCTTCCTGAAGCGGCACTCGATGGCGCTGCCTAGGCCATGGTTGATGGGCAGATACGGGTCGGTCATGGAGATAACGCCGTGGTAGACAAGGCCGCGGATGAACGGCTCGCGTACGTTGATGGGCGCGGCGGCCTGGTCGCCCGTCTGGGTGAAGTCCATGATTAGCCGGTCACCCTCCTTGATGGCGGAGACGTGCAGCCTGATGGGCTTGCCGGGGTTGGAGGGGTCGTCGACCCAAGTCTCGGACTCGTGGACGCCGTCGGGCCACTGGGCGATGTAGTCGCGCGCCTGCTGCTCCGTCCGCTCTCCGAGGTCGTCGAACATCTGGCGCATCGTGTCGGCCCCGTAGGTCTGGATGGCGTCCTTTACGCGCTCCTCGCCGATGGAGAAGCAGACGCCGGCCTTGGCGGTGAGGTCGCCAATCATCATTTCGGGGACGCGACTGTTGGCGCGGACGAACGAGGCCGTGTCCTGCACGATCTCGTAGTTGCGCATGTAGCGGACGGGCATGATCTGCAGGCCCTCGCCGAAGATGTCTCGGGAGGTCGCATTGCGGCTGCCCGCGGCGACGCCGCCAATGTCGGGCGTGTGCCCCATGCTCGCGGCGAAGGCGATGACCTCACCCTCGTGGAAGATGGGGGTGATGATGACCATGTCGTTGGCGTGGGGGCAGCCGCTGTAGTAGGGGTGGTTGGCGAGGAAGGCGTCGCCCTCAGCCATGTCATCGTGGCTGTAGAACTGCAGCAATCCCTTTATGGACTCCGGGTAGGCCGCCATGTGCGACGGGTGGTTGGACTGGCCCACTAGCCGTCCCTGGCGGTCGAGCACGCCGCAGCTGAAGTCGTGCGACTCGCGGACGATGGTGGAGAAGCCGGTGCGGAACACCGCCTTCTCCATCTCGCGGACGATGCCGTCGAGCCTGGCCCTGAGGACCTCGTAGGTGATTGGGTCGACGTGCGCCATGGCGTGCTCCTTATGCGATGTCGATGATGATATTCAGGTAGTCGTCGACGAGGGCGCGCTGCCCTGGATAGACGACCGTCGTCGAGTCCAGCTGGTCAACGATCGCGGGGCCGTCGAAGCGGTGGCCCGGTTCGAGCAGGTCGCGCTCGTAGATGGGGCAGGGGGCGAGTCCGGCCGAGCTGTCGAAGCAGACCATCCGCTCGCCGGTCCGGGCCGCGTCCGCCGTGGTCTTGGCGGGGTCGCGCTTCTTGAGCGAGGCTTTCGCGACGACCGCGGACGCACGGAGCCGGTAGTTCACGGCCTCGGCATCCTCATCGGGCGCCGCGTGGCCGAACATCTGCTCATGCGTGGCGTCGAAGCGCGTTCGCGCCGCCGAGACGTCCTGCTGGGAGACCGCGCTGTTGGAGCCCAGCGGGATGGTCAACTCGTACCCCTGGCCGAGGTAGCGGATATCGACGCTGAACTCCAGCCGGAGCTGGTCGAGGGAGTAGCCCTCGGCGGTGAACTCCCGCTCCGCCTGGGCGCGCAGGTCGCGCATCAGCTCGCTGAGCTCCTCGGCCTTCAGCTCCGACACCGGCCGGAGCCGCGACCTTACGTAGTCGCGGCGCGGGTCGGCCATGAGCAGGCCGAGCGCGGACGTCACGCCCGGCGCCGGGGGGACGACCACCTTGGGCATCTTGAGGTCGGCCGCCAGCCGTCCCGAAGGCGCGGGACCGGCGCCGCCGAACGCCACCAGCACGAAGTCCCGCAGATCGTAGCCCTGCTCCGTGGAGACGGCCCGGATGCCCTCCTCCATCTTTGCGTTGATGATGCGAATGATTCCCTCGGCCGTCTCCAGCATGCTGAGGCCGAGGCGTTTGCCCATCTCCTCGATGGCCCGCTCCGCTCCGTCCTTGTCGAGGGCGACCCGGCCGGCGAGCTTCGACTCGGCATTGAGGAAGCCGAGCACCAGGTTGGCGTCGGTGACCGTCGGCCGGGCGCCGCCCTTGCCGTAGGACACGGGCCCGGGGTCTGCTCCGGCGCTCTCAGGCCCGACGCGCAGACCGCCGCTGGACTCGACCGTCGCGATAGTCCCGCCGCCCGCGCCGATGGTGTTGATCATCAGCATGGGCACGGCCAGCTCCCATTCGCCGATACGTCCGGTCGTTGTTTCGAGGACGCGGCCCTTCTGGCCGAGGGCGATGTCCGTGCTGGTTCCGCCCATATCGAGGGAGACGGCGTTGTCGAACCCGACGGTCAACGCGACCTGCATCCCGGCCATCGCGCCGGCGCAGGGGCCGGAGAGCACAGTGGTGACGGGCGTGACCGTTCCGATGCGCGCGACCCCGCCGTTGCTCTGCATGACGTAGAGCGCGTCGCTCGTGACCTTCCGCTCGCGGATGCGCTGTTCGAGGGCGTCGAGGTACGCGACCATCATCGGGGCGATGTAGGCGTTGGCCACCGTGGTGCTGAGGCGCGGGAATTCCCGCATCTGCGGCAAGACCTTCGACGACAGCGAGACGGTGGCGTTCGGCAGCTCCCGCGCGATGATCTCGGCGATGCGTTCCTCGTGCCGCGAGTTCAGGAACGAGAAAAGGAGGACGACGGCGATCGATTCGATGCCGCGCCGTCCGAGAGAACGGACGGCCTCCAAGGCCGCCGCCTCGTCCAGGGCGGTAACGACCTCGCCCTTGTAGTTCACGCGCTCCTTCGCCTCACGGCGGAACCTCGGCTGCACGGGCGGGTTCTTCTCGACGTACACGCTTGTCGCCCTGCTCGAGTCCTCGCTGGGGGCGAGGTGCCATACGTCATTGATTCCACCGAACCCCTCGGTAACGAAGAGTCCGACGCGGGCGCCGGAGCCAGTCAGCAGGGCGTTCGTGCCGACGGTGGTTCCGTGCGATAGGGAGAGCACCTCAGCGGGGGAGACGCTATCCCCGAACACCTCGGCCAGCCCGTCGAGGATGGCCTGTCCAGGGTCCGACGGGGTTGAAGGGAGCTTGGTCACGGATAGCGCGCCCGTGTCCTGGTCGAGCACGACCATGTCGGTGAACGTTCCCCCCGTGTCTACCGCGATAGCCTTCATGCCCCTCCCTGTTCCCTCGGTTCATACGCCCCGAGCCTTAGAGGGGCGAAACGCGCGCCATTATAGGCGGCTTTGCCACCTACTGGCCCCTCCTCGATCCTCCCCCGCAGACGAGACCCCTGCAAGCCTTCCCTGCTCCATCCGCGCAACGGTGGGGAAGTTCCCCGGTGATTACGAATAAGAAGTTCCCCAGTCGTATAGTCCCTTACGAGTGAGAACTTCCCCGAAATACAGGGGAAATCAGGGGATTCGAGGGGCGTTTTCATGGCCGTGGCCTGCTTCACGGGTCTCGGAACTACTTCCCCACCCAGATGGTTTTTATTCATGCCCCCGCAGACCCTCTCTCCAGCCCTCTCCCGCTGACGGGCGAGAGAGTCTTCCCAGCTGTCTCTACACCACCTGCGGGACGCTACTCCAGCGGCGCGAGCACTCCCCCGTCTGCGACGCATGATGCGAAATGACGCGGTGGGAGCAGTGGGGGCGGCGGCCAGCGAGTGGAGTGAGCGCCGATTTTTCAGAAACTGTTGCATTTTGTCGGATTTCCATGGCATTTACTCGTGTTTGGGGGTTTCGGGCGCGCCAGCTCCGCGCCAGTTTGCGGCAGGTGGCTCGCGGGCTGCTTCTCCTCCCCCGCGCATCGCTGCGCTTGCGCGTTCCCTCCCGCAGACGGGAGGGGTTTTTTTGGCTTCCCGCCTGCGCGGGAAGGACGGGTGGGGGCGGGTTGCGCCAGCGGAGGCCGGGGAAGCGGCTGAAGTCGGCGTCGTTGGACTGGACCTCAGCCTGATGCTCCATGGCGACAGCGGCGATGTGGCAGTCGGTCACCAGATTAGCGCCGACTCCTGCGGCGGCGAGGTTTCGCCGGAAGTAGGTCAGGTGGTCGGATCCGGAATTTATCGGGGCGACGTGGGGGAACTCGAACCACTGGTGCACGTAGTTAACGGCCTCCCCGGGGGTAGCCGGGCGGGCGAGCACTTTGGGGTGAGTCATCAGCCTTACGAAGCCCGTCGACACCACCCACAGGGCTCCTACTCTCTCTGCGCCGTTGACCAGGTCTTCTCACCAGCGCCTGGCGGAGTCGTGCAGGGGAGCCCCGTCGTTGTGGGCGTAGATGAGCAGATTGAGGTCGGGGACAATCACCGCGCGCTCGGGTCGGCGAAGTCCTCGGCCTCCAACTGATCATTGAGCTGGTTCAGTTTCAACGGGTCTACGCCTGGGGCGAGCTCGCTGCGGTTCGGAACAACCCGGTATTCGGCGGCCGGCTCTCTCACGGCCGGCGACATCCCGCGTCGCAGAACGTCGTTCACCACCTGTTTGAAGGGCTTATCGAGCAGGCGCGCCCGCTCCTTCAGCGAGTCGGCGATGTCATCGTCCAAGGTCAGTGTCGTTCTCATGGAAGCATCGTGATGCATTATGATATTGATGTCAAGATGCGCACCGGAAGCTTAGGCAGCGCCCGACCCCATAGCGGAGATAACCTGTGAGGCGGCGGCCTCCTCTTCAAATGCCCATAGGCGCGACAGAAGGGCGTCAACCTGCTCCTCGGGCAGTGCGCCTGCGGCGAGAGACCGGAATTTGGCCTCAACCTCGGCGTCCGAGAGCGGGTTAGCGGCGTTGCCCTTCGCGTTCTCAATCTCCGTCACATACGTTTCGCCGCCTACGATGGCCTCGATGCGCGCTGCTTGGGCGCCGGGAAAGCGACTGCTCATGGCCGGATCCTCGGTCACTTCGATCCGCGTCAGCAGCTCTTGCGCCGCGGGGTCGGCGATGCGCTCGTCCGTGAACTGTCGAGTCGTGACCTCACCGTCGAGGAGCGCGACCACGACGAGATAGGGGATGGAATGATCGGCCGTCTCGCGGTCGCGCACGCGCCATTTTTCAGGGTCGGCCGAGCTCGTGATTGCCTGCCGGTAACTGCGCACGGCGATCCTATCGACCCCATCGATCCTGCCCGGCCTGTCCGGCAGCGCGCCGCCGAGCTGCTCGCGCAGGCTGAGCGCCGCCCAGACCGCAGCCTGCGCGTTGAACTGCGCGGGGAACGCCTTGATGCTCGACAAGTCGGTGTGGAACGGATGCGACGGCCCGCCCAGCGAGGGGAGGGGCGTCCGTTCGCCGAGTATCCCGGCAAGCCCGCTGTCGGCGTAGAACGCTTCTTCGGGGCCCGTCATGCCCTTCTCTGCAAGCCTGGCCGCGAACACGCCGGCCTGCGCCGAGTTGGCGGCGGAACCGGCCTTCCACATCGACAGCCGACCGTCGCGGGCGATCCGCAACCCAAGGTTCGCGGTGAGCGCGATGGAGATGGCGTGGGCGGTGCGCTCGGCGTTCAGTCCAAGTGCCTTCGACGCGCCCGCCGCCGAGCCGATGGCGACGTGCAGGGAGTGGTCGATCAGCTTAGCCGAGGGCTTCTGCACCTCGCCGAGACCGCAGAACACCTCGTACGCCGCGACCATTGCAACGAGGGCGTCCCGCCCGCTCAGGCCGAGTGCGTCAGACAGCGTCAGGGTCGCCGCAATGGTGTCGCTGGGGTGGCCGCCCTCGAACGCGAAGTAGGTGTCGTTGAAGTCGAGGTAGCGGACCATCAGCTCGTTGGTGAACACGGCAAGCTCCGGCGTCGTGCGCTCGCCGGTGAGCCACACGCGCGCCGGCGTCGTGGCGGACGCCTCCCGCGCCAAGGCCCGGCCGAGCGCCACGGGGGGCCCATCCCGTCCGCCGATGGCGCACCCGATGGTGTCGACCAGCCGGACTTTCATCCCGTGCGCCGCCGGCGCGGGGATGTCGTCGTAGGTCAGCCCTGCGACGTAGGCGCTGAGGTGCTCGGTCAATGCGTCCATGGCGCTGGGCATCGTATCAGGCGGCCTGGGGGATTGGCGGGCGGAGGGGTTTACGCGGCTGCTTCCACCCATGCGAACCGCTCTTTGAGGTCCGCCATCATCGAGTAGGGCAGTAGACGTTCACGGTGAAGCCTTCCGACGGCGAAGGGGGTAGCGCAAGCAGCTACCCCTTTCACGCCTGGGGAGGCAGAGGTCCCACGACCTGACAAAGGGTTCCTTTGTGGCGGCGGCGGCAGCGGCGGAGGAGGCGAAGAGGCGCAGGCGTTCCTCGCCGAGCGCCGTCCTTCACAGGTTGCAGCTTGTTGCCCTGGCGTAGACCCAGACACGGGTGGTGCTCGCGGCGGTGAAAGGGCGCGCGTTGGAATGAACTCCAGCGCTCTCACAGCTTCAGACCAGCCAGCTGCGCTTCTACCTGATGCGCCTTCTTGGACCAGGGACGCCAACTATAATGAAAGGGATCGCGCAGCCGTCATCGAACCTGGAGAGCTAACGAATGGACGAGTGGACTGTCTATGAGGATCGGTACTTCGTCGTGCATGCACCGCGGCTGCCTCTACATTCCCGCGGCGATGGAGGCCACTTGGTGCTGGGTAAGAAAACCCCTGTGTTCGATCGGTCCGACATGTCGCCGGAAGAAGCGATCGACTTCATCAGGGTGTCAATGGCAGTGGGACGCGCCATGTACGATGTCTTGAAGATCGAACGTATGAACTATGAAGACCTCGGGAACTGGGGGCTTGACGACCCTGGCGGGCCGAAGATGCACATGCACTTCTTCGGGAGGGCACACGAGCAGACCCACCAGATTCGAGGCCAACACATGTTCCTCTACCCCCAGGGGCACCCCATATACAAGGGACACCTAGGGCCACTGGACACGAGCGATGTCGCCATGCTCCGAGCGCGGGTTGAGGAGATACTCACTGGAGCGAAGTACCGGAAGCTCGCGGAACTCGCTGGCTTGGCTTAGGGAAACGAGCAGTGTTCCAGGAGGTGGTGTAAGAGATAGGAGGGTCTAGCAGGCTGCTGGAAACCGTCGACGCGCACAACGGCGGCTGAGGGCGCCGAGGGCCGAGCACTGGGGCACTTAAGATGGAGTGGAGCGTATGCGTGGACGGCAGGAGGCTCTGGGCTTCTCGCTCCATGCTGGGATAGGGAGGGTTTTCTCCCACCAGATGGGACTTCCTTGGCAGCTCACCGTAGGTACTTATCACAGCCTTCCGCCTTCGCCCTCTACGATATCTCGGCAGAGTGTCGGCATTCGGGCAAGAACACGGGATATTAGGAGTGATTATCAGCGTTGGTGCCGAGGGTGGGATTCGCGGGGGTGCGGTTGTAGACGGCTGTTGAGAGCTGTCTGCGTTGCCATTTACGGGTAAATCTACGGTGAAGAGTGGCCCTTGGTATGTATGGGGCTGTCGGCGTTGTCGGCATTTTTGTCGGCATCATTGGTGGCGTGCGCCGGACCTAGCTTGGCTAGTTCGATGTGGCCAATCACCGGAATGATGTGGCAGCTTGAGAATACAAGCGCGACGCTCTGGCGCTATCTGCAACGCGTCCAACATTAGCGGTCTTGCCTTCTCGACCCCTTTGCGCTTAAGCATCCGACTCGTGGCTCCTGTCAATACCCCAGCGCCCGGCACGCCAACGGGCCTCGCCGCCTCCAGGAACAACACCTTTGAGGAGGTCACTGTCGGGTGGGAACAGTACGATCCGGTCGTCGTCTACGAGATCGAGCGTCTGACCGCCGTCCAAGTGGGCGCCGGGGACTCCGTCCGCATCGAGTATGGCGACGCGGTTAAGTACACGATTACGCCGGACCCCTTCCAAGGCGTCGACGAATACATCGACGACACCGCGGTGGCCAATCGCACGTACCAGTACCGCATCCGGTCCCGCGGCGGCTCAAGCGATTCCTGGAGCGCCTGGTCGGCCTACGTCTTCTCCGGAGCGCGGCCGGAGAGCGACATCCGCGCTCCGACCAACGTAGCGCTGTCTCGCGGCTCCGACAGCGTTACAGTCACCTGGACGGCCCCGATCGGCGACTTCGACAACTACACGGTGCAGCGGCAGGAGCTCGTCGCAGTCGGGGGTTCGACCCTCTTTGCGAACGTGGTGACGTTGGGCGGCAGTAATTGGCTCCCGGCATCGCCCACGACCTACACCGACAGCTCGACCATCGCCGCCAGGACCTACGAGTACAGGGTGGCCGCCGTCAAAGACGACGCGGTCGGGGAATATACCGAGTGGTCGCGCGTCAGCTCAGTCAACACCAGCCTTGGGGCAGCCCCCGCCAATTTCCGCAGCGACAGCCAGCGGGACACCACCTTTGACCGCCGCCGCGAGTATTGGCTTGCATGGGACGAGCTGCCCGGCGCCGACGACTACGAGGTCCAGGTGCGCAGCTATGACCTGGCCACGGCCGGGGAATCCCTGGACACCGTAATCGTCACGGACAACAGCTTCTTCCACACAGCCTTTGGGACCGCGAGCATCCGGCTCCGCGCGCGGATGGAGGACGCTACCCTGTGCGGATCGGCCGCGGACAACCGCTGCTATAGCGAGTGGACGGCGTGGGGCACGAACCAGTTTGTCCCACTGCCGGCGAGCATCGAGAGCCCCGATCCGGTGGACGACTCCGCCGACGACCAGGTAGCCGAGCTCCGGACCGCCACCAAGGAAGTGATTGACGAAACCTTGGACCCGGCCGGCGTCGATGTCGACAGCGGCCGGGTGATGCAGTTCCTCGTGCTGCTCGTGGCGCTTGTGGTGGCTTCCGCCAGCGTCATCATGTCGTTCCGGCGCGGGCTTGCCCCGCTTGGTGTCGGCATGGGCTGCGCCATCCTCGTTTTGATTCTCTTCACGGGCAGCCGCCTCTTTGGCACGCCTCTGGCCTGGGCGATTGCAGCCCAAGTCCTCATCGTCGTGACGGGGTTGTTCGCGCTGGTTCGTCAGCTAGGTGTGCTGAGGTAGCAAGTAGACAGGAGGAATCGAGCCATGCCGCTATGGCAGAAGAAAGACGCCAACCCGAAGATACGGTTCCGCTGCATGATGGAGTCCGGCGATCTCGTCGACGAGATGGCGGACGTCGTGCAGAACCAAGTGCTGGCCAACAAGGCCAGCGCGAGCATCACCAACCGGCTCGCCGTGGGCCTGTACTATCAGACGCAGGAAGACGCCCCGCCTCAGTGGGGCGAGGCCGTGTTGGTGGAGACGGGCATCGCTGTATCGCCCAGCGACAACGCTTCCTACATGCTCCAAGACACGCCACGCTTTTTCCACGGCCTTCGGTCCGGCGCTGTCGAAATCGCAAAGCCCTGGTATCTCTCCGGGACGCCGTTGACGGTGCTATTCAACGTCTTGGGGGCGGTCGCCCTCTTAGCCTGCCTATCGGTCGCGTCGCTCGCCACCCGCGAGCCAGCAGCGGCAGCGGCTCCGGTCGAGGGGGAGGCCACGATAGAGGCAACCGAGGCGGCCCCGACTCCGACCGCTGAGCCGTTACCTGGGTTCGACAATACCGAGCCGTTACCCGGGTTCGACGCCACGGAACCGAGCGGAGCGGACGCGGCGCCGGTAGAGCCCTCCGTTGGCCTTGTTCCTTCGTCCGCTGAGGAGGGAGGGTAATGCGTTTCTCACTGAGGCAGTTCATCCGCCTGCCGCGGCGGCGATGGGAGGAGCGCCGGGAGCGACAGGCGGAGCGCCTATTGCAGAAGCAACAGGAGTGGCCGAGCACTCCTGGCCCCGAGCTGCAAGCGCGGGCAGCTTCTTCTCCCTGGCTTTTCTCCACATCCCCCTGGAGTCCGACCCTCTCGCTCATCATCTCCAAGACTCCGGAGCGGCACCGCAGCATCATCCTGGAGTCCTACCGGGACCTGTCCAAGTACAACCTGCTGCAGCCGGTGCGGTCGTCCAATGGCATCAACGTCAGGGCGCGCCAGTGGAGGGCGATGGGCGGCCGGCGGCGCGGGGGAGACAGCTACCTGTGGACGCTCTCCGGGGCGGGGCTGGGCGCCGTGATAGGGACGGTCTTCTCGCTCAACCCATACCTGCAAGGCATCCCTGCGACCGCCGTGGTGCTGAGCGTGCTTGGGCTCGTCGGCGGCGGAATCGCCGGCCACCTGCTCAACCGCGCCGTCGACAGCGGCTTCCCGGTGGGGATGGTTCGCGTCATCGTCAACGAGCGAGCGAGCGTCATTCGCAAGGCGATGGTCACGGACCAAGCGGAGGCCTGGATTCCCAAGTCGTTGCTGGCGTGGCGCGCCCACGACTGGCGGTACAGGGGAGGGCAGCCTTACCTGTGGCTAATGCTGCCCTATGGCTCCTACCTCCACGAGTGCATCACCGGCAGCGACAGCTATCTCACGCTGGCGAACGACACATGGCGCGCCCGTGACGAGGCGGTCTACAGCCAGAAGTCCCTCAACCGGATGCTGAGCGACAACGCGCTCGACTATGGCGACGTGGACAAGGGTATCGCCGAGACCCCCAAGCACCCCTTGATGGAGATCCTCCCGCGATTCATTCCGGTCGTCGAGGTCATCGGCGGCGTCCTGGTGGTCATCATCGCTCTGGGGTAGGGGGAGTGTTCGCGCGCGAACACTCCGGAAGGAGGGGAACCAGTGTTGAAGTATGTGATAGGAATCGCGGCCCTGACGGCCCTGGTGGTGATGCTGCAAGCGGTGCTGCCGGCTAACCTGTGGCTCGCGCGGGGTCGATGGCATTGCGGTCAAGCCACGCGCGCTGAAAGGCGAGGTGGCCTGCCACGGTCTCGTCCAGTCACGCCCGACCTTGGTCGCTGCGAGCCGCCCGGCGGAGGGCTCATTCGTTAGGTGTCGGCGGGAGGCGTCGTGGTGAGTTGGCCCGGTCGCTGCTGGGGTTAGGCACCTACCTGAAACCCTTGGCATAGTGGATACTATAATATACACTAACGCTGTGTTCACGGTACAGAGAAGTGTGACATTCGATCAATGGCTTAGGGGGTTGCAGGACAGGCGGGCCGTTGCCGTCGTCTCCCAGCGGTTGGAGCGCGTGGCACAGGGGAACCTCGGCGATGTGCGGTCGGTAGGCGACGGTGTTTCCGAGATGCGGATTCACTACGGGCCAGGGTATCGCCTCTACTTACTGCGCGATGGAGCTGCGGTCGTTGTCCTGCTTTGCGGTGGCGATAAGGACAGTCAGCGACGGGATATCGCGAATGCCAAGCGGCTGGCGAAAGAGTGGGAGGGATAAAATGAAGGAGACCTTTGCCGTCTGGGACGCGTCGGACTACATAGAGACGCCGGAGGACGAGAGGCTACACCTAGAGGTGTACGCGGAGGAGGACCCTGGCGACGGCAGCATGGTCCGCGCCGCACTCCGTGACATAGCCAAGGCCCAGAACATCACCCGCCTGGCCAATGAAGCAGGGCTAACCCGGCGAAGCGTGTACAAGGCGTTGTCCGCCGAGGGCAACCCCTCGATGGCTACGCTGTCGAAGATTGCGAAGGCGCTAGGGCTGCGGCTGCGGCTGGGACTAGCGGGCGAGGCATCGGGCGACGCATCAGGGGTGTTGCCGGAATGGATGGCCTCGGCAGTGATACCAGGCGAGGTGCTCAAGAACCAACTCGCAGCCAGCAGCATGAGCCCGCGTCAACTGGCCAAGACGATTGGTAGGCCAGTCGCGACGGTCAACGAGATTGTCAAAGGGAAGAAGGCCATCACCCCACAGACAGCGATCGAGTTGGAGGGAGTGTTCGACATCACGGCGGACGACTGGATGTCGATGCAGGCCAAGCGCTGGCTTGCCAATGAGCGGAGTAAGGTCAAAGCAACTGAGGGAGCGCCCTAGGAGGGGCTTTAGGGCTCCTACGTCACGTTCAGCGCGACGCCGATCCGGGCCCCCAACGCCCCGTTTGCAAATCCGTTTGCAAACGGGCTCGACAGGGCTCCACACGCCCTGACAGGGTTCTACAGGTGGACAGGGGCAAATATTCGGGCTAGGGACGTTCCTAGATGACTCTAGATGGTCTGCGTCGTTAGTTTTCAAGACCGCCGCATTCGTCCACTCTGCCATCCCTCCGGCGAATAGTAGGTGCGCAGTAGGTCAACCGGCTCCGGTGTTTGAGCCCCGACGATCTGGCGGACCTCTTGGGAGAACAATCGGTAGTCGACTCGCACCCCGCTGGTCTCAACCACTTTATCGAGGTAACCGCCATCGATGAAGATTGCAAGGCGAGCCACATTGCCTCCGCGACAGAAAGGGGAAGGAGCCGGGGTTGACCCCGGCTCCTTTAACGGTACTGTGCCTAACGTGCTCCATCCGGTCTGCTGCCCGGCGTCATCGCCGAGCAGGAAGCGTTCCAGGCTAGGGTCGGACGCCGGCGAGCTCGTCCTCGGGAGCAACGGCGCCTACTACTCGACCGAGGGCCTGTCCCCCGAAGCCATCACCCGTCTCCAAACCGATGCTGCCACCTCTATAAAGGGCCCTTTATAGGGGGGCGTGATTAGAGCGGTAAAGGCCCTGGAGCTAGGGGTATGTGGGGGTAAATGGCAGCTCTGGCCGCATCACACCCCATTGGTCGGCAGGGTCAAGGAGGGCCCTATGGTTTCCCCAGACGAATAGAGTTCATGCCCAGTCCTTCATGGCGCCTCGCTGGCTAAGCCGTCGCGCCGCCTCTGCTGACTCGATCGTTCCAGCGTATTTGCGTGTCATGTCGAGGCTGCTGTGCCCAGCAGCGAGCCTGACATCATTGATATCCGCCCCGGCACGGAGGCTTTCAGTGACGAAGGTATGCCGCCCGCGGTGGGCTCCTTTGCGGCCGGATATCCCAGCGCGCTGGCAGAGCCTGCTCCAAACCTCGCCAACCTGCTCAGGTTTTACGCGCGCACCGTTCCGGCCCTGTACGAGGGCAGGGAAGGCGTCATTGTGCCAAAGCATGAGATAGTGCGTCAGTGCGGAGCGGAGCTGCGGGGGCACATGGATTCCGCGTGGCTTCTTGTTCTTCGTCCGCTTCACCATGATGAGCCCTTGGTCGATCAGAAGGTTCGCCAAGTCAAGGTTCGCGATCTCCTTTCGGCGCAGGCCGCAGAATACAGCGAGGCACACGATTACCCGGTCTCTTGAGCCCCACCATGTATTCGTTGGGCAGAGCCCGAGCAGCCGCCAGATATCGTCGCGTGAGTAGGTCTCCCCGGGCTCCCAACCTGAGGGCTGCGCGGGGATTGTCGCTGTGGGATCAGCGGGGATGTAGTCCTGGACGTGGAGCCAACGCACCCACGCCCTTACGGCCCGCCAGCCTGCCGCGACAGTCGCTGGGGCGGGCGGTGTGCCTTTCCGGGTCGTCTTAGTGCGCCAGAGCGCCAGCCAGCGGAGTAGTTCCGCACGCTGGTCCCGCGTCTCCATCTTGAGCCACTGGTCAACGTCTACGTACTGGCAGAACTGTCCCAGCTCGCTCTTGTAGAAAGCAACGGTCTCCGGTTCTCGGCCACGAGCCTCGACTTCCCAGAGGAAAAGCCACACCGGACTTGGTAAGTCGTGTGGGCGGTTCACTCGTGAACTAGCTATAGTCGTGTGGGTCTTGGTCTCTTGTAGCAAATGTATTGCCCCTCATGGCCAATACATTCTAGCAGATAACGATGCGGTAAATGGCGGAGAGGGCGGGATTCGAACCCGCGGGACCTCTCGGCCCACACGATTTCCAGTCGTGCCCGTTCGGCCGCTCCGGCACCTCTCCATGATGGCGGAGAGAGTGGGATTCGAACCCACGGTGGAGGAAGCCCCCACAACGGTTTTCGAGACCGCCGCCTTAAACCGCTCAGCCATCTCTCCCCAGCCGATAGATTCTAGCATAGAGGTTCCTTACCCCTAGCTACTTCTCCATTTCCTGGAGAGGGCCAGGGGACGCTTGACACTCCCCTCCCTACGTCCGTACCATCCCATCACAGTGCAAATGGCTATGTAACGCGTCGAGGTGGTCGGTGGATCTCCATTTTGGAGTTCGCCGTGGCCGCCTCGTTTGTATTAGGAGACGCACGAGCTCGGACGGGCTGCAAAGCCCTGAGTAACAGATGGACGCTTGGGCATCGATCGTCCTGACGGCGGGTAGGGGGACTCGTATGAAGTCTTCCCGACCCAAAGTCCTTCACCTGGTGGCAGGCATGCCTCTCGTGGCCTATGCGGTCCGGGCGGCGTCGGCTATAGGCTTCTCTGCGACCATCGTCGTGACCTCCCCCGACAGCAACTGTGACGTGGCTTCTCTCTTCGATGGCGACGTGGAGTGCGTCGATCAACCGGTTCCCCTGGGCACCGGCCATGCCCTCGCAACGGCGGTCATTATGCTTCCCCCCTTGACCAAATACGTTCTCGTCGTGAACGGCGACGCCCCGCTTATCAGGCCCGAGACGGTGCTGGGTCTCGCCGCGCTTCACGAGAGGCGCAAGGCGACGGTAACGCTGCTCAGCTGCTCTGTCCCGACCGCGTCGCTCCAAGACGTAGGCCGTCTCGAACGCGGCGCTCGCCGCAAACCCATCGGGATAATTGAGGCGGGAGAGGGGCCCGCGCCTCGCTCGGCTGCTGTCGAGGTCAACGTGGGGGTATACGCGTTCGACGTGGACTGGCTGCGGTCCGCCATCGGGAGGCTGAAGGTCCACGCCTCCGGCGAGCGCCGCCTGACCGATCTCGTATCGATGGCGGTGGCTGACGGCAAACGCGTTGAGGCGCACGTGACCTACGATATCGATGAGGCGCTCAGCGTGAATACACGCGAGGATCTGGCCCGTGTCGAGGGCGCGGCCCAGTCCCGGCTCCGCGCGGCCGCCATGGCGCAAGGCGTCACCTTAGTGGACCCAGCGACGACTTATCTCGACGCAACGGCCGAGCTCGCTTCGGACGTGACGCTCCATCCGAATACGTCCGTCCGAGGCCGGTCGCGCATCGATTCGGGCGCCGTCGTCGGCCCGAACGCTCAGGTGCGCGACTCCGTGGTGGGCGCGGGCTCCCGAGTGGACGCGGCCGTCGTCGACGGGGCGTTGCTCGGGGAGCGAGTCAACATTGGCCCGTTCTCCCACGTTAGGCCCGAAACGACTCTGGACGATGACGCCTACGTGGGGTCCCATGTGGAGATAAAGGCAAGCCGGATAGGGGCCGGCGCTCACGTCGGCCACTTCAGTTATGTGGGTGACGCAGTGGTTGGCGCCGGGGCGAACATCGGCGCCGGAGTGGTGACGTGCAACTACGATGGCGTGGCCAAGCACGTCACGGAGATTGGCGAGGGGGCCTTTATCGGCAGCGATAGCCTGCTGATTGCGCCGGTAAGGGTCGGCGATTGGGCCGTGACCGCGGCCGGCGCCGTGGTGAATAAGGACGTGCCGTCCGGAGGAAGGGTGGCCGGAGTGCCGGCGAGGCCGATGCGCGTGAAGCCGCGCAAGGTCGCGGCAGGGGAGGGGGGGATTCCCCTTGGATAGCGGTAGTACGGCGCTGGCAATCTTACTGGCGGGCTCGGTGTTGGGCTTTCTCGGCCTTCACGCCGCCTCCGCAGCCCTGCCGTTGCTACGGCGCAGCGCGGTGCGGGACTCTCTCTCGGCGCGAGGCGTTCGGGAGGCTGCGGTAAGGCGTCTTCGCACTGAGCGGTACGCGTATGAGGGCATCATCTGGCTCTTGCTCCTCCTCAGCGCGGCAACCGCTTCAGCCTCGGCCCTTGGACTGCTCACGAGAGCTTTCGACCTTCATTGGGCCGCCGTCGCCGGCGTCCTTGCCGGGCTGTGGATCGTCCTGCTGCTTCTCGCTCCGCTGGCCGAGCACGTAGTGGAGCGCCTCCCGGTGCAGAGCCTCGTGACCTTTGGGACTGCTGCCCAGGCCATCCTCTGGCCGTTTCTCCCCGTGCGCCGCTTCTCCCGCTCGGGGCTTCGTTTCGCCGGCGCTGACCAGGAAGCGGACCCCGGCGCTAACGGGCATTTCCACGCCCCCGACTCGTCCCTGGGCGTGGAGGATGAGATAGCCCAGGAGCCCCTCGACCGCCACGAGCGCGAGATGATCCGCGCCATCCTCCACCTAGACCAGACCACTGTGCGGGAGATAATGGTTCCCCGCGTGGACGTCGTGAGCGTCGATCTGGGGACCTCCATCGACCGCGCGGCCGTCCGCATCCTGGACAGCGGCCATAGCCGTCTGCCCGTCTACCAAGACAACCCCGACAACATCGTGGGCATTCTCTACAGTCGTGATCTCCTTGCCGCCACCATGAATGGAGTCGCTGCGCCTGTCCTCAACGACCTCGTCAGGCCCGCGTTCTTCGTTCCCGAAAGTAAGCGCGTCGACGAGATGCTGAGCGAGTTCCAAGAGCGCCGTGTCCATATGGCCGTCGTTGTCGATGAATACGGGGGGGTCTCCGGCATCGTCACCGTCGAAGACCTGCTCGAAGAGATCGTCGGAGAGATACAGGACGAGTTCGATGTGGACCAGCCGGACATCGAGTGGCTCTCCAACGGTGAGGCCGACATCGACGCAAGGATGTCGGTGGACGACTTTAACGAGGCGTTCGGCGCCGCAGTAGCCGCCGATGGATTCGACACTGTCGGCGGGTTCCTGTTTAGCCGTCTCGGTAACATCCCGGCGGTCGGGGACATCGTTGAGGAGACCGGGTTGCTGGTCAGGGTTGTCTCCACGATCGGGCGCCGTGTGAAGCGGGTGCGTGTTACGCGAGTTGCGTCTGCCGGCCCCACCGACGGTTCTTCCGGCTAGGCTGCTCGTTGCTCGAACAGACGCCTGGCCCCATTTCTCTCACAGAAGGCTTCCCCTCGAGCCCTTCTTAGTTGCCGCAGAGGGATTCCGAAGCATCTGCCATGCCAGACAACGCCCAGCACCTTGCGGGAGCATTCCGGTCTTCGCGCGAATCTGCCCCGAAGCGCCCGAACTCGCGCAGCTGCGCACTTTCAAGCTCGCAGGGTCTACGGAGTGGATGGCAACGAGAATGCGAGACCTGTTGACCCTCCCTGTCTCCCCGGTTCTATCGTGCAGACGGGCGAGGGAGCAAGGCATGTGTATAGCGGGGGCTGCGCCGAGGTTGCCAGGGCCCTTCATCAGGCTGGGGATAGGCGTGCTAGGCGGGTGAGAGGTGTTGTGGAGGGTAGACGGCGCAGTCCCCGTAGACGGTTATCTGGATGGGACCGGGCACATGGGTGAGGGTGGGCCTCCCGCCGAGCTTAGCTTAGCGAGCTTAGCGAAGAAGCCCCGGGCTTGCCCGGGGCTTCTCGCTAGCTGACTTGCCTATCTGAAGGTCTTACTTGACGAGCAGCGCAACGCTGTCCTTGCTGCCGTCGCTGCCGGTAGCCTCGATGCTGTAGAGGCCAGAGGGAAGGCCGGTATGAGAAATCTCGACAATGGCCATACCACCCGCGTTGACGGCACCACTCGCCAGGAGCATAGAGGAGCCGTCACCGAGCACCAAGGTGATGTCGACAGTTTCGCCTGCGCCGCCGTCGGTCATGGAGCCGTCGTCGCCGTCGGTCATGGAGCCGTCGTCGCCTGCCATCATCGAGTCGTCGTCGCCTTCCATCATGGAGTCGTCGTCGCCTTCCATCATGGAGTCGTCGTCGCCTTCCATCATCGAGTCGTCGCCTGCCATCATGGAGTCGTCGTCGCCTTCCATCATGGAGTCGTCGTCGCCTTCCATCATGGAGTCGTCGTCGCCTTCCATCATGGCAGAGGCCTCCCCACCCATAAAGCCGGTGAGGGTGACGGTCACCGTGAAGGGCACGTTCGGGCCGACAAGGGCAGGGCTTACCGCGATGTTGGCATGGGTGGTATTGCCATTTTTGCCCGCTGGGCCTGGCTCACCTGGAATGCCGGGAGAGCCGGGCAGACCTGGGGAACCCGCGGAACCGCGCGGGCCGGTAGGACCGGCTGGGCCAGCTTCGCCAGCTTCGCCGTCAGCGCCGTCAGGTCCTGAGGAACCAGCGGGTCCTGCAGGTCCCCGTGCGCCAACTGGGCCTTGCGCGCCCTCGGGGCCTTGCCCGCCGTCAGCGCCGACAGGTCCTGAGGGACCAGCGGGTCCTGCAGGTCCCCGTGCGCCGACAGGTCCTGCCGGGCCGGCTGCGCCGGCTGCGCCTGCGTCGCCCTTGGCGCCGTCAGCGCCAGGTCTGCCCTGCGCGCCGTCAGCGCCGGAGCAAGCAGCCACCAGGAGAGAAATAATAGTCACGAGGAGCACTAGGGCCATACTCTTAGCAGTGAAGAAGCGGTTCATCGAACCCCCTTTCCGAAATCGTCCGACGTGGCCGTCTTGGGGGTAGCTCCCATGAAGAAGGAGCCGACCGCCATCGAGTCCACAGCAAAACTGGGGGTATCATAGGGATTCGGCTTTTCGAGTGTCAAGTGCTTTTCGTGCGCTTGCGGCCAGTTTCCTGCCCTTGGCTAGCCCTCTGCAACACCCCTTAAGGACGCTCGTGAGCGGGGGTCGGGCTGGCGAGTCCGCCCGGCTCGGCTATACTAGCCCTAGGCCCCCGTAGCTCAGTGGATAGAGCACCGGCCTCCGGAGCCGGGGGCGGGAGTTCGAGTCTCCCCGGGGGCGCCACCCTCTAAGCACCCTTCAATATGGTCTGGCCGGCTTGACTGGTCTGGCCAACCCGTGACTTGCTTCGAGAGGCTCAGAGGGGAGCGATTGGGGATGAAGTCCCCTTGCAGCAGAGCCCCTCTTACGGGATGGCGCAATGGCTGCGCGTGCAGTCCGTAGCTGGAGTATCCTGCAGGTGTTGACGCAACCCGACGTAACGAAAGCTCACTGCGCTTGGACAGGGAAGAGTGGCGTCCGCCGTGGCGGATGCCGCCGCGTGTAAAGCGCCGGATGGCATATGACTGAAGCGCCCCAGACTCACCTACGCAATATCGCTATCGTGGCCCATGTCGATCATGGCAAGACCAGCCTCGTCGACGCGATGCTGCGCTATAGCCGCGTCTTTCGTCCCGACCAGCACGCGCCAGACCTGATCATGGACTCCGACCCCCAGGAGCGGGAGCGCGGCATCACCATCTTGGCCAAGAACACCGGGATCAAGTACGGCGACGTGACGGTCAACATCATCGACACGCCTGGCCATGCCGACTTCAGTGGCGAGGTCGAGCGCGTCGTGAACATGGCCGACGGCTGCTTGCTGGTCGTCGACGCCGTCGAGGGGCCGATGCCCCAGACGCGGTATGTTCTCCGCATCGCGCTCCAGCAGGGACTTCGCCCCGTTCTCGTCATCAATAAGGTCGACCGCCCAACCGCGGACCCTGCCGCCGCTCTGTCGGCGGTGCAGGACCTGTTCCTCGAGCTGGCGACCGATCCCGACCAACTCGACTTCCCTGTGCTCTACACGTCCGCTCGGGAGCAGTACGCGCTTGCCGACGAAGGGGACGCGCGCACGGACATGCGCCCCTTGTTCGACGCCATAGTCGAGCGCGTGCCGCCTCCGCTGGCCGACCCCGATGCGCCCCTGCAGCTGCTCGTGGCCGCGCTGGACTATGACAACCACCTCGGCCAGATTGCGGTCGGCCGGGTGTCGCGAGGACGTATCGCCAAGGGCGAGCAGGTCGTGCTGATCGGCCACGGCGACAACGCTCCCGCCTACCGGGTGGAGCGGCTGTTCACGTTCCGCGACCTCGTGCGCCGCGAGATCGAATCGGCCTCCGCCGGCGAGATCGTCGCGTTGTCCGGCTTGCGCGACGTCCGCATCGGCGACACGGTGGCCTCCCCAGCCGCGCCGGAGCCGCTGGAGCGCATGAAGGTCGAGGAGCCGACGGTGCGCATGACCTTCAGCGTCAACACGTCGCCGTTCTCTGGCCGTGAGGGGCAGTACGCCACCTCGCGCATGCTGTGGGACCGCCTCCAGCGCGAGCTTCAAACGAACGTGGCGCTCCGAGTGGAGCGCACGGGGAGCGCGGACGAGTTCCTCGTCAGCGGCCGCGGGGAGCTCCACCTCTCCGTGCTCATCGAGAAGATGCGGCGGGAGGGCGTCGAGTTCCAGGTGTCGCGCCCCGAGGCCGTCACCAAGCTCATCGAAGGCAAGATGCACGAGCCCTACGAGTTGCTCTTCCTCGAAACGCGGGACGACTACATTGGCCCCGTCACGGAGGAGTTGTCCTCCCGGCTCGCCCAGATGGTGGACATGCAGAGCGACGGTTCGGGGAACGTGCGCCTCCAGTTCCGGCTTCCGACGCGCGGCCTGATCGGCTTCCAGAGCTTTTTCCTGAGGGCCACGCGGGGGAACGGCCAAATGAGCACCGAGTTCCTCGGCATGGAGCCCGTGGCGGGAGTGGTGAAGTCCGCCCGCACCGGCGCCGTCGTATCCGCCGAGTCGGGCGTGGCCGTGACTTACGGCCTCCAAAACGCTCAGGAGCGGGGAGAGACGTTCGTCGAGCCCCAGACGCCCGTCTATCGAGGCATGATTATCGGCCGCCACAACCGCGAGCGGGACATGGACCTGAACGTTTGCAAAGAGCGCAAGATGACCAACACGCGCTCCGCGACTCAGGAGATCGTCGAGCGCCTCGCGCCCGCCGTGAAGTTCAGCCTGGAAGAGGCGCTGGGCTTCGTCAACGAGGACGAGCTCGTCGAGGTAACTCCCAAGAGCATCCGTATGCGCAAGCGCATCCTGAATCCCGACGAGCGCTACCGAGTCCACCGCGCTCGCGCCAGAGCCGCTCCCTAGCCCCCCTTGTCAGGGAAGGCGGAGAGGGCGGTTTTGCGTTCGGTCAGCTTATGTCAGCGCGACGCCCGCCTCCTCGGCGGCTTTGCGGTAGATTGCTCGCGCTTGCAGGCCCATGGGCGCGTACCTGCCGGTCGGTGCCACTGACACCTGCCCCGTCACGGGGTCAATCATGCCCGGTAGAGGCTCGCGCGGCGGCGTCATCCGAATGCCCGGCGTGTGCTCCTGGAACAGCTCGATGATGTCGTTCTTGGCGGGGTCGCGGAAGACGTTGATTGGCTCATCCCCTGCCGCCACTTTGTCCATCTCGTCCATCAGCATCTTCCGGTAGAGGATGATGCCGCGGTCGGACTCGCCGAGCTTCTCCAGCGGGCGCTTGGCGATGGGGCCTTGGGTCACCCAGGCCATCTGGTCCTGGCCGATGGTGAAGTCGATCGGGAAGCGCCCGTCTTCCGTTTGCAAGGGCACCTCGTAGTGCGGGATGACGTCCTGCTTGGGCGCGGTCACGCCGACGGGAGGAGCGTAGATGTTGTAGTGGACGTGCATCGTATGGGTGTCGTCCACCGGCACACGCATCTGGAAGCCTGTCCCGACGCGCAGCCAGTTCGGGAACACGATGGGATGGCCGACCTTCCATTCGGGGTCGTCCTCGGTGGTGTTCGTGTAGGTGCGGCGCTTGATGATGCCGTGCTCGAACGCCTCGAACTTGATTTTGGTGTGCAACGTGGTCGGCAGCTCGTGCTCGAACCCGGCCTCTTTGAGCTGGTGGTTGCCCCAGTAGACGTGGAGCCACTCCAGGTGCACAGGGTCGAGGGAGTTCTCCATGCACTGGAGCCAGTTGCACGGGAGGAGGCAGGTGCCGATGTCCTTGAGGACGCCGTCCCAGACGAAGAGGTCCCATCGCGGGAGCAGCGGCGCGGGTTGCGGGCCCATGTAGCCCCAGAGCAGCCCGCCGAGCTCTTCGACGGGGTAGCCCGCGATCTTGACCTTTTCCTTGAAGCGTCCGTCGGGGTGGACCGTCTCCTCGAAGGGCTGCTCGATGCACTGGCCGGTCTCGTCCATCATCCAGCCGTGGTACATGCAGCGGAGGCCATGCTCTTCCGGGATGCCGTAAGAGAGGTCGACGCGGCGGTGGGGGCAGAAGCGGTCGATGAGGCCGTAGGTCCCGGACTTGTCCTTGTAAAGGACGAGGTCCTCGCCGAGGAGACGGACGGGCATCGTGGGCTTATCGTCGAGCTGTACGACGGCGGCGATGGGATGCCAGTAGCGGCGCATCAACTCGCCCATTGGCGTGCCAGGTCCAACCCTCGTGAGGCGGTCGTTTGCTGCTGCGCTCAACATGTCTTACCTCCAGGCGCTAACCGGGTATACGCGCACTCTATAGCTGAACGGCGAATGGAGCAACGCGCGCGGCGGGGCGTTCGGAACGCATCCTCGCGGCGCGGTCAGAATCCGATGATGTTGCCTTGGTCGTCCACGTCGAGCGTGCGGGGAGTCTTGGGGAGGCCGGGCATGGTCATGATCGACCCGGCAATCGGGTACACGAACCCCGCGCCCGTGGACGCCCGGATGTCGGATATCTCGAAGGTGTAGCCGCTCGGCCTGTTCTTGAGGGAGGGGTCGTGGGAGAGGGAGGCGTGGGTCTTTGCCATGCAGATGGGCAGCTTTCCCATCCCATGCTCCTGGAAGCGGTCGGCGCGCCGACCCGCGTCCGGGCTCCATCGCACGTCCGCCGCGCCATAGACGTTCGTAGCGAGGGCGCGCACCTTGTCGCGTATGGGGGCATCGAGGGGGTAGAGGTAGGAGATGCGGGGCGGGGAGCCCTCGGCGGCGCGTACCACTGCCTCCGCGAGGCTGGCCGCGCCCTCGCCGCCCTCTGTGAAACCCGTGCAGGTCACCGCCGCCGCTGCGCCCGCCTCGATGGACACGTCCTGCATGATGACGACCTCTTCCGGGGTGTCCGACGGGAAGCTGTTGATGGCGACGACGACGGGGAGGCCGAAGGACTTGATGACTTTGATCATGTGGACGAGGTTCTCCGCGCCGATGCGGACGGCGAAGGGGTCCGGGCGGTCGAGGGCGGAGGCCGGGGCACCGCCGTGGGACCTGAGGGCGCGCACCGTCCCGACGAGCACGGCGGCGCTCGGTCGCAGCCCGCTCGTCCGGCACTTGATGTGCATGAACTTCTCGAAGCCCAGGTCGGCGCCGAACCCCGCCTCGGTGATGACGTAATCGGCATAGCCGAGGGCTAGCCGGTCGGCAATCACTGAGCTGCACCCGTGAGCGATGTTTCCGAACGGCCCCGTGTGCACGAAGGCCGGTTGGCCCTCCGTCGTCTGGACGAGGTTCGGCAGCAGCGCGTGCCGCAGCAGCGCCATGAGCGATCCGACGGCGCCCACGTCGTCCGCCGTCACCCGCCGCCCTCCGCTGCCGTCGGCGACGGTCATGCGGCTGAGGCGGGCGCGGAGGTCGGCCAGGCTGGAGGAGAGCGCGAGGACGACCATGACCTCCGAGGCTGCGACGATGTCGAACCCTGTCTCGTGGAGGGGGGCGTTGGCGGAGCCGCCGAGGCCGGAGAGGATGTTCCGCAACGCGCGGTCGCTGACATCGAGGACGCGGCGCCAGGTGATGTCCTGGGGGCCCGCGCCGGGGACGAGGCCGCGCTGAATGGCGTTGTCGGCGATGGCGGCGAGGAGGTTATGGGCGGCGCTCACGGCGTGCATGTCGCCGGTGAAGTGGATATTGATTTCGTCCTCGGGGATGACGCGGGACTTGCCGCCCCCGGCGGCGCCGCCCTTGATACCGAAGATAGGCCCGAGGGAAGGCTGGCGGATAGTCGCAACGGCGTTCTTGCCGATCTTCGCAAGCCCCTGGGTGAGGCCGATGGTCGTGGTCGTCTTGCCCTCGCCCGCGGGCGTCGGGTTGACGCTGGTGACGACGATGAGCTTGCCGTTCTGCTCGGAGGCGGGCAAGAGCGCGTCGAGCGAAACCTTGGCCTTGTTGTCGCCGAACGGCATGAGGTGCTTCGGGGCGAGCCCAAGGGTCCGAGCTATCTCGTTGATGGGCTTTATCGAGTCCCTCCCCATTGAGGCAAGTCCTTTACCGCGATACTCGGAGCGCCTCGTAGAGTTTCTCGGCTGTCGCGGGCAGGTCCCGCAGGCGGGCGCCGCTCGCGTCGGCGATGGCGTTGGTGATGGCCGCCGCAGTCGGCGCGTTCGGGCTCTCTCCGATGGCCTTGATGTTGTACGGCCCGACGCCCTGGCCGGGCTCGTCGAGGATGACCGTCGTTAGCTCGGGTATGTCCGCGATGTTCGGGATCTTGTAGTCGGCGAACGATAGGGTCGAGACGAATCCGCCATCGCGGATCAGCTCTTCTTGCAGCCCAAAGCCGACCCCCATGATTGCGCCACCGTTGATCTGCCCCTGGTGGCCGATGGGGTTGATGATGGTTCCCGTGTCGTGGGCGGTCGTGAGCTTGGTCAGCGTAATCTGGCCGGTCTCGTCGTCCACCTCAACCTCCGCAACCTGGGCGCAGTAGCCAGTGACGGGGTTTTCGTAGCCGCCCGCCGCCGCCGCGCGGCCCACCACCGGGGCGCCGACGCGGGCGATGAGACCGCTCCACGGCTGCGACTCGCCCGTGTCCGTTCGCACGAGCATCTGACCCTGGACCGCGAGCTTCTCCTCGGGCCAGTTCTGCAGCTCGGCGGCGAGCTTGAACAGCTCGCCTTGCGCCTGTCCAACGGCGTCGTGGGTGGCGACGGTGCCGAGGTTCGTGACGCGACTGCCGCCCACGCCCTGGTCCATGTCGAACAGGCCGGTGTCCGCGATCTCGATCCGCACCGAGTCGGCCGGCAGGCCCATGTCCTCGGCAACGACCTGCTGGAGGACGGTGTAGGCGCCCGCGCCCTGCTCGAAGAGGGGCGTGGTGATGACGACGGAACCGTCGGCCTCCAGCGTTACCTGGGAGTTGATCTTGCCCCCGCCGGGGGGACGCTCGCCTATCGACACCCCGCGCCCTACGCCATTGCTCTTGGCGGACGAGTAGCCGGAAGCCTCGATGGCCGCCCTGAGCGTGGCGGCGGCGCGGTTCTCCACGAAGACGTCACCGAGCGCGGTCGGCTCGCCGTCGTTCACGAGATTCATCAGCCGAAAGTCGACGGGGTCCATGCCGATGGCCTTCGAGACCTCGTCGATGTGCGACTCCAAGGCGAAGACCGCTTGGGGCTCGCCGGGGCCCCGCATGTGCCCGCACGGCGTGTTGTGGGTGTAGACCATGTCCTCGACGACACGCGCGTTCTTGGTGCGGTAGGGGCCGCCCGCGGCCTTGGCTCCGCCCAAGTGCCCCGCCGGCTTGAACCCGGCGTAGGCTCCGCTGTCGAACACGATGCTCACGTCGTGGGCCGTGATAGTCCCGTCCTTCTTCACCCCCGTGCGCATCCTGAGAATCGAGTAGTGGCGGGGGTTGGCCGCGAGGAACTCCTCGCTGTAGTCGAACACCATCCGCACGGGCCTGCCGCCGGTCTCCCTGGACAGCAGGTAGCCCAAGGCCACGTTCATGGGCGAGCCCTTGCCGCCGAAGTCGCCGCCGATAGTCACGGGGTGAAACACGATGCTCTCGGGCTCGACGCCGAGGGGACCGGATATCTGGGTGCGCACGGCGTAAGGGGCCTTGCCAGGCGTCCAGACCTCGGCTGTCCCGTCGGGATGCGCCTGCACCGTCGCGTTGTGCGCTTCCATGTAGGACTGGTGCTGCGACGGGGTCGTGTACCTGTTCTCGACGACCAAGTCCGCTTCCTTCATACCGGCCTCGACGTCGCCGTTCACCCACTCCCAGTGCACGACGACGTTCGTGGGCTCCGGGATCTCGTAGAGCAGGCCCTTGAAGCCGTGCATGTCCGGGTTCACCAGGAGCTCGTTCTTCATCGCCTCCTCGGGGTCGGTGACGGCGGGCAGCTCCTCGTATTCGACCTCGACCAGGTTCACCGCGCGCTGTGCGATCTCCTCGTCGTCCGCGACGACCGCCGCGACCTGCTCGCCGACGAACTTCACCTCGCCTTGCGCGAGGACGGGGACATCGACGATACGGCGGCCCCAACGCATGTTCGCCGGGAGGTCGGCGCCCGTGAGCACGGCGTGGACGCCCGGCAGCGCCTTGGCCGCCGACGTGTCGATGGACGCAATGCGGGCGTGGGGGTAGGGGCTGCGGACCGTCTTGGCCCAGAGCGTGCCGGGCAGATCAAAGTCCGCTCCGTAGTTTGCCGACCCGGTGACCTTGTCGCGTCCATCGACGCGGGGCACCGGCATACCAACGACACGAGGCGCAGTGGTCATCGACCTCTCCCTGATAGTGGTGTTTCCTGAGCGCCGCCTAGGATAGCAAGCGCGCGCGCCGCTTGCTTAGAGGGGCGGAGTCAGGCGCGAGGGGAGTCCGATGCCCTCCTCTGGGACGACATGGGGAGGGCTGCTGCCTGGCGTTTGGAGACGACCATTTTTTGTCCAGGTGAGACATTCCGGGACATTGTGAGACATTCCTCCTTTGGGTAGGGCCGGCCGTTCAGGGGCGGGTCTGCCGCCGAGGGCCGGGTTGCTGCTGACAGGGAAGTGGGCGCATAGACGACTTCACAACGTGAAAGTGTCACAATAGAGACACTACGAGAGGCTAGACTTAGGTACAACCCTCAAGAAACGGAAGCAAGGGCGATTATCCATGAGTAGGAGCGGGGAAATGAGGATCACGCTGACGAGTATCCACGTGGACGACCAGGAGAAGGCCGCCGCGTTCTACACCGAGGTATTAGGATTCGTGACGAAAGAGGACTTCCCGGTAGGGCAGTTCAAATGGCTGACGGTCGTCTCACCTGAAGAGCCGGACGGCGTTGAACTCCTCCTCGAACCTAACGATAACCCTGCTGCCAGGAGCTACCAGCAAGCGCTCTTCGAGCAGGGCATACCCCATGCGGCGTTCGCCGTCGACGACATCCAGCAAGAGTACGAACGGTTGAAAGGGCTGGGCGTCGTGTTTGCGATGGAGCCGACACAGGGAGGCCCGGTCATCCAGGCCATGCTCGACGACACGTGCGGGAATCTCATACAGATTTATCAGGCGCTGTAGGCGACGGGGGCGATAGGGAACAGGGCGAGCGGGAACAGGGCGAGCGGGGGGGGGGGGGGGGGGGGTCAAGGCGTCCTGACGCAGGTGACCTCGCGGTCTCCCAATCCCCACGTCTGACGGTTGGGAGTGTAGAAGTAGTCCGAAGATGTGGGACAATTAGAGTTCGCTTGGTCTTGCAAGTACGCGTATCCAGGGAACGCGTCGCTAGGAGCAACGGAAAAGACATCCACTATCTGTAACTCCCAATCGCAAGAGCAACCCACGAGTTCGACCAGTAGGCCGCCGGTTTCAGGCGCCTCGTTGTAGCATTCCCCGACATCTAGGTGAGACGGGGAAACCAAGCGGTCTAGCTTGGCAGGGTTGTCGGTGGACAAACCAAAGCTCGGTTGAAGGCAGGAGACGGTCCTGTCTCTCTGTGCCCATGATTCACTCGGGGGGTAGAGGAATTCTGCAAAGCGCCGATCGCATTGTTCGCGAGCTAATTGGCTGAAGTAATCTTCGCCAGGGTACTCTGGAGAGTCGGCGACGCCGAAAGAACTCAAAACCCGATACTCCCAGTCGCCAGAGCAACCCACGAGTTCAACCTGTAGGCCGCCGGTTTCAGGCGCATCGTTGTAGCACTCCCCGACATCGAGGCGAGACACGGAAACTAGGCGGTCTAGCTTGTCAGGGTCGGTTTCCGCTAGGCCGAAGCTGTGTTGGAGGCAACGAATCGTCCTGTCACCCGACAACCGAGACTCCCACGATTCCTGTGCGGGATAGAGGATATACGTGTACCTGTTGTCGCATTGCTGAAATGCGGCTCGGCTCAGATAGTCTTTGCCCGGATAGTCCTCTAGGCCGGTGACGTCGAAGGAGTTGAGCACCCTGTACTCCCAGGCACCGGAGCATGGCACGATTACTACGGATTCAATCGTTACGCCCTCCGGTAGCGAGGAAGTAACGCAGTCGCCGTCTTGAATATCCACAAAGTCTATTTCGGCGCTGAGGGGTGTAGGCGTGGAGGTTGGGACGCTGGAGGCGGTCTGCGTTCGGTCAGCGTCGTTGATAGACCGGATGCGGTCGGCGTCCGATTCGCAGGCCACGAGGACGATGATAGATGCCAACGCTATCACGGCTATGAGCCGTAACCAATTGTTCGACAATTGCATAGGTTGCTCCATCATCGCACAGGCGTCAGTCAGCTATTGCCTGCCTCGCCCGATCACGCGGGCGACATCCCCCTCCCTGACCCCGTAGGCCCGCAGCACGCTTTCGGTGTGCTGGCCGAGGGTGGGGGCGGGGAGGCGGATCTCGCCGGGAGTGGCCGAGAGCTTGACGGGGATGCCCAGGTGGCGCACGAGGCCTGCTATGGGGTGCTCCAGCTCCTGGACCATGCCGCGGGCCAGCACGTGCTCGTCCTGGAAGACCTCGGCCATATCGTAGATGAGGCCCGCGGGCACGTCGGCGCGCTCGAGGATGGCGAGCCACTCGGCGGAGGACTTCCCACGCGTCGTGGTCTGGATGGCCTCGGCCAGCTCCTCGTAGTGCCGGACGCGCTCTGGGTTAGTCGCGAAACGCTCGTCGGCGAGCAGGTCGGGGCGCTCTAGGGCAGCGCAGAGGCGCTCGTAGTTCGCCTGGTTCGCCACCCCGAGATTGAAGTAGCCATCGGCGCTTTCGACGGCCTGGTAGGGAGCGACGAGGCGGTGCGCCGAGCCCTTGGGCCCCGGCGTCGCGCCCGACCCCCAGAGCTCCGCCGCCTCCCAGACCGTCAGTGCGATTGCCGACTCCAGCAGCGAAGTGTCGACGACTTGGCCCTCGCCGGTCTTGAGGCGATGGATGTAGGCCGACAGTACGCCGTAGGCCGCGAACATGCCGGCGCTCAGGTCGGCCAGGGGCACGCTGATCTTCACCGGCGGCGAGTCCGGGTAGCCGGTGACGCTCATCATCCCGGACATGCCCTGGGCCACGAGGTCGTAGCCGGGCCGCTGGCTGTAGGGCCCTGTCTGTCCGAATCCCGACACGGACACGTAGATGAGCTCGGGATGGCCGCGCCGCAGCTCGCCGGGGCCGAGGGCAAGCCGGGCCATCGTCCCCGGCTTGAAGTTCTCGGCGACGACGTCGGCCTGCCTCGCCATGTCCATGAAGACCCGGCGGTCGAGGTCGCGCTTGAAGTCGAGGACGACGCTGCGCTTGTTGCGGTTGATGCCGAGGAAGGCGGCGGACTCGCCGTTGATGAAGGGCGGGCCCATGCGCCTGGAGTCGTCGCCGCCCGGCTTCTCGATCTTGATGACGTCCGCTCCCATGTCGGCCAAGAGCAGCGTGCAGAAGGGGCCAGCCATCACCTGGGTGCAATCGAGGACGGTCATGCCGTCCAGGGGCATGGGCGCCATCGCTAGCGGCCCGTGAAGCGCGGCGGCCGCTTCTCGACGAAGGCGCGGTAGCCTTCCATGCCGTCGTTGGTGTCGAAGATGGAGAGGGGCAGCCGGCGCTCCTCTTCGGTGAGGTCCGCAAGGGCGGGGTTGCGGAGGACGGTCTGGATGATGCGCTTGTGGCCGGACTGGGTGAGCGGGGCGTAGGAGGCCATCTCGCGGGCCAAGCCGTAGGTATGCTCGACGAGGTCCTCGGCAGGCGCTACCTCGGTGATGAGCCCGATTCGCAACGCTTCCTGATCGTCGATGCGCCGGGCTGTGAGCAGTAGGTTGGCCGCGTGGCCCGGACCGACGAGCTGGACGAGGCGGCGCATCTCGTTGTAGCCGACGAGCACGCCGATCTTGGCGACGGGCACGGCGAACACGCTGCCGGCGGCCGCGATGCGGAGGTCCGTCGCCATCGACAGCTCGCACCCGCCTCCGACGCAGATGCCGCGGATCATCGATATCGTCGGCTTGGGCATCTGCTCGATGGCGTCGAGCGCCCCCTCGAATGCCACGGCGTACTCCTTGGCGAGCGCGCTGGAGCTGCGGTGAGCGGGGAAGTCCTTGATGTCGGCGCCCGCCGAGAACGCCCGCTCCCCGGCGCCTCGCAGGATGACGACCTTCACGCCGTCATCCTCTGCCAGCCCCGACGCGGCGTCCCGCAGCGCGCCCCACATCTCGAAATCGATGGCGTTGTGCTGGGCCGGCCGGTTGAGGACGATCGTGCCAATGCCGTCCTCGACGCTGACGAGAATCTTGTCGTTCATGGGCAGCAAGTATAGCGGGGCGTGGGGGTCAGACGTTGACTAGGCGATCCCACGCCTCGCGTGCAGTGAGGATGGGGATAGTGAAAACAGGAGCGAGCGCGAGGAGGTCTCTGTCTCCGGTGACGAGCGCATCGGCCTGACCCGCCACGGCCAGTTCGAGGAATGGGCGGTCGGAAGGGTCGCGGCAGTCAGGCACGGACGTACCTTCTGGTACGTCGATAATCTCGCACCAGGGGAGGTAGTCAGCGAGCAGCTCGCTCTGTTCGTCTTCCGACAGGTTGAACCTGGAGTAAGCAAGCACGCGTGAGAGTTCACTCACCGTGGCGAAACTCACAACAGGAGCTATACGGCCCGCCTGCCACGCTTCGCGCAGCCAAACCAGTTGCCCGCTAGGGAAGCGCAGTGCAGGGAAGACGACGCTGGTGTCGAGCACGAATCTAGGCGGCGGCATCAGCCCCGGCGCGCCCAGGCGATGGCGTCAGCGATGTCCTGCTCGGTGATGCCGAGCTGGTCCATCTTCTCCCGCGCGGCATCGGCGCGGGCGGGGTCCATCCGGCGGAGCCACACTTCCGGGTCGGTGGTGTCTAGGGGAAGCTGCAACTCCTTCATGTTCTCTATCAGCGCCTCGGCGTCAGCAAGAGAGGCTGGTCTGGCAGGGGTAACCCGCACGGGGACGAGCATGATGCACCCGTTCTCTTGGGTAACATCGAAGTAGTCCGTGCCTTCGAAAGCGGAGATGACGGCTTTGGGGATGGTTATCTGATTCTTGGAGGTGAGCTTGGCAAGCATGACAGTCTCCTTACTGTAAGGATGCAAGGAAATCTTACATCCTTACCAGTAAGAGTGGTAGCTCCGCTCCAGCAGAGGGGGCGCTCGGCCCTCTACCCCCTATCTACTCCCTACATGTCCTTGCTCACCAGCTCCGTGTAGTACTTCCACACTCCGCCAGCCAGGACGGGGGGCATGTTGGCGAGGGGCACGGCCAGGTGCGGGGCTTGGCGCATCGCGGCCGAGCCGGCGGCGGCCTCGTCCATGTTCTCCGCGGGGATGCCCTTGTAGTCCGGGCCGAACGCCGCAAGCGCGACCCAGTTCAAGCGGGCCTGCTCTTCGAGGTGCAGCATACTCATCACCGATGCTTCGAGGTTTCTGCCCGCGGTTACGGCGCCGTGTCCGCGCAGGAGCACGACGTTGCTCGCGCCCATCGCGTTCACGACCTGCATGCCATCCTCCTCGGTGATGATGAGCTTGGAGTGAGGGAAGACGGGAATATCGTTGCGCACGAGCTGATGGCCCTCGTTGGACATGGGCTTCAGCTTCACGTCGTTCAGACCGAGGACGTTCGTGTAGCGGGGGTGCGTGTGGACTATGGACATCACCTCGGGCCGCTCGCGGAAGATGCAGGAGTGCATCTTGACCTCGTAGCACTGGGACGTGCCCTTGGGGCCGTCGACGAAGTTGCCGTCCATGTCGACGACGATCATCTCCTCGGGCTTGACGACGTGGAGCGCGTCGGTGGCGTAGCCGCGTCCCTTCACCACGAAGAGGTCCGGCTGGTTGGGCACGCGCAGGCTCGCGTGTCCGAGTGATGCAAGGATGTGGGTGGCAAGGCCCATCTCGGCCAGCACACGGTTGGCGATGGCTACTTCTCGCTTGACCTCGTCAATCTCACGTGACATGAGCGTTCCTCCAGCCCGATGGGGGCGAGTCCGCTTCTACCACCGGCGCGCGGGCCAGTCAAATGGAGCGAGAGGATGGGCCCCTTTCCTCAACTCTCGGATGAGAGGGGAGGGAGAGGGGCTGCGGCCGGGCCCCAGACATAGTCCATGTCCAGGCGCTGGGAGAGCCACGCCAGCATGTCGACGGAGCCATTCACGACCCAACCCCTCGACACTTCTTGCAGCGCGATGACATCCGGGTCCTCGGCCTCTATGACCTTGGCCATCTCCTCCAGGGCATCTCCTCCAGGGCATGGCGTCCATGGACATCGAACCCTTCGTGGAGGTTGTAGGTCATCACCCGGATAGGGAAGGCGGCGTCTGTGACCGGCGTCACGTCCTTCTAGGTCGCCAGTTGAAGCAAGGGGAGCAGAAGCAGGAGCAACGCGGGCGCTACCGCCAACCTCGTGATCGATGTTCCCGGCGCTCCACCGGCGCGGAGGGCGAAGCCGGCACGGAGAGCGGCCAGACCGACCAACAGAGCGCCCACCGGACGCACGGCCTCCTTCGGCGCCAAGATGTCGATGTCGTAGCTTGCGTAGTAGACGAACAACAGCGCCAGCATGAGCGCCATGCCGACGCTCATCCAGACCGAGACGCCGCCGGCCGAAAAGCCGTGCAGACGGCGACGCCGTCCCTTGGACGACTGATGCCAGAGCGACCGCAATCACAAGGTGTCCGGCTAGTACGACGAGGGCCGCGAGAGCCCCCGACAGCTCGACCGCCGCCATCCCAATCAGCAACGCCGCGAGCAGCGCCATGACAGGCCAGGGCAGGGGCCCGTCCCGTCGCGTGACCTCTACAGCGACAGCGACTCCCGTGAGGTTGGCCCCGAGAATCCACGCGTACACCGCCGGTTGCGGCCAGCCTATGAGGGCCGTCTGTTGTGCGACGTTCTGGAACAACAAGAGCTCCAGCGCGAGCGCCGGGCCAAAGGCCAGGTAGGGCCAAGCGGAGGCGGGGGCGCCTTGCTCCTCCGCCTTCCTATCCGACGCTTCGCGCCCGTCCGATGGGAGCCTCCACAGGAGCAGCCCTTGAGCGATCGCCAGGGCCAATACGACAACGTTCGCTCCGCCGCTCGGCACCCACGAGAGGTCGATGGTCCCGAAGGCGCTTTTGAGCGCGGTATCGACGGAAAGCCCCAGCAGGAAAGCGATCGCCGCATGAGCGCCGCTGGCTCGTCCTTCCGTGCGGACCAATCGGAATAAGAGGGGAAGAGACCATAGGAACAGCACGGTCCCGGCGATGGACAGGCCGAGGTCCACGGAAAGAGACGTGACGGCCTGTTCGGCCAGCCGGACCAGCGCCAGACCGCCTAGGACAACCCGCAGGGCGTTCCGCTCTCCGAGGACGCGGCGCACGACAGGCTCCAGGAATCCGCACAGGAACACGCCCAAGCCCATGACGCCCACGAGCATCGAGCTGACGTCCCGGACCTGCGTCAGGTAGACCGCCATCTCGACGATGAGCACGCGCAAGAGCTGGAGGCCGAACCCCACAGTCAGCGCCCCGAGCAGCAGGGCCGCCAGCGACGCTCGCGCGGGACTGGATATGGCGTTCATACGGCGCACTCCCCAACGAGGGTTGCGGGTACATTACACCCCGCCGCGTGAGGACTGAGGAGAGGCAATGTGACTATGGTCATGACCAGGTTATAATCGATGCCTGACCGCATAAGGAGCAGCCATGGAAGAGGAAAGCGGTAAGGCGGCAGGCGTGCGGACCATCAAGGCGTCGGAGTTCAAGGCGAAGTGCCTGAAGCTCATGGACGAGGTCGCGGAGAGCGGCGAGGAGATCGTCATCACCAAGAACGGGCGCCCCGTTTCGCGGCTGATTCCGTACCGGGAGAAGCCCAAGACGCTCTTTGGCATCGACCGAGGAAGGATAGAGATTCTCGGCGACATCGTTTCTTCCATCGACGTGGAATGGGAAGCCGAAGCCAACCCTGACCGGGTGCTAAACCCGTGATCCTCCTTGATACGCATGTGATGCTGTGGTTGAGATTGGGGGAGCCGCGATTGGGATTTCGAGCCCGTACCGAGATTGACCAGGCGTGGCAATCGGGTGAGGTTGGGGTCTCTGCAATCTCCTTCTGGGAATTGGCGATGCTCAAGGACAAAGGGCGGATCAACTTCCCTGAGGACGTGGGACTGTGGCGTCGGGAGCAGCTGGGGCAGGGGGTGGTCGAAATCCCCGTTGACGGCGAAATCGGAATCCGGGCCAATGAGCTGCCGGGCTTTCACCCGACCCTGCTGACCGCCTCATCGTCGCCACCGCATTGGGGGGACACCAGCTCGTGACGGCGGACCGCCAGCTCCTCAGCTGGCCCGGCCCGCTCCGGAGGCTGGACGCCGCGGAGTGACAAGAGGCCCTTTTCGCTAGGCGGTCGGCGCGTGCCACTCGAAGAGTTCGGCCCCCGACGCGGCTTGTCGGACTAGGGACCCAACGTCGAGATTCGCCTCTTGGGCCGCTATCTCCTCCGACTTGACGGCCGTCGAGGGGGAGCGCGGGACGAACAAGGTGCAGCAGTCCTCGTCCGGCTGGATAGACGTATCGAATGTGTCGATGGCGCGGGCCTGGTCGATTATTTCCTGCTTGTCCATGCCGATGAGGGGCCGAAGGATGGGCAGCGCCGCAACCTCGCTCACCGTCGCGATGTTCCGCAGCGTCTGCGAGCCGACCTGCCCCACGCTCTCGCCGGTGACGAGCGCTCGGGCGTCCTCCGCTCGGGCGATGGCCTCCGTGATGCGCACCATGAAACGGCGGTAGGCGACGACGCGCAGCGGCCCGGGGACTTCCAGAATGACGGCGCGCTGCACGTCCGCGAACGGCACGAGGTAGAGCTTGGTGTCGTACTGGTAGGCGTTGAGGCGCTCCGCGAGCTCTTTGGCTTTGTCGCGTGACCGGCCCTCGACGAGGGGAAACGAGTGGAAGTGGACGAGGACGGCGCGACAGCCCCGGCGCATCATGCGCCACGCCGCCACGGGAGAGTCGATGCCGCCGGACATCAAGACGGCGACCTTGCCCGCGCTGCCGACGGGGAGCCCGCCCGCGCCGGGGTAGTCGTCGGCGTAGACGAACGCGTCGTCGCGCTGCAGCTCGACGCGCAGGTTGATGCCGGGGTTCGAGAGATCGACCTTGGCGCCGGTGGCCGCGCGGACCTCGTCGCCAAGCTGCACGTTGAGCTCCTGGGAGGTGAGGGGGAAGCTCTTGTCGGCGCGGTTGGCCGATATGCGGAAGGTGGAGAAGGAACGGGAGGCCGCAAGCTCGGCCACGCGCCGCGATATCTCGCCGTACTCGGGCTCGATCCGTTGGGCGAGGCTGAGCTTCACGGCGCCGAACACCTGCTGCGCGCGCCGCCGCACCGTGTCCCAGTCGGCCTCGGGCGCGAGGCGCATGCGAACCATCATCCGGGTTGACCAGACGCGCTCGACGTCCAGCCCGGCCGTGGCCCGTCTGAGGTTGGTTACGAGATGGTCCACGAACATCGGCTGGTTCTTGCCCTTCAGCCCGATTTCGTGGAAACGAACGAGTACGTCGCGCTCTTGCTCCAAGCGGCTGCGCCTCCAAAAGGGCATTGTACCCTCGCAGCCTGGAGGATTGGCGAGCGATGCAGACTTGGCGCGGGGGCGCGCCCTGCCCGATAATCGAGGCGTGGCCACCACCGCTAACCAGGGACTGTCCGTAGACGTCCCGGACTCGCTCACGCAAGAGGACCTGCTCGACATCTACGCGTCGATGCTCCTCGTTCGCGCTCTGGATGAACGGGTGTGGATGATGAACCGTCAGGGCAAAGCGGCCATCGTGGCGTCGAGCCAGGGGCACGAGGCCGCGCAGTTGGCCACGGTGTGGGCGCTCCGCAAGCACGCCGAAGACTTCTTCTGCTTCACCTACTACCGCGACCTCGCCGTCACGACCGCTCTCGGCCTCACGCCCGAGCAGTCCCTGCGGGGGTTCCTCGCCAAGGAGGGCGAGCCGTTGTCCGGCGCCCGCCAGTTCCCCCAGCACGGCGCCGCCCCCGAGCTGCGGTTCGTCAACCCGTCGAACGTCGTCGGCACGCACGTTCTGCAGGCCGTTGGGTGGGCGCTAGCGTCGAAGATTCACGGCGAGAACACCGTCGTCACCTGCGCCTTGGGCGACGGGGCCACGAGCCAGGGTGAGGTGCACGAGGCGATGAACTTTGCCTCGGTGCACAAGCTGCCCGTGGTCTTCATCGTCGAGAACAACAAATACGCCATCTCGGTCCCGCAGTCGCGTCAGATGGCTGTGGAACGGGTCTCGGAGCGCGCCGCCGGATACGCCATGCCGGGCGTGACGGTCGACGGCACAGACGTCGCGGCCTCCTACCGCGCCGTAGCCGACGCCGTGCGTCGTGCCGCCGCAGGGGGCGGGCCGAGCCTCGTCGAGTTTGACGTGGAGCGTTACCTGCCGCACACCAGCGACGACGATGACTCGGTCTACCGGGACCGCGCCGAAATCGAAAAGGCGCGCCTGCGCAACCCCCTCGAAAAACTGCGCGAGCAGCTCACCTCGACGGGCTTGCTCTCCGACGAGAAGGATGCGGAGCTGCGGAAGGCGGCCGGCGACGAGGTCAACGCGGCTACGGACGCCGCCGAGGCCGCTCCATTCCCTGACGCCGCCGACGTGTTCGAGGGCGTGACGGGCTCCTCCTCAGAGGGCGGATTGGAGAGAGGGACCGCGTAATGGCCACGCTCAACGTCATCGAGGCGGTCCGAGAGGCGATTGTCGAAGAGATGCGCCGGGACCCTTCCGTGTTCGTCTTGGGCGAAGACGTTGGTCGGCGGGGCGGCGTTTTCCTGGCGACCAAGGGCCTCATCGAGGAGTTCGGGGAGGAGCGGGTCATCGACACGCCGCTCGCCGAGGCCTCGATTGCGGGCATCGCGTTGGGCGCGGCGATGCACGGAATGCGCCCCATCGCCGAGGTGCAGTTCGCCGATTTCATATGGCCCGCCGTGAACCAGATCATCGGGGAGGCCGCGCGCATTCGCTACGGCACGAAAGGCAAGCTCCACGCGCCGATGGTCGTGCGTTCGCCCTACGGAGGGCACGTCAGGGGCGGGCTGTACCACTCCCAGAGCGTCGAGTCCTACTTCGCCCATACGCCCGGCTTGAAGGTCGTGACGCCCGCCACTCCGTACGACGCCAAGGGCCTGCTGAAGGCGGCCATCCGCGACGACGACCCCGTCATCGTCCTCGAACACAAACGGACGTACCGCTCGGTGCGCGGCGAGGTCCCGGAAGAGGATTACGTGGTGCCCATCGGCTCGGCGGACGTCAAGCGCGAGGGCGCCGACGCCACCGTCATCACCTACGGGCTCACGCTCCACTACTCGCTGCAGGCGGCGGAGGAACTCGAGGGCGAGGGAGCGAGCGTCGAGGTGGTCGATCTGCGGACCGTCCGCCCCATCGACGTGGAGACGATACTGGCGTCAGTGCGGAAGACGAACCGCGCGTTGGTCGTTCACGAGGACAACGCCGCGGTGAGCGTCGGCTCCGAAGTGAGCGCGCTCATCGCCGAAAACGCATTCGACAGCTTGGACGCGCCGGTGATGCGTTGCACGGGCCCCGAGGTCCCGGCCATGCCCTTTGCGCCAACTCTGGAAGCCGTCTACATGCCGACGGCGGACAAGATTGCGGCCAAGCTGCGGGAGCTGCTCGCTTACTAGCCATGACTACTGTCGTCGAGCTTCCACACGTCGGGGAGTCGGTCACCGAAGGAGTGATCGGCAAGTGGCTGGTCGAGCCCGGCCAGCGCGTCGAGCGGTACGATCCCCTCGTCGAAGTCATAACGGACAAGGTGAGCATGGAAGCGCCGTCGCCCTATGCGGGCGTATTCGTGAGGGCGCTGGTCGCCGAGGGCGACACGGTCCCGATGGGACAGCCCATCTGCGAGATGGACGTCGACGGCGAGGCCCCTTCCCCGTCATTCCCGCCCCCCTCCGTCATTCCCGCGCCCCCTCCCGTCATTCCCGCGCAGGCGGGAACCCAGGAACTCCCCTCCCGTCTGCGGGGGGGGAGCGCGAGCGCAGCGACGCGCGGGGAGGTTAGTGGCCCAACCCTCGAAGCGCGGAGCAGCAGAAATTTCGAATTCGTGGACTCGAACCGCAGCGTCGGTCCCACCGGCTCCGGCGAGGGCGGGCAGGGCAGGCCCGATGCTGTCCAGGACGCGGCTCTGGCCCGTAAGCCTTCCGCCGCCCCGCCGCCGCCCTCAGGCCCCGATCGCCGGCACGTCGTATCGCCTCTCGTTGCCAAGCTCGCCGCTCAGTACGGCATCGAATCGTCGGCGCTCGTTGGGAGCGGCGCTGGGGGCCGCGTTACGAAGGAGGATGTGCTGCGAGCGGCGAAGGGCTCAGGCGGCGAGGCGTCCGCCCCGCCTGCCTCGCCGCCTGGTGAGGCGAGCTCGACGCTCCCGCTGACGGCCATACGCAAGACCATCGCGGAGCACGTGGCGAGGTCGGCGCGGGAGATTCCGGCCGCGTGGTCGATGGTGGAGGCGGACGTCTCCGGCCTCGTCCGAGCGCGGGCCGCCCTCCGCGCGGAGTTCGAGCGCTCGCACGGCGTGCCGCTGACCTATCTGCCCTTTGCCGCGAAGGTCGTCGCCGCCGCGCTGCGGGAGCATCCCCGCTTGAACGCGCGTTGGGACGGCGACCACATCACGCTGAATCACCGGGTGCATCTGGGAGTCGCCTCGTCGACCGAGGCCGGCCTCATCGTTCCCGTCCTGCGGAACGCCGATACCCTGGGAATCACGGCCCTCGCCCTGGAGCTCAGCCGGCTCATCGGCGCGGCGCGGACGGGCTCGCTCAAGATAGAGGACGTGCAGGGGGGCACGTTCACGCTCAACAATACAGGCGCGCTGGGCTCCGTCGTTTCCGTCCCCATCATCAACCACCCGCAGGCCGCGATTCTCACCACGGAGGCGATAGTGAAGCGCCCCGTGGTTGTCGGCGGCGACGCCATCGCCGTCCGCTCGATGATGAACCTCTGCCTCGCGTTCGACCACCGCGTCTGCGACGGTGCCGAGGCGGGCGCCTTCCTCCGCACGGTCAAGGAGGGGCTGGAAGCAATCGACGAGGGGACGGCCCTCGATTGAAGTCTCCGGGAGTCTTTGGAGGACTATGACTGAGTCCGAGCTGTCGCTCCGGTATGGCATGAACCCGCATCAGACTCCCGCTAAGGCGTTTGTCGAGGAAGGGGGGCTGCCCTTCGAGGTCCGCAACGGGTCGCCGGGGTTCATCAACCTGCTCGACGCGCTGAACTCCTGGCAGCTCGTCCGCGAGCTGAAGAGCGCGACAGGCCAGCCGGCCGCGGCGTCGTTCAAGCACGTCAGCCCCGCTGGAGCCGCCGTTGGCGTGCCGCTGAGCGACGCCCTCGCGCAAGCCTACTTCGTCGCCGACGTGGACCTCTCGCCGCTTGCGACCGCCTATGCGCGGGCGCGGGGCGCCGACCGCGTCTCCTCGTTCGGCGATTGGATCGCCCTCTCCGACGTGGTCGATGAGTCGACGGCGCGCCTTATCCGCCGCGAGGTGTCGGACGGCGTCATCGCGCCAGGCTTCACCCGCGAAGCCGTCGAGTTGCTGTCGCAGAAGCAGGGCGGACGCTACTGCATGATGGAGGTCGACGCCTCCTACGAGCCTCCGCCTCGGGAGACGCGCACCGTTTTCGGAGTCCGTATGGAGCAGGGGCGGAACGACGTCGCGGGGTGGGCCGAACAGCTCGCAAACGTGACGACAGCCGGCAGCGAGCTCCCGGACTCGGCCAAGCGCGACCTGACCGTCGCCTTGATCACGCTCAAATTCACCCAATCGAACTCCATGTGCCTGGCGCTCGATGGACAGGTGATCGGCAATGGGGCAGGGCAGCAGTCGCGCATCCACTGCACCCGGCTCGCGTGCAATAAGGCCGACATCTGGCGCCTCCGCCAGCACCCCGCGACGCTCGCGCTCAAGTTCCGCGAGGGCTTGGGGCGGCCGGAGCGCGACAACGCCGTGGACGGCTTCATCCGCGACGACCTCTCGCCTGCGGAGGACGAGATGTGGCGCGGCTCGTTCGCCGAGACGCCACAGAGGCTCACACCCGCCCAGAGGCGGGAATGGCTCGACGGCCTGACCGGCGTCGCGATGGCGTCCGACGCCTTCATCCCGTTCCGCGACAACATCGACCGCGCGGCGATGAGCGGAGTGCGATACGTGGTCCAGCCCGGCGGGTCGGTCCGCGATGCGGACGTGGCGGCGGCCTGCGACCAGTACGGCATCGCAATGGCGGTATCCGGTGTCCGGCTCTTTCACCACTAGAGACCTTTGCGTAACCTCTTCCGTCATTCCCGCGAAGGCGGGAATCCAGGGTGCGCGGGAGTGCAGACAGGGCAGATTGGGAAGAAGAATGCCATCGAGCAGCAATGACGCAAAGGTCACCACTAGCGTGCCGGTCCGCGAGGGCTGGATTCACTGGCTGGGCGAGGGCATCGACTACGCATGGGCGATGGAGCTGCAGCGGGACCTCGCCAAACAGCGCGCCGGCGGAGAGATCGGCGACACGCTCCTCTTCCTGGGGCACGCGCCCGTGTACACGGCGGGCCGCCGCTCGCTCCCCGAGCACATCCTCTCGGAGCTTGACGCCCCGCTCATCGAGACCGACCGGGGCGGGCAGGTGACGTATCACGGCCCAGGGCAGCTCGTCGGCTATCCCATAGTCTCGCTGGCAGAGCTGGGCATCGGCCCGAAGCGGTACGTCCTCGCGCTTGAACAGGCGCTGATTGCCGGACTCGCCGAGTCCGGCGTCGAGGCCCACTGCGAGGAGGGCCTGACGGGAGTCTGGACGTCCGCGGGCAAGATCGCGGCGATTGGCGTGCGCGTCTCGCGCGGTGTCGCGACGCACGGCTTCGCGTTGAACATCTACACCGACCTCACAGCCTACGAGTCCATCATCCCCTGCGGCATCGAAGACCGCCCAGTGACGTCGATGTCGGAGCTGCTCAGGGCGCCCCTCGACATGGCCCGGATCGCCCACGCAGTCGCCGCAGCTCTCGGCTCCGAGCTAGGCGTAGAGTGGCGCTGGCGCTAGAGGAACTTCCCAACAACTTCTCCCCAACACGCTCGCCCGACGCCGCCCCTTGGCGGTGCCCCCCGCGACACTTGCCACTTACGCCAAGCCCTCTCCCTCGCGTATCGTGGATGCCCCACGGCGAGAATCCGAAAGCATCGCGGCGCCCCCCGCGCCCAAGAGGGCCGGGGCCAAGACGACAGAGGAAGGGGCGAGGCCGGAGGCCGTTGCGAAACATTAAAATTCTCGAGTGGGGAAGTTCTGAGACCCAGGAAGCAGACCACGGCCATGAAAACACTCTCCAAAATCCCTGTTTCACCCCGCGATTTTGGGGAACTTTCACGCCTGGCCAACATGAAAACGGGGAACCTTTTACTCGTAACGAAAATGAGATGGGGAACTTCTGCACTCGCAACGAAAATGCGGTGGGGAACTTTTTTCACGCAAACGGGGAACTTCCTGCATCCAACCCACGACTCCTGCTCAGTTGCCCCATAGTGCACTCGCTTTTTGTTGACAAGTTAGGTTGAGGTTCCTAGAATCCGGGCATCCCCAACTCTTCCTAGGCGGCGGCCATGCCTGCCACGCGCGAACTCGTAGAACTGCAGTCCGTCGACAATGAGCTCGGCGTGCGGCGCGCAAGGCTCGATGAGATTGCCAGGCTCCTCGGCGACGATGCGGCGTTGCGGGCGCTGGCCAGGCAGCTCCGCGTCTACCAAGGCGAGATGGACCTGGCCCTCTCCAAGCAGGGGGAGCTCGACGATGCGATAGGCGGCTACTCGACGCGGGTCGAGGCGGCGGAGGCGAAGCTTTACGGCGGCGCCGTAACCAGCTCCCGCGAGCTCCAGGACCTCCAAGCCGACGTGAACATGCTCAAGCGCCATCGCGGCGAGCAAGAGGATGCCCTTCTCGTCGTTCTGGACGAGGTCGATGAAGCCAAGCGGAAACGGGACGAGACCGCCGACAGCCTCGAATCCCAGACGGCGGCCTGGAAGGCCGACCAGCAGTCCATGACCGAGGAGCAGGCGCGGCTGGAGGAAGAGGCCTTTGAGCTCGAACTGCGCCGCGAAGACCTCGTCTCCCAGATACCGCCGCCGGAGGTCGCGCTGTACGACCAAGTGCGCAGGAGCCATCCAAGCCACCCGGTCGCAAGGATGCACAACGGCGCGTGCGACGCCTGCCGCGTAGGCGTGCCGATGCGTATGCAGATGGATGTTCGCTCCGGGTCCCAGCCAAGCAGATGCCCCAACTGCGGGCGAATACTCCTGCCCGAGTAACCCATGCGAGCGCTAGGCTACTTCACCTTCGACCCCGATACGGGCAAGGGTCCGCTCTCCTACTCAGAGCTGTTCCGGGCGTTCGTCGCCTACTGCGAGGAGGGTCGGCATATTCGGGTGGGCGTCTACGACGACCCGAAAGGCCAGGAGGGCGGGGTCGGTTGGCGGTCGATGCTCGATTTCATCCGCGGTAACGGCCTTGGCTACCTCGTGGTTGTGCCGGACGCCGGACATCTCGGCGGCTCGCTGGAGCAGCAGGTCGCCCGGCTGCTGGAACTCGATGCCCTCTCCTGCCAAGTGGTGTGCGACGACCGCGACTTCCCAGACCCCCTGCAGAATGCCCTTCGGGGGTCGAGCAGCGCCGCGGGAAGGAGCGCGCGCATCCGGCAAGGCATGATGGCGAAGGCGGCGCAAGGCCTCGGCCTCGGCAAGCCGCCCTACGGCTACCGCATCATCGCCGACGGCACGTTCAGAGTAGTCGCAGAGGAGGCCGACGTCGTTGCCCTGATCTTCAAGCAGTACTTGGAGTCCAACGACGGCGTCCGGGCTGTCGCCTCGATGCTGAACGACCGAGGCCTCCGTACGCGCACGGGACGGCGTTGGAGCATGGTGACGGTGCGCGACATCCTCCGCAATACGGCCTACATCGGCACGTACCGGCGTTTCGGCCTCCGCATACCGGGCAGCTATCAGCCCATCGTTGCGCCCGGCGAGTTCCGGCAGGCGCAGGAGCGTATGCACGAGCGGAGCCCCGCCAGGCGCAGCCCGCGCGGATCGCCCTTCCTGCTCTCAGGTGTGGTCTTCTGCGGCTACTGCGGCCAGCGCATGATGGGCGTCACTCGCAAACAGGCCTGGCGGCGGAAGGACGGTCAGCGCGCGCGGGCCGAGTACCGCTACTACCAATGCCAGTCGCGCATCAACCGTAACGAGTGCGACTACCACACGACGCGGGCTGACGACATCGAGGAGCAGGTAGCGCGCGTCGTCCGCGAGAAGCTGCTGAGCGGAGAGCGAGGCAATGGGGCCGACAGCGGTTCGTGGATGGCCCATGAAAGGGCCCAGTCCACGGCGCGGCTGCGGGCATTGGACAAGCGCTTCATGGAGGGCGTTCAGCGCGCGGCGAGCGGGGGGCTGACGCTCGGCCAGCTCCGCGCTGGCGTGGATCGTCTGGGGGCGGCCAAACAGGCGCTCAACGACCGGATCGATCAGACCTCAGCAAAGGCTTCGGCCCAAGCCCTCCTCGAAGCCAACGCGGCCCGTTTCATCGACGATTGGGACAGTCTCGCGCAAGACCAGCGCCGCGAGCTGCTCAGGTCGGTGGTCGCGAAAGTGACAGTGAAAGACGGACGCGCCGAGGTGTCGTTGGCGTAGGGGCCGTTCATTGCTCCTCCTCCACCCCGCGTACCACGAGGGAAGAGACCAGGTGGATGGGGCGGCGGACCAATGCCGGGGTATACTGGGAGAGCCAAGAGGGCCGGGTGGTCGCTCCGGTTTTACTGGAGAGGAAAGTCCGGACTCCATCGGGCAGGGGGCTGGGTAACGCCCAGGCGCCGTGAGGCGACGGAAAGCGCCACAGAGACGACACCGCCGATGGGCCCGAGCAAGCTCGGGCCACAGGCAAGGGTGAAACGGTGCGGTAAGAGCGCACCAGGTTCCGGCGCGAGCCGGGATGCTGGCAAGCCCCTCCCGGAGCAAGGCCAAATAGAGGGATGCCTCCGGTTCTTCGGAGGACGGTGCCCGACCGCGTCCCCGGGTAGGCCGCATGATTCCTTCCGGCAACGGGAGGACCAGATAGATGACCACCGTCCCGGTCCGCCGGGATACAGAATCCGGCTTACAGGCCCTCTTGGCAGGCCTTCCTCTCAGCCCCTTCCCGCAGTCGGTGGGGAGACATCGCGAATCTTGCCCCAGAGCAATAGGGCAGGAGATTTGGCCGACAGATTCGTAACAGGGCGGCAACCTGAGCGTAACAGGCGCGCAACATTCCCCTTGTAAGCTGGCGGTGCAGCGCCCACAGGAGGTGACCCGTGGAAGATCAGACTTTGAGGACCGATTTCGCCGCGAAGCTGTCCTTCGCCCAGGATCTGTTGCGGAGCAGGCTCGGCGGCACTGCTCCCGTCCAGGAGGACGACTCTGGCGTCGGAAGCGCGACCGCGGACTCGTCGATGGAGCAGCTCTTTATCGTTGGACAGGCGTTGGGGCTGACGAACAAAGAGGTCACGCGGCAGGTAGTGCTGCCCGTCGCGGAGCTCATAAGGCCCGGCCTCGCCCGCTAGGCTGCGCTACTCCATCTTTGGGTGCATAGCTCCCTCCCTAGGCAAAGGTTGGGGAGGGAGTTCTTGCCTTGGGGAGGCGCTCCGGGCGTGCGACTCGCTATACTTCCGCACACCCGGAGGCGGCCCATGGCAAAGCAACTGCGAGTCATCGATAGCGATACGCATGTAGACGAGACCGATGCGACTTGGGAGTTTGTCGCGCCGGAGGACGCGGCTTACAAGCCGGTAACCCAGTTCCCGTCCAACCCGGACCCGGACCGTCCCCCAGTCCGCTACTGGCTGGTGGACGGCAAACGGAAACACCGGCGCATCCGCGACGATGGCAAGAGCGGAACGCCGCTGGAAGCGCGTGAGCTGCTCGATGTCGAGACCCGGCTCAGGCACATGGATGAGCTGGGAACGGAGACGCAGGTCATCTACCCGTCGCTCTTCCTCGTCGAGCCGGCCGACTCCGCCGAGGCCGAGCTCGTCATCACTCGAAGCTACAATCGCTGGCTGGCTGATCGCTGCGAGCAGTCGCGCGGGCGCTTGCGTTGGGTGTGCGTGCCGCCGGCGCGCAACATGGACGCGGCGTTGGAGGAGTTGCGGTTCGCTAAAGACCACGGCGCGTGCGGCGTGCTCAAGAAGGGCGATTTGGAAGCCGGTAAGTGGAGCGTCGATCCCTACTTCTTCCCGCTCTACGAGGAGGCGGAGCGCCTCGATATGCCGGTGTGCTTCCACCTGGGCTCGGGAACGCCCGACTACACCCCGGCCCGCGAGCTCTCCTACGGCTCCTTCATCCGCCTGCGGATGCCCGCCATACACGGGATATACTCGCTCATCCTTCATCGGGTGCCGGAACGCTTCCCCAAGCTCCGGTTTGGCTGTATCGAGTCCGGCGTCTCGTGGGTCCCGTTCGTGGACTACGACCTGCGGCGACGGTTGGGCCGCAGCCAGGATTCGAACATCGGCGGCGACTCCGCCTTTCAGCTTCCGGACGATATCTTCAAGGCCAACCGCATCTATATCACCGTCCAGATCGACGAGGATCTCCCCTACGCGATGAAGTACATCAGCGAGGACAATCTGCTCGCGGGCTCGGACTACACCCACCAGGACCAGTCCAAGGAGCTCGAGTTCCAGAAGCTCCTGCAGCAGCGCGCCGACAACGGGGACATCTCCCAAACGGTGGTGGACAAAATCCTGTATGACAACCCAAAGGCCTTCTACGGGCTTTAGGAGCGCCATGGCCGACCACGACCCAGCCGCCAAGCCCGCGCCTGTGCCGGACGCCGAGACGCAGCCCTATTGGGACGCGGCCGCCCGGCACGTCTTGAGTCTGCCGCACTGCCAGGACTGTGATCGCTACGTCTTCCCCCCGCGTCCTATCTGCCCGCGTTGCCTCGGGGCGCCCCTCGAATGGGTCGAGCTAAGCGCGCGGGGAACCCTCTACAGCTTCGCCGTCATGTGGGAGAGCTATATGAAAGGATTCGACGCTCCGTACCTCATCGCACAGGTGGAGCTCGACGAACAGCCGGGGCTCCGGCTCACCACCAATCTCATCGATTGCGACCCTAGCGGCGCGCGGATTGGCATGCCGGTGAGTGTCGCCTTTGAGGACCGGAGCGACGGACTCGCCGTCCCTCAGTTCAGGCCCACGGAGCGGGTCGATGGATAAGGCGCTGCGGAACCGCACGGCCATCGTCGGCGTCGGCTACACGCCGATGGAGCGGAAGTCCGAGAAGAGCCTCGCTGAGGTCGCCGTCGAGGCGGCAGTGAACGCGATAGCCGATGCGGGGCTCACGTCCCAAGACATCGACGGCTACGCGGGCACGCCGAAAGCTCCGAACGCTTCGGCGCTGCATTGGGACGGCGTCGACGAGATCAGCGAGCGCTACATGGCGAGCGCGCTCGGCTTGACCAACATGCGCTGGGCGTCCGACGCCAATCGGGGCGTCGTAGCGGACGGAATCGTGGCCGGCATACAGGCGTTGGTCACGGGGACGGCCAACTATGTGCTCTGCCTTCGGGCGATGTACGACCGCCCAGGCGTGCGCTACGCCTCCTCGGACCGCGAGGCGGCGGGCGGGCCTGAGCAGTTCAGCGCGCCCTACGGGGTCGGCATCGGTAGCATATCGCTCTGGCTGCAGCGCTACATGTACGACTTCGGCGCGACCCGTGAGGAGCTGTTCGACGTTGTCGGCGCGCTGCGCGAGCACGCCCAGCTCAATCCCCACGCCTACTGGCGGGGCAGGCCGCTCACCCTCTCCGAGTACTTGGCGTCGCGCTGGATATATGAGCCGATGTGCCTGTACGACTACGACATTCCCGTGACCGGCGCGGGCGCCGTCGTGCTCACGACTGCCGACCGCGCGGCCGCGCTCCCCCACAAGCCGGCGTACGTCGCCGGTTTCGCCAACACGCGCGACCGCGGCGACGCAATCTTCGAGGAGTCGGGCGTTGGGCGGGAGGCGGTGCAGGCTGCGCAGCTTTACGATGGCTTCAGCCCGGTGGTCTGGATATGGCTGGAGAAGCTCGGCTTCTGCGGGAAGGGCGAGGCCCACGAGTTCACGCGCGGCGGCCGCATAAAGCTCGGCGGCGAGCTTCCAGTCACCACGTTCGGCGGCAGTCAGGGCGAAGGCCGTCTCCATGGCATGGGCCATGTCAGAGAGGGTGCGATGCAGGTCATGGGCCGCGCGGGCGAGCGTCAGATTCCCGGCTTGGAGAACTGCCTGGTGGCGCTGGGATTCGACGCCGTCCCCGGTTGGGTGCTGATGCTGAGTAGTGGGTGATTCAAAGGGAGCGTCATGGAGGGAGTAAAGAAACTGGTCGGCGTCTATATGGTTGGTCTCGCTGTAGCGGTGGCGGCGTTCTTCGCCATCAATCCCCTCCTTCTCGATTCAATCGACGTGCCCGCCATCTGGTCCGTGCTGGACATTCTGATGGCCATCGGTTTGGCGCTGGCGCTGGTCTTCAACTACGCCGCGAAGAGGGAGGACAGCGGACGCGATCCGGAGGGCTCCGTTACGCGCCATTACTTGGACGTGAATGTCGCCCTTTACCTCACCGCGGCCGTTGCGGTTCTCTTCCTGCACAACTGGTTCTCGCTGCTGGCCCTCGGCAATGAGAGTCTGGAAGGCAACCATCAGGCCTGGGTCATATGGGCATTCGTAGACGTGGCTCTGCCGCTCACCCTCGGCGCCACCGGCGTCCGCCTCTGGCGCGAGAAGTCCCGGGGCTGACATGCCGCCCTTGGACCGCATCCGCGTCTTGGATCTCTCGACCGAGGCAGGCGCGTACTGCACGAAACTGCTCGCGGACCTCGGTGCCGACGTGGTCAAGGTCGAGCCTTCCGGCGGTTCGTCGGAGCGCTCGGCGGGACTGAGCTTCCTGCATTTCCATCGCGGCAAGCGCAGCGTGAGTCTCGACCCTGACTCCGATCAGGGGCGCGCCCAACTCAAACGGCTGGTCGAGTGGGCGGACGTGCTCGTCGAGGACCGTTCGCAAGCGCTCCCCCTCGACCCCGCGGTGCTCCGCGCGCTCAATCCCGCTCTCATCCAAGCGTCGATTTCAGGCTTCGGGAGCGCGGGCCCGAGGGCAAGCTGGAAGTCCTCGGACTTGGTGGCGCAAGCGACGGGCGGGCTGATGTATCGCATGGGCTTCCCGGAGGACCCGCCCAACAGCATGGGCGAGGGGTTCGCCTACCACCAGACGTCGGCCCACGCCGCGGCGGGAGTCCTGATGGCGCTCGCTCAGCGGGACGCCACCGGCGCCGGGCAGATCGTCGATGTCTCGCTGCAAGAGGGCATCGCGCTCATGCAGTATGACGCGATGCCCATGTACGTAGGTAGGCAGACGCTCATCAAGCGCGCGGGCCACGGCCAAGGATCGAGCGGCAAGCGCTACAGGCGCATATGGACGTGCAAGAGCGGCCTCGTGCGGTTTCAGCTCGTAAGCCAGAGCTCGGAGCGCGAGTGGCCGTTGCTGCTCGACTGGCTGGAGAGCCACGGCCAAGGCGCCGGGCTGCGGGATGAGCGCTGGGCATCCAACGAGGCCCGGATGGCGGGCCTGCTCGAATTGGAGGAGGCGTTCGACCACTTCTTCCGCACGATGGACTCCCGTGCGCTGATGCGCGAGGCCCAGGACCGCGGCATTATGCTCATGGCCTTCAATAACGTCGGGGAGCTGACGAGCGATCCCCAGTTAGCGGGAGAAGGATTCTTCCGTAAGGTCGAGAGCGCCGGCGCGATGCTGACTGACGCCGGTCCGCCTTACCGGTTCGCAGGCGGCCTCGCCGAGGGCAAGGCCGCGCCCGCGCTCGGCGAGCACAATCGGGAGATTCTCGATCAACTCCGTCAGCGGGCGAGGGAAGAGGGCTTCGCTGGTCCTGTGAGTATCGAAGCGGCTCGCGCCCCCCTCGCAGGGTTGCGCGTCGTCGATTTCACGTGGGTCATCGCCGGGCCGCTCCACACGAAGTGGCTCGCGGCCTATGGAGCCGAGGTCATCAAGATCGAGCGGTTCAAGAAGAGGGCCGCGCTGAACCGGGGCAACATGAGCCCCGACTCGGTGATCGGATTCAACAACCTCAACGTCGGTAAGCGCTCGCTGGCCATCGACATGAGCTTCGAGGAGTCGCGCGAGGCCGTCGCCAAGCTGATCGCGGTAAGCGACATCGTGGTCGACAACTTTGGCCCGGACGTTCTGCCGAACTGGGGTTTTACCCCCGAACGCCTCGCGGAGATCAACCCCCGCATCATCACCATGAGCATGCCCGCGCTCGGCAAGACGGGCCCGCACCGGCTCTATAAGGGCCTCGGCTCCTACTTCCAGGCCCGGGCCGGACTCGACGGCCTCATCGGCTACCCCCATCGCGATATTACGGATGTGGGGTTCGCCTACGCGGACACGACCTGCAACGCGTCCCACGCCCTCATCGCCCTGCTCGCCGCCGTCCACCGGCGCAACGTCGCCGGCAACGGCGAGCACATTGAGCTGCGCCAGCTCGAATCGTCCATCAACTTTCTGGGCCTGGCGCTCTTGGAGACTTCGGCCTCGGGCGCGGAGCCGACCCGTATGGGGAGCCGGTCGGCCCGCCATGCGCCACAAGGGGTCTATCGCTGCGCCGGAGACGACCAATGGTGCGCCCTCACGGTGTTCGCCGCCGCCGAATGGTCCGCGCTTTGCCGCCTCATCGGCAGAGAAGACTGGCTCGCAGATGGCGGCATGGCAAGCGCCGCCGGCAGGATGGCCCGCCACGACGAAATCGACGCCGCCATCGAGGCGTGGACTCACGAGCGCTCGCCTGACGACGCGGCTAACGCCTTGCAAGCCGCCGGCGTCTCGGCGGGAGCCGTCCAACACACGGGCGACATCATCGACCGCGACCCCCAGATGGCCGTGCGCGGCTTCTACCAGCGCTTCGCCGATGGCAGCGTCGTCGAGGGCGTTCCCTTCCAGCTCAGCGAAACGCCCCAGAACATGGACCCGCGTCTCCACGACCTAGGAGAGGATACGACCTACGTCCTCTCCGACATCCTGGGCATAGACGGGCCGGCCGTCGCGCGGCTGTTCGAGATTGGCGCCGTCGGCGGGACGTGACCTCGCCGTGTGAGGACCAAACATCGAGCGGGGTATAGTGTCGGCGTGACCGAACAGACACGCACCCAGGTGACCATCATCGGCGCGGGGCCCGCCGGCTTGACCCTTGCCCACGTCCTTCGCCGGGCCGGTATCGAGTCCATTGTTCTCGAATCGCGCAGCCGCGAGTACGTCGAGGCGCGAGTGCGGGCGGGCGTCTTGGAGCAGGGAACGGTCGAGCTGTTCAGGGAGCTCGGTCTGGCCGGACGCCTGGACCGCGAAGGGTTGGAGCATCGCGGCATCGAACTCCGGTTCGACGGCGTGGGGCATCGCATCCCTTTCGACGAGCTGGTTGGTCGCTCCATCTGGGTGTACGGCCAGCAGGAGGTGGTCAAGGACCTCATCGCAGCCCGAATCGCCGACGGCGACCCCTTGCTATTCGAGGCCGAGGCGCTGTCAGTTGAGAGCGTCGACACCGCGAACCCTGTCGTGCGCTACCGCTTCGAAGGCGTAGAGCGTGAACTGACCTGCGATTTTGTGGCTGGCTGCGACGGCTTCCACGGCGTGTCGCGGCAGGCGATGCCCAAAGGCGTCCTGCGCGAGTACGTCCACGACTACCCCTTTGGCTGGGTGGGCATCCTCGCCGCCGTGGCCCCGTCTACGGAGGAGCTGATCTACGCGTCGCACCCGCGCGGGTTCGCGCTGCATAGCCTCCGCTCGCCGGAGCTCAGTCGCCTCTACGTGCAGTGCGACCCTGACGACGTTATCGAGAACTGGCCGGACCGGCGCATCTGGGACGAGATGCACGCCCGCTTCGAGAGCTCCGGGTGGTCGTTGAAAGAGGGGCCAGTCATCGAGAAAGGCATTACTCCCATGCGCAGCTACGTCGCGGAGCCGATGCAGCATGGCCGTCTCTACCTGGCCGGGGACGCCGCGCACATCGTCCCGCCCACTGGCGCGAAAGGCCTGAACCTGGCCGTCGCCGATGTCCGCGTCCTTGCTCGCGGACTGCTCGAATACTTCGAGAGTGGCGGCTCGGAAGTCCTCGATGGCTACACGAGGACGTGTCTGGCGCGGGTGTGGAAGGTGATGCACTTCTCTTGGTGGATGACATCGATGCTGCACATCTTCCCAAATGACCCGGACGGCACGCAGCGCCGACTGCAGCTCGCCCAGCTTGACTATGTGACCTCCTCGAAAGCTGCGTCCGCCAGCCTGGCTGAGCAGTACACCGGCCTCCCGTTCGATTCCTGAGCCACTTCTGGTCCCTTCTTAGCGCCTCGTCCACGGAGAAGGATAGGCGGGGCCGCGTTGACCCTCGTTGCTCGGCGGAGTAGCGTGCCGTCTGTTTTATGGCGTCCTCCCGGCCGGCAGAGAAGCCCTCTAGGCGGCGAGAAGACGCCGTGGCCAAGCCGGCGGAGGCGCCGGGCTGAGGAGGAGCACGATGGACTACTTGGACGAGCAGAACAAGCTGATTGCGGCCCCAGAGCCGCGGTGGATCACGAGCCCGAAGCGGGTACGGGCCTTCTTCGCCGGGGAACCCGTCGTGGACTCGACCCGCGCCAACCTGTTCAGGGGCGGCGGCCCGCCGGTCTACTACTTCCCTAAGGACGACGTGCGGCAGGACCTTATCGTTGCGGCCGGGCGCACGGAGTCCGATGCCCGCGGCGAGAGGGCGCTCTCCGACGTGAAGGTCGGCGACAGGGTGGCCGAGGACGCGGTGTGGGAGTACACGCAGACGGCCAACGACGCTGCCTTCCTAAAGGGGATGGTCTCGCTGAAGTGGAATGCAATGGACTCCTGGTTCGAGGAGAACGAGGAGGTGTTCGTCCACGCGCGAGACCCCTTCAAGCGCATAGACATCGTGAATTCGGCCCGCCACGTCGAGGTGGTCGCTGGGGGCGAGAAGGTCGCCGACAGCAGCGCTTCCGTCATCCTTATCGAGCCCGGACACCCGCTGCGTTATTACCTGCCCAAGGCGGACATCCGCATGGACCTGTTGCGCCCGAGCGAGACCGTGTCGCGGTGCCCCTACAAGGGCCAGGCGAACTACTACTCCCTGCAGGCTGGCGGCGCGCTCGTCGAAAACGCGGCGTGGTCTTACCATTACACCACGCCGGAGTCGACCAAGATTGCCGGCCTGGTCTGCTTCTTCAACGAGCGGGTGGACGCCATTGTGGTCGACGGACGGGAGATTGAGAAACCTGCCACGGGGTGGAGGCGGTAGCCGGTATAATTCGGGTGGCGCAGCCTTCCGGCGCCTCCAGGCAATAGCACAGAGGCCCCGTAGTCAGGAGAGGATGGCGAGGAGAACGATGATGACGAAGAAGAAGACCAACGCCTACTCGGACGCGGAGTGGCGGGCGCGCACGGACTTGGCGGCCGCTTACCGGCTCACGGACCATTTCGGCATGACGACGCTCGTCTACAACCACATCACCTCGCGCGTCCCCGGCACGGACGACCAGTTCCTGATCAACGAGTTTGGCTTTGGCTACGACGAGGTCACGGCCTCGAACCTGGTCAAGATTGACTTGGACGGGAACGTACTCGAAGAGGGCAGCCATCGGATCAACGTTCCGGGCTACGTCATCCACTCGGCGGTCCATGCCGCTCGGCGCGATGTGACCTGTGTCATGCACACCCATACGCCCTATGGCATGGCGGTCTCGGCATTGGAGGAGGGGCTACTGCCGCTCCAGCAGGACACGTACCGCTTCCACGAGCGCGTCGCCTACCACGAGTTCGAGGGGCTGGCCGTCGATACAGACGAGCGTGAGAGGCTCGTGACGGACCTTGGGGACAGGGACGCGATGATCCTGCGCAACCACGGCTTGCTCACCGTCGGCGGCTCTGTCGCTGAGGCGTGGAACACCATGTGGCAGCTCGAGCGCGCCTGCCAGATTCAAGTGCTGGCCCAGTCGACCGGCCAGGCCATCCGTCAGGCGCCGCTCTCCGCGATAGAGAAAACCGCAGGTCTATTCGATGGCGATGACGGCTCCGTGGTGTGGCCCTGGCTCCTGCGCACTCTCGACCGCAAGGACCCGTCCTACAAGGAGTAGTGGCAGGGGGCTAGGCGTTCTCCAGCGCACTGACGATGGCGTCCCCCACTGCCGAGGTCGACGCGCTGCCTCCGAGGTCGCCGGGAAGCGACTCCCCATCCCGCAGAACGCTCTCTACGGCGGTGTCGATGGCGTCGGCGGCTGCGGTCTCGCCAAGGTGGCGAAGCATCATCGCTGCGGAGAACACTGTCGCGATGGGGTTGGATATGCCCTTGCCAGCGATGTCCGGCGCGCTGCCGTGAACCGGTTCGAACACCGACGGGAACCGGCGCTCCGGGTTGATGTTACCGCTGGGCGCGAGGCCCATGCTGCCCGTAATCATCGCCCCGATGTCCGTGAGGATGTCCCCGAAGAGATTGCTCGCCACCACCACGTCGAAGGAGTCGGGGCGGCGTATGAAGTGCATGCACGCCGCGTCGACGAGCAAAGACTCGGTCTGAATGTCCGGGTAATCCGCCGCGACTTGGTCGAACACCTCATCCCAGAGCACCATGCCGTACCCTTGCGCATTCGACTTCGTGATCGAGGCTAATCGCCGCTTCTTGTCGCGCGACCGCGCCAGCTCGAATGCGTAGCGCACGACCCGCTCGATGCCGCGCCGGGTGAAGACGGCGGTCTGCACCGCGACCTCCTCGGGAAAACCCTTGTACTGGAAGCCGCCGACGTTTGCGTATTCTCCCTCAGTGTTCTCGCGTATGACGACCATGTCGATGTCCCCTGCTTCGCGTCCTCGCAAGGGGGAGACGACCCCGGGGAACAGGATGCTTGGGCGCTGGCACACGTACTGGTCGAAACCGCGCCTCATCGGTAGAAGCAGGCCATTGAGTGTGATGTGGTCTTGGATGTCCGGGTGGCCGACGGCCCCGAAGAAGACCGCGTCGAAACCCGAGAGCTGGTCGAGACCGTTCGGGTCCATCATCCGCCCGTGCTCAAAGTAGTAATCCGAGCCCCAAGGGAACTCTTGGTACGTCAGTTCCACGCCGAACCTGCGTTGCGCGGAGGCGAGGACCTTGATTCCTTCCTCGATGACCTCCGGCCCGATGCCGTCTCCGCGTATGACTGCGATATTGTGGTTGCCCATTGGACCTCCGGTGTAGCGCCGTTCGCTGGCGTGAGGTGAGTCCTTCAACGGCGGGAAGGGTAGCGCCTCGATGGGGAGTGGGGAAGTTGTCCGTTTGTGCGAAAGAAGTTGTCCACTGCATTTTTGCTAGGCGTGAAAAAGTTGATCACCGCGGATTTGCCAGGCGTGAGAAGTTGTCCGTTTCGCTGGGCGCCAGGAGTAAAAAGATGTCCAGTTTGCACGGTGAGACGGGGGTTTTCGAGGGTGTTTTCATGGCCGTGGCCTGCTTCCCGGGGTTAAGAAGTTGATCACCGAAAAAAATGTGCGTTGCGGTCATGGCTGCCGTCGGGGTCCCTGGTCTGGGGGTTAGGCTTTCTCCTCCGACCGGGGCAGGGCAGCTATTGAAGTTACCATGGTAGGGGGGATGGGGGTATTGGGGGAAGGGGCAAGTGTCGCGACCTGGCGGTCCTCACCGCAGCCACCGGGGCGTTGGATGACGGGCGGTAGCTCCGCTTTGGGTGGACTGGCCTGGGGATGGGTGGTAAAAGGTTCCCCACGAATCCAAGGTGCCGCTTTCATCGTACTTAAGAGTGATGAGCACACACAGCGGCAGCCTGGCAGTGAGAGGCGTGGTCCTACCTCTTCCCTCCCAATCGGACGCTGATCTCGTTGCGCGGGTTTCCGCGGGAGACGCAAGCGCCCTGGAAGAACTGTATAACCGCTATAGCCAGTCGGTATTCAGCATGGGCTACAGCATTCTGAAGGACTACGCTGCGGCCGAAGACGTGACGCAGGAGATATTCATCTCGTTGTGGTCGCGGGCAGACCGTTTCCGCGCCGAAAAGGGCGTGTTCAGGCACTGGTTCCTGCACCTCGCCCACAACCGGGTGATCGATGAGCTCCGCAGGCTCCGGCGGGTCGCTTTGATGGACGCCGACAGGGCGCCGGAGGACCCGGACTTGAGCCTGGTCTCCTCCGGCGATACGGCTGACAAGGCGATAAACGCCGTACTGTTCGGCGCGGCGAGCGAGGCGCTCAAGGCGCTCCCGGAGGACCAGCGGGTCGCTGTAGTGATGGCGTACCTGGAGGGCGCCACCCAGCAGGAGATCGCCGAGCGGACCGGCGCGTCTGTGGGCACCGTGAAGACGCGTTTGCGTCTGGGACTTATCAAGCTGAGGGAGATGATGACGGGGTCGGCGGGGATGAAGGCCTGATGGGAAACGACTCGGACAACGTTATGGACGCCATAGAGGAATTGCTGCCCGGTTACGCGCTGAACGCCCTGGATGAGCAGGATGCGCTCATGGTGGAAGCCGCCCTCGAACGCGAGCCTCGCTACCGCCGGGCCCTCAGCGAATATCTCGAAGGCGTTTCGCGGCTTGCCGGGTCGCACGCCGCCGCCGTCCCCAGCGCCGCCATTCGCGAGCGGCTGATGTCGCGGGTACGGCACGCTCCGGCTGCGCCAGCTGCTGCGTCCGGTGGTTCCCGTGGCTCCCCCCCTCGCGTGTTCTGGGCCGTTGCCGCCGCGCTCTTCGTTGCGGTCATTGGCCTCACGAGCTTCTCTGCGCTACAGCAGCAGCGAGTTGCCGATCTCGAAGATCGGATCGCGCCTCCGAGAGCAGACGACGGCCGCAGCGAACTGGAAGACCTCAGCAGCTCCATCGTTCATCCGGGAGTCGTCGTGTCGCAGCTCCGCCCTATCCCCTTGACTCCGCCTACGAGCTCTGCGCCGGGCGAGGGCGAGGACCCTGCAGGCATGATCGCCATCAATGCCGAGGGCGGCGGCGTCCTCGTCACGGTACACCTGCAGGCCCTCGATGCCGGTCAGACGTACCAAGCGTGGTGGTGGGACTGGGAGGGCCGACCGTCCAGCGCCGCTGTCTTCGAAGTGGACGAGGGCGGCTACGCTCGCATCGACTTGCAAGGAAACGCCGGACGGATGCAGTCGCTGAGCGTGAATGTCGAGTCCGCCAACGGGGCGGACGCCCCCAGTTCGGACGTTGTCCTCGTAGGCCGGCTGCCTGACGTAGAACCATCCGGCGAGTAGCTTCGTAGTTAATAGGGAAGCCCCTCCACTCGCTGCCGTGAAGGCGTCTCGCGGCGAACCCCTTGACGTCGCGAGACGCGGGATGGAGGGGTAGTAAGCGGGGTGGCGGCATCAGGCCGTCGCCCCGCATCCATGTAGGCGGCAAAGCAAAGGCCCGAGCGGACAGCCCTCGGGCCTTTTGCGTTCGGTAAGCTACGCTGCGTTACTTGGTCATCAGCTCGATGCTGTGACCGTTGGGGTCGTCGAAGTACACGCCCCGACCTCCGCGGCGGGTGTTGATTTCCATGTCGTAGCGGTTCTCGGGCTGGGGGCCGCTGCCGTAACGAAGGCCCTCCCCCTTGACCCGGCCGAAGATATCGTCGAACTCCTCATCGCTCACCATGAACGCGTAGTGGTGGTGGGCGACCTCGCGGCGGTCGTCGAAATCGAAAGAGAGACTGCCGATCTCCACGGGCGCGAAGTGCCCCTGCTCACCCTTGTACTCCACCCCCATCATCCGAGCGAAGAAATTCGCCGAGCCCACCTTGTCGTGCGACGGTACGATTGTGTGGTCTAGGTGCATCTCCCACCTCCAACGGCGCATTTGCAGGGAGCGTACTCCTAGCCGCGAGGGTGGTCAACGAACGTTCAGGGGAACTCCGGCGGCCGGATGTGCGCCCACGGGCGAGCGGACTCGAACGCCGCGGAAGCGCGCAGGACGATCTCCTCGTCGCCGAGGCGTCCGACGAGCATGAGGCCGATAGGCAGGCCCGACTCCGTGAACCCGCACGGGATGCTTGCCGCAGGCCGACCCGTGAGGTTCGCGTGCAGGCAGAACGGGGTGAAGCCCCAAGAGGGGTGGACCTTCCGCCCGTCGATGACCTCCGGGTTCCTCTCAATCGGGAACGCGGGAACGGCCATCGTCGGCGTCGCGAGGAGGTCGTACTCCTCGAATAGCGCGTCGAACCAGCGCCGGTGCCATGTCAAGTCATGCAGCGCGCGGGAGTAGCGCTTGGCCGGCCAGGAGCTCGCGTCGGTTAACCACTTCAGCAGCCGTGACGGCAGGAAGTCGCCTTGCCCTGCCTCGATCACCGGTCCGAGGGTCAAAGAGAGGTCTGTCAGCATAATCGTGACGAACGTCCAGATGGCGTCGTCGGTTGTGACGGCGGGCGCCGCCTCCTCGACCGCTGCGCCCAGCTCTTCGAATACGCCGACACCGGCCTGCGCCGCCGCGCGAACTTCCGGGTCGACTGGCTGATCGTCCATCGCCGGGCTCCACGCGATTCGGAGACCGGCGACCGATGGATTCTCCACCGCCGCGGTGAAGTCCGGTGGGAACTCCCGAATCGCCCGTGCGTCGCGGCCGTCCGGCCCTGATAGCGCGTTCAGCAGAAGTGCGGCGTCGCGAACGCTGGTGGCGAGCGGGCCGTTCTGCATTAGCGGCTCCCAGCCGGGGCGGCGGGAGTAGTCGTGGGGCACGCGTCCGGCGGTCGGCTTGATTCCGTAGATCCCACAGAAGCTGGCTGGAATGCGTATCGAGCCGCCCGCGTCGCTGCCGTTGCAGATGGGCGCGAGTCGGGCCGCCAAGGCCGACGCCGAGCCTCCGCTCGACCCCCCCGACGTCCGGGACGTGTCCCACGGATTCGCGCACGCTCCGGCGGCGGTGCTCTCGGTCGTTCCTTTCCATCCGAAGTCCGGCGTGTTCGTCTTCCCCACGATGATTGCGCCGCTGGCCCTGATGCGCTCGACCGCGATGTCGTCTCGCTCAGGGACGTGGTCCCCGTGGAGGATGGAGCCGTAGGTCGTGCGGATGCCCTTGGTTGCGTCCAGGTCCTTGACCCCGATGGGCACACCGTGGAGCGGCCCGAGGGGATCGCCCGCGATGACCGCAGCCTCGGCGCGGTGCGCCTGCGCCATCGCCATCTCCGGCACGGTCGTGATGAACGCGTTCAGCTCGTTGTCGTACCGCGCGATGCGTTCGAGGAAGTGCGCGGTAACTTCGACGGGCGAGACCTGTTTCGTACGGATGAGCGCGGCAAGCTCGGCGGCGGAGCAGCTGGTGAGGTTGGACGCAGGCATGGCCGCTACGTGGCCGTTGCGAACCGCGAGGGCCAGAACTCGCTCAGATCGGTCTCGGACTCTCCTGTGGCTATCAGCTGCGCCATGCTTTTGCCAGTGACCAGTGCGAGGGTGACGCCCTTGTACCCGTGGCCTGTCGCGAGGTAGAGCGACTCGCATCCGGGCGCGGGGCCGAGGAGGGGCATCTCATCTTTGCTGTATGGCCGCAGGCAGGCGGTGAGATCTCGGATCGGCGCGTCGATGACCTGCGGCGCGAGGCGGATCACGGCCTCCATGATGCCGTTCTGCGCCTCCATGGTCGGTTGGGGGTCGAATCCGGCCAGCTCTTGAGTCGTTCCCACGAGCAGGTCGCCTCCCGCCTTGGGCAGCAGATAGCCTGTCTCGTGGAAGATTGCGTGCCCTGGCATTTCAACGTTGGCGGGCGGCGAGACGTGGACGATCTGTCCGCGCAACGGAACGACGGGAACCTCCATCCCCAGCCATTCGGCCGCGTGCTGTGACCATGGGCCGTTCGCCATCACCACAGCCCCGGCGTCGATTCGCTCGCCGTTCGCTAGCGTCACGCCCGCCGCGCGGTCGCCGTAGCGGGGGACTCCCACGGCCTCCGCTGTTCTGATCTCGACCCCATGCCCCTCCGCGGCCTGGGCTAGCGCGATGGCAAAGGGGTACGCCTCCAACTGCTTTTCGACGGTGTAGGCCGCCCCGACGGCGTCCGCGGACAGCCATGTCCCCATGCCGTGAACTGTGGATTCGTCCAGCCACTCGACCTCGATGCCCAGGTCGTGCTGCCAGCCCATCTGCGCCCGCAAGTCCTCCGCCTCGACCTCGTCGAATGCGGGGCGGAGCAGGGGGATGTCGGAGAAAAGGTAATCGACGCCGGACTTGTCGATGAGGGTAGAGGCCATGAGCTCGTGCATTCGGATGCCGTCGAGCAGGAAGCGGGTGAAGCTCTCCGAGTACAGGTGTCGGCCCACGGCGCCCAGCTCGCCCGCGGCCCCGCCGGACGCCCCGCTTGCAACGGCGTCTCGCTCGATGATGAGGCACTTCACGCCGAAGTCCGCCGCGAGGAAGTATGCGATGCCGCATCCGATTACGCCGCCGCCCACGATGACAACGTCCGGCGAGTGCGAGGCGGTCACGGGTGTATCTCGGTCCGGCGCGCCGTCGCTTCTCCCTGAAAGAGACCGTCGTAGGGATTGTCCGTCGCGGCGTCGAGGGTCATGAACACCATTTGGACGATGCGCGCGTCTCTGGAGAGCGTAAAGCCGTGGGGGTTGTAGACGACCACTTGCACCTGAGAGCGGCCCACGTAGCCAGCGTCCCATACCGCGTTGTGTACAGCCACACCGTTACGCAGCATGCTCGAACGAGGCTTAGCGAGGGCCGTCACGTTGCCGGGCAGGGCGACCGTCTCGTTGAGGCGGGCTAGGTACGCCCCGGGCTTGAGTTCGACGCAGCCTGAGCCGTCGAAATCCAAGTCCCGCGCCGGGGCCAGAACGCGCTCGGCGTTGCTGACGCCAATCTTGCCGGGGCCGGTGAGCTCGGCGATGGAGCGCAGCGTTAGGTCGAAGCCGTTCGGCTGCAACTGTTCGCTCAGGTTCACGAAGTCAGAGACGAGCGGGGACGAGCTTTCGATCATGGCGCGGATTTGCTGGGATGAGAGGACGCCCAATTTTTCTACCTCGTGTGCTCGTGTTGGGGCGGAATGCGCCGGGCCTTGTCGGACTATAGGGAGCGTGGCCGTGGCCTGTCAAAGGGCAGAGAGCCACGCGGAGACATTGTACGCCACGATGCTGTGTTTTCGTAAATCTAACGACGCTTTAGGATGCATAATCGATGTATTTCGGCTGAAGCAGCGCCATAAATCTGAAAAGCGTGACTACAACATCGGTGAGTTTTCCTATTGACGCGGTCTCGGTCTCGTCTCTAGGATGACCCTCTGGCGCAGGATCGATAAGTCAACCGAGGAGGGGCCACTGTGAAGGGCTACTGTATGAAATGCCGTGCTGAACGTGAAATCGCCGAAGCAACCACTGTCTACATGAAGAACGGGCGGCCCGCCACGGAAGGCAAGTGTCCTGTGTGCACCACACGGATGTACAGGCTGGGCAAAGCTGCCTAGCCTGTACGCAATCGAGATGCACGGAGAAGCGGCCCACGCCTGGGCCGCTTCTCCGTTCCTTTGGCGCCCTGCTGCGCCTATAATGCCCCAACCTCAAATGCGGCGTCCCCTCGGCGGCTAGGCCGGGGCTGTCCGCGAGTTGACCATCGCCATGGACTTCGACATCACCTTTCGCGGCGTCATCCTCTTCGGCTTCGAGGTTCGCTTCTACTCAATCTTGATTCTGGCCGGGCTATCCGCCGGCGTTGTCCTTGCCCAGCGGGAGGCGCATAGGTTGGGGGAGGACCCTACTCACGTCGTCAACTTCGCCGTGCTCGGCGCCTTCTTCGCCCTGATAGGCGCCCGGCTCTACCATGTGATCGACGAGTGGTCGTTCTACTCCCAGGACCCCGGCCAGATATTCGCTCTGCGATCGGGCGGCATCGGCATCTTCGGAGCGATTGCCGGCTCAGCCTTCGCCGTTGTGGCCTACGTGTGGTGGATAAACCGCAACGCCCGCCGCGGCCGCACGAAGCGATTGAGCGCCTTGCGCTGGCTCGATATCGGCGCGCCCGCCTTCCTGCTGGGACAGGCCATCGGCCGGTGGGGCAACTTCTTCAACAAGGAACTATACGGGCCGGAGACTGGTCTTCCGTGGGGGATTCCAGTGGACGCGTCGGCGAACTTCCCGTGGGACCCGGTAGTTATGACGCGCTTCCACCCGCTTTTCCTTTACGAGTCGCTTCTGAGCTTCTTGGGAGTGGGTGTCCTGCTATGGGTGGGCCGCCGCTACGGCCACCGGCTTCGCCGTGGCGACCTTCTGTTGCTCTACCTGATTTGGTATCCCCTCGAGCGTTCCGCGCTGGAGTTTCTGCGGTCCGATAACTGGAAGATTGGCCCGATTCCTACCGCGCACGTGGTCTCGGTAGTCCTCGTTACGTTGGCGGTCGCGGCCTTGGTCTGGTGGCGGCGTCCGGCCTATCTGTCATCTGGGGGCGGCCGCTCGGGAGACGAATCCGGCGACGAGGGTTTGGGGGGGCAATCGCGGTCGTCTCAGCGCCGGGCGCGCCGCCGCGGCGCCTCTTCCGAGGAGGACCCCTCTCCCTCAGAAGAGACATCTCCCTCTTCCTAGCATTCCGTGAGGCGGGGGCCGCCTGCGCGGCCTACTCGACCGTAACGCTCTTCGCCAGGTTGCGCGGCTGGTCTACGTCGTTGCCGAGGAAGTCCGCCATTTCGTAGGCGAGGAGCTGGACTGCTACCGTCGCGACTATCGGCTGGAGCAGATCGGGACACTTCGGAGTCCAGATGACAGCATCCGCGTGGCGCGCGATGCTGTCGTTGCCCGCGGTGGCCACAGCGACGATGCTCCCGCCCCGTGCGCGGACCTGGGACATGTTGAGCAGCACCTTCTCGTAGAGCGCGTTGTCCGGAGCGAGGGCCACTACCGGCGTCTCGGAGTCGATGAGCGCGATCGGGCCGTGCTTGATCTCAGCCGCCGACATCCCCTCCGCATGAATGTAGCTGATCTCCTTCAGCTTCAGCGCCCCCTCGCGGGCGATGGGCTCCAGCAGGCCTCGCCCGATGAACAGGAACCGGCGTGACCGGACGTAGCGCGCGGCAATTTCGCGGACGGAGCTTCCGGCGAGTTCGATGGCGTCGCCAAGGAGCGCAGGGAGACGGGATATCTCTTCCACCCGCCGGGCGGCCGCCTCGTCCCCCAGCGCCCCCCGCTGGCGCCCCAAGGCGCAGGCCAACAGGTGCATCGCCGCCATAGAGCTCACCATTGTCTTGGTCGAGGCGACGCCGATCTCGGGACCGGCGCGGGTGAGGATGGCGGCTTCTGCCGCCCGCCACGCCTGGCTCCCCTCGACGTTCGTGACCGCCAACGTGCGCGCGCCCCGGGCCCTTGCCTCGTGCATCGCCTCCAAGGTGTCGGCGGTCTCGCCGGACTGGGTGACGGCGATCACTAGCGTGTGTTCGTCGACGATGGCCTCCGGGCGCCGGAACTCGGCCGCGTTCTCGGCGGAGGCGGGGATACGCGCCAGCGCCTCCAGGTAGCGTGCGCCGACCTGACTGGCGTATACGCTGGTGCCCATGCCGAGAAAGACGGCCCGTGTGAAGCCCGCGGCCTCGGCGTCCGAGAATGGCAACTCGTCGAGGACCACGCGCTGGGGAGAGAGGGAGAGGCGGCCCCGCAATGCGCTCATCGCGGCCTCGGGCTGCTCCAGTATCTCCTTGAGCATGAAGTGCTTGCGTCCCCCCTTGGCAGTGGCGACGGGACTCATGGCGATGGTGTGGGGCGCGCCGGAGACCGGCTTGCCGTCGAGCGTCATCAGACCGCACTCGCCTGGCTGCACGACGGCAAGCTCGCCGGGCCCGAGGAATGAGGCGGTGGACGTGAGGGGAGCGAGGGCGGGTAGGTCGCTTGCGAAGAATGCTTCCCCGTCCCCAATCCCAATCAAGACGCCGCCTGCGTTCCCGACGCGAACCGCAACTAGGGTGTCGGGCGTGCGAGCGTGCATGCAGGCGATCGCGTGAGCGCCGCGCAGCTGTCCGGCGGCGAGCCTGACCGCCTCTTCCAGTGAGGCGCCGTCGGCGAGTAGCTCTTGGACGAGGTGCGGGATGACCTCCGTGTCCGTGGTGGACGAGAACTCGTGGCCGTTAGCAGCAAGTCGCGCCCTCAGCTCGACGTAGTTCTCCACGATCCCATTGTGAACGACAACGACCTCGCCCGAGCCGTCGAGATGGGGATGGGCGTTGGCGTCGGATGGTGGGCCGTGAGTTGCCCAGCGAGTATGTCCTACGCCCTGGCGCCCGCCCAGCGGTTCGCTCTCGACCAACCGGAGAAGGTTGTCGAGCTTGCCAGCGGCCTTCCGCACGCCGATGCGCCCTTTGTCGTCGAGGACGGCGACGCCTGCGCTGTCGTACCCGCGATAGGCAAGGCGGCTAAGGCCGTCAAGGATGATCGCGGTGGCGTCTTGGGGACCGACGTATCCAAAGATGCCGCACATGTCTATAACCTGTGAAGAGGGCTTGCACGCCTTTTCCTCAATCCTATCGCACTGAGGGAGGAGGTCGGCTAAGACCGCTCCCTGCGTCGCGGTCGAGAAGCCAGATGAGCTCTCCCTGCTCTGGGCGGACGAGTGCGGCCGGGAGCAGCGGGGCTGCCGCTTGGGGATGGAGCGCGTGGGCGACGGGCCCTGCCTTGGATTGCCCCTGTGCGAGGAATACGACGCGCCGCGACGCATTGATGAGCGGCAGCGTGGCGGTGATGCGCCACGCGTTGAGGTGTGCCGCCCACGTTGCCGTGAACAGGCGCGTTTGCTCCACTAGCGCATCGACCCCGGGAAAGAGGCTTGCGGTGTGACCGTCGTCGCCGATGCCCAGAAGCACGAGGTCGGGCCTGGGGTCGTCGATTTCGAAGATGTCGCGCAGATGCCGCTCTGTTGTCGCGGCGGACTCGTCCGGCGTGGCGCCGGTGGTTGGGATGGGGATGACGTGGGCGGGGTCGATGGGAACGTGAGAGAGAAGGGTCTCGTGGGCCATGCGCTGGTTGTTGTCCGGATGGTCCGGGGCTGTCCAGCGCTCATCGCCCCAGAACACGTAGGTCGACGCCCAGGGCATACGGCTGGAATAGGGTTCCTTGGCGAGCAGGCGGTAGAGCATCGCGGGGGTGGTCCCGCCGGATAGCCCCAAGACGAACCGCCCGCGCTCGTGCGCCGACTTCAGCGCGGTCTCAAGGGTCAGGACGGCGGCGGCTTCCGCGAACAGGGCGGGTGAGTCGTAGGTCCTGACCTGCGCCATGCGGGTTACGGCTGGCGGCGCACAGCGTGGCCGCCGAACCGGTTGCGCATCGCGGCGAGGAGTTTGAACCCGAACTGCGCCTCGTCGCGTGAGCGGAACCGCGCTTGGAGAGCCATCGAGATGACCGGTATGGGAACGGCGAGGTCGACGGACTCCTCAACCGTCCACCGTCCCTCCCCGGAGTCCTCGACCCAAGGCGCGATATCGGATAGCTCGCCGTCCTCAGCGAGGGCGTCGGCGGTGAGATCGAGCAGCCACGAGCGTACGACGCTCCCATGGCGCCAGACCTCGGCGATCTGGGAGAGGTCCAAGCCGAATATCTCCTTCGCCTTCATCAGCTCGAAGCCCTCGGCGTAAGCCTGCATCAGCCCGTATTCGATGCCGTTGTGAATCATCTTGGTGAAGTGGCCGGAGCCAAGGGGGCCGACATGGGCGTAGCCCGTGTCCGCCGAGGGAGCCAGCGTGCGGAAGGCGGGCTCGGCTATCGCGACGGCGTCCGCGCCGCCGCCGACCATCAGGCAGTAGCCCTCGGTGAGTCCCCAGATGCCGCCACTGACTCCCGCGTCGATCATGTGGACGCCTCGGTGCTGCAAGAGAGCCCCGCGCCGCATCGAGTCGTTGTAGTTGGAGTTGCCGCCCTCGATGAGGATGTCCCCGGTCTCCAGCACCTCCGCGAGTGCGGACACCGTTCCCTCCGTCGGGTTGCCGGACGGCACCATCACCCATACGACGCGCGGCTTAGGAAGCGTCTCTACGAGCTGTTCGAGGGACTCAGCGATGTCCAGGCCCCGCTCGCCCGCCGCACCGCGGGTGTCGGGGTCGCGGTCGTAGGCCACGACGCGGTGGCCGCCCTCGTGGAGGCGTTGCGCCATACTGCCGCCCATACGCCCCATGCCGACCATGCCGATGTCCATCGCTGCCTCCGCGCCAGACGAGCCCGGCGGTCCTCTTTACTAGTCCGGCCTAGCCGCCTGCTTCCACGAGCTCGCCGCATTTTGCCTCGATGCTGACAAGCGCGTCACCGAACGACTTGGCGAACGCGTCTACGCCGTCGGCGAGCAGTTTGGCCGTCACCGCCTCCATGTCCACGCCCGCCTCGGCCAGCGCCTGCAGCGCCTGTTTGGCTTGCTCGCCGGTCCCTGCGATGGTGGTCGCCGAGACGCCATGGTCCAGAACGGCCTGCAGCGTGTCGGGCGGCATAGTGTTCACCGAGTTCGCGCCAACGAGGGCGTCGACGTACAGCGTGTCAGGGTAGCTTGGGTTCTTGGTGCTAGTGCTCGCCCACAACGGTCGTTGCACACGGGCGCCGCGAGCTGCTAGCGCCACGAAATCGGGACGGCTGAAGCGCTCCTCGAACAATGCATAGGCCGCTTGAGCGTTGGCGATCGCGGCCTTGCCCTGCAGGTCCGTACGCTCGCCGAGGAGCGCGTCCACGGCGGTGTCGACCCGGCTCACGAAGAATGACGCTACGGACGCCGCCCGCGAGGGGCTCATTCCCTTGTCGACGAGCGCCTCCAGCCCCGCGACGTAGGCGTCCATCACCTGCTTGTACGCTTCGAGCGAGAAAATCAGGGTGACGTTTACATTCACGCCCTCGCCGATGAGCGTGCGGATTGCCGGCATGCCCGCGGGGGTTGCCGGGACCTTGATCATCACGTTCGGACGCCGGAGGGTCGCCCACAGGCACCGCGCCTCGCGCACGGTGCTCTCGGTGTCGTTGGCGAGGGTTGGGCGGACTTCGAGGGATGCGTAGCCGTCGACGCCGTCGGTCTCGTCGTAGATGCCTCGAAGAATGTCGGCCGCACCCTGGATGTCCTCAATGGTGAGCGCCTCGAACACCTCGGCCGGAGACTTGCCGGCCCGCGCTAGCTCGCTGAGCGCATCATCGTAGTCGTTGCTGCCCGAGACAGCCTTCTCGAAGATGGTCGGGTTGGAGGTGAGGCCCGTCACGCCTTCGCGGACGAGTTTGCCCAGCTCACCGGTGGTCAGCATCGCGCGCCGGATGTAATCGACCCAGGTCGATTGCCCAAGGGCCTTGTTCTGTAGGACGGTGTTCTCCATGGTCCGCTCCTTTGCCTAACCTTGGACCGTGAGCTGCGAGGCCTCGATGGCTTTGACCTTGTTGAGCCTGCGCAGATGACGCTCGTCGCCCGAGAACCGAGCGTTGAGGAAGGCGGCGAGAATCTCGCGCGCCAGTTCCACGCCGATGATTCGGGCACCAAGGCAGAGCACGTTCAGGTCGTCGTGCTCAACGCCCTGATGCGCCGAGTAGGTGTCGTGGCACATCGCGGCCCGTACGCCGACCACCTTGTTCGCCGCGACGCTGGCCCCTACGCCGCTGCCGCATACAATCACGCCTCGGTCGACGTCGCCGCTGGCAACCGCCCGCCCTACGAGGACTGCGAAGTCGGGGTAGTCGTCATCGGGGTCGATCGCGTAAGGGCCAAGGTCGACCACCTCGCTCCCGCAGACTTGCGCTGCCGCCGCGACATCGCCCTTAAGGAAATACCCTGCGTGATCGGCTGCTATCGCTACGCGCAACTCCTACCTCCCGCAATCGCGTCCGAGGAAGCACCTTCGCTCAGGTGGCCTGGCCAGGGCCCCTCACTTGTAACGATAGCAAACGGGCGCCCATGTAGTAAGGGAGCCTTGGCTGTCCGACCTCTCAATGCCGGTAAAGGGAGCTTGGGTATGCGCCTGGTTTCGTAAAGGACGCCCCCTCGGCCCGGTGGGTGTGGTGGGCTGAGAGGGCGTCATGTATGGGCGACGGTGGAGTAGCTACTCCGCTGCGATGCGGGGCCTTCGACCGCGCCGCCTGCCGTTTCCGGTCTCGACCCAGAAGTAAATCGTCCCCTCGGCCTTGCGGATGATCAGCGTCTTGCCTAGCGCTAGCGCGGCTGCGCCGAGTCTGCGCCGGAGAGCGTTGGTCGTCTCCCCCTGGGCGGGCTGGAGCTTCCCTGCTTGCCCATCGGGCACTCGCTCGATATAGCCCATATACTCGCGCAGGATTTGAGCCCTCTTTCCGGTGACGCTGCTGGCCTGCGCCTCGCCCAATGTGAGCACATCGAATGTCGGCATCTATTCCCCCTTGAATGGAATATCAGAGTCTGCGTGAGAGCCTGCGCCTGCTAGCTTAGGTGATATCTTAACCGGTGACAACCCTGCTATGCTAACTCTGCTTGCAGGCGCTTGTCGTTTGACTTGCGTCTCGTTCCTAATCCGTTAATCTGATGCCTGTGAATCGCGCTAGCGCGGAGCTATAGACTATCCCACGACTGCGGGATAAGCGCCTGTGAGCAACTCCATATCGCGCAGATCGCCGCCCCTGTCGGCGAGGCATTAAGGTTCGGTTAGTGTCTGGTAGCCATGTTGATTTAGGGAGACTGGTGACCGCTCACATGACCCCAACGCGGCATGTGGATTGGCGTTCGTTACCTGCGCGCGAGGCGGACGGGGGCCGCTCCAAAAGCGCGACTGCAGCAGGAGAACCGGTCCGGCTTGCACGCAACCCCTGTAACGCAGGCTTGTAAGATGCCATAGCGTTGTCCGACCCCTGATCGGCGATGTCAGGTATCATGCGAAGCCCCGCCTTTGATCCACACTCCTAGCCGCGAGGCGCCAGCGACCAATGAACTTGCCGCCCATCGTCGACTCCCACCATCGCCTTAATGCGTCCACCGCCCGGCCCGCGGAGCTTGCGCCGCTCCTCGCGGAGAGCGGAGTTGAGCGTTCCGTCCTCGTGCAGCCGGAGCCGTCGCTAGACGAGACGCGCGCCGCATTGGCTCTCGCGGACGATGCCGAATTCGTAGCGGGAGCCGCCGTCTGGGTGGATGTCGAATCAGTCGCGCTTGGCGCGCTTCTCGACGACCTGGGAGTTCACCCCAAGCTGCGCGGCGTTTGCCTGCCAGCACACCTCGAAGAGAGCAACCACTGGCTTGCGCAGGACGCCGTCTTGGCCGGTCTACGCGAGGTCGCCAAGCGCGGCCTCAGCCTCGACGTAATCGTGGAGCCGAGACAGATTCCATCGGTGCGCGCGCTTGCCGAGGCGGTTCCCGACCTTAGGATAGTTCTAGCCCACAGCGGCTCGCCCTACATCGCGCGGGGCGAGCGTGAGCCGTGGGGCGTCTACATCCTCAACCTGGCTGCCATGCGCAACGTCTCGGTCAAGATTAGCGGTCTGGTCACGCTCGATACTCAACCGGACTGGAACGTAGCCCACCTCAAGCTCTTCGTCGAGCCTATCGTGCGCCTGTTCGGTTATTCGCGCGTCATGTTCGGCAGCGACTGGCCCGCGCACACAGCAGTGGCCGGCTACCAACAGACGCTCAAAGCGGCGATAGAGGCGGCAGGACCTATGACTGAGCCCCAGCTGGCGCAGGTGTTGGGCGGCGCGGCGACCGAGTTCTACCGATTGGGCTGAGCCTCTAGACTTGGTCCCCGAGGCGTCGCTGCCCTCGCAGCCGCTCCCGACTCGTTACGATTCCGTTACGATTTGTCTGGAAAGCGCTTTCCCCGCTTGTCGCGCCCTCGTTCGAACGCTTACCCTTAACCCTCGGAGCGCCCGCTACCAACATGAAGATGCCGCATCAATGAGCTTCTGGCTGTTTCTTACGCTCATGCTCGCGACCCTCGTGGGGCTTGCCGCTGCCTTGCCTGCTTGTGGAGGCGGCGCAGAGGGCTCTCAGCAACCTGACGCCACTGGAGTAGAGATGCCGCAACAGTATGACGCGCCGCCTGCGCTGACTATCGACCCAAGCAAGAGCTACACCGCTACCTTCAAGACGGAGAAGGGCGATATCGTTGTAGAACTCTTCGCCGACAAGGTCCCGAACATGGTCAATAACTTCGTATTTCTCGCCCGCGAGGGCTTCTACGATGACACCACCTTTCACCGAGTCCTCGCCAACTTCATGGCCCAAGCCGGGGACCCGACGGGTACGGGCATGGGTGGGCCTGGCTACCGGTTCGAGGACGAGTTCCACTCCAGCCTGAAGCACGACAAGCCGGGGATTCTCTCGATGGCGAACGCCGGGCCGAATACAAACGGCTCCCAGTTCTTCATTACTCACGTCCCCACCCCGCATCTGGATGGACGGCACGCCGTTTTTGGGCAAGTGACCGGCGGGATGGACGTGCTCATGAGCATCAGTCTCCGCGACCCGCAATCCGCGGGAACTGAGGGCGACAAGATTCACTCCATCGAGATCGATGAGCAATAGCAAGATGGCTAGGCCCGTGAGTAGGCTGGCACTTTTAAGATTCAGCAGGAGGTAATCATGAAGTTACGCGCAGAGTACATTTGGGTAGACGGCACTAAGCCGACGGCGAAACTCCGTTCCAAGGCAAAGATAGTAGAGAGCGGCGAGCTCGCGGACCTGCCCATCTGGGGCTTCGACGGCTCGTCGACGAACCAGGCGCCCGGCGACGCCTCCGACTGCGTCCTGCGCCCTGTCTTCGCGTGTCCCGACCCCATTCGTGGTGGCGACAACGTTCTCGTGATGACTGAGGTGCTCCTGACGGACATGAGCCCGCATCCAACGAACATGCGCGCGGCATGCGCTGTCGCCGCTCAGGAGTACGCGGGCCTGGAGTTCTGGTTCGGCATCGAGCAGGAGTACACGTTCTTTCAGGGCAATCGCCCTCTCGGTTTTCCCGATGGCGGGTATCCCCCGCCTCAAGGCGGTTACTACTGCGGTGTGGGCGCCGACGAAGTATTCGGGCGGGAGGTCGTCGAGGCGCACCTCGATGCCTGCCTGGAGGCCGGACTCGACATCTCCGGTATCAATGGAGAGGTCATGCCGGGCCAATGGGAGTTCCAGGTTGGCCCGCTTGGCGCGCTGGGCGTGTCCGACCAGCTCTGGGTCGCCCGCTGGCTGCTCTACCGGGTCGGCGAGGAGTTCGATATCAGCGCTACGCTGGACCCGAAACCTGCGCGCGGCGACTGGAACGGGGCAGGCGCGCACACCAACTTCTCCACGAATGCGATGCGCACCAGCTACCAGCCGAACATCGACGCCGCCGAGGCGTTGAAGACCCGCCACGATTTGCACATACAGAACTACGGATACCGCATTGAGGAGCGCCTCACGGGTCTCCACGAGACCGCGTCCTACAAGGAGTTCAAGTATGGCGTTTCCGACCGTGGCGCGTCCGTTCGCATACCCTGGCAGGTGGAGGTCGAGGGCAAGGGCTACATCGAAGACCGCCGCCCGAACGCCAACATGGACCCGTACACCGTAACCAGGCTCATCATGGAGACCGTCGGCGCTGCCGCCGTCAAATAACCGGCCTGGCCAGCGAGACCAATTGGGAGGGGCCCCCAGGGCCCCTCTCTTATTGCCGCCCCCTCCTCCTCCCGTCTGCGGGGAAGATCTTCTCCTCTGCCTCGGGGGAGCATTGGGGAAGTAGCTCCGGAAGCAACGCAATGGCAACCCCAAACGTAGAAACCGTCGCCAAGAACCCGGACATCGTCGGCGAGAACCCGCTATGGAACCCCGACGACCGCCGCCTCTACTGGACTGACAACCGGTCACAGCGTGTACTCCGCCTGGACCCCGCGACCGGCGCGGTCGAGACAGTGGTCGAGGGCCATTCGTTCTACGCGTTCACCTTCCAAACGGACGGCTCGCTGCTGCTGTTCATGGACCACACGAAGGTGGCGACGACGCAGGCCGACGGTCTCGTCCGCCTCCTCATCGACGGACTGCCGGGCGAAAAGGAGTCCCGCTTCAACGATGTCGTCGCTGACCGGCTCGGCCGTGTGGTGGCGGGCGTTGTCCCGCCTGAAGGCGGGACCGGCTCGCTCCACTCGCTTGGGCTGGATGGCTCCGATACCTTGCTCTCGACCGACTTGGAGATGCCGAACGGCATGGCCTTCTCATCGGACGATCAACTTCTCTATGTCGCCGAGACTCGCGGAAGGCGCATTTCCTTATTCGACTATGATCTCGACTCCGGAGGGGTCTCCAACCGGCGTGCCTTCATCGACCTCTCGGGAGAGGAGGGCGGCTCGCCCGACGGCATTACGCTCGATGCGGAGGCTTGCCTGTGGGTTGCCCTGTCGAGCGGATGGTGCGTCGTGCGGTACGACCCCACTGGCGCCGAGATAGCGCGGGTGAAGTTCCCGGCCCGGAAGATAACCAGCATCGGCTTCGGGGGCGTTGACCTCAGCACCGCGTACGTCACCTCGTCAAGCAGGCAGCCTACGCCGGGCGAGGAGATCGGCCCGGAAGGCGGAGCGCTCTTCGCGTTCCGCCCGGGCATGCCCGGCGTTCTCGATCATAGGTCGTCCGTCAGTGTGTAAGGCGGATCGCTAGCGGGCGAACGTTCGGCGGAACTTCACGAGATTCTCTTCCACTACTACCTGCGGGCGCATCCGAGGCTCGCCCGTCTCCTCCACGTCTACGTGGATGAACCATGGCCCCGGCTCGCGTATCGCCCGGTCGAGGGCTTCCTCGAATGCCTCGATTGTTCCCGCTTTCGCCACGTTGGGTATGCCCGCAGCGAGCGCGACACCCGCGAGGTCGGTTCCCGTGGACGTATGCGTCGGCTGGCCGCCCGTCTCGTACCACATGCGGTTGTCCCACACGATGTGCACCAGGTTCGGCGGCGCCTGACGCGCTATCGTCGCCAGCGAGCCGAGGTTCATCAGCAGCGAGCCGTCGCCGTCGGTGACGAACACTTTGCGGTCCGGCGCCGCGAGCGCTACGCCAAGTCCGATGGACGACGCCAGCCCCATCGCGCCCCAAGTGTAGAGGTTCGCGTCGCGGTCGCCCGCCGCGTATAGGTCGAACGTCGCCGGACCAAGGTTGGCGATTACGGGTTCGTTCTCAAGCTTGCGCACCAGCGCGGCGATGCCCTCACGACGTAGCACGTTTCGCTCCCACCAGTTGCGCGTACCAGAGCACGGCCACAGGCATGCGGCTCGCGTAGGCCAGCTCTATTGCGCCGTCCACGTACTTCCGCACCTCGTCCTCGCGCTGCGGGGCGTAGTGCTGAATGTGCAGCGTGTCCAGGATCGCGGGAATAGGCCGCGCGGACGGGACCTGCACCTCATTGAATTCCCCCAGTCCGCCCCGCATGCCGATGAAGAGAGGAACTGGGATTCGGTACGCGGTGAGCAGCTGCGTGAGCCCGTTAATCGTGTTGCCGAAGCCGCTGCTCTGCATGAACATCGCCGCGCGTCCGCCTCCGGCGTAGACGCCCCCAGCGATGCCAATCGCCTCCTCCTCCCGCGCCGCGGGCACGACGGTGAAGGCCGGGTCGGCTTCCAGCTTGGCGAGCACCTGCCAGTTGATGGCGTCCGGCACGTACGTCGCGTACCAGACCTCGTGCTCGCGCAGACTCTCGATGACAACGTCGGACCAATGCATGGCTGGCGGATTATAGAGCAACTGCGCACGCAGTGTGGGCGAGCGGATCGAGGTTCCCTCGGCAGGTTCCTGGTGCGCAACGAGGGTTGCCCCTCAGGAGCAGCCCTCGTTCACGTTCCCTATTCGGTTGGAGTGACCCTAGTTGTCGTCGCTGCCGGCTGCCCGCGTCCACATGCCCTGGCCGACGATGACCAGCCACGATACGCCAACTACGCCGAAGTAGGTGGTGTGCCAGATGAGCGGCGTCGGACGGGATGCCGTAACGACGTTCGAGAAGGCGAATACGGCGAAAATGATGACGCTGACGAACAGCCCGAACAGGATCCATGGCTGGCGTGCTGCGGGACCCGTGCGCATGAAGAACTGGATGAGAGCCCACGTGAAGATGAGCCCGACGAGCAGTTCAACGACCCCCGTGAAGTAGAAGGCGAATTCACCGAGGCCTGTTCCCCAGCCCATCTTGTCCAGCGTGCCTGTGAAGGGGTTCATGTCGCCCTTCTCCGCGAACTTCACGCCGATATGGGTTCCGGGAATAAGCTTTGCCAATCCATTGGAGAGCCAGAACAGCATCCAGAAGATGACTGTTCCAAGCTCGAGCGAACCCAGTCTGACCATGTAACTCTTCAAACCATCCATAGTGCGGCCTCCTTTGAACGGTTCCAGCGGTGGATTTCGGACGGCTGGATTGTCTATCACGATGCGTCGAAGATGGACAGGGCGTAAGCATTGGATTCGGGCGGATTTTATTAGGGGCGGATCGGCGCTAGACGCGCGGCCCCGCGCGAAAGTGCCCATGCGTGCGCTACAATCCCGGCACAGCGACCCGAGTGCCCTCTGCGGGGCGAAGGAGGTTCCGTCCCATGCTTACCGCACAGGAGAACAGAGACCTTACGAGCGTCATGCCCGGTGCGCCGATGGGCGAGCTTTTCCGGCGCTACTGGCACCCCATCGCCGCCGCCGCCGAGCTCGACGACCGCCCCACCAAGGCCGTCCGCATCCTCGGCGAGGATCTCGTTCTCTATAAGGACAAGTCCGGCACGCTGGGGCTGATTGACCGGTTCTGCCCCCATCGCAGAGTCGACCTCTCCTACGGCATCCCCGAAGAGCACGGCCTCCGCTGCATGTACCACGGCTGGATGATGGACGAGACCGGCCAGTGCATCGAGCAGCCGTTCGAGGAGACCGTCCACCCCGACGGGCGCTTCAAGGAGAAGGTCAAGATTGCCGGCTATCCGGTCGAGTCCTACGGCGGCCTCATCTTCGCGTACATGGGCCCGCAGCCCGCGCCGCTGCTCCCGCACTGGGAGACGTTCGAGTGGGAGGGCGGTTGGAGCGACATCGGCATCGTGGAGTTGCCGTGCAACTGGTTGCAGTGCATGGAGAACTCCATGGATCCGGTGCACCTGGAGTGGCTGCACGGCTACTGGGGCGTTCGGCAGCAGCAGGACAAAGCGGTCAAGCTCGGCCTCGCCGAGGCGGACAGCTTCCCCACCGTGCCGCGCAGGCACCAGAAGATCGGGTTCGATGTCTTCGACTATGGCCTCGTCAAGCGCCGCGTCGTCGAAGGCACCACTGAGGAAGACCACGACTGGAAGATCGGACACCCCGTGCTCTTCCCGAACGTCCTCTTTGTCGGCAGCGTCGTGAACTGCACGCTCCAGTACCGCGTGCCGGTGGACGACACGCACACGATGCATATTACCTGGTTCTTCTATCGCGCCGCTGAGGGCGCCGAGCCGCCCAAGCAGGAGAGAGTGCCCTACTGGTACGTGAAGCTCTACGAGCCGGATGGCACGCTCATCCCTGACCTCGTGAACCACCAAGACTTCGTCGCGTGGATTACCCAGGGATCGAACGCCGAGCGCGAAAAGGAGAAGCTCGGCGAGTCCGACCGCGGCATCATCCTCTACCGCAAGGTGCTGAAGGAACAGGCCCGCATCGTCGAGGACGGCGGCGAGCCGATGGGCGTCGTGCGCGACCCTGACGTGAATAAGCGCATAGACCTGCCGTTGGAACGCTGGCAGGCCCTCTCCGACGTGACGTGGATAACGCGCTACATGCCCCTACAGCAGGGCGAGCCGCCCGAGCTCGTCTCGACCATTGAGCGCGTACTCAGCACGTGGGCAGGCGAGCAGCCTTGGACGGAGGCGCAAGCGACCCTCAACCAGTAGGGCCGACGTCTCGCGCCTATCTGTCATTCCCAATAGGTTCGTGGTGAGCCTGTCGAAACATGAGGCCCGCCCAACCAACGCTGAAGACCATTCCCCCGTCTGCTGGGGAGGCTGGGAGGAGGCTATACCTTGGCCTGCGACCCTCCCGCCGCTGGCGGCTCCTCTGCTGAAATGGGCCTACGTTCTCCCAGCAGTCGTGCCATGACTGCGACGAGGAACTTGGCGACCGCCATGGCGAGGCGCAACGCGAACTCCAAAGCTATGAGGAACGCCAGGTAGTAGAAGATGTTCCCGTGTAGTCCTGGGCGCTCTTCAGCACTTCCAGAGACTCTGAGACCGAAAAGAAAGACGCGTCAATGAGGAAGAAACCCAACACGGCGAAGGGGAGAATCTTCGCCAGGTCCCTGGATAGCTCTTCGCTGTAGTACGCGGTCACGCGGATGGCCGAGACCGTCGCTAGCGCCATCAGCAGTACGTCCGGGAACGTCTGGTCTTTCGAGAGGAAAGCCAGGATCGCCGTCAGCACCGCGAACCAGAAGAAGGCGAAGACCGGGAACAGGATGATGTACTTTGTGACGTACATGACCACGTGGAGCACGGCCCGCAGCCACCGGACTCGCGACTCTTCATACCGGGACAGGTCTAGCGCAAACATGTCCCGAGCGGCGACGAACCGGTAGAACTTGAACACGAAGAGCGCGTACACGCCATGCCAAGCACGTAGACCGCCACGGGCGACAGTAATTCGACGGCGCTGTCAAGGCTCAGCTCGCTTGGTAGTACTTCATTGATATCCATAAGCCTCGCCTCGATGCAGTTGCTCGGATAGTAATCGGAATACTAAGACGGAAGGGACCGCGCCGCCGCTACTTGCTAGCCTTCCTTTGCAACCGCCGCCATCACGCGTTCGCGGATGGCCGATTGCAGCTCGTCGTCCAGCGGACCCATCTCCGCCGCTTCGATATTCGCCTTCAGGTGGTCCAGGTCCTTGGTGCCGTTGATGAACGTATGCGCCGATGGATGCGCCAAGGAGTAGCGGAACATCGTCGAAACGAGGTCCATCCCTTCGAGCATGTCGGCGAGGCCCGACTCCACCCAGCGCCCGCGTACGATCGGGAACTCCCCGCCGCGTCCCTGCTCGCGCAGCGGAGCGCCCTTGACGGAACCGCCCCTGATGATCGTCCCCGCTCCCATGGCCTCCGCGGCACTGATGGTCTCTTCGTGTTCCGGCTCCAACGCGGAGTACACGATCTGGAATGTGTCGAATACCCCCCAGTTCACGAACGTCTCGATGTCGGGCAGGACTGCCGATACGCCGATGAACCGCGCCTTACCCGACGCGCGCACCTCTTCGAGCGTCGCGACACAGTCGTGCGCCTCCACGTCTGCAACCCTAGGCCCGTGAAGCTGAAGAATGTCCACGTACTCCATCTTTAGCCGGCTGAGGCTCTCGTCGATGGAGCGCAGGATATCGCCGCGCGACCACTCGGACTGGGCCTGCGGGGCGCCGGTCTGGGGACGGCCGCACTTCGTCGCTATGTAGTACTCGTTGCGCCGCTCCGAGATGAAGCGGCCGATGAACTCCTCGCTCCGCCCGTAACCCGGAGCCGTGTCGATGAAGTTGATTCCGGAGTCAAGCACTGCGTTGAGCACCACTCCTGCGTGCTCCTCGCTCGGGAGCCGCCCGCCGTTCTCGACGACGTCGCGCATCTCCAACGCGCCGAATCCCAGTTTGGTTACTTCCAAGCCTGTCCGTCCGAGCACAGTCTTTTCCAACATGCTCTCCCTCCAAGCTCTCGTCGCGGATTACAGCCCGTAGAAATGCCGCGCGTTCGTCTCCAGGATCTTTCGCGCGACTTGCTCGCTGATTCGTCCCTCGCTCGCCCATTGCGCGACCTCATCGAGGGCTGCGAGGTTCGCCGATGGGTCGGAGTGACAATAGTCCGTGCCGACCATCAGATTGTCTTCCATGCCGAAGTCGAGCAGATGCTCCACTTGGTCCACCGGGTCTAAGGTCACGAATAGGCGGTCGTTGCGGAAGAGGTCTTGCTGCATCTCGAACGTGGAACGGCGGTCATGCAGCGCCAGAGACCGGCGCGCCATCCCCAGGCTGGAGAGCGCGTATGGGACCCACGCAGCCCCGGCTTCGATGAACCCGAACTTGAGATTCGGGAACTTGCCGGGGAGTCCCCCCAAGACAACTGCCGTGAACGCCGCCATCACGGGGAAACCCCTGTCCCACTCGCGCCCCGGAAGCGGATGGCCCGTATGAATGCACAGCGGCATGTTCAACGCATCGGCTTCCTCGTAGACCGGGAAGAAGTGCGGGTCGCTCACGGGCTTCTCCAAGTCGAACCCTCGCTTGAAGATTGCGCACGCCCCTTGCTCCTTCGCCCAGCGCAGCTCCGCGACCGCCTTGTCCGGGTCGAGCAGCGGCAGCACCGCCGCCCATCGCAGGCGGCCGTTGCTCATCGCGCATCGCTCCGCCAGCCAGCGGTTGTACGCCCCGGTGATCGCCGCCTCCGACTCTGGGTCCCCGGGTCCGTAGCGGATGAAGAAGGTCGGGAAGACCACCTGCGCCTCTACCCCCATCTTGTCCATGTCTTGCAGACGGCCCGCCACGTCGTCAAGCTCACGCCGCTCTCGCAGAGGGTGATGCTCCTCGTCGCGGGTTACCCTCGGTTGAAGGCGGTTCTCGACGAGCCACCATCGGTCGCCGAAAACGCCCCCGACCTGCGCGCCTTGCGAATCGGGGCGGTCGGCCGTAGCGGCCTTCGCCCGCGCGTCGGCCGACACAGACACCGGGACATGCTTCGACCCCGCCTCTTCTAGGCTCTTCCACGTGGCCTCGTTCTCGTCCACGTGCGTATCGGCGTCTATCACGCCAAACGTCGCCATGGCCTCCTCCCTTCCGTACCGGCGTCCAACGTCCGTCGGGACATGATGAGCGCTCGCAGCCCCTTGGCGCCGGTGTCGCCTACGTTAACACGCTCACGGTCCCGCTACAGCCCCGGCCGCCGCCTTCCTCGGCTGTGTCGCGAATACCATGAGCAACAGCATCAGCACCGAGACGCCCGCGAACAGGATGAACGCTCCCACGTAACTGCCCGACTCGTCGCGGATGAACCCAGCCAGTACCGGTCCGAACGGGCTGATCATGCGGAACGGGGCGGTGAAGCCCTTGATCGCTCCCAGGGAACCCCGACCGAAATAGTTCGCCAGCAGCAGCACCTCGATGACGTTCCGCATCCCCGCCCCCACGCCGAAGATCACCGCCCAGAGGACCGCGACCGGGAAACCGCCCGCCGGAAGCAACAGCAGCAGCATCGACGTGAGCACCAGCAGCGCCTGTGCTATCGCTCCCAGCCGTACTTGCACACGCTCCATGATGAACCCCATGGGCAGGATCGACGACACTGACGACATCCCAAAGATGGATACGATTGCCACCGCTTGCCCGTCGCTCAGCCCGCGGTCGTGGAAGATAGGCGCCATGTGCAGGTTCGTTGCCCCCTGCACGAACGGCGTGCATATCAGGAACACGGTGATGAGCCAGAACGCCCGCGTCCCTCGTGCCTCCCGCAGCGTCCACGACTCCTCCTCGACGACCTGCGTCCCGTGCTCCCTCTCTCCCCCGTCATTCCCGTGAAGGTGAGTGTTGCGCAGGTCGGTCGCGCCGTCCGGCAGCAGTCCGTAGTTCTCCGGCTGGCTGCGCATCAGCACCAGCGCAGGCACGACGATGGCCAGGCATGCGAACCCGGACAGCGCCACGTATGCCGTCCGCCAGTCGGACGCGTCCATGATGAGAAAGCTCACGATGGGGAGCACAACCTGCCCCGAGCGCTGGCCCATCGACTTGAGCGCCAGCGTCCGCCCGCGCTGCCGCACGAACCACTTCGCTATCGCCACTGACGACCCGATCTCCACGCCCGCTATAACTGATCCCCGCGCCAGCCCGAAGAACGTCCAGAAGTGCCATGGCTCCTGTATTGTCGACAGCCCCACTAGCGCCCCGGCGAGCCCAACGCCCCCCAGCGCGACAACGACGCGCGGCCCGTACTTGTCGACCAGCCATCCCGTGACGGTCGATGCGACCGCCCCCGCTGCGCTCCCGATGAGGAAACCAGTCGAGATCGTCGTGTACGACCAGCCCAGCTCGTCCTGGATAGGCTTGACGAAGATCGTCAGCACCGGCCCGAAGCCCGGCACCTCCGCGAACGTCGCGATGAACGCCGCCCCGACGATGGCCCACCCGTAGAAGATGCGGTGAGACGGCCAGAAGCTAGGTATTCCCGGGGGGCCGGAGTTGGCGCCGGAGGGATTACGCAGTGCCGAACGCCTTCCGCAGCTCGTTCGCCGTCTCGGCTATGGCGTCCCATGTGCGGTCGAACGGTATGCCGGCGTTGAAGAACCCGTGGATCATGCCGTCGTACCGTGTCGCGGTCGTCGGCACGCCTGCGGCCCGCAGTCGCTCCGAGTACTCCTCCCCTTCGTCGCGCAGCGGGTCGTACTCCGCCGTCAGCACGTATGCCGGGGGCAGCCCGGACAGGTCCTCCGCGAGCATCGGCACCGCGTAGGGATTCGACGCGTCGGCTTCGCTCGACAGATAGCAGTCCCAGAAATAGGCCATCACATCCAGGTCCAGGCCGTACCCATCGCCGTTCGCGACGTACGACGGCCGCTCGAAATCGCGGTCCGTCACAGGGTAGACCAGCGTCTGCTGCGCGAGCTTGGGGCCGCCCTCGTCCCGCGCCCGCAACGCCACAGCCGCCGCTAGATTGCCTCCCGCGCTCCCTCCGGCCACGGCCACCCTCGACGGGTCGCCGCCGAACGAAGCCGCGTTCTCCGCCGCCCAGCACGTCGCCGCATAGCAATCGTCGAACGGGATGGGGAACCGGTGTTCCGGCGCAAGGCGGTAGTCGACGGACACGACGATGCTTCCTGACTCATTGGCGAGCGCGCGGCACGTCGCGTCGTTCGTCTCGATGTTCCCGACGACCCACCCGCCGCCATGGAACCACATCGTCACGGGCAGGGCATCGCCTGGTTCGTCCTGGTTCTGTCGGGGGGCAGGACGGTAGACCCGCACAGGCACGTCTCCATGCGGCCCCGGCGCCATGTGGTCTTCCACCGCCGCGACCTCTGGACCGGCGAGGCGGGGCTGCGCCTCCTGCATCGCCCGCGCCTCAGCCGGGCTCACCTCGTGCTGTCGCGGCGCGCCTGCGCGCTGCGCGAGTGATTGCTCTGCTTGCGGGTCGAGGGGCATTACGAGCCTCCTGACGTCTGGATGCGCCGGATTATACGGCGCGGCCAGCCAGCCCTGCTCCCTGAGACAACACCCCACTGCGACATTTGCCCCTTCCGTCAACGCCTCGCTCCTCCTACCATGTCTGCCTGGGGCCTTATCCCTCCACCATCCTTGTCCTCCACCATCCGGGGGGAGCAGGGACCTTACGAGTGAAATGAGACCAAATGACCAAATGAGACCGTTGGACAAAGAACGCGCCGCCCGGTGCTCGTAGCGCCTGCCGCCACACGAGTGCGCGGGCGAGGGCATCCGGGGACATTCGCGCTCGGAGTGGCGCTCTTGCTTGCGCGGCGGTGCTACAATCGCCACATTCGGCCCGTCAGCGTTGAATAGGAGACCGACCATGCTCAACATCCAGGAGAACGAGAAGCTATCGAGGGTGGGCGCGGGCACGCCGATGGGCGAGCTCATGCGCCGCTACTGGCACCCCATCGCCGCTGTCGGCGAGCTCGACGACAAACCTACCAAGTCCGTCCGCCTCCTCGGCGAGGACCTCGTCCTCTACAAGGACAAGTCGGGCACGCTCGGGCTCATCGATCGCTTCTGCCCCCATCGTCGCGTCGACCTCTCCTACGGCATACCCGAGGAGCACGGCCTCCGCTGCATGTACCACGGCTGGATGATGGACGAGACCGGCCAGTGCATCGAGCAGCCCTTCGAGGAAACGGTCCACCCGGACGGACGCTTCAAGGAGAAGGTCAAGATCGCAGGCTACCCTGTGCAGGCGCTCGCGGGCATGATTTTCGCGTACATGGGCCCGGCCCCCGCGCCCCTGCTTCCGAACTGGGAGCCCTTCACGTGGGAGGACGGCTGGAGCGAGGTCGCCCTTGCGCCGCTCCCGTGCAACTGGCTCCAGTGCATGGAGAACTCGCTGGACCCGGTCCACCTAGAGTGGCTGCACGGCTATTGGGGCGTGCGCCAGCAGCACGACAAGGCGGTGCGTCTAGGACTCGCCGAGGCCGACGAGTTCGGCATCCTGCCCAAGCGGCACCAGAAGATTGGGTTTGATGTCTTCGACTACGGCATCATCAAGCGCCGCGTCACCGAGGGCATCGACGAGACCCACGGCGATTGGGCGGTCGGCCACCCGGTCATGTTCCCGCAGATCCTGTTCGTCGGCAGCTCGGTGCGCTGCTCCATGCAGTTCCGGACGCCGGTGGATGACGAGCACACCCTCCACGTCACCTGGTACTTCTACCGCGCCGCGCCCGGCCAGCAGGTCGAGCCCCAGCAGACCATCCCCTACTTCAACGTTCCCCTGTACGAGCCTGACGGCCGCTTGATCGAGGACCTCGTCAACCACCAGGACTTCGTTGCGTGGATCACCCAGGGCGGCATCGCCCCGAGGCACCGCGAGCATCTCGGCGAGTCCGACCGTGGCATCATCCTCTACCGCAAGCTCCTCACCGAGCAGATGACCGTGGTAGCCGACGGAGGCGACCCGCTTGGCACGGTGCGCGACGCCAAGGTGAACGAGTGCATCAACCTGCCGCTCGAGCACTGGCCGTCGATGAACAACCCCGCGCGCATGGCCAAGTTCGTGCCCTCTCAGGCGGGCCAGAGCGACGCGCACGTCAAGCAGATTGAGGCCTTCCTGAAGCCTTGGGCTGAGGCTCCTCCCTGGGAAGCGGCCCCAACCGCCTAGCCGTACGGTTGCCGGAACATAAACCCGGCTAGTTCATAATCCATTTGAACTAGCCGGGGCCTCCCTTGAACGGAGGACTGAAGAAGGGAGTCCGGACGGGCGTATAGTGGCCCCGCAACCAACCTTTTCAGGAGGGCCGCCATGAGTTACGCCTCAATCAACCCCAATAAGACTGCGCTCCTCTTCTTCGACATGCTCAACGCCTACTTCCACGCGGGCACGGAGGAGGACTGGGCCGCCGCCAAGCCTATGGTCGACAACTGCCGCCTCGTTCTTGATGCCGCTCGGGGCGTCGGCATTCCTGTGTTCTTCGCCCGCGCCGACCACCGCCACGACGGGCTGGACTCGGCCCTCCTCTACAACGACACCGACGTCCGCGGCACGCCCTGGCCCGACCCCGAGGACAGGCCCTTCAAGCCCTACCTCATGATTTACGCGGGCGACTGGAGCTCCCAGGTCATCCCCGAGCTCGACCCTCGCCCCGACGACTACTTCATCGCCAAACACCGTTGGAGCGCCTTCCACCAGACGCACCTTGAGCTCAGCCTCCGCACCCGCGGCATTGACACCATCATCCTCTGCGGAGGCGCGACCGACGTGGGCATCGTTTCCACCGCCTACTCCGCCCGCGACATGGACTTCAATCTCGTCATCGTCAGCGACGCTTGCCGAGCCGGAAACCAGGACAATCACGACCAGCTCATGACGCGCATGTTCCCGTTCATGGCGAGAGTGCGGACCGCGAGCGAGGTCGCCGGCATGATTGGGGCCGCATCCTAGTGCCCGCAGTCTCGCTATTCCCGCGCAGGCGGGAGACTCGCCCCTGTGAAGGGGAGGGTTAGGGTGCGGGTCGGCCTCCTACGGAATCCGTCCGTCCGCGGCCTGGCGAATCTCTACACCGGCACGCTCATATCGGGTGCCGGCTGGGCGATGCTCCTGCCCATCACGCCGGGTCCTGGCCGACTATTTCGACGTCTCCCCCGGCGCCGCCGCCCAAGTCGTCACCGCGTATGCCCTTGGCCGGTTCTTCGGCATACCGGGCGCTGGTGTCCTCATCGATCGCTTCGGCTCGCGCAAGCTCTTGGTCGGCGGTCCCGCTCTCGTCCTCGTAGGTGCCTTCGTAGGCGCGGGTACGCCCTGGTTTTTGCCAATCCTCGCAGCGACCTTTCTCGTCGGGATAGGAGACAGCCTGTGGGCGATGGGAAGAGAGATCGCTGGAATCGACCTCGTTCGAAATGACCAGCGGGGTAGGGTGCTCAGCGGCTTCCACGGCATGCACTCCGGAGCCCTCGCCATCGGCCCGCTCGCGGGAGGGCTGTTGGCTGACGGCCTCGGATTCCGCGCGACCTTTATCGGCTTCGCGGTCGTCACGTCCTTTGCCGTGGCCCTTGGCCTCTTCGCCCACGACACTGCGCGGCGGCGCGCCCCGACCGACGCTCCTCCTCCGGCTGCGGGCGGCGGAGTAGGCCGCCGCGTCCGCGACTTGGTCGGACTGTTCAAGGAGATCCACCCCGGACTGCGCGCCAGCTATTGGGTGTTCGTGTTCGCGACCTTCGCAGGTTTCACCTTCCGCATCACCCTCCAGAGCGTCATGCCCCTCTACGCCGACGAGCAGCTAGGGCTGTCCTCGACCGAGATTGGGGTGCTCTTCTCAATTTCGGGAGGCGTCGTTTTCGCGATGATCCTCCCCGCCGGCATTGTCCTCGACAAGCTGGGCCGGAAGTGGGGCACGGTTCCCAGCACCTTCCTGCCGGGCATTGCCTTCCTGCTCGTGCCGTTCGCCGACACGTTCCTGCTCCTGTCGCTGCTGGTCGGGGTTATGGCGCTGGCGAACGGACTATCGCTCGGCTCACTCGCCGCGAGCACCTACGACGTTCTTCCCGGCCACGTGCGAGGCCGTCTCCAAGCTTTCCGTCGCACCGCGACGGAGGTGGGGGGAGTGAGCGCGCCGCTGCTCGGCGGCTTGCTTGTCAACAGCGTTGGCCCCGTCGCCCCATTCATCGCCTACGCCCCCATCCTCCTCATCGGCGGCGTCTTGCTCGCCTTCGTGGCCAAGGAGACGTTGGTCAAGACCGGGAGCGAGGCGGCGTCCGGCTAGCGGCAGCAGCGAGGGTTCGAGTGAGGGGGTAGGGGCGCAGGGCCGACCGAATTCCTCCCGGCGGCCTACCCCCAGCAGTTGGCCAGTCCCGCACTGCCACCGCGACGTTACACCAGCACCATCGATCGGACGGTGGGCACGTCGGACTTCACGAGGCTCCAGTGCTCCCCGCGGTCCTCGCTCAGGTAGAGGTCGGTGGCCGCGGCCGCTATCAGCGCGCCGCCGGGACCGGCCACCATCGTCCGGACCATCGCCTCAAAGGAGACTGGCAGTCCCTCCGCGAGCTGGAGCCAGTGGACGCCGCCGTCTTCGCTGCGGTAGATCGCGGCGTTTGCCGTGCCGTTCGTACGCCACCCTGGGGGCGGCGTTGCTGCAGCGGCTGTATACAGCAACCCCGGGTCCTCCGGCGCCGCAACCAAGGGCATCGTGTACGGTCGGTCTAGCCCTTCCTTCACCAGCCGCCAGCTCTGGCCGCCATCCTCGCTGCGATGGAAACCCGATCCTGTGGTCGCGTAGAGGTGATGCGCATCGGGGTCCGCCATTACCTCGTGGACGTCGAAGAAAAGCCCTTCGTTCAGGCCCTCCCACGTCGCGCCGTCGTCGATGCTACGGAAGACGCCGCCCTCCTCGACGCCGACGTATACGCCGCCTGCTTCCGCCGGGTCGGGGAAGATGGAGCGCACGTGTGGGATGTGCGGAGGCGGCGGGAACGTCCACGTCTCGCGGCCGGGGATATCGTTGAACGAATCGCACCCCGCCCAACTCTCTCCTCCGTCGTCGCTCCGATACAACATCGCCGGCGACACGCCCAGCCACACCAGCCCCGGCACGCGAGCGTCGGCCCCCAGCGTCCAGGGCTGGACCTCGACCGCCCGAGAATTCAACCGTTCCCAGTGGTTGTGCCCGCTCCGGCGCCAGACGGCGGCATCGTCCGTCACGGCGTACACGGTGTCGCCGGCTGCGGCGAGCATCACCCGTGTGTTTGGGCCGTCCTCCGCGTGGAACTTGCCGCTGTCCGGGTGGAACGCGAACACGCCTTCGTCTGTTCCCAACACCAGTTCACTCATGATGGCCTCCTCTAGCGCCGCCATTGGCTTCGTCGCTTGCTACATAACGAACATGCTCCGCTTGACATGCCCGGTCGAACACGCTCACCTCCGAGCCCATCCTACTGGGTGGCCAAGTTGCTCCAAGAGTCGAGTAGGCGCGACCTCGGCGGCTCGCGGGCGGGGTCTACTGGGTTAGCGCCAAAGCCGCAATACCCGATGCTAACAGCGCTGTGGCTCCCCCTACGGCCGAGGCTATCTTCATCCAGCTCCAGGGGCGTTCACCCTGCACTTCTCCCGTCCGAGCGTTGATCAGGAAGCGGAAAGGCTTGTTCCTGAACCGGTACGCGCTGATCCAGACGGGCAGCAGGATGTGTTTGAAGGTGATGCTGTTGAACTCCGAGCGCATCGACTGGACCATCTGCTCGTCGCCGCCAATATCGTACCGGATGGTGTCGCGTATCGGCCCCCCCATCTGTTTGCGGGCTTCGGTGAAGCCTTCTTCGAGGCCGACCTGGTAGCTCTCGGCGCGGAAGCCGCTCATATATTCGGGTTGGAACGGGACGAGGTCGGACAGGCCCCACGGTTCCAGCTTTTCCATGTACTGGGTGGGCAGGGAGTGGCTCGCGAGCACCAAGAGGTCGTCGAACTCGTTGTGCACAACGCCTTGCACTGGGACCCATGCCGTATAGCGCTGCATGATCGTGGTCGTGCCTTTGCCCGTGGATACCACTACTGGTACGTAGTAATAGGTCCCGCGCTGGCCGCTGTACTCCGTGGTTACCGCGGCGTCATAGGTCCAATGCGGAACGTACATGCCAGCGAGGGCCGTGTCCAAGCGGGCGCGCTTCTTGAAATCGTTGGGAGCAAACCAAAGCTTCGAAACCCATTCGCGGAACAGCGCCCGAGCGCTCGCGCGCGCCACCTTGAATGGCAACAGCGAGCGCGGTTTGATCTGTTTGTGAGAGCCGCCTGCCGCTACGATGGTGGTTCCGCAGAAGGGGCACGCCTCGGAGGAGAGCCCTGCGTCTCGCTCGAATTCCGCGCCGCAGCTTGGGCAGGCGAGAGTGAGAGCCTCTTCGACTTCCTCATCGTCCTCCAGGGATGCCAGCCGCTCGTGAAAGTCCAGTTCCTCGATCTCGTCGTTGGACTCGGGGAGGGGAGTCTCGGCCCCACAATGCTGACAGACGAGCATGCCTGCGCCCGGCTGGAACTCGACCAGCGACCCGCACTGCCCGCACGAGAACTGATTGCGCTGAGGCTCAACCTGCGTTTCGGTCATGGAGCTCCTGTCTAGGGACTTTGTTCGGGACGCGCCTACTGGACCTGCGGCGGCAGCGGAGGAGGCGCCGCGTCAAACAGCGCAGCCAACGTGTTGACATCCGCTGCTCTCGTCCACTGCGCCATGCCCGCTTGCCACACAAGAGTGTCACGAGCGAGCTGTCCCTGTTGGATGTGCATCGCCAGCACGTTCATGTCGAATGGCCCCGTCTGCTGTCCGTTGACGGCCACGAAGAATTGCGTCGGCTGGGGCACGGGTGGCGGGGCGGGCGCTGCGGCTGGCGGCGTGGCGGCCTGGCCCATCTGACCGCCCATCATCATGCCCATGCCTAAACCGATTGCGCCGCCTGCGGTGCCGGGGTTGTTGGCGGCGGCCTCCATGGCCGTTGCAGCTTGGAATTGGGAGAACGCGTTCAGATTGCCGACGGCACCCATGCTGGTGCGCTTGTCGAGAGCGGCCTCAACCTCTGCAGGCAGCGAGATGTTCTCGACGAGGAGCTTCGTAAGCTCGAGTCCATAGGCGTTGAACTCGGGCCTCACCTTAGAGGTCATAAAGGATCCAAGCTCATCGTAGTTGGAAACCAAGTCTAAGGCGGGGATATTGCTTTCGCCCAGGAGGTCGGCGAATCGCGAAACGATGACGTTGCGCAACTGATCGGTGATCTCGTCGGTCTTGTAGTGGCCCGAGGTGCCCACGAGCTCTCGCAGCAAGATGGCGGTGTCGTGAACGCGGATGGCGTAAGTGCCAAACGCACGCAAGCGCACGAGTCCAAAGTCCTGGTCCCGGAGCATCACGGGATTCTTGGTGCCCCATTTGAGGTCCGTGAATCGCCTGGTGCTTACGAAATAGACCTCCGCCTTGAACGGGCTGGAAAAGCCGTACTTCCATCCTTGGAGGGTCGACAAGATAGGCAGGTTGCCGGTCTCCAGGATGTGCCTGCCGGGCTCGAAAACGTCTGCCAGCTTGCCTTGGTTGACGAAAGCCGCAGTCTGCCCCTCGCGGACGACCAACTGCGCGCCGTACTTGATCTCGTTAGCGTGCCGTTGGAAACGATAGACGAGGGTGTCTTGAGAATCGTCAGTCCACTCGACGATATCAACGAATTCGCCGCGGAGCTTGCTCCAGATGGCCATAGTCTCCTCCCTGCGTTGCAGGCCGACCTCTGGCCCACTGTACGGGGTTGTGCAATCCGGCGCAACGCTGGGCGTCTCTCGGTCGTCCGCCGCCTGGGCGGGGGAGGGGCTGTCGCCAGATTGTCCACAGGACGCCCTCTCGCTCACGGGCTCCTCGATTGAGCGTCCGCTGCACCCGACCCCTGGCCGTTGACGAAACGGAGCGCCGCGTCATACCGTCCGCTGGAGCGATGGCGGCCGCGCTGACCCTGCCGAACGGGAAGGGCCAAGCCCCGCCAAGGAGGCGCGCATGTTGACACGCCAAGAGAACGACCTACTCCGGCAGGTCGGCCCCGGCACGCCTATGGGCGAACTCATGCGCCGCTACTGGCATCCCATCGCCGCGGTCGCTGAGATGGACGAAACCTCCGTCAAGGCTGTCCGCCTCATGGGTGAAGACTTCGTGCTGTACAGAGACAAGGCCGGCGCCTACGGCCTCCTCGAGCGGCACTGCCCGCACCGCCGCGCGGACCTCTCATATGGATGGGTCGAGCAGTATGGCCTCCGTTGTAGCTACCACGGCTGGCTGTTCGACGAGACCGGGCGCTGCCTCGCGCAGCCCTTTGAAGAGAAAGCTCATCCGGACGCTGGGTTCAAGGACAAGATATCGGTCAAGGCGCGCCATGTCCGCGCTAAGGCTGGCCTGCTCTGGGCGTACATCGGCGAAGGCCCTGTGCCGGAGCTATGGGACTGGGACCGCTACTACGACCGCGGGTACAAGCAGGTCGTATTCTCCACCGTTCCATGCAACTGGCTCCAATGCCAGGAGAACTCGATCGATCCCGTGCATTTCGAATGGCTCCACTCCAACTGGTCGCTGCGCCTGAAGGGTGAAGACGGCGAATCGCCCGCCCACCTCAGAGTCGGGTTCGACGAGTTCGAGTTCGGCTTTCGTTACCGTCGCGTCCGCGCCGACACCGACGAGGAGAACGAGCTGTGGACTGTAGGCCGCGTCTGCCTTTGGCCCAACGCGCTCTACACCGGCCATTTCGAGTGGCGCGTGCCCATAGACGACGAAACGACCCTCAGCGTCGGCTGGTTCATCGACCCTGTCCCCGGCGAGCGGCCCTTTGAGCAAGAGGCTATCCCGTACTGGAGCGCGCCCATTCGTGATGAGCAGACCGGCCGGTGGATCACGAGCCACGTCATGAACCAAGACTTCGTCGCGTGGGTCGGGCAGGGGGTCGTGTCCGACCGTTGGAACGAGCACCTCGGCGAGAGCGATCGGGGCGTCATCATGGTGAGGAAGCGCTTCATGGACGACCTGAAGACCGTTGCCGACGGCGGAGACCCCAAAGGGGTGCTTCGCGACGCTGGCCGAAACCGCATGCTGCCCTTGCCCCGTGTCGGTTGTGGAGGAGGCCAACCGGGCCCGGTCGGCGCTAGCCCCCCTCGGTTCCCGTTCCTCACCGGCCAGCCCCAGGCGATCGCCGATGAGATGCAGGCGGTCTGGGCCGCCCACGGCGCCAACCCGCCTGCATAGAGGGCAGGGCGGCGCCGGGTGCTATGTGGAATCTGGCGCCCCAGACAGGATTCGAACCCGTGACCCGCTGCTTAGAAGGCAGCCGCTCTATCCACCTGAGCTACTGGGGCGTCTTGCGAATATAGTGTTGCCTCTCCAGACGGTCAAGCGGGCCTGCTTACGCCGTTGCCTTGGAGACAGAATCTGACTTTACGCAAAAGGAAATCGCATGACCTACAACACCATCCGATTTGAGACCGAAGGCCCTCTCGGCATCCTCACTCTCGACCGCCAGCACCGGCTCAACGCCATAAGCCGTGAGCTCACCGGCGAACTCCAGCAATTCGTTACCGATATGGAGACCACCCCCGACATCCGCGTCCTTATCGTGACCGGGGCCGGACGCGCCTTCTGCGCCGGCGCCGATATCAAGGAGCGTACTGAGAACATCAACGACCTCTCGTTCGCGCGGACCTCCTCCGTCATCTCCCCCACCTTCCGCCGGTTGGAGCGGCTGAACCAGGTGAGCATCGCCGCCGTCAACGGCGTTGCCGCAGGCGGGGGTCTCGAGCTGGCCATGGCCTGCGACCTGCGCATTGCGAGCACCGAGGCGCGCATGGCCTTGCCGGAGCTCACCCTCGGCATCCTTCCGGGGGCGGGCGGCACCCAACGGCTTCCCAGGCTCGTTGGCCCGGCGAGGGCCAAGGAGATGATGCTCCTCGGCAAATTCATCGACGCCCCTACCGCCCTGAGCTGGGGCTTGGTGAACGAGACGGCCCCGCCGGACCAGCTGATGGCGGAAGCCCGCGCATGGGCTGACCGGTTGCTCGAACTGCCGCCGCTCTCCCTCGCCAGCATCAAGAACGCCGTCAACGTCGCGATGGACGTGGATGTCGACAGCGGGATCCAGTACGAGCAGCGTTGCTCGGCGATGCTCGCCCTCACCGAGGACCGGCGCGAAGGGCACGTTGCTTTCGTCGAGAAGCGGAAGCCCGTCTTCACCGGACGTTAGGGAGGGGAGCACTAGGCGAAGCTCGTCGCCACCCAGTGCACCCGCACCTTGCCGAGTTGGTGCTGTGTGATGCTCTCGATCGACATGGCCTCAACGTCAGGCGACGTGGTGTAGCGCTGCTGTACAAGGCGGCCAAGGGGGCGTGAGGCGACAATGGCGAGGACGGTGTTGGAGAACGCCCGGCTGACTCCGGCCACCCCGCGCCCCGCCATCCGGTAGCCCGCGAGTGACGCGATGGTCGCGAGCCCTGCCCCCACCACGATATTCGTTCCGCAGAACGGGGAGACCGCCAAGTCGCCCTCGCCGCTCTTCATGCGCCGGAGCGCCTCGTGCGCCGTCTCTTCCACTTGCTCGGCTGTCACGTTTCCGAGCACCAGGAACCCGGCGGGTATCGAGTAGCCCGCCATCGGCTTGTCGTGGGGGAGCTGGGCCAGGAGCAGCGAGATCGTTGCGTGCTCCAGCCCGTGGTTGCGCTTCGTCTTATCCCAGAGGTTCAATGCCGCCTCCTGCACATCGCTATCCTGATTCTACGCTCCTCCGTCATTCCCGCGCCCGTTCCCGTCATTGCCTCGCAGGCGGGGAACCTCACCCCCGACTCCTTTGGCGTTGGGCAGTTACGCAAGGTCTCGGTCTGCGCGGAAATGACGGGTCCTCTGCGCCGATGTTCTCAAAACTGTCGCATTTCCCCGGTTTTCATGGTCATTTACTCCTAGTTAGGGGGTTTCGGGCGCGACAGTGCGCGACAGTGTGCGACATTCTGCGACAGTAACGCGACACTTTCCGACAGGCGTCAGCCGGGGCATCGGGACCGTGGAGGGTGCGGGACGGTCGGGGCATGGGAGACAAGATAGGGAATGAGGGGGCGTTTGCGCAACGAGCAAATGTCACAATTGCGACGTGGGCGCGGGCGACGCGGCGCCTGGGCGCCTAGGCGCAGGGTGGCCTAGTGTCGTGGGCGGGAGGGTCCTACGTGAGCCTGATGAGCTCGACGCCCGCGACGGTGAGGGCCGTCACGATGGCGCCGGCGATCAGGACGCCGACCGCTATCGCCGACAAGCCGCGCCGCGCCGGTTCGCCCAGCGCCCACACAGCGAGCGTCCCGGTCCATGCCCCGGTGAAGGGTAGGGGAATGGCGACGACCAGGACGATGCCGAAGAACCCGTAGCGCCGGATCCGCTCGCCCCACATCCGCTCGATGCGTTCCGTCCGCCAGCGTAGCAGGCGGCCGAGCACGTTCTCCTGCCTCTCGATCCGGGTCCCCACCGTGCGCAGTCCATATAAGAGGAACGGGACCGGCAGCAGGTTCCCGACCACGGACAGCCCGAGCGCCTTCAGCCACCACATGTCGTAGGACACGATTGCTAGGGGCACTGAGGCGCGTAGCTCGCCAATGGGGGTCATTGCGGTCAGGATGACGATAAGTTCGTCTGGCAAGGTCAGAGGCCCGTGTTCGAAAGAGTGGAATTGCCTTCCAGCCCATAACGGACTGGCGCACGGCATCTCGAATCATAGCAGGGAAGGGCTTCTCTAGGCGTGTTCTGAACATTTCCTAAACAATGTCTATATTCATGGATAGACGGAGTGTTGACAAGATGGTCAGGTATGGGTATAAAATTGGCCGGAACGCTAGCCGCCCAAGGGTAGCTTGAGGAAGGGAGTAGACATGGCGCGAAAGACTCGGCTGATGCAGCAGGTGGAGGAGCGCTTCCACCAGCCGCTCGAACGTTTGCTGCCGGAAAAGATCAACGAGAATGGGCTCTCGGCCACTGCCGCCGAGCTTGAGGTGTCCAAGGCCACCCTCGGCTACTGGCTCCTCAAGCTGGGGATCAACGTACGGCGAGTGGCGCTCGCTCCCGGGGAAACCCTCGAGGTCAAGAGAGTGAGCTAGCCCAGCCCTCCGTTGGCAGGCGCAGACGTTGGCCCGGTGCGAAGGCCTGGCGTTAGGGGAGATGACGCCGGGCCTTCACCGTTTCCGGCCACGGGAGACCGGGAAGGGGGCCGTCTGTGGGGTGGGGCTCCGCTGTCGCTCCCCTTACGAGGACGAGTTCCTTGACAGCACGCCGAGGCCGGTGTTACAAAGTGACAGAAATCACAACCACCTCGGACTAAGACGAGAATTAGAGGTATCACGTGGTGCTTCGCCGCCCGGCAGCGCTCGCCATCCTAGCCATCACTGCTGTGCTCTTCGCGCTCCTAACGGCGGCGTGCGGCGGCGGCGAGCCAGTCGCAGCATCGGAGTGCTTCATCGCCCACGACGGGCGAATCGTGGCCGCCTCGGGCGACGACTGCGAGCCTCCTGTAGGCGCGACCGTCGAGCCTACGCCTACCTTCACTCCTGTTCCCACGAGCGGAGGGGGCCCGACAGGCCCTGAAGGCTTGCTCATCCTGAACGGGTGTGGGACGTGCCACACCCTCGCGTCCGTCCCTGCAATGAAGCAGAATGTCGGGCCGGACCTCACGGGGGTCGGCACGAAGGGCGCGGACTTCATCAGGGAGTCCATCCTCAACCCGAGCGCCGTGCTCACCGAGGGCTATGAGGACGGCCTCATGCCCCAGGACTTCGCCACGAGCATCTCGCCCGCGGACCTCGACGCCATCGTGAACTACCTGGCGACCCAGTAGTCCCGCGTTCCCCAAGTCCGTAGTTCTCTCAGGAAGTCCATGCGCTTTTCGTGGTGGGTCTGTTGGACCATGGCGCCTTCCGACTAGTGCCCCGCGGCGCCCCCTCCCGTTGGGGCGTTTCGCGAACCACTTCCCCAACCATTGGCCATTCGAGCTGAGAGACGCTCTAGTCGAATAGGGGAGAAGGCTTGCGGAGGGGTTGTTGGTCCTTGCCGCTGCTGTTTTCTGTAAGATAAGCCCTCTTTAGCAGGCCGTGGCCTTGCTCGTCCGCGCGTTGACCCCTCTCCCTGCCGCGCCTATACTGAGCGTCCAACCGTCCGAATAACCACAACATCTTGAGGTCCGCTACATGCAGTTGAATTGCCTTCAGGAGAATCTCAGCCACGGGCTTGGCATCGTCCAGCGAGCCGTCGCAACACGCACCACGCTGCCCATTACCCAGCATGTGCTTCTCGCCACCGACGAGGGTAGGCTGAAGCTGTCCGCCACCAACCTTGAGATCGCGATCAGCACGTGGGTCGGCGGCGAGATTGTCGACGAGGGCTCGGTCACTATTCCCGCCCGCCTGCTCACTGACTTCGTCAACTCCCTCAGACCCCAGACCATTGAGGTGAATACGAACTCCGCGGGTCGAGGCATCGAGGTAAAGGGCGACCGCTTCCAGTCCACTATCAACGGTGGCCCAGCTGAGGAGTTCCCTCCCATCCCGTCCGTGGGCGAAGGCGTCTCCACCAAGATCAGCGGCAGGGCGTTGCGCGAGGCCATCCACCAGGTGGCGCTCGCCGCTGCTGTAGAGGACTCGCGCCCCGTTCTCACCGGCGTCAACGTCGAGATGGAAGGCTCCAAGGTCACCCTCGCCGCCGCCGACGGCTTCCGCCTCGCGGTCCGCACTGCCGAGCTCTTGGAGCCGGTGGGCGAAAAGCTCTCCGTCATCATCCCCGCGCGCACCCTCACCGAGATCGAGCGCCTAATCGATGGCGACGATCCCGTGGACATCGTGATTACGACTCAGCGCAGCCAGGCGCTCTTCCGCCTCAAGAACGTCGAGGTCGTCTCCCAGCTTATCCAGGGGACGTTCCCGAACTACAGCCAGCTCATTCCCCAAGAGCGCACCACGAGGGCAATTGTCGACCTTGGCGAGCTCCAGCGCGCCACCCGCACCGCCGCCATCTTCGCCAAGGACGGCTCCGGCATCATTCGCCTGCAGATCGCGCCGGACGTCGGCGGGTCGGGAAGGCTCACTATCTCCTCACGAGCCGAGGAGGTAGGCGATAACACCGGCGACATCGAAGCCGACGTCGAGGGCCCCGAGGCCAAGATCGCCTTCAACAGCCGCTACTTGAACGACGTGCTGGGGGTCCTCGGCAAGGAGAAGGTCGCCCTGGAGATGACCACGTCCTCCAGCCCCGGAGTTATCCGTCCCCTCGACGACCTGGACTACGTCCACGTTGTCATGCCAATGTTCGTCCAATGGTAGTTACTCGTGTCCGGGTCGGGGAAGCCGACAACTCCCTTTACCACGACCTGGTCCCGCGTCGCCTCGACTCGTACGCGGAACGCTGAGAGGACCGCACGCTTACCGTCGTGGTCCTCGCTGGTCATGCCCGCCTGAACCCGCTGGCAGAACTCGCTAAGTTGGGCCTCGGCCTGTTCTAGGTCGCGCCTCTCGGCCTTCTGTTGCTCGAGACGCCGCAGCTCCGCCTCGTAGCCTTCCCGCTGACTCTTCAGCGGGCCGCTGTGCGAGCGGATGTAGTCGTCGTCTACCTCGCCATACATGTAGAGTGTGACGAGACGCCGCTCTTGGTCCCGGCAGTGCCGTATCTCCCGGCCGAGCCGGGCAATCTCCTCGTCAAACCCGCCGCCCATGCCTGCAAGCTGTTGCCTAAGGTTGTCGAGTACGAGTTCAGGATTCTCCAGGACCTGCCGCACCTGGCCCCAGACAGCCTCTTCTAACGGATTCGCCGGAATGTAGCGAGCTCGGCAGGTCGCCGGTCCTAGGGTAGTCGGCACGGTGGCCCGGCAGCGGTAGTACCGGTAACGCTTGTTCAGTTGGGCGCCGACGACCGGACTCCCACACTTCCCACAAACCAGGAACCCAGTTAGGAGGTACGGCTTCGCTGATTGGGTTCTCCTGTTGCTGGGTTGCTTGAGCCGTTCTTGCACCCGCGCAAAGACGGACTCGTCGATGATGGGAGGGGTGAACCCCTCAACGCGAATCCAACCCTCCTCCGGGACGGCATCGACCGTCCTACGGCCTCCTCGTGTCTTCCGTGCCCTCGTCTTGCCGTAGTAGTCAAGTCCTATGTACGACATGTTGGTCAGCATCCGTTTCAAGGTAAGCGGATGCCAAGCGTGCCCGTTCTTGGTCGGGATGCCTGTGTCGTTCAGGCGGATAGCGATCTGGTAGAGACTCACGCCTTCGCTAGCCCAGGCGAAGACTTTCTTCACGACCTCCGCTTCGGCATCCAGGACCGTGCGCCGCTTGGTCATAGGGGCGTATTGGTAGCCGTACAACCCCTTTCCAGCGCCTACGGGCATGCGGCCGTTCTGCGCCGTTGATACCTTGCCGCGCATCGTCCGCTCAGTGATGAACTCGCGCTCCTTCGCTCCGACGTAGCCCAGGATGTAGCGGACGAGCTTGTCCTCTGCGGTGGTGCCTGATGGTCCCTGGACGAACAGGAGTGTGGCCCCGGCGTCTGCGAACTCCTCCGTCATCACCATGAGGTGGACCGGGTCCCTCGATAGCCTGTCGGGAGAGTGGACGATGACGGCCTTGACAGTCCCCAACCGTGCCAGCCTGCGCACCTGGGTGAGGTGAGGCCTGGCCTCGTCTGCGCCGGAGGCTTGCTCCCGGAAGACATGAGGTTGCTCAACATGCCACCCGCGTTCCTTCGCCACAGCGAGGCAGCCGGCTACCTGCGTTTCTAGGGAAGTCCCCTCTTCCTGTTGGGCGGTGCTGACCCTGGCGTAGATGGCGGCGTTCTCGTCCACTGGTTAACCCTCCTACTCTAGGGCCTCGATGTAAGACACTGGGGGCATCTTCCGACTGACCATTCTCCGGAAAGGGTGTCCCTGCGGATGAGGCCGGAGGCTCATTGGCTTGAAGATGGCGAAGAAACGCGCACTGGTCGACGCTGCTCTTTCAGCAGGGCGCCTCAACCGGCTCGCTCTGGGGCTCGCGAGGGCCCGCGGGAAGCGCGATTGGATACGCGCGCACCTGCCGTCGAACCTCCAATGGCTCTGTCACGACTGCCACGCGAAGAAGACGCGGCGTGACGTGCTGGAAATGAACGCGCTCCGGCGTGGGCAAGCGAGATTGGTCGTATGAGCTGGGAAGTCAACGAGGGCGACGCGCGCGACGTGCTCGCGCTGCTGTCGGCAGAGTCCGTTCAGTGCGTCGTCACGTCGCCGCCGTACTGGGGAGCCCGCAACTACCCGGTGGAGTGCTCTGGCTCAACCTAGGCGACTGAGCGAGCACGTGACGGACTCCTACGTGGAGGCGTGCGCGGTCGCTCTAGAGCACGGTTTCGACGTGGTCTTGGAATGACCGGCCACTGCTACAACGGCAGGAGGTCTCGAGGTGGCACTGAGACTGAAAGGGGAGCCCTGCCTGTACGTGACGCCGGACGCCATCGAAGGCGGCCGCCTCCCCCGTGAGGCCGACCCGCCGGCGGGGAGTCGGGGCCGGACCGCAGGCCGATGGAGTACGACTGGGCGCGGTCGCTCCGAGACCAGTGCCAAGAAGCCGGAGCCGCTTACTTCTACAAGCAGGGGAACGCGCACCAGCCTGGGCAAGACCGCCACCTCGATGGGCGCACGTGGGACGGGTTCCCGATGCTTCGTGGTTAGGGCGAGGAGGGACCACTGATGGAAGCGCTTACGCTCTGGGAGCCCTACGCGAGCTTGATCGCGATGGGCATTAAGACGATTGAGACGCGGAGCTGGCCGCCGCCGCGGGGACATGATCAAGCACGGCGCCGTGTGGAATGAGGCGCACGCGCCAACGGAGACCGCGTTCGCCTAGATCGATTGACTTTACAACACAGTTGCTCTCCCCTATGCGGTGAACGAGCACACGCCGATTTGACAAAACGCGAAACGTTAATGCAACCTGCGCTTAGCCTCCACGTACTCCCCGTCTGAGGTCCTGGTGCACTATGGGAGCCTTTCGATCGCCCCGCCCTTTGGCGCTGATCTGGTATCTTGTGGGAATTGCGCTGCCGGTCATTGCAGCCGTTGTCCTGCTGACTACGGACGGGGTGCAGGACATCCGAGCGCAGGACGGCGAGGGCGAGCAGCAGGAGGGCGTGGGCGAGCAGCGGGAGGGCTACGAGGACCGGCTGGCCGCCAGGATTGAGCGCTATCAGAACGCAATCGCGGAGGCCGTGGCTGCGATGGGAGTAGCGGCGCGCAGCAACAGCTTCGGCATATCGGGGTTAGACTCGACGCTGGACGTGGGCGATTCTGACAGCTTCACCGTCAGTGGGAGCGGTTTGGACACAGACGAGAACTACCGCTACACGTTTCTCCTGCGGTCGTCCGGCAGCGGCCTCGCGTTCAATGCGGGGTGCAGTTACACGTCCGAGTCGATCAGCGTTCCCTCAGGAAGCTCGTCCTACAGCGACACGGCCAGGGTCTACGCCTGTGATCCAGGGTCGTACACCGTAACGGCGCGCCTTTACGAGTACAGCATCGGAGAAGGAGAGGAGTACCATCTCGACACGGACTCTCAGGGCGTGGGGGTGACTGGTACCCCTACCCCTACACCGACGCCCACCGATACGCCGACCCCTACTGCGACCGATACGCCGACCCCTACTGCGACCGATACTCCGACGCCTGACCCTAGTCTCCCGCCCACCGATACGCCGACCCCTACTACGCCCACCGATACGCCGACGCCTGACCCTAGTCTCCCGCCCACCGATACGCCGACCCCTACTACGCCCACCGATACGCCGACCCCTACTACGCCCACCGATACACCGACCCCTACTACGCCCACCGATACGCCGACCCCTACTACGCCCACCGATACGCCCACGCCCACCACGCCGACGCCCACCGATACCCCTACCCCTACCCCTACCCCCACCCCTACTCCACATCCCCCCGGGAAGCCGTCGCCTCCGACGGTGACGCCGGGCGACGGAAGCCTGGAGGTAAGTTGGAGCCCGCCGCTTTCCGTAAGTCCGATCACAGGCTATGACGTGTGGTATTCGACTACGCTGGGGGGGATCGGGGACACGGTATCCGTACAAGTTTCGGAACAAGCTGCGGATACCAACGTGGACCTCGATTGGCTAACCAACGGGACCTTGTATTACGTCAAAGTACGGGCCTGCAGCGGCTTTCTGGGGTCGCTTCCATGTGGCCCGTGGTCTGACGAGGTCTCCGCTACGCCGCAGGGCAAACTCACCGCGCCCACCAATCTCACCATCACGCCCTTGCTTCAGCGGAAAGCGCGGCTGAGTTGGAACGGGGACTCGATGGCTTCGGCACACTACATAGACGTGCGCAAGACGGGGTCGGGGCCGAGCGGCTGGGGACCCCCACACCTCGAAAATGAGACGGCGACAAGTGCGGTCATCATATTGGACCTGATACGAAATTCACCCGATGAAGGCATGGGACACTTGCAGCCAGGAGGGTCCTATGAATACCGAATCCGATCGATCTACGATACAGACCATTCCGATGCCTCCGATCCGTACATAGATAGTGCATACAGTGAGTGGGTGAGGATCATCGACAATCCGATCCTTACCGGTGGCAGCGCTAACGGCAACAGCACTGCTAGGACGGACGGCAAAGGACAAGTGCAACTCAAGTGGGGAGAAGTGGACGACGCGACTGCCTACACGGTCAGATGGCGAAAATTGCCTGATTACTCAGGAGTACCTCATTCCGATCCTGACTGGCGGCCAACCCCGGCGGCAGATAGCGATTGGACAGAGGAGCCGCGGCAAGCAATACGCACACGAAGAGTTGCTGGGCTTAGTCTGGCGACAACCTTTGAAACGGGGGGCGTCAAGGATACGGGGGACATCTATGCGTTCCAGGTCAACTACGAGTATTCTGGCGGTACGGGCTTTTCGGTGAGAGAAGCTTACGCATGGCCATCTGAAGTGTACCCTCAGAAAGATGAACGCATTGCTACATACCCATTCTTCGGGCATTGGGCCAACAAGGAATACGAGTACCGGATATGCCGTGAGACATTTCCGGCCATTGATAGGGATGCATGGGCTGGAACACTTGATGCGGCCGGCGGCATTGATCAACCTGGCGTCATTGACCGAGCATTTGAACAATGGGCCATCGCCACCGGCGTAACCACGGTGAACAGCGAGGAACAGTGTTCAACCACGAGAGACGCAACCTTATATCCCCCCGAACTAGTCCCGCTGCTGGAGCCAATGCAGGTCAATCTCAACACCAACGATATCTACATGGTCGATGACAATGAGTTACTAAAAGCATACAGGTCTTTGTTCGTGGAATTCATCGAAGACCAACGTGGCCTATGCATACTCTATTCCGCGTCCGCCTGCACAATCTCGCACGCCTACGGAGAAGACGCACATGGAGGTACAGAATTGACCGTAGGAGGTGAATCAAGAATCGGAGTAGATATCTTGTTCAGGAAAAGTCGATTCCTATCCGCTTCTTTAATAGGGCCTGCAGCGATTAGTTTTAATCAATGTCTTGATAAAGGCGATAACGTTTTGGATCCTAGTGACTTTGGTACCCACGCCTTTCGGACTGCAGTGCACGAAGCGGGCCACGCCCTAGGGACATCCAATTTCTCGTACTCAGACATCATTAACCCGTTTTCATCTGTCTATAACCGTGCTCATCCGAGTATCGCTTACACAGTGATGAATTATGACGATGAACACGACTGTTCACCACATCCGTTTGACATACTTGCTGTGTACGCGCTGTATCAGTTGGAATAGATTATGGACGACACAGAGCTGACAAGGCTTGCCAGGTCAGGAAAATGCCTATTGATAACTATTACGATAGTATGTTTCGTAGTGGTGCTCTTGGTTGGCTGGATCGCCTTAGCTCTTCAATCCATAGGAGGCCCACCCCTGCCAGACTATGAAGCTGGTTCGACAGCAAAAGAGTCCGAAGATGCCGACCGAACGCCGCAGTGGTATCCGGATGGTCAGGCCATCGTCGTGAATGATGGGGACCGGATGTTTCGCGTCAGCGTGGCGGGCGACAATATGGAGGAGCTTGGCGCTGGACAACAAGGCAGAGCCCACTATTCTCCTTCGTTGTCTCCAGACGGCCTGCTGGCCTATCAGAGCTCCTACTACAGCGGTGGGCAACCGCTCATTGAACGTCACGTCGAAGTCTACAGTGTCGATGAAACAATGGAAGCCCGAGCAATTGATAGAGCACGACTCCTTGCCGAGCCGGTATTAGTGAACAGTTTCGGCCCCATCTACCCGGTTTGGTCTCCAGACGGTCGCCGACTCGCTTTTGTGACTGTGTCAAATGACCCGACCGGCCACCCACGTGAGGTAGTGACGATAAGCGTTGATGGGTCGGAGATGACGCACTTTTCCATCGGGAGTCTTGGTTCATTAGGTGTGGATTTTCTGAACCGGATCGTATGGTCTGACGACAGTCAGCGCATCACTTATCTAACGACGCAGGCCGACCGTAATGCACGGTACTACACGGCTCGATGGGACGGGAGCGAGAGCGAGGTGATCTCCACGCCTGTTGGGAATCCGTCATTGCCGGCGTGGTCCCGAGAAGGAGACCGCCTCTACTTTGCGCAGGCACACCGTGTAGGCGGAAGATGGCGGTCGTCCTGGCTGTACTCGGCCGACCGCGGCGGCCTCGACGAACGCCTGATTGCCAAGCTCGATGGTGTCAAGGTGCGCTATCTCAAATTGTCTCCCAATGGGAGCAGATTGTTGATCGACGGATGGCATCTAATCACCTATCTAATCAACGTCGATGGGACAGGCATCACTCGCTTCATGGAGGACTACGGCGTACCTGGGGGCTATGCGTCCTGGTCGCCTGACGGGAGCAGGATTGCGGTGTACAACCCGCGTGAGGCAGTTCCTCTGTACACGATGGCGCCGGACGGCTCCGATGTTCGTGCGTTGCTTAGGCGCAGCGAAGACGGCTCGCTCGAATTGGGATATCGCGAGCCGGTAGCGACTCGTAACCCATGATGTCGTGCTGGCCGCGGAATCGACAAGGATGAGCAAACAGTGTTGAAGGGTCATGCATACGCCGCCGCTGTGGTGCTTTTCGTCCTCGGGCTGTTCACCTACGTAAATCTCGCACAGGAAAGGCAACCATCTCAGGGAGACGCTTGCCAATCCAAGTCGGGGAGCGGACCATCGTGTCAACCGAGAGATGTGTCGAGGGTGCATATCTTTCACCCTGCTATAGGCGGCGCAGCGTTCGAATACGAAATACCGGGCCTGGAGGAGGTCCTAGAGAGCGGGCTGCACGCGGCTGGCGCATCGCCCACGCATATTGCTATCCGCGGCATTGCCCGCAGCGGCACAGTGCGGTGTGCTTGGCGCGGCGTTGCTCTGGCGCCCGATCAGAGGGAAGCGGCGTTGAGGTTTTGGCTGGGTCTCAGCAGCGATGAATCGCTGCCCGCCCCGTCGACCATAGAAACCACTTTCGATACTTACGTTGCGGAACTGGCTCCACAGTACCGCGACGCCATGCGCGCCAACTTCGACCATCTCGCTCACGGCGGAGTCCTGCTGGATGGGCCGGTCCTAGCCTGTTACGCAGATTACGATGTCCAAGAATATCTGGTCGGCGACGGTCCGATCACCTTGACCGTCGTGTACGACCGGATGGCGAAGAGCCGGTCCTACGACCTCTACCGAGATTCGCACACGGCGGGCAGGTACGGCACTGAAGAACTGCTGAGCGAGGCTGCCTACGCGGCTGCAAACGCAGCTACGGTTTATGCCGTGGAGTCTGATCTGCACAGCGCTCTCGACGGCCGCGAGAGCGTGGTGTTCCTGGCGCCGTTAGGCGCGCACAGCGCGATCGCCGTGGAGGCGTGGCAGGCGGTGGAGCAGTGGGACCTGCAGACAGATGAGGATGACGTGGTGCAGGCCGTCCGCTACGGGACCTCTGAAAGGGACCCGGACCATACGCAGGCATTGAGCAACCTGGAGAACAGGATAGAGACAGCCGCGGAGTCGGACGCGTCCGCGGACGAGCGGATCGAGCACGTAGATGATCTGCAAGACTACTACGAGGAGATCGGCGCATACGGGGACATCACGCCGGACGACGGCGAGACGGCGACGTTCACGCCCGCGCAGGTGCCGCCCGTGTTGACCTGCGATAACGGGACCGCAGTGGCGGACCCGGGCGTGAACCGCGGACTGGTCCACGACTGCGAGGCGCTGCTGGCCGCCAAGGACACGTTGCGGGGCACAGGGTCGCTGGACTGGAGCGCGGAGACCGCCATTACGGGCTGGGAGGGTGTGACGACCAGTGGAACCCCGAGTCGGGTGACGAGCTTAGAGCTATCGAGCGAGGGCCTGACGGGGAGCATCCCGGCGGAGCTGGGGAGGCTGTTCGAGTTGACGGTCTTGGACCTGAGCTCGAACGCGCTGACGGGAGATATTCCGTCTGAGCTGGGCTTGCTGTTCAACCTGACGGAAGTCCGGCTTTCGGGGAACCAGCTCACGGGCTGCATACCGGTGGCGCTGGAAGACGTCGCCACCAACGACCTGAGCTCCCTCAATCTACTCTACTGCGCGCCGCCCGCGCCGGAGGACCTGAGCGCCACACCGGACGAGTTCAGCATCGATCTGAGCTGGGATGCGGTGTCCAACACGAGCGCGTACCGGGTGGAGCACCGGGGTGCGACCGACTCGGACTGGACGACCGACGATGAGACGCTGACGACCACGTCGCACACGGTGGACGGGTTGGACTGTGCGAGTCCCTACCGGTTCCGGGTGAGCGCATACGGAAGCGGGACGATCTATGCGGCGGCGTGGAGCGAGCCATCTGAGGCGATAGGCGAGCCCACGGCGGCGTGTGTATCGCCGGTCTTCGAGGCATCCTCCTACGCCTTCAGCATCGCTGAAGACGCGGAGGATGTCGCCCTGGGAACCGTGTCGGCGACAGACCCGAACGGTGACACGGTGACGTACGCGATCACCGCGGGGAACGACGACGGGATGTTTGCGATAGGCGCGAGCACGGGAACCCTCACGGTGGTGGGGGAATTGGACTACGACACAACGGCACGCTACACGCTCACAGTGGCGGCCCAGGACGGCGTTGGCCATGCGGACACGAGCACGGTCAGGGTCACGGTCAGAGAGAGGGTGCCCGTCAACAGGCGACCATTTTTCACCGAAGGCAACCGCGCCACCCGGACCGTCCCGGAGGACGCCGCGCTAGGGACAGAGGCGGGTGAGCCTCTGATAGCCATCGATAGGGATCGAGACCCATTGCAATATTCGTTGTTAGGTGACGGGCGAGGGCCTTTCGACGTGGATGCTGGTACGGGACAGCTGGTTACGACGGTCTTGCTGGACCATGAGACCCGGAGCGAATACTCGGTGCGGATGAGGGTGGATGATGGCTACGGTGGTCGTGATGTGATCGACGTCACGATTGCCGTATCGGATGTGGATGAGCCGCCTTTGCAGCCGGGAGCTCCAGTAGTGAGCAGCAGCGGCCCAACGGGCCTAACGGTCAGTTGGACAGCGCCCGATAACCAGGGGCCGGAGATCACGGGTTACGGCGTGCGCTACCGGGAAGCTGACGGGGAGTTCAAAGACGCTGGGTACGACGGCACTGGCACATCCATGACGCTGGACAACATGACACCGGGCGCCCGTTACGAGGTACAGGTGCGGGCGATCAGCGCCGAGGGAGCGAGCCCTTGGTCGGAACCGGGCGGAGACGAGACCGAAGAGCCGGAGCCAACCCCGACGCCGGAGCCAACCCCGACGCCGGAGCCGACGGCCACTCCCACCCCTGCGCCGACGCCAACCCCCACGCCGGAGCCGACGCCAACCCCCACGCCGGAGCCGACGCCAACCCCGACGCCAACCCCGACGCCGGAGCCGACGGCCACTCCCACCCCTGCGCCGACGCCTACCCCGACGCCGGAGCCGACGGTGCCCCCGACGCCGGAGCCGACGGTGCCCCCGACGCCGGAGCCTGCGGTCACCCCGACGCCAGAGCCTGCGGTCACCCCGACGCCAGAGCCGACGGCCACTCCCACCCCTGCGCCGACGCCTACCCCGACGCCGGAGCCGACGGTGCCCCCGACGCCGGAGCCGACGGTGCCCCCGACGCCGGAGCCTGCGGTCACCCCGACGCCAGAGCCTGCGGTCACCCCGACGCCAGAGCCGACGGCCACTCCCACCCCTGCGCCGACGCCTACCCCGACGCCGGAGCCGACGGTGCCCCCGACGCCGGAGCCGACGGTGCCCCCGACGCCGGAGCCTGCGGTCACCCCGACGCCAGAGCCTGCGGTCACCCCGACGCCAGAGCCGACGGTGGGGCCAGTGTCGCCCGAGGCGGGTAGCGGAGACGGAGGATTCCCTTGGTGGGTCACGGTGATAGTAATCGGGGTAGTCGCGGGAGCTGCTCTCATCGTTGGGGTGCGACGCAGCCGGATATAGGACTGGGAAGAAGTCTTAGGAGCCACCCGGCCAAGACTGACACTTGAGGAACATCCCGCAGCCGAGGCTCATAGCGCCACGGCCAACTCGAAAGTTCGCAGTACAGTCTCCTTGGGCTTGGGCATCTTCCATCCGTGGGGTGCACGGGCCTGGTCAAGGGCGCTGCCACAAAGACCGACCAAGTGGTAGTCTCAGCCTGAGAACCATGACCGAGTCCCAAGCCCTCGTTCCTGCCCGCCAGCCTGCCGCGCCCGCGAAACTGCCACAAAGCCGCGAGCAGGCAATCTCGCGCCGCCAGCTGCGGAGCTCCGCGGTGGGGCACTGGTCCGACGCCGCCATCCGTCACCTCGCATCAGCGGCCGGCGCCTTGGCCCGCGGACCCGCAAAGTCCTCGCGCGACGAGCCAGCAGCCTACTCACTCATCACAGGGGTTGTGCGAACACCCAAGCCAATGATTGTGTTCCAGTCATACCCATGTTCGTGCAGTGGTGACGGGCGTCGCTGACGCTTGACTTAGGCAAGCGGGGGCGGAAGCCTCGATTGGCGTGTAAGCTCCGGGGGTGACGCAACCCCCACCCAACCAGCCTCCGGCGCCCGCCGCTAGTACGGGCGCCCCTAGGCGATCGCTCCTACGGCTCATACTCCAGCTGCACCTGCCCGCGATCGCCCTCGGTTTCGGCATGGGGGCGACCGTCCCCGTCGTGCCCGAGTTCGCCAAGTCGTTCGGGGTGGGGCCGGGGCAAGCGTCTCTCGTGTTCGTGGCCAACATGCTTGGCGGGCTCGTAGCCAGCGTGCCCATCGGCTACCTGCTGGACAAGATCGGGCGGCGGCGCATCCTCATCCTAGGACCGGCAATCACCGCGCTGGCCGCCTTCCTCACCGCTTCCGCCGGCTCTTTTGAAGAGCTGCTCATCTATCGCTTCATCGGCGGATGGGGCACCCAGATGTGGACCCTCAGCCGTCTCACCATGATTGCCGACACCAACGCGTCCGCCTCCCGGGGCCGCATGATCACGAGCCTCCTCGGCGTGCAGCACGTCGGTACGCTCGCTGGGCCGTTGGTCGGCGGCGTTGTGGCCGTGTCCTATGGCCTGCAGGTCGCGTTTGTCCTGCAAGGCGTGTTCGCGCTCGTGGCGATGATGCCCGGATTCTTCGTCAAAGAGACCATGCCGGAGGCCCGGCCGCGCCGAGCCGGGGGACAGGGGACCCCAGCCCCCGGCGACTTCTCGTGGAAGTCTCTCCTCGCCCGGCCGATACCGATCATGTTCCTTGCCCAGTGGCTGGGCATGACGGCGCGCGGCGGCGTCGTGGCGGGGAGCACGGTGTTCGTCTACGCTTCCTACGCGTACGACGCCGACCCCAGGACGCTCGGCATTCTCAGCAGCTTGATGGCAGGGGCGGGGATACCCCTGACGTTGTCCGCCGGGTACCTGATGGACCGCTTTGGCCGGAAGGTCACCATCGTCCCCGGCCTCGCCATACTGGGCGCCGCGATGACCTTCTTGGGCGTGACGTCCTTTGTCGGGCTGGGGTTCGCCTACTTCGTGGCCGGCTTCGTGGTACTGCAGACGATGAACAGCCTGCTAACCGGCTCCTGGCAGGTCATCGGCTCCGACCTCGCGCCTGCCGGCGCAAGAGGGCGGTTCTTCGCCGTCGGACGCACCGTCACGCAGGCGGGGTTCGCGACCAACCCCGCGCTCTTCTCCATCTGCACGGCGCTCTCCGGCTTCACTCTGGCCCTCGGAATCGTCGGCATCGCCGGGATGCTCTCCTCGTTCATCCTCAGCGCGTTCGTGCCCGAGACCCACCGCAGCCCGGAGCGCGGCTAGCTTCACCGATCGGGAGACGTTGTGGCAGGGGCGTCTTGCCCCTGCGCCCGCCCCGTTGGAAACTTACGCGGCTGACGGACCTCACTCTCGTCGTTCCCCCTCGGGAACCCAAGAAGCGGGGCCGACCGCTCAATCACAAGACTCCGTAGGAGGCCTCGATGAACCAGGCAGACCTGAAGGGCAACATCATCCCCGGCATGCGGTACCGCGACGCCTTCGCCGCTATCGACTGGCTCTGCGACGTCTTGGGGTTCGAGCGTCACCTCGTCGTCCCGGACGGCGCAGGCGGCGTCGCCCATGCCCAGCTGAAACTCGGTAACGGCATGGTCATGCTCGGCTCCTACCGGGACGACGCAGGCGACATCGTCGTCGCCCCCGCCCCCGACGCTCTCCTCACCCAGTGCGCCCTCGTCGTCGTCAGCGACATCGAGGCGCATTACGAGCGAGTGAAAGCCGCCGGCGCGAACATCGTCATGGAACTCGAGGAGCAGTTTTACGGCGGGAGCCTGTTCTCCGTCCGCGACCCCGAGGGCCAGCTCTGGCACATGGGCAGCTACAATCCCTGGGCCGAGCCGGAGTAGGGCGAGGAGGACGGGAGGCGGCGGTTCAGGTGGCGAGCAACGGAGGCGTGACGATGGCGGAGCCTAGAATCCCCATACCCCACAATGACATCGCGGCGTTCTGCGAGCGCTGGCGGATTACGCAGCTCGCTCTCTTCGGCTCCGTTCTGCGCGACGACTTCAGGTCGGAGAGCGACGTGGATGTGCTCGTCCGCTTCAGCCCCGATGCCCGGCATAAGCTCCATCACCTCGACGAGATGGAGGACGAGCTCACCGAGATATTCGGCCGCAAGGCAGACCTGGTCGATTGGGTGGCTGTTGAGAACAGCCGGAACCCTTACCGGCGCAGGCCCATCCTGGAATCGGCTCAGGTGGTCTATGACGCAGCATGACGACAGGGCCTATCTTGCCGATATGCTGTTGGCCGCCCGTGAAGCCGTTTCATTCGTGAATGGCATGACGTTCGTCGCCCTCATCCAGAGCAGGCTGCATCAGAACGCAGTCCTCAATGCGATTACCACCATCGGAGAGGCGGCCTCCCAGTTGGACGACAGCACTCGGGAAGCCAGCCCCGACATCGAGTGGCGCAGGATGGTTGGCATGAGAAACCGCGTCGTTCACGATTACTTCGACGTGAACTGGGCGCTCGTATGGCAGACCATCCAGGATGACCTCCCCATGCTCATCATCCAGCTGGAGCCGCTAGTTCCGGACGCCTAGCCCCCTACGTCTCCAGCGGGCCGCGCTCCGATGGGAACAGCGCCAACAGGCCCCCGTCGACGTTGATGTTCTCTCCGGTGACGTAGGCTGACATGGGCGACGCCAGGAAGAGCACGGCCTGCGCCTGGTCGGAGGGCTCGCCCCACCTGCCTAGCGGAATGTTCTTCGGCTTTGCGGCGCGCGGCGCGGTGCTGCCGCCGGGCGTCGTGCCGCGGCTCGACCCCGTCTGCGTCGGCGTGATCGAGTTCACGCGGATGCCGTGCGGCCCCAGCTGGATCGCCATCGTCCGCGTCATCTGCAGCACCGCCCCTTTCGACGCTGAGTACGCGATGAACCCCGCCTTGCCCCGGTGGCCGGTGGTCGAGGCGGGGTTGACGATGGCCCCGCCCTCGCCCTGCGCCACCATGCGGCGGGCGGCCTGCTGACTGCACAGCATCGTTCCATCCATGATGTCGGACTGCACCCACTTCCACTTCTCGTAGTCGATGTCGAGGATCCCCGCCTCGTTGTTGACGGCGGCGTTGTTCACGAGGATGTCGACGCGCCCATAGGCGTCGTCCGTCGCCCGGAAGACCTCTTCAACGCCCGCGGGCGAGGAGATGTCCGCGCTGACGCCTATTGCGTCCCCGCCCAATTCACGGACCGATGACGCGGCCACGTCCGCTCGGTCGTCGAGGAAATCGACGCATACCACTTTGCGCCTGCGCCTGCGAGGGTCCTGGCGATCTCGCCCCCGATATTCGGCCCGCTCCCGGTCACCACCGCAACCTTGCCTTCAAGCAGCATCTGCGCCTCTCCTCGTCCTTCCGGGATGGCCGGAATCCTACCAAGTCTCCAACGTGCTAGCATTCGCATGGCTCGACCACACCGAGAAGCGAGGAGACGCTTATGATTATCGACATCCATGGACACCTGAACGCCCCGCCTGAGCTCTACGCCTACAAGGCTGGACTACTCTCCAGCCGCGGCGCATACAGCCATTGGGGCGGCCTACCGGACGAGAAGCTAAGGGCCGTCGTGGAGAACCACATCTCCACGGTGTTGGACGCCGTCGGCACGGACATGCAATTCCTGTCACCCCGACCGTTCCAACTCATGCACTCCGAGAAGCCCGGCAGCCTCGTCGAGGCCTTCTGCATGGCGAACAACGACCTCATCGCCAAGACCGTCGAGATGTACCCCAACCGCTACCAGGGCGTCGCGGGCCTGCCCCAGCTGCATGGCGAGCCGGTTGACGTCGTTCTCGAAGAGGTCGACCGCTGCGTCAACGATCTCGGGTTCATCGGCATCATGATCAACCCTGACCCTTCCGAGGGCATGGACAACGACACCCCGCCGATGGGCGACCAGTACTGGTACCCCCTCTACGAGCGCATGGTGAAGTACGACGTCCCGGCCTTCGTTCACTCCGCCTCCTGCAAGAATGTCCGCGAGTCCTACACCGGCCACTTCATCACCGAGGAGAGCATCCAGACGGTCTCCCTGTGCGACTCCACCGTCTACGACGACTTCCCCAGCCTGAAGATCATCATGTGTCACGGCGGCGGCTCGATCCCTTACCAGATCGGACGCTGGCGCGCGCTCCGCTGGCGCCGTCCGAACGTGGTCCCGTTCGACGAGAGCCTCAAGAAGCTCTACTTCGACTCCGTCCTCTACAACAAGGAGGGCCTCGAGCTGCTCTTCAAGATCGTGGGGACCGACCGCTGCATGTTCGGCACCGAGCGGCCCGGCACCGGCTCTTCGAAGGACCCCAACACCGGCCTCTGGCTCGACGACCTCAAGCCCGTCATCGAGGACATCGACTGGCTGACTGACGAAGACCGGGCCAACGTCTTCGAGACCGTTGCCCGCGAGTGCTTCCCGCGCTTCGGCGCCTCGTAGCCGACGCATCTCCTGCCACAACTCTCTTGCAGACCACAACCCCGCCTTTCACCCTCTCCCATTCGCGGGGGAGGGTGGGGGGAGGGGGCTGGCTCCTCTCCCGGGGCAGAACATTCCCCGGCGTACAATGGGTGGCGGTACATGGAGGCTCCGTATGCACCACGGCCCGCGAGACTGGAAATCTGCTGCCGCTGAGCGGCTGCACCGGATGGGCCTCGGCGACAGCGCCAGGGCGCTCTACGGAATCAAGAAACAGTAGCCGCAGGCCGACGAGATGCTATCGCACGAATTGCGCGCGGAAGGTCAGCGCCGCGCGGCCCAACCGAAGCCTCCCCCCAAGTCACGCCTCGCCCGGTTGTGGGGCTGGTTCAACTCCTAGCGTGCTCCTTCACCCCTTAGTGCGTGTCGAATATCTCCTGATAGCGGGCGATTGCCGTGAGCGACGCCTTGCGTTCCTGGGGCGTTGGGTTGCGGGGGTCGCGCGCCTTGGGCAAGGGCCCCAGCTTCAGCATCGCCGCCCGTAGCAGCACCCGCGCCTTGATCGCGTCCAGGTTGCTTCCCTCTATCGTCAGATCGTTCGGGTTGGAGGGCATCGCGCCCTCCGGGTCGCCCCGGCCCACGCGGGCTACGGGCATGCCGTGGTAGACCGCGATGGCGAGCGCCGCCAGCTGGCTTGGCAGCGATGAGCCGGTGCCCGCTGCGCCTTCGAGCACGAACCCGTGGAGCCGAGGAGCGCCCGGCTCATCCGACGCTTGCTGCTCGATGCCGCGCTGGATGCGGGCCATGATGTCGACCTCCACGTCCGGGTCCGCCGTGTCCTCCTCCGCCATGTAGTGGGCGTACTTCACCATATGCACCGGCGCGATGGCGTCGCCGCGCAGCGAGCCGTCCTCGTCCTTGATGCGCACGCTCGTCGTTTCCGGGCTGTCGCCGTACTCCTGGAAGACGACCTCGGCGGGCAGGCTCTTGAGAGCGACTTCGGACGAGCCAGTCGTCCGGTACGCGGGACGGAACCAGACGCGCACCTCCTCGCCCGCGCTGCCGAGCACCCCGCCGTGCCCGCCCGTCGCTCGATAGCCGCCCGGACGCGCGTCGCCCTTCTTGAACGTGCGCGCCGCGAATATCTGCTCGTCCACGATGCCGACGGCCCCCAGCCCCTCGCCGAGTCCGGACGCGATGTAGCGCGCCGCGTCCACAATGTTCCGGTCGCCGTCGTTGGCGAGCGTCCCGTGGGCACGCTGCGACGATATGCCGACGAAGGGGAGGGAAGTGTCGAGCACGAGGCTGAGCCAGTAGAGGGTCTCCTCCACGTGGGGGCTGCCCTCCAGCCAGATGAAGCCGTCGTAGCGCCCGGAGTCGATGGTCTGCTGCACGATGTTGACGGCGCGGGCCATCGCGGCGTTCGGCAGGAACTTGCCGATGGGGCGCGGGCTGTACGGGAAGAAGTCCCGGCCCGCCGTTTCGCCCTGCTTCGTGTAGCCCGCCGGAGGCAATACCCGTACGAAGTCGTAGTCTCCGAGCCGGTCCAGTTCGCTCGCCGCCCCATCGTGGCCGCGGCCGCTCAGCCCGCGGTCGATCTCCTCGAACAGCCGCGACGCATCGGGGAAGAACGACTGCCGCCCCCCGTAGCCGATACTGGCATCGCGCACATCGGCGTCCTCGAACGGCGCGCCGTCGTCTGAGCCGTCGGCGCGGCGCGCCACGTAGGGCAGGAGATACGCGCCATCCTCCGGGCGCAGCTCCACCTCGTAGTACGGCTTGCCGTCGTCGTGGTAGACCTCGGCGGCGTCGGACTCCAAGGGATGCGCGCTGAACTTCTCGATGCGCACCCGTACGGGTTCGTGCAGGCGCTGCGGCGCCAGATGGTCGAACCGCCCTTCCAATTGGGGCTCGTCCGCGCTGCGCCCCTTGTTGCTCGTTACCAGGGTGGGCGTGTTCGCAATTGTCGAACGTGGGCCCGAGAACACCGCGATGCGTGGCTTTGCCATTGAAATCCTCCTAGGGGGTTGAGGGCCTGCTGTGCGCTCCATTGTCATATCAGCGCCTCTCTCGTCACGCCACCCCTCGGCCCTCTCCCGCAGACGGGGGAGGGAATCAGGCTGGCCTGCCCGCAGACGGGCGGCGGCGGAGGGCTGGGTAGGGGAAGTTCCCCGTTTGGGTGAAAAAAGTTCCCCAGCTTACTTTCGTTAGGAGTGAAAAAGTTCCCCACCGCATTTTGGCTACGAGTGAAAAGTTCCCCGTTTGCATGTTGATCAGGCGTGAAAGTTCCCCGAAATCGAGGGGTAAGACAGGGGTTCTGGAGGGGGTTTTCATGGCCGTGGCCTGCTTCCCGAGTCTCGAAAGTTCCCCATTCGAGACTTTCTTGTTTCATCTGGCGGGTCCCGTGTAATCCAACTCTGGATTCCCGCCTGCGCGGGAATGACGGAGGGGGAGGGGCAAGGTCCAGCACCACAGCTTCTTGTCGGAGCCGTTGGACCGGGCGCGGGTGGTGACGACGTTGTGGAAGGCGCGGGCTCGTTCCAGCTGGCGTTTGGAGATGCCGCGAGCTTTGGCGTCCTGCTTGATGCGGGAGGCGGGTTGCGGGCCTTTGGCGAGGGCACGGCGGAGGTAGCGGCGCGCGGCGGCCTGCTTGGGAAGACGTGGTGAGGGAGCCGTCGCGCGCGGGGCTGACGCCGAAGCCACGAGGGCGCGGAGGCGTGAGGGCGGGATGGGTTTGCGCCAGGTGACGGTCGTGGAGGTGAGGGCGTAGGGGATGGGGGGAGGGGCGTCGTCCATGGAGCGGGCGGCCTTGGGGAGCGCCGGCTCGGGGTTGTGGGCGATGGCGAGGACGGCGGCGCCGGTGCGCGCGGCGAGGCCGTTGAGATTGCCGAGGACAGTGGAGGGTTGGGCGGCGTGGCGGGCGGCGAGGTCTTCGACCTGGTCGACGATGAGGAGGGCTACGCCGCCGCGGACGATGAGGTTGTAGAGGCGGCGCAAGAGGAGGTCGACTCCGGGCCAGGGCGGACGGTCGGGGACCTTGAGGGGTTGCTTCATCTCGTCGGGCATGGGCGACTGCCAGAGGTCTTCTAAAGAGCGGACCTTGTCGTGGAGCTTGGCTTGGCGCTCCAAGGCGTCGTAGTCGGGGAGGAACTGGCCTTCGGGGAGATCGGCGAGGTGCTCGGGGGAGAGGGTGTCGGCGAAGTAGACGAGGGAGAGGTCGGCGCCTGCGGCCCGGAGGAGGGGAACGTCGAGGGCGGCGTGGTCGCCGTTGAGGGACGCGATGAGGACGGGGGCGCGGACGAAAGATGCGTTGGGGTCGTCGGGGGCGGGTGCTCCGAGGGAGACGCGGGCGGCGATGTCGCGGGCGATGGCGGTCTTGCCTGAGGAGGGGAATCCGGCGATGAGGGAGAGGCGTCCCATGGGGATGCGGTTGGGCCAGAGCCAGTCTTGGGGGTGGGGAGTGACGAGGGACGCGGGCTGGAGTCCGCTCTCTTGGGCTCCGGCAGGGGTGAAGAGCCATGAGTCGGGGGCGAGTCCGCGTTTGGCGAGGGCGGAGGCGATGCGGGCGTCGTCGCAAGAGTCGGAGGAGCACTGGAAGGTGAAGCCGAGGTAGTCGTCGAAGTCGACGCTGAGGGTGGGGGCGTCGGGGGTCGTGTGGATGGGGCAATGGAGGCGCGGGGGCTCGGAGGCGCACGGGCAATCAGGGTTGCCGCATCGGAGGGCGCGGGAGACGGCGTGGAGGTAGTTCTCGTCTTGGGGTGAGGGCATGGTTGGAGCCTCTGTTTCAGGGATGCAAAAGGCCCTGGGTCGCCGTGCTTCCCAGGGCCTGTCTGTCGTTAATTTTTACGTGGGTGAGGGTGGTTGGGGTAAGGGGCAAGTGTCGGTGGTTGGGGGGGTGGGAATGACGGGTGGGTGGGCGTTGATTGGCGGGTGGGGCGGCCCCCTCTCTAACTCTCCCCCGCAGACGGGGGAGGGGGATGGACCGCGCCGCTTGTCGCGCCGCTGCGAGGTTCCCGCCTGCGCGGGAATGACGGAAAGTGGGCGTCCTGGATTCCCGCTTTCGCGGGAATGACGGGTGGGCGTGGCGATGACGGGGGCGGTGGCGTTGATTGGGGGGTGGGGCGGCCCCCTCTCTAGCTCTCCCCCGCAGACCCTCTCCCTAGCCCTCTCCCGCAGACGGGAGAGGGGACCTGAGCAGACGGGGAGGGTTGGGGGTGGGGATGCGCGCTGGAAAGGTGTAACCTTTGCGCCATCAGCTCAGGAGGCGATAGCGATGCCCGTAATCGATGCCGACTGCCATGTGATCGAAAGCGAACAGACCTGGGAGTACCTGGACCCCCAGGACATCGAGTTCAAGCCCAAGGCGGTCGAGAACCCGGACCGTCCGGACCGCCCCATGTGGGTCATCGACGGCCGGGCCCGCCAGCGCCCCTTCGGCACCAGCGCGACCGGCGCGCCGTCCGAGAAGATGTCCGGCTTTTCGGAGACCACGTTCCAGACGCGGTCCCTCGCCGACATCGACGCACGGCTCGCTCACATGGACGAGCTGGGGGTCGACGTGCAGGTGCTCTATCCCACGATCTACCTTACGCGGATAACGGAGCGGCCGGACGTGGAGGTGGCGCTGGCGAAGAGCTACAACCGCTGGATGGCGGACGTTTGGGCGCAGAGCGGCGGACGTCTCCGCTGGGTCGTCGTGCCGCCCCTGGACACCATGGATGCGGTCGCCGAGCAGCTGCGTTTCGGTAAGGACAACGGCGCCGTCGGCGTCTTCACGCGCGGCTACGAGAACAACCGTCGTCTCACGGACGAGTACTTCGACCCGCTGTACGAGGCCTGCGTCGAGAACGACCTGCCGATCACCGTCCACGCCGGATGCGGCAATCCCGCGTTCGTCGAACTGACGGATGGCGACGCGTTCGCGCGCAACAAGCTCCCGGTCATCAGCTCGTTCCACTCCCTCCTTTTCAAGCGCGTTCCGCAGCGCTTCCCCGGTCTGCGCTTCGGCTTCGTCGAGGTCGCCGCGAACTGGGTCCCCTACATCCTCAACGACCTCTACCGCCGTGTGAAGCGGGAAGGTTGGAGCCTTGGCGACGACGTGCTCGGCGAGAACCGCATGTACGTGGCCTGCCAGACCAACGACGACTTGCCGTACATTCTCGAGCACGCCTCGGAGAACAACCTCATGATTGGCTCCGACTACGGCCACTCGGACACGTCGAGCGAGCTGGAGGCGCTGAAGTCGCTGAAGGGCAGCGGCCTGCTGGAGTCGCGAGTGGTGGACAAGATTCTCGCGGACAACCCGGGGCGGCTTTACGGGATAGTCGAGTAGGGCGGCGCCCTCCTCGATCCCCCGCCGCAGCCCCCACCTCAATCCTCCCCCGCAGACGGGGGAGGAGGGTAGGGCAGACAGAGGTTCCCACCTGCGCGAGAATGACGGGGTGGGAGCGTTGATTGGCGGGCCTCGTGGTTCGACGGGCTCACCACGAACCTATTAGGTTATGAGACTATCGAGAGGGCTCCGATACCGGGGTTCCCGCTTTCGCGGGAATGACGGGGGCCTCTCGGTCTCCCCCAGACGGGAGAGAAGACGTTAGAGGCGGCCGGCGGAGCGGGCGTTCGGGCGTTTGTCCTCGAAGTGGGGGACGGCTACGCCTAGGCGCTGGAGGGTGGTGTAGTCGTCGCGGTCGCCCCATTGCTCGACGATGACGCCGTTCGCCAGCCTGTAGATGTCGATACGCCGCCACCACGAGAGGTTCGCGCGCGGCGAGTGGCCGTTGAACGCGCCCTGGAACCCTCCGTTGAACGAGACGCTGGCCACCACCTTGTCGTCCGCCGCGACGAGGTCGTCGATGGTGACGTGGATGGCAGGGAAGGCGGTGCGCGTCATCGTCGCCAGCTCTTTGATGGGCTGGGGGCCGAAGGGGTCCTCGGGGATGCCCGCGATGTGCAGTTCGACCTCCGGAGAGTACATCTCGTCTATAAGGCCGATGTCGCCCTCGTTGTAGACCCGGTTGTACAGCCGCCGGATGGCGGCCTTGTTCGCTTCTGACATGGCTCACCTCGCTCGCCGCGCATTCTTGGCGTCCCGGTCGGCCGCGTCAAGGGCGGCCCCTTCTTAGTCTCCCGCAGACGGGGAGAGGTTTCGCGGGAATCGCGGAGAGGGCGGGGATGGCGGAGGGGGCGGGGATGGCGGAGGGGTGCTATAGTCGGCGCACCTTGGGGACGGGAGGAGACTCATGCTTGCCGTAGGAACGAGCAATGGTTTCGCCGCGCTGGAGAAGACTGCGGACTCCTGGGAGGTTGTCAGGCGCGCACTCGACGGGTCCCGCGTCGAGGCCGTGGGTCGCGCCGGCGGCGGTATTCTCGCCGCCACCGAGCAGGGCGTCTACGAAAGCAGCGACGACGGCGCGACGTGGAAGGCGACGCTCGACGGCGTCGACGTCCGCTCGCTGGCGGTCGCCATCGACGGGACGGTGTTCGCCGGCGCGGACAACGCGGTCCTCTATCGCCGCCGTCCCGCGGACGAGCAGTTCACCGAGGTGCTGAGCTTCAAGGACCTGCCCACTTACTGGTCATGGACGTTCCCTGTTTCGCCCCATCTGCCAAACGTGCGCGCCATCACCGTTTCGCGGACGGACGCGAAGCGCGTTTACGTGGGCGTCGAGGTGGGGGGCGTAATGGTGAGCGAGGATGGCGGGGAGACTTGGAGCGAGGCCCGCGAGAACATGCACCCGGACGTCCACGGCCTGGCCGCGGCCCCCGGCGAGCAGGACCACATCTTCGCGGTGACCGGCGTCGGCTTCTTCCGCACGAGCGACGGGGCGCAGTCGTGGCAGTCCCGCTGCGACGGATTCGACCACCTCTACACGATCGCCATCGCGAACGACCCGACCGAGCCTGAGCGGCTCTTCGCGTCGGCCACCGCGGGCAGGCCCCGCAACTGGCGCACCCGTCCGGAGGGGGCCATCGCCAAGGTCTACCGGAGCGACAACGGCGGCGGCGATTGGGCGCCGTTGATGAGCGAGGGTCTCGTCGAGGCCATCGACGCTCTCGCCGTGGATGAGGAGGGCAAGGTCTTCGCAGGCACGCACGGCGGGCAAGTGCTCATGCGGGCTTCAAACGGGGATGAGTGGAGCGTCGCAGCCGAGGGGCTCCCGTCCGTCAACTGCATCGCGGAGCTGTAGGCGGGCCCAACGCCCGGCATTCGGGGGCGAGGTTCCCGCCTGCGCGGGAATGACGGACGGGGGCGCCGATTGGGCTGGCGGGGCGTTCTCCTCCCCCCGCGCTTCGCTACGCTTGCGCGACCCCTCCCGCAGACGGGAGGGGGATTCCTGGATTCCCGCCTTCGCGGGAGTGACGACCCCTTCTCAGTCTCCCACGCAGACGGACTAGACACTCCTCGCAGACGGGAGAGGGGGTTTAAGCGCGGCTGCCGCCGGTCGATGGGTAGAGCTGCAGGTTGATGCCGTTCGGGTCGCTGAAGTAGATGGTCTTCTGTCCAGCGCGATCCGTCGGTTGGGATGCGATGCCGCGCTCGGTCAGGCGGCGCTCGACGGTGTCGATGAACTCGGGAGTCGCCGTCACTGCGAGATGATTCAGCGCGCCTACGGTGTCGCGGGCCGTTCCGGCGGTCCCGGCGGGCGCTTCGAAGAAGTCGAGCGTCCCCTCGCCGCCGAGGTTGAACGAGTAGTGCTTGTGGCCCGGCTCGTCGTTCACGACGGCGCGGATGGGGATGTCGAGCAGCTCGCCGTAGAAGCGGACCGTCTCGTCCATGTCCCTGGCCATCGCCGCCACGTGGTTCACTCCGCTGATTCCGCCCATGTCTGGCCTCCTGGTTGCGGCCCTTAGACGGACCACCGCTGCGCGTTCCTATCTCGTTCGGGAAGATTACGGAGACGGCGCCTCTGCTACTTCCTGCTACCGGAACCTGCCGACTTGGTGATCCAGGCTACGGCGCCAATCAGCACAGCCATGGCGACGGCCTGGATCGCCAATCCCCAGTTTTCTCCGGCCAGGATGACGGCTAGACCCACGAACGAGAGGAGCACTATCACGCCCAGGACTACATTTAGCATGGCTGGTAGCTCCTATGCCCACAGCCTTAGCAGGACGGCCGCTACGCCGGTCATCACGGCCATGCCTGCAAGCATCGAGCCGGCGAACCACTTGATGATATCCACCTTGGCGTTGGCCAAGTCGGCCTTGGTCGCGTAGTGCTTGAGTTCTTCCCTGAGCTCTTCCTTCGTGATGGGGTGGTCTGGGGTGGTCATGCTGCGGGGCTCCTCTTCGCAGGATAGGCGGACAACCACGCGCATTCAACCGCTCCTTGTCACACTGTCGCCCGGCCGTGGGCAGGCGCGGAGGGGGAGATTAGTCAAGGCGAGGCAGCAGTCGCGGGCGACCGGGCCAGACTGAAAGAGCCATGCGAATCTGAAGCGGCATGGGCGGGAGTGTTGAGGGATGCAAAGGCCTCCCGCTGGGAGAGGGGGTTATTGGTCCATGGTCGTCTTTGCGAAGATCTCTTCCAACTTCATCAGCCGGGGGGTGAGTCCTTGCTCGTTGGAGTATTGGGCGGCCGTTTCGAGGACCGTGCGGTTCGCCCGGATGCCGTGCTTGATCAGCGACTCGCGCAGGGCCGCGCCGGACTCCTTGGTGACGAGGCCGGCCCGCACGTAGTACTCGACATGCTCGATGCGGCGGCGGTTCGTGAGCTCGTTCGCGGCGGCATAGGCCTTGAGGATGTTGAGCGCGGCCCACGGGTGCTCCTCTGCGACCGAGCGGCGTATGACCATGCCGTGGTTGATGGGGTAGAGGCCCGTCTTGTTGAAGTAACGGATGCCCTCGGCGTCTGTGTCAGGGAAGAGGGGCTTGACGTCCGGGTGGTTGTGGAGGTCCGCGGTGCTGCGGTCGACGAGGTTGGGGTCGCGCAAGTAGAGGAGGGTCGCCTGCAGCTCGCCGGAGAGCATCATGGAGCCGATGTTCTTCTCGATGGGAATCTGGTTGATGATTACGCCGGGGGGAGCTTGGAACCCGGTTGAGCCGCCGTGGCTCACTTCGGGGACGCGCTCCATGAAGAACTCCATGTCCTTGGGTTCGACGCCGAACTCGTGCTGGAGGACGCCGCGCGTCCAGAGGGCAGCGGTCTGCTGATACTCGGGGACGCCCACGCGCTTGCCCTTCAGGTCGGCGGGACTCTCGATGCCCGCGTCCTTTCTCACCAGGATGCCGGTGTGGAAGAAGCTGCGCGTGGTGAAGATGGGCAGGCCTATCCAGTTAGTGTCGCCGTGGGCCATGGCCATCATCAGGGAGGAGAAGGACATCTCCGACACATCGAACTCGGCGAACTTCAGCTGACGCCAGAAGATTTCGGAGCCGTGGACGGACGTGGGGATGAATTCGATGCCGTCGGGCTTGACCTCGCCGGTCATGATCGGCCAGGTGCGGGGGTTGTTCGCGAGCGCGATGCTGAGTCTCAGGTCCATGTGCTGCCTCCGGGTTGCGTATATTTCGGTGGGACTATACGCGAAATGGCGGTTGGTTGGTGTTTATGTCCGTGGGTGGGGGAGGGATCGCGCCGCTGTTGCGCCGCTACGAGGTCCCCGCCTGCGCGGGAATGACGGAGGGGGGCGGTCGCATCCTGATTTCCCCGCTCCGCGGCGGCTGGTATATCCTGCGGCCCACGTAATCCAGTGGAGGAAGCACGATGGCGCGCATTCGTCATATCGCTCTCGGAACGAACGACCCGGAGGCCACGGCCAAGTTCTATATGGAAGGTCTGGGCCTGAAGCAGGTCGGCAGAGTCGACTCGCCGACGGCGGAGGGCTATTACCTGAGCGACGGCCACGTGAACCTGGCCATCCTGAAGTGGCGGGAGGAGTGGGCCGCGGTGACGGAGGGCGCCACCAAGCTCACGGGCGTCCACCACATCGGGTTCGGGGTCGACGACATGGACGCCGCGCAGACCCAGGTGCTGGACGCGGGGGCCGTCGAGCACACGGAGCCGAAGATCCGGGAAGAGTACAACCGACGCAGGCCGGGCGAGACGGGCGGGGGCAACGTGGAGGTCAAGTTCACGGGCCCCGACGGCGTGACGTTCGACCTGTCAGTCCACGGCTGGGTGGGGACGAAGGACTAGCGCGGGGCGCTTGCGCTCTCTCCTCAATCCTCTCCTGCAGACGGGATCTTTGCGTAACTCTCCCGCCCTCCCGCCCGTCATGTTGTGGGGGATACCCCTACGTCCCCTGGCAGAGGGGCGTCGCTCCTCTGTGCTCCCTGGTATTCCAGGTTGGTTCCAGCGTGTGCTTGGCCCCCAGCAGGATGCCGCAGTCCATCACCAGGCCAGGTTCCCTTGGCCCGGAGCCGGCAGCGGCGTTCGCGCAGGTGCTGACCCCCACCTTCCACCTACGCCAACGTCTCAGACGGGACGAATGAGACGGCGTAGGCGAACCCGTCAGTGCCGTTGAAACCCGTATCCGGCGTATGGGTGATCACGGTGGCAACTCGAACAGCGTCCCCAGTTCCCCCGGATGTCCAGCACTTCTTTTACGGTGAGAGTTTCGATAGCGGTGTTATGGGCGCGCCTCTGCATCATCAGGGGACGTCCACATCCAGTCGAATACGTCGGGCGGCGGGCTCCCGTGCGCCGCTTCCCACCTATTGTTAGCAACTTCATCCCATCTCACCAGGACGCGCTTATCCGAGCCGTCAGAGGCCATCGAAAGAAGCCTGACGCCGAGAGGGTCGTAAGGAAGCAAGACTGCAATTCTTGAGCCGTCAGGAGACCACTCGGCCTGGCTGGTGGGATGCGCCCACATGATGCGCAAGTTCGAACCATCGACATCGATGGTTACGAAGGGGCTCCAGTGCAATCGTATCTCCGATCCGTCGGGTGACCATGACATCCACCGTCTCCACGGTCCTCCCCAGCTTCCTGGCAGAGGCCAGCCGTTTTTTGGCACTGCAGCTTGGGACACTGCTTCAGGGAGAGATGCCACCTCACGCAAATCAGACCCGTCCGGGCGTATCGTAGCAATCGTCTCCACCCCGTTCTTGGATTGAATGAAGGCTATGCGGCTGCTGTCGGGAGACCACGCCGGGCGACTCACCGTCTCGGAAACGCGCATCGCTTCAGAAGTGTCGACGTTGATGACCTCGATATAGACTGGACAGAATTCCTCACCATCACGTCGGCAGTCCCATAGCAACAACGCGATGTGCCGCCCATCTGGAGACCATGTTGCCGGCTCGTTGTACAACATCATAGCCGGGATAGCACGCTCGTAATGGCGTACATCTGAACCTTCTCTATTCACTGTGTATATAGTCCGGATTGATTGCTTTTGCCCGTCCGGCCTTTCCAAATTCGCTATTCCAACAAAAGCCAGACGCGTTCCGTCGGGGGACCAGGCGGGGTAATAAGCACCAAGCGGATACTCCTCTGCGAGTAGACGGCGTTCGGACCCGTCGAGTAACGCCGTCTCAATCTCAAAAAAGCCACTACCCTGGTAGCTAGTAAACGCAATGAGGCCATCGGGCGAGATGCTCCATGCATGCTCGAGCGAAAACTCACCGCCGTGAGGGAATGAGTAGAGACTGGACCCGTCAACTGAGGCGGAGTACATCCGTAGATCCGCGTTGAACACTATCTGCTGTCCGTCCGGGCTCCACAAAGGAGGACGAGGATACGCAGCCTCCTCAATCTTTAACCATCTGTACGCTGGATCACCGCCGTCACAGCTAGGAGAAGATGCAGTGAAAACCAAGACAAGAGCTATTCCTCCTAAGACTAAGGTCAAAGGTCTCTTGTAATTTGCAAAGGCTCCAATGCTCATGGTCGCTCCCCGTGAACCGCGTCCAGGTTGGAAGGCGCTTCCGCATTGTCTCACTTAGTACGTTACCCTAGTTCAGGAGCGCCTCGTCGTCACCGGAGAGCCGGTAGCGATTGTAGTACTTGTCGAAGGTCTGCCGGTTGGTCCCGTGGGCGTGGTAGAAGTCCTGGACGAAGCGGAACCGGGGATGCTTACCGGCCTTGACCTGCTCGTACTCGCCGATCAGGTGGCGCCACTTGTGCTGGTAGTTCCGTTCGAGGGTGTGGTCTTTTCGGTTGTCGCGCATCTTCGCCTCCAGACGGGGCTGCTTCACCAGCCCAATTCTGTCAGCGAATTACCTAACACTTACAACGCTGACGATCACGGTGGCGGCGTCCGCATTGCCATCGCCATCCCGCGCCTCGACCGTCAGGGTGTACGAGGCGGTGGCCTCGTAGTCCAATTCCCCCACCACCGTGAGGGTTCCCGTGCTCGCGCCTATCGCAAACATCCCGTCGTCGTTCCCCGCGGTGATCGCGTATGTCACCGTGTCCCCGTTCGGGTCTGTCGCCGACACGGTTCCCAGGGCGACATCCTCCGCGTCGTCAGCGATGCTGAAGGCGTAGGAGGAGGCCTCGAACACCGGCGATACACACGCGGTGGTGGTCGCCGACACCACGGCCGATGGCTCGCTCCACTCCGCCGCATAGAGCGTCCCGCTCCCGTACGCGCTCGCCCGGAAGAAGGAATCCCTCCCGCAGGCCAGCTCGTCCATCGTATGCGACGTCCCCGTGATTGTGTCGTCGCTGAGCCAATCGCCGTCCCAGCTCCGGTATTCCACCCGATACTTGCTGGTGTTGGAAACTGCTGTCCAGCTCAGAGCCACGCTGGTGTCCCCCGGCGTTCCGGCGCTCAGGCCCTCCGGTGCGGGCGGTGCGCAGTACAGCAGGTTGAGGGAGCTCAGGTCGTTGGTGGCGACGTCCTGCAGCCCCACCGGTATGCAGCCTGTCAGCTGGTTCCCCGACAGCCGGACCTCCGTCAGATTGGACAGCCAGCCCAACTCAGCCGGGAGGTCTCCCGTCAACGCATTCGAACTCAGGTCCAAGACCGCCAATTCGAACAGTGTCCCCAGCTCAGCCTGGATGCTCCCCATCAGGTCTTCGTCCGACAGCTTCAGCTCCGTCACCCGGTCCACCGTGGTGGGCGTCACCCGGCTAGGTATGGCAGTCGTCGTGACCCCCTCCCAGCTCGTGATGGCGGTCTCCGCGCTCCAGTCTAGCGACCCCGTGCCCCGCAACGTGTCCTTGGCGGCCAGCAGCGCCTCGCAGTCGTGGACCAGTCCGCGGTTCATCGCTGGGCTCGACACCGCGGTCCCATTGGCGCATGTCGGCACGGGAGGCGGTTGCGCAGGCGGGCCATCGGGGTGATTGTAGCCGTCGACGTCAGTGACAAACTGGCGCAGCTGGCCCACGTTGGTGGCCAGCATGGGAAAGCTGGGGGCGCTACCGGTGCGTCCGCCGTTTGCAGCCACGCGGGCCTGGTTGGCCATCTTCACCGCCTGCGTGAAGGCGGGCAATTCCATCTCGAGTGCGGAGAGGTGTGTCTGGTAATCATCAGGCCTGAGTTTCTTCCACAGGTCCCTTGCGGGATGAACGGCACCGTGCCGGGTAGGTACGTGCCCCGCAGCACGAGGTGCGCAACATAGGCCGATCCTTCCGAATCCTCAAGCATGACGCGCATAGTCTGAGGTTCATCACCCAGATCGACAAGGCCCCCCGCTACGCCTCCCGCTCCGACCGGCGTTACGTCAGGTTCACACGGATCCACGGAGGAGCCTAGTGCAGGCGTGCAGGGGGGTATCTCTTCCGTTCGGTGCGGGAGAGCAGGCGTAGAGGGAGGGTAGAACTCTGAATAGGCGTGGGAGTAAGGGAATTAGGAGGAGCTGGCGTGGGAGTCCTGCCTTCTACTGGAGTGGACTGGGATGGGCCGCAGGCGGCGAGGAGCAACGACCCAGCAAGCAGGAGGACAGTCGGCAGTGTGCGAGACATAACCATTCCCTCTCATCGAGACTGGTAAAGCGCCATCACGGCGACGAGGTCATACACTTGAGGCTCGCAATAGTTGAGGTTTCGCGCAAGGTTTCGCATACGGGAGAGGGATATCGCGGGAATGACGGCCCCTTCCGACGTCCCCCGTCTGCGCGACCCTGCTTAACTGCTCCTCGAGGGCATTTTTCTTGCCAATCCGCCCCGTCTGCACTTCCAGGCGCCCTGGATTCCCGCCTTCGCAGGAATCCCTCATGTTGGGCTGACGCCCCACACCACAACCGACGAAGTAGCGGGCGGGGCGGCCCCCTCTCTAACTCTCCCCCGCAGACGGTGGAGAGGACTTTCGAAGCAATGACGAAAAGGGTTATGCAAAGGTCGCGCAGACGGGGGAGGAGGCTTCGCGGGAGCGTCGGAAGCTAGTACCCGAACCAGGGATCGTACTTGCGGACCGTCTCGGTGAAGTTGCGATTGCCGGGGGGCCACATGACCCGCCATACGGTCCCCTGACGGACGAGCTCGGCGGTCGCCGCACGGAGCTGGTCGTCGTCGAAGGTAACGAGCATGCCGATGACGGCGTGCTTGCCGTAGTTCCGCTGGCTGCCGTAGGTCATCTCGGTGATCCTCTGGCCCCGCGATAGGTCGTCGACCATCGCCCGCCAGGCGGAGTCGCCGATGATGGCGACCTCGGCGCGTCCGGCGGTGTCGAGCAGGTTGAAGGCCCTGTCGTAGTCGCCGTCCTGGGACGCCTGATAGAGCGCCTCGATCGTTCCCCGGGGAGATAGGGGGATCGACGCGCCACCGAAGGGAATGCTCACCAGCTGGATGACGAGGAGGGCGGCCATCGCGAGGGCGACGCCGGTTGTCCAGACCTGAATCTGGGCCGCCCATCGCACTCTTGCCCATACGCGAGACAGGGTCATGCGCTTGCCGTCCTTGGCCGGAGCCGCGCGGGGACCGGGGGCTTGCGGGCGAAGAAGAAGAACACGGAGCCCATGGCGACCACGACCGCGACCGCCAAGAACGCTCCGCTGTAGTCGCCGAAGCGGTCGCTCATGGCGCCGGCGAAGGTGGGGCCGATGAGGGGGCCGAGCATGACCATAACGTTCGAATATCCTGCAATCTTCCCAAAGTGCCGCCGCCCGTAGAAATCGGCGCGAATCGCCATCATCAGCGGGCCACGCGTTCCCCACGCTAGGCCGTGAATCAGCGCCGCGAGGGCGATGACGAAGCCGTTAGGCGCGACAACTAGTACACCCATTCCGATCGCGTGACCCAACATGCAGAACGCGGCGATGCGCGTCTTGTTGTAGCGGTCGCCGATGAACCCGCCGCCGACCTGCCCGACGATGCTCGTGACGGTGACGAGGGTGAGCATCGCTTGGGCGGAGGTCTCGCTCCAGCCGAGTCCTTCGACCAGGTGCGGCACGAGGTGGACCAGCACCGTGAACACGGCAATCAGCGCAACGCCGTGGCCGAAGGAGACGTACCAGAAGGAGCGGTCCCGCATCGCCTCGCCCACGGTGAAGTCGTCGCCGTCCGGCTCTCTGGGCGCTGCCTCGGTGGACGAGGGCGTCCAGGCGCGGGCGCCGTCCGGGAGCAGGCCGTGCTGCTCCGGGTAGCCTCGCAGCAGCTGAGCGAGCGGTATGCCGATGATGATGATTGCTACGCCTGTGCCGAACGCCGTCGGCTGCCAGCCGTGGGTCGTGAGCGACCAGGCGACGATGGGCGACAGAACGCCCGCGATGCCGATGCCCGTCGAGCTCAAGCCGAGGGCAAGGGCCCGCTTCCGCCTGAACCATCGCGTGATGACCGTGGTGAGCGTGAGCCAGCCGGCCAGGTTCATGCCGATCGACATCATCAAGATGATCGCCAGGAACAGCGGGAACGAGTTTGCGACGGGCAACAGCATGAAGCCGCCGCCCATGACGAAGACGCCCGCGCGCGCCACCGAGCGGGGGCTGAACCGGTCGATCAGCCAGCCGTGGGCCGGGCTCAGAACGCCTGCCGCAAGCTGCGACGCGGAGAATGCGCTCGATATGGCGAACTTGCTCCAGCCGAAATGCTCCTCGAACCGCAGCAGGTACTGTCCGAACGTGAAGCCGAACGCAGCGCCGGTCACGCCGTGGAACGCCACGCTGGAGACGACAATCCACCAGCCATAGAAAGGCCGTCGCGACCAGGTAGGGGGAGTCGTCGTCTGCAATTCCACAACCTCGAGGGGGTAACGTCCATCGTAACACGCCCCTCTTCGGCCAGGCGCCAGTCATGGGTTGCCGCGCTCTTCGCAGACGGCCCCCTCGCGGCCTCCCCCGCAGACGAGGTCCTTGCGTAACTCTTCTCACCCGCCCGTCATGGGTGCGGTTCCGGCAGACGGGCGCGTGGTTAGCGGTGGGCGATTTTCATGTTCGCGACATCGGGCGTTGCGACTCCCAGGTCGCTCCAGCTGTCGCCGCCGTCCTCGCTTGCGAACAGGCGGCCTGAGCGCGTGGCTACGAACACGCGACCGGCAGCCTCGGGGTCCACGGCTATCGCCTCGGGGAAACCGCGGACGACCTCGTCGCCTGCGTCGAGCTCGTGCCAGGTTGCGCCCGCGTCGCGTGAGCGGATGAGGGCGGCCTCGGCGCCGGACTCGCGGGCGCGCCACTGGCCGGGGTTGCCGTTAGCCACCGCCGAGTACATGACGGACGGGTCCGCCGGGTCGTACGCGAAGGGGACCGAGTACTCGTTGCGGAACTCCAGCGCAATCGGGTGCCAACTCTCTCCGCCGTCGAGGCTCCGGTACAGACTGCGCCCGGGAGCCTTGCCGGACCGCATGCCTTCGCCGCCGCTCGATATGTAGAGATGGCTGGTGTCGCGGGGGTCGGCGATGATGGCGTGGACGTCCTCGTCGAGGCCGTTATCGAGCAGGCGCCACGTCGCGCCGCCGTCGGTCGTCTTCAGCATGTAGCCCACCTGAAGGGCCGCGTAGATCGTGCTCGAATCGTTCGGGTCGACGGTGATGTCGCGTACATGGGGCTCGACGATGGGGACGGGATAGCCGATGCCCGCGACGCTTGGGAAGTTGCGGACCGATTCGATCTCGGCCCAAGTCGCTCCGCCGTCGGCACTCTTCCACATGCTGATGGGCTCGCCGCCGGCGTAGACGGTCTGCGGGTCGTGGGGGTCCACTGTTACGCAGCGGACTTTGCCCGGCGCAACCCTTCCGTAGGAGGGCTTGGACCAGTGTCCGCCGCCGTCCTCGCTGCGCCACACGCCGTCTCCGCGCGTGCCGGCCAGGACGTGGCCTGGCTTGCCGGGCACGGCCTCGACCTCGGTGACTTCCCAGCCTTTGAGGTCGTGGTGGGCGATGGCCCATTCCCCGCCGTCCTCGACGACCGTCAACACTCCGCTACGCGTTCCCAGGTAAAGGACTGTTCCCATGCCGGAGCCTCCTCCCAAGCGTATCGGCGTGAGCGTACCGGAAACGGACGCGCGCCGCTACATGCTCCACCCGGCCCCTTGGCGCACGGCCCCCTCTATAACTCTCCCCCGCAGACGGGGGAGAGGACCAGGCACTCTTCTCGTAGACGGGGGAGATAGGACTTTGAGGGGATGACGGGCGGGGTCAGCCCTCGAAGACCAGCGACTTGACGACTACGGGGATCGCCTCCACCGATTCCAGCTGTTCGCCGAGGTCGATGAAGTTGAACTCGCCTACGGTGATGCCGTCGACGACGATGACGTCCTGCTCGACCTTGCGCTCGTTCTTGAGCATCGAGCCGACCAGCCCCGCGACATCCGCGCTCAGGACAATCGTCCAGGTGTGCTCAGTGAGGGGCGCGAGCGCGTCGTATATCGCATCGCACATCGCCTTGATCGAATCGTAGGTCGGAATCACGGGGCCCAGCAGGGCGAGGGCTATGGGCTTGCCGATGTCGTGGTGCGCGATGTCGAGCCGCTGGAATCCCTGGGAGATGGCGTGCTCCACCGACTCTTTGGTGATGTCGTTCGGGTCGGCCGGCAGGTAGGCCGGCACCACCTGGAGGTCGAGGTGGGGCAGCAGCTCCGGCTTCGACACGAACACGGTGCTGGACGACACCTGGACGGTGTACTGCGATGCGCCGATGACCGTTGCGCGGATGCGCTCCGCGCTGCCCGACAGGGGCACGCCCAAGGACGGGAGACGTCTGCGGACGGCCGCGCCGAGCAGGGGACCCAAGTCGCCGTAGTCCTGCTTGTCGTAGTCGTACACGTACTCCGCCACGCCGCCGGAGAACCCGAGGTCGTCGATCGGCTCCTTGAACTGCAGCGGGCCGGAGATAATCAGCTCGGAGGCGAGGGGGGAGTAGTCCTTGCGTTCGAGGACTTCAAAGAGGAGGTCAGCGAGCTTCTCAGCGACTTTCTCCTTTTCCTCCTCCTCCATCCGCTTGCCGACCTCGACGTTCACGCCGACGCTGCGGGCGATGACTCGTCCCGCTTCCTCGACGCGCTCGACGATGCTGTCCGGATCCCAGGCGATGAGGCGCGCGCCGACGTTGATGGTCATGGTCTCGACGACCTTGCCGTTCTGGACGATGGCGACCTTGGTCGTGCCGCCGCCCATGTCGACGTTCATGCCTGCGTTGACTTTGAGTGAGCGGGCGACGGCGCCGGAGCCGTGCGCGCCCAGGATGCCCTCGAGGTTCGGCCCTGCGGTCGCGCAGACGAAGCGTCCGCCAGCTGCCGCGAGCATGCGGATGATCGCCTCAGAGTTGTGCTTTCGGACGGCTTCGCCAGTGCAGATAACGGCGCCCGTGTCGATGTCGTCGGGCTCCAGCTCCGCTTCCGCGTAGCTGGACGTAACGAACTCGCCGAGGGCGTCGGTGTCGATGGTGTCGGGGTCGGAGTAGGGGGTGAGGAGGATGGGGGAACGGTGGAGCACCTGGCGGAACACCACCTCGAACTCGCTCGACATTTCGGTGCTGCGGCGCCGCATGATGAGCTTGGAGAACATGAGGTGCGAGGTTGACGAGCCGATGTCGATGCCGACGCTCGTCAGCCGCAGCCAGTCCGGGTTGATGGGGAAACCGTCGTCTGCGATGGAGCCGAAGACCGCCTCGTCTTCCGCTCCGAAATGTCCGTGCTCCCAAGGATCGTCGTGCATGGGGCCGCCTTTCAAATACGGACGCGCGTGGACAGAGCCGGGAATATATGGGACCTCGGCTCGCCTAAACGCCGCGCGACCGGGAATCCGAGCAATCTTATGCCCCGACGCGAGCAGCGGCAAGGCGTGGCGGCGCACAGGGGTTGACCGGAGCATCGAGGGCCTGGTATATAACTGAATAGTTATAAAACCTAATGGTTATTGATTGTGCGCGCAGACCCTCTCGACTCAACGTTCGCAGCCCTTGCCGACCCCACCAGACGGGCGATTCTCGCGCGCCTTGCTTCAGGCGAGGCGTCGGTCAAAGAGCTAGGGGAGTCATTCGAGATGACCCAGCCGGCTATCTCCAAGCACCTCAAAGTGCTGGAGCGCGCGGGCTTGGTCTCGCGTGGACGGGATGGACAGCGGCGGCCGAGCCGCATCGAGGCCAAGCCCCTCGCGGAGGCCGCCGACTACATCGAGCGGTACCGCAGCTTTTGGGAGGAGGGATTCGGCCGCTTGGATGAGTACAGGAACTGAAGAAGAAAGAAGGAGGGACAGATGACTCAAGAGGATAGCGTGGAGATCGTTATAGAGCGCGTGTTCGATGCGCCGCGGGAGATGGTGTGGAAGGCGTGGACGGAGCCTGAGCACATCGCGCAGTGGTGGGGGCCGCGAGGATGCACGACACGCGTCGAGGAGTTCGACTTCCGCCCAGGAGGAGCATGGCGTTACGTGATGCTGACCCCTGACGGTTCCGAGATGCCGCAGATGGGCGTCTTCCGCGAGATCGTCGCGCCGGAAACTATCGTGACCTCGGCCGAGTTCGGGGTGGACCCCGGTCTCACTCATGAGGTGGTCTTGACCTGGCGGTTCGAGGACCTTGGGGAGAAGACGAAGCTCACCATGCGTATCGCGCATCCATCGGCCGAAATCCGCCGCCAGCACGAGGAGGTGGGCGTCGTCATGGGTTGGACTCGAACTTCGATAGCTTGGACGACTACATACCCGCGCTCGCGGCGTAATCGGCCATGGGGCTGCACCGAGCGAGGGGAGAGGAGCGCAGGCGTTCCTTGACGCTCTAGGTCATTGGTAGTAGAAAACGGTCGCAGCCAGCGCCTGCCGAGAGGACGGCAGGCGCTTTCATCGAGAGGGAGGATTCGCCATGGCCCAGCTCACGCCCAAGCCCGAGGTCCGGCCGGACCAGGAACGCGTCTCCAAGGTCAGCGCCTATCAGACGTTCGTCGACAGCGAGGGCATTCCCAACATCACCGGCTTCGCGGTCGACGACGTGCGAGCGGTTGGGGTCGAGCCTTGGGCGCGGCTCGATTGCTTGGGCGCGTACATCAACCTCGACGGGAACGCCGGGACGAACGACTGCTACGTGGCAGAGATTCCCGCGGGCGGGAAGATGGCGCCGGAGAAGCACTTGTTCGAGGAGAACATCTACGTGCTGCGGGGCAGGGGAGCGACGCTCGTGGGCGACGACCCCAACAGCCGGACCTCGTTTGAGTGGAAAGAGGGGAGCGTTTTCTCGATTCCCCTCAACGTTTGGCATCAGCACCTGAACGGCTCCGGCTCCGAGCCTGCCCGGTTCCTGGCCGTCACGACGCTGCCGCTGGTCCTCAATTTCTTCCACAACCAGGACTTCATCTTCAGCAATCCCTTCGTCTTCGAGGACCGCATGGGCGACTCGCGGCAGTTTCAGGGCGAGGGGTTCATGTACACCGGCGGCTCCGGCCGGGTGAATGTTTGGGAGACGAACTTCATTCCGGATATCGACTCCTTCACCACGTTCACCTGGAAGGAGCGCGGCGCCGGCGGGTCGAGCGTGATGTTCGAGCTTGCGGGCAACACCCAAGCCGCCCACGTTTCCCAGTTTCCGGTCGGCACCTACAAGAAGGCGCACCGCCACGGCCCCGGTGCCCACGTCGTCATCGTCTCCGGCGACGGCTACAGCCTCCTCTGGCCGCCGGAGGGCAGCGTGCCGGACGACGTCATCCGCGTCGGCTGGAAGCGCGGCGGCCTCATCGTGCCTCCGAGCAACTGGTTCCACCAGCACTTCAACGGAGGCGCCGCTCCCGCCCGCTACCTCGCCTTCCGCTGGGGTAGTCAGAAGTACGAGTTCGTATTCGACCCCGGCGAGGCCGACCTCAGCGAGAAGCTGGGCGGCGCCCAGATCGAATACGAGGACGAGGTCCCCTGGGTCCACGACACCTTCGTCGAGACGCTCACCAAGGCGGGCGCCGAGTCCAAGATGGCCGATTTCATCCCGCGCCTGCGCGAGTAGGGGAATCGTTCACGCCCTGGTGAAGTATCGGCGGGCAGGATGAACGCGCACTAGACGGCCTGGCGCACGGGAGTTAACCGAACGCAAAAAGCGCCCTGGGAGCTTGGTGTGGCCCCTCAGCCCAGCGCCAGCGGGTTCGGCTCGGGCGACGACGTGATCTCCCACCAGTTGCGGTCCAAGTCGGACAGTACGAACCACGTCTCGCCGCCGTCGTCGCGCGGCTCGCCAAGCTCCGTCACGCCGTCGCTGAGACGCCCCAGAGCGTCGTGGGCGGCGAGGACGTCGGCGCGGCTTGCGAGCTTGAGCGTGTAGCGGTTCACCGGGCGCAGGGGCGTCCGAGTCGTCGCGGGCAGCACGACGATGTACCAGGGCGTGTCCGCGGCACCGATGTAGGTTGCGACATTCCCACCGCCCACGATCTGCAGGCCCAGGACATCCGTGTAGAAGCGGCTGCTCGTCTCCTTGTCGTCGCATTGCATCGTGCCGTGGGAGAGGGCCTGGGGCACATATCCCCGGCCGGGGAAGCGCTCGGGGGACAGCGGCTCGCTCCAGTGTCCCGCCGCGATCTGCCGCCCATGCAGCGCCGCCCGCTGGTTGTAGTACTCGATCTCGATCGTATTGCCGCCCGGCTCATCTATGTACACCGAGTAGGCGAAATGGCTTCCGCGCGGCCCGTCGATGGACGTGAGCCCGTACTCCGCTTGCCGCTCGCGGAGGTAGGCCGCCGCCGCGTCAATCTCCGTGTGGTCGGCGACCCGATAGCCGTAGTGGTTCGCGCGGGGCTTGGACGGGGCATCGGGGCCGCTCTCGTGCACCACGAGCATCCACGGCGTGTTGGGGTGCCTCACGACCGCCACGCCGTCGCTCCGCTCGACGACCTCGGACGCGAGAAGGTCCATGAACACGGGCAGCGTCTCGTCGAGCGAGCGGCATTCATAGTGGCCGTAGGTCAGGGCTTCGGGACTGAGGAGAGCCATCGTCGTTTCCTCCCTGAAGTCGGATTTGGCCTGAAGTCGGATTTGGCCGGAGCGGGGCTGTCGCAATGGTAGCCTGTCCGACCACGCAGCCGCCACAACCTGTATCCTGCCCGCGCCATGACCGAGCTCGCCGACCGCCTCGAACTTGCCGTGCGCCTCGTCCGCGAGGCGGGGGCTCACGCGATGACCTACTACCAGGCCCAGGACATGGGCCTGGACTTCAAGCCCGACCGCTCGCCCGTGACACGCGCCGATAAGGAAGGCGAGGAGCTCATCAGGCGCGCCCTCGACGCGGAATGTCCTGCCGACGCCATCCTGGGCGAGGAGTACGGGGAGAAGGAGGGCTCGTCCGGCTACCGCTGGCTCCTCGACCCCATCGACGGCACGGAATCGTTCATACGGGGCGTCCCGCTGTTCGGCTGCATGGCGGCGCTCGAACACGACGGCGAGGCGGTCGCCGGCGCCATCTGCTTCCCTGCTCTCGGCGAGATCGTCTGCGCCGCGAAAGGGGAGGGCGCATGGTGGGCGAACGGCATTGGCGCGCCCACCGAGCCCCTGCAGCGCCGCCCGGCGCGGGTCTCGTCGGTGGCGGAACTCGGCGACGCCACCTTCTGCATGACCGGCGTCAACGACTTCGCTCGCATCGGCAAGGCGGAGGGGCTCGCGCGGCTCCTTGGGGCGGTGGGCCGGGCGCGGGGCTGGTCCGACTGCTACGGGCACTACCTCGTCGCCACGGGCCGCGTCGACATCATGATCGATCCACTGATGCACGTTTGGGACAACGCGCCGCTGCTGCCCATCATCGAGGAGGCCGGCGGCCGCTTCTCGGGCCTCGGCGCCGAGCACTCGATATACGCTCCTAACGCGCTTTCCACGAACGGCCTTCTCCACGAGGCCGTGCTGTCTCTGCTGGGGTAAAGAATCGCCGCCTAGCGGTTGAGTGGGTGAGCAGTCGCGCTTCTCACAGCAGCCTGCCGAGCCAGCGGAACCTAATCAGGAACTGCCAAAAGTCCACCACGACATCCACGGCGCGGTAGTTGTCCAGCCATCGCGCGCCGTGCAGGGTGTACTCGTGGGCCTCTTTCAGCAGGGCTACCGGGACGAGCCATGCCAGCGACCGCCGCCACGTGAGCTCGTAGCGCGGCGCGAAGAGGCGGGCGCCCGCCACGAACACGAACCAGAACTCGAACACGTTGGGGAAGGCGAGTAGCACCCAGCGGGTGCCCAGCATCTCGAACGCTAGCACTCCCGCCATGCGGTAGGCGAACAGGGTTATCGCAATCGTTCGCGCGGGCCCTTGCCACCGCGTCGCGACCCAGAGGAACGTCGCCATGTACGTGAGGTCCAGCCACTTGTCGAACGCCTGGTAGTTGCGAACGCCGCCCAGGTCGAGCAGGTTCATCATGAAGAGGTCGGACAGGTCTATGGCGATGGCGAACAGCGCGCCCGCGAATGCCCAGCGCAGGACGAGCAGCGCACCCCCAACGCGCACCGCGGCGATGATCAGCTCCTCGGTGGTCATGGGTGGGAGGATACGTGAGAGAAGGAGGGCAGGGGTGTGTGGGAGTGGCCGGGTAGTGGTCTTTGTATGGGGGCCATCGTGGCGGCGGAATCAGGGTGGTTAGCGAGTCTGTCGGACCACGAGCGCGCCATAGGCGTTCAAGCCGCTTCCGGACGCAACGGGCGCGGACTGCGCTATCGTATGGCATAGGAGGCGCGCAATGAGACTTGACCTGTCACCGCTGGAGAACGCCATCGTCCAATTGGAAGAGGCGCTTCAGCTATACGATTCGGACCTGGCGAGCCGCAATCCGTAAGCGCCTCAGCTGAAGAAGCATCTCAGGGCCGCGGTGGTGCAGGCTTTCGAGTTTACCTACGAACTCTCGTTCAAGATGACCAAGCGTTGCCTCGAATCCATATCTCCCAATCCCGCCGAGATGCAGCACGCCACGTTCGACGGCGTGATCAGGCAGGCCTACGGAGAGGGACTGCTCCTCTCCGAGCTCACGGTCTGGCGGGAGTACCGAAGGCATCGCGGCACAACCAGTCACACCTATGACGAGGACAAGGCCCAGGTGGTCGTCGAGTGTGTTCCCGGCTTCCTTCAGGACGCGCTCTACCTTCTCGCCCGGCTCCATGAGAGGAACGAGGCGGTTGACTAGCTCCGTAGACATCCCCGCCAGGCATCTCGATATGGTCCGTCGGGTTCTGCGGGCGCATCTGCCTCACGGCGTGAGGGTCTGGGTCTTCGGCAGCCGGGCCTGCGGTGCCGCGAAACGATCATCGGACCTCGACCTAGCGCTCGAAGGGCCCGCAAAGCTCGACCAGAAGCTCCTTGCCGCCCTGGAGGATGCCTTCGAGGACTCGGACCTCCCCTATACCGTCGACCTCGTCGACCTCAAGGCCATCGGCGGCGCGTTCGAACGAAACGTCCTCGCGCAACGAGTCCCCCTTCCCATGGACGTCAACGCAGATTAAGGCGGGTCGGGAGCCTTCCCCTGCGCTTGCCCGTGGCGGTTGCCCGTCGTAGGCTTGGCCGGGTAGGAGGGGCGCATGGACGAGCAGCGCGAACGTGACCTGGCGGGCGAGATGAACGAGCTGGCCCAGCGCTTCTGGGCGGGCGAGGCGGAGATATGCCGTCAGTTCTGGGGCGAGCCCCGCACCACCGATGAGCAGGCGCGATGGCTGCGCCTGCAGGTCTACAAGGAGATGTTCGGCTCCGGCCTCGCCGGGCACCCCGATGGCATCATCAGGGGCCTCATCGAAAGGCTCGCCCAGACCCTGCCGGAGGCTCAGACGAAGGCCCAGCGGGACGAGTTCGAGCGCGACATCCGCGTGCTGCGCGAGGAGTTCACCCACTACCGCCTCTTTGCCGACATCCTGGAGGACGCCGTCGGCGAGCCCGTGCGCCTGGAGAAGCTGCGCGGCTGGCAGCTGCCGGAGGACGCGAAACTCCAACAGGTGCGCCAGTCCGCCCGCGAGGGTATGGGGAGCGTCGGCGAGGCCGCTATCGGCTTCACCGAGGGCGGCGGCGCGTCGTTCTTCTACGAGGGCCGCAAGATCGGTGGCGACCCGCTCTCCGACCGAATAGCCGCCGCCTGCGCCATCGTCTTCGAGGACGAGACCGAGCACGGCGAGCACGGAGCGTCGGAGCTCGGCCACAGCCTGGACTCGGAGGAGGAGTGGGCCGAGGCGCGGGAGATCGTCGTGGCCATCTGCCAGCAGCGCCTCCGCATGCGCTACGAGATGTTCGGCCTTCCCGTGAACGAGGCGCGCATCGCCGAGGTCACGGACGGGCGCATCGCGCCACTCAACGTCTACGCCGCAGGCTAGACGCTCCGAAATCCCCCCAGGAGGGCGCCATGACCACCGCAACCGCCGCCGACCTGAAGAGCCGGATCCGCGCCGTGGGGCAGCGCTTCTGGGCCGGCGAGGCCGAGATCGCCCGCAACTTCCTCACCGCGCCCCACGAGCCCCTGGACCACGTCTACTGGATGCGGCACCAGTGCTACCGCGAGCTGCGCGGCCCCGGTCTGCTCGCCCGGCCCCACAGCCGGACGCAGTGGATCATCGACAACGTGCGGGACCGCCTCCCCGCGGCCGAGACCAGGGAGGGCAGGGACGCTCTGGAGTACCAGCTGGAGGCGCTACGCCAAGAGTTCACCCACTTCCGGCTCTTCGCCGACATCCTGGAGGACATCACCGGGCAGCCGGTGCTGATGAAGGACCTGGACGGCCTGCGCCTCCCCGGCGACGCTCGCATCGAGGCGATGCGGAGCCGCCACATCGCCGAGGACGAGCGCATGGCCCATATCGCCTACAACTTCGCCGAGGGCGGCGGCGCGGGCATCTTCTACGCAGGCGCGGCGCTTGAGACAGACGATTCGCTCCTGCTCCGCATCAAGCGGGCGTCGCGGATTGTCTACGACGACGAGGTCGGCCATGGGGAGCACGGCGCGGAGAGCGTCGAGAATGAGCTCGATGATCCCGAGGAGCTGGAGACTCTCCTGCGGATGCTGATGGAGATATGCACGGAACGGCTCCGCATGCGCTCCGAGATGTACGGGCTGACGCCGGACGAGGCGCGCATCGCTGAGATTGCTGCGGGCAGAATCGACCCGCTCCCGACACTCTGATGGGACGCTTCGACGGCAAGACGGCGGTCGTCACCGGCTTTGGCTCCGGCATCGGACAGGCGGCCGCCGTCCTCCTTGCCGCCGAGGGCGCGAACGTTGTCGGGCTCTCCCGCAACGTCGAGGCGGGCGAGGCGACGCTCGCAGCGATACGCGAGGCGGGCGGGGTGGGGACGTTCGTGAGCACGGACATCCGGTTTTCAGAGGGGGTCGAGAGGGCCTTCGCGCAGGCTGTCGCGCTCTACGGAGGCGTGGATATCGCTGTGAACGCCGCCGGCATCCGCGCCACCGGCTCCGTGGCCGACCTCACGCCTCAGCGTTGGAGCGACACCCTCGACACCAACCTCACGGGCACATTCCTCGTAGCGCGGGCCGCAGTGTTGGACATGAAGCGGCGCGGCAGCGGAGGCGTCGTCATCAACGTCTCCGCGATATCCGGCTTCCGGGGCCCGGCGGGGCGCGCCGCCTACGGGGCCGCCAAGGCCGGCGTCCATAACCTCACCGAGGCGATGGCGATCGACCACGCCCGCGACGGCATCCGTGTCAACTGCGTCGCTCCCGACCCAACGGCAACTCCCATGGTCGGCGAAATCACGCCTGAGGTCGAAGCGGCGATGGCGAGGCGCGTGCCGATGGGCAAGATCGGCGAGCCAGAGGACGTAGCGGAAGCCATTGCCTTCCTCGCCTCGGATGTCGCCAAGCACATCACGGGCGCGATTCTGCCGGTGACGGGCGGGGCGCATCTGAACGTGTAGGGGGAGTCTGCCCTCGACGCCCAACCAGGCTCATTTTTAATGCAAGAGGCCTCGGCGCGCTGCCGGGGCCTCTCTTGCTTGCTTAGCTGTGAGCGCTCTGCGGTTCGCTTACACCCGAGGATCGCCTACGAACGCCTTGTAGTGGCCGCCCTTTGAGACGGGGGCTAGGCCGGTGACGGCTTTTTGCCAGGAGTCGCCGCCGTCCTCGGACCAGAGGACCTCGCCGTGGGACGTGGCTGCAAACACCTGTACGGCGTCGGCGGACTCCTCCAGCGTCATAGCCTCGATGCTTGGGACGAGCTTGTCGTCGAGACCGGGCGCGCTCACGACTTCCCAGGTCTCACCGGCGTCGCGGCTGCGGGAGACGCGCGTCTCGGCGGCACCGTCGCGATGCCAGTTGCCGGGGCTCTTCTGGCCGGCGGTAACCAGCATGTAGGACGGCTCGCTCGGCTTGAAGACGAGCTGGTCCGGGTAGCCGCCGAACTCGCTTCCTCTGCTAAACACGTTGTCCCAGCTGGCGCCGTCGTCCCGTGAGAGCCAGAGACCCTCGCCGCCAGTCACGAACATCCGCTGGGGTTCCGACGGGTTCGACACCAGCCGGTGGACGTCGTTGTACATGCCGGGAATCTCGGCGAACGTGTCGCCGCCGTCGGTCGAACGGTAGAGGCCGCCCTGCTCGATGCTGGCGTACACCGTGCTGGTGTCGCCGGGGCGGAAGCTGATGTGCTTCAGGTGCGCGATATGGGGCGGGCCGGGGAACCGCCACTCGCCGGTTTCCTGGGCGTGGAGGGCGGGCTTCTCCGTCCAAGTCTGTCCTAGGTCGTCGCTCACGTATAGGTGAGCCGGCTCCGTGCCCACGAACACACGTGTCTTGCCGTCGACCTCTGCGACGGAGAGGCTGTAGATGTCCTGCTCCGTGATGCCGTCGTCGCGCTTCGTCCAGGTGTGGCCGTCGTCCTCGCTGGCGTAGACGCCGCCGTGCTCAACGCCGCAGAACCAGACGCCGCTCCGAGGGTCTTGGGCGAGCGCGTGGATGTGCAGCCCTTCCAGCGTCCGCTCCGTGGCCGTCCATCCCGCGCTCCCGCGCACGATCCGCACGATTCCGTCGATCGTGCCGATGAGCGCCTCGTCGCTGGGCGCGTCCGCTGATAGCACCGTGGACCCGCCGCCGTGTGAAACCGAGATAGTCATCGTTTGCTCCTCTACACGTGTTCGAACTTCTGTGGTCTGAGTATTGCTTGCGCCGGCCCCCCGCTTAGTGGTCGATCTTCCGCTCTTCGAGGACCTCGACCTTGTACTCGGTGTCGTATGCCGCGGGCATCTCGATCTGGTGCGTCAGCTCGATCTGCTCGTGGGTCTTGGTCGACTCGTTGATGGCCAGGCCGACCTCCAGCGTCGCCATGCCCCACGCGCCGCTGTGGAACACCGGGCGGTCGAGCCTGACGGCGTTGAAGAGCTCCTCCAGCTCTTGGTCGCGGTGCAGCGGGTCGGAGTCGACGATGAGCTCGCTCAGGCCATCGTCGGTGTACTTGTACAGGCCTTCGGGGCCCTGCCGCAGCTCGCCGAACTCGCAGCTCACGATGACTATGCCGAGGTCGTTGGGCTTCCACTTCTCGGGGCCGCGCTCCCTGCGGAAGATCGCAGACTCCGCTTCGCCGCCGATGCGAAGCGACAGCTTCTCGGCGTCCTCGGGGCGCGTGCCCGCCGCCATCGCCTTGCGGATGTTGTTCCGCTCGCTAGGCGTGTAGCGCGTGTTCGCGTCCCCCCACGACACGAGCTCCGAAGCCACGAAGTAGCCGTAGCCGTTGTGGATTGCGACGCCGGTGACCCCGTTCTCGAACTCGAGGAAGACGGCGTAGTAGCCGGGGATGGAGCGGTACTTCATCCACTGCCCGTAGGCCCCCCGCACGTTGCGCACCTTTCCGCCCGCGATGAGGCGGATGCTGTCGATCTGGTGCGGCGTCTGGCGGTAGACGAGGCCGCCGCCTTGGTTCGGGTCGAGCTCGTCGGCGGTGCGAGGGCGGATCACCCAGTCGGTGTAGGCGATGGCGTTGACGGCGCCGAGCTGGCCCAGCTCACCGGAGGCGACGATTTGGCGCATGAGGCGGACGTGGGGCTGGAAGCTCTGGGTGTGGCCCGCAACCAGCTTCACGCCGTTCTTCTCACAGGCCTCGACCATCTCCTCGGCCTGGCGCATGTCGAGGGCCATCGGCTTCTCGACGACAACGTGCTTGCCGTGGTTGGCGGCGAGAACGGTCATCGGGGCGTGGAAGCGATTGGGCGTCGAAATCCATACGGCTTCGACCTCCGGGTCGCGCACCAGGTCTTCGGCGCTCTCGTAGACGCGGGCCTCCTCGTAGCGCGCCTTGAACCGCTCGCGGACATCCGGGTTGACGTCCGCGCCGGCGAACAGGTCGATGTAGGAGGCGCGCTCCATGGGCGGCAGCATCTCCGCCGCGCCGACTCCAATGCCGATCACTCCGAGTTTCAGTGGCTTTGCTTCAGTGGTGGTCATGACTCGCTCCCCTTATTCGTGCTTTTATATTTATGCTCTCGGACCAGACCGAGACCGGCTAGACCGAGATAGGCGAGAAGTTCCTCGCCTCTCCGTAGCGCTCATGCACCGGGACCTGACGCCGCATCTGAATCTCGCGGCCCTCCGCTCCCGACTGGACAATGCCCAGCACGACTTCCAGCGTCGCCAGCCCCCATTCGCCTGTGTGGAAGATGGGCCGGTCGTCGACGACCGCGTCGTACAGCTCTTCGAGTTCCGCCCTCCGGTAGCCGGGGCCCATATCGCGGTCGATCTGGAGGTCGATCTTGTGCGTGCCGCGGTCGTCGTACAGGATCAGGCCCGTCGGGCCGTGGCGGATGTCGCCGCGCTCGCAGCTTACGATGAGCAAGCCGAGGTCCTCTGGCACCCACAATTCCTCGTTCTCCGCCTTGAAGATCTCGCGCTCCTGCATTCCGCCGATGCGCAGCGCCTGCTTGTCGGCCGACTCGTCGCGGATGCCCTCCCGCATCTGCCGCCGCACCTCGACTCGCTCCTCGGCGGTGTAGCGCTGGCGGTCGTGGCCCCACGTGACGAACTCCGCGCCCATCACGTAGCCATAGCCGTTGTGGCACACCAGCGATGTCGCGCCGTCCTCGAACTCCAAGAATGCCGCGTAGTAGCCGGGGATGGAACGCTCCGGCATCCACTGGCCCGTGGCGCCGCGCACGCTCTTCACCATACCGCCGCCTAGCAGCCTGACGCTGTCGATCTGGTGGGGCAGCTGGCGCATCGGCAGCCCCCCGCCCTGGGCCATGTCGAGCTCCTCCCAGGTGCGAGGCCGGAGCATCCAGTCCGTGTAGGCGAAGGCGTTGATTGCCCGCGCCCGGCCAATCTCTCCAGACTGGACGATCTTCCACATCGTTCGGACGGGCGGGGTGAAGGAACGCGTATGCCCGGCCAGGAACTTCACGCCTGTCCGGTTCGCTGTTTCCACCATCTTCTCCGCGTCTTCGAGGTCCAGCGCCATGGGCTTCTCGACGACGACGTGCTTCCCTGCCTCCATCGCCCGTATCGAGTGCTCCGCGTGGAACCGGTTGGGCGTGGACACCCAGACAGCTTCCACCTCCGGGTCCGCGAGCATCTGGTCGTAGTCGCCGTAGCCCTTGGCGTTATAGCGGGCGCTGAACTGGTTGAGGGTCTCCTCGTTGACGTCGCACCCCGCGACCAGCTTCAGCTCGGGCATCGCCTCCATCGCCGGAAGCATCTCTGTCCCGCCGACGCCGATGCCGACCATCGCCAGCCCCAGCCGCCTCTTACTCGTCATCATTCCTCCGTGACGCAAGAAAGCCCGCTCGCTGGCCGAATCGAGCCGTAAGCGCCGCCGCGCAACTCTCGGAACCCTACATCAACGAGCATGGCCCCTCAACCGCGGCGCTAGGCTCCGCCCGCGGCGAGCGAGCTAACGATTCCCGGTCCCCCATCCGGCCCGCCAGCCGCTATCATCCCTGTCCATGAACACTCCACTCTTCTCTATCGGCGGAAGCTCAGGACTCGGCTGGCAAGCGTTTCTCGACGTTTGCACGGCCTGCGAGGAGACCGGCTATTTCGCCTTCTACCCTTCCGACCACCTCATGACCGTTCAAGGCGGGAAGGGGCCCTCGCCCGACCGTCTCGACGCCCTCACGGCGATGGCCGCGGTCTCCGGCTATACCAAGACCCTCCGCCTCGGCGTCCTCGTCGCCAACAATCTCTTTCGCCATCCGGTGATGACCGCCAAGATATTCAACACCATCGACCACGCCTCGAACGGACGCGCCGAGTTCGGTCTGGGCGCCGGTTGGTCGGAGCCTGAGCACCGCGTACACGGCTTCCCGTTCCCGCCGCCGGCCGAGCGCATCGCCATGATGGACGAGGCGCTCTCCGTCATCCGCGCCATCTGGACCGACGAGCCCGCCACCTTCCACGGCGAGCACTACAACCTGCATGACGCCCCGCAGATGCCAAAGCCCGCCCAGCAGCCATACCCGCCCATCATCGTCGGCGGTATCAGCAGCCGGACGATGCGCGTCGCCGTCAAGCACGCGGACGATTGGGACCAGATAGCGCCCGTTCGCCAAGTCGCCCGCAACATCGAGCGCTTCCGCGCCGTCGCCGCAGAGAGGGGCCGCGACCTCACGAACATGCGCTTCTCCGTCCAGGTCCCCTTTGCGTTCGTATCGAGCAGGGCGGAGGCCGACGCCGTCATAGACAATGCCGTGGCAAACTTCAACTATGGCGCTCACAACGTTGCCCCCGGCTACGCCGACCTCCGAGAGCACGTGGCCGACTCGCGTCTCATCGGCTCGCCGGACGAGGTGACCGATCAGGTGGGCCGCTGGATGGAAGCCGGCGTGAACCACTTCATCCTGACTACTCCGCGTCCCTTCAACCGCGAGCCGTTGGAGACGTTCATGTCCAAGGTGGCCCCTGCGTTCGCCAAGGGCGGCTAATCCGCGCCATCGCAATCGCCCTGGGACGGGCGACGCGCTATCATCCCTGCGGCGCCGCACACTCAGGCCCTGCTGGGCCGCACATTCAGGAAGAGACCCGTAGACATCAGGAGGCGACCCGTGGGCAAGGTGCTATTCAGCGTAGGCGGGAGTTCGGGGCTCGGCTGGGACGACTTTCTGGAGATATGCCAGACCTGCGATGAGCTCGGCTTCCACGGCTTCTATCCGTCGGACCATCTCATGCAGATCAATCCGGGCCGGGGCGCGACGCCTACGCGGCTCGAAGGGCTCACAGTCATGGCGGCGATGGCCGGCCACACCAAGCGCCTCCGTCTGGGCATGCTCGTCCTCAACAACAATCTCCGCCACCCCGTTATGACCGCCAAAATCGTCAACACCATCGACCACGCCTCGGGCGGCCGCGCCGAGATGGGCATCGGCTCAGGCAACGTCAAGCACGAGTTTGACGTCCACGGGATACCGTTCCCGCCCTTCCCCGAGCGCGCCGAACGGCTGGACGAGGCGCTCTCCGTCATCAAGGCCATCTGGCATGACGAGCCCGCCAGCTTCCAGGGCAAGTACTACAGCCTGGACGAGGCGCCGCAGATGCCCAAGCCGGTCCAGCAGCCGCACCCGCCTATCATCGTCGGCGGACGCGGAGACCGGACCCTCCGAATCGCCGCCAAGCACGCCGACGATTACAACCAGATTGCGCCGCTGGAGGAGGCGAAGGTCAACCTCGCCCGCATGCAGGCCGTGTGCGATGAGACCGACCGCGACTTCTCAGCCATGCGCCACTCGGTCCAGATCCAGATCAAGCTGACCGACGATAAGGCGGCGATAGAGGCAACCGTCGCGCGGGGCGCGAGCCTCGCCACCCAGCGCACCGACTACTACGCGAGCCCCGAGGACCAAGTGCGCGACAGCATGTTCCTGGGGTCGTCATCGGAGGTCGCCGAGCAGGTCGGGCGGTGGGTCGACGCAGGGATGGACCACTTCATCCTGATGACGCCGCGCCCGTTCGACCGGGGGATGATGGAGCGCTTCGCCCAAGAGGTTGCGTCTCAGTTCGCAGGGTAGGGTGCTCGGACTACTTGCTCTGCCCGATGCGCACCACGATCGCGAACTCCGCTTCCGTCACCGGCGTGATGGAGAGCCGGTTGCCGCGCTTGAGCACCACCATGTCGGCCAAGGCCGGCTCTTCCCTGAGGTCGTCGGCGGAGACGATGTCGTTGAACTTTTCGTCGGCTTGGATGTCGACCATCCACCAGATGGGGTTGTCGGGCGTGCTCTTAGGGTCGGGGTGGTCCGAGTCCGGGTCCCACGCCGTGTGGTCGGGGTAGCCCTCGCGGACGACGGTCGCCGTCCCGACCACGCCGATGGGGTTCGCGCTCGAATGCCAGAAGAGGACCCGGTCGCCCGGCTTGATTGCGTCCCGCAGCCAGTTGCGGACTTGGAAGTTGCGCACGCCGTCCCACTCGGAGATGCCGTCGGCAACCAGATCGTCGAAGGAGTAGGTGGTGGGCTCGGACTTGAACAGCCAATAGCTCGTCATCGCAGACCTCTGGGGTGGTTCGACAGGCTCACCACGAAGCGATTCGCAGAATCAGCCCCGATTCGTGGGAGCCTCCGGAGTATAGACGACAGGCCCGGACGCTTGACATCCGAACGCCCATCGCCGGTAATGAGAACTTGAGACCACCCGCAGCCGTAGCTCTACTCATGGCCCCGATAATCAGACATACGCTCCGCGGCCGCCTCATTGCGGCGGTGGTCCTCGTCTACGCGCTGCTGCTGCCCATCTACGGGCCGCTGCTCTCCCCAGTGTTCATAGAGCTTCTCCCCAACCATGCCCACGTCCAACTGAGCGGGCATGGCCCCTTCCACCTGCACTCCTACGAGGTGGACGGTGAGGGAGGCGGCGACGTGTTCGCGGTCCCGCCGGCCAACGACAGCTCGTTCGCGCCCGGTATGGCCGCGCCCGCGGCTTTCGCCGCGCTCTTGCTGCTGGCGTCCGCGCCGGTGCTGATGCGAGTCGCCGGCTATCGTCCGACGCGGCTGGTGGGCTTCTTGCCCGTCGACGACACTCCACCGCCCAGAACCGCGCTTCTTCTCGGCTAAACCCCTCCTCAGTCCTCCCCCGCCAATGGGGGGAGGAAAGGCATCTCCGAGGTGACGGTGTGAAGAAGAGCGGGCGGCAAGCCCGGCGGTCAACCCTAGTTCGAGCCGCGTTGCTGACGGCGCTCATACTCGTAGCGGGCGCTGCTCCGGCGCACGCCCACGGACAACACGAGCTCGAGGTCGAGCTCTTCCGGGGCGCAAAGGGGCCCTATGAGCTGTGGGTCACCGCCGTGCCGCTGGTCGGCTTCCTCGAAGTCGCGGTGACGTTCGAGCCGGACGCTCCAGACGCCGAGCTTGGCTACAGCCCGCGCGTCGTGGTGTCGGCTGCGAGGGACGGCGTACGGCTCGGCCCCAAGACCGCAACCCGCGCCTTTCTCGTCACGGCCAACGATTACTCGGCCACCTTCGACCCCGGCACCGAGGGGCAATGGGAGATCGTGATCAACATCGATTCCGAGCGCGGCCCCGAGACGCTCACGCTGCCGGTGACAGTCATTCCGGGAAGGGGCTTTCCCTGGACGGCGCTGATCGCCGGGCTGGGACTGGTACTGCCCATCGTCTGGCTGGCGTGGGAGGCCGTCCGGCGCAAGGGCCGCGCCAAGCGGCGAAAGACATGAAAGCGGAGCATCCGATGAACAAACAACTAACAGCCCTTTGCGCGGTCCTCGTGATTGCGCTGGGGCTCGCGGCATGCAATGGCGGAAACCAGGAGTCTCTGACCTTCGATTTGTCGGTCGTGGGCGGAGAGTTGAGCGGCGAGAGCGGCACGTTCGTAGCGAAGCAGGGCGACGATGTCACGCTGAACGTGTCCGCCGACATAGCGGGCGTGTTCCACCTCCACGGATACGATCTACGGGCCAGGGTCGACGCCAACGGCAGCGGGACGATCAGCTTCGAGGCCGACGCCACCGGCAGCTTCGTGATCGCCCTGCACCCGTCGGAAGTCGGCGACGGCAGCGGCCATCAGGCAAGCGGCGGAGACCACTCGGACGGCGGCGGCGATATCACTATCGCAACGCTGGAGGTCCGCCCCCGGTAGGGGCGGGCCGTGAGCTTGCGGAAGGCAATCGCGATTGTCGGGCCGCCGCTGCTGCTGGCGGCGGCCCCGTGCACTGCGTACGCCCACGGTTTCGGCGAACGCTATGACCTCCCTGTCCCGCTGTCGCTCTACGTCATCGGGGCGGGGACGGCGGTCGCCCTGTCGTTCGTGGTCATCGTCCTATTCGCGCGGGGCGGGACAGGCGGGGACTATCCACGGGCCAACCTGCTGCGCTGGCGGGCGGCCCGCTTGCTGGCGGATGGGCGCTTCCTCTTTGCCGTCAAACTGGCGTCTGTCGCCGTATTCGTTACGTACTTGATTGCCGGATTCGCAGGGAACTCGGACCCGAACCGCAACCTCGTGCCGACCATGACTTGGGTTGTCTTCTGGGTGGGACTGGCTTACCTCAGCGGACTCGTTGGGAACCTGTGGGCGCTGATCAACCCCTGGAAGATACTCTTCGGATGGGCGGAAGCCCTTTGGCGACGGTCCACCGGCGGACGCCTGAGCCGGGGCGTCGAGTATCCGCCGGAGCTGGGATCCTGGCCCGCGTTCGCATTGTTCCTCGTCTTCGCGTGGGCGGAGGTCGCGTGGCCCGACTCCGGCAGACCGTCGCGGGTCGCAGCGCTCGCACTGGCCTACACGGGCGTCACCTTCGCCGGGATGTACGTCTACGGCAGGGACACATGGCTGAAGCACGGAGAGGCGCTTTCCATGGCGATGGCCTTCTTTGCGCGGCTCGCTCCCACGGAGGTGCGGGCGCCAGCGCTCGTCGGGCAGGGGCAGGTCGTGGACGACTACGAGGCTTACTCCAAGGCGCCGCCCGCGCAGCGGGAGTGGAACCTGCGCCCGTGGGGAAGCGGCTTGCTGACGGGCGTGCGGCTGACGTTCTCGGGCGCGGCGTTCCTGGCGCTGATGCTGTCGACGGTCTCGTTCGACGGCTTTTCAGAGACGCCGCTGTGGGCGTCGTTCCTTGCGGACTCTTTCAGGGCCTTCTCGTGGCTGGGGGTGCACGCGTTCACCGGCATTAGGACCTTCGGCCTGGTGCTGACGCCGGCGCTGTTGTTTGGCGCGTTCGCTCTGACGGCGCTGCTGATGCGGCGGCTTGGCCAGTCCGAGGAGTCCGTTGGCGACCTCATAGGCCGGTTCGCCGTCTCGCTCGCGCCCATTGCGCTGGCGTACCACGTGGCCCACTTCCTGAGCTTCCTGCTCATCCAGGGCCAGCGCATCGTCCCCCTTGCGTCGGACCCGTTGGGCGAGGGGTGGGACCTGTTCGGCACAGCCGGCTACGCCATCGACATCGGAATCGTGAACGCGCGCTTTGCGTGGACCGTGGGCGTGGCGGCCATCGTCATCGGGCACATCGCCGCGGTGTACGCGGCCCACGTCATTGCCGGACGGACGTTCGCGAGCCGTACGCTCGCGCTGCGGTCACAGCTCCCGATGATGGCGCTGATGACGGGCTACACGATGCTGAGCCTGTGGATCGTCGCGCAGCCCATCGTGTCGGACTGACCAGGGCTAGTACTTCGAGGTCAGGCTGGGGACCATCTTTCCGGTAACCAGGTAGACGACCTGCTCGCCGATGTTCGTCGCCCGGTCGGCGATACGCTCCAAGTCGTGGGCCGTCCACAGGAGGTACGTCGCCCGCTCGATCACCTTGGGGTCCTTGAGCATGAGCAACAGCAGCTCGTGGTAGACCTGGTCATAGAGCGCGTCGACCTCGTCGTCGTCGGAGAGGACTTGGTAGGCCAGGTCCGTGTCGCGTCTGACCAGGGCGTCAAGGGCCATGCGGAGCATTGCCGCGGACTTCTCCGCCATGCGGGGGATGTCCACGAGGGGCTTGACCGGGGGCTGATCGCCCATCATCAAGCTGATCTTGCCGATGCCCTCGGCGTAGTCGCCGATGCGCTCCAGCTCCATCGAGATGTGCAGCGTGGTGATGAGCGTGCGCAGGTCGAAGGCGACGGGCTGCTGGCTGGCGATCAAGTCGACGACTCGCTCCTCCAGCTCGGCCCGCTTCAGGTCGATGGCGTCGTCCTCGCGGATGACCTGCCGCGACAGGTCCAAGTCGCGGTTCTTGAGCGCATCGACTGCCTTGGCAATCGCCTTCTCAACCATGCTTCCAAGACCAAGGAGGCTGTCTTGGAGCTGTTGGAGAGAGTGGTCGAACTCTGACCGGGATGATCGCGCGTGAAACATGGTGGGGACTCCCTCTAGCCAAACCTTCCCGTGATGTAGCCCTCGGTCCGCTCGTCCCTGGGGTTGGTGAAGATGTCGTGGGTGGCGCCGACTTCGACGAGGTATCCCGCCCGGTCCTCGCCCATCGTCATGAACGCGGTCCAGTCGGACGCTCGCGCCGCCTGCTGCATATTGTGCGTTACGACGATGATTGTATAGTCGCGCTTCAATTCGCGCATGAGGTCCTCGATCGCCAGGGTTGAAATGGGGTCGAGGGCCGAGGCGGGCTCGTCCATGAGAATGACATCGGGCTGAACAGCGACGGCGCGAGCGATGCACAGGCGCTGCTGCTGGCCGCCTGAGAGCGTCAAGCCGCTTGCTTTGAGGCGGTCCTTCACCTCGTCCCAGAGGGCGGCTTTGCGGAGCGACATCTCCACGGCCTCATCCATGTTGCCCTTGAAACCGTTGATGCGGAGTCCAAAGGCGACGTTGTCGTAGATGGACTTCGGGAAGGGGTTGGGCTTCTGGAACACCATGCCGACGCGGAGCCGAATCTCCGTGGGGTCGATGCTAGGGTGATAGATGTCCTCTCCGTTGAAGAGCACCTGGCCTTCCACGCGAGCGCCGGGCACGAGGTCGTTCATGCGGTTGAAGCAGCGCAGCAGGGTGCTCTTGCCGGACCCCGATGGGCCGATGAGGGCGGTCACCGTGTTCCGCTGGACTTCCAGGTTGATGTCTCGCAGCGCCCGGAACGAGCCATAGTACATATCAAGGTTCGTGACGCTCAGCGTGGTGTCCGCGGCGGTTGCTGCCGTTGTGGTTGTCATTCCTCAGACCTCTTCTGTGTGCGGTTGCGAATGTAGATTGCCACGGCGTTCATGGAGAGCAGAACTCCTAGGAGGACAATGATGCCTGCGGCGGCTATGCCCCCGAAGCCCGCCTGGGGCTGGCTGACCCAGTTGTATATCTGGATGGGCATCACGGAGAACTCGTCGAGCGGGTTGGTCGGGATGAACGTGAGGAAGACGAGCGCGCTGATGGCGACCATTGGGGCGGCCTCTCCAATAGCGCGCGACATGGCGAGGATGGTGCCGGTCATTATGCCGGGAGTCGCTTGGGGCAGGACGACGTCCTTCACAGTCTGGAACTTCGTTGCGCCGAGGCCGTACGACGCCTCCCGGTAGGTCGAGGGAACGGCGCGTATCGCCTCGCGAGAGGCGATGATGACGATCGGCATCACGAGCAGCGACATCGTGAGCGCGCCCGCAACCACCGTTCGCCCCAACGAGAGGATCTGTACGAAGACTGCGAGGCCGAGCAGTCCGTAGACGATGGACGGCACCCCTGCCAGATTCGAAATGTTGACTTCGATGATGCGAGTGAACCAGTTCTTGGGCGCGTACTCCTCCAGATAGATGGCCGCGCCGACGCCTACCGGGATAGTGAAGAGGGCGGTCAGTCCCATGATCCATATCGTTCCGAAGATTGCTGATTTCATGCCGGCCTGCTCCGGGAAACGGGAAGGGTAGTCCGTGATGAAGTGGATGCTGAGCCAAGGGACGCCCTCCCACAGCACCCGCATCAGCAGGGCGGCCAGTCCGGCCAGCCCAAGGAAGATGGCGGCGATGAAAATGACGTAGGCGAACGCGCCAATCCGCTTGCGCACCGCGAGGCGAGGGTTCAGCTGGGAAGTGATTTCAGTCTTGGCCATATCAATACTCCTCACGGAAGCGGCGGACCAGGAAGTGGCCGAGCACGTTCATGCCGAGGGTGAAGGCGAATAGGAGCAGGCCGACCGCGAAGATTGTGTTGTACTCCAGCGAGCCATGGGGGGTTTCTCCGAGCGCCAGCTGCACGATGAACGCCGTCATCGCCTGGACACTCTCGATCGGGTTGAAAGTGAGCCGAGGGGTAGCGCCGGCGGCAAGCGTCACGAGCATTGTCTCGCCGATGGCCCGCGAGAACGCGAGGATGAACGAAGCGATGATGCCGGAGAGAGCGGCGGGCACGACCACGCGGAGCGACACTTCCAACCGGGTCCCGCCCAAGGCGTACGCGGCGTTCCGGAGCGATCTCGGCACCGCCACCATGGCGTCCTCGCTCAGCGAGGAGACCATCGGGATAATCATCAGACCCATCACCAACCCGGCGCTTAGCGCGTTGAAGACCAGCAGGTCCTCCTGGAAGATGCGTATGGGTATGCTCTGCAGGAGCGGTGTGACGAACGTGAGGGCGAAGTAGCCATAGACGACGGTGGGTATGCCTGCGAGCACTTCCAAGATCGGCTTGATGGTGCGCCGCACTTTGTCCGGCGCGTACTCCGAGAGGTAGATCGCGGTGGCCAACCCCGCGGGAACCGCCACTGCCGCCGCAATGGACGCGACGAGGAGTGTGCCGCTCACCAGCGGGAGGACCCCATAGTGCCGGTTGCCCTCTGCGTCTTTCAGGATGGGCGACCAGGTTGTGCCGAACAGGAAGTCCCAGAGGGCGATCTCGCCGAGGAATCCGAGCGATTGACTCAGCAGGCTCGCCACGATCCCGCCGGTTGTGATGACGGACATGACGGCGCAGGCGAAGAAGAGCCAATGAACGATGCGGCCCTGCAGCGCCCCGCGCTTGCGGTTGCGGTTCAGCTGCACGGCTTTGCGGCGCTGTCCGATTGGTGCTGCGAAGCCATCTCGTGCGGTAGTGTCCATCACTCATCCCCGGCTCGTCTAGTGCGGTCTTCGCTATATTTGGGGCCGACGGCCTCTTGCGCCGCCCGTCGGCTCCTCCTCCTCCTAGCCCTCTGCTCTGCAGTGTTGCAAGGGAGTGACAGGGGGCTGTGGCCAAACCGGGTTTTGCCCGGTGGGAGGAAGACCACAGCCCCCCAGGAAACGTTTCTCTTAGAGACCAGCGGCGGCCTTGTTGGCGGCGTAGACGCTGGGGTCGACGGGGACATAGCCCTCTTCGCCGGTGAGCTGGTAGCCGTTATCCATGTAGTACTCGACGAAGGCCTTGACCTCGGGCTTCTCGAGGCTCTCGACGTTGACGTAGATGAAGAGAGGGCGCGAGAGGGGGGAGTAGGAGCCGTCCTCGATGGCGGAGGGTTCGGGAACGACGCATCCGTCGCCGTTGTCGACGCTGATGACCTTGAGGCTGTCCTTGTTCTCTTGGTAGTAGGCGTAGCCGAAGTAGCCGAGAGAGCCGCGGTCGCCGGCGATGCCCCGGACGAGGACGTTATCGTCGGCGGAAGCGGTGTAGTCGGCGCGGGAGACCTGAGCCTCGCCGTTGACCTCTTCGGTGAAGTAGTCGAATGTGCCGGAGTCGGTGTCGGGTCCGTAGAGGCGTAGCCGCTGGTCGGGGAAGCCTGCGCGGACGTCTTGCCAATTGTTGATGGAGGAGCCGGGCTTCCAGATTTCGTTGAGTTCGGCGACGGTGAGACATTCCACGAAGTTGTTGTCGGGGTGGACCATGATGGAGAGTCCGTCGGCACCGACGCGCATCTCGATGAACTCGATGCCGTTGGATGCGGCGGCTTCGGCCTCGGACTCCTTGATGGGCCTGGAAGCGTTGGAGATGTCGGTTTCGCCGACAGTGAAGCGTTTGAAGCCTCCGCCGGTGCCGGAGACGGCGACGTTGACCTGGACGTTGGGCTGACCCTTTCGGAACTCCTCGGCGACGGCTTGGGTGACGGGGAAGACAGTGGAAGAGCCGTCGATCTGGATCGTCCCGCTGAGTTCTCCGCTAGGGCCTGGCTGGCTGCTGGGGTCAGAGTTGCACGCCGCAAAGACTGCGACGAGGGCCGCTGCAAAGAGGGCCAAGCCGTTCAATCGGAGACACCTGCTAGCGATTATCATTCCTCCCGTTCGTTGGCTCACTCCGAACGTTACGGACGCGACGTTAACGCCCGACCGGAGCCTTTATTAATGGACGGTTAACCCTTGTGTTCCTGAGAAAATACGTTCACGAGTCCGAGGGCCATCCGACAACGCGCTGGTCGACCCCAATCCATCCGCAGGTCGAGCAAAGCCAAGCACTCTCGGCGAACAGCAGGCCATAGCTCAACAGGGAGACCTCCTCGTCGAGTAAGCAGGCTTGTGAGCCCAGGCCTCGCATACCCGGGGCTCGCTGAGTCCGAACAGACGCTTCGCCAGCATCGTTCCTACTCGACTCAGCAAAGGGGGGCGCATCGGCCCGACAGTTCCTGATATCAGGCGCCTTCAAAGGGACCTCCTTGAGTTCGTTCTCAAGAGGCAGTCTCCGATGCGCGTGGGGGCTTGGGGTTAGGCGGGCGTTAACGAGAGGTTAGGAGGCGTGTCCGACGGGGAGCGTGAACCAGACCGTGCTCCCGGCTCCCAGCTCGCTTTCGATCCCAATCTCGCCTCCGTGAGACTCGACGATGTGCTTGACGATGGCCAGCCCGAGGCCTGTGCCCTTGCCGTGTCGGGAGCGGTCCGCTTTGTAGAAGCGCTCGAAGAGGTGAGGGAGGTGTTCCGGCGAGATGCCGTCGCCGTTGTCGCGGACTTCTACCCGGACTGCGTCGCCCGTCTCGTTCTCGCGGATGGAGATTTCGATGCGGCCTCCCTGCGGCGTGAACTTCAGCGCGTTGTCGACGAGGTTCGAGACGACTTGCCGCAGCTTTCCCTCGTCGCCAAGGACTGGCCGGTCCGCATCAGCGGAGACCTCGACTTGGATTCCGGAGGAGCTGGAGAGCGATTCCAACGTTGAGCGCACCCCGAGGGCTACTGCAGCTAGTGAAACGGTTTCTCTCCGCAGCTCGGACTGGCCACTCTCGATGCGCGAGAGCTCCAATAGGTCCTCCACTATCGCGCTCATGCGGTCGACCTCGCGATGCGCGCGTTGGAGGAAGTCGGCAGCGACGGCGACGTCACTGACAGCGCCTCCTTCGAGCGTCTCCACTATCGCTTTCACAGAGGCCAGTGGGCTGCGCAGCTCATGGGAGACGTTGGCGACGAACTCGCGGCGGGTCGTCTCCAGCTGACGAAGGGTCGTGAGGTCGTGGAGGGTGAGCAAGACCGATGCCTCGGGGGCTGCGGGAGACGTTATCAACGGCGTCGCCGTCGCGCTGACGGTCCGCCGCACGCTGGGGAGGTGCACCTCTGCGCGCTGCTGCGCGTGCTGCTGGCGGCAGACCGTCACCAGGGCCTGCAACTCGTGGTCGCGGAAAGCCGTGCTGAGCCGCTCACCCAATGCGCTCCCGATCCCAAGGAGGTCCAGAGCGGACGGGTTCGCTAACGAGAGTCTGTCTTCGCCATCGACCACGACCACGCCGTCGGCCATCGTGTCGAGCACGGCCTCGAGCTGACTTCGCTGGTCCGATAGCTGGCTGAAGAGGGCTGCGATGGACCCGGCCATGGCGTCGAACGGGGCTTGGAGCGCGCTGAGCGGCTCGGACGATAGAAGACCGGGCCGGGCGTTGAAGTCGCCGTCGGCGACGCTCGCCATCGCCTCGCCGACGGCCGCAGCCTCAGCCCGCGCCACCCCGCCGGCGCGGTGTGCGGCAATGGCCCCCATCATCACGGCTGACGCCCCAATGAGCACGAGCGCGCCGATCAGCGGCTGCGATGCGGCGAAAGCCAGCGCGCCAGCCGCCAGTAGGGCGGCGAGCGGGCCCGCGACCGTCAGGAGCCGTCCACGTCCGCTCATCCGCCGGCTGCCTTAGCCTTCGAAGCGGTAGCCGACACCCCGGACCGTGATGATTCTGGCGGGGGTGGCTGGGTCGGCTTCGATCTTCTCGCGGATCCACCGGACATGCACGTCGACGGTGCGGACGTCGCCGATGTAGTCGTGCCCCCACAGCTGCGACAGAATCTGGTCTCGGGTGAAGGCGCGTCCGCGGTTCTTCATGAAGAGAGCGAGCAGCTCGAACTCCCGCGGCTTGAGCCGGAGCTCCTGTCCGTTCAGGGATGCCTTGTGGGCCTCGACATCGACTTCGAGAGAGCCGGAGCGCAGCGGATCGCTGAGCTGGGCAAGGGCCGTCTGACGGGGCCGGCGCAGCATCGCCCGGACCCTCGCCATCAACTCCCGCATACTGAACGGTTTGGTGACGTAGTCGTCGGCGCCGAGCTCCAGACCGACGACCCTGTCGATTTCTTCGCCCTTGGCGGTCAGCATCAAGATCGGCATGTCGTTCTCACGTCGGAGGATGCGGCAGACTTCCAGGCCGTCCATCTGGGGGAGCATCACGTCCAGCACCACGAGGTCCGGCGAGGCCGACCTCGCCGTCTCGAGGCCGGTGACGCCATCCTCCGCAGTGAGGACGTTATAGCCCTCGTGCTCGAGGTTGTACTTCAGCGCTTCGAGGAGGTTCTCTTCGTCTTCAACGACCAGAACGGAGCGGCTCGTCATTTGTGCAGTGCTCCCAAGCCTGACCAGCGTTTAGAGGGGCGATGCGGTCATTGTATGGCCATACTGTTGTTCGACGCTTAAGGGGATGTTAACAGCCTACTCCGGGCAGCCCATGGGCTGCGGCGCCCGCATGGGGAAGGTCTGAATGAGTCCCATGGACGTTGCACAGTCGCGTAGCCCGCCCGTCCCCCCCTGCGCTACGCGCGACCCCTCCGTTTGCGGGGGAGACCGAGAAAGGGCCGCGACATTTGCCCCTTCCTCCATCCCGAACCAACGCCTACCATGGACTCCGACAGGCGAAGACCTGACGCACTCTCCGCACCTCCCCCATAGACCCCAAAGCCACGCGGATCGGTTATCAAACCGCGCATCTTAATTCTTGACCCCTAAAAAGCCTTTCCATCGCACCACGGCCATGTAGTTAAGATGCGAAATCTCCCGGACATTTCGCATCTTGCCCCCGCTCCGTCGCCCGTCGCCCGCGCCACGGCCACGTAAATCAAAGATTCCAAGAATTGAAGGAGCCTGCAATTGCCCTACGACCGCTCCCGTTGATGGGAGGGGTCGTGGTTCCTCAGAGCCGTGTCGGGAACCCCGCTCCCGTCCGGGACATTCGGCTATTGGACGGCAGGCATGCGTCGGATAGACTCGCCTCTATCCGAAAAATCGAGGCGGTTTGAGTGACGAACATTATCGAAGCCCAGAATGTGTACAAGACCTACCACGCAGGAGAGATAGAGGTGCACGCCCTGCAAGGCATCGGCCTGAACATCGGGAAGGGCCAGATGGTCGCAATCATGGGCCCGTCCGGCTCGGGCAAGACGACCCTGCTAAACACCTTCTCCGGCATAGACGACGTGACCAGTGGTCAAGTCATCATCGACGGAGCGTCGATCCACGATATGTCCGATAGGGAGCGCACGCAGTACCGCGCGCTGAACATGGGGTTCGTGTTCCAGTCCTACAACCTTCTGCCCGTGCTTACCGGCGCGGAGAACGTCGAACTGCCGCTGCTGCTCGCGGGCGACGGCCAGTCAAAGGCCCGCGCCCGCGCTATGGAAGTGCTCGAGATGGTGGAGCTGGCGGACCAGGCAGGCAAGCGCCCAGCCGAGATGTCCGGCGGGCAGCAGCAGCGCGTCACCATCGCGCGCGCCCTCGTGAACGAACCGGCCATCGTCTGGGCGGACGAGCCGACCGGCGCTCTGGACAGCGAGACCGGCGCTCACATCATGGACCTGCTCTGCCGCCTCAACCAGGAGCGGGAACAGACGTTCGTCCTCGTTACGCACGACAACATAGTCGGCTCCCGCGCCGGACGCATGGTGCGTATGCGGGACGGGCACATCGAAAGCGACGAATTGATTTCGGCGGACGGCAAGGGAGAGTAGGGCGATGAACACGCTCTTCGGCATTCCCATCGGCACGCTCACTGCCGCGCTCACTATTGTGTTCCTCGTCACCGTCGCAGTAACGGCCTTCTTCGCGCTGCGTAATCCCGTCGTGTTGAAGATGGCGGTGCGGAACATCCCGCGGCGGCGAGCGCAGACTGTTCTCATCGTCGTCGGCTTGATGCTGGCGACGCTCCTTTTCTCCGCTTCGTTCGCCACCGGCGACACGCTCGCCCACTCGATTCGGGTGCAGGCGGTTGGACAGCTCGGCGAGCTGGACGAGTACGTCTTCTCGGAGACCAGGACAGCTTCCGGGGCGCCGGAATACGTCCCGCAGGAGACGGCTGACGCTATTCGCGAGGCGCTGGCTGACGCGCCGGTGGATGTCGTCGCGCCCGCCGTCGCCATTGGGGTCCCGGCGGTGTCGCTCGAATCGGAGCGGAACATACCGAGGCTTGAGCTGCTGGGTCTCGACCCCGCTCAGACGGGCGTGCTCGGTGGCTACCGCGACGCGGACGGCAGAGAGATGTCCCTCGATGCGCTCGGCGAGGGAGAGATGTACCTGAGCGACTCGGCCGCCGCCGACTTGAGCGCCGAGGCGGACGACGAGGTCGCGCTCTTCTTCGACGAGACGCCGGTGACGGCGCGCGTGGCCGGAGTGTTCACCGAAGGTGGGACGAATCCGTCTTTCTCTCCTTCGGCGGTGATGCGCCTCAGCGCCTTGCAGGAGATCTTGGGCGAGCAGGGGAACATCAACTACATCTACATTTCGAACGAGGGAGGCCCCATCGCGGGCGCCGAGCACACGGACGCCGTGCTGGAGGCCTTCGCAGACCTGCGCGAGGAGCGCGTGTTGGAAGTTGAAACCCCTAAGGAGGACGCTATCGAGCAGGCAGACTCCGTCGGCGCAGGGCTCGCCAGCATTTTCCTGCTGTTCGGCACCTTCTCGATCATGGCGGGCATCCTGCTCATCGCGCTCATCTTCGTGATGCTGGCGGCAGAACGGAAGAAGGAGCTGGGCATCGCGCGGGCAGTGGGCGCGCAGCGCGGGCATATCGTCCGCCTCTTCACCTTCGAGGGCGCGGTCTACTCCCTCGCGGCGGCTGCGGTCGGCAGCGTGCTAGGCATTGCCGTCGGCGTGGTGATGGTGCGCATCATGGCGGTTGCGCTGGGCAACGTCATCGATGACTTCGAGATTGAGTTTGCGTTCCACTGGCAGAGCCTGCTGCTCGCGTACACGCTGGGGATGGTGGTTACGTACCTTGTGGTCGTTTTGTCGGCGGGTAGGGTGAGCGCGCTCAATATCGTCAGGGCGGTGCGCGACATACCGGAGCCGCCGGGCGAAGGCCACGCCTTGGGCGAGTCGTGGAAGGCAGTGGGCCGCCCCTACGCAGACGGAGCGAGGGCGCTGCGGCGCATGCGTCCGCACCGCACATTGCGGTTGTGGCTCGTCAGCGCCCCGTGCGCCATCGTCAAATTGGCTTGGGCCCTTTTCTTAGCGGGTTACCTCATGGCTGTCCTCGGAGTGGTGGTGACGAACGCGAGCATCGGACAGGAGCAGATGGGCGTCTTCCTGCTCGGCGTATCCCTCATCTTCGTAGGCGTGCCCCTCGCGCTCAGACACGCCGGTCTCCTGCCGGAGCGCATTGCTTACACGGCCGCCGGAGTACTGCTCGTGGCGCTCTGGATGATTCCGTTAGACCTGGAGACGCTTGGTCTGCCGAAGTTCGACGAGGGAATCGAGCTGTTCATTCTCTCCGGAGTGACCGTCGTGGTGGGCGCGGTTTGGGTGGTGATGTACAACTCGCCGCTCCTCGTAGGCGCGGTGACGGCTCTGGCGGGCAGGGGACGCTCCCTCTCGCCCATCATACGCACCGCGACGGCGTATCCGATGGCGAGCCGCTTCCGCACCGGCATGACGCTGGCCATGTTCTCGCTGGTCATCTTCACGCTAGCGGTCGTCGGTTTTATCAATGCAGCGTTTGCGTCATCGCTGGACGACACCCGTAAGTTCTCCGGGGGCATCGACATCGCCGCAGGCGTCAGCTTTACCAACCCCATCGACGACTTCGGCGCTCGCATTGAGCAGTCGCCGGCGCTGGACGCGAGCGAATTCGCAGCCATCGGAGGCACGAGCGAGCTGCCCATTCACATCCGGCAGCGGGACACGGAACAGGAGTTGCAGGACTGGTTCGCTACAGGCATCGACGAAAGCTACGCGGAGATCGTCACCTATGGGTTCAGCCTGAAGGACGAGCGTTACGCTGCCGACCGCGATATCTGGCGCGCGCTCGTGGAGCAGCAGGACGTTGTGGTTGCTAATGCGGCGATGGTCCCTGCAGCGTCGGACTTCGACACCGGAGAGCCGGACCTCACGTTCCAGCTGGAGGGTTTCCAGCGGGATGGCGGCGAGCTGCCGGAAGTGTACCTGGAGGTGTACGACGCAGCCGAGGAGCAGATGGTGGAGCTGCGCGTGATAGGGGTTGTAGAGGACCAGGCGTTCTTCGCCCCGACCGTCATCACCGGCATCGGGACGCTTCAGCGGCTCGCGCCGGTGGAGCTGCCGTTCCTGAGCTACCAGATCGTGCTGCGCGACCCGACGCGTGCGGAGGAGATTGCAACGGCGCTCGAAGACGAGTTCCTAGAGCACGGGGTGCAAGCGGAACCGCTCGAGAAGACCGTGCGGGAGCTCACCGCCCTGAACCTCGCGTTCAACCGGATCATCCAGGGCTTCATGGGCTTGGGCCTCGTGGTGGGCATCGCCGCCCTCGGCGTGATTGCGGCGCGCTCCGTCGTGGAGCGCCGAGTGCAGATCGGCGTGCTGCGCGCCATCGGCTTCCGTCGCGGCATGGTGCAGCTCACGTTCCTGATCGAGTCCTCGTTCATCGCGCTGTTGGGCATCGTGCTGGGTCTCGGCCTTGGTTTCGGGCTGTCGGCGGGCATCATCAAGGAGATAGCCGAGACCATCGACGGCGTGTCGTACACCATCCCATGGGAGACGATCATCCTCGTGGTGGTTGTTGCGTACGGCGCCTCTCTGCTTACTACGTACCTGCCGGCGCGGCAGGCGTCCAACATCTATCCGGCGGAAGCGCTCAGGATGGACGAGTAGGGGCTTTCACCTTACAAGGGGGACTCTGGGGAGTCCCCTTGCAAGGGGCGGCGTAGGCTGTGTCCGTAGCAGGGAGGCCAGGAGGGCATCCTCCTCCCTAAAGCAGGAAGGCGGGCAGGGGGAGGCTCCCGAGTCGGTGCGGGCTAGTAGAGTTCTCTATAGCAGAGGCCGGCTTCCGGTCCCTGACTCCCGCGGTACGTGTCCACGAACTCGATAATCGGGTCCGAGTCGAAGCTCTCTAAGGGCAACACTCGGCCCCATACCGTTGCCGCTACTTGGTAGGACATATCGGAGTATGAGCCCGCGACGACGCACTGGTTGCCTGTCGTGCCCACGAGTTGGTTCACCGCGCCTGCAAGCTGAGGATTGCCCGGCTGGTGCCAGATGACCACGCCGCCGTGCTCCATGTTGTGAACCACGCGCTCGGGGACCAATGGCTCACCCAAGTATCCCCACCCCTGGTGCGGGAGATCGAAATGATGCCCGGAGGTCGGCGGGATGCGCGCGAGAGCGCCGTCGATCTCGATGTCCTGGTTGTAGATGTGCGGCGGCTCATGAGCGGCGGGCAGCAACGGCACACTGACCCCGAGCTCCGTTCCTCCGCCCCGTAACAGAACGAACAGCGCAATCGCGACCGCTATCACCACCGCGCCGCCGATGGCGTAGAGCGCGCCCCTCTTCTGCTTGCGTTTCTGGCCGTCGGCCCTGCGCTCTTGCGACGCTCGGGCGCGCCGCGACCCTTCTCTGCGGCGTTGCTGCGCATCAGATGTCATATAGCGGAGTCCTGGAAGTTGTTAGAAGGCGTTCTGGATACGCTCCAGCAGCTCGCCGAGCGTCAGCCAATAATAGACTATGAACGCCCCCGATATGAGGAGCATCACCGCGCTGATTGTCCCCACGTAGGGAAGGACCTTGCGCAGGCCGCCGACCATGGCGGTCTTGAAGACGGCCATTCCCACCGTGAGCGCGAGGATCACGAATCCCATGCCCAGCCCGTACAGCAGGAACTGCAGCATCGAGTCGAGGAAGGTGTCGGCTGTGAACGTGCCGCCGATCACCGCCAGGAAGATGGGCAGCGTGCAGCTGAGCGACGCGGTCCCGTAACCCAGGCCAAACGTGAAGTAGCCGCGGACGCTGTTGTTATTCGCGTTCCCCACCCGGGCGGAGAGGCGCACGGCGAGGTTGTTGTACAGCTTGCCGCCGGAGAGGAGGTACGCCCCGACGACGGTCAGAAGCACGCCTATCGTCAGCCCGACCCAGGGGAAGAAGTCCACCAGGCCGCGCGCTCCGAGGCCAATCGGGACTCCCACGGCCGCGAACATCAGAACGAAACCCGCTGTCACCGTCGCTCCGACGAGCAACGCGCGCTGGAGCCTCGCCGCCACGTTCTGGTTCTGGGCCTCCTGATCGCCCAGGTACAGCCCCAGATAGGCGGGGAGCATCGCGAAGCCGCAGGGATTGACCGATGAGACCATGCCCGCGCTGAAGGCGAACCCCAGCGGGAAGATGTCGCCGACCCGGCTGAGGAAGTTTCCGGAGCTTGCCGACGCGGACTCGACGTTCTCGGTGACCAAGCCAAGCTCGGCGCCGGTAATGATGGCTCCCACGACCGCTATAGCCAGCGCGCCGACGAGCGCCGCAATCGGCCCGAACAGCGTCCAGCGGAGAATTCGGTTTCCGGATATCGCCCCTTGCATCTGGCCCATCTCCTCCCTCAGCCTAGCAGCCCGCGCACCCGCCCTTCAATCGCAATGAGCTTCGACGGGCCGTCATCAATAAGATGCGCGTTTCGGCGCGCCGGATGCCGACGGAGCATCGCAGACGCCTAGACTGGCGGCGTCCGCCAGACGAGGCCCGCACCGGGCGCGACCGACAGGCGCCAGGCCTCGGGCGTGTCCCGTCCGATCCGGCGCTCCACCTCCGGCGTCAACTCCGCGTAGGCGAACGCCCCACCCCGAAGCTCCAACACCAGCGTCCGCCGTAGCCCCGCATCGATCTCCCTGACCAGCCTCGCGTTACCATTGGGGCCGGGTAGGGCGACCAGGTCCCTTGCACGGGCCCCGGCCGTCACCTGCTCACCAACCGAGAGCCTCTGGGCGGACGCCTGCATTTCGATTCCTGCCGCGTCTATGGTGGCGATGCCGTCCTCCACGGCGTTGACTGTCCCGTGCAGGATGTTCCGCACGCCCACCAGCTCGCCGACTTTAGGCGACGATGGCCGCCCGAACACCTCGTCTCTCGGCCCCGACTGCAGGATTACGCCGTCGTCCAGCACCACGAGCTGTTGTGCAAGCACGTGCGCCTCCGCGAGGTCGTGGGTCACCAGCACCGTCGGGGCGCCGACGCGCGATTCCAACTCCAAGAGCTGCTCGGTCAGCGCGGTCCGTGTCGGGGCGTCGAGGGCCGAAAACGGTTCGTCGAGCAGCAGGAAGGCGGGGTCGGAGGCGAGCGCGCGCCCCAGCGCGACCCGCTGTCGCTGACCGCCGGACAGCTGTGACGGCCGCCTCGATTCGAGCCCCCCCAGCCCGAGGAGATCGACGAGCTCCGCCACTCGCGACTGAGCGGACTGCTTGGGGCCCTGGAACCCGTACACCAAATTTCCGGCCACCGTGAGGTGCGGGAACAGCGCGTAGTCTTGAAAAACGAACCCTGCACGCCGCTTGCGGGGCGGCAGATCGACATTGGCCGCGCTGTCAAACAGCGGCTCGCCGTCGCTCGATATCCTGCCCGCTGCCGGTCTTGTGAGTCCGGCTATAGTGCGTAAAGTTAGGGTCTTTCCGGAGCCTGAAGGCCCAAGAATTGCAGTCGTCGTCCCAGGCTCTACCCGCAGGTCGATTGCCACGCGGAACGCCCCCGCTTGAGTGTTGGCGCTGGCTTCTAACGCCATAGCAGACCCCGGCCGCGGGCTCCGAGGCCAACAGCGGCTAGCAGTCCGAGAGCGGCGAGCGTAAGCGTGACCGCGAGCACCTGCGCCTCGTTGGTCTGGCCCGTCTGGACCGCCTCATAGATGGCGATGGGCATCGTCCGCGTGCGCCCCGGAATGCTGCCGGCAATCATCAGCGTCGCGCCGAACTCGCCGATTGCGCGCGCCAGCGCCAGTGCTACGCCGGCCATCACGGCTCGCCACGCGACGGGAAGCGTCACCGTGAGGAACAGGCTCAGTTCTGTCCGTCCCAGAGTCCGCGCGGCGTCTTCGAGGTTGGGGTCTACGGCCTCGAACCCCGCCTGCGCTGTACGCACGAGAAAAGGAGTGGAGACGAAGAAGGCCGCGAGCACGGCGCCGCTCCAACCGAAAACGAAGCTGAACCCGAACGCCGAGTCGAGGACTGAGCCGACCACCGAGTTCTTTCCGACAGCCTGGAGAAGGTAGTAACCCAGGACCGTTGGGGGCAACACCATGGGGACCAGCACGGCGGTCGATAGCGCGTCTCTCAGCCAGCTTCGCTTGCGCGAGAGCCACCAGGCAAGCGGCACGCCCAACAGCGCCGTGAACAAGGTGCTCGTGACGCCGATCTGGAGGCTAAGCCGAAGCGCGTCCCAGTCCACTTACTCTTGTCCCTCTGCGCCGGCAAGAGGCGCGTAGCCGTAGCGCTTCCAAACCGGTCCTGAAGACGCATCTTGCAGGAACCCGATGAAGCGTTCGGCCAAATCCTTCTGCTCCGTCGCGGTCGCGGCGCCGGCCGTCACCACCAGGGAGGAGCTGGCCTCGGCAGGCAAGGCGTCGAGGCCCCGCAACCCCTCCGACTGCGACGCGAGAGTCAATGATAGGGGCACGAAGCCCACCTCGGCGTTGCCGCTGATTACGAACTGGAGCACCTGAGCGACGTTCTCTCCGTAAACCACTTTATTCGCTATACGGTCCCAGACGCCCGCGCCTTCTAAGTATCGTCGCGTCGCGGCCCCGTAGGGAGCAAGGTCGGGATTCGCCAGCGCGATGTGCTTGACCCTGTCCTCGGCAATGAAGGAGAGGGGGTCTGCGGACGCGCTTACGAGCGTTGTAATCGCGACGAGCTCGCCCCTCGCAAGCTCCGCGAGGCTCGCCCGGTCCAAGAATCCGTCGTTCGCGAGGTTGGTCGTGAAACGCCCGTCCGCGGAAATGAACACGTCGATGGGCGCTCCCTGACGCACCTGTGTGGCAAGCGTCCCGGAAGCCCCGGTCACGATGGTCACGTCGGGCTCGAACGCCTGGGCCAGTTCTTCCACGACCGGGCGCAGGCTGGCGGCGGATCCGACTGTCAGCGTCGGCCTCTCGGGGCCGGGCGCGACGCAAGCGGCCAAGCCGGCGAGTATGAACACGAGGAGCAGGCGGGGAATCATAGGCCTGGCGTGCGAGCTTTCCTGGCCGCGGCACCGACAGGGCCTACGCCGAGGCAAGGACTGGCTCAGCGTGTCCCTTCACCTCTATGTTGTGGAACGCCTCGGCGACCATCCCGTGCTCGGCTATCACGAACGCCCATAGTTCTTCTTCCCGACGCATACCCCGAGCAGAGCCACCTTCTTGCCGCGTGAGGAGCTCAGTCTGAGTTCCTCACCCGAGTCGATCGTCGCGGTGAATTCTGGAGCGGCCTCTTCGGGCTTGATCATGGGCTCTCACTAAGTCTTGGCAGCGCTGTAGGCGCGCGCTAATCGTAGACGACCGCGGGGCAGCAGCCAACCAGAGACTTTCCTAGCGGAACGCAGGAGTTTCAGCAGCAAAAGTCAGGAGTGATAATAGCAACTATCTGGATAAGTGCCGCAGAATGGCAGCAAAATGCCACGTTGTTGCTTGACTATCCTCTGCGCAACTGCTAGATTGACTCTGCGGTCGGGGAGAACGGCCGTAGGGCCGCATCCTATGGAGGGGCGCGGCGGGCTCGGTGAACGGAGGGAAAGATGGCGAAGCTGGGACCGTACTCGTACCCCGACATCAGGTTCGGGGACGCGGTGGAAATCGCGGGCCGCGTGCTCACCAAATTCAAGGGGGCGGTGAGCGTGAAGGGCCTTGCGTGGGAGCTGGGGATGGCCGAGGGGAGCGGCACCCTGTTCGCGAAGGTCGCGGCCCTACGCGACTTTGGACTCGTAGAAGGTCGTGGTGAGCTGAGGATTTCGCCGTTGGCGCAGCGGGTCCTCCACCCGGCCAACGCCGAGGAGGGCCAGGAGGCCAGGGCGGAAGCCTTCCAGAGGGTGGAGCTTCTCCGGCAGCTCTACACGCGCTTCGAAGGCGAAGTGCCGGACGACATGAGCTTGCTCGTCGGGCTCGAAGAGATATCGCGCGCGCCCCGAGATGAAATCGTCCGGCGAGCCCCTCTGATCCAAAAGCATTTGACGGACGCCATTCGCGTGCTCGGCAGGCCGGTCACGGCAGAGAAAAAGGTAGAATATTCTGTTCCTGATCAGATAATTGCTATGCCTCAGCCAGAGCCTATCACCGCTCCGCCTCTAGCCGAGCCGGAC
>CBDFLP010000016.1:0-185621 GCA_965249325.1 Dehalococcoidia bacterium | reverse complement strand
AGGCCGAACTGAGGCGAGGCTTACGAGATCGCGTTGATGCCGGTGATGCGCCTGCCCAGGATGAGCTGGTGCATGTGCTGAGTGCCCTCGTAGGTGTGGACGGTCTCCAGGTTCATGGCGTGGCGCATGGGAGAGAAGTCATCGGTGATTCCAGCGGCGCCGAGGAGGTCACGGCAAGTGCGGGCGATGTCCAGGGCCACCTTGGTGTTGCTGTACTTCCCCATGCTGACGTGGGACCAGTGCAGTTTGCCCTCGGCCTTGAGCCTTCCAATCTGCAGAGCGAGCAGCTGGGCCTTGGAGAGGGCCGTCGCCATGTCCGCCAGCTTCTCCTGGACGAGCTGGAATGACGCTAGGGGGCGCCCAAACTGCTCGCGAGCCTTGGTGTACTCGATGGCGGTGTGCAGGGCGTCGGCGGCAGCGCCGCACACGCCCCAGATGATGCTGTAACGGGCCGCGTTCAGGCATTCGAGGGCCGAGCCCAGCCCGCGCGTGCCGGGGAGCAGCGCGTCCTCGCCGACGAGGACTTGGTCGAAGGAGATGCCGCTCGTGACGCTCATGCGCATGGACAGCTTGTTGTGGATGTCCTCGCGGGAGACGCCCGGCAGCGAGGCCGGGACAAGGAAGCCGCGGACTGTATCGTCGAGCTTGGCCCACACGACCACCACGTCGGCTATTCCGGCGTTGGTGATCCACATCTTGGCACCGTTGATCTCGTAGCCATCGCCGACCCTAACGGCGCGCGTCTCGATGCCGCTGGGGTCGCTGCCGTGGTCCGCCTCCGTCAGAGCGAAGGCGCCGAGGAGACGGCCCGCGGCCATCTCAGGTAGGCAACGCTCGCGCTGCTCCTCGATCCCGAAGAGGTGGATGGCGGTCATTGCCAGGGAGGACTGGACGGACGCGAAAGAGCGGTAGCCGGAGTCGGCGCGCTCAAGCTCTTGCATGATGAGGCCGTAAGCGACGGGGCCGAGGCCCGCGCAGCCGTAGCCTTCGATGTGCGCGCCGAAGATGCCGAGCTCGCCCATGCGCGGGACCAGCCCCATCGGGAACGTTCCCTCGCGGAAGTGGGGAACGACAGCCGGAAGAGCTTCGGCTTCCACGAAAGACCTGACGGCGTCGCGCACCTGCCGTTCGTCTGCGGTGAACTGGGATTCGATGTCGAGGAGGTCTATGCCTCGGTATGGCTCCATTTGAGTCTCCGTCGTGGGATTGGGGAATTCTACCGGAGTCCCTCAATCCCTAGCCCTCTCCCGCGGACGGGAGGGGGACTAAGGCCAACCCCTTTTCGTCTGCGAGACCCCTACGTAACCCTATTATCCGGCGAGCGTAACTCTTCCCACCCACCCGCCCGTCATGTTGGGGGGACCCCCACGCCCCCGGCAGAGGGACGACGCCCCTCTGCGCTCCTCCCGCCGACGAGACCCTACTTAACTGAATCCAGCGGGCGTTCCTATTACTACTTCCTGTTCTGCACTGCCCGCGCACCCTGGATTCCCGCCTGCGCGGGAATGACGGAATGGGCGGGCTGGCGGGCAGACGCGGGCACCCTCTCTCTAATCTCTCCCGCAGACCCGAGAGAGCCGGAGCAGACGGGAGAGGAAGCCGGGACTGCCGGGAAATGGGCTAAGACCGGAGATAAGACCGGAGATAAGACCGGAGATAAGACCGGAGATAAGACCGGAGATAAGACCGGAGATAAGACCGGAGAGTGGTCTGGTCTCCTATCCGTTCTTGGAGGGATTGAGGAGTGCTCTCCCCCGCAGAAGGTTGCAGTCTCGTTAAACAGAAGACCACCCGGCGGTTGCCGGGTGGTCTTTTGAGCTATCTCGCTGTTTGCGGCTGCTATGCGCCGCAGTGCTCCGGGGCCGAGGGGAACGCCTCGGTGGCGGCCTCAATCGCTGCAGCAATCTCGGCTACCTTGGCTTCCAGAACACCCGTGCTGAGCACGTAGGCTTGCAGCACTTCAATGACTGCCCAGATCTCATCGCTGACGCCCTCGGGCCGTTCGAGGTTGGTGAGCGCGTCAATCTCCGCTTGGAGACCGTCAAGCTCGGCCTGCATTCCATCAATCTCGGCCTGAGCGTTCGCCCGGTCGGTGGTACGGCAGAAGGCAAGCGGGGTGCTCGTAATCACATCGAACGTGGACGGGTCCACCACGCTGAGCGCGCGCATCCGCTCGACATCGCCGTCGCCGGGGCCAATGCCGGAGCGCTGGCGGGTGAAGCGGCCTAGCGCCCATACGGTGGTCCAAGCGCCGCGCTCGTTGGCCACGATGGTCCCGCTTTCCGAGACGACGTTGCTCGTGAAGCCGGTGATGTCGGACGGGGTGCCGGGCCCGTCGTTGACCAAGAGAATCACCTCTTGGCCGGGAGCGAAGCCGGAGCCCCAGACCCGCACGGCCTGGCGAGAGGTGCGCCGCGCAAGCTCGTGGTCGACCACTATGTTATCGACGACCACGTCCTCGAGTCCGCTGATGTGCCCGTCCGCGGACGCCGCCTTCGGCGATAAGAAGGTGAAGCCCGTTATGAGTCCGAGTATGAGTCCCGCCGCTATGAGCGCGAGGACCACTGCTCGGGGGTGGTTTGCAACAGTACTAGTCACGATTTCCTCCTGTGTGACTCGCGCTTAGGCCGAGCAGAAGTCTGGGACTTCTTCGCCTTCCTCACGATTGCTGAGGTTGCAGAGCGCCAGAGGCGCGCTGGCAAGAAACTCGTATGTTCCGGTGTCCACGGCCCAGATTGTCGCCATGGCTTCGCCCCCGACGTTGTTCCGGGTGAACCGGCCCAACCGCCAGCTGCTGGCGAAGGCGCCCTCTTCATTGACGGTCAATGGCCAAGGAACGCCGCCGCCGTCACGTCGCGAGCGTGGGTTGCAGAGGCCTATGCTGTCTGTGGCGCAATTGCTGATCTCGTAGAGGACGCCTTGGCTGTCCGAGACGAGAAGGGTAATCTCACGCCACTTGGTGAAGCCGGAGCCCCTGATCCAGACCTCTTCGCTGGAGCGGCTCTTGCCAGGCTCGAAGTCCACCTCATTGACCGAGAGCACGATGTGCTCCTTGCCGGTGATGTGACCCGTGGCTCCCGCGCTCTGGATGCCCGAGAGCGCCAGGGCAAGGCCGAGCCCAAGGACGAGACCGGCGGCAATCCACAGAGGCGTCGCTCGTCTCTTGATTGATAGCTGCATTCGCGTCACTGAGTCCTCCTCGTCTGCGGTCTACAAAGTCCAGACACGGCTAAGCCGAGCAGTAGTTCGGGACTTCATCGTCCTCGCCGCGACCGCTGAGGTTGCAGAGTGCGAGAGGCGCAGTCGCGAGGTCGTCGAATGTCCCGGCGTCAACCACGCGCACGGACATCATTCCCTCGCCGCCGACGCCGTTTCGAGTGAAGCGTGCGAAGGTCCAAGGGAACCCGAAGGCGCCATCCTCGTTAGCAACGACGTCAACGCCGGAGAGCGCTCCGATGTCCGTTGCGACGCCGCGTTGGTCCGCAATCAGAACAAGAACGCTCGCGCCGGGCGTGAAGCCGGAGCCGTAAACCCAAACAGTGGTTCGAGAACTCCTCGTGCCAGGCACGAAATCAGCCTCTGACGGGGTGACGACCAGCTTCTCCGTGCCGGCGACGTGCTCATCAGCGCGCGCGCTCTCAACGCCGGACAGGGCCGCGGTAAGGGCCAGTCCACCGATCAGAGCGGCAGCGATCCAGACGACTGCCCACCGTCGTGACAATAACGAATGCGTACGAATCACGGCTTCCTCCTTGACCTGCGCTCGCGGGAACAATACGGGCGAGAATGCCCGCCGCATGACGCATACGCGCCCACAAGATGCGGGGCAGAGATTACCGTGGCGCGCTCGGCTGTGTCAAGCATTCTCCATGGCGGCGGCCCGCTCGCCAGCGCCCATGGGACTTCCAGCGGCTCTCTCAGGAGCGAGGCGCCAATCACATCGTCAGGGAGACTTTGAGAGCTCCGTCGCGTGGCTCATGGGCCAGCTCGAAAGCATCCATGACCCGCTCGATGGGTAGGACGTGGGTGACGTAGGGCGCCATGTCAATCTCGCCTCGGGCAATGAGGTCGAGGGCCTGCCTGAACGAGCGGAGGCCTGGCTCGTCCTGCGCCCCGAAAATCGTGCACATGTCCAAGCGCTTCAGGAAGTATGTGCTGAGGTCGAACGGCGCGAGGTCGAAGCCGGTGGGCAATCCGAATACGTGGACGTGGCCCTCGGGCTGGACCATTCGCACCGCCTGATTGAGCGTCTCATGTCCGCCCACGGCGTCGACCACGACCTCGACGCCCTTGCCGCCGGTCAAATCGAGGACGGCATCCACCGCCGGCTGCCCCGTTACGTCGATCGCTTCGTCGACATCGAGCGCGCGTCCCGCCTCTCGGCGATCGTGGTTGGGCTCGATTGCGATGATTCGCGATGCGCCGAGGCGGCGGAGGTAGAAGTCGTGGAAGAGTCCGGCGCTCCCCTGCCCTATCACCACGGCGGACTTGCCGGTCATGTCCGGCAGTTTGCGCGCGGCAAAGATCACAGTCCCCAGCTGTTGGGCCATCATCAGCTCGGCGGGCGGACGGTCGTTGGGGAGCTCGACGATGAAGTGGGGCGATACGGCCTGGTATCCCGCGAAGTTGCGGGCCTCCCATATGTTGGGCACGGTGAGGACGAGGGCGCCCTCGGGGAGAGCAGTCGGGCCTGGGTCCACAACGACGCCCACGCCCTCGTGACCAGGCTCGCCGGGGGCCATCGGGTACTCGTTGCGCGGCCAGCCATGGTACACGTAGTGGAGGTCCGTGCCGCAGATCGAGGCCATCTGCATCTTCACGAGGACCTTGTCCGGACCAGGGTCCGGAATCGGGATCTCGTCACAGACGATGTCGCGGAGACCACGGAGGATGGCGGCGGGCATCATGGGCATGAGGGCAGTCCTTAGATTGGGACTCGATTGGGCCTCGATTCGCCTCAACTCGCCACGGGCGGACTGGGGCGCGGGGAGTAGGGGCGATGCGCGGATCGCCTCTACTGTAGCAGGGCAGCGCGGCCTCTGGCCTGCCGAGCGGCGCGCTGGTATGATGGGCGCAATGGCTAGCGATCCTGCGCTTATCGTTTACACGAGGCCCGAGTGCACGTACTCGGACGCTCTTCTGTATGACCTCGACAAGGACGGAGTCGAGTACCGTCGGATTGATTTGGAAGAGCATCCGGAGCACGTCGAAGAGCTGGAGAAGCTAACGGGCGGCGAGCGGATAACCCCGGTCATGGTCGAAGGCGACTTGGTGATAGTAGGTTATCATGGCATTGGTTGATCGTTCTAGCGTGCCCCGGCGTCGCCGGGGCGAGTCACTGCGGCCCGGTGGTGTAGCCTGGCTTAACACACCTCCCTGTCAAGGAGGAGATCACGGGTTCGAATCCCGTCCGGGTCGCCAGAGCTCAATCATTTCGCTACCTCAGAGCACGAGTCCGCCCTCGCGCCACTCGAAGCATCAACAAAAGGCCCCCCGACGTGTCCGGGGGCCTTTTTCGTGGCTTAGGTCTAAGGACGACCTTACTTGCTGGGGTCCGCGACCTTCCGCAGGTAGGGCTTCACTGTCTCCCAGCCGCCCGGGAAGAGGTCCTTGGCGGCCTCGTTGTCGACTGCCGGAAGGATGACCACGTCCTCGCCCTTCCGCCAGTTGGCGGGGGTCGCGACCTTGTGGTTCGCGGTGAGCTGGGCGGAGTCGATGACCCGGAGGAGCTCGTCGAAGTTGCGGCCCGTGCTCATCGGGTAGGTCATGCTCATCTTCACCTTCTTGTCAGGCCCCACCAGGAAGACGGTGCGGACGGTCATGTTATCCGCGGCGGTCCGGCCCTCGGACGAGTCCCCCGCCTCCGCGGGGAGCATGTCATAGAGCTTGGCGACGGCGAGATGGTCGTCGGAGATGATGGGGAAGTTCAAGGGCGTGCCGGCGAGTTCGGCGATGTCCTGGGCCCATCGTTGGTGGTCCTCGACCTTGTCGACGCTAAGGCCGATGACCTTGCAGCCGCGAGCTGCGAACTGGTCGCCCATCTTGGCCACCTGGCCGAGCTCCGTCGCGCAGACGGGCGTGAAGTCCTTGGGGTGCGAGAAGAGCATTCCCCAACCGTCGCCAAGCCACTCATGAAACGAAATCGTCCCCTCGTTGGTCTCGGCGGTGAAGTCGGGCGCCGTGTCGTTGATGCGTATCGCCATGCATAGCCTCCGTCAGGCAACTGCTGCCTAAGATTTGTTTTGCGTTCCTCATTATACGCCCCCGCGCCACCTCTCCCCTGTCTCTGGACAGGAAAGGGCGAGCCGACTTCCTCTCCCACTGCAAGGGCTGGGGTGCGTGATGAACTGAGGGTGGGGTCCCGCACCCTACAGCCTTACCCCCGCGAGCTCGATCACGTCCGCGCGGCGCGGCAGGGAGACGGCCGCTCCCAACACGCGGACCGCCAGAGCACCGGCCGCGTTGGCCAGCCTGACCGCGGCCGCGACGTCCAGCCCCTCGCAGAGGCCGACGGGCAACGCGCCGCAGAACGCGTCTCCCGCCCCGGTGGCGTCGACCGCAACCGACGAGAAGGCCTCAACGTGGGCAGCCTCGCCCGCGGACTGAAACACGGCGCCCCCGCTCCCCAGAGTGACGATGGCGGTCGCGGGCCCCAGGCCAGTCAGCGCACGGGCAGCGTCCAGGGCGTCCTCGGACTCGTTGACGACCACCACGTCAACCAGCGCCATGAGCTCAGCGGGGACGGGGCTTGCCGGAGCGGCGTTGAACACGACCACGGCGCCCGCACTGCGGGCCAGCTCGGCCCCGCGAATCAAGGGAGCGTCCGGCGTTTCGTGACACATGAGCAGCGCGTCAGGCGGCCCCCCGGAAAATGCAGGGCCCACGTGCGCCGGGCCGAGCGCGGCGTTGGCCCGAGGATTGGCCACGATGCGGTTGTCGCCCGTCGAGTCGACGATGATGAGGCTTACGCCGGAGCCAATCTCCGAGTCCGTCGAGAGATGCGTCCGACCGATACCCTCGGCGTCGCACAGGTCGAGGAACTGTCGCCCAAATGGGTCGTCCCCTACTCGGCTGACCAGACTGACGCCCGCGCCCATGCGCGCCGCCGCGATGGCTTGGTTCAGCCCCTTCCCGCCGGGGGTCGTGATGAAGTCCGCGCCCAGGACCGTCTCGCCCCTCCCCGGGGCCTCGGCGACCCGCGAGACTAGGTCCATCATGCAGGAGCCGACGACGATGACGCGAGAAGGCATGGGGCCCTTATGCCCCGATCTTGAACGTCATCAGGTCCTCGCCGATAACCAGCTGGCCCTTGTAATCGGCGCCCATGGCCTCACGAATCCACCCCTCGTCCGTGACGTGCGGCAGATGCGTGGCTACGACCTTGAGGGCGCCTGCCTCCTCTGCGATTGGGCCGAGCATGTGCGGACAGGTATGCGACTTGACGACACGGCGACGGATCTCGGGGAGCCGTTCGAGGTCGTCTCCATGAGGATCGGCCTCCGGATTAGCCCGCATCAGCTCGTGCAACAGCAGATCTGCTCCGTTAGCGGCGTCCCGGACGGCGTCACACCCGGTCGTATCGCCCGAAATCATCAGTTTGCCTCCGTCGTCCTCAAACAGGAATCCGAGAGCGGGCTTTACGTAGCCGTGGTCGACCTCGACCGCGGTCGCCTTCCAACCGTCGCCCTCGAAGCCCTCGCCCCCGGAAACCTCGGCGACGCGGACGTTCATAATGTCGTCCCCTACCCGCTCATGGAGCTTCCGCAGCTTGATGTCGAACTCGTAGGCGTGGATGACCCGCGCGACGAACTCCCTGGTCTGCGGCGGCCCGACGATGGTCAGGGGTTTGGAGCGGTACCGGATCCAGCCGGTCAGGAGCACGTGGGCCAGGTCGACGGTGTGGTCCGAGTGCATGTGGGTTATGAACAGGCAGTCCACCTCCTTCGCGTCGAGCCCCGCCGCCGTCATACGCGCCACCGCGCCATTGCCGCAGTCCACCATGACCGACGCCCCGCCGATGGCGAGGTGGTTGCTCGGCCCTGCGCGCAGTGGGTTCGGATGGGGATAGCCCGTGCCGAGAAGGGTGAGTTCCATGACGCCTCCGAAAATCAGGCGGCGCAAGGATACCCCAGCGGGGAGGCGTCGGCGGCCATCGCTTGTTACAATAGGCGAGCGCCCCGTTGGTTCGCTAGGACTAAGGGATAATCGGACAGGGGGCGCGCTCCTCGCTCCCGCGTAGCTCAGTGGTAGAGCGGTCGGCTGTTAACCGACTGGTCGTAGGTTCGAGTCCTACCGCGGGAGCCAGTCCTGCTACATAGCCAGGCCTGGCCGAGCGGCGGGCAACGCCAATTGTGGCCTCGCCGAGAGATGGCACAGAAGGCCGACCTCATGGCTTGTGACGAGGCCAAGAGCTGCGATGCGCCCGTTCCCATGCAAGCTCTCTATCGCGCCTGATAACCTGAACAGCGAGCCACCCCAATCGCCCACAGAGTGAGTCAGGGCAAGCGCGAAAGGACTCGGCATGATTACGAAGGTGAAGGCCCGATTCTCAGAAGGCGTGCTCAGGCCGCTGGAGAGGCTTGACCTCGAAGAAGGCGTGGACGTGGTGGTGTCCATTGAAGAAGTCGCGCCGCCGGGCCACGTCGCCGAGGGGCTCAAAGCGTCCGCCGGCGGCTGGGTGGGCATGCACGACCCGGAGGAACTTAAGCGGACAATCTACGAAGCCAGACGGACCGGCTCCCGGCAAGAGCCGGACTCGTAGTGCAGTACCTGGTAGACACGGATTGGATTATTGACCACCTGCATCAAGTCGACCGAGTAGTCCACCGCATGGAGGAGTTGGCCCCAGCCGGCCTCGGCGTGAGTATCGTGTCCTTGGCTGAACTCTATGATGGGGTGTTCGGCGCTGCTGACCCTGAACGAAGTGAACAGGCCTTACGGACTTTCATCGACCGTGTTCACATAGTGGACCTGAACGAAGCAGTCTGCCGTATATTCGCCAGGGAACGCAGCCGACTAAGAAGTGCCGGAACCCCCGTCCCCGACTTTGACCTCTTGATTGGGTCGACCGCAATCCGTCACAACCTCACGCTGCTCACCAACAACCGCAGGCACTTCGAGCGACTGCCAGGTCTGAGCATCGTGTCGGTATAGCCGGTGGACATCCTCCAAACGACGACCGACCAGCGCTCCTAGACCGCCGGGTAGCCACGCGCCCTAGGCGCTCCTCGGCTCAGGGGGACGCAACTCGATAATTTGCCCCGTCTCCGACAGGAGGACCGGAGGGCCAACCTTGCCCTCGCCATCCGCATCGATCATGCACTTCTCGACGTGGTCGAGGGACGGGAGCTCGAACATCACGTCGAGCAACGCCTCCTCGATAATCGTCCGCAGCCCGCGAGCGCCGGTCTGACGCCCCATCGCCTGCTCCGCGGCGGCTTCCAATGACTCCTGGGTGAACGAAAGCTCCACGCCGTCCAAGGCGAAGAGGTGCTCGAACTGCTTGATCACCGCGTTCTTCGGGGCCGTGAGCACCTGCACCAAGGAATCCTTGTCCAAGCGTTGCAAGCCAACCGCGACCGGCAGCCTCCCTATGAGCTCCGGGATGAAGCCGTACTCCAGCAGGTCCTCCGGCTCGAGGGCTTCACGGATCTCGTCCTCCGTGCCCGTCCCTGTCTTACCGGAGTGGAAACCGATGCGATGATCGGACATGACGCGGCGCGCGATAATCTGCTCCAGTCCGTCGAAAGCACCGCCGCAGATGAACAGAATGTTCGCCGTGTTGAGCTGGAGGAACTCCTGCTGCGGGTGCTTCCGCCCACCTTGGGGCGGAACGTTGGCGACCGAGCCTTCGATGAGCTTCAGCAGAGCTTGCTGCACGCCCTCCCCGGAAACGTCGCGCGTGATGGAGGGGTTCGCGCCCTTCCGCGCCAACTTGTCGATCTCGTCGATGTAGATAATCCCGTGCTCCGCCTTGGCCACGTCGTAGTCCGCGGCCTGAATGAGCCGGAGCAGGATGTTCTCGACATCCTCGCCGACATAGCCCGCCTCCGTCAGGGAGGTGGCGTCTGCAATGGCGAAGGGAACGTCGAGGATCTTTGCGAGGGTCTGTGCGAGGAGGGTCTTGCCGGAGCCCGTCGGGCCGACGAGGAGGATGTTGCTCTTCTGTATCTCCACGTCATGGGAGACGGAGTTGGACCAGACGCGCTTGTAATGGTTGTAGACCGCGACGCTGAGCACGCGCTTGGCCCTGTCTTGACCGATGACGTACTCGTCCAATCGCTCCGCCATCTCTTTCGGCGGGAGGCCCCGCGGGGCGCCCTGGCCTGTAGCGGGAGATTGGGCGCCCTCCTCGGCGATAATCTGTTGGCAGAGGCGGACACACTCGTCGCAGATGAATACTCGACCGGGGCCGGCGATCAGCCGTTTAACGTTGCCTTGAGGCTTCCCACAGAAGCTGCAGACGTGCTCCCCGCGAGTCGTTATGGGTCCGGAGTTGTTCGGCATCGGTGTAGGCCGTCCTATTTGGGGCCAGCGCCATTCGTGGAACCCAGAGGCGTTCCCAGCACCTCATCTACAAGACCGTATTCTTTCGCTTCCTCCGCCGGCAGGTAGAAGTCCCTGTCGCTGTCGCGCGCGATCTTTTCGTATGGCTGACCGGTGTGCGACGAGAGGATCGTGCGAATCTTGTCCTGCATCCGCAGTATCTCGCGGGCCGCAATCTCGATGTCGGAAGCCTGGCCGTGAGCGCCGCCCAGCGCCTGATGCATGTGAATCGTCGAGTTGGGAAGCGCGAAACGCTTCCCCGCGGCACCGGCGCAGAGGAGCACCGTGCCCATGCTGGCCGCCATCCCAACGCAGATCGTCGAGACGTCAGGCTTGATCAACTGCATCGTGTCGTAGATGGCAAGCCCCGAGGTAATCTGTCCGCCCGGGCTGTTCACGTACAGGTTGATGTCCTTGTCCGGGTCCTCGCGCTCCAAGTAGAGGAGCTGGGCGACGATCAGGTTCGACACTTGGTCGTTGATAGGGGTGCCCAAGTAGATGATGCGCTCCTTCAAGAGCATCGAAAAGATATCGTAGGCGCGCTCGCCGCGTGCGCCGGTCTCAATCACCATCGGGATGATGTTCTGCGGCGGGGGTATGAGACCCGCGCTCAGCGGGCCATGAATCGGCCAGTCCTGCATCTAGCTGCCTCCCGGGTTCTGCTCGCCCCTGCTTGCAGAGGCATCGTTGGCGTCTGTGTCGCTTGCGGGCTCGGACGGCGCCTCCTCGGGGGCTGGCTCGCCCCCGTCGCGCAGCGCTATATCGCTCAAGTGCTCCAATGTCTTGCGGTTGACCAAGACACGTCTAATCGACTCTCTCCGCTCCGGGTCCTCGAACAGCTGCCGCACTTCGTCAGCCGATTCGCCGGACCCGCTCGCTATGGAATCGATCTCTCCGTCGACATCCTCATCGCTGGCTTCCACCACCTGCCTCGTGCCCACCGCCCGGAGGACATGAGCGCGCTTCAGCCGCTCCTCCACCTTCGGCCGGGCTTGCTCGTGAACCTCCTCGTCGGACAGGCCCTGCCAAGACAGGAATTCCTGGTAGTCCTCGAAGTTCATCCGGCCGGTCTGGATGCTCTCCTGCCGGTCATGGACGTAGTGCTCGACCTCGTGCTCGACGATGAGAGGGGATATCTCGATAGATGCGCCCTCGACCACTTTTGCGAGAATCTCGTCCTGATGCTTTGCCTGTGCGGCGCGCTGGGCGCGCTCGACCAAATCCGCATGAATCTTGCCCCGTAGGTCCTCAATCGATTCGTAGCCTTCGCCCACGCCCTTCGCGAACTCGTCGTCGAGCTCCGCGAGGTTCTTGCGCTTGACGGAGTGGACCGTCGTCTGGAAATGGGCCGTCTTGCCCGCCAAATCGGGATTGGCGAAGTCTTCCGCAATCTCAATGTCGAACGCGCTCTCCTCACCGACCGGCAAGCCGACCAGGGCCTCGTCGAGACCCGGCACGGGGAACGTGGTGTTCGGACGCGGGATGTAGTCCGTCTCCTCGCTGCGGACGACATCGCGGCGCTCCGCCTCATCGTCAACCCAGCCGACGATGGTCAGGTTGATGAGGTCGTCCATCTGGACCTTGTCTTCAACCGGCTCCCAGACGGCAAGCTCAGTTCTGATCTGTTCGAGGACTCCGTCAACTTGCCCCTCCTCGATCTCCACGTCGTCTATCGGGACGCGGAGCAACTCGAAGTCCCCGAGGTCAACCTCGGGCTGGAGGGGAACGGTGGCGGTAAACGCGGGAGGGTCGAACTCGTCGAGGGAGACCGACGGAATGCCGCCGAGCTCGAGTCCCTCGTCCTCGACGGCCTTGGAGGTGAATTCCTGGATGAGCGCGTCCAGCGCCTCGTTCAGCAGATAGCCGCGTCCGTACATCTGCTCGACAATGCGACGAGGCGCCTTGCCCTTCCGAAACCCTGGTATCGCAAGACGGCGCACCGCCTGCCGATACGCCTGTTCGAGGTACGGCTCGACATCGTCGTTGTCCAACTCGACGGTTAGGACGGCTTCACGCGGTTCGCGCTGTGTGGTGGAAACCTTCACTCGCTCGCGCCGGATACGAGAAATCCAACATCTCTTTATAGCACGGAACCCATCCTGGGCGGAAGGGCTTGACAAAACCGACGCAGGTCTGGGCGGGCTATCGAGGCCGAATTTCCCAGGCCCGGAAGCGCCGCTAAGGGGCCATCAGACCTTGGGGCAGGCTACCCAATGCCCCGGACGCAGCTCTCTCAACTCCGGCACATCCACCGAACAGTCATCTTGCGCAATCGGACAACGCGGGTGGAAGACGCATCCTGTCGGGGGATTGAGCGGACTCGGGACCTCGCCGATGATGATTCGCCGCTGCCGCGCGGCTTCGACCTTCGGGTCGGGCACGGGCACAGAGGAAAGCAGCGCTTGGGTATAGGGGTGGAGAGGATTGGCGTAGATATCGTCCCGGGGAGCAATCTCTACGATCTTGCCGAGGTACATCACTGCGATGCGGTCGGCGACATGCCGCACAACGGCGAGGTCGTGGGCGATAAACAAGTAGGTCAAACCCAGCTGACGCTGCAGGTCCTTGAGCAGGTTGATGATCTGCGCCTGGATGGACACGTCGAGAGCCGAGACTGCCTCGTCGCAAACAATCAGAGTGGGGTCGACGGCAAGAGCGCGCCCGATGCCGATCCGCTGACGCTGGCCGCCGCTGAATTCGTGGGGGTAACGGGAAGCCATGCGAGGGTCAAGTCCAACGAGGCTGAGTATCTCAGCAACGCGGTCTCGCGCCTGCTGCCGGCTTGACGCCAGGCCATGGATATTCAGGGGCTCTCCTATAATCTGCCCGGCGGTCATGCGCGGGTTGAGAGAGCTGTAGGGGTCTTGGAAGACCATCTGCATCTCTTTGCGCAGCTCGCGCATACGTCCGCCGCGCACGGTTGTAAGGTCCTCGTCTCGGAAGCGAAGCCCCCCGGACGTTGGCTTGTAGAACCTGAGAATGGTCCGACCGAGGGTGGTCTTGCCGCAGCCGGATTCCCCTACCAGACCGAGCGTCTCGCCGGGGCGGATAGAGAAGGTCACTCCATCCACTGCCTTCACCATCCCAATCGTCTTTCGGAACACGACTCCGGCGGTGACGGGGAAATGCATCCGCAGGTCGCTGACTTCCAGGATGGGGGGCGCCGACTCGTCAAACCCCGGCGAGCTTGGGCGGTCCGTACTCTCGATCATTCCCAGGCCGCCTTAGCCTCGGAGCCCAGCTTGTCGGCGACGAAGCAGGCCGAGTAGTGCATGTTGACCGGTTGGACCAAGTCTGGAATCTCCTCTTCGCACTTCTCCAACGCGAAGGGGCATCGCGGCTGGAAAGCGCAGCCCGCGGGGAGATCCGCCAGGTTGGGAGGCTGCCCTTCCACCTGTACGAGTCGTTCGCTGACGGGAAGGTCCAGCCGGGGCACGGATGTCATCAGACCAAGGGTGTATGGATGGCGGGGGTCGCCATAGACCTCTTCCGCGGTCGCTCGCTCGACAATCTTGCCGGCGTACATGACGTTGACGCGGTCCGCGTAGCGAGCAACGACGCCGAGATTGTGGGTGATGATCACCAAGGCGACGCCGCGCTCTTCGGTCAGCCGCTTCATCAGCTCCAGAATCTGGGCTTGCACCGTTACGTCCAGCGCCGTCGTTGGCTCGTCGGCTATGAGAACGGCAGGGTTGCAGCTAAGGGCCATGGCGATCATGACCCGCTGGCGCATGCCCCCGCTGAAGTGATGGGGGTATTGGTCTAGGCGCCGCTCGGCGTCCGAAATCTCAACGGAGGCGAGGAGCTCGCGCGCCCGCGCGTCCGCATCGTACTTGCTGAGCCCCAGCTCGGAGATGAGGGGTTCGGTTAGCTGCCTCCCGATGGAGAGCACGGGGTTCAACGACGTCATGGGCTCTTGGAAGATCATGCCTATTTCACGGCCGCGGATGCGCCGCATTTCGTCGAGGCTGAGGTCGAGCAGGTTTTCGTCCTTGTACAGGACCCGCCCGCTCATGATGCGTCCGGGCGGCGTGGGGATGAGGCGCATGACTGAGAGCGCCGTGACGCTCTTCCCGCACCCGCTCTCGCCCACCAAGCCAAGGGTCTCACCCGCTTCGACCGTGTACGAGACGCCATCGACCGCCTTCACCACACCGCTGTCGGTGTCGAAGTAGGTCCGTAGGTCCTCGATCTCAAGGACTGTGCTCATTGTGTGAGTTCTACTCCAGGCCAGTAATGGGCCGGGACGCTCGCACCTCGTCCAAGACCCATGCGTATTGGCTCGATCCTACCCGGACTTCAGCCGAGCGCTCGGCGCGCTGATCGGCTAACCACTCTTCCAATGCCTCGATGCTCCCCATAGCTTCCACGAAGCGTTCCCTCAGCAGGCCAGCTTCGATGGACGCTCGGTACTCGTCGTCGGAGACGCCCCGCTCGGTGAGGAAGCGGAGGTACGACTCGCGGTAGAGTCTGTCGATTTCATCGTCCGGCGTCGTATCTCCAGTTAGTCTGCGCGGCTGGAAACGCTCGCGCAGCTCCGCGTCCAGAGCAGCGACGGAATCGACTCCAATTCCGGGCGCCGCCGTCCGCATCAGCTCCAGCTCGACTCTCTCGTCCGCCAGGACAAACGGCGCCCGGCCGAGCTCCGACTCGAGGCTCGGGTTGCCCGACGCCAGCTCTCGTACGACGATGGCCCTTGCCAGTTGCCCAGTCGTCAAAATCGTCTTTCCCTCTATCCTCGCCACCCATTCTCTCGATGGCGCGGCCACCTCTCGGTAGTAGCTCAGACCTAACACCAGTCCCACGACGGCGACGCCAAGGAGCGCCGCTGCGAGCGCGACTCTGCCACGGCGTGCGCCTGTGGAGCCGTTACGTTCCACGCAGCCGGGGGTCGAACGCGTCGCGAAGCGCGTCGCCCAAGAATGAGAAGCTGAACACGACCAAGGCCAAGGCCAGCCCGGGGAATACGGACATCCATGGGGCCGCCTCGAGGTTGCCCCTCGAACCGGCGTAAATCATGTTGCCCCAGGACGGATCGGGAGGCGGAACGCCAAGGCCAAGGTAGCTGAGGCTGGCCTCGACCACAATCGCAGTCCCAAGGTATCCCGTCGCCAGCACGAACACCGGAGCGAGCGCGTTCGGCAGGATGTGCCGCAGCATGATGCGGATGTGGCTTGCGCCGATGGACTGCGCCGCCAGCACATACGGCTCTTCTTTGATGGACAGCGCCGACGAGCGGGCTAGCCGGACCACGCGCGGGGCAAACACGACCGCTATCGCGAGGATCACGTTGTTGAGCGAGGCGCCCATCGCGACGACCATGACCATAGCGAGGACCAGTCCAGGAAAGCCAAGCAGCATGTCCACGGCCCGCTGAAGCACCAGGTCCACCGCGCCGCCCAAGTACCCCGACGCAATACCAACCGGCATGCCGACCACCGTGGCCAGACCAACGGACGCAAACCCGACGTAGAGCGATATCCGGCCCCCGTAGAGGACTCGCGACAGCACATCCTGCCCGAAGATGTCCGTGCCGAGCCAGAACTGGCCGGACGGGGCGAGTAGCCGGTTGGGTATGTCTTGAAACACCGGATCGTAGGGGGCGATCAGCGGCGCCAGGACTGACACAATGCCCATCACCGCCAACACCGCGCCGCCCGCGAACCCCAAGGGGTAGTGGCGAGCAAAGGAGGCTATCTGCCGCCGGACGCGATAGGCGGCCCCGCGCTCCGCGCCTGCAAAGGAGCCCTTGACCCTTTCCGCAACCCCAGTCTGGATCATGAAATGCCCTCCCCACATCCGATCAGGCGTAGCTGATTCGCGGGTCTATTTTTGCATAAACGATGTCGATGACGACGTTCAGCGTGAGCATCAAGGTCACGAGGAGCATGACGAGGCTCTGAATCACCGGGTAGTCCCGCTCCGTCGCCGCCTGGACGATGCCCTGTCCCATGCCGGGCAACGAGAACACCGTTTCGAGGATGACGGTGCCGGACAGCAGGGTGGCAAGCTGCAGGCCGCCGAGCGTGAGGACGGGAATCATGGCGTTGGGGAGCGCGTGGCGTAGGACCACTGCGCTCTCGCGCAGCCCTCGGCTGCGGGCGGTGCGGACGTAGTCCTGCCTCAGCACCTCGAGCATAGTGGAGCGGGTGACTCGTGTCAGGTACGAGCTATAGCCCCAAGCGAGGATTAACGCCGGCCAGACCATCTTCAGCATATGTTCATAAGGGTTTTCCCAAAGGTCCCTGTAGAAGATGGGCGGCGTCCACGAGAAGACGAGCAGCATGACAAGGATGAGCATCAACGCAATCCAGAAATTCGGAAGTGCGGTGCCTGCCAGCGTCACGAAGCGCAACAGGTAGTCCGGCCGGCGGTTCTGGTAAACGGCCGCGATGACTCCAGCGGGGATGGACACAACCCAGGCAATGAGCGTCGTCCACGCTGCGAGCTCCAAGGTTATGGGGAGCCGACGGGCAATGATTTCCGAGATCGGTTCACGGCTGACGATTGACGCTCCGCCGAACTCGCCGTTGATCATGCTCCAGACCCAGCGAAAGTACTGGACCACGATTGGATCGTTCAGGCCGAGTCGCTCACGGAGGTCCGCGGCCTGGGCAAGCGCCCTCGGCGTAGTCTGATCGCCCCCCAAAATGACGAGCGCCACGTCACCCGGCAGCACGCGCATGATGGCAAAGATGAGCAGCGACGCCAACAGAAGCGTCGGGAAGTACAGCAGTAGCCGGCGGCCGATATATCGCGTCATGCGTTTCAGAGAGCGGCGACGCCCTCAGGCCGCGGTATGCACGGCCCGAGGGCGTTCTGCTCGTTACTTGTCGAGCCAGACCGAGGCGAAGTCCAAGTAGGCCATGATCTGCTCGGGGGGATGGAGGCGGCCCTTCACCCAAGAGCGGTAGGGAATGTGGGCCAGGTTGCCCGCTATCGGCACGCCGTAGTACTGCTCCAAGAGCCAGTACTTCTCGAACTCTTGCCAGATAGCGACGCGCTCGTCGAAGTCGTTGGTCGCCTTCAGCCGGTCGAAGTAGCCCTGCACGTTCGGGTCCTCGTGCTTGGCGATGGCGCCCTTGCTCTCGCTGTAGGGCAGGAAGGCCGGCTCATTCGGCTCCGGCAGGTGGCTGGAGATGCCAGCAGCGCTCTGCACGGCGCCGTATTCGAGCGTCTGGCCCGCGGCCGTCCATGCGGGAGCGTCCATCAGCTCGAGCTCCAAGTTGATGTTCAGGCCTGCCAGCTGCGCCTTCAGGAACTCGCAGCGGTTCGGCCACGACCCTGTAGATAGACAGTTGTAGTTGACATCGAACCCGTCCGCGTGTCCCGCAACTTCCATGAGACGCAGAGCCTCGGCGCGGTCAGCCTCCCTGGTGTCGGGGTTCCAGCCCGGCCACGTCAGAACGTCGGGGCTGGAGAACGGGTTGGCGGGGTTGAGGAGACCGCCGACCAGACCGAACCCGCCGGACACTGCCTCGATGGACTGCTGACGATCAATCCACAGCGAAGCCGCCTTGCGGACGCGGACATCCTGCCAGGGACCCTCTTTCAGCAGGTTCCAGGCGAGACCGCCGCCACTGCCGGTGCCGAAGCCGGACGGCACCCTGACCACGTAGAAGTCGTCGCCAATGTCCTCAACGTACTGCTCGTAGCGCGGCTTGGTCAGGATGTAGCCGAACCCCGGCGACCCGCCGTCGAGTTGGCCGGTCCGGATTGCGGCGTCCATCACGTCCGGGCTGGTCATGATTGCGAAGTCCATGCCCTCCATGTAGGGCAGCGGGAAGCCGTCATCGTCCGTCTCCCAGTAGTCGGGATTCGCGCGGACGCGCATGATGCTGCCCTTGTCGTAGCCCTCGAACGTGAACGGGCCCAAGCCCATCATGCCCACGTCGAGCGGCGCAACCTCCAGGTTGCCCGCCTCGAGCTCCGGAAGGGTGAGGTGGCGGGGGTGCCCGATGGTGAAGTACGGCGTGAAGAGAACGTCGAGGAAGAGGGCGTTCCCCTCCTTGAGCGTTATCTTGAGCGTGGTGGGGTCGACGATGGTCGTTCCCTCGTATTCGCCCATCCTGTTGCCGTACCACGCGGGGGCTCGCTCGCCATAGCCCTCGAACACGAGGTCGAGCCAGAACTTGAGGTCCTCCGCGGTGAGCGGCGTGCCGTCGTGCCATTGCACTCCCTCTCGGAGGGTGAAGGTCCACTCCGTGAAGTCGGCGTTGTTCTCCCACTCGGTCGCCAGGGCCGGACAGACTGCGTACACGTCGTCCAAGCACGGCCGGACGAGGTTGCCGCTGCCCCAGACGGGCGCTCCCATCTGGTTCAGGTCGTACCAGATAGTCGTCGCCATCATGTCGAAGTTCGCCGGCGGGTCGCGGCGCACCGCGAACTTGCCGATGCCTCCAGCCTTGCTCGAGACCGACGGCGTGGGCGTGGCCGGAACCGGCGTGGCCGTCGGGTCCGACCCCACGGCGGGCGCCGAGGTAGGCGTGGCTGTCGGCTCGTCGCTGGAACACGCCACGACGAAGAACGCCGCAACGAGCAAGACCACGAAGGCCATGAGCTTCCAGTTGAGCCATCTAACTACTGCGCGGTCTGCTGCTTGCATAAAGTCTCCTCCCGGGACCCAGCCGTAATCTAGAGGGCGTACAGCGCGCGGGCGTTGCTATCCAGGATCTTATCGACCGAGGAGGCCGGCGCTTTCCCACTTTCCTTTAGCACTTTCAGGGCTTCGAGCTCGGACGAGGTGTCGTTGTGACCGTAGTCCGAGCCGATAACAATGTTGTCGTCGCCGACCGTATCCAATATCCAGTCGAGATCATCGGCGGTCTGACATGCCACGTACATGTTGTTCTCGCGGAGCATGTCCTGAGCGAGCCAATTCCGCCCGGCCTTCTTGAACCTCAGCATCATGTCATTGAGCGCGTACGGCACCCACTCCGCCGAAACTTCCACGAACGCCCATCGCAGATCGGGAAAGCGTGAAGGCGTCCCCTTCATGAGCAGGTCGTGAAACGCTCCCACGACCGGCAGCTTGAAGGTGGAGAAGCCGGCGTCCGTCTGAAACAGATCGAACTGCGAGAAGTTGCCGGAGGTCGCGTGGACGCACATCGGCAGCCCAAGCGCCGACGCCTCGGTATAGATGGGGTCGAAGTAGACATCCGAGAGCCGCCGGTCGCCTTCGACGCTGTGCATGAAGAAGCCGCAGGCCCCGTGGTCCTTGGCCCAGTGCATCTCCTCGATGGCGACGTCGCGGCTCATGTAGGGAAGCATCGCCGCCCAACGGAGCCGTCCCTCGCCGCGGGTGTGGATCTCGTCCATCCAGCGGTTGTAGCTCCGGAAGAGGGCGACTTCCACCTCGGGGCGCCGCGTAAGGGGCCGGAGGAACACCGTTGGGTAGAGGACGTGGACATCTACGCCGAGCTCGTCCATGTGCGCGAGCCGCTGTTCGATGTCGGCTGCCTCCGCAGCTTCCTCGGGGACCTCGACCGAGCGGAAATTAGACCGTTTCTGCACGGCGCGCCCTTCGATAACCCAATACTCGGTGACAATGGAGCGGCGGCCGGTGAATCCCCCGGCCAGGTTAGCTTCGCCGGTTTTGGGAACAACTACGAACGGACGAAAATCTTGCTCATCGTCCCCCATGAACTCCCATGTTCGTTCGCTCTCGATTACGTGAGCGTCTGAGTCGACGATGGCCATACGAAGCCTCCTCCCGGCGCGGGCTAGACGGTCGAGTATATACGCTCACGGCAGATATCAGTCAAGCAAGGCGCGCTCGAGGGCGTGTCCCGAGCTACGATTCGCCTGGGGCGACTTCCGGCAGCCTTGGAGGGTCCGTCGCCAGCCGCGAGATTACGTCTCCCCACGCCGAGTCGACTAAGAAAACAGCGTCATTTCCGGCCTGCTTCACGTAGTGCGCGCCCTCGTTAGGCGTAGGCCGCCCAATGAGGACCTCGAACTCGCCGCTTGGTTCGAGGCCTATGGAGACAACCGTTATCGGCGGGTCGAGCCCCAGCTCTTCTAGGTCCAAGCCCCCCGGCAGCGTGCGTTCGACCCGCGGGCCCGCCAAGAGCACCGGCATGCCGCCCCAACGCTCCTCGTCGACTTTCTCTTGGGTCTCGTCGTCGAAACGCCAGTATTCCGCTTGCTCGTCCCAAACGAAAGACTCCGCCAGCCCCGCTCGTTCCACTTTCACGTTGACGATGTCCGACGCCTCGATCTCGTAAAAGAAGGGCGGGGCCACACTCTCAGGGGAGCCGCTGCTCAACCGCAAGTACGCGAAAGCTCCGACTAGCACGATCACTAAGGCGAGGCCAAGAAGCACGGTTTCCTTGCGGCTCATGGAAGCAGCTCTAGCGTGTTCGGATCCAGACGACTGCCGCCACAATCAGCGCAAGAACGGGCAGCGCAAGCCAACCGAGCAACTGCACCAAGGTGAGCTGTTGGTTCGTGAGAACCAGCACGCGGTATTCGAGAGGCTTGGCGCGAACAGGGACCAATGGAACGTCTCCCGCCAGCTCGTTCACCACATTAAGGAAAAGGTCGCCGTTCGAAAGAGCGGGGAAGAACCGGTTGGAGGCGAACTCCCCATCGCCAAACACGCTCAGGGTTCCGACGTTCGCGTCCGCCGCGCTCGGCAGGGGTTCGGACAGCGGGCCCGCCATCCTCATGATTACTCCCACGAGGAAGGGGCCGGTCCGATCGTCGGTCCCCGCCGCGGTAGCCGACAACTCCCTGGACGCGAAGGACGTCGGCGTCGTCACGGCGACGAAGTCCAAGTCGACTAGCGTCGGCATCAGCTGCGGGTCCGTCGTCAGTCCCATAGGCGCAAGCCCAGGAAAGAGCGTCGCGTCGAGCTGCCCGGTTACGTAGGGCGCGGCGTACTGCGTCGGCGCGATGAGCGGAATGCCTGGCGTTCCGGCGACGTGGCTCCCCGGATCGAGCACGTACCCGGCTGCGACGCTCACTCCCCAGTCCCCGGCCCATGAGCGCCAAGACTCGTCAGCTTCCGGCTCCAGCAGTGCCAGGATTCCGCCGCCGCTCTTCAAGTAGGAAGAGAGCGCCTGCCGTTCTTCGAGAGTGAGAGCGGTCATCGGGGATGGAACGATGAGGGCCGCCGCGTCCTCGGGCGGCGCTCCCTCCTCTTGTAGATTGAGCGGCGCCACTCGGTAGCTGTCGTTGCGCAGTCCTTCAGCCGCCAAGGCAAAACCCCGGTTGCTGGCGACTGCGGCGTCATCGATGGCCAGCTCGCCGTGCCCCGTCAGAACATAGACCGTCTTCTGGTCGGCGCCGCTGGCCACGAGGAGCGCGGTAAGGAATGCCTGTTCGACGTTGCTGGAGGCGGGCACGAAATAGCGTGCGCCTCCGTCTTTCGCTTCGAACACCACGCCCGGGTACCGGTTGATTCCCTTCTCGCTTGCCAAGACGGGGTTGGTCTCAGGGTCGGAAAAACGGTACGAGAATCGTCCCGGCGCCATGCGCTCGAACTCGCGTAAGAGGTCGTCCGTCCTGGTGCGCAATGCGCTCTGCACCGGATTCGTACTCTCGAACCGGTCGACGAAGAACGCGGTCGCCTCGACCTCCTGCTCCAGACCGTCGAGCACCGTCTTCGTCTGATCGGCAAGCGTGAATTGCCGGGAGAAGGTCGTATCGACTCGCACGTCGGATTGCAGGGCCAGAAAGTTGGCCACTCCCAGAATCGCGACGAGAGTCCCGAGCATGAGCGCGACGTTGAGTCCGTACTTTCGGCGTCGCTTCGCCGTGGGGGAGCTCGAACGGCGAAGCGCGTCCAAGAGCGCCAGCAGCAAGAGTCCGAGGCCCGCCCACGCGAGCCAAGCGCCGGTGGACTTGAGCTCCGCGACCAACAGAGCGGCCAAGACTCCGGCGACCAGCGCAGTGAGGCCGATTCCGGCGGCGGCTACGGCGAACGGAGCCGTGTCGAGGAGTGTCGCTAGCGCCTTGAACAATGGTCTGTGCGGCGTCATGTCATTCGCCGGACGTCGCCCGCGTCACACCCACCGCCTGCTCTCGATTGACCGCACCGAGAGAAACAGAAACAGCACTATGACGCTGAGGTAGTAGACGATGTCGGAGAGGTCCAAGACTCCTCTCCGCAGATCGGCGAAATGCGTCACCATGGAGGTCTCCTCCAACACGGTTGACGCCCATCCGCCGGTCGAGGCCGCGGCCAGCTGCGTGATCGAGAGCAGCACGAGGACGCCCACGCCGACGACTGCCGCAACCGCTTGGTTGGCCGTCAGCGACGACGCCCAGAGGCCCACCGCGAGCGTCGCCGCCCCGTAGAGGAAGAGGCCCAGGTACGCCGTCGCCACCGGGCCGGAGTCCGGCGTTCCCAGCCAGTACAGGAGCGCCGCGTAGAACAGCGTGGCGAGCAGCATCAGCACATACAGCGCCATGGCGCCTAGGTACTTGCCCGCGACCACCTGCCAGTCGCTCACCGGCGACGATAGGAGGAGGTCGAGAGTGCCCAGCCTCCGCTCTTCCGCGAGCAGCCGCATGGTGAGCGCCGGTCCGAGGAACACGAGGCTGAAGATGACCGCCCCCGCGTAGCGGTGGACCGTCGCCTCCGGAAACGGCACGGAGACGCCGTCGACGAACAGGTAGCCCGTGATAGCCGCAAAAACGGCGATGATGATGTATGCGCCCGGCGACGCCAGGTAAGCGCGGGCCTCTCGACGCGCTATGACCAAGGTCTTCATGAGGGCTCCGCGTGCTCGCCCGTTCCGGTCAGCGCTAGGAACACGTTCTCCGTAGTCGACCCCGATGGGAGCCCGGCGACGCCGGTGATCTCAGACAACGTTCCGTTGGCGACGACCCGCCCGCGGTCGATGACGACCATCCTGTCGCAGACCAGCGCCACTTCCGAGAGGATGTGGCTGCTCAGCAGGACCGCGTGCTCTTTGCCGAGGTCCGCAATCAACGAGCGCATTTCGATCCGCTGCGCCGGGTCCAGACCGTTCGTAGGCTCGTCGAGGATCACCGCGGATGGTTCGTGAAGGATTGCTTGCCCTATCCCGACGCGTTGGCGAAAGCCCTTGGAGAGCGTCCCTATGCGCTTGTCCGCGTACTCTTCCGTACCGACGGCTTCGATCACTTCGGACACGCGCGCCCCGCGGCGTGAGCGGGGCACGTCCCGCAGCGCCGCCATATAGGAGAGGTACTGCCGGACGGTCATGTCCGTGTACAGCGGCGCCGACTCCGGCAGATAGCCGAGCCGCCTTCGCGCATCGGCCGAGTTGTCGACCGTATCAAAACCGGCGATTCGGGCCGCGCCTGCCGTCGGCGGAAGGAGGCAGGCGAGAATCTTCATGGTGGTGGTCTTGCCCGCGCCATTCGGCCCGACAAACCCCACGACCTCGCCCGCGTCAACCTGGAAGCTGGCGTCTCGCACCGCCTCCGTTTCGCCGTAGCGCTTGGTTACGTTCTCGACCTGAATCATTGAGTAATGGTGAGTATCGACTTTCGCAAGCGTCTGAGCGAGATGGCCTGAAATCCGTCGTGGAAGATGATGCCAGCCCAATCGGGATAGGCGTATAAGCAGCGTCTGTGGAGCCAGCCTCCCCGCTCTCGGCGGAGTCAGACCCAACGTCTCGACCGGCGTCCATGCGGTCGGACGCCGTGGGACACTACCGAAAAGCAGGTCGGTTATCAACCTGATGCGATGCGGAGCGCGCTGTTCGACATAGGCCTTGACGGCCCCACGTTGCTTCTGCGAACATTCGCAGAAGCAACACGATGCAAGACCCTCGCAGCACGGCAGACGCCATCAAAGCTACCGGACGCCGCCTCACGGTCCAGCGCGTCGCGGTCATGGACGCCATCCGGGACCTCGACGGCCACGTCACCGTAGACCAGATCGCCGCCAAGTTGCACGAGGACTACCCCCAAATCGACCTCGCCACCGTCTACCGCACCGTCGGCCTGCTCGGCCGGCTGCACCTTGTCAATGAAGTGAGCGTCGGAGGCGTGAGTCACTACGAGTACGCCAACCCCGGCCAGCGGCACGGGCACATGGTGTGCGAGCACTGCGGCACGACGTTCCACCTGGGGCAGGGATACCTCGACGAGCTGCGCAAGAAGCTCATGGATGACACCGGATTCGAGCTGCATACCGAGCACTTCACGGTGAGCGGACTATGCGCCGCGTGCAGGAAAGACTCCGGCCACTCGCATAGCGGACACACGCACGCCCATGCCCAGGGCCACCGGCACGACTCCGGCGCCACCAGCGGACACGGGCTGACCGACAGGGGAGAGGAACGAGGATGATCGACATTGAATCCGGAGCATGGGCCGCGCTGGCGCTCGGCTTCTTGCTCGGCCTGAAGCACGCCACCGACGCCGACCACGTCGTCGCCGTTTCAACGATTGCCGTCGAGCACAGGAACCCGTGGCGCGGGCTGTGGGTCGGGGCGTCCTGGGGGCTCGGCCACACGACTCCCCTGCTCGTCCTCGGAATCGTCATCCTCGTACTGAAGGAAGCCGTGCTGGACCGCTACGAGGCGGTTGCGCCCATGTTCGAGTTCGGTGTTGGCGTCATGCTCGTGCTCCTCGGGGCCCAGGTCTTCTACAACCTCCGGCGCGGACGCCTCCACGTCCACAGACACTTGGAAGACGGCCATCCCCACATGCACATCCACGCGACCCACCTCAGTGGACGCGAGCGAGAATCCGAGGCGGCCCACGGCTTCTGGAAGGCCGGCCGGCCGACGTTCCGCGTGAAGTCCTACTGGATAGGCATCGTCCACGGCCTGGCGGGTAGCGCCGCGGTGATGCTCGTCCTGCTCCCCCGGATCGACGCCATATGGGTCGGGGTCGGCTACCTCGTCCTATTCGGCGTCGGGACCATCGTCTCGATGGGCGCTGTCACGATAGTCCTCGGCGTCCCCTTCGCCATCACGAGCCGCGCCCGAGCTTTGAACTACACCGTAGCCGGCGTTGCAGGCACCGCGAGCATGACGTTCGGCGCAGCCCTGATGGCCGAAATCGCTCTGGGCGCCGAGCTAATCCCCATCTAGACCGGCCCACTAGACCACCCTGCCCCTGTGTGCCCATCGTTCGATATCCGCCACGACGGGAGCGAGCGGGCGCCGCCGGGCCAATCGGTTCCGCAGGCCACCGCCGCCTCTAGGAGCTGATTCCCCCTAAGCCGACGGATAAAACCCCCGGTTGTGCCAGAACGAGAGGTCGCTCCCGAACCACTCGGTGGGAATCAGCCCGAACCCTGCCCTGTCTGTACGCACCTTCAGGGGCGGCGGGCCTTCGCTATTGCTCCCTTTGTTCCTAGCGCCCCCTCTAGGTTCGTGGTGAGCCTGTCGAACCACGGATGAGCAACCCGCGGTAGCCATGAGCCGTCCGGGTGGACGGCTCAGTTGTCGTCCCGGTCGTCGTCATTCCGGTCGTCGTCCCGGTCGTCGTCCCGGTCGTCGTCGTTCCGGTCATCGCTGTCGCAGTCGTCGTCGTATCGGTCATCGTCGCAACTGTCGTAGTACGGCGCGGCGATTGCGATTGGAGTGCTGACCAACCATTGGCCAACTGGCGGCTCCGCGGGGAGGAAGCGGGCGCTCGGGAGGATTCGGTCGCTCCAACTGGTGCCTTCTCGCTGCTGGAGGGCGAATTCCGTGCGCCCGTCCGCCAGACGCCTCGCGGCGATGCGGACTTCCAGTTCGCCGCCGCTTTGGGCCTGCGCGACCATGGCGGCAGAGCCGACGGCCGTGATGATAAGCAGGACTACGATTAGAACGTTCTTGCGCATGGTTCCCTCCTGATGCTGCGCGAATCTCCCGGCATTGAGCGCTTGTCCTATCGCCACTCCCCCTAAGCCGACGGATAAAACCCCCGGTTGTGCCAGAACGAGAGGTCGCTCCCGAACCACTCGGTGGGAATCTCGTTTCCTATGCCTGCCTCGACAGCCTTGCGGTAGATGAGCGCGCCCGCCGCCGACATCTGTATCCCCATGCCGGTGCTGTTCTTGTAGTAGACGATGTCGCCGGGCTTCGCTTCGAGCGAGCTCGTTCCCGACACGACCTCCCCCAGTGTGCAGATGCGATCCCACGACACCAACCCCGCCTCGATGGGGTCGAGCAGCTCGCGCTGGCCGTTCGAGAACACGCTATCCCTATCGTTGATGCAGATGAAGCTGCTGCGGGCGAACGTCGTCTCATCCACCTCCGACTTCTTGAAATTGGCGTCGCTGTTCTGCAGCGAGATGACGAACTGCCCAGGTTCGAGCCAGTCCCCGTCGAACACCGGCTCGCCGCTCACATAGCCCGCGTTCGTCGCGCAGCAGACGATTTCGGCGCCCTCCATCGCCTCGCGGGGGCCGTCGACGGGCGTGACCTCGATCTCCAGCTGCTGCTCCATCTCCCGGGCGAACTCCTCCCGGTGCTCTTTCGTCGGGCTGTACACCTTCACGCTGCGGATGGGCCGGACTTGGGCGAGCGCCTCGAGGTCCGTCCGCGCCAGCTTCCCGCTCCCGAACATGCAGACCGTCTGTGCGTCCGCCGGAGCGAGATACTTCGCCGCGACGCCCGACGTCGCCCCGACCCGGACGCCAGACAGGAGGAACTCTTGGATGAAGGCGAGCGGCTGCCCCGTCAGCATGTCGACGAGCACGATGAATCCCCAGTTGCGGCCGCCATACCGAGGCGCCCGCTCGCCCTGCGCGCCGGGGTTGGTGCTCCGAGCGCTCCCGCCGATGCGTATAGCCGCCGTGTCGTACGACGGAGTCGTCCCGATGTGGATGTTCGACCCATAGACCACGTCGGACGCAGTCGTCGGACTGATGTAGCGGATACGGGGGATATTGACGGCGCCGCGCGCATAATCGCGGTAAGCGGTCTCCATCGCCTCGATGCAGACCTCCATCGGCATCACCCGGGCAACGTCCTCGTCGCTCAACACCAACGTCATGCCTCACCCCCATACAAATATCCCGGCGCACACGCCGCCGCGGGGAGCATCGTAGGCATCGGCGGGGCGAAGGGGCAAGGGTTGGCGTCATCCTCCGCCTGCCCGTGAACCTCGCATCACTCCTCTCCACTTGTCCTCTGCTGCATCCCCATGTTCGGACCGGCTGGCAATCCCTACACACGCAAACTCTTCGAGGTCATCGGTTGCATTCAGCAGCACGAGGGCGTCCAATTCGAAGTGAAGGCCCTTCGACAATCAGGAGGCTTCCGATTCACTATGGAGTTACGAGAGATGAGCGACAGCAAGCGGCCACTGATACCCAAAGAGTCCAAGCGGAAAGCCAAGACATTGTTGGGCGAAATTGAAAAGGACGTCGTCGGCTACACCGGCAGTTGCCTCTTTGTGACCGACGACAATGGAGGATATTGCAACGAACCTGTGAGCAATAACTGTCACATCAGTCCAAAGTCGTCCGTCTTGAGTAAGTTGCAAGATCAGGATGGGAAAGTCTTTGAGTTGCAGTGGGGCGTTAGCCAATGGAGGCGCTTTGCCTTCAGCGGTGGTGTGGAAAATCTTGAGACTGTGCACCAGCCGGCTACGTTCGATCCATCGTCCCGCCGAGTAGTGATTGACCACGCATGCGTAGGCCGATTCGCCTGCGAGCTAAAACGCCACGACAACGAATTCCAACCCATTGATGTTGCAGACCCTGATTTCGATAATCCCGAAGTACGGTTTCTAGCCGCGTATAGGTTAATGCTTTTCCAGGCTGACCAATGCCGACTAGCCAGAATGTTGCAAGAGCAATGGAACCGTAAGGTCATGAGAAATCCAGACGTCGGCAACCGCCTTTGGTGGAGCAAGAAAGTGAAAAATTTACAGGAGGATATCCAGAAAATAGAATCAACTCTGAAACTACTGGGGAAGAATTGGCATGCCCAAAAGACCATTGGAACATTCGATCCTGACCTTGTATCAGTACAAGCCATGCAATTTTGGTCGAAATTAGGGCTCGCAGGATGCGTGTTCTACGGCAAACACACGGCCGTATCTGTATTCCCAACGCAAGGTGATGGCATAAGATGGGCGTACTCTACTTAACGAGAAATTCAGACGTGGCGAGAGAAGAGCACGAACGTCTGGCCGAGGTTGCAAGAGCCTCGGAAGAGTCTGACGATTATGGCGTAGTTGTGGCTAATAAACTGCTAAGGGATGGTGGTGGCAATGTAGTAGTGTCGCCCGAATCCTACAAAGAATTGAACGACCCCGACCGCTTGACCATACAAAGCCTGGTGGCCGAGCGCGCCCTGGATCCGGAACTGAAGGAATCGATTGACAGGCTATCGTCTAAGACCAAGGGGCGGCGGAGGTAGACGAGTCCCCATATGCGACACTTGCCCCTAGTGCGCACGGCTCGAGGCCGCCCCCTACCCTCCCCTTGTGGGCGGCATGGCCGGAGCTTAACCTGTGCTCCGCCCCGCGGCGCGACCCACGGCGACGCGGGCCGACCCACCAACGGAGGCGCGATCGTGACTACATCTAGCTCGTCCCCGAACGGACCGAACGGCCAGCCGGTCCTGCGTTTCGGCGTCATAGGCATTGGCAACGCGGGAGGCGGAGTGCTCCGCATGATGCGCGACGACCCCAACATCGAGCTCGTTGCGGCAGCCGACATCCGGCCGCAAGCCCGCGAAGCGTTCCAAACGGGATTCGGGGGAACGGCGTACTCGAGCGTCGAAGAGCTATGCGAGGACCCGAACGTCGACGCGGTCTGGGTCGCCACGCCGAACCACTTCCATTGTCCCCACACGGTCCTCGCCGCCGAGCACGGCAAGCACGTGGTCGTGGAGAAGCCCATGGCCCTGACGTTGGACGAAGCGGCGCAGATGGTCGAGGCGGCGGAGAAAAACGGCGTCAAGTTGCTTTCGGGCCACACCCGCGCCTTCGACCCGCCGGTCCAGACCATCTGGCGCATCATCCGATCGGGCGAGGTCGGCGCGCTGAAAGCGATGAACGTGATGTCGTACACCGATTGGATGCTTCGCCCGCGCATGCCGGAGGAGGTCGATGCCGAGCGGGGCGGAGGCGTCGCCTTTCGGCAAGCGCCGCACCAGATCGACTCGCTCCGGTTTCTGGGCGGAGGACTCATCCGGAGCGTCCGCGGCTCCACGGGCGTCTGGATGCAGGGACGCATGGGGGCACCGGGCTACTACACGGCCTACCTCGAATTCGAGAATGGAACGCCGGCCACGATTATCTACAACGCCTACGGCTACTTCCTTGCGGCCGAGCTGCTGCCATGGGAGACGGAGGCCGGCGCGCAAGCCGAGGCCCGCGCCCGCGTGAGGAACGCGATCAACACGGGAACATCGGACCAGGCCCAGGCGAAAGACGCGATGCGGACGGCCAGCATGCAAGGTCTGAGGGCGGACGTGGGCCCTGGCGAATCAGGGCCGCCCCGGCCGCGCTTCCAGAGCGACCTCGGCCTCCTCATCGTCACCTGTGAGCGAGGAGTGCTCCGGCAGTCGCCAAACGGCATCTACGTGTACAACGACGATGGGCTGAGGGAGGAGCCGATTGTTGTCGAGGAGGGCGGCGCCGACCCAACGCTCGAGGAAGCGTACAACGGCATCATCCTGGACAAGCCCATATTCCACGACGGCCGTTGGGGAATGGCCACGCTCGAGGTCCAGCTTGCGCTGATGCAATCGGCCCGCGAGCGGCGCGAGGTTCTGCTGGAGCGCCAAGTGCCCGTCCCCCCGGACCTCGCCTAGGCCGCAAGTCCCTCCCCTGTCTGCCAAGTCCCGTCCCCCCGCAGACGGGGGAGTGTCTGGTCCCCTCCCGTCATTCCCGCGCAGGCGGGAATCCAGGTATCGGCGTCGCTTCCCCAACCGGCGCCGCTGCCAACCGGTTCGTGGTGAGCCTGTCGAATCACCCTCCCTAGAATCCTGTCCATCCATGTGAATACTCCCCCTGGCGCACAGCGACATTTGCCCCTTCCCCAAACACCCCTGCCCTCCCTACACTGGTCTACGCGTCCGGGAGAAGTTCCTAACCTCCTCCCCCGTCTGCCTGCGGGGGAGACTGAGAGGGGGCGGGGGGCATGAAATAGAAAAACGTCATTGGTGGTGTAGTAGTTCCAAGGCCCGTGAAGCAGGCCACGGCCATGAACACACCCCCCGAAACCCCCGATTTTCCATGTTTTTCGGGGAAGTTCTCACTCGTAAGGGGATGAACGGGTGGGGAACCTCTTACTCGTAACAACAGCGCAACTTCCCCACCTGTTCCGCGGACGGACCGGGAGTTACGCAAAGATCTCGTCTGCGGGACATCTTCGGACAAGACAGCCCTCGCGGTCGTGCGAAGCGCCGGAGAAGGGTCGCGGCTTCCCGTACGCGGCGCGATGGACAATAATCAGCGCATCCTTGGCGCATGACATAGAGGAGCCTTCTATGCCGGACATTCAGATGAGCATGATTGGGAGCCCCGCCGATATCGTCAACCCGTTATTCGACGGCGACGTCAAGCCGGAGGGCATACAGCTCGCCGCAACCCGCGCCGACGGCTCCACCGGCTACTGGCGCCAGTTCAGCTTCAACGAGTTCGACGTCTCCGCCCTCTCGATGGCGTCATACATCATCGCCAAAACCAAGGGCTACGACGCCATCGCGCTTCCGGTTTTCGCGTCGCGGCGCTTCATGCACGCCGAGATTCGCCATCACACGGACTCCGGCATCCAGACGCCCGCCGACCTTAAGGGCAAACGCGTCGGCGTTCCCGAGTATCAGATGACCGCGTCGGTCTGGCTGCGGGGCGTTTTGGAGCACGACTTCGGCGTCTCTCAATACGACATCAACTGGCTCATGGAGCGAAGCGAGGAGATGAGCCACGGCGGCGTCACCGGCTTCCAGCCCGCGGAGGGCATCTCCTTCGCGCGCATGCCCGAGACGGAGAGCCTCGCGTCCATGATCGTCAGCAATCAGATCGACGCCGTCTCGGGCATGGGGGCGGGCGCCGGCGCCCAGGGCAACATCATCGACCGCTCCTCGCAGATACGCGGCGGCGGCGACTGGAGCAAGGTCAAGCCCCTCTTCCCGAGCCTGATCGAGGAGGGAAGCCGGTTCTATCAGAAGTACGGTTTCATCCCGGCGACCCAGATGTACACGATCAGGAAGTCGACCTACGACAAGTACCCGTGGGCCGCGTTCAATCTGTACGACGCCTTCCTCAAAGCGAAGCGCCACGCCGAGGAGACCGCCAACGAGCGTATCCCCTCCACGATGGTGTTCGGCCGGGAGTACATGGCGCAGACGCGGAAGATGCTGAGCGGCGATCCGTTCGCCTACGGCGTCGAAGCCAACAGGCCCATGCTGACCACTCTCATCGACTTCCTGCACGAGCAGCATCTGATCACGGAGAAGCCGAAGCTCGAGGACCTCTTCGCGTCCAGCATTCTCAGTCTGTAGGGCTGGGCGCGTTGATCCGCTTCTTGGGCAGTGTCAACAGCGCCTTGCGCATCGGCTGAGGGGGCGCCTAGCATCGCCCCATGACGACTACACCCGCCGCCATCGAAACGTCGGCAAAGCTCAAGTCCGTCTTCGGCCACTCCGGGTTCCGTCCGCTGCAAGAGGACATCGTCCGCTCCATCCTCCAGGGACGCGACGTGTTCGTCCTGATGCCCACGGGCGGCGGCAAGTCCCTCTGCTACCAGTTGCCGGCCCTCTTGCTGGACGGCATGACCGTCGTCGTCTCCCCGCTGATCGCACTGATGAAGGACCAGGTGGACCGTCTTCGGGTGATGGGCGTCCCGGCGACCTATCTCAACAGTTCGCTGGACCCGTCCGAGGCAGCGCAACGGCGCGCGGCCGTTGCCCGAGGGGAGGTGAAGCTGCTGTACGCGGCGCCCGAAGGGCTGATGACCCCGGCGATGCTTGGCCTTCTTTCGACAGCCCCGCCGGCGGTCTTCGCCATCGACGAGGCGCACTGCATCTCCGAGTGGGGGCACGACTTCCGCCCCGAGTACCGGGAGCTCCGGCGCTTGCGCGAGCTTTTCCCCTCATCCACGTTCGCGGCATTCACCGCGACGGCCACACCTAGGGTCCAGGCTGACATCGTCGCTCAGCTAAGCCTGCGGGAAGCGGGCAGCTTCCGCCGCAGCTTCAACCGCCCGAACCTGTACTACGAGGTCCGGCCCAAGCTGGACGCCTACGAGCAGCTCCACGCCTACCTGCGAGAGCGCATGGACCAGTCCGGCATCATCTACTGCCTGAGCCGCGCCGGGGCCGAAAGCCTGGCCGCCAGGCTGGAGGGGGATGGCTTCAGCGCTGCGCCTTACCACGCAGGCCTGCCCAACGACGTTCGGAGGCGGACTCAAGACGACTTCACGCGAGCGACACTCGAATCGTGGTCGCCACCATCGCTTTCGGCATGGGCATCGACAAGCCGGATGTCCGTTTTGTCATCCACTACGACCTGCCAAAGAACCTGGAGGGGTACTACCAGGAGAGCGGACGGGCCGGACGGGACGGGGACCCCAGCGACTGCATCCTCTTCTACAGCCACGGGGCCATGACCAAGCATGAGTACTTCATCCGCCAGAAGGAGTCGGCCGCCGAGCAGCAGGTTGCGAGGGACCAGCTCCGCGCGATGGTGGATTGGGCCGAAACCAGGACTTGCCGCAGGAAGCAGCTGCTCGCCTACTTCGACGAAGACGTCGAACCACAGCCGGGCCGTTGCTGCGACGCTTGCGATAGCCCCATGCAGGAAGTGGACTGCACCATCGCCACGCAGATGCTCCTGTCCTGCGCCAAACGGACCGGCGAGCGGTTCGGCCTGACGCACCTCATCCGTGTGCTGACCGGGTCACGGGACCGGCGTATCGTCCAACTCGGCCACGACAAACTGCCCACCTTCGGCGTCGGACGAGACCGCTCGCGGAAAGAGTGGCGCATCATCGCCGAGGAGGTATTGCGCGCCGGCTACGCCCGCGCGGATGCCGAGCAGTTCGACGCCTCCCTCTCGCGGGTGCAGGGCGTCGGGGCGCGGAAGCTGCAAGACTTCGGCGCGCCGTTCGCAGCCGCAGTCAGCGAGTACATGAGCGAGACCGGAGCGGAGCCTGTCTCACTCGGCACGCCGCCGCCACAATCTCGCCGCATCGCACATCCCTTAGGGCCGTCGGCCCGCCGGAGCGCGGAGCTCGTCAACGAAGGCATGAGCCCGCGAGAGGCCGCAGCGGCGCGGGGCCTCGCGCTGTCAACAATCCAGACTCACCTGACCGAAGCGATCGAATGGGGAGTCCCCTTGGATATCGATCGGCTGGTTCCCAGCGAGTGGCGGCAAGCCATCGAGGCGACCATCGGCGAGCATGGACTGCTCTCCCTAAGGGAACTCCGGGAGCTCCTCAGCGAGGAGTGCGAGTACAACGACATCCGAATAGTCGCAGCCGCCTGGCGCGCCGCTCACCCCGGATGAAGGCCCCTGATTTGCTCTCTCCCGTCTGCGAGACCCTTGCCCAATCTCAACTGGTTCGTGGTGAGCCTGTCGGACCATGACCGGCTTTGGAATACGGGGGAGCGCAGAGGGGCGACGCCCCTCTGACGGGGGCGTGGGGGTGTCCCCCACAACATGACGGGCGGGTGGGTGGGAAAAGTTGCGCCCGCCAGAAGATGGGGTTACGCAAAGGTTGCGTCTGTGGGAAGAGGTCGGGAGGGCGCCTAACTCCCGTGGATATCGTGCTTGAGGCGAGGGATTAGCAGCGAGAACTGGCTTGGCGTATCCGGTACTTTCCTGTGCAAAGTGCACACGTACAACCTAGTCCCCAGTTTAAGTGACAACGTCTAAGATACTCACAACGATGAACGCTAACGCGATTAACGCAATTATGCACCCTGCTCGGTTCAACTTTCTAATCTCATGTGCAGTTGGTCCCTTGCTTTCCGCTTGAGTTCCACTGGAATCCTGCCTTCCACGAGGACCTTGCCCCCCTTCTCCTGCGCGAGGCGAATCCTCGCCTGTTTGGCGATGTGTGCCCGTGGAGGGTGACTCTGGACGGGAGCTTTGGTTCGGCTGTTGAGCGCCGACTCCTGCCTGGTCGATACGCGAGCTTCGGCCTGACCGCTGATGTCGAGCGCGTTCGGCGTAAGGCGAGTTGTCCCAAAAGTGATTATAGGATTCGCGTTGCCGTTCATCCGAGAGCACTTGGTATCCCTGATTAACCTTCTTGAAGGTATCCACAGCCCCCGGCTCTCTGTTCACATCCGGATAATACAGCAGGGCAAGGCGGCGGAAGGCGCGATGAATCACTCGGGCCGACGCGTCTCGATCCACCCCAAGGATGCTGTAGTAGTCATTCGGCACGTCTAAGTAGTCCTTTTATCCTCTTTGTCATGGGAAGCGACATCCTGGCAATGAATCTCAAATGCTCGCCTGCGTTCAGTAACCACCAGCCGTTGAACTGCCTTGGTGTCTCTTCGAACCCGGTCGGAAAGAGTACTCCAACTAGAGTTATCAAAGGCATACCAAAATCGATTCATCAATTGCACTGAGCTTTCCAAGAGTTGCTTGAATTCCTCGTAAGGCACTTGCAGTTTATTAGACTCGGTTGAAGAGATGGAGTCGAAGTGAGCAAGCTGCTTGTTGCCGAAGATCGTCCAACAGGTCGCGACCTTGTGAAATCCGTACAGATATTTCGGAGAAGTCGCTGTCCGATAATCCTGGCGCGAAATCGTCCCTTGATTGCTGAGCAGCTTTCAGCAAGTTAGGGAAACTTGCTGTGCGTAAATCACGGTCGAACGCTTTTGAGAGTTCCATTAGCATACCGTTGTTGAATGCATTATATGCAGCCCGAAAGAAACCCTTATAGAGATTCATCGAATCGACGGCCTCTTGGTCACTAAAACTCAAGACGTCCCAAGCAGCAAAAAACATGGCTGCATTCTGAATACTGGTATTTAGGCCATCGAGTCGCTGCCTGTAGTCGTTACAATTCATAACTCATTCAGCTTGCCACCAGTTTAGTCTTGAGTAACAACAGTTCCCGTCCCCGCCGCGACCTCGCTCGCCTCGACGCGCCTTAGGGACGCCTTACATGGACAGAGGCGGGCTGACGAGTTAACTCCCGTGGATATCGTGCTTGAGGCGCGGGGTTAGCAGCGAGAACTGGCCTGGCGTATCGGGAACCGTCTCGGCCTCCGAGAACTCTTCGAGCGTCTCGCCCTCGCCGACAGCACCGCCTCGACGGTATTGTTCACGACGATGTCCTGGAACGGCCCGCGCGGGACCCCCTCGTAGCCGGGGTAGTCAAAGCTCTCGCAGGGCGCGATCAGAATCTCGTTCTCCGCTGGGTCCCGGTACGTGTCATCGGGTCCCCGCCGTCAGCGACGACGGCCATCTGCTGTTCGAGCAGACGCCGGTACATGATGATGCCGACGTCCCCGACTCCCAATCGCTCAGTCGTGCGGTCCATGATGCCGCCCTGAATGATCCAGGAGACTTGGTCCTGCCCGACGATGAAGTCGCGCCGGATCTTCCCCTGCTCGTCGAACGCCTCGATGCGCTCATAGGCACGTGCTCGTTCGGCGCCTCGCCCGGCCGGAACGCCCGCCACTCCAGCATGAAGTGCAGCGTGTGCGTGTCGTCGATGGGCACCCGGCATTGGAGGTCCTGCCCGATGCGTAGGATGTGCGGAAGAAGACGGGGTGGCCCATCCGCCAGTGGTCGCCCTCCTCCGTCTCGTTGCCGACCAGGCGCCGCTTGATGATGCCGTAGTCCGTAATCTCGAAACCGATCTTGCGGTGGTCCGCCCCGCGCCCGCCGACCTGCCGGTTCCAGGCGTTGCGCTCCTCGGCGGACATCAGCTTGTTCATCTGCCAGCCGCCCCAGTAGCGGTGCAGCCACTGGAAGTGCAGCGGGTCGACCGAGTTCTCCATGCACTGCAGCCAGTTGCACGGCAGCTCAACGGACCACGTTGTCCGCATGCCGGGCCACACTAGCATGTCGTACCGGGGCAGCAGCGGCGCGGGCTGCGGGCCCATGTAGACCCAGACCACGCCCGCCAGCTCCTGCGCCTGGTAGGCCTTGATGCGCACCTTCTCCTTGAACTTCGACCCCTCCGGCTCCGAGGGCTGGTCCACGCATTGGCCGTTCTCGTCGAATATCCAGCCGTGATACGCGCACCGGAGGCCATTCTCCTCCGGGATGCCGTAGGACAGGTTGGCCTTCCGGTGAGCGCACGAAGGCTCCACGACGCCGACGACGCCTTTGGCCGACCGGAAGAGCACCAGGTCTTCGCCGAGCAGCCGTACTTCCTTGGTGGGATTCTCGGCGTCGAGCTCCGAGCTCGCCGCGATGGGTTGCCAGTAACGGCGCATCAGCTCACCCATGGGCGTCCTCGGGCCAACCCTCGTCAACCGATCGTTCTGCTCTTGCCGTCAGCATCCCTACTCTCTTATAGCCTGCTCGTATCGGGGAGGACGCCCGCATTCTCGCGCATGGAACACGTGCTCCGTCAACCACAACGGACCCTCAGGAGTAGGCCGTGCGAGACGGGCAAGGAGCGTTCCATCCCCTCACATGTCAGCCAACCCCGACAGGCTCATCGCAGAACGGGATATCGAGACCGCCCAGCTCCAGCACTGCGATGTTGCGGAACGAGGCAGGCATGCAAGCCGTAGCAGAGAAGTTATTGGGGCCAAGCTGCAATCTGTTTAGGGTGGTCAGGCCGGCAAGCTCAGCAGGAATCTCGCCGGTGAGCCGATTGTCGCCCAGCCACAGTGCTTCCAGGTTCGCCAGGTCGCCCAATTCAGGCGGAATCGCGCCAGTCAGTTCGTTGTCGCGCAGATTCAGTCGCCCCAATTCCGTCAAGCCGCCTAACTCGGAAGGAGATGATCCCTGTGAGCCGGTTGTTCTCCAGATACAGCTGTCTCAGGTTGGTGAGATTCCCCAGCTCCGGCGGGACGGCTCCCACGAGCTGATTGACACACAAGTACAGTTCAGTCAGGTTAGTCAAGCCTCCCAGCTCAGGCGGAATGGTTCCTCCAAGCCGATTGCTACACAGGATTGAGCCGATGCAGATTCGCCAGGTCCGCCAACTCGGATAGGACCACGCCGCTCAGTTGGTTGTCGTGCAGGTACAGCGTTTCCAGTTTCGTTAGGCTGCTCAGTTCAGGCGGAATCGCGCCGCTGAGTCGGTTGTGGTGCAGGCTCAGTTCCACCAGGTTCGGCAGACCCCCCAGCTCAGGCGGAATCACGCCCGTCAACCGACTGCCTGAGAGGGGACAGCTGTTCTAGGTACTCCAGGTTGCCCAGCTCCGGCGGGATTGCCCCGGTAAGCCGGTCGCCAGACAGGGACAGCTGTTCTAGGTACTCCAGGTTGCCCAGCTCCGGCGGGATTGCCCCGGTAAGCCGGTCGCCAGACAAGGACAGCTCCTCCAGGTACTCCAGGTTGCCCAGCTCCGGTGGGATCGGCCCCGTGAGCCGGTCGCCGGACAGGTTCAGCCTTTCTAGGTACTCCAGGTTGCCCAGCTCCGGCGGGATCGGCCCCGTGAGCCGGTCGCCGGACAGGTTCAGCCTTTCTAGGTACTCCAGGTTGCCCAGCTCCGGCGGGATCGGCCCCGTGAGGTCGTTGCGAGACAGGTCCAACTCTTCTAGGTACGTCAGCTCCCCCAGTTCAGGCGGAATCACCCCCGTGAGTTGATTGCTGTACAGGACAACCTTTTCCAGGTTCGCTAGCGCGCTCAACTCGGGCGGGATTGGCCCCGTGAGTTCGTTGGCAGTCATGTCCAGCACTTCCAGGTAAATCAACTCCCCCAGTTCAGGCGGAATCGCCCCGGTGAGTTGATTGCCGTATAGGACAAGCTCTTCCAGGTTCGTTAGTTCACCCAACTCGGGAGGGATCGGCCCTGCGAGCCCGTTATTGGCTAGGTGTAGCACTTCCAACATCACCAGGCTTCCCAGTTCAGACGGAAGCGCCCCCGTGAGTTGATTGTCGGACAGCCACAGCACTTCCAGACTCGTCAAGCCGCCCAGTTCAGGCGGGATCTCTCCCTCGAGCCGATTACCGCCAACGTATAGCAATCTCAGGTTCTTTAGACGCCCTAGCCCAGGCGGGATTTCTCCACTGAACTGGTTGCTGTACAGGACAACCTCTTCCAGGTCCGCTAGCGCGCCCAACCCGGGCGGGATTGGCCCCGTGAGTTGATTGCGGTCCAGGTTCAGCCCTTCCAGGTTCACCAGGCTTCCCAGTTCAGACGGAATCCCGCCGGTAAGCTGGTTGTAGTGTAGGGACAGTCTTTTCAGGTCCGACAGTCTCCCTAGCTCCGGCGGGATCGCTCCCGTGAGTCGATTGTCGGACAGCCACAGCTCTTCCAGGTTCGTTAGGCGCCCCAATCCAGACGGAATCACGCCGGTTAAGGATTTATTCGATAGGTTCAACTTCGTCACGCGTCGCGGCTGCCTCCTGACCGTTACTCCCTCCCAGTCCTCTATCGGGACATCCTCGCTCCAGTTCAGCGCAGCCGTCCCCGCCAGCGCGTCCCGTATCGACAGCAGCGTCGCCCTGTCCTGTTCGAGGCCCGTGGCCGTCTCTACCGCATTCGTCGGCACGGCGATTGCGACGGGGGTGCTCACCAGCCATCGACCGACTGGCGGCTCAGCGGGGAGGAATCGGGCGCGCGGGGCGATCCGGTCGCTCCAGCCGTCGCCTTCCCGCTGCTGGAGGGCGAATTCGATACGCCCGTCTTCCAAGCGCCGCGCGGCGATGCGGACTTCGACCTCGCCGCCGCTTTGCGCCTGCTCAACCGGCGCCGCGAGTGTGACGGGGGTGCTGATTAGCCATCGATCGATTGGCGGCTCAGCGGGGAGGAAGCGGACGCGGGGAGTGATTCGCTCGCTCCAGCCGTCGCCTTCCCGCTGCTCGATGGCGAACTCGGTGCGTCCGTCTTCCAGGCGCTGCGCGGTGATGCGGATTTCGATCTCGCCGCCGCTTTGGGTCTGCGCGGCCATCGCGGCGGAGCCAGCGGCCGCGACGATCAGCAGGACGAGGGCCGTGACAGCACGAATGCGCATAGAGGCTCCCTTCTCTCACTCAATGTATACAGGTCCAGCCGGCGTTACGGTTTTACGCCGCTCTAGCGGTCTGAGGAGGCTGCTCCCTGCCGAGGGCTTGCCGTTGGCCCTGTCCCGCTTTCGCTCCGTCGTTGGACGCGTCGGGCGCATGGGGGAGTCTGGCTGCCCCGCTAGGATTCGAACCTAGGTCAACAGATCCAAAGTCTGCTGTGCTACCACTGCACCACGGGGCAGTGCGTGGACTCTCCCCCATTGTACCGTGATGGCGCCGGGCGCGGCCCCGCTAAAGCTTGGGCGTCGGGTCCGGCGAGAACGACGTGAGCGTCCAGACCGCGTTATCGATGCCTGCGACGATTGGACCGTCCTTCTCCGTCTCGGCGAACGCCCGTATGCGCTCCGGGTCCTCCCGGAACTCGGCCCACTTCGCCAAACGCTCTGCGTCGTTCTCCCACGCGAGCATGTAGTGGAGCTTCCGGTTATTGCCGATTGCCTCTGTCCAGTACGCCACCGGCCGGAAGCCGTACTGCAGGAACAGCGCGTGGGTGGTGTTGCCGAACCGGTCGACCACCGCTCGCAGCTTGCCGGGCATCGCCTCGTATGTGCGCATCTCGAAAATCATTGCCGCCCTCCTCGTTCAGTTAGCGCGAGTCTACCGCAGCTACTGCCCCCCAACCGTCACCCGGTCCCCAGGCCCAATGCCCAGCTCCGCGTAGCGCACCGGCGCGCCGGACGAGTAGCGCGGCAGGTCGGCGTCGGATGTCCCCGCGCTCGGCGGCGGGAGGTCGGCCGCGACGCCGGCCACGACCAGCTCCTCCGTCACCCATACGATGTCGATTGGAATGCGCATCCCGCGCATCCAGAACGACGCCTCCCGCGTCTGCGCGAGATCGAACCACATCCCTCGGTACGCCCCCAGCGACTCTCTTCCACCGAGCCCTAACCTGCGCGACGCCGGCGTATCAGCCACCTCGGCGATGAACGTCGCTCCGTCGATGGCCACCACGACCTCTCGGAGCCCTGAGTCGACGGTCGGCGTAGGCGTCGCTAACGGAGTTGGCGTTGGCGCCGCAGTCACGGTCGGCGTGGCCGTCGCCGTCGCGGCTGGCGTGGCCGTCGCAGTCGCAGCTGGCGTGGCCGTCGCGGACACGGTCGGCGTGGCCGTCGCAGACACGGTTGGTGTGGCCGCTGCAGTCGCGGCTGGGGTGAGCGTCGCGGACGCGGTCGGCGTTGGCGCCACTGTCGGGGTGGGCGAAACGGTCGGCGTCGGGGCAGGAGTGGGCGTCGGCTGACTGGAACAGGAAACCGCCGCGAGTAGGAACACTACGGCCAACGCCGCGCGCAGACGCCTCACTGCCGCTGATCGTCCCACATCGCCGCCTGGTTCACCGCCAGCCTCGCCGGCGGCGCAACCCCAAGGTGCGCGTACGCAGCCCGCGTCAGCGTCCTCCCGCGGGGAGTCCGGTTCAGGAAGCCCAGCTGCATCAGGTACGGCTCGTACACGTCCATCAGCGTGTCCGACTCCTCGCCTATCGACGCCGCCAGCGTATCGATGCCCACAGGCCCGCCGTCGTACTTCCCGGCGATGGTGTCCAGCAAGCGATGGTCAACCTCGTCGAGCCCCAAGACGTCCACTTCGAGGAGCGCCAACGCCTCGGAGGCTACGGCCTGCGTTACGTTGCCGTCGGCGCGCACCTGCGCGTAGTCCCGCACGCGCCGGAGGAGCCGGTTCGCCACGCGAGGCGTCCCGCGCGCCCGGCGCGCCGTCTCCTCGATGCCCCCCTCGTCGATGCCCAGCCCCATGATTCCTGCCGACCGCGCAACGATCGACTTCATCGCCGGCAGCTCGTAGTAGTCGAGCCGGTATACCGAGCCGAATCGGTCCCGCAGCGGAGCGCTGAGCATCGAGTACCGCGTCGTCGCCCCCACGAGAGTGAACGGCTCGATCTTGAGGTTGATGCTCTGCGCCTGCAGCCCCTTCCCCATCACCCAGGAGAGCGAATAGTCCTCCATGGCCGGGTACAGGATCTCCTCGACGATCTTCCCGAGCCGGTGCACCTCGTCGATGAACAGCACGTCGCCCGCCTTCACCTGCGTGAGCAGCGACGCCATGTCGCCTGGGCGCTCGATTGCCGGGCCGGCCGTGACGCGGATGTGCGCCCCCATCTCCGCCGCGATGATGCTGGCGAGCGTCGTCTTGCCAAGACCCGGCGGACCGTACAGCAGCACGTGGTCCAATGCCTCGCCGCGCAGCTTGGCGGCGTCCATCGCGATGGTCAGGTTCTCTTTGACCTTCACCTGGCCGATGTACTCGTCGAGGCGGCGCGGCCGGAGACCGCCCTCCGTTCCGAGGTCCTCCTCGCGGGCCTTTCCCGAAACGATGCGTTCCGTCATGCGGGGGGATTCTACCGCATGCGCAGGATAGAGAGCGGCCCGCCAACTGGTACGATGCGGCGATAAAGCGAGGTGACGTACGGCAGGTTCACTGAAGAATATCAGGCAGGAGGAGGCTATCAGGGCCTTTATCAGGCTCGGCGGTATAGAGGAGCGGAGACGGGGCAAGGGGAGCCATCGCGCAGTGCGAATGCCAAATGGTCATTTGCTCATCATGCCGCGAGGCGTAATCAAAGTGGGGCTGTTACATGGCCTCCTTAAATCCGCTAACATCACCGAAGAGCAACTCATGGACATGCTGTAGAGGAGAGCGCATACGTGATCACCAGACAATCCACCCTCGGCGGCGCCACCATCAACGTTGACGGCGCAACCCATCGCCTAATCGTTCACGACGCTGAAGAGGGTGGCTTCTGGGCGGAGGCGCCCGACATGCCCGGCTGCTTCTCCCAAGGCGAGACGCTCGACGAGTTAGAGGCGAACGTAACAGACGCCATCCAATGCTGGCTGGAGCTCCAAGGCTGACTCCCTACGCCAGCCTCGCTCCGCCCCAACCCCCTACCTACGACCACCCCCGCCGACCGCTAACGACTCCGAAAACGACCAGCGCGAGCCCCACCACTGCAGCGAACAGCGACTGCCATACGGCTGGGCCTACGAACGCGTTAGAGACGGCGCGCGCCGTCTCTAACAGCTCCGCAGCCACGAGCTCCGGCATGCCCTGCTCCACGAGCGTCTCCTGCTCTGCGACGACGTACGCCGACAGGCCGGTGCCCGCCGCGCTTCCCACGAGCAAGACCACCCCGCTCAAGACTCCCGCGGAGAGCAGCGCCGCGCCTGCCCACCCCAACCGGCCCTGCCAACGCTTACTCCCCAGCAGTCCGATGGCGACGCCGATCAGGAGGGTCACGACCAGCGGGAGCACTGACAAGCCCCGTCCTGCCCTCACGTAACCGCGCGCTTGGTCGAACCCCTCGGCGTCCACTAGGTCGCGGACATCGCCGTCGTCGAACGTGAAGCCGTCGCGCAGGCGCATCCGCACGTCCATGAAAAGCTCCACCGCCTCCTGACCGGCCTCCCGCTCCAGCAGATCCAGCAGGTCTGCGTCGGAGAACGTGTACCCGTCCCGCATCAGCTCGCGCGCCCGGTCGAGGTCGAGCTCCTCAGCATCTCCGAACAGGTCATCCTCGTTCAGCCTGATCTCGGCTGGCAGCGGGTCGATGACGCGACGCTCCGTCTGCTCGCCCACGTCCAACCCCGCTACTTCCTTGAACGCGTCGTACGACAGGAGAGGCGGACGGCACGGCGGGGTCTCGCTCAGCGCGAGGCCGCCGTCCTGCAGCTGCGCCGCCGTACAGACGGGCAACTGCTCGTAGACCGCCTCGAGCTTGGCGTCCACCGCGTCGGCCATGACAACCTTCGCAACATCGAGACGGTCGTCGAGAGGGATGACGAGCACGAACCCATCAGTGCGTCCCGTCAGGTACGGCCCGATTGTGTCGACGCCCTGCGACACCTGTTTCGCGACCCACTCAGGCGGCAGCACCCGCCCGATAGTGTCGGTTATCTCCGCGTCCGAGACCTGAACACCCCAGGGAAACACGACCGACTGGCCCAGAGCCTCGCGCACCACGGGCGCGATCCGTTCCTCCAGCAGATGCTCGTGGGCGGCGCCGTCCTCCAAGCTGCGGAGCAGCCAGCCCTCGATAACCTCAACGGCGACATCGCCCCTGTCTTGCAGAAAGACCTTGACCTCGAACGACTCCTCACGTCCGACCAGGTAAGGCGTCGCTTCGTCCAGCGCAGCCTCCACTTGCTCCCTCAGCCACGCCTCCGGCACGACCGTCCGAAAGCCCTCGACGACGTCCTCCGCCGAGACCTCGATGCCGTACGGCGGATTGGCCAGCAGACCGTCGGACTCCGCCTCCGCCGCTGGCCTCACGACCTCTTCGATGAGGAACGCATGCAGCTCCGCCTCGCGCAACAGCCGTCGCGCGACGGCCTCCGCGTCGTCGACGCGCTCATTGATGGGTATCGTCACCTGAAACGAGTCGGTCTCCCCCCCGAAGTACGGGACCACCTCCGCGATTGCCCGGTCCACGTTCTCCGCAACCCACTCGCGTGGCAGCGCCTCCTCCACGAGCCCCGGCGCCGTCTCCGGCGTGATCCCGATACCCAGGGGCAGGTCATCCTCGAAAGAGAATCCCCCCGACTCCTCTGCCTCGCGCATGACCTCCGGTATCCCCACGTCGTAAACGAAATCGATCGTGCCCGCCTCTTCGAGGACGCCGCTGTAGAAGTCCGGCTCGAACACCGTCGAGTTCACCCGCAGAACGAGAAGCGACGCCAAAAACAACCCAACGAAGATTGGGATGAGCAGAACGGCAAACAGCCGCCGGATGGTGATGGACACTGGCTGCTCGATGCCCGGATAGGGTCGGCGGATTATACGCCTCCGGCTCACCCCCTCTGGCAATACACCACCCCCCTCTCGCCACCCTGTAAACTCCACCCATGACCAACGACGCCTACGAGCGCTGGCGGCGCGAGACTTACGAGCCTGCGGTGCGCCGCGTGCCCGAGCGCAAGCCCTCCTTCGCGACCGAGTCCGACCTCGACGTCGCTCCCCTGTACGGCCCCGCCGACGCCCCGCCTCACCAAGAACGAGAAGACCCCGTAAGCTTCCCCGGCGAGTACCCCTTCACCCGTGGCGTCCAGCCCTCCATGTACCGCGGACGTCTCTGGACCATGCGCCAGTACGCCGGCTTCTCGACCCCCGAGGACTCGAACGCCCGCTACCGCTTCCTCCTCTCCCAGGGACAGACCGGCCTCTCGGTCGCATTCGACCTTCCCACGCAGACCGGCTACGACGCCGACCACGAGCTCGCCCGCGCCGAGATCGGCAAGGTCGGCGTCCCCATCTCCAGCCTCGCCGACATGGAGGTCCTCCTCGACGGCCTTCCCCTCGCCGAGATAACGACCTCGATGACCATCAACGCCACCGCGCCCATGCTCCTCGCTCTCTACCTCGCGGTCGCGCGCAAGCAGGGCGTCCCCTTTGACCAGGTCGGCGGCACGACGCAGAACGACGTGCTCAAGGAGTACATCTCGCGCGGCACCCACATCTTCCCCCCTGCGCCTTCCCTCCGCCTCGTCGCCGACATGTTCGCCTTCTGCTCGGCGGAGACCCCCCGCTGGAACACCATCAGCATCAGCGGCTACCACATGCGCGAGGCCGGCGCGACCGCTCCCCAAGAGCTCGCATTCACCCTCTCCAACGGCATCGCCTACGTCCAAGCCGCCATCGACGCGGGCCTCGGCGTCGACGACTTCGCCGGAAGGCTCTCGTTCTTCTTCGCCGCGCACAACAACCTGTTCGAAGAGGCCGCCAAGTTCCGCGCCGCTCGACGCATGTGGGCCCGCATCATGTGCGACCGCTTCGGCGCGAAGGACCCCCGCTCGTGGATGCTCCGATTCCACACCCAGACCGCCGGCGTCACGCTCCAGGCCCAACAGCCCGACGTGAACGTCATCCGGACCACCATCCAGGCCCTTTCGGCTGTCCTGGGCGGGACCCAATCGCTGCATGTGAATTCGAAGGACGAGGCCCTCGGATTGCCCACCGAAGACTCCGCCGCCCTTGCGCTCCGCACCCAGCAGGTCCTCGCCCACGAGTCCGGCGTCGCCGACACCATCGACCCCCTCGCCGGCTCCTACTACGTTGAGCGCCTGACCGACGTCATCGAGGCCACGGCCGGCGACTACCTCCGCCGCATCGACGAGATGGGCGGCGCCGTCGCCGCCATCGAGGCCGGCTTCCAGCGCGGCGAGATCGAGGACGTCGCCTTCCGCCACCTCAAGCTCGTCGAAAGCGGCGAGCGCGTCATCGTCGGCGTCAACGCTTTCGAGTCCGACGCCGAGGAGCGCATCCAGCTCCAGGCCATCCCCTCCGACGCCGCCCAGCGCCAGCTCGACCGCCTCGACCGCGTCCGCAACGAGCGCGACGCCACCGCCGTAGACGCCGCCCTCCGACGCCTGACCGACGCCGCCCGGACCGACGCCAATCTCCTTCCCCCCATCCTCGAATGCGTCGAGAGCTACGCCACCCTAGGCGAGACCTGCGACGCCCTCCGAGCCGTCTTCGGCACGTTCGACCCGCCTGTCTGATCCTTGGCTCACCATTGTCCCCCTACGCGTGCAGCAAGTACCAGTCTCCGTTGACACACCCCAACCATGCCCCTACTATGCGGCTACAGCTAACCCACCGGAGCGTCGGTCCTGTAGTGCCGTACGCCGTCAGCGCAACTAGCAGCGGCGGCTACGTTCTTGCACTCGGAAGAGCCTGAAAGACCGCTCCGCGACTTGCGATTGCTGACCTGGGGCTGCGCACCATCTCACCCTGATTGGTTGCTCTGCCGTCTTCCCTAGGCTTCGATCTATCCGAATTGCTAGGAGGATGCTGTGCGCACAGTCTTGAAATCCAAGATTCACCGAGGGTATGTCACCGGCACAGGGCTAGACTACGTTGGCAGCGTGGAGATCGACCGGGCGCTCATGGAGAAGTGCGGCCTGTGGGAGTACGAGCAGGTCGCCATCTGCAATGTCAACGACGGCAACCGCTGGGAGACCTACGTCCTGCCGGCGCCATATGGCTCTGGGACCATCGCCGTGCAGGGCCCGGGCGCGCGCCTGTGCGAGCCGGGCGACTGTGTCGTGATTCTGGCCTATGAGCTCACCGACGAGCCCTTGGAGCCCAAACAGATCCTCGTGGACGAGGGCAACCGATTCCTGGACTACCTCAGGGCGAGTAAGTATGAACAGCGGGTTTAGCGAAGCCGAGACCGAGCAGTTCTACGATATCGAAGACGCCATCTACCGCTCCTTCTGGGACGCGGAGGGCAGCCTGCACTGGGGCTACTTCGACGAGACCACGGACGGGGACTTCTTGAAGGCCTGCGCTCGTCTCGACGCGGTGATGGCGGCGAAGGCCCGGATCACCGCCGACGCCCACGTATTGGACCTGGGGTGCGGTAACGGCAACACGTCTCTGTGGCTGGCCAGAACGTACGGGTGCCGGGTCACAGGCATCGACCTGAGCGGCGTCCGCATCGCCAACGCACAGGAGATGGCAGCCGAGGGGCCGAAGGATCTGCAACGGCTACTGCGCTTCCAGCACGGCTCCGCCACTGAGATGCCCTTTGCGGACGGCAAGTTCACTCATGTATGGAGCCAGGCCACCATCTACCATATCCCTGATAAAGAGGCGGCCATCCAGGGGGTCCGCCGTGTACTGCAGGACGGCGGACTGCTGGTCTTGGACGATCTGCTGAAGCCCAAGCCGGAGGTGAGCGCCGAGTCACGCCGGTATGTCTATGATCGGCTTCTCTTTGACACGCCTTTCAGCTTCACCGGCTATCAGGACTACCTGAGGGAAACCGGCTTCACCATCCTGGAAGCCGAGGACCTCTCAGCGTACCTGAAACGCAGTTACCAGATGCTGGAAGCCAAGGCTAGGGAACATGCCAACGGCGAGCTTGAGGAGAAGCTGACCGCCTTGTCGTTCGCGTACGGCAAGATGGTGGAGGCCGTAGACCGGCAGGAGCTCGGCTGGGGTCTCTACGTGGCGGAGGCGGCTGGTTAACCATGCCGGTGGGCCATGCGCCCGCTAGCGCGCTGGACGAGTTGACGCGCGTGACCAAGTCTGGTGTTACACCCCTTGCGCCAAGCGGCGCTGCTCCAGCCAGCCACTCTCGGCCTCGGCCAGGTCTTCGTTGAAGAAGCCTTGGCGGCGTTGCTGTAGTACGAGCGACAGCCCAACCTCCTCCACCGTCTGCGGGGGAGGCGCCACTCTTCCGTCATTGCCCCGAAAATAGACTCCTCGCAGAGGTAGCGAACCGTGCCAACCGTCATTCCCGCGAAAGCGGGAATCCAGAGTGGCCGGTAGGCCACGCCCCAGGCGTCCGCCCGCCTATTTTCGTTAGTTGTGGTGTTGGACGGGGCCAACATGGGGGATTGCTTCGAAAGTCCTCCACTATCCGTGGGGGAGGATTGAGGAGGGGGCCATCCGTGGGGAAGAAGATTGGACGCCATCGCCGCATAGACTAGTCTAGTCTAGACCAGCTACGTCTGCTACCCTTCGCTCACTCCACGGAGAAGCCATGACCACCTCACCTAACCGCACCTGGACCGTCGCCGAGACCAAGTCTCGGCTCTCGGAGGTCCTGCGCCTCGCCGACGAGGAAGGTCCCCAGCGCATTGGCCTCAAGCGCGCTTACATCGTCGTGCCCGAGCGCGTATGGCGAGAACAGGTCCAGTCCAAGCCCCCCAAGAAGCCCCTCGGTCAGTGGCTTATCGACAACATGCCCAGCGGCGTCAACTTGGAAATCCCGCCCAGGGAAGACGACGACCGAGAGATTCCGTTCGCCGATGAAACCGGGGCATGAGCGGTTACCTGCTCGACACCAACGTCATCTCCGAGCTGACAAAGACCCCGCCCAACCCGGATGTCCTGGAGTTTCTCTCGACAGAAGGCGACCTCTGGATTCCAGTCATCGCCCTCTACGAGTTGCAGTTTGGCTTGCGCCTCCTCCCGGCTGGCCGACGTCGCGACGGCTTGGAATCCACAATCGCCGCCTTCATCGCGGGATACGAAGAGCGCATCCTGCCCCTCGACCGCGAATCGGCGCATCTCGCCGGCGCCCTGCGCGCCCAAGCCCATCGCTCAGGCCGTCGCCTCCGCATCGGCGACGCCCTCATCGCCGGAACGGCGAAGGCCCACGACCTCTCCATAGCCACCCGCAACGTCGCAGACTTCGACTATCTGGACCTTCCCCTCGCCAACCCATGGGAACCCACCGCGCGGCGATAGCGGTTAACCCATAGGACCCGGCGCCGCTCTATCGAAGGGCGTGACTGAGGTAAACCCCCGCCGACAGCGAGCCTGGCCCGCCTTCCGGTGCTACAATCCGCCCAGTCAATACTGGAGGAAATGCCCCATGCTCTCCGTACAAGACAACCAACGCCTAACCCAAGTCGGGGCGGGTACGCCGGGGGGCGACCTCATGCGCCGCTACTGGCACCCCTTCGCCGCCGCCACTGAGCTCGACGACAAGCCCACTAAGGCCGTCCGGCTACTCGGCGAGGACCTCGTCCTCTACCGCGACAAGTCCGGCACGCTCGGACTCATCGACCGCTTCTGCCCCCATCGCCGCGTCGACCTCTCCTACGGCATACCCGAGAAGCATGGCCTCCGCTGCATGTACCACGGCTGGATGATGGACGAGACCGGCCAGTGCATCGAGCAACCCTTCGAAGAGACCGTCCACCCGGACGGACGCTTCAAGGAGAAGGTCAAGATTGCCGGCTACCCAGTGCGCGAGCTCGCGGGCATGCTCTGGGCCTACATGGGGCCGGACCCTGCTCCCCTCATCCCCATGTGGGAGCCCTACACCTGGGAAAACGGCTACTCGGACATCGGCATCGCCGAGCTACCCTGCAACTGGCTTCAGTGCCAGGAGAACTCCCACGACCCCGTCCACCTCGAGTGGCTGCACGGCTACTGGGGCGTCGCTCAGCAGCGCGAGAAGGCGGTCAAGCTCGGCGGCGAGTCCGACCTAAGCCCCATCGTCCCCCGCAACCACAAGAAGATCGGCTTCAGCGAGTTCGAGCACGGCATCATCAAGCGCCGCGTCGTCGAGGGCACCAGCGAAGAGGACCACGACTGGAAGGTCGGACACCCCGCCCTCTTCCCCAACATCCTCTTCGTCGGCGACGGCGTGAAGTGCAACTTCCAGTACCGCACCCCCGTCGACGACGAGACCACGCTGCACATCACCTGGTTCTTCTACAAGGCTGCCCCCGGCACGACCCTCCCCAAGCAGGAGAAGATTCCCCACTTCATCGTGCCCCTCTACGACGAGACCGGCTCCCTCATCCCCGACCTCGTCAACCACCAGGACTTCGTCGCCTGGATCACCCAGGGCCCCAACGCCGACCGCGTCCAGGAGAAGCTCGGCGAGTCCGACCGTGGCATCATCATGCTCCGCAAGCAGCTCAGCGATCAGATGCAGATTGTCGAGGACGGCGGCGACCCCTTGAACGTCATCCGCGACCCCAAGAAGAACGAGAGCATCGAGCTGCCCCTAGAGCGCTGGCCCTCCCTCCAGGAGGTCAGCCGCATCTCCAAATACTTCACCGCCCAAGCCGGCGAGAGCGACCAGGTCAAGAACGACATCCAAAGCGTCCTCTCCAGCTGGGACAGCCACGCCGAAGAGGTCGTAGCCAGCAACCGCGGCTAGAGAGCGAAGCGAGGGGGCTGGGCGCGCATCTTGCTCCCAGCCCTCTTCCCTAATACTCCGCGTCTGGCAGCAGCCGGGGACGCCCCTCCTCCGGCACGACCTGCGCCGCGTTCAGCGCGCACGCCAGCATCGAGTAGTACCCGGCCGTCGCCGTCAGGTCCGTCACCGTCCGCGTGCCCAGCGTATCCTGCGCCTTCTGGAACACCTCGTCCGGAATGCGACCCTTCTCCAGCAGCGCACTCACGTAGTTGAACACCATCGCCTCGTCGTCGGTCAGTCCCACGGGCGCCGTGCGGTCGCGGATCGCCGCGATGGCCTCGGGACGCGCGCCCTCGCCCTCCGCGATCGGCTGGTGGGCCGTCCACTCGTATTGGCAGTTCCACTCCCGCGCGACCGTCAGGATGGCCAGCTCCCGCAGCGTCGGGTCGAGCGTGTTCTCGAACCTGATGTACGTGCCGACGCGGGCGATGCGCTCCGCAACGTCGGGACTATTCAGCAGAATGAGGAATGGCCCCCGCACCTCGCCGCGGCTCCCCGCGACGTAGTCGAAGTGGGCTTGGTCCTCGGGCGATAGACTCTCTCGCGTAACCTGGGGCAATCTGGGCATCGTCGTTCTCCTTACGCCGCCGACAAGTAAGACCTCGCGTAGTATCATATGCTCCGACGCCACCTATGCGCTTGGCGAGTAACGCGGGACGTCAGACCCTTCTCTCTGCGGAACAGAGGGAGGCCCGATTTCCTCTCCCTGCTGCGGGGGCCGTTTCCTGGCCCTGCTTCCCGTTGCGGGGGGAGGACTGTGCTCCTCCCGTCGGCGAGGCCCCGTGCGCAACGCGACATTTGCCCATTGCCCAATCCCCTTCCGCCCCCTTACGATGGTGAGTCCTCACACTGATGCTCGAAGGATCCCCACCACGGGTGCGGGACTTCTTCCCTTCCTCCCCCGTCTGCGAGACCTTTGCATAACCCCTTCCGTTATTCCCGCGCAGGCGGGAATCCAGGGCGCGTGGGAGTGCAGACGGGGCGGATCGGCAAGAAGAATGCCATCGAGCAGCAGTTACGCAAAAATCTCGTCTGCGGGGGAGGATCGAGGAGGGGGGCATGGATTATAAAAAACATCTGAGCGATCAACTTCTTCCCCAGACCCGCAAAGCAGGCCACGGCCATGAAAACGCCCCCAAAAAAACCTGATCGTTCCCTGTTTTTCGGTAGGGTTTTTACTCGTAAGGAAATGTGCAACCGGTCAGCTTTTTACTCGTAACGAAAAACACAAATGATCAGCTTTAACCCAATATCGGATAGGTTGCGGGAGCCCCCCCGTTTGCGGGGGAGGACTCTTAACCTCTCTCCCGTCTGCGGGGGAGACCGAGAGGGGGGAGCAGGAAGGAGGGCGCATGGACTTCGAATACGTCTACAGCGATGAGCAGCAGCGCTTCCGACGCGAAGTGCGCGACTGGCTCGACACCAACGTCGCCCCGGACCGCCACGCCCCTCGCGACCCCGAGTCCATCGACGACGAGACCTACGCCTACTTCCGCGAGGTCCACAAGGGCCTCGGGAAGATGGGCTGGCTCTACCCCACCTACCCCAAGGAGTACGGCGGCGGCGGACTCACTGGCGACCATGAGATGGTCATCTCCGAAGAGCTCACGCTCCGCCGCATCCCGCCCCACTTCTCCAACGGCCTCGTCCTGCCCTCCATCCTCGTATGGGGCACGGAGGAGCAGAAGCGGGCGTTCCTGCCCGGCCTGCTCAACGGCGAGACCATCGCCTATCAGGCATTCAGCGAGTCCCACGCCGGCTCCGACCTCGCGTCCATCACGAGTCCCGCCGTCCGCGACGGCGACGATTGGGTGCTGAACGGCCACAAGCTCTTCATCACCGGCCTGCGCACCCCCGACCTCCTCTTCGGCCCGTTCGTGACGGTCCCCGGCGGCGAGCGGCACTACAATCTCGGCTACTTCCTCATCCCCGTCCCCACCACCGGCGTGACCATCGAGCAGATGGTCCTCCTCAACGGCCCTGGACAGAAGTTCATCTACTTCGACAGCGCCCGCGTCCCGGCCACCCACCTCATCGGCGGCGAGACTGAGGGCTGGCAGGTCTCAGCCACCACCCTCGAACAAGAGCACGGCGGACGCGGTGCCCCCTTCACCCCCGACATCGACATCGACGAGCTCTTTGAGCACGTCCGCTCCGCCAAGCGCAACGGCAGACCTCTCGCCGACGACCCCCTCGTCCGCATCGCCGCGATGGACTGCTACATCGAGAGCAACATCAACCGGCTCCTCGCCGCCCGCAACTTCTGGATGTACGTCACCAAGCAGGAGATGACCTACCACGGCTCCCAAAGCGCCCTCTGGCGCAAGGAGTTCAAGGTCCGCAACGCCAACCGCGAGCGCGAGATCATGGGCCCCCAGGCGTTGCTCGACTGGACCGACCCCGGCGTGGAGTCCGAGGGCGCCGCCGAGGTCCGCCAACGGCGCAACCTCGCTTGGACGCACCCCGGCGGCACGCCCGAGATCATGCGCCTCATCATGGCCCGAAGGCTCGGCATTAGCCGCACACGCGAGCGCGCCGCGCCCACCCCATCCACCGCCACGGAGCACACCGGCTAGCATGGACCTCGCCTACACCGAGACTCAGCGCATGCTCCTTGACGTCGCCCGGACGTTCGTCGCCAACGAGGTCCCCAAGTCGCGCGTCCTCGAGATCGACGACAGCCCTTCCGGCTTCTCGCCCGACCTGTGGAGGCAGATGACCGAGATCGGTCTGCCCGGCATGGCCGTAGCCGAGGCCCACGGCGGCTCGGCATCGACGCTCATGGACTACGCCGTCGTGTTCGAGGCGCTCGGCGAGGGCGCCTCGCCCAGCCCGCTCTTGGCCAACGCCTTCGCCGCTTACCTGCTCGCCGAGCTGGGCGCGGACGACGCGCTGCTCAGGAGCATCGCCGCGGGACAACGCCTCGCCGTCGTCGCCCTCACCGAGCCGGACTACGGCTGGGAATCCTCCAACGTAGGCGCCGTGGCCGAGCTCACGAATGACGGCTACGCCCTTACCGGCGTCAAGACCTTCGTCCCCTACGCCCACGTCGCGGACGAGCTCCTCATCGTCGCCAACGCCCCTCCTATCCGCCATTCCCGCGAAGGCGGGAACCTCGCAGCCCAGTCCGCTCACCCTGAGCCCGTCGAAACCAGCGCGCTCGCCAGTCCCACCGTCTTCCGAGTCCCGGCGGGCGCGCCCGGCCTGACCGTCCGCCGCCAGTCCGGCTGGCTAGGCGAGCCGGTGTGCGAGGTCAATCTCGCCGGAGTGCAAGTCGACCGCTCTGCAGTCGTCGGAAACGGCGACGCCTGGCCTGCCATCGAGCGCGCGATGGACAAAGCGGCGGCCCTCCTCTGCGCCTACATGCTCGGCGGCGCCCAGCGCGTCGCCGACATGGCCATCGAATACTCCAAGACGCGCATCGCCTTCGGCGTCCCCATCGGCACGTTCCAGCGCGTGCAGGACCTCGTCGTCGCCGCCCTCAACGACGCCGACGCCATCCGCTGGAGCGCCTACGAGGCCCTCTGGAAGCTCGACCAGGCCAAGCCCGACGCGGCGGTGTCCGTCTCCATGGCCAAGGCCATCGCGAGCGAGTCCTTCCCCCGCGCCTGCGAGAACTCCCACTACGTCCACGCGGGCATCGGCATGGACCTCGACTACGGCCTCACCCACCACACCAAACGCTCCCGCTTCTACGGCCTCTACCTCGGAAGCCCGACCCACCACAAGCTCCGCATGGCCCGCCTCCTGGGCCTCCCCCCTCTCTAACTCTCTCCCGCAGCCGGTGGAGAGGACGGTAAAGATCCCCCGTCATTGCCTCGAAAATACCCCTCCCGTCTGCGGGAGGGGTCGTGCGTAGCGCGGGGGAGGCGAGGCGGCGGCGCGCAGACTTCCCCCCTTCACCCCCACCCCTTCCGTCATTCCCGCGCAGGCGGGAACCTCGCAGCCCCCAGATCAGACTTGTGTGACGTACTGTGGCGCCGTACGCTTGCGCTAGTGATTATCCGCTCTGTTCGCCACGAGGCCATCGCCGCCGACCTCCCAACCCTCATCGAGGTCCCAATGGGCCCCGTCGATTCACCGCTGTAGGCGTCGTGCAAAGGAGAGCCCCTATGAAGGCCAAGACCATGCGCTCGTGGAACATGAACGCAGCCAACCTCGAAGACTCGGTGCGTTTCTATCAGGAGATGTTCGGCGCCGAGGTCACGACGAGGCACCAGGTGCGCGGAGTCGATGTCGTCAGGCTCCGCGTTGGCGACTTCGCCCTCGGCCTGTTCGACGCGTCGGCTGGCGACAGCCCCGGCGTTCCCCACCACACCTTCGCCATCGACGGCCCGGACGACCCCGCCGAGCTGACGCGCGACCTCAAAGGGCGCGGTTTCGTCGTGGACCACGTTCGGGAGCACCGCGACGGTGCCGGATACTCGCTCTACGTCGACGACCCCAACGGCAACCACTTGGAGCTCTCCGTTGGGCAGGGCTGATATCCGCCACTCCCGCGCAGGCGGAAACTCCCCACCTCTCCCCCGTCTGCGGGGGAGACTGAGAGGGGGCCGGCAGACGGGGGAGACTGAGAGGGGGCCGTATGCATGGAAGGGCCAGGGATGATCTCTGGCAGCTTCACCCTCGAACTCCCCCACATGACCGTCTCGGGCTTCCGACACGGACGCGGCCCCGGCGTTCTCTATATTCACGATGAACTCAGCTCCGCCTGGACGCCCTTCCTCGATGTCCTCGCCGATATGTTCGAAGTCACCTCCATCGAGCTGCCCGGCTTCGGGACTCCGAACGCCCGGAGTGGGCCGAGACCATCGAGGACTACGCCTTCATCGTCGCCGACCTCGTAGACCTATTCGTCTTGGAGGGTTCCCTCGCCCTCGTCGGCGCGGGTCTCGGTGGATGGCTCGCCCTCGAAGCCGTCATACGCGGCGCGCCCGCCGCGGCCCTCGTCGTCATCGGCGCCCCCGGCGTCGACATCCCCAGCGACCCTCCCGTCGACTATTTCGTCCTCACGCCGGACGAGCGCGCCCCCCTCTTCTTCGAAGACCTCGACTGCGCGCCGCAGGTGGACGAAGACACGGCAATCAAGAATGAGAGCATGACCGCGCGCCTCGTCTGGCAGCCCCGCTACTTCTCGCCGAATCTCGTGCACCGGCTGCACCGCGTTAGCATCCCCACCCTCGTCGTCTGGGGCGGGCGCGACCGCTTCTTGTCGCAGGCCCACGGCGAGGCGATTGCGAACGGCATTATGCACGGACGGTTCGAGGTCATCCCGAACGCCGGCCACTTCCCCGTCTACGAGAATCCCCTCGATACCGGCAAGCTGGTCCGGGACTACCTCTACGGCCAACCGGGGCTTCAGGAAGAGTAAAGGCTGTGCAGTTCGTCTATTTCCACCTCATGCCCTGGCCACACCTCGACGAGTCCTTCGAGTCCGAACGCTCGGCGTGGGTGACCTACTCCAACGCCAACTACGACCCCCAACGGGGCGCCGAGCTCTACGAGCAATACCTGGACCAGCTGGTTTACGCCGAGGAGCTCGGCTTCGACGCCATCGCGGTCAACGAGCACCACCAGACCGCCTACGGTCTCATGCCGTCCCCCGACGTCATCGCCTCCTATCTCGTAGCGAGGACCCGGAAGGCCAAGATCGCGATCCTCGGCAACGCCACTCCCCTGCGCGACCACCCGCTCCGCGTCGCCGAGGAGGTCGCGATGATGGACGTCATCAGCGGCGGGCGCATGATCTGCGGGTTCGTCCGGGGCATCGGTCCTGAGTACCACAACTTCACCATGAATCCCGCCAACAGCCTGGAGCGCTTCCGCGAGGCCCATGACCTCATCGTCGAGTCTTGGACCAAGCCCGGCCCTTTCCGGTGGGAGGGCAAGCACTACCGGTTCGAGTACATGAACCCTTGGCCCAGGCCGCTCCAACAGCCCCATCCGCCAATCTGGATCCCCTCCCAAGGCAGCGGCGAGACCGTCGGGTAGGCGGCCGAGCGCCGCTACACCTTCATCGTCACCTTCACGCCATTCCAGAACGTGGCCCGGTTCATGGGCCAGTACAGGGAGGCCGCCCAGGGCTTCGGCTACGACGCCGAACCCGAGCAGATGGGGTGGGCGCTCCCGGTCTACGTCGGCGAGACCGACCAAGACGCCATCGCCGAGGCGAGACCCCACGCCGAATACCTATTCAATCAGCTCGTGCGCCGTCCGCTGCCGGTCTTCTTCCCGCCCGGCTACCTCAGCGAAGGCTCCGCCAAGGCTGTCCTCCGAGCCTTTTCAGCCATCGGGACCCAACGCACGACCATCGAGCAGTTGAACGACAACTCCCAAATCATCGTCGGCTCCGCCGAGACGGTGACGCGCCGCCTGCGGGAGTGCGTTGACGAGTCGGGCATCGGGACGCTCGTCCTCCTGCCCCAGTTCGGCTCCATGCCCCACGGGCAGGCCGTCGGCAACATGGAGCGCATCGCCCAGCGGGTCATGCCCGCCCTCCGCGACCACGTCAGCGCCGTCTACCGGTAGACGCGGAGGCCCCGACTAGAGGGAGTTGCGCCGGCGGAGGCCGGGAAGCTGAAATGTCATGATGCCGTCGCGGACGCGGCTACTGGACAGTCCCGTGCCCCCAGGTGCCCTCGTAGTCGCGCTGCTGCTCCTGCGGCAGAAGCCGCAACTCCAGGTCTTGCACACGGGACGGCGAAGGAGTGAGCAGCGGTTGATAGGAGAAGGCGCCATACTCCGACTCGCGGGCGCGTACCCCCCAATCGCGTTGCGCGTCGACGCCTCGGCGCTTGAAGTCGTTGAGGAACTCCCATTGCGCCTGCAGGCCGATGCTGGTCGTGAGCGCGGGGAAAAGCATCGCCGCCGCGCCATAGCCCTGCATCTCCTCGATGGACGGAAATGGCGCGTCGCCTCCGTAGTGCGGAATCGTAGGGCCGGGGATGCGCGCACACGCCTCGGCCATGTGCCCTTTCGTGTCCACCGTGTTTATCCAGATGACGTCCGCGCCGCCGTCCTCTACGTAGGCGACGCACCGCTCGACCGCTTCTTCGAAGTCGCTGCCCTCCGCCCCGATGAGGTCGCACCGGGCGCAGATGACGAGGTCCGAGCCAATCTCGTTCCGCGCCTCGACCGCAGCCTTGATCTTCCCGATCGCCTCGTCTGGGGGGATGCACCGCCGTCCTGCGGACGTGCCCGACTTCTTCGGCGCTTCCTGGTCTTCGATGGAAACGCACGCGACGCCGGCCTGCGACGCCTCCCGCACAGTCCGGTAGACGTTCAGCACGTTCCCCCAGCCGGTGTCGCCGTCCATGAACACGCAGAGCTCCGACACCGCCGTGATGCGCCGCGCCGCGTCCACCATCTCGCGCATTCCGATGAGGCCCACGTCCGGCAGGCCGTATACATAGGCGTTGGTCTGCGAGCCAGCCATGAAGAACGCCTCGAAGCCGAGGCTCTCGCACATCCGCGCCATGAGCGGGCTGAAACCGCCGGGGATGAGCAAGACCTCCTCGGCGGCCAGCAGCTCCCTGAACCGCGTACCTGGACCTTGCGCCATTGCTCTTCCTCCCGGACTTCCCTAGTCCCCTATCGCGCGGCGCCTAGCCCTCCCGCGGCGGGGCCGGGTTCGGCAGGTCCATGCCAAGGGAGCTTGGGAAGACTTGCGCTAGCTCCTCGACCGTCCAACGGTCCGCCCCGGCCTTGGTGATAGCGCGACCCGGCGTTGGATGCGACATCAGCCCTACGAGTCCGCCGCTCACGTAGAACACTTGACCGTTCACGTCCGACGCTTCGTCCGTACACAGCCAAACGACCACCGGCGCGATGGCCTCCGGAGGGCGGGGCCTCAGCGCGATAGCCGCGAACGACGCGGACGCGATGCCCGATTGCGCCCGCAGCTCGCGCGCTGTGTCGGGGACCGACTGCGTCATCCGCGTCTCGGCGGAGGGCGAAATCGCGTTGCACGTGATTCCGTACTGCCCTAGGTCGCGAGCCACAACCCGCACCAGTCCGGCGATGCCGTCTTTCGCGGCGCCGTAGTTTACCTGGCCGGAGTTGCCCCATAGGCCGGAGGTCGAGGAGAAAGCCACGATGCGGCCGGAGCGCTGGGCTCGCATCAGCGGGCTCACGTGCCGTATCAGGTTGTAGTGTCCTTTGAGGTGGACAGCGATGACCGCGTCCCACTCCTCCTTGGACATGTTGAAGACCATGCGGTCGCGCAGGATGCCCGCAGGATTCACTAGGATGTCGATGCGCCCAAACTCGTCGATGACCGCCTGCACAACGCGCCCGGCGCCGTCGAAGTCTGCGATCGACTCGTAGCTCGCGACCGCCTTACCGCCGCCCTCGCCGATCTCGCCGACCACCTCGTCCGCAGGTCCCGACGACGGCTCTGCGCCCGCCAGCGATACCCCTAGGTCGTTCACGACTACGCTCGCGCCGTAGGCCGCCAGCAGTTTGGCGACCCCCTTTCCGACCCCGCGGCCGCCGCCGGTGACGAGCGCCACCTTGCCGTCGAGTAGCTGCTCAACCATCGCGCGGCCTCGCGGGGGCGGGATTGGCGAGCCCTTTCACGAGTTCGCTCGGCATGAGCTCCCGAAGCTCCTCAACGGTGAAGATTCCATCATCGCGCACGATGCTCTGCTCCAGCCGGGGCTGGGACATCAGGGCCACCGAGTTCTCGTAGACGTAGAAGAACTGGCCGTTGACGCTCCCCGCAAAGACTCCGGCTAGGTATGCGACGAACGGTGCGATGGCCTCCGGGTCGTGGGTCACGCTCTGGGAGCCGAGCGCCGCCCGCGTGATGCCGCGCTCGGACCGGCGCGCCCCGCGCCTCGTCGCTGACGCTCTGGGTCATGCGCGTCGAGGCCACCGGGACGATGCAGTTGCACGTGACGCCGTACCGCCCCATGTCGCGCGCCACAACCTTGGTCAGCCCGCCAATGCCGGCTTTCGCCGCGCCGTAGTTGGCCTGTCCCGGATTGCCCACCAGCCCGGAAGTCGAGCTGACGGTCACGATGCGCCCAGAGCGCCGGGGGCCGCATGTACGTACAAGCGTGTCGCACGACGTTGAACGTCCCGGTCAGGTGGACGTCTATGACTTCGTCCCACTCCTGCTCCGACATGTTGAACACCATGCGGTCGCGTAGGATGCCGTGGGCGGTCACCACGATGTCCAACCCGCCGAATGAGTCGACGGCCATCTGCACGAGACGTTCGCCCGCCTCGAACTCCGTGACCGAATCGTAGGACGCCACAGCCCTGCCGCCGGCAGCCTCGATAGCCGCCACGACATCGTCAGCAGGCGCCCGCGCCGCGCCGGAGCCATCGAGCGCTCGACCGGGATCATTGACGACGACCGATGCGCCCTCCGCGGCGAGGAAACGAGCAATGCCGCTCCCGATCCCCCCGCCCGCGCCGGTGACGACGGCCGTCTTGCCTGTCAACGAGTCTCCCATGGGCGAGGAGTATAGCGCCTGCCCACTCGTCGTGGGGCGCGCTCCCGTCCAGGCTCAGAGCAACGGCACTCGAAGGCGCGGCCTACCTGCCCCAGTTCGGCCGCTGAGATAGTATGGCGCTCTATGCCAAGCATGGTGCAATCCAACCACCACTACTACGATCAGACGTTCGTGGGCTTGGCGGCATCCGGCTCAAAGATTACTGATAGTCAATTCTCGGAGTGCGTCCTTGAGCAGTGCGAAATACGTGAAGCACAAATACGGGAATGCCGGTTCACCAATTGCGTGTTCCGTGATTCCGACCTGAGTCTTACTGATCTAACCTCAACGAGGTTCTGGAACTGCGAGTTTCAAAGGACCAAGATCACAGGCGTTGATTGGACGAGGGCAAGTTGGGCTCAGATTGGCGGAGAGAGCCCGGTGCGATTCTCCGAGTGCATCCTCGATTATTCGGTGTTCATAGGGCTTACGCTTCGCCGTCTGCAACTGGTCCGGAGCCAAGCCCGCGGCGTGGAGTTCTCGGAGGCTGATCTGTCCGAGTCTGACTTCACGGGGACCGACCTGTCCGGCGCGATCTTCAGATTGAACAATCTAACGCGGGCCAATTTTCAGTACGCAACGAACTACGAAATCGATCTCAAGTTGAACACGATCACCCAGGCAAGGTTCTCTGTTTCCGAGTCCATCGCCCTTCTGCGGTATCTGGATATCGAATTGGTCGACTAGTATTCCAGCGTGGCGCTAGAAGAACCTTCCTTGCGGCTCCAGTCCCAGGAAGAATTGGCCCGCGGTATCGTAGTGGTCCATGCGTCCTTGGATCTGTTGGGTTATCGCATGGGCGTCCTGGAATCTCCGCTGGACGGGAGTGGACTCGAAGATTGCGTTTGCTCCGAAGACCGAATATGCGATGTCGGTCACCTCAGCAGCCTGTCTGATGGCATGGGTGCCCCGCCAGCCGCAGCGGAATGCGGTCCTCTAGGGATAGCGAGCCGAGCTCGACCGCGCTCCGCCAAAGGAGTGCCGCCTTCTCCATCAGAAAGGCGTGGGCGGCCCCCCAGAGCGCTTCCGCCCGCCCGATGGCTCTTTGAATGGACTGCTGGTCTCGCAACAACGTCTGTTCCTGGGGCGTCTTCCTGGTGGCGACTTCGATCGCCGCGTCGAGGGCTGAGCGAGCCACTCCCAGAGCCACGGACCCGAAGGAGGCGCCGAAGAACAGGCTTCTGGGGATGAGGTACAAGGGCCCGCCCTCGTGAGGGTCTCGGGACTCGATGAAGGTATGGCCCTTGGGGACAAAGAGGTCCTTCACCTCGAAGCTGAAGCTGCCGGTGCCGCGAAGGCCGCTCACCTGCCACGTGTCGATGAAGACGGCCTTCTCCTTGGGGAAGAGGAGGGTCAGCGTCCCGACGCCGCCGACCCGGGCCGCGGCGACAGCCCAGGTCGCGTGCCGCGAGCCGCTGCTGAAGTTCCACCGCCCCGTCAGCGAGTAGCCGCCGTCCATCTCGACGATGTCGGTGTGCTGTGGGGGACCGTTGCACAGGATCGATCGAGGGTCGCTCCATATCTCCTGCGCCAGGGACTCGGGCATCAGCGACGCCATCGTCCCCAGGATGTTGTTCTGGCTGAAGCACCATCCCATGCTGCCGTCCGCCGCGGCGACGGCTTGCGCCATGGCCAGGTAGTCGAGGAAGTCGATCTCGCCCCCGCCGACGGACCGGGGGACTAGGAGCCGGAAGAGGCCCTGTTCCACCATTGCGTCAATCAGGTCCTCAGGCATCTGCCGCTCCCGGTCGATGGTCTCGGACGCATCGGCAATGCGGGAAAGGATGGCCTGGAAGTCAGCGGAGCCGGCGCGGCCGCTTTCAGTACTGGTTGGCCTTGTGACTGTCATTGCGTTACCTCGAGATACTCGTTGCCAGGGCGCATGGTAGCACTTGCGGGCCACAGAGGACTTGCCGCAAAACCCTCACCGTTATGGCTCGCCTCGTGGAGAGACGAAGTCCATGACCTGCCGGACACGCGCCTCGTCCACACGCCAATCGGCCGACATCGTCATCCACCGCTCGTAGTGGGCGGCGGCGCAATGGCTCTCGAACGCGGCCTCGTCTTCGAATACTTCGATCAGAGCGAACACGTTGGGAGCGTCAAGGTCGCGAAGCACCTCATAGCGAACGCAGCCTGGCTCCGCCCTGCTGTTGGCGGCGTGGACGCTCACCTGCTCGACGTATTCGTCGATGTGCTCCGGTCTGATCGTGTGCAGGCCTACGACTACGTACACAGGACCGCTACTCCAGACGCCCGCTACCCCAGACGATCAAAGGTCTGCTCCCCGATATCCGGCATGACGAACGGGGGGCGTCCTTCCGCCGTCACCGACACCGTGGGGTCCTCCAGGTTCACGCCGAAGAAGGCGAGCTGACGCGTCGCCAGATGCTCGACGCCGCCGTCCTTCAGCATTCGGAAGGGCCGGTCGTGGCCCGGGTAGATGATCTCGGCCGTCTCCAGCACACGCTCGATGCTCCGGCGCGAGTCCTCCTCGCTCCAGAAGATGTTGGCGTTTATTTTTGTCAGAGCGACCCCGGCATGCGCTATGCCGTCGCCCGCGACGGCAACCGGGCCCTCGGCGGTATCGACGATCAGCGCCATCGTCCCGGCGGAGTGGCCCGGCGTATGGAGAACACGCACGCCCGGCTCTATCTCATAGCCGTCCTCCACTTCTTTCACGTTGCCGACGGAGTCCAGCATCGCGCTTGTCCAGCGGGGAGTCGCCCAATCGTTGGGGTGGGGGTTGCGGATGTACTTGCGCTCCCATTCGTGGATGAGCACCTCGGCCTCGGGGAAAACGTCGTAGTTCTGAGCGTGGTCCCAGTGGGCGTGAGTCATCACCGCGACATCGACGTCCGCCGGAGTCAGGCCCCGCTCGGCGAGAGCGGCAAGCAGGAACCGCCGCCTGCCGACGTGCCCGGTGTCCACGATGATGTTGTGGTTGCCTCGCACCAAGAGGGTGCTGCAGAAGCCCAGCGACCCATAATTGGTGTTGACGGACTCTCCATGAAGCAAAACCTCGACAGAAGGCATGCAATCTCCCTTTCACTCGAACGCTAAACCAAGCCTACGATAGGCGTATGATAGCCGCGCGGCACAGGAGAGAGCCATGCAGACATCGGACTTTCAACGCCGTCTGACTCCAGCGGATCTCGCGTTCCTGCGGGATGTCCTCGGACCCGATGCTCCCGAGGACGGCGAGCTTTCGCTGCCGCTCAATGAGGACGAAGAGTACCGGGCGAAAGCGCTTGGCGACCCCCGCACGTTCGAGGCGGTCACGTCCCATGAGGAGACAATGACCGTCGCCTCCCCCCGGCTCTTCTTCGAGGTCCTGCTGAGGCGGGCAGTCGGCGATCTGAGGAACGCTCCCTACACCGTCGAGCGCACCGGATCCGACCGGGCGCCCGTGTTCGACACCGCGGCGGTGGTCGAGCTGACCGAGAAACCTTCGATACTCCACTACCTGGCCACGCTCCTCGCCTCCTTCACAAAGGTGCATAGCCACACCGAGCGCGTATGGGTGCGGCGCGGCGTCGTCCGCAAGGTGCGCTACAGCGACCTCGACGTCCATAGCATGCTCCGCCTCGCGCGTGAGACGGACGAGCAGGAACGGTTGCCCGTGTACCGGCGGACCGCCGACCTCTGCCTCTTCATCCTTGGCATGTTCCCGGACTTCGCGGCAACCGCCCACCGTTACGCCGGCTCGGGCGCGCTGCGAGCGCAGTCCGCAATGCGCCGGAGGTTGGGGACCGAGGAGTACGAGAACGTCGCGGCCCAGATGTACGCGCTGGCCGCCCAGTACCGGTCCGGCGACGAGATGGGCGAGGTCTTCCAGACCCTGGGCGAGCATGTAACCGAGGCGAAGAAGCCGATCAACTTCCTGTCCGAGCACTACCTCGGCTACAAACGCGATCAGCTATTCGGGATGGCCGGTTAGGGCTGTTCTCCCAAGAATGGTCAAGGGTATGCTGTCCCATGGGTAGCGGACCGGCACAGGGGATTGACATGCCCTGCGCCACGTCGATGGCGGCCCCACGAAATCTCAGTCCTCAACGGTTAAGAGAGTCCAAGTGATTTGCCCATACGCTTGTTGTACGTGTTCCGCCTGCGAGACAGGGGCGTGTTGTACGCTCCATTCCGGACACTTCCGCCCTGCAGCACACTCCAGGCTGCGGGGCTTTTTCATGCCGCTTGCCATGACCGGAACGAGGAGAAGAGTATGACCTCGAAACCCACTCCGGAGGGCACGCACGTCAAGCCTACGCCGCCGGAACTGTTCTTCCATCACGACGTCTGCGTGGAAACGCGGTGGGAGAACCTGTACGGACGCGGGTATCTGACTCCCGCATCCCTCTTCTACATCCGGAACCACGGCCCGACGCCCATCATCGACGCCAAGACCTGGCGGCTCAGCGTCGAAGGGCCGGGGGTGGAAAAGCCTTTGAGCCTGAGCTACGACGAGCTTCTCCGTCTGCCGTCGGCAACGGTGACCCGCTTCATCGAGTGCGCCGGCAACGGGCGCATCTTCTTTCAGGAGCACCAAGGGAAAGTCGCTAGCGGACGGCCCTGGCGCTACGGGTCCTACGCCGTCGCCGAGTGGACAGGGACGCCCCTTCACGAGATCTTGGAGCGCGCCCGCATCAAGCCATCAGCCGTTGACGTAATGCCGACAGGGCTGGATCAGGCAGCCGTTGAGCGGCCTATGCCCGTGTCCAAGGCCATGCAACCCGACACCATCGTCGCCTACGCGATGAACGGCGACCTTCTGCCCCCGGATCACGGCTTTCCAGCCCGGGTCGTAGTTCCCGGATGGGTCGGCATCAACAGCATCAAATGGGTTGGGAAGATCTTTGTGTCCGAAGAGCCTGTCCATGTCATGCGGAACACGGAAGAGTACGTGCTGGTGGGGCCGGAATTCGCCCCTGAGCCGCCAGCCCTGGGCCCCGTTCTGCAGACCACTCCGGTCCGCTCTGGCATCGCCCTTGCGTGGCCCGCAGTCCTCTCGGCAGGCCTCCAAGCCATCCGGGGGTTCGCCTGGTCGGGCTACGGCAGCATCAGCCGCGTCGAATATAGCCTGGATGCCGGTGGCGCCTGGGCAGAGGCCGCCATCCGGGAGCCGAACATCCCCATGGCCGGTTGCCGGTGGGAGTTCATGTGGGACGCCACGCCGGGAGAGCACACCATCACCATACGAGCCACGGACAGCACTGGGCGCACGCAGCCGACACCCGACGCGATGAAGTGGAACGAGCGCGGCTACGAGTTCTGGGCGGCCGTGCCCCATCCCGTCACGGTAGTCTGAGCGCTGCGTTCCTCGACGGAGACCCTGCTGCGGTCATAACGTCGCATACATTGCCCTGGACGCAATCCGCCCACGTCGCCATTGTGACATTTGCCCGTTGCGCAAACGACCCCTCGTTCCCTATCCTGTCTCCCATGCCCCAACCGCCCCGCACTCTCTACGTCCCAATCCCCCTGAGGTTCGTGGTGAGCCTATCGGAATTCCGGCCCCTGTCGCAAAGTGTCGCATTCATGTCGCAAAGTGTCGCATCCGCTGTCGCAAAGTGTCGCATTTATGTCGCAAAATGGAGCGGAACTGTCGCGCCCGAATACCCCCGGCTAGGAGTAAATGACCATGAACAACCGGGAAAATGCGACAGTCTCTGAAAAATCATCGCTCACCCCACTCGTAGACCTGGGCTGGTTTACGCCCTGTCCCCCTCCTTACCAAGGAGGGGCTAGGGGTTGTCCCCTCTGCGACGGGAACCTTGGGGATGGCCGGCGGCGCCTACTCCAGCACCCGGAGCGTCGACGGCACGTCCATACGCCGCAGCTTGCGGACGGTCAGGACCGGCGCGAGTCCGATAACCGCTACCCCAGCAGCCAGAGTGACCGCCAACGTTGGAACGTCCATGGCGAGGGGCACCCACAGATCGGGAGCGGACCTCGGCAAGATGACGCGCAGTATCCACAGCAGCAGCCCGTAGCCCAGGACGACGCCGAGGACCGTCGCGAGCAGCCCGAGCAGCAGGCCCTCCGTGACCAGGACCCCGAGCACTCTCCGGACGGGCACGCCGAACGCGAACATCGTTGCGTGGTCGCGCGCCCGCTCGTCGGCGTTGATGTTCGCGGTGTTGAAGGCGATCAACAGCGCGAGCCCTAGGACGAACGCCTGAATGACCACGAATATGCCGGTGAACTGCTCGAACACGTCCTGGGTAGCCTGCGAGGTCTCCGCTAGGCCGCGCACGGCGCCCACGCTCGGAACGCCGAACAGCGCGCGCTTCACCGTGGAGACGGTCTCTCCCGGCGCGGGCGCTCCGGAGATGACGTTCGTGTATCCGGCGAGACCGGCGAAACCGGCGTGTCGAATGTCGGCGTACGCGTTAAACCGTAGGGGGTGAGAGTGGACCGCAAGCACTTCGATGTCGTCCGTCTCGAACGAGAACGAGTCCGCCCCAGCCCGGACCGGGCGTCCGAGGGCCACGCTATCGCCCGGCCCGACGCCGAGGTCTTCTGCGGCCTTGCGCGCGAGGACGATGCCGGGCCTTCCGGCGACGAGCTCACCCTCGATGGCGGTTGGCAGCCAGACGTCGCTTTCGAAGTCGATGAACTGGAGCAGAACGGGAATCGTCTCGGCTCCGTTCTCAACGGTCCCGTTGAGGTGGACCTCGGGCTCGGCGACGCGAAGCATGCCGATGTCCGTAACGCCGGACGCCTCCGGCGAGCCCACCGGGTAGAACGAGTCCAGCTCCACCAAGAGACGATTGGGCACATCTCCCAGCAGCTCTTCGTCCCCTTTGGCGACTGCGGACAGGAACGAGTCCAGCATCACGAGGACGCTGAAGAGGATGGCCAGCACCGAAGTCAGCGCAAGAAGCGTCAGCACCGTGCGGCGGGGCGCCCGCACGAGGTTGCGGAACGGCATGCGGCCAATGGCGCCGCCGGGCAGCGGAAGCCGGCTTATGGCGGGGGCCAGCCCTCCGCCCCGCGCCGCCAGGTGGCCGGTCCTGATGGCTTCCACCGGCGCGACTCGGACCGCGCGATAGACCGGCCACAGCGCGGCCAGCACAGGAATCGCGAATCCGATCGCCGCCGTTCTTGCGAAGATGCCGGTCTGGAACGGGGTAACGAACACCGGGAGCGGAACGAATGTCTCGAGCACGTCGCCCATCGCGCTCCCTATCCACAGCCCGACGCCCACGCCGAACACAACGCCCAGCACCGCAATCTGGATGCCGACGAGCAGGGGACGCGCCATGATCTCGCGCGGTGGGACTCCCAGCGCCATCAGCGTGCCAATCTCGCGCCGCTGCGCCTCCACCATGCGGGCCGACAGGTTCAGGGCCGCGAATGCGGCACCGGCGAAGATGGCGAGCGCGAATACGTTGTAGAACTGCTGGTCGCCCTCAGGGTCGTTGGTGAGCGCGATGTACGACGCGTCGTCCTCCCTGCGGGTCAGGCTGAGGCCCGTACCCGGGTAACGCGCCTCCACCTCCCTCACGAGCGCATCCTCGACGGCATCGAGGCTCGCGCTCGGCTCCACCGTGAGCACGAGGTCGTTGACCAGCCCCGGCCTGCCCGTCAGCCCTTGCGCCGTCTCCAAGGAAGTAAACACGACGGCGAGGTTCGCCTGGGCGTAGAAGCTGCCTTGCTCGACGACCAGGAAATACTCAGGCGAGACCGCGTGGCCGACGTACCGGGCCGACGCCCCGCCCCCCAGCGTCAGGTTGCCGCTGTCCGGCAGCCCGTAGAACGCCGCGAAATTGCGCTCCAACAAGACGACCGGCTCGCCGACCTCCGACCCCTCGATTCCTCGTCCGGCGTAGGTCTCGACTCCGTTCACGTGAGGCCCGTCGCCGGAGAAATCGACGCCGACGATCCTGGCGGGCACGAAGACCGACTCTCCGTCAGGATCCTCCACGTCCGCTTGCGTCTGAACGATGAGGCGTTCCTCGGCCGACTCGACGCCGTCGATGTCCTCAGCGATTCCGGCCAGCGCTCCGCGCGGAAGGAAGCCCGCGCCGCCCAGCTCGGCGCGTATGTCGTACATATTGGTCAGTTCGAGGCTCGCGTCGTTCGAGACGAACCGCCATTCCGTGAGGCTGCTCAGACCGGAGTACATCCCCGTCCCGATGGCAATCATCAACGCGATTGCAGCGACCTGCATCCAGCGGGACTTCGCGTCCCTCAACGCCCATCGCAGTCGAAGCCTCAGCATCGAATGTTCAGCTCCTCAAGTCGCCGGTCGGACCGCCGGACTGGTCCGGCGACCCGGTCTCTCTTCCGTCTCAATCCGTTCGTGGGACCCTTCGACAAGCTCAGGGCGAACGGGTTGAGACGGAGCTATTCGGAGGTTCCCTAAGGATGCAGTCTCATACGCCGATTTACCATCCCTGCCTCGGGCGCTCATTGTCGTGCTGAGCGTCACTACTGTAAGGTTCGGGCGCGGCGGGACACTCGGCTTATCGTCGCCCAAGGGGGAGGCAATGGCAGTAATAGACTCAGACGCCCACGTTGTCGAATCGGAACGCACATGGGACTTCATCCCTGAAGAGCTCCAAGAACACCGCCCCATCGTTCTGCTGCCCAAGGAGGGCTACAAGTCGCCCTCCCCGGAGTTCTGGTACATCGACAACCGCGCCTTCTCCAAGGGCGTCAATGTCGGCCTCGACACCGACCAGGCAACCCGCGAGGCGAGGGACATCGAGAAGCGCCTCGCCCACATGGACGAGCTCGGCGTCTCGATGCACGTCCTCTACCCCAGCATCTTCCTGCGGCCCCTCGCCACCCACCCGGAGGTGGACCTCGCCCTCGCCCAGGGCTACAACCGCTGGCTGGCCGACATCTACCGGCAGGGAGGCGGACGCCTCAGGTGGGCTGTCGTGCTCCCCACGATGTCGCTCGACAAGTCCATCGAGGAGTTGACCTTCGGCAAGGAGAACGGTGCCTGCGCCGTGTTCATGCGCGGCATCGAAGGTCCGCACCGGCTGAGCGACCCGTACCTCAGCCCCCTTTGGGAAGAGGCGCAGCGCCTCGACCTGCCGGTCTGCATCCACGCCGCGACCGGCAACTTCGCCTTCTACGACTACTTCGGGCGGGACGCGGGCTTCTCCACGTTCAAATTGTCCGGCGTCGGCGCATTCCACGACATTATTATGAAGGACATGCACCTGCGCTACCCCGACCTGCGCTGGGGGTTCGTCGAGCTGAGCGCATCGTGGCTGCCGTACGCCATGAATGACCTTTCCCTGCGCTTCGAGAAGCGCGGCAAGGCGTGGCCCGGGCGAGAACTGCTGGAGGAACGCAACATCTGGGTGGCTGCGCAGACCGCCGACGACATCGACTACATCATCGACTGCGCGGGCGAGGACCACCTCGTGCTCGGCACCGACTACGGTCACAACGACACGTCGACCGAGCTGCACGCGCTTCGCAATCTGCGGGAGAACGGCGGCCTCGATGACGCCGTCTGTGACAAGATCCTCGACCACAACGCAACCCGGTTGTACGCGCTGTAGAGCGATTAGGAGGCGCTTACTCGCCCATGCCCCCTATGCGGACTACGGCGTAACGAGAACGACCCTACGACCGCCAATCGCTTGGACCGGCCTGTTGTTCGGCCCGCCGCTCAACGCCATGAGCGCGTCCGCCTGTTCCGGCGAGACCGTTCCGGCGTCCTGCATGACGATCCACTCCACCGGCTCGACGCACGGGGGAGTCGTTTTCGAGCCCGAATAGGCATAGAAACCAAGGGAGCGCGGGGCGAAGTCGGCAGCGCGGAGCGGGAACTTCCCCGCCGCCTCTCCTCGCGCGGAGACTGCATCGAGCATCGCCTGCAAGACTGGGCTCGGGTCGCCGAGCCGATAGAGGACTCCCACCATGGCAAGCTCGCCGGAAGCGTCCTGATGGAGCACGTGCAGCTCCGCCGCGAACTCCTTGCCGTCCACCCGATGCTCGGCCGGAGCATGGGCGTGCGCCGATTGCAGCTCGTAGCGCCGCTCTGCCAGCAGTAGGCTGCTACCCTGACCGAAAGCGACGACGATGGACGCTCTGGCGAGCTCGACTCCGCTCACACCGCCGTCGTATGAGAACGACAATGCAGGCGCGTCGCCGTCCTCGTAGCCGGCGATGTCTATGGGCGACTGCTGCACTCCGTCCCCGCAGGGCGCGTACTCTGGAGCGAGCGACGCCCAGTGCTCCGGACCGCCCGGCCCCGAGTAGCCCCACTCCAAGGCGTCAGTATTGATGTCCGTCATCCCGCCTCCGCATGCGACCAGGGCATAAAGAGCAAACAGCAAGCACATGAAGGACCCACGCCACTTCAAACGCTCAGTCCTGGTCAGCTCAGATAGCGACTGACTACCTCGTCCAGCGGCAGCACTTCGCTGTGAAGGACGTTCCGCATGATGCGGAGCGCGTACTCCTTCACCTCCGGCGGCTCCGCCTGGCGGTGGACCATTGTGCAGTCCTCGACGACCACCACCTTGTAGCGCAGCTGGAAGGCGTCCGCCGAGGTCCACAGCACGGTATTGTCCGTCGACGCTCCGGCGATGATGACCATGTCGCGCTTCATCGTCCGGAGCACGTAGTCCAGGTCGTTGTAGGAGAAGCCGCTGAGGTAGCGCTTATAGACGATGGTGTCCTTGTCCACAGGCTGGAGCTCGGGGATGACGTCGAGGGCGTCGGTCTTCTCTTTCATGGACACGCGGTCCCAGTCGGCCAAGCCGTCGGTCTCGCGGCGCATCGAGTTCACGTGGATGATGGGAACGTGAGCGGCGTAGGCCGCGTCTTTGAGGCGGCGCACGTTGGCCACCATCTCGTAACCGTAGCTGCCCGGCGCCCAACCGTAGCCCTTCGCCATATCCAGAATGATGATTGCTGGCTCCATGCGTCCTCTCCCCTGTGCGTAGATAGTTACTCCAACGCTTCCTTGAAGCGTCGGATGGCCTCGATGTGTTCGTCTGCTCCTGCTAGGCCGTTGCGAAGCGAGTTCACGGCGACATGCGTTGCGCCGAGCTCCCGCCAAGCGCCCAGACTCTCGATGGCGGTGTCGAACCCGTCGCGAAGCCCTACGCGCGCATCGACCCCCACGTCGCCCGGCTCTCGTCCGGCTTCGGCGACGAAACCCCGGAACTTCTCCACCAGCGCCCTGCCCTCCCCGTCGGGAGCGATCTGCGGGAACCAGCCGTCGCCCATGCGGGCGATGCGCCGGAGCACGCCGTCCGTCTTGCCGCCGCCGAACCAGACGGGGATGGGCCGTTGGACAGGGAGCGGCCTGATGCCCGCGCCGGGCACGTCATGCCATCGACCGTGGAAATCGACCACGTCGTCCGTCCAAAGCGCGCGCATCAGCTCAACCTGCTCTTCGGAGCGCTTCCCGCGGTCGTGGAAGTTCTCGCCGAGCGCCTCGTACTCAACGTCGTTCCAGCCGATGCCGACGCCGAGCCGCAACCGTCCGCCGCTCAGCAAATCGACTTCCGCAGCCTGCTTGGCAACGAGCGCGGTCTGGCGTTGGGGAAGGATGATGACGGCGGTCACGAGCCCGATCCTATCGGTGACTGCCGCCAGATAGCCGAACGTGACCAGCGGCTCATGGAAAGGGTCGGCGTAGGAGTAAGGGCCCGCCCAGCCGGGGCGCGAGCGTGTGTCGGCCCCTAGGACGTGGTCGTAGAAGATGAGGTAGTCGTAGCCAAGGTCTTCGGCGGCTTGCGCAAAAGCGCGCACCGCGCCTGGGTCTTCGCCCATCTCGTTCTGCGGGAAAACTGCGCCTATCTGCATTCGTACTCCTCAGGGGCCTGGACTACTCACTGCGTCGGTGGGCATCTACCTGCCGTGCGATGAACGACTTCATCAACGCGATAGCTCGGTCGGTCTCCGGGCCTGGCTCTTTCGTGAACTGGTGGGGCATGTCCGGGAATGCCTCGTACTCGGCGCGGCCTCCCACCTTCGCATAGGACTCGGCGAAGTGCTGGGGAATCCGGTGGGGGATATTCCCGTCAGCCGTCCCCTGCAACACCAGCAGGGGGGGCAGCTCCGCGTCCTCGCCCCGGTCGAGCATCTCCTGGGGATTGGCCTCGTGCACGGCGTCCCACGGCTGGAAGTAGCTCTCGGTCGACCGCACCAGGCGTTCGACCCCCGCGCCTTTGGCCCACTCGTAACGCGCAAACGGGTCGACGATAGTCCACAGCGCGACGAGAAAGGCGAGGCTCGCGTCGTCGCTGAAGCCGTTGGCGGAGATCGCGCAATAGCGCGGGTCGCGGGGGCGCATCGCGGTGAGCAAAATCGTATGCCCTCCGCTCGAATCGCCAGCCCCGCCAACGCACGAGGCGTCGCCGTTGAAATCGCCGGCGTGGGCCTTCAGCCATCGCGCCGCAAAGTTCGTCTGCGCGACCTGAGCCGGGTACGGGTGGTCTGGTGCGAGCTGGAAGTCGTGGGCCGCGACAATCATGCCGCTCTCGGCGAGCCGCGTGTCGATCAGGGAAGCGGTCGCGCGGTCACCGGTGTTCCACGCGCCTCCGTGGGCGCGCAGGAGCATCGGGTACGGCCCATCACCCACCGGACGGTGCACCGTCATCAGCAGCGATTCGCCGCCCACGCGCAGGTATTCGACATCCTGGGATAGAACGTCGTACCTTGCTGCGGGGTCGTATCGAAGCATGCGCTGGACCACGGATGGAGCATACCCGAAGAACGAGGTGTTTTGGGGAGGCGCGACGCCTTGGGTGCTACTTCGGGACCCTCTCTAAGCAATAACCAAGAGCCCCAAACCGACGGCGAGCAAGCCGATGACAATTACCGCGCCGGTGAGGAGTTCGGAGCCGCCCGTGCGCCTGAGGGAATCGCGGGCGATACGAGTCGTGAGGGCCGCGGCGAACGCGCCTATCAGCCCAAGCCATAGCCCGGCGACGGCGCCGTTGAACCCGGCCGTCGCGCGGTCGATGTCTGCGTCTTCGCCCCAGATGGTGGAGACGAGCGCGCCAACGCCCACGCCGACCGGTGTAGCGACGAGCGTCCATATGACCAGTCGCTTAAGAAGGCCCATACGCTTGCCTCAGCCGCCTGACCTCGGGAGGGGGAATCACCTCAACCCTCCTCTCCACGTTGCGGAGGGAGGGTTGAGAAGTGATTACGCTACCTAGGTTGTATCTACCGGCGGTCGAACTCCCTGGGGCGCCGCGGTCCACGGTCGCGGTCCGGGCGACGATCGCCGCCGCCATCGCGGGAGCCGCCGCCATTGCGGGCTTGCGGCCGGCTCGCCGCAGCCTCCTCCGGGGAGAGGCCCTCCAGGACGACGCGGCGAGAGAGGTTCACGCGCCCCATGCGATCGATTTCGATGACCATCACGTCGAGCTCGTCGCCGATCTTGACGGCAGACTCGACGGACTCGACGCGCTTGGTGTCGAGCTCGCTGACGTGGACCATCCCGTCCTTGCCGGGGAGAATCTCGACGAAGGCTCCGAAGCTCATGATCCTCGACACTTTGCCGGTGTAGCGGTCGCCAACATGGATTTCCTTGGTGAGGCCTTCGATCATGCGGATGGCTTCCTCAGCCGAGTCTCCGCTCGACGCCCCGATGGTGACGGAGCCGTCGTTGTCCACGTCGATGGACGCGCCGGTGGCGTCGATGATGCTGCGAATGGTCTTGCCGCCGGGGCCGATGAGGGCGCCAATCTTGTCGGCGGGGATGCTGATACGGGTCATGCGGGGAGCGTTCGGGTTCAGCTCGGGCCGGTGCTCTCCGATAGTACTGAGCATGTGGTCGAGGATGAACGCCCTGCCCTCCTTCGCTTGAGCGAGGGCCTGGTGGAAGATCTCTTGGGTAATGCCCGCGACCTTGATGTCCATCTGGAGAGCGGTGATGCCTTCGGCGGTGCCGGCGACCTTGAAGTCCATGTCGCCGAAGAAGTCCTCGACACCCTGGATGTCGGTCAGGACCTGGTAGTTGCCGGCCTCGTCGGCCATCAGGCCCATCGCCACGCCGGACACCGGGCGCTTGATGGGCACGCCGGCGTCCATCAAGGACATCGTGCTGCCGCAGACACTGCCCATCGACGTGCTGCCGTTGGAGCCGAGGGCCTCGGAAACGACGCGGAAGGCGTAGGGAAACTCGGCCTCGTCCGGGATAACGGGGAGCAACGCGCGCTCAGCGAGCGCTCCGTGGCCGATCTCGCGGCGGCCTGTGCCCATGCGGCGGGCCTCGCCAGTGGAGAACGGAGGGAAGTTGTAGTGGTGGATGTAGCGTTTGGAGTCCTCGGGGCTAAGGCCGTCGAGCTTCTGCTCCATGGTGAGGGAGCCGAGCGTGGCCACCGTCAGAATCTGAGTCTCGCCGCGCTGGAAGAGAGCGGAGCCGTGGGTGCGCGGGAGGAGGCCGACCTCGCTGGAGAGGGGCCTGACCTCGGTGAGCTTCCGGCCGTCGGGCCGTTTGCCTTCCTTGATAACCTTCTCGCGAACGATCTTCTTGAGCACGTCGTCAAAGACCTTGGCGACGGTCTTGGAGTCGTACTCGGCGGCGTAGCTGTCGATGGCGTCCTGCTCGGCCGCCTTGACGTGCTCGTTGCGCTCGCCACGGCCCTGGCCGCGGTCGATAACGCTTTCGAGGGCGGAGCGCACTGCCGCGTCGACCTTCGAGACGAGGGCCGGGTCGGGCTGATCGGCGACGATGACCTCGGTCTTGGGCTTGCCCACCTCGGCGACGAGCTTGTCCTGGAGCTCGATGACCTTGACATTGGTTTCTTGGCCGATGCGAAGCGCTTCGAGGACGACCTCCTCGCTGACCTCCTTGGCGCCCGCCTCGATCATGATGACGGCGTCGCGGCTGCCGGCGATGGTGAGGTCGAGCTTGCTAACAGCGAGCTGCTCGAACGTCGGGTTGACGACGATTTCACCGTCGATGTAACCCATGCGGGTGGCGGCGACGGGGCCGTTGAAGGGGACTTGGGAAACCGAGAGCGCGGCGGAGGCGCCGATGATGCCGAGGATGTCAGGCTGGTTGACGTGGTCCGCGGAAAGGACGGTGACGATGACCTGTACCTCGTTCCGCATGCCCTTGGGGAACCTCGGGCGCAGGGGCCTGTCAGTCAGCCGCGCGGCGAGGGTGGCCTCAGTAGTTGGCCGACCTTCGCGCCGGAAGAAGCTCCCGGGGATGCGGCCAACGGCGTACAGGCGCTCCTCGTACTCGATGGTGAGCGGGAAGAAGTCGAGACCCTCGCGCACGCCGCCCATAACGGCGGTGACGAGGACGACCGTGTCGCCGTATCGAACGACGGCGGAGCCGTGGGCCTGCTGTGCGAGCTTGCCGGTCTCTATCGAGAGAGTCCGTCCGGCAATCTCTATCTCATGGTGGGTGGACATACGTAGCTACTCCTCTGTGTACCCACGCTCGCGAGGAGAAGCTGGTCGAGTCCGGTGAGGGGTTCGGCATCTAGAAACGACGCCCGTGGGGCGTCGTTTCCGGCAGTTATCTGCGAAGCCCGAGCCTTGTGATGACCGTTCGGTAGCGTCCTACGTCCTCGTTGGCGAGGTAACGCAGGAGGCGACGCCGTTGTCCGACCAACTTCAAGAGACCTCTGCGTGTCGCGTGGTCCTTTTGGTTCTGGCGGAGGTGGTCGGTCAGGCCGCGTATACGTTCGGAGAGGAGCGCCACCTGTACTTCGGTGGAGCCGGTGTCTCCCGGCTTACTCTGGTATTCCCCGATGATGCGTTGTTTTATTGCTGTGTCCAGCATATCTGGTCCGCGGACCGAGTCCTTCTTTTCCGCTCTCTCTTTAGTTCGCAAGCAGTATAACACGGCGGCGGCGGCGAGGAAAAGGGGGGAGCGGCGTCAGTAACTGTTCAGCGTATGAGGAGACAAATGCCTACGGAGAGGGTGGATGACGACCTAGTCAGGGATAAACCGTGCTAGCGGCGACACCTTGGGTGAGACGGGTCTCATGAAGTCTGAACGGCCAGCGGCGGGGCGGCTGTTTCGGGGGTATTTCGGCTTCTTGATGGGGATTGTTACTCGTAATGTCTTGGTTCTTGTGTCGCCGGAGGGGCACCTTCACCTTCTTGATCGGGGCTGTTTAGCAGGCCACGGCCTGCTTCCCGCGATCAAGGATGCGTGCGAAACGCGAAAACACACTTTTCGGCATTGGCTCTCTCTATGGGCGACGGTGAGTTATAGGACACGGTAGGGGGTTCGGAGCGGACGGCCACGGAGGGAGCATCCGGTTAAGCATACCGGAGGGGGGAGGGTTGGGGTAAGGGGCAAGTGTCGTAGACAACTGTCCAGCGTTGATGAGGTTCGTCTCGCCCAGTCATTCTCGCTTCCAGCCCGGTTAGGCGGCTGCATTGTCCACGGCCTCGCGGCTAGGAGCCGCGAGGCCGTCAACGCTCGAGTACGGCTGTTGGAAAGCCGAGCGCCCTCTCGCCGCATGCGGTGGGGGCCGCGTCCGTCATCGGCAGAGCAATCGCCAACCGCACCTCATCGGAGCACCTCAAGGTGTCCAACCAACGTACGTAGGGCCTCCTCGTTGTTGAACGCGCTGCGGTCGTACACCGGCGTGGGGGCGACGCCACCCTCGAATCGGTCGGCGGAGATAGTGCCCGTTAGCGCCGCAGCTTCAAAGGATACGACCACGTCCGGGAGCCAAAGGATGCCATCGGTATTGTTGAAGCTCTGGACAGCGAACTCGGCCTCCTGGCCAAGCACGACCACAGGCTTTCTGGGGGCACTCTCCCACCACCGGTCACTCCGCTCACGGGCGTATGCTTCCCACGCAGCCTTCGGCCTGACCGTCACCTCCAGCAGGCCGAACCGGGCGTCCGGGGACAGTGGCACATGGTTGGTGACGTGGTAAGTGAACTCCGTGAACCGCGTGTCGCGCCGCGAGGACACGCGGGACGTGCGGAGCGTCAGCGAAGGGAAATCACTGAGCGGCCCGGTCTCCAGGCCCAGCCACGGCAGCGGGTAGTCGGGGCCTGCGCCCTCGTATCGGCCGTAGCCGAGCAGCTGTTCGCGCAGCGCGTCGCCGTCGAACGCTTCGGTTGGAACGTCGGAGGGATCGACGAAGTCAAAGCGGTAGGTGATGCCATAGCTCTCACCCGGCAACTCCAGTCGTTGGCCCAGGGGCAGCTCGCTTCGTGAGTCGACATAGACCAGCGTGTGGACGTTCCCGAACTCGTCGCCGAAGAAGTAGTCCGTCTCCCATACCTGGGCTGGCTGGCCCTGCCAGTCGCCGTCGCCTGACAACACCCAACCCCCTGGCGACAGCAGGGGCGAGATGAGTGGGTAGAGCAACGTCAGCGCTGGATTGTCGAGCATGGGCCGGAGATCGTAGTCCACCACGCTCGATAGTGACCCGATTCTGTATTCGGACAACGAAGTGACCCCGGTGGAGGGGAGCATCTCCGTGCGGACGTCTTCAGCGACCACCGACACAAAGCCGTCCCGCTGCTCGGCACGCCCGCGGCGTCTAGCCAGGTCCAGCCAACCAGTGATCAACGCGCCGTCGTCTCCGGCCCCCTCCTCCGTCAGTGCGAACTCAGTCACGAGCCTCTCCCGCAGCAACGCGGCCACGACTCGCTCGCGGACGTTGTCCGCTGACAGCGTTAGCAGGGGTGTCGGTGTGGGAACCGGCGAAGATGCGTGTGACGGCCGGCCGTCACACGCCATTAGTACAGCGGCTGCCAGAACGAGCAGGAGTCCAGTCCGCGCAGCCTGGCGGATGGCTCTCGCAAGCCTGGCGGCATGCCTTGCACGAACTTTCCACAGATGATTGCTACTGCCTCGCTGGTTGCGGCGAGCCTTACAGGTAGCGCTGCGTTGGTCATCGCCCTGTGCCGTCATCGGCGTCCGCTCCCAGGGGGGACCCGCGTGGCGCTTTCCCTATGCCCGATTCGAATGTCAGGAGGTTCCCTGATGTGTAAAGTATGTCTCCGAACAGGTGTAAATCATGTTCTCCGGTCTATAGCACCGGGGAGGATGGGGAGCGTCAAGAGGGCCTTAGCCTACAGCTCCCCTCAGGGCCTGCGCCACTGCGACACCAGCCCGTTGCTCAATCGTCCCCGTGTCTCCTACGATGGCGGTGGAGTTTAGGGATTCCATCCATGCTGGCTCTGCTCGCTGACGAGTAACCCGGCGCGAAGGTCTCACAATGTCTCACATTGGCGCCAGAAAACGAGGCGCACGCCTCCGGGAAAACCGCCTTCACGAGTGCGCCGCGTTGCCATTCCACCGCCGCGCCGGTATCTTCCCTCGCATCTCTAACACCGTGAGGACCCGCCTTGAAGATTACGCACGTCCAAGCCACCACCCATAACGTGCCGGTGCCCGTCCCGCTACTCGATGAGCCGGTCATGCGGCCATTCGTGTTCTGCCGCGTGGAGACCGACGAGGGCGTTACGGGCTACGGCATCTCCGGCCCCATTCAGCGCAAGGCCGTGCGGGAGCACATCAACACGGAGCTTGGCCCGCTGACCCTCGGAATGGACCCGTTCGAGACGGAGCGCATCTGGCACAAGCTCTACGTCGAGCACAACCCCCGATCGCAAACGGGGACATGGTCGTCGGGCGTCAGCGCCATCGACATCGCGCTGTGGGACATCAAGGGAAAGGTGGTGGGGCAGCCGGTCTGGCGGCTATTGGGCGGCGCACAGCCGGTCACGCCGGCCTACATCACGTTCGGGCTGCCCGAGTACTCGGTCGAGCAGTTGATCGAGGTCGCCAAGGGGTTCGTCGCGCAGGGCGAGGACAAGCTCAAGATGGTGGTCGGCGTCGCCGGAGGCCACCAGGGTTGGCGAGAGGACTCGGACCGGGTGCATGCAGTGCGGGACGCCATCGGCCCGGGGGTTCAGCTCTCGTTGGACGCGAACTACATGTTCCAGTTCAACAACGCGCTCAACCTGGCCAAGGCAGTCGAGGAATGCCAGGTGGAGTGGTTCGAAGAGCCGGTATGGGGGAACGACGCGCCCCTGCTGCACGATCTGCGAATGCGGACCAGCATCCCCATCTCCGCCGGCCAGAACGAGGGCCATCGCTTCCGCGCCCGCGAGCTCCTCGTGCATCAGGCGGTCGATATCCTCCAGCCAAACGTCGTCTACTGCGGCGGGTACACGGAAGGGATGAAGTTCGCGGCGCTGGCGCAAGCGTTCAACCTGCCGATAGCGAACGGCGGCGGCTGGCCGCACCACAACATGCACCTCCAAGCCGCCGTCCCCAACGGCTGGCGCATCGAGTACCACTACGTCATGTGGAAGTGCGGCGAGATGGTGTTCGACGGCTGCGTCGGCCCAGAGAAGGGTTGGACCACGATGCCGGAAGCACCTGGCCTGGGCCTCGAGCCCAAGTGGGACGCGCTCGCGGAGTGGCAGGAGTAGGACCGGTCCGTCACGCCAAGCCTAGTCGGCGAACCTCGGAAGACCTGCCAATTCCGCCCTCACATCCAAAAACAGAAGGCCCGGCTCGCGTAGAGCCGGGCCTTCGCGCTTCCCGTGGGAATAGGCGCAATGGGTTAGATGGCGGCTTCTCCCCGCTCTCCCGTGCGCACTCGGACGACATCCAGGACGGGCGTAACGAGTATCTTGCCGTCGCCAATCTCGCCTTCGTCAGGCGTGCGCGCCGCCTCGATGATGGCGGTGATCACTGCGTCCTTCAAGTCGTCCGTAACGATGGTGCGAACGAGCGTCTTGGGCACCGAGGAACGGCTCGCCATCGTTCCGCCGCGCCCCACGAACACCTCGACGCCGCGCTGGCGTCCCTCTCCCGTCACGTTGCAGTAGTAGAAACCCTGACACCCGGCGGCCTGCAGCGCCTCCGTCACCTGGTGGATGCGCTCCGGCCGAACTATCGCTTCAATGCTGATCATGGCGTCCCTCTCTCGTCTCCGGGGGTACGCCGCTAAGCATACCCCCGGCTCATTCCTTTCGTAATTAGTCGGCTCCGTCGCTCACGTAGGCGCGCTCGCCATGAGCGGCCACGTCCAGACCGGTCCCCTCGTCGCGCTCGCTCACGCGCAGGCCCAAGCCCGGAATGAGGTCCAGCACCTTCAGGATAATGAGTGAGGCGATGAACGAGTAGGCTATCGTCGCCCCTATCCCAATAGCCTGTATGCCCAGCTGCTCGACGTTGCCGTTGACCAGCCCCGGCACGCCGGCGAACGCCTCAACCGTGAAGATGCCGGTGGCGAGAGCGCCCCAGATGCCCCCGATGCCGTGCACCGCGAACACGTCCAGCGAGTCGTCCACGCCGAGTTTCGGACGCACCTGCACTGCAATGTAGCAGAACACGCCCGCGCCGATCCCGATGGCCAGCGCGCCCATCACGCCAACCGCGCCCGCAGCCGGAGTGATAGCGACCAAGCCGCCGACTGCGCCGGTCGCGACTCCAGCCGCGCTCATCTTCTTGTTCTGTATCTGCGACAGGATGCCCCACGTCAGGGCGGCGGTCGCAGCCGCCGTGTTCGTCACGAGGAACGCGTTGATGGCGACCCCGTCCGCCGCGAGGCCGGAGCCCGCGTTGAAGCCGAACCAGCCGAACCAGAGCAGCGCAGCGCCAATCACAACGTAAGGCACGTTGCCGGGCTCCAGGCCCGGGTCGCGCCGCTTCCCGACCAGCAACGCAGCAGCGATGGCGGCAACGGCAGCGTTGATGTGGACCACGGTGCCGCCTGCGAAATCGAGCGCACCCAAGTCGAACAGCCAGCCGTTGCCGGCCCACACCCAGTGAGCGATGGGCGCGTAGACCAACGTGACCCAGGCGACCAGGAACACGAGGTAGGTGGTGAACTTGAACCGCTCCACCAGCGCCCCCGTGATGAGCGCCGGCGTGATGATCGCGAACATCATCTGGAAGACTGCGAACAACATCTCGTCGCCGGGCTCAATCCCTTTCAAGCCGATCAGGGATAAGTCCCCCACGATGGCGCTGCCCTCGCCGAACGCGATGCTGTAGCCCCAGAGGACCCACACGACGCTGACCACTGCCATGCTCATAAAGCTGAGCATGATGGTGCTGATGACATTGCGGCTGCGGACGAGACCTCCATAGAAAAAGGCCAGCCCCGGCGTCATCAGCAACACCAGAGCGGAAGCCGTCAGCAACCAAGCTATCGAACCACTATCCATTGCGGCACACTCCTTCCTAAAAGGGGATTGCTCCAAATCATGACGTGCGAGTTTTGCGCGCGTGTTACGGGCTTGTTACGACCATGTAACAAAAACCCGCGCTCCAAGTCTTCCTTCGTGCACCCGGTCACCGTCACTCTGACCTCTTCCCAGAAGGGAAATGGGAGTATCCTTGGCCGCTGGCCGCTAGGCGGGCCACATTCCCTCGCGCATCTTCCGAGGCTTCCCCTTTGATCGACGTATTCCTCTCAGTCGTGCTGCCCATCTTTCTGGTCGCGGGCTCTGGGGCGGCGCTGCAACGGCTGCGGCCAGGGCCTCTGGGAGCGCTCGGCCCGGCGGCCCTCTATCTGCTGAGCCCCGCCCTTGCTCAAAGGCTTGATCCAGACTGAGTTCCCCCTCGACGTCTCACTCCGCGTCATCGGAGCGACCATGACGGTCGTCGCGGCAATGGCCATGGTCTCGTGGGTGGTGTCGCGCCTGCTTCGGCACGATAGGCCCACGGAGAGCGGGTTCATGCTGGTGGGCACGTTCGGGAATGCCGGGAACATGGGCATCCCCATGGCGTTCCTCGCATTCGGCGAGGACGGCCTGTCCGTGGCCGTCCTCATATTCGTCGCGCAGGGATCGCTGAGCTGGCCCGTGGGCATCTATCTGGCGGCGCGAGGCAGGGCCCGCGGCTGGCAGCCGCTTATCAAGGCGATCCAGGCGCCAACGGTCTACGCAGTCCCCGTCGCCCTGGTGATCCGCGCGTTCGACTGGACGCTGCCGGAGACCATCGAACGGCCCATTAGCCTCATGGCGGACGCGACGATTCCGGCGATGCTGCTGGTGCTCGGCTATCAGCTGGCGCAAGGACTCCATTTCGAGCAACGCGCGAGCCTCGCGGCCGGACTCGTCACGCGGCTGCTCATCGGGGCGGGGGTTGGCGTCGGGCTTGCGGTGCTGTTCGGCCTCGAGGGGGCCGCGCGCAACACCGTGGTAATCATCGCTGCGATGCCGACGGCCGTGTTCACGACCTTGCTTGCGACGGAGTTCGAGACGGCCCCCCGGTTCGTGGCGAGTGCGGTCGTGACCAGCACCGTCGCCAGCTTGCTGACGCTGACGTTACTGATCGCCCTCCTACAGCGCTGGCCCTGAGCCGCCGACCCGCGGCAATGCGGTACCATGCCCGAAGCTGAGGTGCGCTATATGAAGATCGGTGTCTCCTTCCCAACCATCGAGCTGCAGGACCCCGAAGAGATGAAGGAGTTCGCGCAGGGGGCCGAGCAGCTCGGTTTCCACCACATGACCGCCCTTGAACACACCCTCGGAGTCCAGACGAGCGGAAACTACAAGCCGGATGTCCACATCCACGAGCCCATGGTCTTGTTCGCGTTCCTCTCCGCGGTCACGCGGACTATCCAGTTCGCGAACTCGATTCTCATCCTCCCTCAGCGCCAGGCCGTCGTCGTGGCCCGGCAGGCGGCGGAGATCGACGCCCTCTCCGGGGGACGCATGCGGTTGGGCATCGGCCTCGGCAGCAACGAGGAGGAGGCAATCGGGCTCGGCTCCGACTTCCATACGCGGGGCGCGCGCGTCGAGGAGCAGCTCGATACGATCCGCAACGCATCGGAGGCCGCAGGCCGCCCGCGCGACGCCGTCCAGGTCCAAGGGCGCATGCCCCTAGTGGGAGGAAGCGCCGACGAGTGGACTTCAGCCGCCGAACGCTGGCGTGAGCTCGGAGCAACGCACCTGGCCGTCAACACGAGCCGTGGCGGGTTCACGACAGCCACCGAACATCTCGCACTCGCCGGGCGCTTCATGGACGAGGTCGGCAAAGGCCTCGCGGACTAAGGCCTCCACCGTGGTTGCTCTAGGCCGTTACGGCCTCCGGCAGCGGCTCGTCGTTGAGAGTGAACGTCGAAGTGACCTTTACGTTCTGGACCAGCGACTGCAGCGCGTAGCAGCTGGCCTCGGCCATGTCGACCAAGCGCCGGATGCGCTCCGGCGACTCGCCGGACTCAACGTCGACCTGAGTCTCCAACCCGACGGGGCCGCCGGTGATCGCCCCGGCAAGCGCGGAGCCGTCGCGGTAGAAACGCGTAACTTGTTGAATGCGGGCCTTCGTGTACCCGATATGCGTCATCTCGCTCAACCGAGCAAGCTGAGTGAGCAGTCAGAACGCTACGCCTGCCGAGAAGTAGGCCAGCGGGGAAGGCGCTGCATCGTCGCCACCAAGATGCGTGCCCTCGTCGCACAGCACCTCGAAAGTGCTGCCCTGCCCTGCTCGGACGCGCGCCACCTTCTGCTGGCCGTCCAGCGTCTCGGCGTCCAGCGTAATGACGATCTCCCGCCGGGCGCCGTCGCCGCCCGTTGTTCGCGGAGCCTGCTCCCGCGTTTCGACCTTCCTGACTATCTCTCTCATGAGCTACCTCTTCACTCGCCGTTAACCGGAGCCAGGGAAGAGCCTACGTGCTCGCGAGCCTCCGGTCTACATGCACGATTCGCCGCAGGGCCATCCGCTCTCACCAACGCAAAACGGCATACAATGCGGCGAGCGCGTTGCGCCAAGGAACGCAGGGGTATCGGGCACGGTGAGCGATTCTTCGCCGCTCTTCTTCGCAAAGACGGCAACCGGAACAGGAGGCATGGCCATGGCTGACTTGCTAATCAAGAACGGGACCGTCATAGATCCTTCTCAGGGCATCCACGACGTACGCGACATCGCAGTGACGTCCGGAAAGATCGAGCGAGTGGAGCGTGGGCTATCGGAGGCCGGCGCTCGAGAGGTCATCGATGCATCGGGCAAGATCGTCACGCCTGGTCTGATCGATCTCCACTCTCACATGTTCCGCGGCGACAACCACCGCGACCCGGACGAGATATCGGGGGTCTCGGCAGGGGTAACGACGTTGGTGGACGCGGGCGGGGCCGGTCCCGACGACATCCAACGGTTCCGGGAAGTCGTCCTGCCCAGGGCCGTCACCACGGTCTACAGCTTCTTAGGGTGCTTCAGCCGGCAGGCAGGCGCATGGGAGCAACTCGTCACCGACAAGATTCCTGAGGCTGCTGCTGCGAACCGCGACCTGGTCAAAGGAGTGAAGATCCACAGCTTCCCCGTCGTCAACGGCATCCACGGCATAGCGCACCTCAAAGCTGCCAAGGAGGCTGCCGTGAAGGCAGGCCTCCCGCTCATGCTGCACATCGGCGACATTGGCTTCCGCGACCTCCCCCGCACGACGATTGACGGCACAAAGCAGGCGTTGGACATCTTGGACAGCGGCGATATCGTCACGCACCTGTTCAGCCCCCTGACCGGCAGCGCTACCGACGACGAGCTGAACGTGCTGGAAGCACTCAAGGCGGCGCGCGCCCGCGGCGTGTGGATCGACAGCGCCATCGGCGACTACCAGTTCGGCTGGGAAACGGCCGAGGCCATCGTGAGCCAAGGATTCCTGCCGGACACCATCGCAACCGACATCGAGATTCACTCCCAACTCGGACGGTCCGAAGAACCCATGGTCGCGGACCGCCGCGTCACCGGAAGACGAGTTGTCTCGGAGCGCACACTGGTCGAGTACATGGCCATGTTCTTCAAACTCGGATTCGGACTGGAAGACGTCATACGCATGGCAACAGAAACCCCAGCGAAGGTGTTGCATATCGAGGACACGGCGGGAAGCCTGACGCCTGGCATGGCAGCGGGCGTTAGCGTGCTCGAATTGATCGAGGGCCGCTTCAAACTGACCGACGCGACGGGCGAAAGCCGCATCGGCGCGAAGGCTATCGTCCCCGTGGTCACGGTGAAGGGCGGCACACCCTACCCGGCGGGAGCAGGCGCACACGAGTGGGGCTTCGCACCGCCATCGGCGACGGAGGAGGAAGTCGCGGCGTTGGCATAAGGCCGCAGGGACGGCAAATCAGAACGAGGGGCGTGCCGGTCCGGCCGTGAGAGGCGGCCACTAAAGTGTCGGATGGAGGCGACGGGCGGAATCGAACCGCCGGATAGAGGTTTTGCAGACCTCCGCCTTAACCACTTGGCTACGTCGCCGCCGACCATTAAGGCTACCGAGAGAGTCGTTGTTCCGTCAACGCTGAGGGGCGCAGATACGCGAAGCTGACCCCACGCGCCGCGGTGGGCAGTCGGAGGCGACCGGTCGCCCATCGTCCCGATGATTAGTCGATTACAATTGCGACGCACAGCGATTGCGGATAACGGACTCCTGCCCGCCGACCTCTTTCGGCGGGTCCCTGCCTTACAAGTGGTCCGTATCCCGCAGAAGGAGTCCGCCATGCTCGAATCCTACGGACCGCCAACGCCTCCCGTACTCAGCAGGTCGCGCCTCGCGTTGGAGATCGCCGCAGAGCTCGTGGGAACGGACGGGTGGCCGTATCTCCGGGCCCATGTCGACCTTCGCCAGAGCGACTTCGACGATGTCGGCTTTGGCCTGTTCGGCAGCGGAAGCCCGGAGGGCATCGACGAGGTCTCCAAGGGCAAAGCCGGACTTGCGATGATCAATCCGTCGGCCATGCTCACGATGGCCTATCGGGGTACAGGGCCATTCGCCGACCCATTGCCAGTACGCGTCGTCGCGGCCCTGCCGTCGTACGACCAGATTACCCTTGGCGTGATGGAGAGGACCGGCCTCCGCTCATTCGCCGACCTTCGCGAACAACGCTACCCCCTCCGCGTGTCAATCCGCGGTCCTCGGACGAACTCCGTGCCCCTCGTCGCAAACGAGATATGCAAAGCCCACGGATTCACCCTGGACGACATCGAGTCGTGGGGCGGCGAGGTGTCGTATTTCCGGCGGCTGCCGGGAGCCCGGCTCCCCGACATCGAGAAGGGCGAGGCGGACGCGATCTTTGACGAGGCCGTGCGCCAGTGGGTCAACCCCGGCGCGGCAATCGGCATGCGCTTCCTCGAGCCGGAGGAAGAAGCGCTCGCGAAGCTGGAGTCCTTGGGCCTTCGCCGAGGCATCGTGCTCAAGTCCGACTTCCCCAACCTCGCAGCCGACTTCCAGGCGGTCGACTTCTCCGGATTCCCTGTCTTCACCAACGAAGCGGTCCCCGATGAGCAGGTCCGCGCCCTTTGCGCCGCGCTGGAGGCCCGGCGAGACCGCATTCCGTGGGAAGGCGTCGGTCCGCTGCCGCTCGACCGGATGAGCCGCGATACCCGCGAAGGCCCGTTGGACGTGCCGCTCCATCCCGCCGCCGAAGCCTACTGGCGCGAGCACGGCTACCTCTAGGCGGCCCCACTCCGGAGCGCGCCGTCAGGCAACGAGGCGGGGGAACGCCCTACTCGCCTACAAATTAAGCTCCGCGCCCACGCCGTACTCCGCCGCGAGGTCTACGAGCTTCCCCCAGGTGGCGTCCTCTACGAAGATGCCCTCCCGCAGGCGCTGCTGAGTGTTGCGGTGCTCGATCTCGCCGGGGTAGAGGATCTCGTCGAAGCCGGCGGCGCGCTCGGACGCCTTCAGGTAGGCGGCGAGGTCCGTCACTTGCTGCTTGAATTCTTCGAGCGGCCGGAAAGCGGAGACGTTGAAGACGGCCATGAAGCAGCCGTCGTTGTGGAAACCGCGCGGGTCGTGGCCAAACCCAAGGCCCGTCAGAATCCCGGACAGAATCTCGACGATGACGGCGAGGCCGTAGCCCTTGTACCCCTCGGAGCCGCCGAGGGGCAGCAGCGCGCCGCCCTGTCCGCGCAGCACGTCCGGGTCCGTTGCGGGATTGCCGTCGCTGTCGACGACCCATCCCTCGGGGATTGAGACTCCCCGGGCCTTAGCGAGCTCGACCTTTCCCGCCGCAACCGCGCTGGTCGCCATGTCGATGAACAGAGGGCCGTCGAGATTGCTGGGGACCGCAACGCAGATGGGGTTGGTGCCCAGGCGGGGCTCACGGCCTCCGAACGGCGCAACGGCCTTGGCGGTCCTGCCGGAGTCCGCAGTCATGAGGCCAATGAAGCCCTCGCGGGCAGCCATGAGAGGGTAGTCCGCGACTCTCCCTACGTGGCTTTGCCGGTACACGGTTGCTGCGGCGGCGCCTTGCGTCCTGGCCTTGTCGATGGTCAAGCGCATAACGCGCTCGGAGACGACGTAGCCGAAACCCCAATGGCCGTCCGCCACGGTGGTCGAGGGCGTTTCCTGGACGATGTCAAAGGGAGCGCCAGGGACGATATGGCCCCGCTTTACGCGGTCGATATAGGTCGGCACCTGGATGATGCCGTGGGAATCGTGACCGGCGAGGTTGGCCCCGACGACATGGCGCGAGATGGTTTCGGACTCTTCAGGCGCAGCGCCGGCGCATTGGAGCAGGCGGTCGGCGATGGTCTGCAGGCGGTCGTGGGCGACGGTTGGCATGGCGGGCCTCCGCAAAAATGAGATGGGAGCTCGACGGCTGATTCTAAGGTGTTCAGAAGCGGCGCGCTCGCCCACCGATGGGGAGAGCCTCGGAAGGACACTCCTCCTCGGCTCCCGTCCGCAACGCATGATGCAAAATGACACGGTGGGAGCAGTTGGGGCCGGCGCCCGGTGAGAACGGATTCGTCTCCCGTCCGGCGCATTGCACGACCGCAAGAGCTTGTTTTGTCCGAAGATGTCTCATCCATCTCACTCGTAACATTCCCCAGCCTAGTGCGCGGGGGTTCCCTCATCGAAAAAGTGTGCCATTTCGTGCCATTTACTCCTAAGCACGAGCCCGCCGTCGACAGCGGGACCCCCTGCGAAACCACCCCTAGCCCTTCCTTGGTAGGGATGGGGACAGCGCGTAAGGCCCATGTAAGCCAGTGTAGGGAAAGCTGAGGTGTTAGGGGAAGGGGCAAATGTCAGTCTCCGCCGCATCAACGATTTCGCATCAAGCGTCGTCCGCGGGAGGACTGAGGAGAGAAGTTGGTGCGCAGGAAGAGATTTGAACTCTTACGGGATCGCTCCCACTGCCCCCTCAAGACAGCGTGTCTACCTATTCCACCACCTGCGCGCAACCAACTGATTGTAGAACGCCGACCACGCGGGCGCCAACCTCGCGTTTGCGGGGCGGCCAAGAGGGCGCCACAATGCCGGCGTCCGATACCCCCGTAACCCCTAGGAGCAGACTATGGGCACTTCCCGCATGTACACCGACGCCAACGGCGACTCCACCTGGCAGCCAATCGAGCTGAGCGGGCGCCAAGAGTGGCTCGACGGCTTCGACGCGACGAGCATCAAATTCGGCATAAGGCCGCCGGACGTGGAACAGGACTGGCATCCCGCCCCGATGCGCCAGTTCGTCATCATCCTGTCGGGCGCCTTGCAGATTACCTACCCGGACGGCTCGCAGAAGGTGTTCGGCGCAGGCGAGGCGCGGCTCATGGACAACATCACCGGCAAAGGACACAAGACGATAGCCGTCGGCGGAGAGCCCTGCGTCACCGCGACCGTCGTGCTGAGTGACCAAACGCCGCGCATCGGCCCTGTCTAAGGGAACCTACTCTCCCTCCCGTGCGCGTCTGCGGGGAGAACCAAAGAGGAGAATGGCAGGAGTGGAAGGATTCGAACCCTCGGCCGGCGGTTTTGGAGACCGCTGCTCTACCAGGCTGAGCTACACTCCTGCGCTCCAATCAGGCTAGCATCGCGCGGAGAAGAGGGTCAATCCTGCGGAATCGCCCATGCCGCATGTGCCTCCTGAACGGGGGCTAAGAAAAGCCCTTCCTGACGGAAGGGCTGGATGGGCGGAGGCGATTGAAGGAATGGAGAGGCCAGCAATCCGCAACCGTCGGGAGATCGTGATGTAAGCGCCCTTCGCGCCGCATTTCGGACTAATCGGCGCTAGAGAATAGAGGGAAACGTTACCTCATACCGTGATGCACTGTCAATAGGTTTCCCCGACCGATATGGCGACCGATTCCCGCTGATTCTTGACACCCCCCACACCAGGCAATAGCCTGCCATCCCTGACGGAGGGAGGCTCAACTCCTGACGGAAAGGAGACCTCAGGGCGTGCCGGATTCCATCATCACGCCAGCGATGCAAGCCGTTATCGGCGTGAAGGGCGAGGCGCAGCAAGCGGCCGTCGAGCGTGGCGCAATCGAGCGCTTCGCGCAGGCCATCGACGACGAGAACCCGCTCTTTCCCGACATCGCTCCTCCAACGTTCCTCCGGTCTCTGGGACGCGCCATTCCGACGTTGCCCGATGGCGAGAGCGTGCCGCGCGCCCTCGACGGCGGAAGCGAATGGACGTACGGCGCGCCCGTCCGCGCGGGCGACACCATCACTTTCTCCACTCAGCTCGAACAGCTCGTCGAACGCGAGGGGCGGATGGGATCGATGCTTCTGGCCACCTACCTCACCGAATACGTGAATCAGGGCGGAGAGGTCGTCGCAACGCAACGCAACACGACTATCAGGATGCCTGCGGCATGAGTCCCCACGCTTACTTCCAAGACGTCGTACCGGGGACCGAGATCCCACCCCTCGTAAAGAAGCCGACAACCCGCCAGCTCGTGATGTACGCGGGCGCGTCCGGCGACTTCTACGAAATCCACTACGATCAGGATTTTGCGCGCGCGCAGGGCCTACCCGGCGTGATCCTGCACGGCGCCCTGAAGAGCGCGTTCCTTGGGCAGCTCATGACCGACTGGGCAGGCGCGGAAGGGCGTTTGAAGTCCTTGTCGGTCCGCTACCGGGCGATGGACGTCCCCGGCGATACGCTCACTTGCAAGGGAGTCGTGGTCGAGAAGGACGAATCGGCTGGACTTGTCCACTGCGAGGTATGGATCGAGAACGGCGAGGGAACCAAGACCACAACAGGCGAAGCCGTAGTGGCCCTCCCGTTGCGGTAGGCGCAGCTCCCCGCCACAGCCTTCGCCCGCAGCCCCTTCCTAACCTTCCCCTACCTGTGCGCTAATGCGTCCCTCGCTTCCTACCCGGCCCGGTCGTAGGCGGCCCAGACCCACGCCGCCACGTCGGCGTCTACCGCGTCCGGGCTCGTGAGGTCCACGCTGTGCGTGCACATGCCGCTGGCTGCAACGATGCGGGGGTCGTCAGGCGTCGCGTCGAGGTTCAGTCCCAGCCGCAAGCGCTTCGCCGAGGAGGCCTGAATAAGCGCAAATTGCTTCTTCCTGCGGAAGCTCACGCCGGTTTTCTGGACAACTTTCTCCACATCCGCCCCCAAGCTTTCGGCAACCGCCGAGAGCGCGTGGTAGGCCGGGAGCAGCGCCGCCTTGGGGCCTGCGTACTGGGCGGCCAGCAAGTCTTCCGAGGTCTGGGGCCCACCCGCGAGCCGTTCGCGCGCCACGTGGGCTAACAGGTTGGCGTTCCCATGGGTGAGGCCGTATGTGGCCTTGAGGAACGCGACGACCTCCGAATGGTGCTCGGTGCCCTGGCGCCCGACCTCGTCGGCCACGTCGGCAGCCGTCTTGCCCACGGCCGCCTCAATGCGCCGAAGCTGCGCCTCTGATTGTGCTTTCGGGTCAGTCGGCATCACTGCGCCTCCGAGGGGGGATAAGTCATTGGGGGGAGCGCTTCCCATTCTTCGCGGGTGATTTCCATGCGTACGAAATCACGGCCAGCGCGGCGCAGGGCCCCCACTTCCCGAAATCCACAACCCGCGAAGGCCCGGCGCGCCCTCGCATTCCACACCAAGGTGTGTAGATAGAGGAGATTCATCTTCTCCATCTTGAAGCACTCGGCCATGAGCAACCGCAACGCTTCTCGGCCGTAGCCGCCGTCCCAGTAGGCGCGATTGCCGAGCAGGATGCCGACCTCACACCTACCGCCTATCGTGTCGATGTCGTAGACCATGCAGTTGCCGATATGCAGGCCGTCCTCCAGGGTGTCGATACCGTAACGGCGCACCCAGGGCGTCGGATGCTTTAACTCGCTCTCGAAGTCCCGTAGGTAGTCCCGCAGCGACTGGCGGAGAGGCGAGGCGGCGTCGAGTTCGGCGAGCTCGGGGTCGGCCCGCCAGCGGTGGTCGTCCTCACCGTCCTCGATCTGCTTCGCGCGGATCACGACCTTCGTTCCGCGTGCGATGGGGCTGTGTGCGACAGGCTCAACCAACGCCGCTCTCCCGCCGCTCGAGCTCCTCGATTGCCCGGCGGACCACCTCTTGCTCGGTGGGATACGTGAGCGTTCTGAGAGCTTCCGCCGCCAGCGCCCATTCGATGACGTCGAACTCGGGGTCGTGGTGGTCGAAAGAGCCGCCTCGCTCGGCCATCAGGAAGAAATGGACGCGCTTATGGATGCGCTCCGACTGCCGCTGAAACCAGTACTCGATGTGCCCCAGCGGGGCCTCGATCGCGACCTGCAAGCCCGTCTCCTCGGTGACCTCACGGAGCGCGGTCTGCTCAATCGTCTCGCCGTTGTCCGGCGTGCCTTTGGGGAGGGCCCAGAGGCCTGAGCTGGTCCGTCCGCAGATGGCGACCATCAGTCCGCCCGAGCCGTCCCTGTATACGACGCCGCCCGCCGAGACGGCCTCGGTGACTTTCAGCCCGCCCGCCACCGCTACGCTTCCTCCCGCACGTCGAGCATGGTGAAGTCCATCTCGTCGGTCTCCAGAGCGCGGAGAGCCTCCTCAGCGGCCTCGCTCACCGTGCCGTCGCCTCTATCGACGTACCGCTTGAGGAGTTTCTTGGCCATGGCGCCACCGATGCCGCCGATGGCGTGTACGGCGGCCATCGCGACCTGCGTATCGAGGTCGTCGACGAGCTCGTGCAGGTACGGTAGGGCCTCGGTGTCGGCGAGCTCCCGCGCGGCGTTCGCAGCCTCGAACCGCATGGCGGGGTCAACGCTCTCCATCTCTTCAACGATGACGGACAGCCAGACCGGGTCGCAGGTGCGGCCCATGGCATAAACGGCGCTCTGCCTCATCGACGAATCGTCGCACTTATAGGCCCAGTGCACCCAGTCGCCGATGCTGGGATGGCTCAGAGGGGCGATTGCTTCGAGGGCCCGACGGCGCACGAGCGCCTCTTCCTCTTCGTCCTTCAGCGCGCGGAGGAGTGCTTCCTGGAGCCTTGACGCGTCGCGCTCGATCAGCTTGCCAGCCTCGGCCAGCTCGACGAAATGCCCCAGCGCCGAGGCGGCGGCGGCACGCACCGTAGGCGACTCGTCGGACTCCAAGAGGCCTAACAAGGGAGTGATTACGATGCGGTCGTCGGTCTCCCAGAGGCCGGAGGCCGCAGCCGCGCGCACCTCGGCCTCATCGTCTTGGAGCGCGTCGTGGAGGACTCGCAGGAAGTCGAGCTCGATGTCGTCCTCGGCCATGCCTATGATGCCCTCGACGATTTCCAGCCGGCGCGGCGCAGGGATGTCCGCCCAGCCCTCACGCAGCTCCTCCAGCTCTTCAGGAAGGAGCGCGCTCAACCGGCTTAGCAGAGACGGCTTCAACTCAGCGTCAGGGTTTATCAATTCGTCAATGATGGCGCCCAGGGCCATGGCCTACCCCTTGGTCGAAACGGAGACGCCCCCGACGGCTATGGCGGGCGCGAACAGACCGCCGCGCATCCACCGTCCGCCGCTGCCAATGGCAATCACGTCGTTCAAGGCCTTATAGGCGTTGCCGGAGACCATCGTATTCTTGACGCGGCCCACGACCTTACCATGCTCGACCTTGTAGCCGAGCAGTACGTTGGCGTTGAAGTCGCCGCCGAGCACGTTGCTCTGGCCCGCGCCGAGAAGCCGCTCGATGACCAGCGCCTCCTCCATCCCGGCGATCATGTCGTCGAGCGACGTGTCGCCTTCGGCCATCAGCAAGACGCCCGTCGAAGGGCCGGGCAGCGAGCCTAGGCCGCGCTCGCCGGAGCCGGTGCTCTGAGCGCCCGCCTGGCCCGCCGTCTGCAGGTCGTAGAAGAAGGACGCGGCCACGCCCGCCTCGATGAGCGGGAGCCTACGGCTCGCGACGCCCTCGTCGTCGCTGGGGCGGCTGCTGGGCACGCGCGATAGCGTTGAATCGTCGGTCAGGCTGAATCGTTCGTCGACGATCCGTTCTCCCAACCGGTCGACCAGCGGAGACGTGCCCTGGAGAATTGCCTTGCCGTTCAGCCCCGCGAGGATGGGCGAGAGCAGGACGCTGGGCGCCGCCGTCGGCATCAGGATGACGGGCATCGTCTTCGTGTCGGCGGCAGCCGTCTCCTTCGCCCACTCCAGCTGCCGCAGGATCGACGCAACGATTGTTGAAGGGTCCGTAACGGCAGCGATGCTGGACTCGCTGTCGAAGGTGAAGAGCATGTCCTCGCCGCGAATAACGGTTCCCTCGAAGCCGATGCCCGACCGGGAGCGCGGGTAACTCACGCCTCCTCCGTTGCTGTTGAGCAACGCGATGCGGGAGGTGGACTTCGACACGCTGCCCTCGACCTGCACCTCGGAGGAGTAGGCCCGCAGCTCGGCCACTACGCGCTCGCCCAAGGACGCCATCTCTTCCAACGTGACGCTCTCCACTGAGCCGTCGTAGACCACCACGTCGGGGTAGCTCTGCGGTCCGGGGAAATCGAACCTCGCCTCAGCCCCGAAAGGAGCAGTCTCCAGCGCCGCGTCGACGAGGGCTTGGGGGTCATGGAGGTTGGAGGTCGCGCTGAACCCGACGCGACCGTCCTTGATCAGCCGGAGGGCGGCGCCCGCGGAGTCGTTAGCGTCGACGCCCTTGATGGCGTTGGCCTCGAAGTGCACGGGCGTAGACGAGGACTCGACGTAGAAGACCTCGGCCTGGTCCGCTGCGGCGGCGGCCAGCTCGAGGATGTGCTCGGCGACGGCTTTGGTGTCGACTTTAGAGACTATGGCTACGCTCCCCCGATTAAGCACTGCCGGATGCGGATGTGCGGGCTGCCGTTCGACACGGGAAGGGGGCTTTGTCCCGCCTTGCCGCAGCCTCCGCCCTCGTTCATCCCAAGGTCGCCCGCGATGGCGTCGATGTTGTGAAGGGTGGAGAAAACGTTGCCCGATAGCATCACGGGGCGGCAGAGCTCGGTGATCTTTCCGTTGCGGATCCGGTAAGCCTCACCCGCGGAGAAGGTGAACATCTCCATGGAGGTCATGCCGCCGTACCAGTTCTTCACATACAACCCGTCCTCAACCCCGGCGAACAGGTCGTCGACGCTCGCCTCGCCGGGCACGATGAACGTGTTGGTCATGCGGACGATGGGCGCGAACCGGTAGTTGAGCGCCCGCGCGTTCCCGGTAGGCCGCTCGCCGAGCTTGGCGGCAGTCTCCCGGGAGTGCAGCCGCCCCACGAGCACACCGTCCCTAATGAGGTCGGTCTCTTGCCCCTGCACGCCCTCGTCGTCGTACACGTAGGAGCCGCGCAGCGTCGCGCTGGGAACGGTCGCACCGTCCTTCACGTTGAGGTGCGCCCCGCCGAACCGCTTTCCGGGCTTCATCAGCTCCTGTAGACGCGGCTCCGCGTAGATGTGGTCGGCCTCGGACAGGTGCCCGAACGCCTCGTGGATGAACACGCCCGCCAGGATGGGGTCGAGCACGACCGTGTACTCCCCTCCCTTGACCTCGGGGGCGTCGAGGAGAGCCACCGCTTTCTCCGCGACCTCCCTCGCGTCTTCCTGCAGGCCCATGACAAACGCGAAATCACCCAAGCTGCCGAGGCTTATGCCGTACTGCTGAACGTCGGCGCCGTTGCGGGCTTGGGCGTTGAGCCTGAGATTAACGTCGATGCGCTCCTGGTTTAGATACGAGCCTTCGGAGTTCGCGTAGACCATGCGCCGCCGTCCATCCGAGTAGCCGACGGAGGCTGACTGCACTCCGGACGTGCCCATCATGATGGAGACGTACTCGTCGAGCACGCCCTTCTTGTCCGCGAGAGTGAGGGCGGTCGGGTCCTCACCTATGACAGGTGGGACATGGTCGACCACGGGCGCGACTTCCGCGAGCTCGATACGCTCGCCGCCGATGACGCGCGCCTGCTCGACGGCCTGACGTACCTTGGATTCAAGGTCGTTCAAGTCGTTGAAGGACGCGAACCCCCAGCCGCCCCCGGCCAGAGCCCGGACGTTGCCTCCAAGCGCGCTCCCCCGCCCAATCTCTTCGAGGTCGCGGCCCCGGTAGCGAATGTTCGAGGAGGCGGCCTCCTCAACGTGGACCTCAACGTACTGTCCGCCCGCGTTCTTGAGCGCGGACTCGATACGGTCGTGCATGCCCTCGTCCATGGTCTCTCCCAAGGGGATGTCCCTGACGGCCAGTCTATCCAAGAGCGCAACGGGCGGGCAACGACTTGCGCTCGTTCATCACTCGATGGGAGGGCAACAGGAAGCATCGCTTCCGACCACGGTGGGGAAGTTCCCCGGTTGTTACGAGTGGGAAGTTCTCAGTCGTACATTCCCTTACGAGTGCGAACTTCCCCTAAAAACACGGGAAATGAGAAGTTCCAAGGGGCGTTTTCATGGCCGTGGCCTGCTTCACGCGCCTTGGAACTACTTCCCCACCCACGATGATTTTGTAATTCATGCTCCCCCGCAGACCCTCTCCCTAGCCCTCCCCCGCAGACGAGACCTTTGCGTAACCCTATTTCTGGCGGGCGTAATTCTTCCCACCCACCCGCCCGATATGTTGTGGGGGACACCCCACACCCCCGGCAGAGAGGCATCGCCCAGTGAAGGCGGAATAGGCCCCCCGATCCGGCGCATTGCACGACCGCAGGGGTCTGTTTTGTCCGAAGACGTCATATCCATCTCACTCGTAGCTTCCCCCCGGCCTACGAGTGGATGGGGGCCGCCTCCTCGCAAAAAGAGTCCCATTTGGTCTCATTTAGTCCTATTTACTCCTGGCGGGAGGCCAGCGCCGTAGGCTGCGGGGGAGCCCCAGTGGAACCACCCCTAGGGCGCCGGGCGGTTGGGTCATGGGAGGCGGGATAGGTAACGAGGGGTCATTTGCGCAACTATCCAATGTCACAATGGCGACGTGAGAAGGGCTGCGAGGTTCCCGCCTTCGCGGGAATGACGGGTGGGGGCGGGGATGACGGGTTGGGGGGCAGCACGGCACGCGTGTGATGCGAAAGTCTCGGAGGAGAGCGTTGAAAGATGGCTGCCGGGCTAACCCTTCTCTACGAGTGTCGCCATCTCTATCTGCAGCTGGGTGACCAGCTCGACCATGTGCTTCTGCCTGTCCACCATCGCCTGGACTGCGGCCTCCGCGCGCTCCTGACCGTCCTCCATTGCCCGGAGGGCGTTTACCGCCAGCCTCTGCCCGTCGGCAAGCGTTTGGATCGCTGTCCCCAGCTTTACTTGTCCAGCGTTGAGTTCCTCGAGAGCAATCGTCACACGCCTCAGAATCTCCGCCATGCGGTCGTCCATCGTCATAGCCAGTCTCTCCTTTGGGCAAGTCTGGCGACCGCTCCCGCCTCGTGTCAACGGAGGAGACTTTCGCGTAACGACCGCTATCCAATCACTCTCGGGGGACGCTCTGGGGGCCCTCGGGAACCGAGACGCCGCGGAACAGACCTATGAGAAGGAAAGAGAGGGTGAGTAGCCCCGCCGACGCGGCGATGGTCACGGGTGCTCCGAAATGGTCCGCGAGATAGCCCATGGGCAAAATAGACATGGTGATGAACGAGCGCATCATCATGTTGATGCTCATGACGCGCCCGTACAACGCCTGGTCCGTCCTCGTGACGATGAGAGTCTGATTGATCGTGTTGTACGCCTGATTCGTGAACCCGACCGCCACAAGCACCGCCAGAGACACGGTGTAGACCGGCGACAGGGCGAACGCGATCAGCGACACACCGAAACCTACGCCCATGACGAACTGAGGCAGCCCACGCGCCAACGCCGAGAACGACGCAACCACCAGCGAGCCGAGGAACCCGCCTGCGCCTACTGCCGCGTACATCAGGCCCAACCGAGAAGGCCCAACCTCGAGCACTTCCTGGAAGACCGGCAGCAGCTGCAGGAACGGCATCCCGAGGACCAGCGTCAGCAACAGCATGGCGAATAGCAGCCGGAGCAGCGGAGTGCCCAGCACGTAGCGGAACCCCAGGAACAGCTCTCCGCGAACGCCGCGGCTCTTCTGTTCCACCGGGGCCGCCTTGGGGAAGGTCAACGACATCATCATCGACAGCACGTGGAGCACCGCGATTGCGGCGAAGGCGACGACGGGGTCGAACGCCAGCAGAAAGCCCGCGATGCTCGGCGCGACCACCTGGTTCATGTTGCGTCCCGCGGCCTGCAGCGCAACGCCGTTCGGCACGATGCTCCGGGGCAGCAGGACCGGCACGTACGCCTGCCGCACCGGCATGTTGAACGGCATCGCGACGCCATGCACCACCGCCAAGACCGCCAGGTGCCATACCTCGACGATATCCAGATAGATGGCAACGACGATGACGCCGGCCATGATGAGCAGGGCCGCTTGGGAGAAGAGCAGCACCGTCCGCTTCGACAAGCGGTCCGCGGCGACGCCGCCGATGGGCGCCAGGAAGAACATCGGCAGCCCCTGGGCCAGAGCCACGGTGCCCAAGATGAACGCCGAGCCGGACAGCTCGTAGGCGAGCCAGGGCCGGGCGACCATGGTCATCTGACCGGCCGCGAAGGTGAAGAACGTGCCGGCCCACAGCTGACGGTACTGGCGATAGGCCAGCGAGACGAATGGACGGGGCCCCGCGCCTGCCCGCGGCTGGGCGTCAGCCGGGGCTTCCCCTTCGTCTGCGGGCGGACGCCTCACTCGGAGCGCAACGCTTGGTAGACCTTCTCAGCCGTGACCGGAAGGTCGCGCACCCGCACGCCGACAGCGTCGGCGACCGCGTTGGCAATGGCGGGGGCCGTCTGCGAGTTCGACTGCTCGCCGATGCCCTTCACTTGATACGGCCCCCACCCGCCGCCCGGACCCTCCTCCAGCAGGACAGTCCTCAGCTCCGGCAAGTCCGCCATCGTCGGCATCTTGTAGTCGGCGAAGGACGCGGTGGTCACGCGTCCGTCCTCCACGGCAAGCTCCTCTTGCAGGCCAAACCCGATGCCCTGCACCAGCCCGCCGTTGATCTGCCCCTGGTGGCCAATGGGGTTGAGCACCCTGCCGGTGTCGTGCGCCGTCGTGACCGTCAGCAGCTTGACCTCGCCGCTCTCTCGATCCACGGCCACTTCGGCGACCTGGGCGGTGAAGGACGTATACGGGTTCTTGGCCGTGTCCTGCACGTCCCCAAGGCCGACGACCGGCGCGCCCGTGCGCTCGGCGATAGCGCTCCACTCGATGCTTTCCTCCGAGTCCGTGCGGCGGAGATGCGGGCCGTCGACCTCCAGCTTGTCCTCCGGCCAGCCGAGGATGTCGGCGGCGAGCTTGAAGAGCTCCGCCTTCACGGCCTGCGCGGCGTTCCAGACGGCGGCGCTCGCCATTCTCGTGACCCGCGCGCCGCCGATGCCCGAGTCGAACGCGGTGCTCGCCGTGTCCCACACCGCGACGCTCACCCGGTCTACCGGCATCCGCAGCTCCTCGGCGACGATCTGCTGCATGACGGTGTAGGAGCCGGTGCCCTGCTCGAACACCGAGGTGTTCACTACAACCGAGCCATCCGCGTTCAGCGTTACGCCGGCGTGCGTCTCGCCCCCCGCCTGCACCCGTTCGCCGATGGCGACGCCGCGCCCGTAGGCGAACCGGGCGTCCGACGGCTTGGGCGAACCATACTTGGCCACCGCCAGCGCCGAGTCCAGCGTCTCGATGGAGCGCACCTCTTGGAATACGGAGCCCAGCGAGTCCTCCTCACCCTCGGTTACGAGATTCTTCCGCCGGAGGTCGGCCGGATCCATACCGAGCTCCGCCGCGAGGCAGTCAATCTGCGACTCGACGGCGAACATCGCTTGAGGCTCGCCGGGGCCCCGCATGAAGCCGCAGGGAACATTGTTGGTGTACACCTGATGTTCGACGATGCGCGTATTCGGGACCTTGTACGGCCCCGCCGCCGCGCTCGCCCCGCCGAGGTGCCCCCCCGGCTTGAATCCGGCGTACGCTCCGCTGTCGTACTCCACCAGCGCGTCGTGCGCCACGATGACGCCATCCCGTGTCGCGCCCGTCCGCATGGTGACGCGGGAGGCGTGGCGGGGGTTCGCGGAGGTCAGATCCTCCGAGTAGTCGAACACGATTTTGACCGGCCGGCCGGTGCGGGCGGAGAGCATCCATGCGATGGGGATGTCCATCGCCGAGCCCTTGCCGCCGAAGTCGCCGCCGATGGTCACGGGATTGAAGACGATGTCGTCGGGGCTGAGGCCCGTCGCCGCGCCGACCATCCGCTTGCCGGGGTGCGGCGACTTGTTCGCAGCCCACACGTCGACCTTGCCGGACGGATGCGCGACCACCAGGCAGGTGTGAGGCTCGATATATCCCTGGTGCTGCCGGGGCGTCGTGAACGTATTCTCGACAATGACGTCCGCCTCGGCCATGCCCCCGTCCACGTCGCCTTTCACCCAATCGAAAACGGTGTAGACGTTGCTGGGCTCCGCAATCTCTTTGGGGTAGCCCTTAATCTCCAGCATGTCGTTATGGACGAGCGGAGCTCCGTCCGCGGTCGCGGAGTCGATGTCGAAGACGGCGGGCAGCTCCTCGTACTCGACCTCTATCAGGTCGATGGCGCACTGCGCCGTGTCCTCGTCGACAGCGGCGACGGCGGCAATCTGCTCGCCGATGAAGCGCACGATCCCTTGGGCGATGACCGGCACGTCAATGACAGCGCGGCCATGCCGGGCGCCCTCGTGGATGTCGGCGCCGGTGACGACGCCGTGCACGCCCGGCAGCCTCTCGGCGGCAGACGTGTCGATGGAGAGCACCCTGGCGTGGGGGTAGGGACTGCGCAACGTCTTGGCGAACAGCCCCCCTTCCAGCTGGATGTCCGCGGTGTACGTCGCGTGGCCGGTGGTCTTGTCGAAACCGTCGACGCGGGGCGTGGGCACGCCGACGGCGCGGCTGGTGGACTGAGCGGTCATCGAACCTCCAGGAAAGGAAGAATGGCGGGACAAGGGAAGGATAGCAGCAGCGCCGGACGCGTTCAGCCCGCGAGCGGGAGCTGCTTGCGAAGCGAGTCCTCGAACTGGGCGCGCTGCCAGCGGCGCACCTCAGGCGATTCGAGCTCGCCCTCCAACGCGCCTGGCTCCCGCGCCAGACGTTCGAGGCTCCGCATGGGCCAGAGGAGGGACGGGTCGAGGGCCAGCTCAGCCCCGAGCCTTGCGCGCCATCGCTTCAGCATCGACAGTCGCGCCGATTGCTCGCGGGTCGCCCTGAGGAGCGGCGTCCGCGGCGATCGCGGACGCGGGAGGAGCTCCGCATTGACCCCCGCGCGGATGGCCTTGCGGATGCCCTGCCCGAAACGCCGCACCGCCGACGGGCCGAGGCTCGGCACGTCAGCCAGCTCGGCATGCGGATTTGCGGACATGAAGACGAGCGTCTCAGCGGGCACGATGTAGCCCGGCGGCCGGTTCATCCGTCGAGCCTCTACCTCGCGATAGTCGAACAACGACTTCAGGACCGCCAAGGCGCGGGCGTCGAGGTCGCGCGACCCCTTCACCGACAGGTGGGCCGTCGCGGGGTCGGGGGGCACGTAGCGTATCTCTATGAGCCGCTCGAACTCCTCGGCGACCCAGCCGGCCCTGCCGAGACCTCGCAGTCGCTCGTCCAGTGCGGCCCGCAGCTCGCCGAGGTGCGCCACGTCGGACGCCGCGTAGTCCAACGCCTCTGCTCCCAACGGACGCTGCGACCAGTCAGCGCGCTGTAGACGGTGGTCCTTGGGGATGCTGACGCCGAGCAGCTCGTCCAGGAGCGACGCGAGCCCGACGCGTTCCAAGCCCACGAACCGCGCGGCTATGGAGGTGTCGTAGCAAGGGGCGAGAGGGAAGCGGAAGTCCCTGTCCAGTCCCCTGATGTCGAAATCCGCGCCATGCAGGACCTTCTCGACAGCCGGGTCCGCCAATAGCCGCCCCAAGCCTTCGTAGTCCAAGTCCGCGAGCGTGTCGACGAGGTACGTCCGCTCGCCGTCCGACAACTGAACGAGGCAGACCTTCTCCGGATAGCGGTGGCGGCTGTCGGCCTCGGTGTCGACTCCGACGACGGAGGCGGCGCGCATCGCCGAGACCGCCTCGTCCAACGCCGCTTGGGAGTCGGCGAAAACGTACGTGGCCGCCGCTGCGAGCGTCAACGAACCGAGATGCCGGGGAGATGATTCACTGCAATGATAATGCGACGCTCTTGGGCTAGGGTCAACAGGCGCCCGACGCGAATCTGGAGATGTTCGGGGCGTGAGGGGCCCTGGAACCGATGCGCACGACTGGTCTGCGTGTACCACGCCACTGTCAGTTGATTGAAACGGACGTATCTCCTCGCATCACACCGCCACGCCCCACCCGCTACCGGCGCTCTGTCCACGACTCTGAGAAGGCGAGCGCGCATGAGCTGAAGGCCACGCCGTCCCAGTCGCGGGGGAAGGGCTGGCCGGCGGCGTGCTCCCCGTTGAGCGTTAGCCGGGCGCCCGCGCACGGGATCAGCACGCTCGATACGCCGTACGGACGGTCGGGAGCGTCGAACGGATACGTGTGTCGAAGATGGGCCTCGCCGGCCTCGTACCAGGTAAGCGAGATATCGTCATCGTCCGACGTCACGCGCTCCGTCCAGAAGGACCTGATGTCGCCGTGGTGCTCGAAATCGGCGTCCACGACCGGAATGCCCAGGTCGCTCAGCTCGCCGTTCAGCATCCCTTGCACCGTCGATTGCAGCCACCGCGTCATCGCGATGTTGTCGGAGTAGATGCGCCACTCGTCGTCCGTCAGCTCGCTCTTGACGAACAGCGCGTGGCCAGGGCCTCCACCGCTGAAAATCACTCGCCAGAAGCTGGCCTGGCTCGTCACCCGGCCGCTGGGATCGGCGAGGCGGATGAATGGATTTTCGCCGGTGAGAATCACCCGGCTTGGGTCGAATGCATCAGGCATGACATCTCCATGGATGGGACTGGGAAGATTGTACGGCCACCCGCCCCCATGCGGTCAGGATTCTTCCGGGCTCCTCCCCACGCTGCGTGGATGGACTGTCTGATTCCCTCTCCCGTCTGCGAGACCTTTGCGTAACTCCCGGTTCAGGTGGGGAAGTGGCGCTGTTGTTACGAGTAAAAACTTCCCGAAAAAACATGGGAAATCGCTGGTTTCGGGGGGTGTTTTCGTGGCCGTGGCCTGCTTCCTGGGTACTGAAACTACTTCCTGACCGAGATGTTTTGTATTTCATGCGTCCCCTGCCCCGCTCTCGCTCCGCGCAGGTGAGACCTGTGCGTGGATTCTTCCCGCCCTCCCGCCCGTCATGTTTGTGGGGGACACCCCCACGCCCCCGGCAGAGGGCTCTGCCCTCTGCACTCCCCCGTATTCCAGGCCGGTCCATGGTTCGACAGGCTCACCACGAACCACGAGTGGGGCTTACCACGAACTAGTTTGAGGTCACATCGTCTGCATCCACCAGAGCCGTCCAGCGCAAAGGTCTCTACAGAGGAGGGCGGAGGGGACAAGTCCAGCGCCTCGGTGGTTGGCGGGCCTGCGGCCCTAGGCATGACGACATTATGACACTCCATTGTAGAGAGTTACAGAGAGCTGGGCAATGGCAAATGTCGCCGTTCGCCGCCGACGCGTGTTACGCAAAGGTCCCGTCTGCGGAGGAAGGTTAGGGAGGGGACCCTCCGGCTGTTGGAGGAGTCTGCTGAGACATGCGGGCCCAGCCGCCCGTCTCGCGGGCCAGGAGGGCGACCATCAGCGCGCCCAGCACGAGCAGGACGGCCATCGTGTAGAAGGCCGCGTCAGGGAATAGGAAGTGATAGAGAGCCGCCAGCAGGATCGGTCCGGTCGTGGCGCCGACGGACTGGCTCATAGTCCATAGCCCGAGGATCGCGCCACGGCGGTCGGGAGGCGCGATGTCCATTGCATAGGTCTGCGTCGTGCCCATCGTCATCGCCTCGCCGAGTCCTTTGATGCAGACGGCGAGCACGAGCGCCCCATAGACGCCGCCTACCGCCAGCACGATGGACGCCGTTCCTATCAGAAGCATTCCCGGCACGAGCGACCACTTCCTCCCGAACCGGTCCGCAATCATTCCGTTCGGGAACGCGAACAGGAAGGTGACCATGGACGCAATGCTGATGAGGAAGCCGACGGTCGCCGCGTCGACCTTCACGACGTCGACGGCGTAGACCGGTATGAGGCTCTGCATGACTCCGGCGTTGCTCATCGCGAAGATCGCCGTCGCAATCGCGAGCACGAGGAAGGTGCGGTCGCGGAAGGGCGCCAGCGAGAAGCCGCGCCCCTGCCCCGGCGCACGGGGCGCGCGCGCCGCCTCGGGACGCGTCTCCTTCACCATGAATATAACAACCACGACAATCACGATCTTGCTCACGCCGTTGAGCAGAAAGACCGACTGCAGCCCGAATGTCGCCGCCAGCACCCCGCCGACGGCCGGCCCAGCGACAAAGCCCAGCCGCATGGACATGTGGCGGAGCGCCAGCATCCGGCCCCGCGTCTCCGTCCTGGTCACGTCCGACATGAGCACGTTGGAACTCGTGCCCCACATCGCGACCCCAACCTGGCCGATCATCTCGTAGACAAGAAAGCTGACGTAGTCGTCCGCCATGAACTGGCCGATGTTCGATAGGCCCCGGATGATCGGGCCGAGGATGACCAGCGGCTTGCGGCCGAAACGGTCGGCGAGGTACCCCGTTAGGGGGCCGGTGAAGGCTCGCGGCACCGCGTTCGAGGCGAGCAGCACGCCCACCAGGAACACGTTGCCCGTGACGGCAAAAGCGAACAGCGGGCGTCCGAGGTTCTGGGCGCCCGTACCGAACCCCCACGTGAAGAAGGAGAAGAAGATCGGCGCGTGTGTGAGCGCGCCGGACCGCCGCAGATTCGTCACGCTCATGAAGAATTCGCCATCACGACCGCGAGCATACCAGCCAATGAGTCCTAGCGCGGCGGGGTCTTGCCTTCTCTCCGCGCGGCGAGTGGCCCGCGCCTAGCATCCCCGTATGCGGTGGAAGCCAGTGCTATATCCTCGAAGGGGACAGAGGAGAAGGCATGACTGACATCAAACAGCGAAGCGCGCAAGAAGACGTCAAACAGTCATTCGATATTGCGGCCGCGAGCCTCGGTCTCGAACCCGGCGTCCGGCGCATGTTCTGCGAACCCTGGCGCGAGCTGCGCGTGTCCCTGCCCGTCCGCATGGACGATGGCCAGATCGAGGTGTTTATCGGCTACCGGGTCCAGCACAACGCCGCGCGCGGACCCTACAAGGGCGGCATCCGCTATCACCCGCACGCCGACGAGGATGAGATCCGCGCCCTCGCCTCGCTGATGACCTGGAAGACGGCGCTGCTCAATATCCCGTTCGGCGGCGCCAAGGGCGGCATCGCGATCGACCCCCAAGGATTGAGCGAGGCGGAACTGAACCGCGTCACGCGCCGCTACACCAGCAGCATCCAGCACCTACTCGGGACGTACCGCGACATCCCCGCCCCCGACCTCGGCACCAACGCTCAGACCATGGCCTGGATCATGGACGAGTACGGCCAGTCCAACGGCTACAACCCCGCCATCGTCACGGGCAAGCCCATAGAGGTAGGCGGCTCCGCCGGACGCGAGGCGGCCACCGGGCGCGGCGCCATGTACGTGCTCCAAGAGGCGGCCCGCGACCTCGGCATCGACCTGCGCCGCGCCCGAATAGCCGTGCAAGGCTTCGGCAACGTCGGCTCCTGGTTCGCCCGCATCGTCCACGAGGAGGGCGCCCGCATCGTCGCCGTAGCAGACCAGCACGGCGCTGTTTACTCGGACGACCTACTCGACATCCCCGCGCTCGTCGACTACGTCAAGGAGAATGGGTCCGTCAGAGGGTTCCCCGGAGGCCGACCGTGCGATGGGCAGGACATCTTCTCCATCGAATCGGACGTCTTCGTTCCCGCGGCGATTGAGAACGTCATCACCGAGGAGAACGCGCCGTCGCTCCCGACCAAGCTCGTGCTCGAGGCCGCGAACCATCCGACGACGCCAGAGGCCGACCGGATACTCGCCGAGCGGGGCATCCCTGTCCTGCCGGACATACTGGTGAACGGCGGCGGCGTGACCGTCTCCTACTTCGAGTGGACGCAGAACCTCCAGCAATTCAGCTGGTCCGAGGCCCACGTCAACGACGAACTGAAGCAGCGCATCGTCGCCGCCTACCGGGCGGTCGCCGAGAAGACGAAGCAAACGGGCGCCACCTACCGGCAGTCCGCCTTCGAGATCGGCGTCGAGCGAGTCGCCCGCGCCGCCAAGCTGCGCGGCTTCGTCTAGCCCTACGGCGTGGGGACGGGCGGTTTCTTCGGGGGCTTGGCGAATATCAACGCGATGAACACCATCACCAGCGCAGCAAAGAAGACCGCGAAGGAGAGCGTGTAGTTGCCGGTGATGTCGCGGATGTACCCCGCGACGACCGCGCCAAGCGCCGACAGCGGTCCGCCGACCATCTGGGAGAGGCCCCGTATCGAGCCCAGGCTCCGCCGCCCGAAGTAGTTGGCGAACAGCAGCGTCTGCGCCAGCGTCCACCCTCCGGTCCCCAACCCAAACAGCACGGCGAACGCGAGAGCGAGCCCCAGGTTGTCGACGAAGATGATGAGCACCATGGCGCTGCCGGACAGCACCGTGGCCATCGCGGCAGCCCACCGGATGTGTATAGCGTCCATGAGGGCGCCCCAGGGGTAGGCCGAAAGCGCGGCGACACCCATCATTATGAACACGAACGCGCCGGAGAAAGCCTGGTTTATCCCCCGGTCCACGATACTCGTGACCGCGTGGACGTTGACCGCGGTCTGCGCAAAGGCCACCGCCATTGTCGCCACGGTCAGCAGCCAGAACGCCGCCGTGCGCCTGGCCTCGCTGAGCGTGAACGACACCTCCTCGGTCCGCGGCGTCCGCCCACCCTCCCCGGACTGCGAGGCTCCGTCAGTAGCGTCGCCGTCGGGAAGCAGACCGAGATCTTCGGGGCGGCGCCTGATGAACAGCCAACCGGGCACGACGATGAGCGCGAGCGTGAAGACCGCCAGCGCCGCGTAGGCGTGCCGCCATGACGACATGAGCATGATGGGCGTGATGATGGCCAGGGGAACGATTGCCTGTCCGGCCCGCAGCCCGATGCTCAGGAACGACGTGGCCCGACCGCGCTTGCGGACGAACCAGCTCGCGACCGCCACCGTGACCCCTAGATTGATGCCGGTCAGCGCCGCCGTCCGGCCCAGACCGAACAAGAGAATGAACTGCCAGACCTCCTGAACGAACGCAAGGCCCAACATCGCCGCGCTCACCAGCAACCCCGCAACCACCACCGACAACCGGGCTCCGTACCGGTCGAGCCGGGTGCCGACCACGGGAGCAAGAAGCGAGCCGAGCAGACTCCCGCCGGCGAACGCCAGCGACATCTGCCCGAACGACCAGCCCAGATCCTGATTGATGGGCGTCAGGAACACCGAGAGCACCGGACCGTACACCGGGACTTGAGCGAAGGACACTGCGACCGAAGTCGCCACAATGCCCCAGCCGTAGTAGACGCGCTTGAACGGCCAGAGCGCGGGAATCGAAAGTACCCGGGGCTCGTTCACTAGGCCGCGCTCCGGCCGTTCTCGACGGGAGCAGGCGCGGTAGGCGCCCGCAGGGGTCTTGCAAGGAAGAATGCGCTCGCGCCGACGGCAAACACGGCGGCGGCCCCGACGAACGCCGCGTCGTAGCTCTTCGTCGTATCGTAGATGAACGCCGCGACCAGCGGCCCGCTGATGCCCACCAGTCCCTCGATGGGCGAGATGAACCCCTTGATGGAGCCGACGTGGAGCCGCCCGAAGTAGTTGGGCACCATAATCATCTGGGAGACGGTCCACCCGCCGGTGCCCAGTCCAAAGAGCACGGCGAACGCGACGGCCAGCGGATAGGTGTCGGCGACGAGCAGCACGCCCATCGCCACGAAGAATAGCGACATCGCCATCATGCTCGCATATCGCACGTGGATTCGCTCCAACAGCGCGCCCCAACCCGCCATCGAGAGGGCCGCGACGCCGGTGAACACGCTCGCCACCGTCACCGCCAAGCCCTCGGAGACGCCCTTGTCCTGAAAGTTCGCCACCGCGTGGACGTTGATGGCAATCTGCGCCGCGAGCCCCTCGACATACCGAGAGTCAGCATCCATAGCGTCCGCGTCCCGCGCACCTGACCAAGCGTCCAGGAGTACTCGCGAGGGGCGGCTGCGATTCTCCCGCCCGCCTGATTTGCGTCCCCGTCAGCCTCCGCGCCCCCGTCAGGATAGAGTCCGTGGTCCTCGGGGCGACGGCGGATGAACAGCAGCGACGGCACGGCGACGAAGAGCAGCGTGGCCGCGGCGAAGACCACGAAGGACTCGCGCCACCCCATCAGCAAGAGCACCGGCAGGATGAGCAGAGGCACGATCGCCTGCCCGCCGCGCTGACCGGCGGCGCGGAGCGCCGTCGCCCGGCCCCGCTTGCGGATGAACCAGTTTGCTATCGCAATCGACATGCCCAGGCCCACGCCGGAGACGGAAGCGTCCCGAGCAGCCCCGTAGGCAATCCAGAAATGCCAAGGCTCGCCCATCACCGCGACGCCCAGGAGTCCGGCTGCCGCCACGACCCCTGCCCCCGACATGATCAGCCGCGCTCCGTACTTATCGAGCGTGGACCCGATGGCCGAAGCCAGCAACGACCCGCCCAGACTTCCAACGGTGAACGCAAGGGTGATCGCCGAGCGGGACCAGCCGAGGTCCGCCTCGATAGGCTTCACGAACACGGAAAAGACGGGGCCGTACATCGGAACCTGGGCGATCGAGATGAAGAAGCCGGTGTAGACGATTGCCCAGCCGTAGAAGACGCGCGACGGCCATATCCGGGGAAGCGCCTTATGCGGATGGCCGTCCATCATGCCGCGCCAGCATACACGCGCCCCCCGCTCCGCAGACCTCCTCCCCCCAGCCTCCTCGTCTGGCGCCAGTGGCGAAACGCTGCCGCCGATGGCACAATCCATGAACGATCAGCGGGCCGCCTGGGCAGGAATCCGACCTAGTCCATGGAAGGCGGGAGAAGCGAGCAATGGCCGACCCCAAAGTTGCAGACCTGACCATCGGAGAGTTCAAGGACCTCGTCCGCGAAACAGTGGCGGAATCCGTCGCTGAACTGTTCGGAGATCCCGACGAAGGACAACCCCTGCGTGACGACTTCGCCGAAGAGCTCCGGCAGTCGATTGCTGATGTCCGCGCCGACGGACAAACGTCCCGTCTGTCCGAGTTCGTGAGCCGGCTCGCTTCTGGCAAGTGAGCTCTGAGGTCGAGCTAACGCGCACGGCGGAGGCCGACCTGCTTCGCCTGGCTCCTGTTGTTGCGGACCGTGCAATCCGCAAGATGCGGTGGCTGGGGACAACTTCGTGAATCTCAAGCACGAGGCATTGACGGGCGACTGGCAGGGCGTGTTCAAGCTGCGTGTCGGAGCTTATCGTGTGTTGTACTCCATCGAGGCTGGCGAGAGGACAGTCGTCCATTTCGTCAGACACCGGCGTGAGGTCTACAGAAGACCTGGCAGCTAACGCAGGTTCTCAGCCATGCCTCCCCCTCGACAGCCCCACCGCCAAAGAGGCGCAACAGAAACGATGGACGACCCCCCTTCGGCAATACCAATCGAGACTGTCGTCTCCCAGCTAGGGGCCTTGGGAGTCAGGCCGGGCGGCGTCTTGGTCGTTCACACGGCGTTCTCCAAGGTTGGGCCTATCGACGGCGGACCAGAGGGGCTCATAGCGGCCCTTCGAGCGGCGCTTGGCTCCGACGGCACACTCGTCATGCCGAGCATGACGAGCGACGACTACAACCCCTTCGACTCCAAGGCAACGCCGTGCCCCGACATGGGAATCGTGGCCGGCACCTTCTGGCGGCTGCCCGGCGTCCTGCGAAGCGACAGTCCTCACTCATTCGCCGCCGTGGGGCCCCAGGCAAACCTGATCACCGCGCCGCACCCGATCGAACCCGCCCATGGCGTCGACAGTCCGCCGGGCCGGGCCTACGAGCACGGCGGGCAGGTGCTCCTCTTGGGCGTGGGCCACGAAGCCAACACCACGATGCACGTGGCCGAGAGCATCGCGGGCGTACGGTACCGCGCCGAGAAGTTCGTGACTGTCCTACGGGACGGGAAGCCGACCAGGCTTGATTACCAGGAAACCGACCACTGCTGCGAGCTGTTCAACCTGATGGACGGCTGGCTCGAACCGAAGGGACTCCTGCGCCGCGGGCCCGTTGGCCAAAGCGTCGCGCGCCTAGCGGACTCCCGGGGTATCATAGCCGCGGCCCTCGAGCATCTGCGCGTCGATGAACGGGTATTCCTGCACCCCGCTGGCGACGCTGGCGCTGCTGGGGCGGGTGAGGCGCAGCGAAGCCTCGCAGGTCTGCCCCCTTGGGGGGACCCCGCTTAACCCAATAGCAGGCGGACCGGTAAGACCGCCCCTAGCTGCGCCTCACCCGCCCCAGCAGCGCCAGCGTCGCCAGCGGTATCGTGACCACCCCGATGGCCCCGATGCCGACGAGCGCGACGTAGAGGTCGTCCGGCGCCCAGCCCTCACTGATGAGCGAGCGCATCCCCCGCAGCAGATACGTTACCGGGTTGTACTGCACGACGGTCGCCATCCAGCCGGTCATCGCCTCCTGGGGGACGAACACCGGACTGAGGAACACCACCGGGAAGAAGATGATGAAACTGGAGTTCACCGCCGCCGGGTTGCCGGTCTTCAGCGCGATGGCGTACGGGAAGCCGTTGTAGACGATCGCCCAGATGACCGTGAGCACGAGCAGCGCGGCAATGCCGAGCAGACCCGTCGCGAAGTCCACGCCGATGGCGAACGCCAGCACGAACACCGGGATCGACATTGCCACCGCGAGCGCCATGTCCGCCACCATGAACCCCAGCAGCATCGCCAGGCGGTTCACCGGCGACAGCGCCAACCGGTCGAAGTAGCCGTTCTGTATGTCCAGCACCAGCACGTTGGCGCGGCTCAGCCCTGTCACAGCGAACAGGATGGCGACCGGTATCTGGAACGCCTTGTAGTCGAACCCTTCGGCAGCGACTCCGCTCGGCATCTCGGTCAGGTCCTGCAGGGCCCCCACGTTGATGATGAAGAAGAACACCGGGATGATGAGCGCCGGGATGAGCGTCTCCACGTCGCGCGGGATCGAGCGCAGCGCGCGCCCGCCGAGGCTCATCACGTCGCGCAGGAAGCCCGCGCGGCGCGCCGTGACCTGCACTCGGGACTGGACTGCGGCGCTCACGATGCCGCCCCCTGCGGTTCGGTGTCGTGCTCGGGTCCCTCTGCCTCCGCTTCCATGCGCGCCCCCGTAATGTGGAGGAACACGTCGTCCAGTGTCGGCGTACGCAGCGTGAGCGAGTTCACCGTGACCCCTGCCTGGTTGAGAGCGAGCGCGACGTCGCTTATCAGCGCCGCGCCGTTCGTCGTGGAGATGGAGATTTCGTTCTCGTAAACGTCCACCTGTTGGATGGAACGAACTCGTTCCAGCGCGACGCAGCCCTGCTCAGGCTCGCCCACGGTCGCAACGATCACGTCGGAGCCGACCGACCGCTTGAGTTCGGCAGGCGTGCCCTCCGTCGAAACCAGGCCGTGATTGATGATGCCCACGCGTTCCGCCAGCGCGTCCGCCTCCTCCAGGTACTGCGTGGTCAGGAAGATCGTCACTCCCATCTCCTTGTTTATGGCGCGAACGTAGTCCCACACGCGGGCCCGGCTGATGGGATCGAGGCCCGTCGTCGGTTCATCGAGGAACAGCACCTCCGGCGCGTGGATCAGCGACGCCGCGAGGTCGAGGCGGCGCTTCATGCCGCCGGAGTACGTCCCGATGAGCCGATTGATGGCGTCGCCGATGTCCACGAGGTGCTCGAGCTCGTCGATGCGCCGGTTCGTCTCCTTGCGGGAGAGGCCGTACAGCGCCCCCTGCAGTCGCAGCAGTTCGAGGCCGGACTGCTTCGGGTCGAGCCCCGCTTCCTGCAGCGCCGTCCCGATCTTCAGACGGACCTGGACCGCCTCTGAAACGACGTCATGGCCGGCAACCGTCGCCCGCCCGCTCGAGGGCAGCAGCAACGTCGTCAGAACTCGGAGCGCGGTGGTCTTCCCCGCGCCGTTCGGGCCGAGGAAACCGTAGACTTCGCCCGGCGTGATGGCCAGGTCGATGCCTTTGACCGCCTGGACATCACCGAAATGCCGCTGAAGTCCCATTGCTTGAATTGCGTAATCCATAATACGTAGTCCTTATTCCGCAGAAGGCGACAACCAGCATAGCACGCCTCTCCGTCAGCTATCACCGCCCAAATGACGCACTCCCCTCTCGGTCTTCCCCGCAGGCAGACGGAGGAGCGTTGGTCCGGAGCGATGACGGGTTGTGCGTTTGCACGAAAAAAGTTGTCCACCGCATTTTTGCCAGGCGTGAGAAGTTGTCCGTTTTGCTGGGCGTCAGGCGTAAAAAGTTGTCCGATTTGTACGGCGAGACGAGGTTTTCGAGGGTGTTTTCATGGCGGTGGCCTGCTTCCGGGGTCTGAAAAGTTGATCACTCAGAAATTTGTGTTGTTCCGTGAGATTCCGTGGCGGGGGCGGCACGGTGGGAGTGAAGGCGGGTAGTTTTCGTGCCGGGTGGGGCATGGCTGAGGGCATCTCGGTGGAAGGATGTAAAGAGGGTCTGCATTTTAAGAGGGTGGGGGGATTGGGGTAAGGGGCAAGTGTCACCCCTCGCAGTCTCCCCCCAGGCGGAGACCTTTGCGTAACTCCATATTGGGACGGCGGGCGGGTCTGAAGTCCGCCCCGACAGAGGAAGCGAGGTTCCCGCCTACGCGGGAATCCCTCATGTTGGCCCGTTGGCCCACACCACAACCGACGAAAGTAGGCAGGCGGGGGAGGGATCGCGGTGCTGTCTCCCCGCTACGAGGTCCAGCCTGCGCGGGAATGACGGGTTGGCACAGCTCACCACCTCTGCGAACCCCTACTTTCGAGGCAATGACGGATATGCGGAGAGTTATGCAAAGGTTCCAGGCGGGGAGAGGCCAGAGGAGGAGGAGGAGGGTATCATGGGCGCATACGACCGAGAGGCGCGGCGCCCCCGCCCAGCCCTCTTCCACTAACGGAACAAGGAGGCCTTCATGCACCCTTCCGACCGACGACGACGGCTGCGCGAGCACTTCTTGGGAGACGTTTGCATCCGCCCAGCCTCGGTGTTCGACCCGCTCTCGTCCAGAATCGCCTACAGTCTCGGCTTCGAGGTCGGCATGCTCGGCGGCTCCGTCGCCAGCGCGGTGATCCTTGGCGCGCCGGACGTCGCGGTCATGACGTTGACCGAGCTCGCCGACCAGGTCCACCGGATCACGCGCGCCTCCAACATCAGCCAAGTCATCGACGCAGACAACGGATACGGCAATGCTCTTAACGTAATCCGCACCGTGCGCGAGCTCGAAGACGCCGGCGCGTCCGGCATGACTATCGAGGACACCGACCTTCCCAGCCGCTTCGGTTCCGGCGGCAAGGAGGCCCTCATCCCGCTGGACGAGATGACCGGCAAGCTCAGGGCCGCAGTCGAGGCGCGCCGGGACCCGGAGACCGTCATCATCGGCCGCACCCACGCCATCAACGCCACCAGCTTCGACGGCGCCCTCGAGCGCGTGGCGGCCTACCAGCAGACCGGCGTCGACGTCATCTTCCTGATGGGCATCAAGGAAGAGGCCCAGTTGGAGGCGATGCGGGCCGTCACGGCTCTCCCCTTCATGCTCGGGAGCACCCCCGAATCGCTCACCAACGAGGTCCTCGCTCCCCACGGCGTGAAGATTGTCCTGCGGGGCCACGGAACGTTTACCCAGACCATCCGCGCGATGTACGAATCGCTTGCGCACCAGGCGGCCGGCGCTCCCTCAGCCGAGCTCGCCGACCGCGAGCCCACCGCCGAGATGACCGCCGTCGCGACCGGCGGCGCCGAGTTCCGCGCCTGGCGCGAGGCGTTCTTGGGGGGTTAGGGGGAAGCACTTTGCCGACAACGAAGTTGCTGCATGGAAGAAAGAATGAGTGAATCAAGACCAACAGGCATAGAAGCACTCTTTGTCACGGAGAAGCAGGGTGACAGTTCTTATTCATCCAAAACTCTGCCAATGTGGGCAGGCACATACTTGAGGAAAGTCGAAGATTTGTTCGGTCCACGAGACTCGTCGTACTGTTTCCTTGGGATTGACTTTCATGGGCCTAATCTGCCACCCAGGAATTGGTTTCCGGACAGTGGAATTCCTCTTGGTAGCAATGAACATCGGTCTAAACACATTGTCATCCATCTGACCGTGAACACGATCGGCGACCCCGAGCGAGCTAAGTGGCCACTCGCACACGAGTGCTTTCATCTGCTCGACCCTTGGAACCCCTCGGTAGAGGGAGAATACACTAATGTCTTGGAAGAAGGCTTAGCAACTTGGTATCAATACAAAGTTGTTCCGGGTGACTACCTGTCGAGGCCCAACTATACCGAAGCTAGAAATATTGTAAGAAATACGAAGGTATCTTGCCATCGGCAATAAAAAGCATACGAGCTAATGAACGCAGGGCGTCTGGAGAACTGCTGCGGATTGGCGATATTAGTCCAAAAATACTTATACATTACTGCAGCCAAATGGACGAGGCTGATGCAGTGCGGCTATGTGAACGCTTTGCTTAAGAATGGCATACCGCTGAATGAGGCACCCCACTCTCCTCTGCTGACTCCGACCCGCGATGCTCCCAGAAAGGGGTCAGCGCTCCCATCTGCCCTCCGAACCCGACGCCCGCAAGGCCAATCTTAGGAGTGGCGGGGCGCGAACAGTATCCTGAAGCAGGCTGGTCTTCGCTAAAGGAGCCTCCCCGTGAAATACGCCATCATCATCGAGAAGACCGGGAACGGCTACGGGGCGTACGCTCCCGATCTCCCCGGGTGCATAGCCGCCGCCGACACGCTGGAAGAGACCGAGGCGCTGATGCACGAAGCCATCGGCCATCACCTCGAACTGATGCGCGAGCACGGGGAGCCCATCCCCGCGCCCACAACCACCACCGCCCTCGTCGAAGCCTGAGTCCTACGCCTCCTCGGCGAGGGCGGGCCATCGGGCACCCCACGGGCGGGATTTCTCGATGGCCGCGGACATCCTCAGCACTCCCACGTCGTCGTACAGACGACCGACGATCTGCACGGCGAGGGGCAGACCGTTGGAGTGGAAGCCGACGGGCACGGAAGCCGCGGGGTTGTAGGCGTGGTTGAATGGCGTGTTGAAGCTCTGCGGCGGCCTCGAACGATCGGGCTGCTTCACGTCGGCGATCCGCTGCGCCGGGCCCATCTCCGGGCTGAGGAGGAAATCGTAATCGCGGAACCACTCCTGCATCCGCAGGCCGTAGGCCCGGTTGCGCCGGACGATGCGACGATACTGCCAGGCCTTCGCGTGCGGTCCGGCCTCGTACACCGGCCGCGCCACGTCGCTCAGGTCGTCCAGGTGCTTCTCTAAGAAGTTCGGGATCATCGCCTCGACGGCGGCGTAGTGGTCGCCGGAATACGCCCAGACGCCCGGCTCAAGCTCCTCCGGCTCGGCGATGGTCGGGGGGTCGGCCTCGATGATTCGGCACCCCACGTCCTCGAAGAACTTGGCCATCTCGCGCACGAAGCCGAGCGCTTCCTCGTCCATCGCGAACCCTCGCCCGAAGTCGTAGCTCACCGCAACGCGGAGCCCGCGCAAGTCGCCCGACGCGAACGCGAGGTAGTCGCCGACCGCCGGCAGGTTCGACTCGCCGTCGCGGGGATCGTAGCCGGACAGCGCCTGCAGAATCAGCGCGCTGTCGCGGACGGTGCGGGTCATCGGGCCGTTGTGGGAGCGTCCGGGCGCGGCGCGCCACGTCTGCACCGACGGCATGCGCTGGTACGTCGGCTTCAAGGCGAAGATGCCGTTGATGGCCGCGGGCATCCGCACGGAACCGCCGGAGTCCGTCCCGATCGCCAGCGGCCCAAGCCCAGCCGCTACCTGCGCTCCCGCCCCGCCGCTCGACCCGCCGCATGTACGGTCCAGGTCCCACGGATTGCGGCCGGGAGGGCTGATACGATTGTCCACGGCGCCGTGCAGCGCGAACTCCGGGAGATTCGTCTTCCCGATGATCACGCCGCCCTCGCGCCGGATGCGCCTCGCAATCTCCGAGTCGGGCTGGTAGTTGTCAACGAACGCCTTGGAGCCGTAGGTCGTGGGATGGCCCGCCAGCTCGATGCTGTCCTTTAGCGAGATGGGCACGCCGCACAGCAACCCGCGCTCCCCCGAGCCAAGCCATGCCGCCTCCGCAGCCTCCGCGGCCTTCATCGCGTCATCGGTGTTCAGGGCGAGGAACGCGCTGAGCTTGGGATTGAGCCTCTCGATGCGGTCGAACACCTCACGGGCGACCTCCACGGGAGAGAACTCGCGCTTTCGGTAGCCGTCGACAAGCTCTGCGGCGGAGAGCCGCCAGAAACCGGAATCGGTCATCTCAGTCCTCCTCGCCACCGCTACCGCGCTGCCACAACGCCGCCCACAACTGCTAACAACCGCCCACTAAGTACTGATAACCGTGCAAACGCTGCCACAACGCCGTTACTGACTCACACTTACCTGCGGTTGGAGCGGGGCGGACCAGCGGCTACTCGGCAGCCAGCTGCTCTTTCAAGAGCGCGGTCTGCTTGGACATGGGCACGCCGGCCCATCGCGGCTCGCGGTCCTCCCGCTCGATGGTCAGCTCGATGAGGACGGGGCCAGTCATCGACCAGATCGCCGGCAGACGCTCGAGCAGGTCCTCGGCGGCCTCGATCTTGAACGCGTCCGCATACCCCGCGCCTTTCGCGAGCGCCACCCAATCGAACCTGCCCTGCCCGGGCAGGTCCTGGTTGCCGGTGCTCTGGTGCAGACCGTTCGCGAACACGAAGTGGTAGAGGTTGGCGGGTGACTGCCCCGCGATCGTGACAAGTGAGCCCAGCTGCATCAGCAGACTGCCGTCGCCGTCGAGCACTATCACCTTCTTGTCGGGCCGGGCCATCGCGAGGCCGAGGCCGATGGAAGACGCGCTCCCCATGCACTGGGAGGCGTCGACGTGGAGATTCTCGCCCTGCCCTGCCTGGTGCCACGGGTGAATCGACTGCATCGTCGCGACGGACACAGCGTCGTCGCGGCCCTCGGCAAGAATGTCTATTGCTTCTTGGCGTTCCATGGCTAAGTAGTCGGCGCTCCTATGATGACTGCGACGGGGCCCATCGTCTCGTGGGCCTGGCGGTACGCTTTCTCGATATTCCCCAGGTCCTCAGGTCCTTCGATGCGATAGTTCGGCACGCCCCAGGTGTCCAGGGTCGGCTCGACCATGCGGACTGCCCGCGATCTGCTCTCCTCGACGGGAAGCATCGGATCGCGCTGGAACTGGCCGACGAACATCAGCGTCGGGATTCGCGCGTCGAGCGGGATCGCCTTGATGGTGTTGATCGAGGCGAAGATGCCATTGTTCTGGATGACGAGAATCGGGTTCTTCCCGCCCATGTACAGTCCGGCGTTGATCCCCATCGCCTCGTCCTCGGTGCAAGCGATCATGAAGCGTATGTCCGGATCGCCGGCGAGGAGCGCGATGAGCGTCTTCTGGTACGAGTCCGGGATGCAGACGATGTGGTCGACCCCGAGCTTCTTGATCTCGGCGGCGATCAGCTTCGCGTCCACTCCCTTGGCGACGGGCTCTGCTTGCGTCATGCCTATGCCCCCGCGATGCAGGAGAGCTCGACCTCTGCATTGTTTTCGAGATCGACCCCAACGATGTTCATGGTTGGCGGATCGCCGCCGAAGCGCTCCTTGGCGAGGGCGACGAACTCATCCTCGAAGTTGATGTCGTCTAGGAAGACATCGAGCCGCAGCACGTTTTCGACGGAGGAGTCGAATCGGTTGAGGGCAGCGTCGAGACGTCGGAGCGCCTGCCGCGCCTGACCGGCGCGGTCTCCGTACAGCTCCTGCTTCACGGCGCCCGTGTTCTCGTCGGCGAGTCCGGAGGCGCCGGACGCGAAGACCAGGCCGTTCGCCTTCACCGCTTGGGCCCGGTCCGGGTCCTCGGCGAGCCAGGCAATCTCCTTCTCTCCGCCCGAATTGATGGCGACTCCGCCGATCTCCATGAGGCCGCGGCCGCCCAAGAGCGTGCCTACAGAATAGGCGGCGAAGTGGACCTTGCCGTCGAACCGGCCCTTCAGGGCGTCACGATAGTGGTCCACGTCGCCGATGCGCTTCAGCGCGCAGTCGGTGCGGACCAGGTCGTCGAGACTGCCGCCGCCCTTTTCGAGGTGCGACCGCAGCCACTCGTAGGTGTAGAAAAGCTCCGTATCGAACTGTTCCGGGACTTCTTCCGCAGCCTCTTCCTCAGTAAACGGGTTGGAGCGGCCCCGCACGCCAATGACATAGGTGAAATCGCCGCAGCGCGTGATACGCGAGGCCCGTCCGCGATGCGGCTGGTGCACGAACACGTGGCGCTCGAGATCGGGCGTCATCGCCTGGACGACCGCCGTGAGCATGTTCACGCCGCTCATCTTGCATTGGGCGCCGAAGCTCACGGCGAGCTTGTGGCCTTCTTCGCCGAAGTGGTCGGGCCAGGTCGCCATGCGTTCAAGGCGCCAGTACTGGCCGGACGTGAAGTTCTCGATCCATACCGCGGAGTCACCGCCGTATCCGGTCTTCTGCAGACGCAGGGCCTGCCGGCCATAGGCGTTGTTGCACTGGGGTATGGGCTGGTTGTCCAGCTCCGGGTCAATCTGCTCGGTCTGGATGTCGCGGTGGCCGTCGGAGCTGGACAGGAAGAGGTAAGGGCCATAGCGGAGCACCGCCGCCATGTTCCTGTTGCGCTCGTCGGCGAGCAGTATCTCCTTGTTGTAACGGTTCTCAGCCACGCTAATTCCCGTTGGGGCCCTGTATCCCGAAGATGCGCTGGGCGCGGGCCCAGACCACGTCATGGACGAGCTCAGGGTCGACCCCGCTGAACATGCGCTCCATGGCGGGCGTCGCGTCCGGCCAGGTCTGCCCCTGCTCGTGAGGGTAGTCGCAGCCCCAGATGACGCTCTCCCGGATGAGGAACTCTGGGTCGGGAATCATCTTCGCGCCGATGTAGTCCTCTTCGAACGTGAAGCTCATGTTGTTGTTGATGTAATGGAGCGGGTCTTCCTTCAGCGGGTAGATCGCGTCCGGCGCCCGGTCCTTGTAGCAGCGCTGCATCCACTGGAAGAGGAAGGGCAGCCAACCGATCCGGCACTCCGCCATCGATACGTGCAGGCTGGGGTGGCGGTCGAACATGCCGCTGAACACGTACTGGGCGATGTGCTTGCCCGCCGGGTTGAAAGGCACCTGCGAGAAGTGCGCGAGCGACTGCCCGTACTCGTTCGGCGGGTACGGCGTGCCTGCCGCGTCGCCGATGTGCGCGCAGATCACCGTGCCCGTCTCCTCGGCGGCGGCCCACAGCGGCTCCCAGACGGGCGACCAAACGCCTTCGGCCATGTCGTTCGGGCTCAGCTCGACTGCCCGCGCGCCCTGGTCAGCCAGGCGGTGCAGCTCGTCGACGCAGGTCTCGGGAAAGGCGGCGTGCAGCCACGGCAGCACGATCAGGCGATCGGGAGCATGGGAGCAGACTTCCAGCGTCCAGTCGTTGAACGCCCGGTAAATCTCCTTCTCCATCTCCTTGTCTTTGAAGACCCACTTGCGGGTGTTGCCGTAGTACACGCCGGCGTAGAACTCGCCGATGTCCATGTGCTGGAGCAGTATCTCCGGGTCGGCCGGCGGCAGCTTCCCCTCCTCGACCTCGATGGGGTCAAACCGCTTGGCGTACTTCGCCCAGTCCTTGCCGTCGGCGGCGAAGGCGTGGATGTCGCCTTCCCACTCCCAGGCCGTCCCCTTGGGCGACTCGACGACCTTCGGCGCCTTCTCCTTGTACTTGGAGGAGATTCGAGACTGGATGATGTCCTTGGGGTACCACACCAAATCGATGTGGTTGTCGGCTGAGATGTACTTGTAGTCGACATCGGAGCCCACTCGTAAGTCGCGCACGCTCTCGTTGCGCCGCCGCGCCGTGCCGCCGAGCCTATCCGTCCGAACGTTCTCTTCCGGCATCACCCGCTCCTTTCGTCCGCGCGCGCCTTCCGCACGGAACGGGGGAATCGTAGGATTGCGTAAGGGGAGTGTCAAGGAAACAGCCCCTGGGCATCCGTCCACACCCCCCGCCCCTCTCACCGACACGCAGCGATGGGAGAGGGATATTCCCGCGGGAGGCCGACCATCGGCATGACCATCATCTACTCCACAGACGATACGCCCAACGTGCCGAGGTGAGCGAGTTCCTGCGCGACGGCCACTTCAACCGGCCGTTCGACGACCTCCAGCGCGTTGAGCGGATGCTGCGCAACGCCGATGTCATCGTCACCGCGAGGGACAGCGGAGCGCTCGTCGGCATCGTGCGGGGACTGGCCGACTACGCCTGCTACGCCCTCGTAACGAGCTGGCCGTCGCATCGTCCTACAAGCGCCTGGGCATCGGGCGCGAGCTGCTACGGTTCTTCCGCGAGCAGGTCGGCGACGAGTGCGCCATCATCCTCTCGTCCAGCGTGGAAGGTCATGCCTTCTACGAACACCTCGGGTGGGACCTGCTAACCCGCGCCTGGCGCCTGCCCCGCGCCAAGCAAGCCTGGGCGGCCTGCGCATTCCCTCCGTGCTCTCCCGCTATACTGTGCGGCCCGGTCGCCGGACGGCGCAGGCGCGCTGTCCCCGCCGGGTGAGGAGAGGTCCGTGCGGAAGCAATGGATAATAGGCGCTGTGGCCGGAGGGCTCGTCGTGCTGGCCGTCCTGGGAGGCGCTGTCCTGGCCTGCAACCTTGGCAGCTCGGAAGATCGAGGAGAGCACGGGGAAGGCGGCAGCGCGGATTCCGGCGAACCGGATGAGCGTCAAGGCAACGAACACGAGACGGACGAGACGGGCGGCGAGGAGTCGGCGGAGCAGCTGACCAAACAACAGAGCTACGACAGGCAGCGTGCCGGTGCCCGGCTCATCCTCACTTACGACGCCGACACCAACTCCTTCTCTGGGACCGTCCAAAACACCACCGATGTCACGCTAAATCGCGTGCGCGTCGAGGTCCACCTGTCCAACGGCGTCGAACTCGGCCCAACGACTCCCGCAGACCTCGCTCCCGGCCAGGACCTCTACGTAGCCCTCGGCTCGTCACCCCCGCCCTTCGAGACCTGGAGCGCTCATGTGAAAGTCGGCGGCGGGGACAGTCCCGGCTCCGAGAGCTCGGGAGAACACAGCGGCAACGAGCGCCAAGGCCCCACGGAAGGCGAGGACGGCAGCCGCAGCGAGCACACCGGCGGCGGCTCCTGACGAGGGTGACCGAAAGCGAGCGCCGCCCGCCTCTCGTTCCCGTCCGCTCCCGGCTAAGAACCCAGAACGGCCTGCCGCAAGGCCGCGTTAGCCCGCGTCTGCCAGCCGGGGCCGTCCTGACGCAGCCGCGCAACCACGTCGGCGTCGAGGCGAATCGTGACGCGCGTCTTGCCGCGAGCCGCTCGTGTTCCGCGCTCCGCGAGGAGTCGCGCCACGAGTTCCGGGTGGACCTCAGCCGTACGACGGAACGGACCCGTCGCCTCCCACGTATCAGAGTTGGAGGCGATGTCCGCATTGATTGCCGCCTCTTCCTCCGGTGTCGGGGATATGTGACCCGGCTTAAGCTTCGGCATAGCGCCTCTCCTCCCTCGGGTTAGCCTTCCTCATGCTGATGATGCGGGTGTTCTCGCCCCGTCTGGTATACACCACCGCGTGTAGACGGTTGCCGATGTAACCTAGCGCGAGTGTGCGCTGCTCTCCGTAGCGAATCTGCTCTTCCTCAATCGATGTTTCCCACTGGAAGCGACCAATCTCCTCGAAGTCTATGCCTCGTATCTCCAAGTTAACCTGGCGCTTGGCTTCATCCCATTCGTAAGGCATCTCTTAGTGTATGTACACAATCGAGCGCGGGCAAGGCGAAGCCCCAGCGCCTACCGCAGGTTGCGCAGCGTCTTCGAGAACAGCGCTTCCCATATCCCGTAGACGACGATTACGCCCCCCGCCGTCGCCAGCGCGACGCGCCCCCCGAACGCCTCCGCGAGCGCCGTGATGCCCAGCACCGCAAGGGGTATCAGGCCGCCAATCATGGCGTTCAGCGCCTGCACCCGACCGCGCATCTCCCGGTCCGAGTAGGTCTGGAGCGCGGCAAGGTGCACCACCGTCCGGCCCGAGTGTCCCACCCCGATCGGCAGCATCAGGAACAGCGACAGCACGTACCAGTTGGAAGCGGCGAACGCCACGACCCCTGCGCCGAACAGCGTGAAGAACCCCACCAGCAGCAACCCCTTGCGCTGGAAGTCCCCCAGCGACGCCGCGCTGGTGGAGCCCAGCAGCGACCCAATACCGAAGAACGTGAACAGCAGCCCGACGCCGTCGGCCCCTATCCCCAACAGGTCCTGCGCCAGCGGCAGCAGGTGCTGGAACGGCTGACCGAAGACCGTGATTACGAAACCGATCAGGATGAGGTTCCGGATGACCGGCTCCTGCCTGATGTAGCGGAACCCGTCCATTGGGGAGCCGCCGCGACGCCGCGATTGGCGCCCTCCATCCCCGTGCACGGGGACAGCCAGCATGAGCAGCATCCCCACCACGTAGAGGCCGACGATGAGGAAGTACGCCCACTCCGGCCCGACCCGCGCGAACAGGATGCCCGCGATCAGCGGCATCACCACCCTGTTCGCGTTCTGCGACATCGTGTGCAGGCCCGTCGCGTTGAGCAGGTGACCCTCGTCCACCAGCCCTCCGATGATTGCCCGGCGCGTCGGCGTGACGAACACCATCACCGAGCCCTGGAATACGCCGATGACGGTGATATGCCACCAGTCCAGCAGGCCGAGCATCACCCCAACGGCGGAGATGACCGCGAACACCACCATCAACCCGCCCGCCACTATCAGGATGTTGCGCATCGACGTCTTGTCCGCCAGTGCGCCGGCGAACGGCGACAGTACGAGGGACGGCGCGTTGTTCGCCGCAATCACGATGCCCAGGACGATGGGCGCGCGGTCGGCGAGGTCGAAGGCGAGGACCGGCCTAACGAGCACCATCGCCTGCATCGCGCCGAAATAGAAGAGCATCGCGATGAAGTAGCGCCGGTAGGCGGGTATCGACAGCGAGTCGAATGTACGGGGCCAGCGGCGGCCCCGGCGTTCGCCCGCGGCGGGTATTGGATGCTGTTCTGCCATCTCGGCGATGCTACCCCTAGCTCCCGTCGTTTGCCACACGTCCCCTTGAGAGGTGGGGGAGGCCACACAACGTCCCGCGGGGGTGTGGGGGTGACCTCCACAACGTGATAAAACAGGTGCGGCCCGAAGAGCCGTCAACGAACAAACCCAAAGAGTCCAAGGGAGAACGTCATGATTCTGATCGTCGGGGGTATGGGATTCATCGGACTGAACACCGCGCTGCGGCTGCTCGAAGTGGGCGAGAGCGTCGTCATCACCCAGCACAGCTCCCACCGCGTGCCCGAAGCGCTTGAGCCTAAGCTGAACGAGCGCGTGTTCGTCGAGCGCGTCGACGTCACCAAGAACTACGAGGTCATGGAAGCGGCGCACCGCCACAAAGTCGACAGCATCATCTCCTTCGCGGCGCCGCCCGCGCGCGGCATCAGCCCCCAGGAGGACTACCGCGTCTACACCCAGGGGCTGCAGAGCCTGCTCGAGACCACGCGGGTGCTCGGCCTCGGCCGCCTCTCCCTCGCCAGCTCGACCTCGGTCTACGGCAGCCTGCCCGGAGGACCGTTCAGGGAGGACATGCCGCTGCCCATCGGCTCGCGCACCCAGGTCGAGGCGTTCAAGAAGGGCATGGAGGTACACGCCTCCCACTATGCCGGCCGCGCCAACATCAATGTCGTGTCGCTCCGCATCGGGAGCATCTACGGCCCCTACTACTACAGCATGTTCAACCCCATGAGCCGCATGTGCCACGCGACGCTCAAGGGCGAAGACCCGGACTTCTCGGACCGCCCCGGCGGCGCCATCAGCGAGGACGATCGGGGCGACTGGACCTACGTCGCCGACCTAGCGCGCGGCATCCAGATGGTCCACACTGCTGAGAGCCTCGCCCACGACACGTACAACATCGGGTCCGGGACGGCCACGTCGACGAAAGAGGTGTTCGCGGCGGTGCGCAAGTCCCTGCCGGACGCCGTCTGCTCCGCGCTCAAGCCCGGCCGCAGCGCGGGCGCCAACCCGCCAAACCCGGTGATGGACCTCACCCGCATCAAAGAAGACGTGGGCTACGAACCCGAATACGACATCGAATCGGGCATCGCCGCCTACATAGACCACCTGCGCAACCACTCCCAATAGCCGGGCCGCGCGGGAGGCGAGAATCACGACGGACACATTTCGGTTAGGAGGACCATGGCGCCGGAGATCAATCCATTCGAGTTGCCGGAGGACCGGAAGGGCTGGCGCGGCCTGGAGGTTTCAGGCCGCCCGCGCCGTCGCGTGTTCACCGTGCTCGAGACCGACCAGGTGCTGGTGACGGCCCTGATGCAGATGCCGGGCGAGCCCGGAGTGAGGCACTCCCACGAGAGCGGCGAGCTATCGTTCCGCTGGGCGGGCGACATGACGCCGTTCATCACCTGGCATCCGCCGGGCGAGTGGCACGGAGGAAGCGCCGAGGCCCGCGCCGACAAGTCGCAGGAGGTCGCGGAGGGCTTGGCGCTGCTGCGCTCCGAGCTGCGCTCCGGCGCCGCCGAGATAGAGTCGCTGCTGCGCATCGCCGAGACGCTCCAGGAGCAGATCGACAGCCTTCAGCATCAGGCGCGCAACGCCAAGGGACCCGCCGGCGGGCCTGGGCTGATCATCGATCTGCTCTTCCCGCCGTTCAAGACCACGATAGAGGACCCCGCCTACTCCGAGGTGCGCACGCTCACCGGACAGTGGTACGACTAGGCAGGCGCTGATTTGATGCAGTCCACCCCTCGACCGCCCCCGACGACGCCCCGGCGACGCCTCTATTACGGCTGGCGCATAGTCATCGCGGCCTTCTTCAACCAGGCCATGCACTCGTCCATGCTCTTCCTGTCCCAGGGGCTGTACGTCGTTGAGTTCGAGCGGACGTTCGCCTGGAGCCGGGGCGCAATCTCCGGGGCTGTCGGCCTCCTGCGCATCGAGACCGGGCTGCTCGGCCCCATTCAGGGCTGGATGGTCGACCGTTTCGGCCCTCGTCCCGTCATGCTCCTCGGCACGGTCTTCTTTGGAGGGGGGCTGATCCTCCTCGGCCAGATCCAGGAGCTCTGGCACCTGTTCGTGGCGTTCACTATCATCGCCGTGGGGACGAGCATGGCCGGATTCCTCACGGTTAACACCGCGATCGCCCACTGGTTCGTGCGCAAGCGCACCCGCGCCATGTCCTTCACGTCCATCGGGTCCGCCTGCGGCGCCATACTCGTGCCGGTCATCGCCTGGTCGATCATCACGTTCGGGTGGCGCGAGACCGTGGTCGCCTCCGGGATCTTGGCGACAGTAGCCGGCCTCCCGGTGCCCATGGTCTTCCGGCGGAGCCCCGAGGAGATGGGGCTGCATCCGGACGGCGACACCACCGAGCAGATATCGAAGCGCGCCGCCGCCCGAGGGACCGTAGGGAGCGACTTCGACTTCACTGTGCGCGAGGCCATGCGCGACCGCTCCTTCTGGCTCATCTCGATGGGCCATGGCTGGGCGCTCCTCGTGGTCGGCACGGTTCCGGTCCATCTCGTGCCCCATCTCGTCGAGCGGAACGACTGGAGCGTCGCCCAAGCCGCGCTGATCCTCCCCGGCCTGATGGTCTCGCAGATCGTCGGCCAGGTCAGCGGCGGCATTATGGGCGACATCTACCCCAAACGACTGCTCGCCGCCGCCGCGATGCTCGGTCACGGCGCGGGAATCCTCATCGTCGCTTTCTCGACGAGCATCCCGGCCATCGTCGCCGCCATCGCCCTGCATGGAGTCGCCTGGGGCATGCGCGGACCGCTCATGATGGCGATCCGCGCCGACTACTTCGGCACCCGGAGCCTCGGCCAGATCGCCGGTTGGTCGAACATTATCACGGCGGGCGGAAGCATCATCGGCCCCGTCTACGCCGGAATCATGTACGACGCCCAGGGCTCCTACACCCTGGCCTTCTGGACGCTCGGCGCGACCACCGCGGCCGGCACATTCTTCTTCCTCTTCGCCCGCCGTCCCCCGACCCCCGCCCGAGCCGCCGTCCAGAACGGCTAGGCGACCCCAACAGGTAAGCGACCCAATGGGTTCGTGGTGAGCCTGTCGAACCACGAGGCGTGCCAATCAGCACCCCTCTCCGCCAACCTCTAGTGTTCGGGAAGCAGGGCCGCCGTGTAGTTTATGATTTGATATGTAGGGCCCTAGTCACGACCACCCAATCCTTCTTTGAGGTGCTCCACAGTGAACTTAGTCATTGACGCCTGGCGCAATCAGATATTGGCGCACGAGCGCGACGTCACGGCGCAGCGCGGCGACGGACATGGGCACGGTCAAGGTCACGGCCACCGTAGTTTTACGCGCGCTAACAGGCCCCTGGACCCCTACCGAACCGACGACCCGGTGCTGAATAGCCTCTACGCCGCCTTAACGACGGATGCCGACGTCCTCGATGTCGGCGGGGGCGCAGGCCGGTTTGCACTGCCCCTAGCGACGCGGGCCAAGCACGTGACCGTCGTCGAGCCGTCCGCGGACTCCGCCGAAATGCTAAAGACCCGCGCGGCAGAGGCCGGACTCACCAACATCACGGTTATCAACGAGCCGTGGGAAGATGCGGAGGCGCCCTCAGCGGACATGGTGCTCTGCTCTCTGGTGCTGCACCACGTGCCGGACGCCGCGCCCTTCGTGGCGAAGATGCAAGAGCACGCCAATGACCGCGTAGTGGTGGTGGAGATGATGGAGGCGCCGGGGGCGCTGGAGGTACCCTTCTACGACGGGTGTACGGCTCGGCGCCAACGCCTCTGCCGGGGCTCCCGGACGTGCTGAACCTGCTGTGGGCCATGGACATCTTCCCTGATGTGGCGATGCTCAGCTCTGAGGCCGCGGTGCTGGACACGGACCGCGATGCGGCGCTGGAGCAGCTGCGGCGTCGGCTGGGCGTGAGGGAAGGCGCCGAGGCGGACGAGCGGCTGCGCGCCGCCGCGGACGACCTGCTGGAAGAGACGAGTGAGGGCTTAATCGTCCGGGGCGTGGCCCCGCAGCGCCAGACCATCGTCACGTGGAGGCCCAACCCACCAGGCCTAGCGCCCAGTGATGCCTATACGATGAGCGGCTACCTGTCCTCAGCAAATTCGTAACCGTTTCCGCCTGAGGCCTCCTCCGCATCGGCTCTGAGGATTTCCTCAGGAACGTCAACGCGAACCTTTGAGGACTGGTGTCCCGCTTTGCTGGTTGCTAAGAGAAACAGCACAGCCAGGCTGCCAGCTGCGCCGTCAGCGGATACTGGCCGGGATACGACAGCGAGGTTGTTCTCCCACTAACATGGGCCTGATGAACAAGACTGCAATCATCTTCACAAAGCCCATGGACCATTGCGTTCTATTCGCTCGCAAGGCCGGATGAAGGAAGAGGCTTGTTGTCTCCGAGAACCGGAGGCTTCGCCCATAGCGCAGAGATGACCAGTTTGACCATTCCCAAAGGCCTCCAGGAGATTACCCCCTTCTGGTTGACCGAAGCCCTTCACAGCAAAGGGGCGTCGAGCGGCGCTTCCGTGATCCGGCGCTCGACTGAGGCCATAGCCGAGGGGAAGGGGTTTATGAACCAGGTGGTCCGCCTGACACTCCACTACGACGATGACCCCGTGGACCTGCCGCAAACCGTGATAGTCAAGCTCCCCTCCACAGACCCTGCACTGAGGATGATCGCCGACAAATTGGGACAGGACCGGCGCGAAGTCAGGTTTTACCAGGAAGCGCCAACCTCCGGTGACATACAAATCCCTCATGGTTACTACTCCGCCATAGAGTCGGCAACGGGGAACACCATTCTGCTGCTGGAGGACGTCAAAGGCGGCCGCCAGGGCGATAGTGTGGTCGGATGCTCGCTGGCGGAGGCCCATCGCTGCATAGGCCAATTGGCCAAGTTCCAGGCCTCTTGGTGGAATAGCCCCCGCTTGGACAGGCTGGACTGGGCGCCGTTGAAGGATGCCGAAGCCGGGGTCTACCAGGAGCTATACGCTAGCGCGTGGGAGTCCCTCATACAGAAGGCCGGCGACGGAATGCCACGCGGGCTGCGACTACTCGGAGACCGCCTGGGCTCTGAGATTCCTACGATAAAGGCGAAGCTCACGAAATCCCCTAGAACGATTATTCATGGGGACTACCGCCTCGATAATTGCTTTCTTCTGACCGATGGGGAGCCGCAATCGCTAGTCGTTTTTGACTGGGAGTTCTGCGCACGCAGCAGGGGCGTCTACGATGTCGCCACGTTCATCAGCGAGGCGTTCCCTCCGCAGCAGCGAAGGAACGAGGAGCTGAGTCTTCTTCACACGTACCACTCCACGCTGATAAGCAACGGCGTAAGCGACTACTCGTTTGAAGAGTGCTTATCGGACTACCGGCTCTCGATGTTGGATATGGTCGTTTTTTGGGTAGTCTCGGGCGGCTACTGCGATTACGGCGGCGAGCGGGCGGCCGTGTACTTGCACAACTCATTGGAGCGTTTCGCCGCCGCCATATCCGACCTTGCCTGCACTGAGCTACTTTCGAACTAGCACCATCGGTGCTGCTCTCCCCTCCCACGCAAACGGGGGGAGAGTTAGAGAGGGGGCTGTCCGCGGGAAGGGGAGGGTAGGATGGCGGAAACCAGCGAAGAGCGCCTCACCCCCCGGAGGACGACCCATGCTCGACACCCTCATAACCAACGCCAAGCTCATCGACGGCACAGGCCGGACCTGGTCCCACGCCGCCGTGGGCATCGAGGGCGACACCGTAACCGTGATGGAGGGCGACGTCTCAGCCGTAGAGGCGCTCCGGACAATCGACGCCGCCGGCATGGTCGTCTGCCCCGGCTTCATCGACATGCACTCCCACTCCGACTTCGCGCTGCTCACGAATCCGCTCCACGAACCGAAGGTGAGCCAAGGCGTCACCACGGAAGCCCTCGGCCAGGACGGCCTCTCCTACGCCCCCATCTCGGACGCCAACCGCCAGCACCTTGTCGACTACCTGGCCGCGGTCAACGGACGGCCGCCGGAGGGTACGCGGTGGACCTCCGTCGCGTCCTTCCTTGATCTGTTCAACCGAGGCTCGTCCTGCAACGTCGTCTACTTCGTCCCCCATGCGGCGATACGCATCGAGGCCATGGGATGGGCGGACCGCCTGCCGACCGACGAAGAACTCGCGCTCATGCGACGGCTGGCGGTCGAGGGCATGCGCGACGGAGCGTTCGGCTTCTCGACGGGCCTCTCCTACGTCCCCAACGTCTACTCGAACACCGACGAGCTCGCCGCCGTCGCCGAAGCCGTCGCCCCCTACGGCGGCATCTACGTCACCCACACCCGTTACGGGCTGGGCGACCGCCTGCTGGACCCGTTCCGCGAGGCCGTCTCCGTCGGCAAGCGGAGCGGCGCGCCGGTCCAGATCTCCCACTACCACAACCCGGTGCAGGGCATGGGCGAGAAAATGGTCGCCCTCGTGGACGAGGCCCGGACCGACGACGTCGACGTCACGTTCGACCAGTACCCCTACCCCGCCGCCAGCACCATCCTGCTCTCGCTCATTCCGCCGTGGGTCCACGCAGGCGGCCCCGCCAGGCTCCTCGAACGCATCGCCACGAAGCAGGTGCGCGACGAGATAGCGAACGACGTCTACCCCCAATGGGGAGGCTCCCTCGCCGACTACATGTTCGCCCACGTCGGCTCCTCGAAGAACAAGGAGTGGGAGGGCCGCTCGCTGCAGGACATGGCGGACTCCCAAGGGAAGCGCATGGTGGACACGATCTGCGACCTGCTCATCGAGGAGCGCTTGGAAGTGGCGTTCGTGGCCCGCACCGGGAACCCGGAGAATATCCGCGCCATCATGCGCCACCCCGCTCAGATGGTGGGCAGCGACGGCCTTATGACCGGCGACATGCCCAATCCCCGCACCTACGGCACGTTCCCCTACCTGCTCGGCCAAGCCGTTCGCGACGGGCTCCTCCGTTTGGAGGACGCCGTCCACAAAATGACCGGCGCCCCCGCCCGCCGCCTGGGTCTCAGGGACCGCGGCATCCTACGCGACGGCATGAAAGCGGACGTGGTCGTCTTCAACCCGGACACGGTCAGCGCGCAAGCCACCTTCGAAGACCCCAAGCGGCTGGCGACAGGAATCGAGCACGTTTTCGTGAACGGAACGCTGGTCTGGGAACAGGGCCGGCACACCGGCGCCCTGCCGGGCCGGGCGCTCAGGAAGTCCTAGCCCCGGACATCTCGGCGTGTCGCTCTACCAGGGAGATGGCCTACAATGCAGGCAAGCGTCGAGGCTCGCTCTACGGGCGGTCCCGGCGCTGCATCATGTATAGCGAGGTGAACGGATTGGGAAAGTACATCGTCCTTTATCACGCCCCTGTGTCGTTCGGTGAGGGCATGAAAGACGCCACTCCCGAGGACATGCAGAAAGGCATGGAGCCCTGGATGGCCTGGTTCGCCCGGTGCGGAGATAGTCTCGTGGACATGGGCGGTCCGCTGCTGAACGCACAGAGATTGACCAGCGCGGGCAGTTCGCCCAGCGACACGAGCATCGTGGGATACTCGATACTGGAAGGCGAGAGCATGGAAGCCGCGAAGGCGCTACTCGAAGGCCATCCACACATACAGTGGATGACCGGCTGCGAGGTTGAGGTCCACGAAGTGCATATTCCCGGCTGACGGGAGAGGCCCGAAGGGAGCCGTCATCCCCGCGCAGGCGGGAACCTCGCATTCCCCCTCCCCCGTCCGCCCGCGGGGGAGGTCTGGAGAGGAACCCACTAGCTGACCTTTGCAATCACTTGTTCCCCAAACACAGGAATCTGCTCGTCGATGATGTCGTTATGGAACTGCACGTGGAAGGTGTCGACGCCCGCCTCCCGGCAACCCTCGATAATCTCCAGCACCTGGTCAGCTGTCCCGGCGAGCCCGCCTTGGTTTCCGAACACTCCGGCCAGCTTGGTCGCCGGGTCCTCGTCGCCCACGTAGGCGTTGCAGTTGATGACCCGGTGAATCGTCCCGGCGTCGCGTCCCGCCCCGCCTGCGGCTTCCTCCAGCATGTCCAGTTGCTGGCGGTAGGCGTCGAGGTTGGCGGGCCAGCCGCCGTTGCGGATCCACCCGTCGGCGACCCGGCCGGTGAGGCGCAGCATCCGAGGCTTCGCCGCACCGATGAAGATGGGAATCGCCCCATCAGCCGGCTTGGGCGTCACGACCGCCCCTTCCACGCTGTACTGCTTGCCGGAGTAGGTGAAGCTCTCGTTGGCCCATGTCCCGCGCAGTATCTCGATGGCGTCGATGAGCCCGTCCACCAGCTCGCCGGGGGTGCCGAACCCGATGCCGTAGGTGGTGAAGTGGTCCCGCTGCGTGCCCGCGCCGAGGGTGAGGATGACCCGCCCGCCGCCCGTGATGGCGTCGAGCCCCGCCGCCATCTTCGAGAGCAGCGCCGGATTGCGGAAGGGGACGTTCAGCGTGGAATGGGTAACACGCAGCTTCTCGGTCTGCAGGGCGATGGCCGTGGCCAGCGTCCACCCTTCAATGTTGTTCTCAGGCGGGCGGTCACTGAACGAGATATTCTGGAACCCTGCCGCCTCCGCCGCTTTCGCCACCGCCACGATACGGTCGTACGGCAGTCCCCGGGGGTTGAGCCCAAACCGGACTGCGTTATTGCTGCGCGCCATAGTCTCCTCCTAGGCCCTCTCGGGGCCATACGCGAGCATAGCAGCAGCCGGTGGGGGCGCCAACGACGGGCAAGAGGCGTTACTCTATAGGCATGATTCGCGTTACCGACGACATACAGCTCGCCGAGCATGAGATAGAGCTGACGTACCTCCCCTCGTCCGGACCCGGCGGGCAGAACGTCAACCGAGTGGCGACCGCCGCCCATCTGCGCTTCGACGCCGCGGCGTCCCCCTCTCTCCCGGAAGACGTGAAGCGCCGTCTGCGGAGCATTGCGGGCAAGCGCCTCAGCAGCGACGGCGTGCTCATCATCAAGGCCCAACGCTTCCGCAGCCAGGACCGGAACCGCGACGACGCGATGGACCGCCTTATCAAGATGCTCGCGCGCGCGGAGCGCATCCCCCGCTCCCGCCGCCCTACGTCGCCCGGCAAACAGGCCATCGAGCGCCGCCTGGAAGAGAAGCGCCACCGCGCCCAGACCAAGCAGGCCAGAGCCTCCGCCCTCGAAGAAGAGTAGGCGTTCAATAACGCCTCAGGGGTGGATCACTCGCAGCCGGTTGCTATGGCGAGGGCGCGGCAGACTTGCTGCATCTTCTCCTCGCTCAGTGCGCCGACGTAGTGATGCAGCTTGTGCTGATCGACCGTCTGCACGTGGTCGAGATTGATGGCGGAAGGGGACTTCAACCCTTCGTCAATGCCAACAACGACCTCGCTCGGCAAACCGCGGATGGTTGAGGTTATCTGCGCGACTACAGCCGTGCGCAGCAGCGGCAACGCCCGCGTCCGCGACAGCACGACGACGGGACGGCGCTTGTCCGGCGCGGCGAATTGATGGAGCCATATCTCTCCTCGCCGCAGGCCGCTCACTCCGGCCATGCCGCCTCATCCGGCCAGTCGTCGAACTCGTCCGGCGGCGCAGCGCCGTAGCCCGCCTCATACGCCCGGTCTATCTCCTCCGCCTCTTTTTTCGCCAGGTAGTCGGCGACAGCCTCTCGAAGCACTGCGGATCGCCCGCGCGTCCGCACCTCCGGGTAGCTATCCAGCCGCTGCAGCAATGCTTCGTCTATTGCTACCTGTACAGCTTTCTTCATGTACATAAGGCTACCATGCAGATATCCAACATTACCTATGTGGGAATCACTGATATTGGCTTAGGGAACCTCTGACACAACTCGCTGATGATCTCGCAGAAGGCCGCCGCCGCGCACAAGACTACCTCCCACAGGCGAGGAATGGCGCGGTAGAATGCCCGTCGATAGCCCCCGATTGCTAAGGAGTCCCCATGCCCAGACTCGAAGAACTCTCGGACGTGGCCCGGCAAGGACACCTGAACTTCCCCGCGTTCGACCACGACGATTCGCCCTGCGCCACACTCGCCAAACCCCTCGCCGAGGTTAAGCTCGCCCTTGTCACGACAGCCGGGCTCCATCTGCGCGACGATGCTCCCTTCGCCGGCGGCGAGCAGACCTACCGCGTAATCCCGTCCACGACGCTGGCGCGCGACATCATCCAAAGCCACACCAGCATCGGCTTCGACCGCACCGCGTTCATGCGCGACATCAACATCACTTTCCCCATCGACCGGGCCCGCGAGCTTGTCGAGCGCGGGGAGATCGGCTCTCTGTCGGAGAACTTCTACTCGTTCATGGGCGCCCAGCGCGGCCCTCGCCAGATCGAGCAAGAGACCGGCCCGGAAGTCGGACGCCTGCTACTCGACGAGGGCGCCGACGCCGTCTTCCTGACTCCGACCTGACCGAACTGCACGCACACGGTCAGTGTGCTGGCGCGCGCAATCGAAGAGACGGGCCTGCCGACCGTAACGATTGCGCTCATCCAGGAGCACGCCCAGCGGGTCAAGCCTCCTCGGGCGCTCTGGGTCCCGTTCCCCTTCGGGTTCGCCCTCGGCAAGCCCAACGACCCTGATTTCCAGCACAAGGTGCTCGGAGCGGCCCTCGGCCTGCTCCGCGAAAAAGACACGCCGGTGCTGGCCGAGTTTCCCGAGGACGGCGACGCGCCCCCGCGCCTCCTCCAGGCCGGAGAGGCCCGCGTGGACGCGACCGCCCCGGATGCCGACCCCGCCGACGAGGTGACAGCCCTTCGCGGATGCTACGAGCGTTGGACCGAAGAGAGCGGGGGGCGGACCATGGTCGGATTGAGCGGCGTGCCCCAACGCCGGTTCCGCGGCCTCATCCGCTACATGCAGTCCTTTGCCGAAGGAAAGGACGCCCCCTACGAGCTCAAGCCCGCGGACCTCGACGCCGGCCGCTTCCTGCGGCTCGCGTCGGACGACATCAAGGCGTTCTACATGGAGGCGCGCTTCTGCCAGAGCCCCGAGCAGCAACACAACGACCTCCAGCACTGGTTCTGGTCCGAGACCGCGATGGGCGGGCTCCTCAGCGCCGTCGCCGCAAGGCTTGCCGAACAAGGGGACGACCGCAACGCCCAAGGCATCGCGCGCTAACGGCTAGCGCGTCCGTCGTTGCCCGCAGTCAGGCTGGGGATTATCCACCGCCGTCCGCAGGAGAGGGCTGAGGCGGCTTGGGCGGCCTTGCGACCAGCATCATCAGCGCCGAGAGGATGAACGCGCCCGCAAAGACCGTGAACGCAACGTTGTAGCTGCCTGATATGTCCTTGATGGCCCCCGCCGCCAACGGGCCAACGGGGTTGATGAACGCCGTCATCAGGCCCATCTGCCCCCGTATCGCGCCGACCGACTGCCGCCCGAAGTAGTTGGGCACGATGATGCGCTGGCTCACCGTCCACCCCCCTTGGGCGACGCCGAAGGTGAGCCCGAACAGCACCGATCCCGCGAAGGACTCCGCGTTCACGATGATGACCATCGACAAGAAATAGATGAGCGCGACCACCGCGATGACGTGCCGGACGTGGACGCGGTCCATCACCCAACCCCAGGGCGCTGTCGTGACCGCCGAAGTCATGGCGAACGTGAATACAATCAGCACCGAGCTTTCGAAGGTCACCCCGCGCGACTGAAAGTGGGGGACGGCGTGAAGGTTCGTGGCCGTCTGGCCGAAGAACATCACCGACGTGGTCAGGAGGACGAGCCAGAAGGCCATCGTCTTCCGGGCCTGGGCGGCGGTCCACGCAAACTCGCGGGACGCGGCGGCGCGCTCATCCGCTCGGCCGTCGTCCGGCGCGTCCCCGTCGGGGAGCATCCCGTAGTCCTCGGGTCGCCGTCGCAGGTACACGAGCGCCGGAACGGTGATGAGCAGGATGGCGGAGATTGCCAGAAGTCCGTAGGCCCAACGCCAGCTCAGCAGCACGATGATTGGCACGACCGCAAGGGGAACTAGCGCCTGGCCGAACCGAAGCCCGAACCCGGCGAGGACGTCGCCTTCCCCCGCTTGCGGACGAACCAGTTGGCGATGGCGACCGTCGTCCCCAACTGAACGCCCGCGATGGCGAAGCCCCGCCCCACCCCGAAGAATATCCACATCTGCCACGGGGCCTGCATGAGCGCCAAGCCGACCATCGCGCCCGCCAGCGCCATCCCGGAGAGGGCCGTAACGGTGCGCGTGCCGTAGCGGTCCATCACCTTGCCCACCACGGCAGTGAGGACCGACCCCGCAAAGCTGCCAATGGTGAAGGCGGCGGCGACCTCCCACGCCTTCCAGCCGGTCTCCTCGCGGATTGGCTCGAACCAGACGCTTAGGACGGGCCCGTAGAAGATGGACGACGCAAAGGAAACAACCAGCGCTGTCCCGGCTATGGCCCAGCCGTAGTAGGCGTCGAACGGCCACAGAAAGCCCGCTGGGTTGCGGACTCCCTGCGGGCTGCTCATCTAGTTCCTGGCCGGGAGGTGGAAGTAGTCGACCGCGTTCTGGACGATCATCTTGTAGACCTCGTCCTCCGGAACGCCTGTGAAATTGTGCCCCATGACCTCGTCCGAGTCAGGCCAGTCCGATTCCTGGTGCGGGAAGTCAGCCGCCCATACGAGATGGTCCACGTTGAGGTGATGGCGGAGGTCGACTCCGCTGCGGTCCTGCTGGAAGCCCCAGTAGAAGTACTCGTTGAGCAGCTCGCTGGGCATCGCCTTCAGCGGCGTAAAGCCGTTCATGTGCTCCGCCCAATAGATGTGGCGGTTATACCGCACGTCCGCGATCTCCAAGAAGAAGGGCACCCACCCAATCGACGTCTCGGCAAGCATGACGCGGAGGTCGGGGAAACGGTCGAACACACCGGAGAGCAGGAGCTGCACCGCGTTCGTCCCCGCCCCGCGCGCCGCGAACCGCTGCACTTGGAACGCCAGCTCCGTCGTCAGACGACTGTCCTGCTTGGGGTAGTCGAGCAGCTTGCCCTGCACGCCCGTCTTGGCGAGCTCGACATGGATTGAAACGGGCATCTGCAGGTCCAGCGACGCCGCCCAGAACCGGTCGTCCTCGGGAAGCGGCTTGCCCCCGCCGTTCGGGAACGCCAGCAGCTGCACGCCGGTGAGGTCGGCCTCCTTGCAGAACTCAATCTCGGCGACGGCGTCGTCGATGCCGGTGGGCGGTATCGCGCCGATGCCGAAGAGCCGGTCAGGCGCCTCGGCGCAGTACTCCTCGCCTACCCACGCGTTCCACCCTCTGAAGATGGCGCGCTGGAGATCTTCGTCCTGCGCCTTCATCCACAGACGGGGACCGACCACCACCGCAGGATAGAGGATTTCAGCGTCGAGGCCGTCCTTCTCCTGCTCCTGAACGCGTTGCTGCGGCGAGCCGGTGCCCGGCGTCAGCTCGTATGTCTGGCCACCGGGGTACCAGATGTCGCGGCCCTTACCGCCGTACAGGTCCATGGGGTTCTGCGCGGGCGGCAGGTCTTCCAACTGACTCGCATCCGCGCCCGTTTCGAGCTTGACCGTCTTGGGGGCGCGGTCGCGGAACTTGGGGTCAATGCGGTGCGTCCAGCGTTCGTTGGCGACTTCTAGATGCGAGTCGCCGGATATGCGGGTGTAAGGCGCCATACGAGTAACCTCCGGGCCCGCATCGTCTACGGCAGGAAGCAGCGGCGGGCTATGTGACGGTAGTATCGCCTCACGGCCTTGTCAACGTGAGAGAGGTTGTCAGGTTGTCCTAGCGACGGACGCCCTCCTATCATGGACGCCGCCTGCTACGGCGGGCGCCACCACGAGGACAAAGGAACTGCATGGACTTCCACTACACCTATCGAGTAAAGGCCGCCCCCGAAGAGCTATGGGCATTCGTCACCGACATCCCCACCGTGGGCATGTGCATCCCCGGCGCAGAGGACGTAGCGGCCAACGACGACGGGACGTACTCCGGCACGGTCAAAGTGCGCGTCGGCCCTGTCGCCCTCGGCCTGGCCGGAAAGCTCTCCGTCGAGTCGCGCGACGACGACGCCCGACGCATCTCCATGACCGGCGAGGGCGCCGACCGCAAGGTGCCAGGCAACGTCCGCGTGAAGATCGAAATGGCGGTCGAAGACGCCGGGGACGGCGCCAGCGACCTCGTCGTCGACTCCGACGCCAACATCATGGGTAAGCTCGGTGAATTCGGCCAAGGCATCATCAAGCGCAAGGCCGACGGCATCATGAAAGACTTCGGCCAGAACCTCGCCAAACGAGTGGAGTCATAGCTCGTAGCTACGCCCCGCTGACTCTAATCGTCCCGGTCGACGTACCCGTAGAAGGACGACACGAGCGTCACTGACTGGCGCACCCAACGGCCAGCGAGCTCGCCTTCCGCGACAGGGTCGCTGCCGGATGCGGCGCGGTAGGCGTTGCGGGCGGTGTACGCGACCTCCGACAACCGGCCAGTCTTCACCATGCGGCTCAGCTGATAGCCGACGCCGAACGCCAGCCCCGTCATCGCGGCGCGCCGTGCCATTGGGGAACCGGACAGCTTGACGAGCGCCCTCAGGCCAAGTCGCGCAGGCGAACGGCCCACGGCTCTCAGGAGCGGCTGCTGCGCCGGAACGAGCGCTTGCGATTCAGTAGCCATTGATATCAAGTCTACCCAATCACCGGTCTACTCACTACGCGCCACGAACACGCGCTCCCGGTAGAACCGCAGTTCCTCGATGCTCTCGCGGATGTCGTCCAGCGCTCGGTGCGCCCCCTTCTTCGCGGGGGCTCGCAGGCCCGGGTACCAGCGCCGCACCAGCTCCTTCACCGAGCTCACGTCCACTATGCGGTAGTGCAGGTACGCCTCCAGCGTCTTCATCTCCTTCATCAGGAAGAGTCGGTCTTGGTGGACCGAGTTGCCGCATAGCGGGGCCTCCCGGGGGTCCACCCATTCCTTCACGAAATCGAGCGTCCGCTGTTCCGCCTCCGCTACGCCGACCGTCGACGCCCCTACCCGCCCCAACAACCCCGACCCCGTGTGCGTCTTCAAGCTCCACTCGTCGATGCGCTCCATCTCCTCCCGGCTCCGGGCGACCGGAATCACCGGCCCCTCGGCGATGACGTTCAGGTCGCCGTCGGTGACCAGCGTCGCGATCTCGATGACGACGTGGCGCTCCGGGTCGAGACCCGTCATCTCCATGTCGATCCAAACGAGACGTCCTGAGTTAGCCACGCGGCCCCCTCTTGGCAGGAGGGCGACTCGTAGGAGGGCGACTCGTAGGAGGACGGCTCGCGGGAGGACGGCTCGCGGGAGGACGGCTCGCAGGAGGACGGCTCGCGGGAGGACGGCTCGTAGGAGGGCGACTCGTAGGAGGGCGACTCGTAGGAGGGCGACTCGTAGGAGGACGGCCCGCAGGAGGACGCTCCGCAGGAGAGCGACTCGCAGGAGGACGCCCCGCAGGAGGGCCACTCGTGGGAGGACGGCTCGCGGCAGCACGACTCGCGGGAGGACGGCCTGATGCGGGACGCTGCCGGCCCGCCTCGGCCGGAGCCTCGCCGCTGACTATGCGCATCGCCTCGCTCTCGGTGAGCCGCCGCACGGAGCCCGGCGACAGCGCTCCGAGCCGAAGTCCACCGATGCGGACCCGCGTCAGCCGGAGGACGCTGCGGCCAAGTCCCGCCATCATCAAACGCACCTCCCGCTTCTTACCCTCCACGAGCACAACGCGATAGCGCGCCTCCGTCCCCTTGAACGACTCGACCGCGACCGCCGCGGTGACGCCCCCCTCAATCTCGATGCCAGACAACAAGCGCCGCTGCTCGCCCGCCGACAGCGTCCGGTCCACGAGCACGTCGTACTCCTTCTCGACGCCGTAACGCGGATGGGTCACGCGATTGACGAGCGCACCGTCGTTCGTCAGCAACAGAAGGCCCGCGCTGTAGAGATCGAGCCGGCCGGCGGGGACGAGCCCGGTGACGCGGAGCGCCGGAGGCACGAGGTCCAACACGGTCGGCCTCCCTCGCGCGTCGGTCACTGCCGACAGATAGCCTCGGGGCTTGTTCAAGACCAGATAGACGCGCCGGTCGTCGGCCTGCCCGACCGTGGCTCCGTTCACCTGCACCGAGTCGCCCGGCGCCACGAGACGGTTCAGGTCTAATGCCTGCTTGCCGTTCACCGAGACGACACCCTGCATGATCAGCGCCGCCGACCGGCGGCGCGAGCCGACTCCGGCCGCTACAAGTTGCTTGACCAAGGGCTTGGCGCCGGTCTTGGGAGTTGGGAGGATGGCCACCCCACGAGGGTAGCACAGGCCGCGAGGCGGCTGATAGAATCGCGTCGCTCCCCGACGCGCTAGCCGCGGCTTGGCGCGGGGCCTGACGGCCCCCTCCCGGCCTCCGCCGCAGACGGGGGAGGGATTCGGAGCAATGGCGGAAGAGGTGCCGGAATGACGAGCAGAGGCGCCGGAATGACGAGCAGAGGCGCCGGAAAGCGTACATGAGCGAACTTATCGACAAGCTGGAGCGCGCGGCCAAAGGAGCGTCGCAGCCCCTAGGTTTCGGCGGCGCCGCCAAGCGTGAGCGCATCGCCCCCATCCTCATCCTCGGCGGCGTTGACGCCGGTGACGCAGCCCAAGCCAAGACCGTCGTTGAGGCCGAGCTAGACGGCGTTATCGTCTCCGCCCGCGAGGGCGCCAAGAAGGCCGACGTGGACAAGTCCGCCAAGGCGCTGAAGGGCGTCACTCGCGGCGTCTGGTTCGACGAGGGGCAGGCCTCGGACACGAACGGCGCCGACTTCCAGATATTCTCGTCCGTCGCCACCCCCATCGGCGCCCTCGCCGGCGAGAAACGCACCACCGTCATGCAAGTCGCCCCCGAGCTCGACGACAGCCTCCTGCGCACGATTGACATGCTGCCGGTCGACGCGTTCTTCGTGTCACTGGCGGACGCGGACTCGCTCACCATCAGCCAGCTCATGCGGCTGGGCCGCGTGCGAGGGGTCACTTCCCGCTGGCTCATCGCCTATCTCCCGGCGCTGCCCTCGAAGGAGGAGGCGGAGCAGCTGCGCGACGTTGGCGTCGCGGCCATCACTGTGAGCGCGAAAGGCCTCACCGCCGAAGCGTTCAAGGCGACCCGCGAGATGCTGCTGGACCTCCCCCGCGAGTCGGCCAAGAAGAAACAGCGAGAGCGAGGCTCAGCCATTCTTCCTAGGCAATCGAGCACGTCCGCTGCATCCGCCCCGCCCCCGGAGCCCGACGACGACGATGACGACTGGGACGACGAATAGCCCGCGACCGCTGCGACGGCCACCGGCGTAGCTCCCCTTAATGCTCCTCGCCCAAAGCGACCTCCTGCTCGACGACCCCTTCGCCTTCTTCGTGCTAATCCTGGCGGTGGCTGTCTCGCTCCTGATCAGCATCACTTTCCATGAAGCCGCCCACGCCTACTCCGCCAACAAGCTCGGCGACCCCACCGCCGCGCGCCTAGGCCGCATCACCCTCAACCCCAAGGCCCACCTCGACCCAACGGGCACGGTGATGCTGCTGGTGGCCGGTTTCGGCTGGGGCAAGCCAGTGCCCGTGAACCCCCTCCGACTTTGGAACGGCCGCCGCGGCGTCGCCATCGTCTCGGCGGCTGGCCCCGCGACGAACCTTCTCCTTGCCCTAGCGTTCGCGTCGCTCTTCCAGGTCAGTCTGCTGGAGGCAGGCGACTTCTCCCGGGCCGACCTGCGGACTCTCGACCCCGGAGCGTGGCTGAACATCATCGCGACCTACAGCGTCCTGCTGAACCTGATCCTCGCCGCGTTCAACCTGCTGCCGCTGCCTCCCCTGGACGGCGGCGGCGTCCTAGCGGGCATTGTCCCCCGCGAGTGGCTCCCCGCCGTAGCTTGGCTTCAGCGCGTCGGCCCCATCGTCCTCATAGCCATCATCGGACTCTCCATCCTGACGGACCTTAACCCCCTGGGGTTCGTATTCGGCCCGGTCATCGACTTCGCTGGCTTCTTGATGGGCTAGGCTGAGAAGGTAGAGACATTCGCTTAGGAGTGATGCATGTGGCGCATGACTGCCCCCCAGGCCGTAACCTGCAGCGGCTGCGAGCACATGATTGCTCAGGGCCAGCCGGTCCTGTCCGAGGCGCCGGAGGAACTCCCGGCGAGCGTCGCCAGAGGGCAGCTCCGGCATTTCCATATCTCATGCCAAGACTGTAAGACCGGCGGCGTCTGCTACCAGGCCTACGCCGCCAAGCAGCCTACGCACACCGCCAAAGAGGAGGCCGCCTGCTTCTACTGCGGAGAGGACATCTGGCTGCGACAGCAGTTCGCGTACGACTACTCACTGGTTCTGAGAGGGTCACGTCCCCGCAAGTGGTGTAAGAGCGCCACCCTCGCGGTCTGATCAGGCTGCCCCTGCGGGCAGCAACATCGAGTCCTCCCTCGTGTGTTGAGTCCCCTCGTCGACGACAGGCGTGGACAGGTAGCGGCGGGCGACCTGCCACTCGTCGTGCTGCTCGGCCAACACCGCACCGATGAGCCGTTGGACCGCGGCCCGGTTCGGAAAGATGCCCACCACGTCCGTGCGGCGTCTGATCTCCTTGTTGAGCCGCTCCTGCGGGTTGTTCGACCAGACCTGCTGCCAGTGGGCCACGGGGAAGGCGGTGAAGGCCAAGATGTCGGGGCCTGCATCCGCCAATAGCGCCGCCGCCTGGGGGAAGCGTTCGTCGAGCATGCCCACCATGCGTGCGTGTTGGCCGTGGACGTCTTCCGGCGAGGGCTGCTGATAGATCGTCCGCACCATCGTCGCCACCCACGGTTGGGCCCGGCGAGGGACCTTGGCGAGCAGGTTGGTCATGAAGTGCGTGCGGCAGCGTTGCCACGACGCCCCTGCGAACACCGTGGCGATGGCGTCCTTCAAGCCCTGGTGCGCATCGGAGGTCACCAGCTCCACTCCACCCAGGCCCCGGGCCACCAGCGAGCGCAGGAACGCCAGCCAGAAGGCGCCGTCCTCGCTCGTGCCCACGTCGATGCCGAGCACCTCGCGCTTCCCCTCCCGGTTGACGGCGGTCGCCACCACGACACTGACGTTCACGATCCGTCCACTCTCGCGCACCTTCTGGGTGAGGGCGTCCAGCCACAGGTAGGGATACGGCCCGCCGTCCAGTGGCCTGCCCAGGAACGAGCCCACTACACCATCGAGCTCCTGGCAGATGCGCGAGACCTGGCTCTTCGAGATCCCCTCGCAGCCGAGGGCTTGCACCAGGTCCTCGACGCGGCGGGTGGAAACGCCTTCTACATAGGCCTGCTGCACGACCGCGAGCAAGGCGCGCTCACTGCGCCGGCGCGGCTCGAGCAGCGAGGGGAAGTAGCTGCCCTCCCGCACCTTGGGAATCTGGAGGTCCAGCGTGCCCACCCGCGTGTCCCACGGCCGAGGCCGGTAGCCGTTGCGGTGCGTGAGCCGCTCCGGGCTGCGTCCACCGAGGCCCGCACCGGTCTTCCTCACCACTTCAGCCTCCATCACCGCCTGCATCAACACCCGCAGCCCTTCCCGCAAGAAGTCAAGGTCGGCATCAGCCGCCTCCTTGCGTAGCAGCTCCAGCACGTCCATCATCTCCTTGGCCATCGCGTTCACCTCCGCACCGTTGTCGTTCTCGGTGAGGGTGACGCGGTGGCCCTTGTCTTGCCAGGCCCTCCTGTCTCTTACACCACTTCCTGGGACTCTACTGACGGCGGAGAGGACAACACCGAGAGTGAAGTAAGTCCAGCGCTTACTTTGATTCTCGGTAGGGTTACAGAGAAACTCACATCCTTCGAGGAACTAAGCAAAGCTACACAGAGAAAATTCCAACGCGCGGGGGGCCAGCGCCTAACCTTTGCTCAGGCGAAAGAGCTATACCGTCGTGTTATCCCTTGGGCTGATAAAGCGCAGGGCGAGCAGGCTGTCCTCGACCGTATGAGAGGACAGGACTTCAGTCACATAGAATCGGCATCCAATAATCCCAGCATAGCCGCGGACCCTCAGAACATCGTTTTGGAGTCCCCCGGGAGAAACCCGGAGCCCGGCGCTAGGGACTATGACAAGCCTGACCAGGTTAGCGCTCAGGCCAAGAATGTGGGGGCTGCCACTGGGAAAGTCGCTGCAAAGTCTGCTTGGTATGCAGCGTTGTGGGAAGCCCCAGTCAGTGCGGTAGAGAACTCCATCGGTGTATTAAGGGGCAGGCTCTCCAAGAAACGGGCTGCTACGAATACCGTCAAAGACACCGGACGCGCAGCAGCTTCAGGCGGCGCAATTGCTGTAGCCATCGTGGTTCTGAGAATCGGATTCCTAGCCCACCCGGTTGTAGCTTGGGCGGGGACAGGCATATTTGCCGCCACGACAGCCCAACGCCTCATAAACGCCTGGAGGGAGTCGCCGCTGACGCCCCTCGTCCTGTACTTCCACCCCGATTGCTATCAACACTACGCCGCCGAACTCTCTGAGCCGGAGATGACTCAACGTGGCGTGATTATCGATTCCTAACGAGCCCCTTACCTCTGCGCCTTCTCGGAGTGGATCTCGTCCATCAGCATCCGCTTCGCCAACTCGGCGATGCGTGTAATCTGGTTCGCGGTGAGCTTGGGGCCCATGATCTCCCGCTCGTACGCGGCGATGACGTTGATGAGCGATCTATCGTTGGGAGTATTGAGCGCCATACCAAAGACCTCTGGAGGGATGCCGAGGAATGATAGCGCACGGACACATCATCCACGTCGCAACCCCGGACGCCTGGCTGCGGGACCGCCACGCGCTGTTCTATGAGCCGGACTCCCTCGAGTCCGAGGGCTTCATCCACAGCTGCCGCTCTGACCAGCTGCGCGGCGTCCTTGGACGGCACTTCGCGGGCCACCGCGCGCTCGTCCTCCTCGTCATCGACCCGACGAAACTGACCTCCGAGCTGCGCGTCGAGGAATCGCGGCCCCGGCGACTGGTATCCCCACGTCTACGGTCCGATCGACCGGATAGCCGTCGTCAGCGTGTTCCCCATCGAGGCCGACTCCACCGGCGCCTTCATCCTCCCGGAGGGGTCTCGGCTAGCCTGCCCGGCGGCGGCCGCAGTGGCCGCCCGCCCGCTGCTCCGCGCCGGACGCCAGACCCGTCTCGGCGGAGAGCGAGTCGGCGGCCGGGTGGTACAATCCGCCGATACACCTGCGGAGGCGTCTATGCAAGCGGTAGTCCGGCGACCCAAACGCCTCGTTGGCGATATCACCCCGCCCGGCGACAAATCCATCTCGCACCGATCGGCAATCTTCAACGCTATCGCCCACGGCGAGGCGCGCGTCGAGAATTACGGGACCGGCGCGGACTTGGCGTCGACCCTTCGCGTCCTGCGCGGCCTCGGCACGGAAATCGAGCGCAGCGGCGGCTCGCTCATCGTCCGGGGCGGCGCCCTCTCAGAGCCCGCCGACGCTCTGAACACCGGCAACAGCGGCACGACCACCCGCCTGATGGGCGGCGTGCTCGCAGGGCAGCCCTTCATGTCCGTGATGACCGGCGACAAGTCCATCAGATCGCGCCCGATGGCCCGCATCACTGAACCCCTCCGCCAGATGGGCGCGCAGGTGGACGGACGGGACAACGGCAAGCTCGCCCCTCTCGTCTTTCGAGGCGGCGCCCTCCACGGCATCCGCTACCGCATGCCCGTTGCGTCGGCCCAAGTGAAGAGTTCGCTGATGCTCGCCGGCCTGTTCGCGGACGGCGAGACGGTCCTCGAGCAGCCGGCGCTCTCCCGCGACCACACCGAACTCATGTTCCGCGCGATGGGCGTCAACGTGATCGAGGACGGGCTCACGCTCACGCTCCGCCCCGGCCCGCTTTCCGCGCTCGACGTGACCGTGCCCGCCGACATCAGCTCGGCGGCCTACTGGCTCGTCGCAGGCGTCTGTCACCCCGACGCGGAGGTGCGGGTCCGTAACGTCGGCGTCAACCCCACCCGCACCGGCGTCATCGACGCCCTCCGCATGATGGGCGGCGACGTGACCTTCGAGAACGAGCGCAGCGAAGGCGGCGAGCTCGTCGCCGATATCGTCGCCCGTTCCAGCGGCCTGCGCGCGACCGAGATTTCCGGCGACCTCATTCCCCGCCTCGTTGACGAAGTCCCAGTCCTGGCGCTCGCTGCCTGCTTCGCCTCCGGCACGACGGTCATCCGGGACGCCGCCGAGCTGCGCACGAAGGAGTCCGACCGCCTCATGGCCTCACGCGTCGAGCTGTCGCGGCTCGGAGCCGACGTGGAGGAGATGGAAGAAGGCCTGCGCATCACGGGCGGGCGGGCGCTGACCGGCGCGACCCACAGGACCTACGCCGACCACCGCATCGCGATGACCCTCGGCGCGGCGGGGCTGCTCGCCGGGGGCTCGACGACAATCCGCGCCGCCGAAACGGCCGCCGTCTCCTACCCCTCCTTCTGGGAAGACCTCGAATCGATGCGGAACGAGGCCTAGGGTGGAGGAGGCGAACCCGCTCCTCGTGGTCGTGTCCGGGCCGTCCGGCGTCGGCAAGGACGCGGTCCTCGCCCGCCTCCGCGAGCTTCACTCCGCGCTCTTCTTTGCCGTCACAGCCACCACCCGCTCCATGCGAAAGGGCGAGACGGACGGCGTCGATTACATCTTCCTCACGCACGCCCGTTTCGACTCGCTCCTCGAGCGGGACGAGTTCCTCGAGCACGCGGAGGTCTACGGCAATCGCTACGGCGTGCCGAAGGAGCAGATCAGGAACGCGCTGGCTGAGGGCAAGGACGCCTTCGTCAAGATTGACGTGCAAGGCGCCGCCACCATACGCGCTCTCGCCCCCGACGCGCTCCTCGTCTTCATCGCGCCCCCTTCGATGCCGGAGCTGGAGCGCAGGCTCCGAGAGCGCAAGACCGAGTCGCCCGAGCAGATGACCCTCCGCATCGAGACCGCCTCGCGTGAGATGAAAGAGGCGGACTGGTTCGATGCGGTCGTCGTCAACGAGACCGGCGCGCTCGACGAGACCGTAGAAGCGATCCTCCGCGTCGTCGACGAACAACGCGACCGCGTCCCGCCCGTACAGTAACCATCTAGGAAACGCCCTAAAGCGACGACCGCGAGGAGAACCAACATGGGTGAATGGAATTTCGCGCCGGGAGTCATCGCTACCTACATCATCGCCGTAGCGGGAGGCATGCTGCTCGCATACCTGCTACGCTTCCTCCCCTCTTCCAAGCCCCCCAAGCTCTTCGTCAGTCTCATCAAGGAGAACTACGGGCCGTGGCAGTGGCAAGCCAAGTTCCACAACGAGGGAGAGGAGGAAGTTATGGCGAGCGGCAAGGCACGCGGCTACAGTTCCGCTACCGAAGCCCTCTCCGACGCCCGCCGGACCTTCCGGGCGCAGGCCGTCTTCGAGGGCGACTAACGGAATCACCCAACCGGTGTTCCTCTAAATGCGCCAAGCCCGGCGCGTTCGGTTCGCTCGGTCCACCTGACTCCGCTCGCCAACGCTAGATAGCGTAGATCTCCGTGCCCAAGGAACGCTCGCCGGGGCCGCTGGAGCGGCCGGGGCAGGCGGAGACGGCAACGATGCAGTCCATCAACGCCAGCAGGTCGATGTAGTCGCCCGCCTTCACGTCGAACGGCTCCTCCCAGAACGTCCGCTGGCTCTCGTCTATTCCGGTGCGCATGAAGATGTTGAACGGGTCGTGGACATAGTTGCCGTTCAGCCCAAAAGGCTCGATGGCCCTAGCGAGAATCTCCTGACAACCGGGCGAGTCGACGCCGTAGCGCTCGATCCGGCTCGTTGCGCAGCAACGGCCGCTGAGCATGTCGTGCGTCTCGGCGCCGCTGGGCGACGGCTGATGCGCGACAGTGTCCTCGACGATCCTGAGCATCGGACGCTCCCACGGAGGCCGCGTCCAGAGGGTCGTGCCGGTCGTCGGATGGATGGTCTCGCGTCGGCGCGTCACGGACGAGCCCAGGTGCTCCCAAGGGTCGTGCAGGTTGAAGGCGTTGAAGTCGATAACCTGCGGACCTTCCGGCTGCGTGAGGCGGAGGACCTGGTCTTCGCGCAGCACCAGCGCAAGACCGTCGTGTTTCCTGACGATGCGGCTTTCGAGCAGTCTCACGCTACGCCTCCTCGTAGAGCCGTTTGCGGCTTAGCGAGCGCTGGAGCGCCAGGTATTCGTCCTTCGAGAGCAGTGGCGTGGCCCGGGCGATGACGCCGTCGGCAGCCTCACCCTCCGAGAGCAGGTCGAGCATGGTGAGGACGGTGGCCAGCGCTGGATTGGCGACAGCTTGGGCGTAGTCCGCAATAAGGAAATCGATGCCGTGCGCCGTGCCGGTCGCGCCTCTTGCGTAGGGCTGGATGGTCGGCATGAGGTGGCTCAGATCGCCCATCTCGGTGGACGAGCCGCGCGGTCCCGCCTTCGTTACGTTGTCCTCGCCGACCACCTGCGCGGCATTATTGCGATATACGGCAGACAGCGCACTGTCGTTCTTCAGCGGTAGGTAGGCCGAGAAGCTCGTGATTTCGACCTTGCCGCCCACCGCGAGCGCGCCGGCCCGCAGCGCCTGGTCGACCTTCCGGTCGGCGTCGGCAATCGCTTCGAGGTTGCGGCCGCGGACGAACATCTCCATCCGCACCTCCGCCGGGACCGCGTTCACGACATCACCTCCCCGCGTGATGATGGGGTGGACGCGGATGGAGTCTGGGTCTTGGAACGTCTCTCGATTGGCGTTGATCGCGGCCATCGCAATCGTGGCCGCTTGCAATGCGTTGATCCCGCGATGCGGGGCGGAGCCCGCATGGGCCTGGACGCCGATGAACCGGGCCTCTTTGGCAAGCGCGCCGTTGTTGATCGAGTCAACTGCCAGCAGCCCCTCCGTGGCATTGCTCGACGCGTGCGTGAGGATGGAGATGTCTACGTCGTCAAACTCGCCGAGCCTCACGAGCTCGGCCTTGCCGCCCATGAACTCGAGCTTCCCCTCGTCGCGCAGGGTCTGGCGGTATTCGATCTCGATGAACTCCTCGGCGGGCACGGCCAGGAGAGCGAGGTTGCCCTTGAGCGCGTCTCTGACGTCCGGATCGCTCAGGACCGCCGCAACAGTGAGCATCGTCCCAATCTGCGCGTGGTGGCCGCAGGCGTGCGCGAACGAGGTGTTCGGGTCGGCGAAGGGGTGGCCAGGGACGATGAGAGAGTCGAGCTCGCCCATGACGGCGACCCGCGGACCGTCTCCCGAGCCTGCGAGGTCAGCCCGCACGCCGGTGAGCGCAAGCCCATCTCGGTGGGGCAGTCCGATGCGGTCGAACCACTGGCGGACGAGACTCGCGGTGCGCTCCTCGCGGAACCCAGTCTCCGGATGCTCGTTGATGTCTCGGGCCACGTCAATGGCGGCCGGCGCGTGCTGCTCGACGAGCTCGCGCACCCGCTGCCTGACCTGTGCCGTGTCCATGGGCGCTCTCCTTCCGGAAGATGAATCGTACCACTCCAGCCTATACTGGACGGCGGTCGCGCTGGGCGGCTCGGCTGAGTCCAGAGAGGAGGCCGTTCGATGGCCAAGTCCAAGCCCGTAGAGGTCGCACGGCACATTGCGGACTTCTTGGCGGGCTGACGTGCGCATCCTCGCCGCGCCGCAAGGATTCAAGGGCACCCTCACCGGAGTAGAGGCCGCCCGAGCCGTCGCGGAAGGAGCCCGGCGCGTCTTCCCCGACGCGGAGGTCGTCGAGATGCCGGTCGCCGACGGCGGCCACGGAACCCTCGACGCCATGCTCGCGGCGGCGGGAGGCGAGCGCCGCTCCGCCCGCGTCCTAGGCCCCCTCAGCGAAGCGGTCGAGGCGGGCTAGGGCCTCTTGCCCGGCAACATCGCCGTGATCGAGATGGCGCAGGCGTCGGGCCTGACGCTCGTGCCGGAGGCCCGCCGCGATCCGATGCAAGCCACGACCTACGGCGTCGGCCAGCTCATTGCAGCGGCGTTGGACGAGGGCGTGAGCCGCGTCATCGTCGGAGTGGGCGGCAGCGCAACCAACGACGGCGGCGCCGGAGCAGCGCAGGCGCTCGGCGTGCGGCTGCGCGACACGGAAGGCCGCGACATAACCCTCGGCGCGGAGGGCCTCCTCTCGCTGGCCTCCATCGATATCGCGGACCGGCTCCCTGCGCTCGGACGAGTCGCGCTGGAGGTTGCAGCCGATGTCTCCAACCCTCTGACCGGACCCACAGGCGCGGCGATGACCTACGGCCTGCAGAAAGGGGCTTCGCCAAGTCAGCTCCTTGTGCTCGACGCGGCGCTGGGCAGGATGGCGAATGTCGTCGAGCAGGAGCTGGGGCTGCAGTTGCGGGACGTTCCAGGGATAGGCGCGGCAGGCGGCCTGTCGGCGGGGCTCGTGGCGCTGGCCGGCGCACGGCTGCTGCCGGGTGCAAAGGTAGTGCTCGACGCGCTGCGCTTCGACAGCTGCCTCGACGGCGTCAGCCTCGTCATCACCGGCGAGGGCCGTCTCGACTGGCAAACGGTGTACGACAAAGCGCCTATCGAAGTGGCGCGGCGGGCGCAGGCGCGAGGGATTCCTGTTCTCGCGGTAGCCGGTTCGCTCGGACGAGGCGCTGACGAGACGCTCGCTCACGGCATCGCGCTGGCCGAAGCATGCTCCGAAGAAAACGACCCCCTGCCCGAAACGAGCGGCGATGCGGCAGCCAAGCTAACGGACGCCGCCGAACGGGCGGTGCGGCGGTGGAGCGGCTAGGACACCTCTCTCCAGGCTAGGGAAATATCTCACTGACCGCGCACGAGAAGCCGGGCAGCGCGTCCATGCCAGTCTCCCTCGCCGGGAACCCGTGCGAGGAGTATAGCACTGGGTCTCCGTCTCCCTAGGAGCCCTCTTTGCCGCCGTTGACGGCGATGAGCTGGCCGGTGATGAAGTCGGCGTCGTCGGAGAAGAGAAAAGCCACCGTCCCGGTCAGGTCGGAGGGGACTCCTCGGCGACCGAAGGCGCGCGACTCTTCGGGAGTGGCGTCTGCTCCGTCCAACCCAGGGTCTTGGTCCGTGCCGCCGGGGGCCAGCGTGTTTACGTTTATGTTGTACTCGCCCAACTCGCGGCAGATAGCGCGGGTGAACGCCATCACCGCGCCCTTGGAGGCGACATAGTGGGGGTTGCTGTCGGTCACGTGGTTGGAGGTGCGGAGCATGGTGGTCGAGCCGACGTTCAGGATCTTGCCGCTGCGCTGCTCGCGCATGTAGGGAAAGACGGCGCGTGTACAGAGGTACGTGCCGCGCGCGTTGACGCTGAACACCCTGTCCCACCAGTCGGGATCCACGTCCATCAGCGACGGGCCGGTGATATTCCGCATGAGGCCGGCGTTGTTGAGCAGGCCGTCGATGCGCCCGAAGCGGTCGAACGTCTGCTTGGCCAGGCCGGCCGTCTCCTCCACGCTGGAGACGTCTACGGTGAGGGACAACACCTCGGCCAGGTCCCGTCTGCGGAGGAGAGCTAGAAGGGACTCCCCTACCCCGCCCGCGCGCCCAGAATAATCATGTGCACTTCGCCGGGGCCGTGCACGCCGATAGTGAGCGTCTGCTCGATGTCCGCGGTGCGCGACGGGCCGGAGATGAAGTTGAAGTAGTTGGGGCCGCGGGTCCTGGCCTGCATCCCGTTGAGCCGCATGATTGCGAAGAAATCGTCCAGGGTCTCGACGACCTGCTCCGGCTCGATGAGCAGCGCCAGCACCGGCGGGGCCAGCGACGCGAGACGCGCAACGCCCTTGCGCGGGATGACCGCGCAGCTCGCCGTCTCCGCCACCGCGTAGGAAACCCCGGTAACGCCCATATCCGAGCGGAACGCGACCTCCTTCAAGTCGACGCGACGGCGCGACCGGCTTGACCTGCCCGAGGCCAAGACCGTCGGCGAAGCTCCCACGGAGCGGAGCGCGCCGTCCACGTCCACCCGATTGAACACGTCCTCGAAGGAGCGGATGACGCTCTTGGCCCCGACGCTACGGGCGATTCCGGCAACAGCGGAGGCAGCCTCGGCGTCGCTGTTGACACGGTGCACGTTCCATGAGGCCGCGACGGCAGTCTGCGCGAGCCGATCGATGCTCTGCTCGCGCCGCGCCGCGTTCCTCGCGAGGACCGTCCTGATCTTCTCGGCCTGGCGCGTCGAGTTGGCCTTTAGCGGCGGGTGGTCGGGAGCGTAGAGGATAGGCTCGGTACGACCGAGGGCCTCGCGGACGCGTCGAAGGAAAGCTGCCTTATTGGAGTGCTCTTCGGGCGTCGGCATCGCTTAGCCCTGACCACCGCTTCCATCGGCAAGCTCGTCCTTCCATATCTTGGCGAAGGACTTGGGCGCCGGCTCCGGAAAGTCGCGACTGGCGGTCCAGCCGCCCACCATCGGAACGGGAACGAGTCCCGCAAGCCTGCCCCGGCGTGTGGTCATTCTCTGCGCAATCCTGCCCAACCGCGCCTTGCCCTCCAACGCCTTCCGGCTGCGCATCGCCGTATGCCATTGGCGCATGAACAGCCGCTCCATCCAAGTGGAGCTGCCCTCGCCGGGGCCGCCCTCGGCGACCTTCCGGCGGAGGTGCAACAAAAGCTTGGGGATGTCAATCTTCACGGGGCAAACGTCGCGGCACGCGCCGCACAGCGTTGACGCATAAGGGAGGTCGCGCGCGACCTTCATGTCGGTCATCGGGGGAGTGACGATGGTGCCGATGGGGCCTGAGTACACCCAACCGTAGGCGTGGCCGCCGATCCTCTGGTAGACGGGGCAGTGGTTCAGGCAAGCGCCGCACCGGATGCAGCGCAGCGCCTCGCGGAGCGTCTCGTCCTTCAGGAGGTTTAGCCGGCCGTTGTCGACGAGAATCAGGTGAAACTCCTCAGGGCCGTCCTCGTCGCTTTGACCGCGAGGGCCGCCCACGAAGGTGTTGTAGCTGGTGATGCGCTGGCCCGTGGCCGAGCGGGGCAGCAGGCGGAGAAATAAAGCGAGGTCCTCGATGGCGGGCAGGAGCTTCTCCATGCCGGCGAGGACGACGTGCACACGCGGGGCGGACGTGGTCATGCGGCCGTTGCCCTCGTTCGTGACGATGCAGACGGTTCCGGTCTCGGCGACGACGAAGTTCGCGCCGCTGATGCCCATCTCGGCCGCCTCAAACTTCTCGCGGAGGGCGTCGCGGGCGTAGGTGCAGAGGCGTTTGATGTCCTGGGTCGGCGCGGTCTTCAGCCACTCCTGGAAGAGGTCGGAGACCTCCTGACGGGTCTTGTGCATGGCCGGGGCGATGATGTGGAAGGGCGTCTCTCCGGCGAGCTGGATGATGTACTCGCCGAGGTCCGTCTCGACAGGCTCGATGCCCTCGCGCTCCAGAACATGGTTGACGCCCATCTCCTCGGAGACCATCGACTTGCTCTTGATGACCGTCTTTACGTTGTTGCGACGCGCGATGTCGAGGACGATCCGGTTGGCTTGTTCGGCGTCGTCGGCAAAATAGACGTGGCCCCCGTTACGGCGGACGTTCTTATCGACGAGGTCCAGGTAGTAGTCGAGGTTCTCGATAACGGACTGCTTGATGGCGGCGGCGCGGTCCCGCATGGCGTCCCAGCTCTCGTCCCCGAAGTCGTTCTCGATGCTCGATGCGCGCGCGTCGACAAAGTGCTTCATGACGTGGTCGAGCGAGTGCTGGAGCTTGTCGTCGTGGACGGCGCGGGCGGACGCCTTCTTGAAATCTGCGGACTTGACCTCAGCCATCGGCGCCCCCCTCGGCAAGGAGCTCGGCGATGTGGACGGCGCGGGCGCGCATCCCCTGGCGCTCCATCGCCCCGCGGATGTGCATGAGGCATCCGCAGTCGTTCGCGACGAGCGTATCCGCGCCGGAGCTCTCGATGTTCTTCAGCTTCTGCTCCAGAATGGCGGTCGAGATGTGGGGGAACTTCACGGAGAAGAGGCCGCCGAAGCCACAGCAAGCCTCGGACTCGTCCATCTCCTGCAACTCGACACCGGCGACGTTTTCAATGAGCTGACGCGGCTCCTTGGAGATGCGGAGCTCGCGCAGCAGGTGGCAGGCGTCGTGGTAGGTCACGAGGCCGCCGGAAGCCGCGCCCACGTCCGAGACTCCAACGACGTTCACGATGTAGTCGCTCAGCTCGCGCGTCTTCTCACCGAGGGCTTTGGCGCGTTCGAGGTTATCGGGATCGTCTTCGAAGAGCTCCTTGTAGTAGACCTTGACCATGCTGGCGCAGGAGCCCGACGGGATGACCACGTGCTCTTCATTCTCGAAAACGTCGAGGAAGTGCTTGGCGACGTCCGCAGCCTCGGTGCGGAAACCCCCGTTGAAGGCGATCTGCCCGCAGCAAGTCTGGTCCTCGGGAAACCCAACGTCTACGCCGAGGCGGCGCAGCACTTTGACGGCCGCCGCGCCCACCTCCGGGTAAAACTGGTCGACGAGACAGGTCGCGCACAGGGCCGCCCGAAACTTGGGCAGCGGCTGCCCTCTTCTTCTCGTTCGTCCTGAGCCCGTCCAAGGGCGGCCGCGTCGTCGAGCCACGGGAGTCAAGGTAACAGACGGTTAGGCGGCGTGACAACCGGCCCTCACCCCAACCCCCAATCTCGCGTACCATAGGCCCTGCGGTAGGCTCCCGGACTGCGTCCCCGCAAGGAGGCGCGGAGACGCCCCCACCGACGCCCCCATGCGCGAAAACACATTTCGTTCGTATCCTTGATTGCGGGAAGCAGGCCACGGCCTGCTAAACACCCCGGATCAAGAAGCCGAAAACCCCCTTTCGGCAACACGATTCTTTCACCCTTACGAGTAAAACTACCTATCAAGAAGCTGATTAGCTCCCCGCTTTTGCAGGAAATCCCGGACCCTGGCTGAGGAGGCGACGTGGAATATCGAGAAGTCGGCAACACAGGCATACGCATCTCAGAGATCGGTTTCGGCGGAGGCGGCAACGCCGGTCTGATGGTGCGAGGGACGCACGAACAACAGGTCGAGGCGATCTACCGAGCCTTGGAGCTTGGCATCAACTACTTCGACCAAGCGCCCGACTACGGAGACGGCCTTTCCGAGACGAACCTCGGCAGCGTGCTGAAGGAGCTGGGCGTACGTCCCTACCTCAACACGAAGATCGAGGTCCGAGCCCACAACTTGGACGACATCGCGGGGCACGTGGCTCGTTCCCTGGACGAGAGCCTGGAGCGGTTGGGCGTCGACTACGTAGACTTCCTACAGGTGCACAACGGCCCATTGCTCGACCCCCCTGAACTGGCCGGGCGGTCGTACACGCGGTTGGGTATCGACGACTACCTGAAGCCGGGCGGCGCGCTCGAGGGCCTGCAGCGGGCGCAGGCGAGCGGCAAGGCCCGCTTCATCGGCTTCATCACCCGCGGCGGCGACGTCCAGGCGGCCAAGACGCTCATCGACACCGGCTCGTTCAACCTGCTCAACGCTTCGGTAAACCTGCTCAACCCGTCGGCGGGCGTACGTCCATACGGCATGCGGTTCGACGCGGACTACGGGGAGGTCCTCGGGTATGCGGCCTCCAGGGGCGTCGGCGCGGCGGTCTACAGCCCCCTCGCCGGCGGCGTCCTCACCGACCTTGGCGTCCGCGAAGGCGAGACGCACCCTCTGGCGCGCGCGCTAAACGCAGGCAATGCCGGCGACGAAGGCATGCGCCGCGCGAAGGCGCTCTCCTTCCTCTCCCATAACCTTGCGCCCGACACCCAGGATGACGACCACAGCCTCTCCGAGGCGGCCATCCGGTTCGTCCTGTCGCTCGAAGGCGTGACCACGGCGCTTGGCGGCTTCTCAGACGCAAAGCAGGTGGAAGACAACGTCGCATGCTCTGGGAAGGGGCCGCTCTCGGAACAAAACATGGCCCGCATAGAGATGGCCTGGCGAGCCAACTTCGGCGCAGAGGGCTAACCCCCCCCCCCCCCCCCCCAGCCGAGCGATGAACGACGGAGGCGCGCCATCTTGTGCGCGCCTCCGTTGCAAAACTACAACAGCATCACCGTTTCCAGCCAGCGCATCCCAGCCGCTTTGTGCGCTCAGCCGTGCTCGATTCCCGCAGGCTAGAACACCTTCTCCCCGAACCAGTCAATCAGGGCGGCCTCGGGCCAGATGATGAAGAGCACGTTGTCGGTCAGCACGAATTCGAAGAGGAACACGAAGCTCATCGTGATGACCGGGGCGAAGACGCGCCAAGCGAAGAGCCAGTGGAGACGCTCGGGCGCCTCCAGCTCCCGCAGACCTTTCGGAATGAGGAGAAGCAGCATCAGCAGGCCCGGAATGATGCGGTATGCCCATCCGGTTATCGTTCCAAACCAGCCCTGCGTCGTGTCCGGCCAGCCTGCGAGCGCCATAATCAGCACAAACACGGCGAACATCGAGGATACGACGACGACCGGCCACGGCTTCCTCAGCGTCGCCGTCACTTGGGCGTCGATCACCAGACCTGCGGCCAGAGCTAAGGCGACAGCAAGCGCGGCGACGATCGACTCCACGGCCCCGACGCCAATGGACGATTCAATCTCGCCGGGCAACAGGGCGTTGGCGAGCGCCGCGAAACTCGCCGTCGCCATGAGCACGCCCAGGATGACGCCCACCACGGCGCTTGCCCCGATGGCGATTGGCGGCTTCACGCCGCCGCGGGCCATGAGCGTGAAGGGGATATAGCCAGCAAAGGCAATCGCTCCCCAGCGAAGCCCAACCGTGCCCGTGAGAATCAGGAAGAGCAGGAAACCAACGGCGATAAGGAAGCCGGCCTGCTTGGCGCCGGGCAGCGCGAGGCTGTGCATACCGAGGTCCATTATCTGGACAAAGCGGCCCGTTCGCTCCCGCAGGTGGAAGGACAGCTGCAGGAGCGCCAGGACGATTATCACCACCGACATAGCCCGGGCAAACATCCAGGATTCGACTACGCGGAAGCCCAGGCTGCCGACAAAGAACGCCATCGCCCCGCCGATAATCAGCAGAATGGGTATATTGCGCATGCTGAAGAGCGCCTGCATCAGCGAGACTGAACGCGGCCCCGTGTCCGAGCCGCCGGCGACGGGAGGACGGGCGTCAGCCGTTGAAGGGGCGGCGGTAATCTGCGTTTGGCCCTGCGCCGACCGGGCGAAGACAAAGGCTGTTACAACAGCGATGACGAGCAACGTGATGGTAAGGGGCCGCGCAAATATGCCAAGGTACTGGCTCTCCCCAAGGCCCGGAATCGAAACGGCCTCCACCACTGAGCGGGCCGACTGGAAGTTCCTCTCAATGATCGGCCCAAGGATGACGCCGAGCAGCAGCGGGGGGCGAGGCCACTGGAAGAGCTTCATGATGAGGCCGATGCCCGCGAAAACCAAAACGATGGGCAGCGCCAGCCAGCTGGTCATCGTGATGACGCCGCCGAGGAGCACAACAGGTATGACCACGCCGGCAATCACCGGATAGGGAATGCGCGTCAGCTTGACGAACTGCCCTGTGGCGGCGATGCCGAGCATGGTTATGATGAAGTTGCCTATAGCGAGCGTCAGCACCAGCAGAATCACGACGTCGGCCTGATCGCCGAGCAGGCGCGGGCCGGGCGTCAGGTCCATCGCAATCATCGCGACGAGCACGAACGCCCACGCCAAACCGCCCGGGACTCCGAGCGAGAGCGTGGGAATCGCCTGCCCGGCCTCCTTCGAGTTCTGGGCCGACTCGGCGAACAGCACACCGTCGAGCGAGCCCTTGCCGAACTGGCTCTTGTCCTTGGACCAAAAGATGCCGAAGGCATAGGAGAGCCAGTCAATCACGGCGGCGCCGACGCCGGGAATCGCGCCCAGCAGCACCCCGAACACCGACTGCCTGATCATGATGGGCCAGCGCCTGAGGCCGTCTTGCGCGCCGCGTATGACCTCGCGCGTGCTGATGACCGCGTCGGGCGGCGCGACCGGCTTCCGTGCAATGGTGAGGTCGATCAGCTCCGGCAGCGCGAAGAAGCCAAGCGTAACCGCAATGATGGGCAGCCCTCCCCAGAGCTGCGGTTGCTGGAAGACGAAGCGCACGTCGCCCGTAATGGCGTTGATGCCGACGGTGCCAAACAGCACGCCGAGCGCGCCGGCCATCAGCCCCTTCACCATGGCGCCCGCGCTCAGGGCTGACACCATGGCGATGCCGAAGAACGCCATCGCGGCAATCTCAGCAAATCCGAAGGAGAGGATGACGGGCTTGATGACGGGAACGAGCGCGGCCAGCACAATGGCGCCTATCAGCCCGCCGAGGGCGGACACGGCGTAGATGGCGCCCAGCGTGTGGGCGGCCTTCCCCTGCCTGGCGAGCTGGTGACCCTCGAGGAACGTGACCTGCGTGGCTCCGCCAGGGAGGCCGAGCAGCACCGCGGGAATCGAGTCGAGCGTGTTATTCACGCCCGTCATCGTTGCGAGCGCCACGAGGCCGATGGCGCGCTGATCGCCGCGGAAGACGTCGACGATAAAGGGGATGGAGAGCGCCATGATGATGACGCCGCCGACGCCTGGGATGATGCCGGAGGCGGCCGCGACGAACACGGCGGCGAGCACGGCGACCCAGTAGATCGGCTCGCCCAAGTACGCAATGCCTTGCCCTATCTCGGTAAGGAAATCGCCTTCCAAGTCCAGTCTCCGGCGCTAACGCGCTATCTTCTAACGGCTCTTATCCCCACGCTCAACCACGCTGCATTTGTCAGAGAAGCGGCCCCGAAAAGTCCTGCTACGGAGTTAGCGGGGCCGCGATTCTAACCTAAAGCGAGGGCCGCCTGGCAAATCACTCAAGCCGCCCTCCGATTCTCTATCTCACGTACTTCTCGAACACGTCCTGAGCTACCCCGTCGATGACGTCTTTGTTGTCGATGAACGAGTTCGTGGTGTCGGTCAGCTCCTGCTGGGCTGTGTCACCGTGGGTGAAGATGTTCTTAATGCCGGTGAAGTTCTCCATGGAGGAGGCGAACTCCTCGTTGGCCATCGCATCGGCGAGCGCGTTGCGCAGCGCTGCGGTCACGCCATCCGGAATCCCCGGCGGCCCGATGATGTTCTTGGACGCGTAGTTCCGAGGACCTTGCATCGCAACCCATAGATCGAGGTCGTCGCCTTCCAGATAGGCGTCGCCGACATTGGGGCAGTGGAAGTCCCTCTCGCCGTTGTGGCCGAGGTCAAACCCGGGCATGGACAAGTCGGCGAACGGTTTGATGAACCCGCTCCCCGTCCAGCCGGGCCTGGTCCGGGGGTACTGGTCCCAGATTGTGCCGGAGACCCAGGAGTTGACGTCGCCGCGCTCAATCATGACGTACTGCTCAGCGGAGCCCGCTGCGGCGAGGTTCCTGATTTCCAGAGGGACGTTGAATTTGTTCGATATCCAGCCGACGGGGGTCGTTGCGCCGAGGTCGGCTGGCGTCGGGGCCGACGTGCCTATGGTGAGGGTATAGTCGCCATCCCACGCGTCTTCGAAGCAGTCATAGGGCACGTAGTCGCGCGCGACCCAGACGCCTTCCTGGCCGGAGGTCACGCCAATCATCGTGACCTCGCGCAGATCGAAATCGGCGCCGGGGAGGAACTGGTCGAAGATGCCGGGCGTCGCCTCGAGCCCCAGCGTCAGGCCATCCGCCCTCGAGTTCCATACGAAGTTCCGCTCAATCAGCACCGGGGTCATGTTCGTCACCACGATACGAGGGTTGCCGGGGATAAAGGTCGGCCACGCTCGCGACATAAACCTCGCCTGCGCGTCCGTACCGCCACCGGGGTTGAACCCGACCATCATGCGGATCGTCTTGCCACTAAAGTAAGCCTCCGCGTCGAAGTCAGGGTCCGCCGGGACCTCAGGCGCCGCAGTTGCTGTCGGCGCCGGCGTGGGCGTCACCGGCGGCGGTGTAACGCCCGGCGGCAGCGGGATTGGGGTAGCCGTCGGCGGGACCATCGTAGCGGTCGGGCGCGGCGTCGCGGTCGGGTCATCTCCACCACACGCAGCCAATACGAGCGCGAGCGTCAAACTCATCGCCCCCAAGACCGCAGATCTCTTCACCAGCCTCAACATCTGTTCCTCCCTGTCAATCGACACAAGTAAGAACACAGCCTGGACGGCTACCGCCTAGGTTGAGTCGCGGCACTCTAGCGCGGGGAGCATTACGCTGTCAATTCATTGGGGGCTTACAGCGCGGCTCGCGTCTTCCGAAGCGCAAAGCCGCCCCGCCAACGTGGCGGGGCGGCTTCAGTCTACCCTCGTCTCGCGCTGTTACTTCACGTACCTCGCGAACACGTCCTCCGTGATGCCGTCAATCGCGTCCTTCCTGTCAATGAACTCGTTCGTCATGTCGATGAGCTCCTGCGCAGCCACGTCGCCGTGCGTGAAGGAGTTCTTGATGCCAGTGAAATTCTGCATGTTGTTGGCGAAATCCTCGTCCGCCATCGCGTCCGCGAGCGCGGTGCGCAGCGCAGCAGTCACGCCGTCCGCCACCCCGGGCGGACCGATGATATTCTTCGACGCTAGAATCTGCGGTCCGCGCATCGCCTTCCACAGGTCAACGTCGTCGCCCTCGAGGTGAGCGTCGGCCACATTCGGGCAATGGAAATCGGCCTCGCCATTGTGCCCCAAATCGAAGCCAGGCCAAGAGATGTCGGCGAACGGCTTGATGAATCCGCTCGCCGTCCAGCCGGGCCGCGTGCGCGGCCACTGGTCCCAGATGGTGCCGGTCCACCACGAGTTGACGTCGCCCCGCTCAATCATAACGTACTGCTCTGCCGAGCCCGCCGCCGCCAGGTTCCGGATCTCCAGCGGCACATTGAACTTGTCCGCGATCCAGCCCATCGCCACGTACGAGCCTAGGTCCGCCGGTGTGGGCGCTGAGGTGCCCACGGTGATGACGTAGTCGCCGCCCCATGAATCCTCAAAGCAGTCGTAGGGCACGTAATCGCGGGTCGCCCAGAGGCCTTCCTTGCCGGAGGTGATGCCGATCATCGTCACCTCGCGCATGTCGAAGTCCGCGCCGGGCGTGAACTGCGTGAAGACCCCGGGGCTGGCCTCGACGCCCATCGTGAAGCCGTCGGGCGGGGAGTTCCACACGAAGTTCCGCTGGATAACGTTGGGCGTCATGTTCGTGACCACGATGCGCGGGTTGCCGGGAATGTACTCCGGCCATGCTCGCGACATGAACCGGGCCTGGGCGTCAGTCCCGCCGCCGGGGTTGTAACCGACCATCAAACGTATCGTCTTGCCCTGGAAATAGGCCTCCGCATCAAAGTCGGGATCAGGGGCGACCGGGGCTGCCTCTTGCGTTGGCGTCGGTCTGGGCGTGGGCGTGGCCGGCGGCGGCGTCACGCCCGGCGGCAGCGGAGTCGGGGTGGCAGTCGGCGGGACCGGGGTGGCGGTCGGACGGGGGGTCGAAGTCGGGTCCTCTCCTCCGCATGCGGCGAGCACGACCGCGAGCGTCAAGCTCAGCGCCCCCAGAGTGGCGAGTCTCACCGTTAGCCTCAACATCTGTTCCCCCTAGCGCTCGCCAATGGCATACAAGACAGAGTATGGACGGGACTGACCATATTGGAAGCGACGGAAACCTATCGCGGGGAGCCGCAACCTGTCAATTCCGTTTCATGGGCCACGTTGGGGCTGGGGAACCCGACATCCCGATCAACAAAAGCCGCCCCGCCAAGCTGGCGGAGCGGCCCCTCCAGTCCACCCTCGTCTCACGTCGCTACTTCACGTACTTCTCGAACACTTCCTGCTGGAGATTATCGATAAAGTCCTTGTTCTCAACGAACGCGTTGGTCGTGTTAATCATCTCCTGCGCAGCCACATCGCCGTGCGTGAAGATGTTCTTGATGCCGGTGAAGCTCTGCATCGAGAGCGCGAACTCCTCGTTCGCCATCGCGTCCGCGAGCGCGGTGCGCAACGCGGCAGTGGGGCCCGCCGGGATCCCCGGCGGACCGATGATGTTCTTCGACGCGTATATCCGAGGACCTTGCATCGCGACCCACAGGTCGAGGTCGTCGCCTTCGAGGTACGCGTCGGCAACGTTCGGGCAATGGAAGTCAGCTTCGCCGTTGTGGCCGAGGTCGAACCCAGGCATGGACAAATCAGCAAACGGCTTGAGGAACCCGCTTTCCGTCCAGCCCGGCCTCGTCCGGGGATACTGGTACCAGATTGTGCTGGTCTGCCAAGAGTTCACATCCCCGCGCTCGATCATGACGTACTGCTCGGCGGAGCCGGCGGCTGCGAGGTTCCTGATCTCCAGCGGCACGTTGAACTTGTCCGCAATCCAGCCCGTGGAGGCTGTCGCACCCAAGTCGGCCGGCGTCGGCGCCGACGTGCCTATGGTCAAGGCGTAGTCCCCGCCCCACGCGTCTTCGAAACAGTCATAGGGCACGTAGTCGCGAGTGACCCACACTCCCTCCTGACCGGAGGTGATGCCGATCATCGTGACCTCGCGCATATCGAACTCGGCGCCGGGCGTGAACTGATCGAAAATGCCCGGGTTCGCCTCGACGGAGATGGTGAGGCCGTCCGCCTTGGCGTTCCAGACGAAGTTTCGCTGGACAACGTTAGGCGTCATGTTCGTGACCACGATCCGCGGGCGGCCGGGGATGTACTCTGGCCACGCTCGCGACATGAACCGCGCCTGGGCGTCCGTGCCGCCGCCGGGGTTGTAACCGACCATCAACCGGATCGTCTTACCAGAGAAGTAAGCCTCTGCGTCGAAGTCGGGGTCCGCCGGGACCTCCGGCGCGGGGGCGGGTGTTGGGGTTGCCGTCGCCGGCGGGGGGGTCACGCCAGGGGCCGGCGTGGGCGTTGCCGTCGGAGCCGCCGTCGGCACGGGCGTCGCAGTGGGGCGCGGAGTCGGGGTCGGGTCATCCCCCCCACATGCGACAAGCACGAGCGCGAGCGCTAAGCCCAGCGCGCCAACGACCGGGATTCTCCTCGCCATTCTCAGCATTTCTCCCTCCTAAAACGACCTAGGCGGCAGGAACCAGCCCAAGTCTGGAAGAACCCTATCGGCAGGAGGGACGCTACGTCGACGGACGGCCCGACGGCCCGACTCGCCTGGTCCGCGAACGTCCACCCTCTAACCGACGCGCTCCGCGGGAAGCCTGCCGGGCCATAAAGAAGCCGCCCCGCCGAGGATGGCGGGGCGGCTTCTCCAATCTTCTCTCGATTCGCGTTCGCGCTGCCTATTTCACGTACTTCTCGAACGCGAGATCCTGCAGCTCCCCGATCAGCGGCAAGTTGTCCAAGAACGCTTGCGTGGTGTCGGTCAGTTCCTGCTGCGCCGTCGCCCCGTCGGTGAAGTTGTTGGGGATGCCCGTGAACTTCGTCATGTTGGTCGCGAACTCCTCGTCGTTCATCGCGTCCGTCAGCGCCTGCCGCAGTGCGCTCAGCGGGCCGGGCTCCATGCCGGGCGGGCCGATGATGTTCTTAGAGGCGTAGGTGCGCGGCCCCGTGATGGCGACCCAGGTCTGCAGCTGCTCGTCGGTTGTAAAGAACGACTCAGCCTTCGGGCAGTCGTACGGGCCCTCGGCGTTCGACCCCAGCTCGTAGCCGGGGTACGAGAGGTCCACGAACGGACGCAGGAACCCGTCGGCTATCCAGCCTGGACGCGTAATCGGCAGCTGGCTCCACACGGTGGACGACGTCCAGCTGTTCACGTCGCCGCGCTCCAGCATGATGTACTGCTCGGCGGAGCCCGCGGCAGCCACGTTCTTGATCTCCAACGGAAGATTGAACTCGTCCGCGAGGTAGGTGAGGGACACGAGGGAGCCCAGGTCGGCGGCGGTCGGCACGCTCGATCCGATGGTCAGTACCGGGTCCGTCGCGTCAAAGGCCGTGTCGATGCAGCCGTAGGGGAGGTCGCCCCGAATCATCCAGAACTGGTCCTTGCCTGACGTCACCCCGATCATCGCGACCTCGCGAAGGTCGTAATCGGCGGCGGGCTCCACCTGGCCGTAGATGCCGGCGGTGGCCTCAATCGAAATCGTTAACCCATCGGGCTTGGCACTGTACACGAAGTTCCTTTGGACGACATTCGGCGTCATGTTCGTCACGACGAGCCGAGGATTGCCGGGGATGTACTCCGACCACGCGCGGGACATGAACCGCGCCTGCGCGTCGGTGCCGCCGCCGGGGTTGAACCCAACCATGAGGCGAATCGTCTTCCCGCTGAAGTACTCCTCCGCGTCGAAATCGGGGTCCGTGGGAACCTCCGGTGCAGGCGCAGCCGTTGGGGTTGCCGTGGCTGGTGGCGGCGTCACACCGGGCGCCAGCGTGGGCGTTGCCGTCGGCGCTGCCGCCGGCACAGGCGTTGCGGTGGGGCGCGGGGTTGCAGTCGGATCGTCTCCTCCACATGCGGCAAGCACCAGAACGAGCGTCAGGCTCAACGCCGTCAAGACCGCGAAATTTCTCATCATTCCCATCATCTGATCCTCCCGCCTCCGACATCGTTTCTATAGTAAGGCAACCTAGGTGAAGCAGGGCTCGCCTAGGGCTAGGAAACCCTATCGGCGGGCTGGCCACCGTGTCAACGCCTCCGCCAATCGGTCAACCTATCTTGTCTTGGGGATTCTCGCGCGTCCGCTACCCGGCCTATGCTTGTTATACGCTTTAGAAAGCAATCCGGTTTCATGGAATTCAATCAACCCATGACCTTGACTCTGACACTCAGCGCAACCGACCAGTCGCCGATGCGCCGGGGCGAAACCCCCGCCGACGCTTTGCACGACACCGTGGCCCTAGCGCAGGCTTTGGAGGGGTTCGGCTACTCGCGGTACTGGGTGGCCGAGCACCACAACGCCGGCACGTTCGCGGGCGCGAGTCCCGAGATAATGGCCGGCCAGATTCTCGCGAACACGCGGCGGATACGGGTCGGCAGCGGGGGCGTGATGCTCTCCCACTACTCGGCCCTCAAGGTTGCCGAGCAGTTCCGCATCCTCGAGTCGTTCTATCCGGGGCGTGTCGACCTTGGAGTCGGGCGGGCGCCGGGAAGCGACCAGGCCACGATGATCGCCCTCGCCTACCCGAAGCGGCCCGCCGCCATCGAGACGTTCCCGCAGCAAGTCGCCGACCTCATCGGCTATCTCCACGGAGCATTGCAGCCAGACCACCCGTTTGCGGCGATCAAGGCGCAGCCGGGGCCGGCCCCCGCGTCGGCGCCGGAGGTCTGGCTGTTGGGCTCGAGCGACTACTCGGCCAACCTAGCCGCCTACCTCGGCCTGCCGTTCGCCTTCGCCGACTTCTTCGGCAATACGGGCAAGCACGGCCCGGCGGTGGCGGAGATCTACCGGCGCAACTTCAGACCATCCGAGCTGTGCCCGACGCCACGAGTGAACGTGACGATCCAGGCCGTGTGCGCGCCGACGGAGGAGGAGGCGCGGTTCGTGGCGTCGAGCCGCAATCTCAATAGGGCGCGGAGGCTGCTGGAAGCGCGGACCGGGGAGCGAATCGAGGGCCTCGTCCCGCCGGAGGAGGCTTCCCAAGCCATGGTCGGCGAGGACGCCGAGCAATACGCCGCGCAGTTCACCGCAGGCTACATCGACGGCGACCCCGCCCAGGTGAAACGCGCGCTTCTGGAGACGGCGGAGCGCTATGAGACCACGGACGTAGGCATCGTGACGATCGCCTACCACCTCAAGGACCGGGTGCGTTCCTATGAGTTGATCGCTCGCGAGTTCGGCCTCCTCCCAGCCTAGGACGTAGCGTACCATCAGCCCCGGCGCCATCCGGCCCGCATCAAACCCTAGACGGCAGAGGAGAAACCATGGGCAGACGTCAGACCATTCACATCCCGGGCGTGCAGCACAACGCCCCGATACCCTACGGCGCGCGCGTCGGCAACGTCATTTACAGCTCAGCGATTCAAGGCATCAACGCCGACACCGGCGAGCTCCCCGACGACGTTTACGAGCAGGCGCGGCAGTGCTTCCGTAACATGCACACGTTCTTGGAACTCGCAGGCGCGACGCCGGACGACATCGTGCGGCTCACCTGCTTCCTAGCCGACCTAGCCGACCGGCAAGCGCTGAACGACCCTTGGCTGGCGCTCTTCCCCGACGAAAACGACCGCCCTTCGCGGCACACTTCGAAATACGAGCCTCCGCCCGGCGGAATGAAGGTGCAGATCGAGGTCGTCGCCGTCGTCGAGTAACGCTCCCTGTCTGGGGCCCTTGCGTGACGGGCGCCCCCTATCCCGTTCGCCCTAGTCCTGTCAACGAGGGTCTCCCGGACGGATAGGGACGCCTATTGATAGATGTCCAGGGTGAAGCGGGGAGTCGGGACTTCTTCCGTCTTGTAGTCGAGCACGGCGTTGCCCAGGGACTGCGCCACTTCGTCCTCGATCACAAGCACCGTCGCGCCGTCATGGGCGTAGGCGGCGTCGGCGGCGCCTCGCTGATCGATGACGATGCCCCAGTCGCCTGCGGCGGTCCAGACCGGAGGCACGGCCAAGCGCAAGAGTCTGCCCGGCTCGAGCTTGCGCTCGTCAGCGATTGCCTTCAGCTGACGACGCGCCTCCGGGGTGACGTCGAACATGCTACCCGGCGACGACGAGCTCGCCGTCTTTCAGATCCAGCAGCTTGCCGGACATCTCCATCGGCGCCTCGGCGGACAGGATAAAGCGCGGGCCGGCGTAGTCGGGTCCAGGCATGCGGTTGCGCGCTTCCTCGGGCGCATCCTCCGTCGCGATGGCGGCCCCGGGGGAGATGATGACGACGCAGATGTTGGAGTCCCGCACCTCCTCGGCGTGGAACTTGGTGAACGTGATGAGGGAGTCCTTGGCCGTCGCGTAGGCGAGAGCCCCCGGCGGAGTGAGGCCGCCGCCGCCGTGGAGGTTGACGATGTGGCCGCCGCCGCCCTGCTCCATGTACGGCACCGCGTGCTTGGAGGCCAGGAAGGAGCCGCGCAGCGCCACGCCCATGACCGTGTCCCAGAAGAACGACACGTCCATGTCCTGGATCTTCGGCCAGCGCGGCTTATCATTCCAGTTGAAGTGCGGCACGATTGCGGCGTCGTTGATGAGCACGTCTATCCCGCCGAATCGCTCGTTGACCTGCGCCATGAGCGACGCGACTGCGTCCTCGTCCCTAACGTCGGCGGAGACGGCCATCGCCTCCGCGCCGAGCTCGCCCAGTTCGCCGAGCGTCTGCTGCAGGCGGGTCTCGTCGATGTCGGCTATCGTCACCTTCGCGCCCTCTTTGGCGAAGCCATGGGCGATGTAGCGCCCTATCCCCTTCGCTGAACCCGTGATCACGACCGACTTGTCCTTCAGCATGATGCCCTCCCCGCCGCTGACTGTCCCGCAACCTATGGGATACGCGGCGGAGGGTCAAGAGCGGGCACCGTCGGTTGACAGTCCGACCGGCTAGCCATACCTTCCCCATACAGGAGAGGAAAGCCATGAGCAATTGGAGCGCCCCCGTTATCGACTGTGACGGCCACCTCGTTGAGTCCATCCCGGAGATGGCCGAGTACCTAGACCCCGTCGCCCGCAAGATGGCGACGGACCCCGGACGCAACAGGTCCGGCGTGTTCCCCGGCCTGGACGGGATCCACTACCCCCGCGAGGCTGAGATTCCGGATGAGCAGAAAGCGAAAGCTCGTCAGTATGTGACCGCCAGCGAGCACCGGAAGGGCTCAGGCGAGGACATCGTCGCCTTCCAGGAGAAGGCGGGAGTCGAAGCGTCAGTCCTCTTCGCGTCCGAGGCGCTCTCTGTCGGGTTCATCCAGCAGACCGACTACGCAGTGCGAGTATCCCGGGGCTACAACGACTATGTGGCCGACCGTTACCGCAGAGTGAGCGACACGCTCTATCCACTGGGCATCATCCCGATGCAGAACGCGGAAGAAGCGGTCGTTGAGCTCCGTAGGGCGGTCAACGACCTTGGACTCAGGGGCGCGATGCTGCCGTCGCTGGGCTTGCCGCTCCACCTGGGACACGACTACTACTGGCCGGTCTACAAAGAGGCCGCCGAGCTTGGCGCGGTCCTGGGCATTCACGGCGGCTCCAGCATCGGCTTCGGAATAGACACGTTCACCAGCCCTTGGGCCGCCCGCAGTATCCGCCACCCCGTGCCCCTGCTCCTCGCGATGGCCTCGTTTGTCGGCCACGGCGTGCTCGACCGCTACCCGGACTTCAAAATCGGCTTCTTCGAAGGCGGGGCGGCCTGGCCCGCCCTCCTGCTCGACCGCATGGAGCGCGACGACGAGGTCTACACCACCGGTACGGGAACGGCGCGACATCTGCGCTCCTACTTCGAGGGCGGCAACGTGCTCATCGGCTGCGAGGGCAACGAGGACATCCTCACCTACCTCACGGACAGGGTCGGCATAGAAGCGTTCGCGTGGGCGTCGGACTACCCGCATGAGGTGGACGTCGTCGCCGCGAACAACATGATCCAGGAAACGTTCGAGCGGACGGACATGAGCGCCGAGCACAAGGCCGCCGTCATGGGCGGCAACGCGAGGCGCTTCTTTGACCTCTAGGAGGCTGACATGCTGGAAGGAAAGGTAGCAATCGTATCGGGCGCGGGCCCGAACATCGGACGAGAGATTGCCGGCACGCTGGCGAGTAGCGGCGCGAGCGTCGTCTGCATGGACATGCGCCGCGAGGCCGCTGAGGCGACGGCGCGGGAAGTCGTCGACCGGGGCTACGAGGCCATCCCCGTGCAGGGGGACATCACCCGTCCGGAGGACATGGAGAACTTGGTCGCGCAGGCCATCGCCGCCTACGGGCATATCGACATCCTCGTGAACAACGCAGCCATCACCAACTCGGCGGGGCTGCTCGACGAGAACCTGGACACCTTCAGGAAGGTCGTCGACGTTATCCTTGCAGGGACGTTCAACTGCACGCAGCACGTCGCCAAGCAGATGGTCGCCCAGGGCAGTGGCGGAGCTATCGTCAATATCGCTTCGACCTCCGGGCACCGGGGCAAGTCGGGCGCAATCGCCTATCAATCGGCCAAGGCCGGCATCCTCAACTTCACCCGAGCGTGCGCCGTGGAGCTCGCGCCCCACGACATCCGCGTGAACTCGGTGACTCCGACGCAGACGGGCATGCCGGTCGGCGGCAAGCCCGCCCGCCCTGACAGTGAGAGGCCGCAGAGCGTTCCTCGCGGCCGTTGGGGACGGCCCAAAGACCAGGCGCAGGCCGTTCTCTTCCTCGTTTCCGATAACGCTGACTTCATTACCGGAGCAGACCTGCCGGTGGACGGCGGCAACCTGGCCGTCCGCATCTCAGGCTAAGGAGGCACACGATGACCACACAACACCGGGGCCACGGCGAGCAACCAGGACTCCCATGGGGCCACTCCTGGAAAGAGGAGGACCGCGTCGCGGATTACGTCGAGCGGATGGATGAGCAGGACGCCGAGCGCCAGCCCGTCTTCGATCTGCTGACCCGCCTCGTGCAGGCGGAGCAGGACGCGCCGGTCCGGATACTCGACATCGGCACGGGCTACGGGCCAGTCGCGACGGCGTGCCTCGACGCCTTCCCCAACGCCACCGTCGTCGGCCTCGACGTGTCGGAAGCAATGATGGAGGCGGGCAGGCCGCGCATGGCCCGGTTCGGCGAGCGGTTCGCCTACATGCACGGCGACTTCGCGGAGGGCGTGCTGCCGCCGCAGGCGGTCGCGGCGGGGCCCTACGACCTGGTCGTCTCCGCTCGCGCCATCCACCACCTGCCGGCCGAGCTGATGGCCAGCCTCTACGCGAGCATTCACGAATCGCTCACGCGGGGCGGCTCGTTCTTCAACCTCGACACTGCCTCGCCAGCGACAGACTTCCTCAACAACGTGGCCCGCGGGGCGCGCAGACGCGGTCGCGACGAGAACCGCGCGCCCCGCGAGGAGCGGCGCACGCCGGAGCAGATCGCCCATGACGCGATGCACCATCACCGGGACGCCACGCTCGCCCGTCACCTGGAGTGGCTACACGCGGCAGGCTTCGCGGAAGTCGACTGCTTCTGGAAGAACCTCTCGCTCGCTCTCGTAGGAGGGTTTAAGGGATAAGCCGAGCGGAGACTATCCCTCACCCCTCGACCCGCTACAATCGTTCCGCCGTAGCTTCGGCCGAGGTGTGGCTTGACCACTGCGAACCGTGATGTCGTCATCATTGGCGGGGGCGTCGTCGGCATCGCCGCCGCGTACTACCTCGCGGGGATGGGCGTGCGGAGCACCATCATCGAGAAGGACGGAATCGCCAGCCACGCCTCCGGGTTCGCCTACGGCGGTCTCTCCGGCGGCGTGCCCAACGGCCCCCAGCACAACACCGCGATCATCGAGTACAGCATGGGCCTCTATCCCGTCCTTGCGCGGGCGCTGGCTGAAGAGACCGACGTCGACATCCAGTACCAGGACCGTCCGCTGCTGCGGCTCGCGCTCTCCGACGACGAGGCCGTCACGCTGACAAGGAACCTCGACTGGCAGCAGGCGCAACGCGGATACAACGTGGAGTGGCTCGACCCCGCCGCCGCCCGCGGGCTTGAGCCCCGCATATCCTCCGAGACTGTCGGCGCGCTCCACGTCGAGGGAGGGTCGGACGTCGAGCCATACCGCCTGACGCTGGCACTCGCCCAAGCCGCCGAGAAGCGGGGGGCCGTCATCCGAACGGGCGAGGTCACGGCAATCCATCATCACGACGGGAAGCTGCTCGGCGTCGCGCTCGGGAGCGAGCAGGTAGCTTGTGGAGCGGTCCTCGCCGCGATGGGGCCTTGGAGCGCGCAGGCCGAGTCCTGGTTCGGCGTACGGCTGCCGGTGCGGCCGCTCAAGGGCCAGATCATCAGACTGCGAGCTGGGGGCGCCCCCTACGCACTGAGCATCGGCCACGGCTCGAACTACGCCATGACCAAGCCGTCCGATGGGCTGGTCTGGTGCGGCACGACCGAGGAGGAGGTCGGGTTCGACGAGTCCCGAACGACCCAGGCCCGCGACCGGATCATCGAATCGACCCTGCGCATGCTGCCCGCCCTGGAGGACGCGGAGGTCGTCCTGCAGACCGCCTGCCTGCGGCCGGTCGCGGAGGACGGCGCTATCGTCCTGGGCGCTGTCCCCGGCGTCGAAGGCGCCTACATCGCAACCGGCGGAGGCCGGCAGGGAATCATGATGGGACCGGGAATGGCCAAGGCGGCCGCCGACCTCATCGTGAACGGCTCCACGGAGGCCGACATCGGACGCTACGACCCCGGCCGCTTTTCCCAATGACCCCGGAGCACTCGCCGGACGGGGACAGCCGCACGGAGTCCCGCGCCGTCCTGCTCATCTACGCGTCGTCGTTCTCCTACCAGATCACCCTCGGCCTCATCCAGGTCCTCGTACCGCTGTACGCGCTGCACCTCGGCTACGACCTCGCCACGCTGGGCATCATCGTCGCGTCGCAGGCCCTGTTCGGACTGGTCCTCCGCCTATTCGCGGGGGCGATAGCCGACCAGTTCGGGGAGCGCTGGGTGCTCTGGGCGAGCTTCATCACCATGTTCACGGGCATGTCGTTCTTCGTCGTCTCCGGGGCGTTCTGGATGCTCGTTCTCGGTCAGTCGTTCGTGGGCTACTCGCGCGCGACCTACTGGACGGCGACCCAGTCCTACGTGAGCCGCATCAACCCTGCGCGGTCGGGAGAGATATATGGGCGCGTAAACGGGGCCGGCAGCGCGGGCGGAGTCATCGGCGCGTTCCTCAGCGGCTTGCTCATCACCACCCTGGGCTACAGCCCGGCATTCGCCATCACCGGCGCCGTAGCGCTCGCCGGATTCGCGGGCAGTCTCGCGTTGCCGCCGCTGGCGGCGCGGTCGGCGCGGCGCGGCTTCCGCGCGCCCCTCGCACAGGTCCCCGGCATCGCCCGGCATCGCGGCATGGGCCTGGGCGGATTCGCCGCGTTCGCCGCCTCCACCGCCATGATTATGCCGGCCGTACTCTTCATTCCATACCTGGATGAGCTCGGCTATAGCGAGGCCGCCACCGGGGGCATGCAGGCCGTCAGCGTCGGCGGAAGCGTCGCCGTCGGCATGGCGTTCGGCCATATCCTCGCGCGGCTAGGGCGGCGCTGGATGTACACGACAGCGCTCCTCATGGCGGGGCTCACGGTCCTCGGCATATCGGCGGGCGCGGGGGCCTACGCGACGCTCGTGCCGCTCATGATCGCCTACGGCCTCTTCCGAGCGGCGCTCGGCATCCTCTACCCAATCGCGGCGTCAGACCACAGCGCTACGAGCCAGCGGGGCATGGCGATGGCCTACGTCGGTCTCTATTGGGGCACGGCGCAGGTCGTAATTCCCTTGGGATTCGGAGCGCTCGCGGCCGCCGCCGGCATCCAGGCGAGCCTTTGGGCCGCAGGCGCGCTCTTCATTGTCGCGGGCGCGCTCTTTCCGCTGCTCTACCGCTGGTTCGTCCCCGGCGCGGAGCAGACCTTGGGGGAGCCCATCCAGGCCGGCCGGGAGGCTTGACGCAAGCGGCGCGGCTATACTTCGGCTATGAAGAGGACCATCACCCTGCCTGCGCCAATCTTCGAGGCCGGCGACCAGTTGGCCGAACGCCTCGGCAGGTCTCGAAGCAAGCTCGTTAGCCTCGCCGTGGAGCAGTATGTGAAGGCGCACCCGCCCGCCGACGAGATCCGTCACGCGCTCGACCTGGTCTACGCTGACGAACCCTTGGAACTGGACGAGGGTCTTGCCCAATTGCAGTGGACCTCGTTGGAGAAGGGAGAAGGTAGTGCGCCGTGGTGAGCGCTAAGAAAACTATTCCCGGAAGCAAGATTGCGAAAACTTCTTGCAGTAATCTTAGGCGTAATAGTCGCCAACGTTGTCTTCTTTCTCGTAAGTATCGTTGCCGACCGCATATACCCCACGCCGCCTGAGCTGATGGACCCGCAAACCCCGGAAGCTACGGCGTTGCGGGTGGCTACAGCCGAGGCACATGGACTGTTGTTCGTGCTCCTTGGCAGCGCGCTCGGCGGATTTTCCGGCGGCGTGGTTGGCGTCAAAATTGCGGGCGAAAAAGCAAGCCTTATCGCCTGCGCTATTGGAGGGCTGCTTTCCCTTTGGGCCTTCTATTCTTTCTACGTGTTTTATCCGGCGAGGCTTTGGTTTCTTATCGGAATGCTGGTCTCTTTCCTTCTTTTCTCCTATCTTGGCGGCATAGTAGCCGCGAGAAAAGACCGTTCCTAACGGTTTAACGCCGTCTCCGCCGAGGTGATGAACTCCAGCAGCGCCGCCCGCCCCTCCTCGGTGGCGCGGCGGGCGCGGAGGATGGCCGGCCCGACCTCGGCGGGGTCCTCGACACGTTCGGCCCAGCCGCCCAGCGAGCGGGCCAGGTCCGCGTAGTTGCCGCTCACGTCGCGGGTGCCATATTTCTCATGGGAGCCAATGAGGCGCCTGGTCTCGATGGCCATGGTGGAGTTGTTCGATACGATCGTGATGATGGGGATGCCGTTGCGCACGGCGGTCTCGAAGTCGAGGCCGGTCATGCCGAAAGCGGCATCGCCCATCCAGTTAATGCAGACCTTGTCGGGAGCGGCGAGCTTGGCGCCCATCGCGAAGCCGAGGCCCGTGCCGAGGGCGTGAGACTTACCCCAGCCGATGTAGCTGCGCGGGCCCGACGACCGGTAGAACGGCACCATCTGGTCGCGCGGACTGCCTGAGTCATGGGTGACGACGGCCTCGTCCGCCGGGATGACGCGATTCAGCTCCCACACGACCCGATACGGATTGATTGGAGCGTCCTGCGATTCGAGCTTGCCGCGCCACGCGTCGACCCACGCGTCGTACGCGGCGGCGATCTCCGCCTCGACCGCCGAGCGTCGCCCGGCGTTCGTTCCGCCCGCGTCGCGGACCGCGTCGATGAGCTGGCGCGCGCCCAGCTTGGCGTCCGCCAGCAGGGGGTGAGCGGCGGCGTAGTTCCTGTTGAGGTCCGCCTCGTCGTTGGTGAGCTGGATGATGGTCCGGCCCTCGGGCAAAGGCAGGTTCATCTGATGCTTGGCCAGACTCGCTCCCACGGCGAGGATGACGTCGGCCTTCTCCAGGTAGGCGCGCACCATGGGCGTGGTCGACGTCGCGGCGGTCCCGATGGAGAGGGCGTGGGTCTCAGGGAAGGCGCTCTTGCCGAGGAGCGTCGACGCGGCGGGCGCGCCCAGCATCTCGGCCAGCTCGACGAGCTCGTCCATCGCTCCGGCCCAAAGCGCGCCCTGCCCGGCCAGTATCACCGGAGCATTGGCGTTGGCGAGGGCGCGGGCGGCGCGCTCCACGTCCCGCGGGTCGGCGAGGGCGAGCGTCGACGTGGCCGGCTCGTAGCCGATCTCGCCAACGTCCAGCTCCGCCACGTCCGTCGGCAGCTCGACCATCACGGGGCCGGGCCTGCCGTTGCGGAGCCTGGAGAAGGCGCGACGCATCGCGTCCTCGATCTGCTCGGGAACGTTGACGGTCTCGAGCCACTTGGTGACGTTGCGGTAGCCACGCTCGGCGGTGAAGTAACGCGGCCAGCCCTCGCGGTCGCGCGCGTAGCCCGACGGCAGCACGAGTAGAGGCGACGAGTCCGCGTAGGCCGTCGATACGCCGGCGAAGGCGTTCTCCGCGCCCGGCCCCGCCTGCATCGCGAACACCCCGATCTTCGCGCCGTTGCTGACGCGGCTCAGGCCGTCCGCCATGCCGAGGCCGACGCGCTCTTGGCGGCATACGATGGGCCTGATGCCGACGGCCGCAACGGCGTCGATCAGGTCCGTCGTGGGATAGCAGAAGAGGTATTCGACCCCCTCCCGCTTCAGAATCTCAGCCATCGCTTCCAGAGCCTTCATGGTCTTCTCCTAAGGCGCCCAGTGGGGCGTCGGACCGCATTTTAGCCTGCGGGCGGCCCCCTCTCTAACTCTCCCCCGTAGACGGGGGAGAGGATTTTCGAAGCAAAAGATGAAAGGGGCGAGGAAGTTCCCCGTTTGCATGAAAAAGTTCCCCAGCTCATTTTGGTCGGGCGTGAAAAGTTCCCCAACTCATTTTGGTTACGAGTAAAAAGTTCCCCGTTTTTCTGTTGGTCAGGCGTGAAAGGTTCCCCGAAATGGCGCGGCGAGACGGGGGTTTTGGAGGGCGTTTTCATGGCCGTGGCCTGCTTCCTGGGTTTCAAAACTTCCCCACCCGAGAATTTTTGTTTTCGCAGCGGCCTCCGGCTTCGCCCTCCTCCCCGGTCCTCTTGGCCCCGGCGCCCTTGGGCGCGGGCGGCACCGTGATGCTCTCGGGTTGTCGCCATGGGGCATCCACGATACGCGAGAGAGGGGGATTGGGGTAAGGGGCAAATGTCGCAGTGAGGGGTTCTAGGGGGATCGGGCCAGTTTGGTATGTGCCACAGACTTACGCCCTAGGTCCTGCCTACCTCCCCGTAGATGAGAGGCGATAGGAACGGAAGGGCTCCCTACTCGTGGGCGGTAGACCTGCGCTCTGGAATAGGGACTCGCGCTAAGCCTCGCAGCCACGTGCACTAGCGTACCGGCCTTCGTCGACTCTCGTTGCGGCATCGACACCATATTCGAGCAAGAGAACGATACACAGTTTGACGAAGAAGATTGCGCGTTGTCTTTTGTGCTGAGCATGATGAGTGGCTAAAAGAGCAAGCCATGTATTACTACAAGATCCGCAGCCTTAGTTTGTCTCAAATGTCCTGAGTGCCAGCCCCTTCCCCCCACACTCTCTCCGATAGGCTTTGCATCAGAAATCACGTTTGCCCCTAAAGCCAGCGGGGGTGACTCATCCAACGCGCGGCCGTGTCGCCTATCGCTTTCTCGTGAAGGCGTAGATGGCGACAGCCATAACAATGGCCACACCCGCAATGCTCTCCCATGAGAGACCGATGGAGAGAACCAGTGCAACGAAAGTGATACCTAAGAGTATCGGGATAGCGTACTTCATTTTCCTGCCTAAGTTGAGATGCTGATGACATCCTCTGTGCGCTTCTGGTCGGGTTGGGGTTCCTTCAAACCAAGCGCAGCCACCTGTTCACCTTCATCACAACATCTCGTGGTTGCCGCGTTCTTTGCAAAGTGTATGCGATGATTTCCACGTGTCCTCGGAGCCACAGCGCTATTAGAAAGACGTAGGCGTAGCTCATCATCCCTAGCCCTCCAATAACAGCGGTTAGATGCCATTCTAAATCAATTCCAGCTAACAGCCTAAGTCCGACATACAGAGCGCCAATTACAGCAATCACGGTGGCTATTGTGTAGAGGAACAGGGCAAGGTCTATGAGTCTGACTACTACGGATGGTTTCTTGTCGTCATCGTGTTCAGGAAGGGGAATCTGAAACTCGTAAGTAAGCCAGTCGATTCTCTGATGCGTCGTGTCAACGAGCCGGACGACAGGCCATAGGAGCAAAACGACGAGATGGAGCCCCAGAGGGTAGCCCAGCCACATGGCAAGGCCATACGCGATACCTGCTGCGATATGGATTCCATCCTCGCCATCAAGAAACGTCAGCTCTACTCCTCCTACCAACATTCCTACACCAACTGAGCAGAATAGCCAGCGCCAAGAAAAGACCATGAGGGGGGCCACATCTGTTTATCGCGCTTCGGGGCCGTATGATCCGTTCGCGGAACAACTCGAACAGCTTGGGGTTGCGGCGCTCCTCCACGAGCAGCGCGCCAATCATGGCGAAGCCAGGGCCACGCTCGAGCGCAGCCTGGTTCTGGGCGAGCATCTCGACCATGTCGGCGCGCGCGTCGCCTGTGTCCGGCGGCGGTCCCAAATCGTCTTTCAGCGTCCCTACGGCGGCGGCCAGCTCTTCCTTGGAAGAGTACCGCCTGTAGATGGTGGTCTTTCCGACTCCTGCCTCGGACGCGACCCGCTCGATGGACATGCCGGCATAGCCCTCCTCCATGAGCAGTTTCAGGGTGGCCCTGACTATGACCCGGTCTGCCTCCGGGTCGCGAGGCCGACCGGGTGTAGGAGCACTTGGCCTCAGAGGCCCTTCGTCTGCCGTCATCGGGTTGTTTCCCCCTGGGTCTGCGCGACGTTGGAATCTGCGGCTTCGCTTCCGGATTGCGACCTCTCCCCCTGCGGGAGGTGGCGGGCGGGCATGAACCGAGCGATGAGCACCGCCCCGGTGAGCGCCACCCCCGCCGATACGAGCACCGCGATGCCCAGCGCGTCGGTGAAGGCTACCCCTGCTGCATCCGCCAGCCCGCCGACAACCCCGGCCGGCAGCGTCGATGCAACTCTGGATGCCGCTCCTACCGAGTCGCTCGCAGCCTTCGCCGCCTCGGGCGGCAGGCCCGCCACCGCCTCAGCCATCCTGCCGCTGTACACCGTGTTGATGACAGAGCCGATTACCGCCACGCCGAACGCGCCAGCCACCTGACGTGTAACATCGTTCATTGCGGAGGCTATTCCGGCGTTGGCTTCCGGGACCGCCCCCATGACAGCGTCGGTTGACGGCGCCATCACATTGCCCATGCTGAATGCGAGGCAGAAGAGGGTCAGGCCGACGACCAGATAGGGGGTATCCACTTGCCAGAGGGTGATGGTGAGGAATATCCCGGCCAGGGCCACGAGGCCCGCCGCCACCACTCTATTGCTGCCCAGCCTGCCGACCAATCGGTGGCTCATGCCTGCTCCGAATGCCATACCCAAGGCCATCGGCACCATCCTCAAGCCCGCCTCCAGCGGGGTATAGCCCTGGACAAACTGGAGGTACTGGGTCATTCCGAACACCATGCCGAACAGGGCGAAGAATCCGATCGAGATTGCGCCCGCCCCCGCAGAGAACCCCGGGTTCTTGAAGAATGTCAGGTTGAGCATGGGGTGGGCAGTGCTGATCTCCCGGTACGCGAAGGCCGCGACCAAGACCGCGCCACCCACAAACCCCGCCAGCACCAGGCTGTCGGTCCAACCACGGACCGAGGCTTCGATAATCGCGTAGACCAAGGTAGTTATGGCCGCGATGGAGAGGACTGCTCCCGGAATATCCAACGGCGCCGGGTGGGGGTCCCGGCTCTCGGGGACGAGAACGAGTCCGGCGGCAAGAGCGAGTCCGAGGACCGGAATGTTTATGAGAAACACCGAACCCCACCAGAAATGCTCGAGAAGAAAGCCCCCGGTGACGGGACCGAGCCCGATGCCCAGGCCGGCGACTGCGGCCCATATGCCGATGGCCTTGCCACGCTCCTCTCTCGGGAACACGTTCGTGAGGATCGACAGGGTGGAGGGCATGATGAGCGCTCCGCCGACGCCCATCAGGGCTCGCGCGGCGATGAGCTGCGCGCTCGATTCCGCGTATGCCGCGAACAGGCTCGCCAGGCCGAATGAGAGAAATCCCACCTGAAGCGCGAGCTTGCGCCCGAACCGGTCCCCAAGCGAACCCATCAACAGCAGCAGACCGGCAAAAACGAGGATGTATGCGTCGACCATCCACTGAAGCGAGGTGGCGGTCGCGTCAAACTCTCGCTGCAAGGTAGGGATGGCGACGTTGAGGATGGTGTTATCCAGCCCGATGATGAGGAGGCTCATCGACAGAACGCCAAGTGTCCACCGCCGCCGCCGATACGAAGCTGACCGCGCCGGAGCAGCGTTCGAGTCCATCATGGGAAGCCTCCTTATATCATAACGATACGGTAGCGTTACTTTATTGCGACAGGCGTGACCTGTTGTCAAGGCGGCGCAACAGTGCGCTACCCGTAACCGGGAAAATGACGGGCGGCCCTCAGTCCGACTACGACATCTGCCCCTTACCCCAACCGCCACCCTGCGGTACCCTGGATGGAATGACCCCGCTACCGGCATACCGCCCCAAGCCTCCTTCCGCGCTCTATAACTCGCCCACCGCCTATAGAAAGAGCCAATGACCGAAATCGTGTTTCCACATTTCTGTCGGCGCCTTGGTCTCGGGAAGCAGGCCGTGGCCTGCTAGACAGCCCCGACCAAGAAACAGAAAGTACCCCTTTCAGCGACACCAATCACCAACTCTTACGAGTGAAAACCCTCATCAAGAAGCTGATTTGCTCCCCCGAACCCCCGCTCCTTCCCCCGCGCGTCGGCAGAGGCTGCGAGGTTCCCGCCTTCGCGGGAATGACGGAAGGGGGCTGCCCCCTCTCTAACTCTCCCCCGCAGACGGTGGAGAGGACTCTCAGACGGGAGAGAGGACTTTCGAGGAAGCGACGGGGGAGGGGTTCGGGAGAGCGGCGGAGGGCTGCTCCTTTGACACGGATAGGGGGCGGTGCTAGCTTGCTGCCATTAGCTGGCCGCACGAATCGGAACGATGGAGGAGGACTGCCATGCCGGTCATCGACTCTGACGCTCATGTGGTTGAGACGGAACAGACTTGGGACTACTTGGACCCGGGGGACGAGAAGTTCCGCCCGAAGGTCGTGGACTCGCCGAACGGCGACGGATTCAAGTACTGGATGATCGACGGGGTGCTGCGCGGACGCGCCCGCGGGCCCGTCGCCGCACAGGGACTCTCCGACAACGTGCGGCGCAACATGGTGACCGACGACGCCAAGCGCTACATGGAGGACATACCGGGCCGCGTCGCGCACATGGACGAGCTCGGCATCGACGTGCAGATCCTCTACCCCACCATGTACATCGGCCGCATGTGCGAGAACCCGGACACGGAGGTCGCGCTGGCCAAGAGCTACAACCGCTGGCTCGCCGACATCTGGGAGCAGGCCAAGGGCCGCCTTCGCTGGACGTCCATTCTTCCCCTCTCCACCATGGACGAGGCCCTCAACCAGCTCCGCTGGTCCGCCGAGCACGGCGCCTGCGGGGTCACGATGCGCTCCATCGAGGACGAGCGGTTGCTCGTCGACGAGTACTTCTTCCCCGTCTACGAAGAGGCCGCGCGCCTCAACCAGCCCATCACCATCCACATCGGCAACTCCAACGCCTATCTACGGAAACTCATGGCGAAGGACGGCATCGGCGGGACGTTCGGCGGACTGCGGCTGATGTCGGTGGCCAGCTTCCACCAGCTCATCACCACCAGCACGCCCAAGAAATTCCCGGACCTTCGCTGGGGGTACATCGAGGCGAGCTCCCAGTGGCTGCCCTACGCCATCCACGACCTGCGCCGACGACTCGAAACGCGGGGCCGGGACCTCGAACACGACGTGCTTGGCGCCTACAACATCTGGGTCACGGCGCAGACCGACGACAACCTGCCGGATGTGCTGAACTACGTCAGCGGCCGCCACCTGCTCATCGGTACGGACTACGGTCACCAGGACCAGTCCAGCGAGATCGAGGCGATGCGCATCATCAGGGAAGAGGGCGGCTTGGAGCCGGGCGTGGTCGACGACATCATGGGCCAGAACGCGATCGACTTCTACGGGATAACGGTCTAGCCCCCATCCCCGCCTGCACGGGAATGACGGGAGGGGACGGGCTGCGAGGTTCCCGCCTCCGCGGGAATGACGGGTAAGGTAAGGAGACAGGCGGCATGCTTACGAGAGAAGACAACGAGAAGCTGACGAGAGTGGGGCCGGGGACGCCCGCGGGCGAGCTGCTCAGGCGCTACTGGCACCCCATCGCCGTCGCGTCGGAGGTCACGCCCGAGAGTCCGACGAAAGCGGTCCGCATCCTCGGCGAGGACCTGGTCATCTTCCTCGATAAGTCCGGGCGGTGGGGGCTGCTCGCCGACCACTGCGCGCATCGGAGCGCGTCGCTCGTATACGGGCGCGTCGAGGAGCGGGGCATCTCCTGCGCGTACCACGGCTGGCTCTACGACTGCGAGGGGAACATCCTCGAAACGCCGCCGGAGAAGAACGAGGCGATCATCAACTCCGTGAAGCAGACCGCCTACGAGGCCAAGATCTACCTGGGCGTGGTCTGGGCGTACATGGGCCCCAAGCCCGCGCCGGTATTCACCCCCTTCGACACGCTGACACGGGCGGACGGGCGCCGCAAGCTGGTCGTCCACCCGGTGCTCGACTGCAACTGGTTCCAGGCGATGGAGAACTCGATGGACCCGGCGCACCTCCAGATCCTCCACCAGGAGTATTACGGCGGCGGCCGGCGTCAGCCCGTGAACACGACGCGCGGCTTCACCGACGACGTGGACACGTTCGACTTCTACACCACGAGCTACGGGATGATGAAGAAGCGGACGTACAAGAACGGCGTGATCGACGAGCACCCTGTGCTCTTCCCGTCGATCCTGCGCCAGGGCCCGAGCACACAATTCCGCACGCCCATCGACGACAAGCACACGTGGCACCTGCACATCAACTTCTGGCTGACCGAGGACGGGCAGTCGACGCCGGAGACGTGGGACCCGCCGGTCGAGTACCTGGAGCCGTACAAGTCCCCCGCGGACAAGAGCCACCCCTTCGCCTGGTACGACCGCCGCTCGGTGCTGGCGCAGGACCACATGGCGTGGGAGACGCAAGGCCCGGTAACGGACCGCAGCGTCGAGCACCTGAGCTACTCGGACCGAGGCGTCGTGCTTCTCCGCCGGACGATGTTCGAGCAGATAGCGAGGGTAGAGCGCGGCGAGGACCCCCTTGGGGTGATCCGCGACCCCTCCCACCCCATCGTCGACACGAACATCGATGAGGACGTGTGGCAGAAGCAGCCGACCCATCGCTGGGGAGCGGTCGTCCAGAAGCAGTAGCGCGGCGGGTGCGGCTAACGGAACGGGTTTATCACCCGGAGTCCGTCGTAGTCCTGCTGCGAGCTGAGGTCTTCGGAGTAGACGGCGTCGCAACCTAGGGAACGGGCCGCGGCGAGAATCGCGCCGTCCCAATAGGACAGCCCGAAGCGCTGGCTGATGGATACCCCGGCGCGAAACACGTCGAGGGTGACCGCTTGCACCGGAAATCTCAGGAGGCTTCCGAGGAAAGCCAGGGGGTCGCCGTGGGTCAGCCGGTCGGCGCGCGTCTTGCGCGTCGCTTGATGGTAGAACTCTTGGAATACGTGCACCGATACTGCCAAGTCGGGCTCCCTCAGCAGTTCGAGGGCGCGACGATGCTTGTTGGCATCGTCCGCCGACAAGCTCGCCGCGTAGAGCAGCACGTTGGTGTCAACCAAGCGCATTAGGGCCGTCGATCGCATCGGCGTACAACTCTTCCCGAGGCAGGTTGTCAGCCATGCGCAACCCCACGCCCCGCGCCTCGAAGTCCGCCACCACCTCGTCCAACTCCGTGGGCCGAAGCTCGCCCACCGCCTCCACGCCCACTTTGCTGGCCGACCTTCCGCCGCTGTCACCAACGATGCCCCTGAGGTAGCTGCGAACCAGCGCCGACACCGACGTGTCCAGCTCCGCCGCCCGGATGCGGGCGCGCCGGTACGTTCCTTCGTCGACAGAGACTGTGATGTTTTTCATAGCCCGTCCCACAATCGCACAGTTGTTGTGACTCACAGGATAAATGGGTGGCGGGGCCTATTCAAGCGGCTCCTTTTGAGAGGGGCCCCTCCTCATGGATTCCGCGATGAGCGTGTTGGAGGAGTAGGGACGAGCTCGCCCACTCCCTACCGCCAGTCGGCGTAGAGGGGGTCTTCGGTGACGAAGGCTCGCAGGATGCCGTCGTAGGTTAGCCAGAAGATGTCGAGGGTCGTGTTGACGGCTTCGTAGACCGCTCTCTGTTCGAGGTCGCTCACGGCGTAGTTCTCGATGACGTAGGGTCCGACTTTCATGTGGTCTTCGTCAACGGACATGTGGAGCGTCCAGTAGAGGATGGCGTCGCTCTCGCGCTCGAAGCCGTAGTGGTCGCAGAGGCCGTTGACGACGCGATTCATACGGCCGCTTGCCGTGCCCTCGAGGGCCAGGCCTTGCGAGGCGTAGAGCTCGAGCCACGAGCGCTGGTTGATGAGCAGCTCGCGCCAGTTCAGGAGGGCGCGCGTCTCAGGCAGGGGCTTGGTCGCGTCGAGCTCGTCGCGGGGAATGCCGGCGGCTTCGGCGAATTGGATGTAGAGCTCCTTGTGGCCGGCGGTGCCCGTCTCGCCGCCCTCGGCCTCCTCGGAGAGGTTTTCGAACCACATGCGCTCGAGCTCGCTGTCCTCGGGGGAGCGGGCGAACATCGCGGCGATGGGTTTCGGGAAGGGCTTGGGGAAGAGCAGGTAGAACTGCTTGATGAAGCCGTTGAGCTGGGGCCGCGTCAGCTTCCCCGCCTCGATGAGGTCGAATATCTCGTGGTTCTTGCTGTGCTTGCGCTGCTGGAGCGCCTGGACCTCCGCGAGGAACGCCTTGGGTTCGAGCGCCATGTGTGGGCCTCCTGCTTCCCCTCTCCCGGCGGGAGAGGGCTAGGGTGAGAATCTCAACGTCTGCCTGAGTTTACGTGTCTCCGGCATAGAGCGCACTGGCCTCCCAAGGGGCGGCCCCCTCTCTAACTCTCCCCCGCAGACGGTGGAGAGGATCAGGCACTCCCGCAAACCGGGGAGAAGACTTCGAAGCAATCTCTCACTCTCATGTTGGCCTCGGCCCACGCCCACAACCGACGGAAGTAGGCGGGCGGAGCGTGGGGCGTGGCCTAGCGGCCACTCTGGATTCCCGCCTGCGCGGGAATGACGGAGAGGTTATGCAGAGGTCTACCGCTGGGAGAGGGAGGAGACAGTTCAATGGGTTGTCCGTGGGGGGTGCGGAGGTAGGCGCGGCGCCAGTCGTCGGCGCGGCGGTCCACGTCAGCCTCGGGGACGAGGTCATTGCGGGCGCAGAGGCGCTCCAAGGCCCGTGTCCAGTGGAGGTAGTAGGTGTTGCCGAGGTCGGGGTCGCCAGCTTGCTGGGAGGCGGCGATCTCCAGGCTGAGCGTCTCGGCCCACTCAGCCCACGTGAAGCGGCCTTCCTGGGAGAGGCGGACGGCCATCGCGAAGGCAGCGGCCTGCCACGGCTCCTCGAAGACGGGGCCGTCGTCGTCGCGGGGAATCGCGCCGAGGGCTTGGAGGTCGGGATGGTCGGTCATGCCCCCTCCCTAACCCTCCCCCGCAGACGGGAGAGGGGAGTCGGCGGGCTCCAGGTAGTCTTCGAACAGGTCGACGTACACCACGCTGTTCGGGTTGGCGGAGTCGCCCCAGAGCTCCTCGGCCTCGAAACGCACGCTGTAGAGGTGATGGCCCTCGTCGACGCCCTGCGCGCTCAGGTCGGCATAGACGTGGGCGCCGTAGTGCTCGTGGACCACGCCGACACGCCCTTGCACGTAGCGGGGCTCGCGGGTGTGGCCGGGGCGACGACGGTTAAGCGCGCGCACGGCGTCGCCAGCCTTATACCGGGGCGGCGCGGCAGCTTCACGGTTGTAGTCGGGATTGGCGATGGACATGCCGGAAACCTGCTCCGCCCGCAGAACGCGCTCGCGCAGCGACTCCGGCGACGGCGATCCGGCGCGGCCCGAGGCGAGCTCCTCGGCGGTGAGGAGGCCCGCCTCAACGAGCTGGGTGTAGAGGCCGGCCAACCAGCTCTCGTAGTAGGAGTTGCCAAGGTACTGGAGGGGGTGCTGACGCTCGCGGGCGTAGCGGCCCTTGTCGATGTTCCACGAGCCGAGGCGGCCCAGGGACCGGACCATGCCGTACACCCGACCCTCCCACGCCGCGTGGAAGACGGGCTCCTGCGTCTCGGGCTCGGCTTGGACCGGCCCGAAACCGTCCATGCCGCCGAGGTCGTGGACGCCATTCATGCCCCCTCCTTAGTCCTCCCTCTGGAAGGGAGAGGGGAGAGTACGGGAGTCCGCGCCTTCTCGACGCCGATCATGGAGTTGCGCGTGACCAGCTCAGCGAGCTGCTCCTCGGTCCACCCCTCCGTGCCCGCGGGGCGCTCGGGTAGCACGAGGAAGCGCATCTCGGAGGTCGAGTCCCAGACACGCACCTCGATGTCGTCGGGGAGGTCGGTCCCGAACTGCCGCAGCACGCCGCGAGGGTCGGCGACGGCTTGCGAGCGGTAGGGGGCCGACTTGTACCAGACGGGCGGCAGGCCCAGCACCGGCCACGGGTAGCATGAGCAGAGGGTGCAGACGACCAGATTATGCACATCCTCCGTGTTCTCGACCACGCGCATGTGCTCGCCGTGGGAGCTTTCGTAGCCCATGGATGCGATGGCCGCCGTTGGGCTTTCGAGCAGCCAGCGCTTGAACTCCGGGTCCGCCCACGCCCGCGCCACGACGCGCTTCCCGTTACTCGGACCGACCTTGTTCTCGAAGGTGTCGACGAGCGCGTCAATCGCCGCCTGCTCGATCAGCCCCTTGTCGACGAGCAGCGATTCGAGCGCCTTAACGCGCAGCTCGACCTCCGATGGTGGCTCGGTGAAGTCGTGGTCGTGGTGATGATCGTGGTCGGCCATGTCTCGCTCCTAAGGTGGCGGTCGCATATGAGTGTGCCAAGCCGCGAAGCGCCGGTCAACAGGGGGCCCTAGCCACTAGGACTTAGGCCCGCAGGCGGGTTCGGATCAAAGCCTAGGTACGCCACCGCAAACTCACGCATAGCTCTGTCAACCCGAGATAGACATGCTTCTGCACATTGCTTAGGCACAACCATGCCTTCGCCGTACAGATACCTAGTGGCCTCGTAAGAGATGATGTGCCGTGCCATTGATACCTCCCACTCTGAGAAGTCACAATTTCTGCGTTGTCCCTGAGGGATGAGGTAGCCTTCTGATTCATCCGCATAGGGCCTTCGCTCAATCTTGAGGAGGATATCCGGGGACAGAGGTAGGTAGTAATCCAATGAGCCGAAAGCCCCTCCCTCCCACCAAGGCCTAACAGGACGCAGATAGCCCGAAACCGGATTGTCGGATGTGTAGAGCCTACGAGACCCCGAAGCATATCCAATACGCCAAGGTGCCGCACGGAGAATGTTAGCAAATCCCTGAGCTTCTTGTAGCATGTGAATGCTGCCAGCAGGAGGCTGAGGTGGCTCCGTCTCGCCCAACCACCAGTATGTAGGTCTCCCCAATCTCCACATTGTAGAAATAACTCTCAACAGCGACATTATTTATTGACGTTTTATACTCCTTAGCATCATCGAAATCTACTACGCGAATTTGGCCGTCATCTTCTAGGAATGAACGAAGGTAAGTACGAGGAACGTAGTGTTGCCGTTTCGCGTCGGTAGTGCTGAGAATGGGTTCATTCCACCGAAATCTATCGTCCATGAGTTTACTTGCTTCCTGCTCTGAGTCTTCTAACTAGCGAGGGTCTCATTGAAAGAACCTCCTGCCAAGCCCTAAATCAACGCCCTAATAGCCGCGAGGTCCACGGGGCCTTCGCCGCGGTAAACGACGACGGCGTCGTCGAAGCCTGCGTCCGCGAGCTTTTGGAGCCGCTCACGGGCCGCGTCGGGGGCGCAGCGGAGGTGGAAACCGTTGTCCGAATCGGCCAGGGGTTCGGTGGGCGCAGCGAGGTCCAGCGAGATGTTGGTGACGATGGCCCGCTCGCCGCCCGCGGCGCGGTAGCGGTCGATACCGGCTTTCAGCGTGTCGTAGCCGGAGAAGAAGCCGGAGGCTATCCAGCCCCTCGTACTCCTCGGCGGCAGCAGCGATCCACCGGGGTCCGGCCCAGCTGCCGATGATGACCGGCGGGCCGCCCCATACCGCCGGGGCCGGGTTGAGGCTCACGCCGTCGGCGGTCCTGCCGTTCCAGAGTCGGCGCATCGTCGCGAGGCCATGGTTCAACAAGCTCATGCGGTCGTCGAAGTTCTTGCCGACGGCGTCGAAGTCGACCCTGGTCGAGCCTGAGCCGACGCCCAAAAGCAAACGTCCCTCGCACACGAGCTGGGCGGTGAGCACGCGGTTCGCCAGCTCGACTGGGTGACGGATGGGCACTTGCAGAATGCCGATGCCGACCTCGATGCGCTGGGTCGCGGCGGCGGCCACGGCCACGCCGATGAGCGGGTCGAGCGCGAACCGCCCGCGCCCGACGGAGTCGAAGAACCACACGCTATCGAAGCCGTTTTCCTCGGCAGCGCGAGCCCCCCGCGAGATGACGTCGCCGTCGGGGGGCTCACCGGAACCAAGGGGGAGAGATATGCCAAGTCTCATTTCGCTTCTCCTTAGGGTGAGAGGGAGACGGCCCCCTCTCAGTCTCCCCCGCAGACGGGGGAGAGGTTAAGAAGTTCCCCGCAGAGGGGCACAAGCGCTCCTAGGGAAGCGCTGGCCATTCCCTGACCAGCCTCCCCTTGCCTTCTATGCTGAAGCTTCGGCCCAGCTTCGAGACGACAGCCCAGAGCATCGCTGGGTTGCTCGCAATCACCGGCAGACCAAACTCGCTCTCCATCTCGTCGATGACGGGAAGCGGGTTGAGGACGGCGCCTTGGAAGTAGATGGCCTGCACTTCCCCGGCGGCCTTCACCGCGCCGCGCGCCATGTCAAAGACGACTCCTGCGTCCAAGTCGACGGCCTCCTGCTCGCTGGTGAAGCCGAGGTCGGCGAGGTGCAGGTCGAACCCGGCGTCGATGAGGTGCTTGGTGACAATCGAGTTCATGTAGGGGTCGAAGGGCGTCATCAGGAGAATGCGGCTTGCGCCGTAGGCCCGCAGCGCCTGCTCGCCCGCGCCGAGGGCCGTGGTGAAGGGCACGTCCAACGCCTCGGCGAGCCGCTCGCGCAGGCCGGGGTTCTGGACTTCGACGGGAGCGCCGGGGACGATTACGCCCTCCCAACCCAGCTCGCGAGTGAGGGCGACCGCACGCTCGATGATCGCGTCAGCGCGCGCCGCGAAGTCGGT
>CBDFLP010000015.1:0-150036 GCA_965249325.1 Dehalococcoidia bacterium | reverse complement strand
GATAGCCGAGGGTCGCTCGCCGGACACGCCGGTTTCGGCGACGCAGTGGGGCACGCTGCCGCGCCAGCGAACGGTCGACGGCTCGCTCGCCGATATCGTGGAAAAGGGCAACGCGGCCAGGCTGAGTTCGCCCGTGGTGACGGTCATCGGCGACGTGGCGGCGCTTCGGCCAGCGATCCGCTGGTTCGACAAAGCGCCCCTCTCCGGCAAGCGCGTGCTGGTCACCCGCTCGCGCACACAGGCAAGCGTCCTCAGCGTCCTTCTCGCCGAGCAGGGGGCCGAGGCGGTCGAGCTGCCGACGATAGAGATTCAGCCTATCGAGGACACAACGAAGCTGGACGCGGCGCTGGCGGAGCTGGGCAGCGTGGATTGGGTGGTCTTCACCAGCACGAACAGTGTCGACGCCGTATTCAAACGGCTCGCGGCCAACGGCAAGGACGCACGCGTCTTTGCAGGAGCCAAAGCCGCCGCGATTGGGCCGGCGACGGCGGCGGCGCTAGCATCCCGTGGCATCGTCGCGGACCTGGTGCCCGACACCTATACCACGGTGGCCGTGGCCGTGGCGTTTCGGTTGCGCGGCGTCAGCGGCGCACGGGTGCTCCTCCCACGAGCGGACATCGCTGCGAGCGCTCTCTCGGACGGCCTGCGGGAACTGGGCGCCGAGCTAATCGAGGTCGACGCCTACCGCACCGTAACCCCGACAGATGCGCCCGAGCGGGCCGGGGAGACCCTTGCCTCTGGTACGATAGACGCCGTCACGTTCACGAGCTCCTCGACCATTCGAAACTTGGTCGGCCTGCTCAACGGAGACCCGGCGTTGATCAACGCCTGCCAGGTTATCTCCATCGGGCCGGCGACCAGCGAAGCGGCGCGAGAGCTTGGGGTCCGAGTGGACATCGAGGCCGCCGAGCACACGGTGGCGGGGGTTGTGAGAGCGACATTGGAGCTAATGGGCAATGAACGAGCCACTCCCTAGGCGCGTAGCGGCAGGAGCACGGTTCCCTGCGGTCCGGCCCCGCCGGCTCCGGCGCACAGCGGCATTACGCGACCTCGTCCGCGAGACGACTCTCTCGTCAAGCGATTTCGTCTATCCGCTCTTCGTCACCCATGGCCGCGACGTGCGCGTGCCTATCGGCCCGATGCCTGGCCAGTCCCAGCTATCTCTCGACCACCTCCTCGAAGAAGCGGCGGAGGCGGAGCAACTGGGCATTCGGGCCATTCTGCTCTTCGGCCTACCGGCCCTGAAGGATGCCCTGGGGACGGAAGCCTACGACCCAAACGGCATCATCCAAGAGGCCACAGCCGCCCTGAAGCACGCGCTCCCGAACATCGCCGTCGTCACCGACGTTTGCCTATGTGAGTACACCGACCACGGACACTGCGGCGTGCTGTTGGACGACGGGACCGTCGACAATGACGCGACGCTCGATCTGCTGGCGAAGACGGCCGTTTCCCATGCGGAGGCGGGCACCGACATCGTCGCGCCGTCGGCGATGATGGACGGTCAGGTGGCGGCACTGCGCGAGGCGCTGGATGCAAACGGCTCCTCGCACGTCCCGGTGATGGCGTACGCATCAAAGATGGCGTCGGCGTTCTATGGGCCGTTTCGGGTTGCGGCTGAGTCGTCGCCGAGAATGGGCGACCGCAAGGCATACCAGATGGACGGCGCGAACGTCCGCGAGGCCATGCGCGAACTCGCTCAGGACGCCGCCGAGGGCGCCGACCTGCTCATGGTCAAACCCGCCCTCGCCTACCTCGACGTGATCGCGCGCGCCCGCGACGCATTCGACCTGCCCATCGCCGCCTACAACGTCTCCGGCGAGTACGCCATGATCAAGGCAGCTGCCGAGAACGGCTGGCTCGACGAGGAAGCCGCCATGTTCGAGATGCTGACGAGCATCAAGCGCGCGGGCGCCGACGTCATCATCACCTACTTCGCCAAGGACGCCGCGCGGCTCCTTCGCGAGCATCGTTGGTCGCATCGGAGAGCTCGGTGACCACTAACGCCAGCGCCAAACAGTACGTCATCGCTAAGCTCGTCGAGCGAGGGGCGGCGGTGTTCGAGCCGGTTGGAGGAAGAGCGGACGTCGACCTCGCGGTCAGGGCGGGCGATGGGCAGTACGTCGAGGTCGTGATACGAGAGCCGTCGGCAGCGGACAAACCCCGCTCCTTCGTGATGCGCCGGTTCAGGCCGCGGCCGCACCTGTTCATCATCGGCGTCACGGAGGGGCCGGAGGCATGGCTCATACCCTCGACGGCGTTCGAGCGGTTCGCGGCAGGCGCTCCGGGCGAGCCGGAGTGGCTCCTCGACCTCGACGACTCGGCCGGCGAGCCCTTGAGCGATCGCCTCGCCGTCTACCGCGAGCGCTGGGCGCTCATTGCCGACTACTCGAAGTTCCGATCGACGTTGGGCGACCCCCTCGCGCTCCAAGTCCGAATTGCGATGGGTTAGGCGCCAGTGAAGCTCGATAGGTCCGAACATCTCTTCTCGCGCTCCCGGAAGCTCATCCCCGGCGGCGTGAACAGTCCCGTGCGCTCCTTCGGCGCGGTCGGGGGGACGCCGCCGTTCCTTGCGCGCGGGGAGGGCGCCCGCGTATGGGACGTCGACGGCAACGAGTACGTCGACTTCCTCGGGTCGTGGGGTCCCTTGGTCCTGGGCCACGCGCATCCAGCAGTGGTCGAGGCGGTCAAGGCAGCAGCTGAGAGCGGAACCAGCTTTGGAGCGCCAACAGAGCGGGAGCTGGAGCTCGCCGAGCTCGTCTGCCGCGCCATCCCGTCAATCGAGATGATGCGGCTCGTCAGCTCTGGCACGGAGGCGGCGATGAGCGCCGTGCGCGCGGCCCGCGCTTATACGGGCCGACCCAAGATCATCAAGTTCAACGGGAACTACCACGGCCACGCGGACGGCCTACTCGTGAAGGCAGGCTCCGGCGCCGCGACCCACGGCGTTCCCACCAGCGCCGGAGTCCCGGCGGGATACGCCGCCGAGACCCTCGTGGCGGAGTACAACGACCTCGCGTCGGTCGAGTCCCTCCTCGACGCGAACGCTAACCAGGTGGCGGCCGTCATCGTGGAGCCGGTGGCGGGCAACATGGGCGTCGCGGCGCCTGCCGACGGCTTCCTCGAAGGGCTCCGCAGACTGTGCGACGACAACGGCGCGCTGCTGATATTCGACGAGGTCATCACCGGGTTCAGGGTCGGCTTCAGCGGAGCGCAGGCTCGCTATAGGGTCGCCGCCGACCTGACGTGTTTGGGCAAAATCATCGGCGGCGGGCTGCCCGTGGGGGCTTACGGCGGCAGGTCCGAGGTGATGCAGATGATTGCTCCGTTGGGACCGGCCTATCAGGCCGGGACACTCTCGGGCAACCCTCTGGCCGTCGCCGCCGGCCTCGCTTGCTTGAGAGAGCTGGGCAAGCCGGGCGTCTACGAGACGCTGGAAGCGCTCGGCGCAGAGGTGGAAGCCGGTCTGCTCGCGGCGGCCGCCGCGATAGGCGTCCCGCTCACCGTGAACCGCGTAGGCTCCATGCTGACGGCGTTCTTCACCGAGGGCCCCGTCACGACATGGGAGGAGGCCGCAGCAGCCGACACCAGCAGCTACGCCCGCTACTTCCACGGACTGCTAGAGCGCGGCGTTTACATCGCGCCCTCCCAGTTCGAGGCGGCTTTCGTCTCGCTGGCCCACACGCCCAGCGACCTCGCGTTCGCGGCGGAGCAGGCGCGCGAAGCCTTGGCGGCCCTGTGAGGGAGTTCGCCCCATTCCACAAGAATGCCGCTAACAGCGCCGCGCGCCGGTTGCGTTTCGCGACGGGAGGCCGCTATATTGCCGCCTGAACAGCATCCCCGTCTGCCGCTCCGGAAATCAGTGCCAACGGCGCCCGTGAAGACACGAATCATCCCCATCTTCATCCTCACGGGAGTAGCATTCGCACTGAGCGCCTTGGCAGGGTGCGACCCTAAGCCGACGCCGACACCGGCAATCGCGACCGGCGGCGTACTGGACGTGGAGATGCGCAACTACCTCTATGAACCGGAGGCCTTGCAGTTCGAGACTGGCGAGACGGTGGAGTTTCGGCTGCTGTCCGTGGACGAATCACACACATTCACTGTGCGCGACCTAGGAATCAACTGGGTCGTGCCGAAAGAAGAAGAGCCGCAGGTGGAGACCTTCACGTTCAATAGGGCGGGGACGTTTAACCTTATCTGTATCCTCCCCGGCCACGAAGGTTCGGGGATGGTAGGCACGATTACGGTTGTGGAGTAACCTCACACACGCATAGTTGCCGGGAAAGGAGCACAGCATGGAGATATATTACGACCTGGTGCGATACGGCCACATCTTCAGCGGGATTCTCTGGATAGGTATTCTGTACTTCTACAACTTCATCCAAGCAATCGCGCTCCCACGCATGGCGCCCGAAGGAAGGCCCCACTACCAGACGTCCATCCTGCCCTTCTCGCTGAACGTCTTCCGCTGGGCGGCGCTCTCGACACTGGTCTTCGGCCTGCTCTACATCATTGGCCAAGAAATCGAACGACCAGGCGATCAGTCCTACCTCCTCGAGACTGCCGCAGGGAAATCCATCCTCATCGGCGGAATCCTGGGCATCATCATGGCCTACAACGTCTGGATGATTATCTGGCCGAACCAGCAGAAAATCATCGCCGCCGTGAAGGACACGATGGAGAACGGAACGGCCGCTCCGGCGGACCAGCCCAAGTGGGCGCGCACGGCGCTGCTTGCTTCCCGCACGAACACCATGCTCTCCATCCCCATGCTCTTCTTCATGGTGGGCGCGAGGAACCTGCCGAGCCTCTGGAGCTAGCCGTCCGGCCTGCCTAGGCCACGAGAAAGAGAGGACACCCAGAATATGAACAACCCACTCACTACCGTCAAAGGGACGCTCACCTCGGGCGTCATCATCACCGTCGTCTTGGTCGTGCTCGTCCGCATCTACGTCGCCGTGACCTAGCCCGGCAAGACAGGAAATGCAGAAGAGCGGGGGCCATTAGGCTCCCGCTCTCTCGTTAACCCGCGATGCGCATGCCGCGGCGCCCTACACTCCCAGCAGCCGATCCCTAATCACGGCGTCCGAGGCCATATCGAGCATGGTCCACGCCATTGCGACGGCGCCATCGTACAGCGCCTGGTCAGCAGCGGGCGTGGCGCATGCATCCGCGAACTCGGGCTGATGGTTCACGGCGGGAAGCGAGTCAATGCCGATTGCCGGATGGATAACCGGAAGCGCCAGCGAAACGTTGCCCATGTCGGTCGAGACCGGCGTCGCGGGGCTCGGCCCGCCGGGCGCGGGGAAGCGTCGGCCCAGCATCTCGGCGTTGCGCTGGTAGAGCGCCGCCATCGGCAGGTCGTGCTCCAGATGGGAGAAGGGCTTGCTGCCGCCCTGCACCTCCAGCGTGGAGCCGGTGGCGAGCGCACCCGCCTCGAAACACCGCATCACTTTCCCGTAGACGTCGCTCAGCTCCTCCAGCGTTCGAGCGCGCACGGCGTACTCGGCGGACGTGTACGCGGGGACGATGTTGAATGCGTCCCCGCCCCGCGTCACGATGCCGTGGACCCGGTCCGTCGAGCGGATGTGCTGGCGCAGCAGGCCGATGGAAGTCTGCGCGATGGTGAGGGCGTCAGCGGCGTTGATCCCCTGCTCCGGAAAGCCGGAGGCGTGCGCCGCCTTACCGTGATAGCGCACCTCGAAGAAGGACGCGGCCACGATCGGCCAAACGGCAACGTCCCACGGCGCGGGGTGCGTCATCATGGCCGCGTGGGCGCCGTCGAAAGCCCCGTGCTCCAGCAGGTGTATCTTTCCGCCTGAGCGCAACACCTCCTCGGCGGGTGTGCCGAGCACCGTAACGGTCAGGCCCGCGTCGTCCGCGACTGCGGCCGCGCCGATGCCTGCGCCGACGGCAGTCGCGGCGATGACGTTGTGCCCGCAGGCGTGGCCTATTCCTGGAAGACCGTCGTACTCGGCGCAGACGACGACATGTAGCGGGCCCGAGCCCTTCGTGCCCCGAAAGGCGGTGGGCAGCCCGCAGACGCCGCGCTCGACAGTGAAGCCGGCCGCGTCAAGCGCCTCCGCCAGCCAGCCCGAGGCCTTCTCTTCTTCGTACCCCAGCTCAGGGCTCGCATGAATCCGGCGGCTCAAAGCGACCAGGTCGTCGCGAGAAGCGTCGATAGCCGCCCGCGCGGCATCCTTTACGTCCGCCATTTAGTCGTCGTGCCCCTTGTACAGCAGCTGGAGACGATGGCCGTCAGGGTCGTCGAAGTAGACGCACGTCGGGTCGCCCCGGCGTCCCTCCACCACAATGCCCTCGGCCTCGAGCCTTGCCTTGGTCTCCTCATAGCCGGCGGGCTCCATGCGCAGCGCCATGTGGTTCATCTCGCGCCCTCCGGCGACGTCAGCGCCCATGCGGCTGGCGTCAAACAGAGCGATCTGGTTCTGGTCCCCACACCAGAGAAAGGACTGCCAATCGCTCTCGTGCGCGACGCTCATGCCAAGAAGGTCGATGTAGAAGCGCTTCGAGCGCTCAAGATCGCTCACCCAAAGCACAACATGGTCTATCCCGGTAGTCTTGATCTGCAGCTTTTCGGCCTCCTGCACCATGACGCGCCTCCATCCTCCGTCCGCTAATGCGGTCCTGGACCCTTACCTCTCGTCATACGTGCACAGATTACCACCCTCGCTTCTTCCGCACGCAGCCTACGGGGTGCATAATCCGCGTATTCACCTTGGGCGTTCAACCTGGCGCGTGGGAGGCGGCAATGATCTCGATACAGGAACGATATGAGCCTTGGACCCTAACTCCGTTCGAGAAGTGGGTCTCTGATGAAGGCCTGGCGGTCCACACTCAGCAGCTCGTGGAGGACATTTACACGGTGGGCGTTGAGCCGTGGGGGCGGACCGGCACGAACGCCGCGCTCCTCGACCTCACCGCCGACCCGTTGGATGGCGCTTTGGTGAACAACCAGGGCACCATTCGGTTCGTATGCGAGATCCCGCCGGGCGGCAAGTTCAACCTGGAACGGCACATGTACGAGGAGATTTTCTTCGTCGCGAACGGGCGCGGCGCGACGTCGGTATGGTACGAGGGCCAGCCGAAGCACACGTTCGAGTGGCAGACCGGCAGCGTCTTCTCCATCCCCCTCAACTCTTGGCACGAGCTCTACAACGCCAGTGGCGACGAGACCGTGCGACTGTATGGCGCAACCAACGCGCCGACGGCGTTCAACCTCTATGGCAGCCCTGAGTTCATCTTCGACTGCCCCATGACGTTCCCCGACCGCTTCGATCCGACGGACGAGCTGTATTTCAGCGGCAAGTCCTCGAAGCTCGAGCATCGGTTCATGGAGACCAACTTCATCCCCAACGTGAACAACGTCATGCTCGACCGTTGGACCGCCCGCGGGCCGGGGGCCAACATGATGATCAACATGGCCAACGGCCACTTCATCTGCCACCTCTCCGAGTTCCCCCCTGGCACCTACAAGAAGGCCCACTCGGGGGAGGCGAACCGCAAGAAGGCGAGCCTCGTCTCGGATATCGCGTACCTCTTCCTCAGCGGCGAGGGTTACGACCTGCAATGGCCGGAGGGCGTCCATCCATCGCCCGGGACCGAGTGGGAGCAGCTCGACTATCGGGCGGGAACCCTGATGTCTCCGGGCACGGGCTATCACCAGCACTTCAACTGCAGCGCGGAGCCCATCCGTTACCTCGTCCTGCGTTACGGCAACCCCCGATTCGCAGGGTACGTCGGAACGCGGTACAAGGAGACAGGCGGGCCGCAGGTGCAGTTCAAGGAGGAGGACCCCGCAATCCGCGCGCACTTCGAGGAGGAGCTCGCCAAGCGGGGCGCAGCCTCCAACATGGAAGGCTACACCGACGAGCCCTAGCGGCGCGGCGCGCATGAAGGAGGCCTTCCGAGACAAGACGAGAGACAACCTGGCTTACGCCTTGAACCTGTTGGGCGTAAGAGCGGAGCTGGCCGAACGCGACAGAGCCGAGGAACGGATCCACAGCTCCTGGCGACGCTCGTTGGGAATCATCGACATCCTCGAAGGGCCGATCAAGTGGATAAACGTAACCAAGAGAGACGGCTCGCAGCATAGCCCGCCCCAATGGTGGATTGTCCTATGCATACCGGATGAGCGGCTTCCCACCATTCACGACGCGGCCCACGATACGATTGAAATAAGCACCGTTAGAAGAAAACTATTTCCCCTGTTCGGGAAAGTGGTCGACGTAACGTGGACAGGCGAGGACCACGGTGCCGGGCTGGCCAAGACGCTCTCCCACGACCCAGCGGTGAAAAAGCTGTCCGCGAGGGTTGGCAATCTGGAAGTCCGTAGCTACTCCGAAGAGTTTCAGGGGTGGACGTTGCAGCTGGACAGGCACCTGAGGCCAACGCCTAAGGACTGGAAGACCATAACGACAATCGCAGAGCATCTCCTGTCGGCGCCCCGCGGACTCTAGGCGCGACCCGCTAGTGGCGCAGCCAGGCGTCATCGTCTTCGGAGCGCAGGTCGCGGAGCTCGGCGCGGGCCTCTTCGATGAGCTCCTCGACCTCCGCGCCGGCGACCCCGGCGTCCCGCAGGGAGATGCGCATTATCTCCAAGGCCGCCTCCAACTCAGGCCAGACGACGGCGTCCGCGCCCATGTCGTACAACGCTTGGACCTCCTCCTCCCACGCGGCGCGGCCCACGATGTGGATGCCTGGGTTCAAACGCCTTGCGTGCTGCACGGTGACGAGGTTGGATACGTGGTCCGGCGCCGCCGCGATGATGAGCTTGGCGTGCTCCACTCCCGCCGCGATAAGCGCAGGCTCGCTGGCCGAATCGCCGTAGAGCAGATAGCCGTGCGGGCCTACCTGCATCTCCATCCTAGCCGGGTCGAGCTCGATAGCTATGTGGGGGATCTTCTGCCGGTCTAGGTCCCCCGCAATCAGCGATCCTACCCTGCCAAAGCCCGCGATGATTACGTGGCCCCGGAAGCGCGGCGCGCGCTCCCTCGCCGACTCGGCGAGCGCTTCCCCCGCCAGGTAACGCCTGAACCGGCGCGACCTTGCTTGCAAAAGGTCCAGCGTGCGTGAGCCGGCGTTGATGAAAGCGGGCGTGACGCCCATCGTTACGACAGCGGCCGTGACCGTCAGCGGGAGGAGCGAGTCGTCGACAATCCCCATCGTGGTCGCCGCGCCGGCGACGATGAAGCTGAATTCGCCGATCTGAATCATCAGGAAGCCCGTGCGCAAGGCCGTGCTGGGCAGATAGCCCAGCGCTTGCGCCAGCCCGCCGACCAGCACGAGCTTCACCACGATGGACGCTGCGATGAACAGCCCGACCTCGCCCGCGTGGTCGAGGAGGAATTCGAAGTCCGTCAGCATGCCGAGAGAGACGAAGAAGAAGCCCGCGAAGATGTCCCGCAGCGGGATAACCTCCGAAAGGGCGCGGCGCCCCGCCCAGTCCGAATCGCTGATGACGAGTCCCGCGACGAAGGCTCCAAGCGCAGCCGACAGCCCCGCCCACTCCGTGAGCGTGGCGGCGCCCAAAGTTGCGGCCAAGACTGTTACGACGAACGTCTCGCGCGCGCCGAGGAGCGCCACTCGCTTCAGCAGCCAGGGCACGAACATGCCAACCAGCAAGATGAGGCCGAGCACGGCGACCGCTTTCCCCGCGCTGAGCGCTATCACTACAGCCAACGAGCCGCCCTCTTCGCCAAGCGCCGCCAGCACCGCCATCATCGGGACGAAGGCGAGGTCCTGCATGAGGAGCATCCCTGTCGCCATCCGCCCATGCAGCGCGCCGAGCTCGCCCCGGTCGTTCAACGTCTTGAGCGCCACCATCGTGCTGCTCAACGAGAGCACCATGCCCGCGACGAGGGACTGACGAGGCCCCCAGCCGAGCACGGCGCCTATCCCATAGCCGACGCCGATAGTGAGGATGATCTGCGCCGCGCTTGCCACCAGCACCCGCCAGCCTACGCGGCGGAGGTCCGCAATCGACACCTCCACGCCGACTGCAAAGAGCAGGAGAATCACCCCCAGCTCGGCAAGCGTCTGGACATCCCCGACGTGATTTATGAGGCCGAGCGCCTGCGGGCCAACGACCGCGCCGACGGCCAGATAGCCGACGAGCGCGGGCAGCCGCGCGAGACGAGCGGCGAGCCCGCCAAGCGCGGCTGCAATGAAGATGACGACTACGTCGTCGAATATGTCGGTTCCGATTTCCATGAGTCCCACGAGCGAGTATAGCCACGCCGGTGTGCCGCCCGCCCGTATTTCCAGGCTGCGGACTACGCCGGTCGCGCCGCCTCAGCCAGTTCCATGAGCATCGAGTAGCCGTGCTGCGGGTCCTTGATGAGCGCGAACGTGCCTACGGTCGGGATGAATTGGGGAATTATCATGATGCTCCCGCCCAGCTCTTTCACCCGCTCCAAGGCAGACTCAATGCGCTCGACCACGAAATAGACGGTCCAGTTCGGCGGGACTTCGCCCCACTCGGGCCGGATGGCCAGCATCCCGCCTGCGGGAGCGCCCCCACTGTAGAAGACGTCATAAGACTCCCCGCCCGGCATCGGAAGCGTTTCCCGCGTCCAGCCGAAGAGGCCCTCGTAGAAGGCGGCCGCGGCGTCTGTGTCGCGGGTATAGAGCTCGGCCCATGTGAACGCGCCGGGCTCGGTCATGACCTCCGCGCCGATGTGCTCCTTGGGCTGCCACGTCGAGAGCACCGCGCCCGTCGGGTCTTGGATAAGCGTCATGCGCCCGGCGTCGAACACATCCATCGGCCCCATCAAGACTGTCCCGCCCAGCTCGGCGGCTTTTGCTGCAGTTGCGTCCGCGTCCGCGACGGTCACGTACGCGTTCCAACAAGTGGCCATGCCCTGCTCCCGCATGTCCGGCGTCATCTGGAACATTGCGGCGGCGTTTTTGCCGTTCTTCGTGAGCATGGTGTAGACGTTCGTATCGTCGACGGGGATATCGACGGGCTCCCACCCGAACAACCCCGTGTAGAAGGCTCGCGCGCCCTCCGCGTCGGTGGTGGTCAGGTCCACCCAACTGAACATTCCCGGCTCGTGCTTGGTTATCTCTGGCATGGTTACTCCTCTTTCGTGATGAGCGTAGATGATTCCGCATGGACTGGCAGCACCGCAAGGGGCTCGTGTCAATGGCGGGTGAAGCAGGTGGAAGTTCTGAACCTCCTCCCTGTCTGCGCCGCATGATGCGAAATGACATGGTGGGGCCGGAATCGGCGCTGGCCCGGCGCATCGCACGACCGCAAGGGGCTTGTTCTGTCCTACGATGTCTCACCCATATCACTCGTAACTTTCCCCGGCCTACGAGTGGGAGGGCTTCCTCATCGCTTCAGGAGGGTCATTAAGCGCCATCTTCTCCTAGCGGGACCACCCCTAGCCCCTCCTTGGTAAGGAGGGGAACAGGCGCAAGGCAGCCCAGGTCTATGGGTGGGTGAGCGCCGATTTTTCAGAAACTGTCGCATTTTTCGTGGTCTTCACTCGTGTTTGGGGGTTTCGGGCGCGACAGTCCCGCGACACTTTGCGACAGCAAATGCGTCACTTTGCGACAGCAATGCGACACTTTGCGTCACTTTGCGACAGGGGCTCGAAAGGGGGCATCGGAGCATGGAGGGCGCCGGGCGGTTGGTGCATAAACGGGAGGGTACGCGGCCGGGGGGCGATGGCGTAAGGGGCAAAGTGTCACAGCGGGACGTGGGGCGTCTCCTCCCCACGCATCGCTGCGCTTGCGCACCTCTCCCCAGCCCTCTCCCGCAGACGGGCGAGGGGGCCGGAGCAGACGGGAGCGGGATTGGCGTTGACTGGCGGGCACGTGGTTCGACAGGCTCACCACGAACCGATTGGCTTCCTGGATTCCCGCCTTCGCGGGAATGACGGGTGGGGGCTAAGAAAGAACGCCCCGCTCCTTGAGGCTGACGAACCCGTCGCGGCCGATCACGACGTGGTCGAGCAGCTCGATATCCAGCGTCTTGGCGGCCCCCGCAAGCTCCTTGGTGACGGCGATGTCCTCGGGGCTGGGCTCCGGGTCACCCGACGGGTGGTTATGGACGACGATGACGCCGGGAGCGTTTCGCCGGACGGCTTCGCGGAAGACCTCGGCGGTGCGGATAGCGGTCGAGTTCACCGAGCCAACGAACACGTCCGGCCACGCGAGCACGTGGTTCTTCGTGTCCAGCACCAGAACGCGGAAGTGCTCCTTGTCCAGGAAGGCCATCTCCGCCGTGACCAGGCGCGCCACATCCTGGGGCGAGTGGATGGTGGGCCTGTCCGTGCCGCGCAGGCCGGATATGCGCTTGCCGAGTTCGATAGCGGCCAGGAGCTGCGACGCCTTAGCCTCGCCGAAACCGTGGAACTTGCACAGCTCCGCGTGTGAGGCCCGGGCAAGGCCGTCGAGCCCCCCGGCCTGGGCCAGCAGCCGCGACGAGAGATCCAGAACGCTCTCGGCGTGCGTGCCGGTGCGGAGGAGGATGGCGAGCAGCTCCGCGTTGCTCAGGGACGATGCGCCCGCGTCGCGGAGGCGCTCGCGCGGGCGCTCGCCGTTCGGCATGTCGCGGATGAGCGTCGGGCGGTAATCGAGCTCGCGGAGAACGCGGATCGGGCTTGGGGAGTCCAGTATGGTAGTCATGGGCCTATCATTCATCCCAGATAGCGCAACGCGCTGTGGGGCGTTGTCACTATGCCGGAACGATCAATAGAGGCCGAGCAAGCGTATTGGCGGGCGTTCCGGCGGGAGCGGCCCGTGAGCATCGACGCGCCGGGACCAGGCCAGGAGTCGGTCTGGGACTATCCCCGTCCGCCGCGCGTCGAACCCGTGCCCGAGCGGTTGCGGGTGGACTTCGCGGGAGTGACGATTGCGGAAACGACGCGCGGGCTGCGCGTGGTCGAGACGGCGGGGCCGCCGGTCTACTACTTCCCCCCGGAGGACGTGAAGCGCCACTTCCTTACCCCGATGCGCCACACGACGCTCTGCGAGTGGAAGGGGACCGCCCACTACTTCACCCTGGGCGTGCGGGGGCGGGAATCGGAGGCCGCGGCGTGGGCCTACCCCCACCCCGACACCGGATACGAGGCAATCGCCGGATACGTCGGCTTCCACGCCGGACGCGTCGACGCCTGCTACGTGGCCGACGAGCGCGTGCGGCCGCAGCCCGGCGACTACTACGGCGGGTGGACGACTTCGAGGATTGTGGGCCCATTCAAGGGCGGCCCAGGCACGGAGCGCTGGTAGCGCCTGTATCTCGCAGCCGGCAGTTGCGCGTCCAAGCGGGCGGGCGGTAACGTGGAGGAGCAGCGGGAGGCCGCCGCGCCCCGCAAACGAATAGGGAGGCCCCATGCCAAGCGCAAAGGTAACGTACAACGGTCAGGTCATCGCCGAGAGCGACAAGACGATCATCATCGAAGGGAACCACTACTTCCCGCCCGCCGACGTGCGGCTGGAGTACTTCTCCGAGAACGAGAGCCAGACCACCTGCCCCTGGAAGGGAGTGGCCAACTACTTCGACCTCGCGGTCGACGGGAAAGATTCCGCCGGCGCGGCGTGGACGTACCGCGAGCCCAGCAACGCCGCCGCCCGCATCAAGGACTACGTGGCGTTCTATCCCCGCAAGGTCGACTCGATCGACTAAACCGGCCTCGGCACAACCGGCGCCGGAGACCTTTACTGAACTGCGCCCCCGCCAAGGCGTTGCCCTCATCCGACTGGTCCTTCGCCCCTGCTGAAGGCGGCTTGTCTTCGTGCTACGCGTCGCCGTGAGGCCTAGGTCGCGCCGGCAGTTGATCGTCGCCCTCGACCAAGTCAACGTCGAAGGCGTTATTGAAGGCGGCCACGTACCGGTAGAGGCCGATGGTCGCGACCATGAGGATCAGCCATCGCTGGCCATGCCTTGCCATGAGGGAGTCTAACATTGCTTGCTCGACTCGATTCGTGCGGCATAGCTGACGGCATAGCTCGATAACGTCGCGCTCGTCGTCGTCCAAGAGGCTGCCGTCGGCGCCGGTGCGCGCGACCTCGATTGCGGCGTCACGCAGGCCCGCGGCTCGGGCGCTTGCAATGTGGGCCGACCACTGATAGGGAGCGTCGTCCTCGTAGGCAACGGCAAGGATGGCGAGCTCGTGCAGCGCGTCGCTGACCACGCCGTCACTATGCGCGTGGTGGACGCTCGCCAGGAAGCCCAAGGAGAGACCGGGGCTGTGGAGCATGACCCCAAACGGCCCCCGGACGCGCCCTCGCTCGGCCAAGACCGCGTCCCACTCGTGTTGTCGCTCCAGTGGCAGCTGGGCCTTGTCGGTGATGGGCTCGATGCGTGTCATGGCTCTCTCCCGATGGGCGCCGGTTGTGGCGGTACTAAGGCGTTCTCGGCCGAAAGGATATCGTCTGGCGACCCGGTGCGTCTGGGCCTCACGCCGGACGGCGCGGCTGACATCCGTCTTGGCCGCCATGGACGCCGCGGCTATACTCGCGGCGCGTGGGCGCACGGGCATTCGCGCGCATGGCGGCCAGGTAGGTTGGGAGCAACCGGCGTCAAGGAGAATGGCATGGAAAAGGTCGCGGTCTTGGCGGACGGTATGGCCCAGGCGGCCTCCGACTTTCTGAACGCTCTGTCTTCGGAGCAGCGCAGCACGGGCTCGCTACGATTCGGGGACGAGGAGGAGCGTCGCCGTTGGTTCTACACCCCTACGCCGCGCGTGGGTCTGCGCCTCGGCGACCTTGCTCCCCGGCAGCAGCAGAAGGCAATACAGCTGATGGCGACGGGGCTGAGCGAGCCCGGCTACAACTATGCGTCGTTGCTCATGGGCATGGAGAACGTGGTGGCCCGCTCGTCGGGATTTCCGGACCGGACGTATGGAGACCTGCCGAACACGCGGGTGCGTGACCCCGCCAACTATTTCGTCGCGGTCTTTGGCACGCCGGGCGACGAGAGCGGGTGGAGCTGGCGCATCGGAGGGCACCACCTGAGCCTCCATTACACGGTGCGTGGCGGGTTGGTGTATCCAACGCCCGCGTTCTTCGGCGCGGAGCCCGCATGGTCGACGTTGCCCGGCGGGGTGGTTCTACGTCCGTTGGCTGCGGAAGAGGACTGCGCCCGCGAGCTTTTGGGGCTCCTGACGCCGGGGCAACAGACCCAGGCTGTCCTCGCGCCGGTGGCCCCCACGGACATCGTGCAGACGAATCGGTCTCAGATCGAGGACGGCGCGCTGCCGCCCATCGGCGGTCCCGGCCCCGGCGGCGAACGTCTCCGCACGGCCCTGGGGCTGACGCCGGAGCTGGACGAGATGGTGCGCTATTCGCTCACGCCGAAGGGGCTGCCCGCCAGCGCCATGGATTCGGTCCAACGCGACGTCCTAGTGCGCCTGGTGCGGGTCTATCTCGATCACCTGCCTGAGGAGATCGTGGACGGCTACACGCTCCTGTTGGAGCCGGATAGGCTTCAAGAGTTGGTCTTCGCGTGGGCGGGTCCGCCGGAGCCGCGGGCGCCGCACTACTACCGCGTGCAGTCCGACGACCTTCTGATCGAGTACGACTGCACGCAGAACAACGCGAACCACACGCACAGCGTGTTGCGCAACCCGCGAGGCGATTTCGGCAGCGATCCTCTCGCCCTTCACTACGCCGAGGCGCACGGGGGCCGGTAGGACACGGAGGCTCAGGCCGCGGGGCTGACATGACCGTCAGCCCGCCAATAGGGTTCGCTCAGACCTAGGCGAGCCTCTTCCGCCTAGGTCGTCTTACAGGCGCAAAAGTGTGGTAGGCAGTAGGAAGAAATGGTGAGAATGACGAAGAGAGTCGCGGTCGTGGGGGCACTCGGCTTGACGCTTGCGCTCGTGCTTGCGGCCTGCGGAGGAGGAGACGAGGAGCCAACAGCCACCCCGCGCCCAACCGCGACGCCCGTGCCTACAGCGGCGCCGACGGCAACGCCCACGCTGGCGGCCGTGGTGACTGCCGCTAACGGGGACGAGGTCGGTGAACTTGCGGCCGTAGTTCACTCAACGACCGAAAGGCATCTGGCGAAGGACGGGAGTGTCATGGTTCAAGACTTGTGGTTGGGTGTCGATGTACAGGGACGGCTCGTACAAGCTCGATCTCAGGTTTTTAATGCCGCAGGAGTGCTCCAACAAGAAGCAATCGTCGAAGCCGGGTCGTCGGTTGTATCTACGAGGTCAATTGGTGACACGGAAGGACGACCGCTGCACGCTCCAACTACAGTTGATTGGCAGGCCATCGATCTGAATCAGGTCGCGGATCGAGCGGCATCGTTCGCGTCGAACCCTGAATGGTCTGAAGAGTCAACCGTATCTGCTGCCACTCGACAATTCACACGGACCCGGGGGAACGGATGGTGGACCGTGTCCTTGGACGCCGACTCCGGGAAGATCGTCGAGGTGTCCGTGTACAAGACGGGTGGCGGCGGCACGCCCGTCCTGATCGAAACGGTGAAATACCTCACGCCTGAGAGCATCCTCAATCCCAGCTCAGTGCCCGCCGAGGTCTGGGTCGCAGAATTCGACGCACTTAACGGAGGCCAACGATGAGCCTCAGAAACACATTGCGGCGAGGAGTTCCTCTGGTTCTCGCCGGCCTCTAGCCGTCGCTGGACCTCCGCACGCGATAGACTGCGCCTGACCCGGACGCGGAGGCTTCCCGATGCCCGACTTCTTCGAGACCCTGTACGCGCAGCGCGCCATCCGCAGGTTCAAGCCCGACCCCGTGCCGCGAGAGACGATCGAACAGGTGATCGAGGCGGCTACGCGCGCGCCGTCGGGCGGGAACCGGCAGCCCTGGGCGTTCGTCGTCGTTACGGAGCAAGCGAAGAAGGACCAGATCGCGCAGTGGTATCACGAGGGGTGGGTCGCCCTGTACGAGTCCGACAGCTCCCGCCCGCGCAACGCCGTCTACCGCTCCGCCGAGCACCTCGCGGACCATCTTGCTGAGACGCCCGTCCTCATCTTCCCGTGCATCTCGGCCCGCCCAGGGCAAGGGCCCGCTTTCTCGACCGGCTCGTCGATCTACCCCGCCGCGCAGAACCTGATGCTGGCGGCTACGGCGCTCGGCCTCGGGACCGTCATCACGACGTTCCATCTCCGCCGCGAGGCCGAGCTGAAGGCGCTCCTCGGGATCCCCGACGACTACGCGACATCCTGCATGGTCCCGATGGGGTGGCCTGCCGAAGGCGAGCGCTTCGGAGGAGGGCGCCGCAAGCCCGTCTCCGAAATTACGCACTACGAGACGTGGACGGCATAGCCCTCCACGCCCCACTCGACCGCCGACGGAACGATAAGGAGCCGCGATGCTCAACGGCATGACCCTCCACGAGGCCATCTACTCACAGCGAGCGATCCGCCGCTTCAAGCCGGACCCCATCCCCCAGTCAACGCTCGACGAGATACTCGATGCGGCGATGCGCGCGCCCAGCGGCAGCAACCGCCAGCCGTGGCATTTCATCATTGTCCGCGACACTGAACGCAAGGCGGTCATCCAAGAGTGGTATGCGGAGCGCGGGCGGCAGATGGCGCGCGGGGGCCGCTCGGAGACCGGCTGGTCGTTCGACGAGCACCTGATTGACGCGCCGGTCCTGCTGGTCGTCTGCCTGCGGTACTGGGGAGGCGGCTCCGACCCCCTCGTTATGGGAGCGTCCGTCTACGCGGCGGTGCAGAACCTGATGCTGGCGGCGCTAGCGCTCAGCGTAGGAACGACCATCACGGAGCGCATCTACTGGAAGCGGCATGAAGCACGCGAGCTATTCGGACTACCGGATGACGTGGACCCACTCATCGCGCTACCGATGGGTTACCCGGCCGAGCCGGACCACTTCGGCGGCGCCAAGCGAGACCCGGCTCCCGAGCACACGCATTACGAACGTTGGGGCAACCAGATGCTCTAGCCCTCCTTCGTCGAATACCTCGGCAGGCGGGAGGAGGTCATGGCACGGGCGGATGTGATTGCGGGGCAGCAGGCGGAGGCCGTCGCCTTAGCCTTCCAGCCAGCCCTTGCCTTTGAGAGCGCCTCGCGCGTAGGCGACTTGGCCTCCGTGGTGAATCGATTCGACGATGACGCCAGGCAGCCGTTCGGATAGGGGAACGAGGTCCGTTCCGCGCACCGGCGGGACCATGCGGGTGAGATCGGCGTCGGTGAGGGAATCGAGGAAAGCGTCGGTGTTGGCTCGGACGGCCTTGTAGTAGGCGGCCAGTGTCTCGACGTCCGGGGCCGCGAAGGCGTCGACCTGTTCATCGGTGTCGCCGTTGCCCCGGTAGGCGGGGTCGGGGGCCATGCCGAAGCGCTCGTGCCAACCATCGCGGACCCAGAGCGTCTCTTTCTCGGTGATGGTGGAGACGGCGTAGTCCTGCACACGGGTGAGGTGCCACATGAGCCAGCCGATGGGGTTGGACTCAGCAGCGGGCCGCGCCCGCAAGTCCTCCGGCGAAAGTCCATCGATAGCCGCGAGCATGTACCGCTCGTTCCTGTCCAACGCATCCTTGATGACCTGGCCCACTGACATGCGCCGCCCTCCTTTTGGTCCTTCCTCGATCCCTCCTCCGCCGAAGGGAACAGGAAGTACGAGTACCCCATCGCAGACGGAAGGAGAGAAGTCCTCCTCGGAGTTACCAAGGCCTCTCGAAAAGCGAGGGGCGGCCTCTCACCGGCCGCCCCCTCGCATACGCCCGATTGAGACGGAAAGCTAGGCCACGGCGACGGTTGCGCCGGCTTCCTCGAGCTTCTTCTTCGTGTCGTCGGCGTCGTCCTTCGCGATGCTCTCGCGGATAGCGACCGGAGCGGACTCGACGAGTTCCTTGGCCTCGCGGAGGCCCAGACTGGTCAGCTCGCGGACGACCTTGATGACGTTGATCTTGTTCGCGCCGATGTCCTGCAGCGTGACCGTGAACTCGAACTGTTCCTCGGCGGCGGCGGCGGCTTCACCACCGGCAGCCGGAGCGGCTGCGACTGCGACCGGCGCCGCCGCGCTCACGCCAAACTCTTCCTCGAGCGCCTTCACGAGATCGGCGAGCTCGAGCACCGTAAGCGACTTAATCGACTCGATCAGCTCTTCTTTCGTTGCCATTCTCTTCCTCCTGACTTTCGACCCTTAAGTTTGTTGACTGGTCCCTGGCTCGCCGTTACCCGGCGGCGCCGAGCTGCTCCGCCCGGCGCTGCAGCACGATAGCAAGTCCGCGCGCGGGGCCCGCCAGAACGGTCACGAGACCCGAAATCGGGGCGTTCATCTGGCCCAGCAGCATCGCGAGCAACTGTTCCTTACCGGGAAGCGCCGCGATAGCGAGGACTTGCGCCTCGGTGATGAGAGCGCCGTCCATCACGCCCCTGCGCACTTTCAGCTCAGAGCGCGCCTGTTTGACGTACTCGTCCACTGCCTTGGCCGCCGCGATCGGCTCGCCGTAGCCGATAATCACGCCCGTCGCGCCTTCCAAGATGTCCTTGAAAGGCGCGAGGCCCGCCTGATCAGCAGCCAGCGCTGCGATGCGGTTCTTAACCACTTTGTACTCGACGCCGACTTCTCGAAGACGACGCCGGAGCTCGGTCATCTGATTAACGCTGAGTCCTGAGAAGTCGGTAGCGATGGCGATGGAAGCCCTCCCGAGCCGTTCGGCCAGGTCGGCCACCGCTTCTCGTTTCGCTTCAGTTGGCACTGTTCACCTCAATAAGAAAACCCGCCTCCGAAGACGCGGGTCCTGGCCCAGGACAGCCTGGGACGATTCAGGTCACCTCGGTGGGCCCTTACGGCTTAACCCCGGCATGCGCCGGGGACCCACGGTCTCCGGTGGAACTATTCCGTTTCGCTGATTCTACTCGACTCGCATCGCCATCGTCGACCCGACATCCAGCGGCACGCTCGGCCCCATGGTCGTGGTGAGATGCGCCGTCTTGACGAAATGGCCCTTCACCGCCGCCGGGCGCAAACGGTTGATCGAGTCAACGACCGACGCCATGTTTTCCAGCAGCTTGTCGTCCTCGAAACTGGCCTTGCCGACGGGGGAGTGGATGATTGCCGTGCGATCCATCCGAAGCTCGACACGCCCCTTCTTGGCCTCCCTGACTGCCTGGGGGATGTCCTGCGGCTGCACCACCGTGTCGGTGCGCGGATTGGGCATGAGGCCGCGACGACCGAGGATGCGCCCCAGTTTGCCGATCTTGCCCATCATGTCGGGCGTCGCGATGGAAACGTCGAAATCGAGGAACCCGCCCTCAATGCGCTCGATGAGGTCGTCCGCGCCGACGACTTCAGCGCCTGCTTCCGAGGCTGCCCGCGCCGACTCGCCGGACACGAACACCGCAACCCTGACCTCCTTGCCCAGACCATTCGGCAGCATGGCGACGCCGCGCAGCTGCTGGTCCGCGTGGCGCGGGTCGGCGTTGGTGCGGATGTGAAGCTCAACGGTCTCGTCGAACTTGACGGCGGCCGCCTGCTTCAACATGCCGATGGCCTCAGATGGCTCATAGCGCTTCTCGCGGTCGACGAGGCCGACCGCCTCGCGGTGGCGTTTTCCGTGCTTGACCATCGTTACTCTCCCTCCACCGCGACGCCCATGCTGCGGGCCGTGCCCTCGATAATCTTGACCGCGGCGTCGATGTCAGTCGCGTTCAGGTCCTTCTGCTTGGCCTCCGCTATCTCGCGAAGAGCAGAGCGGGAGATTACGCCGACCTGCTCATGCCGCGGGCTCACGGAGCCTTTGTCGATGCTTAAGGCCTTGCGGACGAGCTCGGCCGCGGGAGGCGTCTTGATGATGAACGTGAACGAGGCGTCCTCGAACACGGTGATCTCGGCTGGAATAATCGTCCCGGCCTGACTTGCAGTCCGCGCGTTGTATTCCTTCACGAACTGCATGATGTTGATGCCGTGCTGACCCAGCGCCGGCCCGACAGGAGGCGCAGGAGTTGCGCTCCCAGCCGGCAACTGTAACCGAAGCACTGCGCGAACTCTCTTAGCCACTACGCCCTCTCTACCTGCAAGAAATCAAGCTCAACCGGCGTCTCTCGCCCGAAGAAGGACACCAAGACGCGCACCTTACCCTTGTCCTCGTCCACCGCGTCCACGGAGCCGATGAACTCGGCGAACGGCCCGCCGGTGATGCGGACCATCTGCCCTGGAGCCAAGCCCACCTTGATGCGGGGAGCCGGCTCCTCCATCCGGTTTAGGATCTGGTCGACCTCCCGCGGCTCCAAAGGCACCGGCTTGGGACGCCGCTCCCGCTCGTCCTCCGACGATACGAATCCCGTTACCCCCGGAGTGTTGCGGACGACGTACCAGCTCTGATCGTCCATCTGCATCTCAATGAGGATGTAGCCGGGGAAGATTTTCCGCTGAACGGACTTGCGCTTCCCATCCTTGATCTCGACCTCTTCCTCAGTGGGCACGACGACCTTGAAGATCTTGTCCTTCACGTCCATGGACTCGATGCGGAGCTCCAGGTTGCGCTTCACGCGGTCTTCTTGGCCCGAGTACGTATGTACGATGTACCAATGGGACTCGGTTTCGGTGGTCGTGGCTTGCTCTGTCATTCAGCCTCTATTCGTCATAGCTAACCCGGCGGCCTTCACCGCCCTCGGCAGCGGCGGAGGAAACGCCTACAGAAAGACGCGCTCCACCAGCTCGCTGAACCCGAAGTCCCACAGGCCGAGGAAGACTCCCATGAAGGCGGAGACGCCCAACACTAGCAGCGTCAGGCGGACGGCGTCCTCCCTGGACGGCCACGTGACTTTCGTGAGCTCGCCGTATATCTCGCCGATGAAGGCGAACCTTCCCCGCCGACGACCCTGCCCCTCGTCCAGGACGGACCGGAGCGGGTTACGACCCCTCGCTTGCGCCACGTCTACCGTACCTCGCGGTGCAGCCGGTGCGTCCGGCATCGCGGGCAGAACTTGTTGAGCTCCAGCCGGTTCGAGTCGTTCCGGCGGTTCTTCTCGCTGTGGTACGTCCGCTCGCGGCACTCAGTGCAGGCGAGGTTAATCAGCTGACGGACGTCTCCCCTTTTCTTGGCCACGTCCCCTCCTTAGGTGACGCTGGTGATGACTCCGGCGCCGACGGTCCTGCCGCCCTCGCGGATAGCGAAGCGGAGTCCGGGCTCCATGGCCATCGGGTTGATCAGCTTGATGTGCATCTGCGTGTTGTCGCCGGGCATCACCATTTCCACTCCGCCTGGCAACGCAATCTCACCGGTCACGTCGCTCGTGCGAATGTAGAACTGGGGCTTGTAGCCGCTGAAGAACGGCGTGTGCCGTCCCCCCTCGTCCTTCGCCAGCACGTAGACCTCCGCGTCAGCCTCGGTCACGGGCTTGATGGAGCCGGGCTTCGCCAGCACCTGCCCCCGCTCGATGTCCGAGCGCTCGACTCCGCGGAGCAGCGTGCCGACGGCGTCGCCGGGCTCGGCCTCGTCAAGAAGCTTGTGGAACATCTCCACGCCGGTGACGGTGGTCTTGCTCGTGTTCTTGATGCCAACGACCTCGACCTCGTCGCCCGGGTGAACTGTGCCGCGCTCGACGCGGCCCGTCACGACGGTGCCCCGGCCCTTGATGGAGAAGACGTCCTCGACGGGCATGAGGAAGGTCCCGTCGCGTGGGCGGTCGGGAACCGGGATGTACTCGTCGATCTGCTTGACCAGTTCCAAGATGCCTGCATACTCAGGCGCGTTAGCGTCCGTGCTGGCGGATTCGAGGGCTTGGAGCGCGCTCAACCGGACGATCGGCGTGTCATCGCCAGGGAAGTTGTACTTGCTCAAGAGCTCGCGGACTTCGAGCTCGACAAGCTCGAGGAGCTCCTCGTCGTCCATCATGTCGACCTTGTTCAGGGCGACCACAATCCGCGGCACTTCCACCTGGCGCGCGAGCAGGATGTGCTCCCGCGTCTGGGGCATGGGCCCGTCCGGAGCGGAGACGACGAGGACAGCCCCGTCCATCTGCGCGGCGCCGGTAATCATGTTCTTGATGTAGTCGGCGTGGCCAGGGCAGTCCACATGGGCATAGTGGCGATTGGGAGACTCATACTCCACATGGGCAATGTTGATCGTGACGCCGCGCGCCTTCTCTTCCGGAGCGCTGTCAATCGAATCGAACGCACGGTACTGGCCGCCCCCCGCGAGGGCGAGCACCTTGGTGATCGCTGCGGTGAGGGTCGTCTTGCCGTGGTCGACGTGTCCAATGGTGCCGACGTTGAGGTGCGGCTTCGTTCGTGCAAACTTCTGCTTAGCCATCTAACGCTCTTCCTCCGTCTTTATCTCTAAGTTGCCTATGGTCCCGGTCAGCGGCGCCGGTTGGGCCGCCCGTCATGTGAGTGGAGCCCACAATCGGACTTGAACCGATGACCTCGTTCTTACCAAGAACGTGCTCTACCGTCTGAGCTATGTGGGCAAATCATCGGTCTATGGTCGAATGGGTCCCGGCTCTGGTGGAGGGAGCAGGATTCGAACCTGCGTAGCCCATCGGGCGTCAGATTTACAGTCTGATGGATTTAGCCGCTCTCCCATCCCTCCATAAGGCCGTCGCCTAGTCTAGCACACCCCCAAGGGACATCCCCACCTAGGCTCTGGAGCCCGAGGAGGGAGTCGAACCCACAACCTGCCGATTACAAATCGGCTGCGCTGCCGTTGCGCCACTCGGGCCGGGACGGCGCCCGCGACAATCAAAAAAGGACGGCCCACGGGCCGATCCAATCACAGATTATAGGCGCCCTCGGCGACGCGAGTCAAGCGCCCGGTGCCTCCCCGTCGCGAACCCTCCACTCAACCGGCTATTCCGCTAAACCCGACACTCTGACCACTTGACATTCCACGACTTGACAGTTCTCAAGCGTCCGTTAAACTTTATCTCCCTGCAATCGAATGCTAGACGGAAGGTTGGTAAGTGAAGGTTATGCGGCCCGGACTCATCTTCGTCGGACTGTTCGCTCTTCTGACAGCGTTCTACATGCTCATGGCGAGCTCCCTCGGCAAATGTCCTGACTTTCATCCTCCAGACCGCCATCGTCCTCGCCCTCCTGGGCGCGTCGCTCTGGTTCCGCAAGCTGCGCAGCATGAACAGCGGGGGCATCTTAAGCGACGGCTGGGCCGCGGGCCCGCCTCCCGCCTCCTCCGAGGAAGAGTCCGAACCGGCCCGCATGGCTCGTAGGCCTTAGAAGTCCACGGTTAGCGTCGACACCCTCTCCAATGCCGCGTCCAGTACTCGGACGGCATTGTTGTTCGTGTCGGCCACGTAGATTTTCCCGTCCATGATGCTCAACCCGCCGGGCTCGTAGAATCGGGCCGACCTGAACGGTCCGTCGGCCGAGCCCGCCTCGCCCGTGCCCGCCACCGTGCCCACCATCAGCGTGTGGAGGCCAACGCGCTTGATCTTGTTGTTATACGTGTCCGCGACGTAGACGATCCCGCCCTCCTCAACCACGCCGAGCGGGTGCTGCATCCTGGCGGAAGCCGTGTCGCCGTCGATGTCGCCGAACTCGAACAGGCCCGCCCCCACGAGCGTCGAGACGTGGTGGCTCGTGATGAGGTCCGCCTGGCGGATGGCGCTCGTCTCACTGTCGGCGAAGAAGAGCACGCCGTCCTCGTCGGCGTCGATGCCGCTCGGCTGGGCAAGCAGGGCTTCCTCCGGCGGGCCGTCCACGATGTTCTCCCCGCCGTTGCCGACCACCGCCTGAATGAGTCCACTGTCCAAGTCGTACATCCATATCTGATGGCTGCCCGCCATCGCGATGTACAAACGCCGCCCAACGATAGCGAGGTCCCATGGCGAGCGAAGGCTCACCGTGAGCGCAGGACCGCCGTCAACCCGACCCACCCCCGGCGCGCCTGTCCCGGCGATAGTATCGACCGTGGCCGCTTCCAGGTCCGCCACCCGAATCGAGTGGTTGCCGGTGTCGGCCACGTAGAGCGTCTCGCCCATGAGCGCCATGCCCTGTGGACGCCTGAACTGCGCGCCCTCCAGAATGCCGTCGGCTATCCCTTCGGCGCCGCTGCCGATGACCGTCTGTATCTCGCCCTCCGCGTCGGTGACGAGCACGCGATGATGGCCGGAGTCAGCGATGAACAAGCGCTCGCCGATCGGGTCGGCGAGTATCTTCCCGGGGTAGCTCAGGACGCTGGCTTTGGGCGTCTCCGGCTCGAACGCGGTCGGCCGCGGCCTCAGCGTCCCGCGAAGCCTGAACTCTTCCAGCATCTCGGTGATGAGGTCCACGCCCTGCTCGAAGGTCAGTTCGCCCTCGATCTTGCCGATGACCTTCCCCTCCGGGTCCACGAACATGAGCGTCGGCCACGCTCGCACGGCATACTGCCGCCAGACCGACATCCCGGTGTCGTTCGCGACGGGGTGGCGGACGCCGTAGCGCATGACGGCCTGGCGCACGTTCTCCGTGGAACGCTCCTCGTCGAACTTGGCGCTGTGAACGCCAACAACGGCAAGCTCCTCCGGAAACTCGCGCTCCAGCCGCCTGAGCGTGGGGATGACGTGCATGCAGTTGATGCAGCAGTAGGTCCAGAAATCGAGGAGCAGGAGCTTCCCCGAAAAGTCCGCCAGCCTGAGCGGACGCCGGGTGTTGAGCCACTCGACGCCGTCCGGGAACTCCGGAGCGTTCACTCTGCCTGCGTACTTGGTCGTCATCGGGAGGATTCTAGCCGGGCAGAGGCACGGCAAGTAGGGGGCCGCCCCCTTCCCGTCATTCCCGCGCAGGCGGGAATCTCGCAGCGGCGCGACAGCGCCGCGATCCCCAACCCCTCCCGTCTGCGGGAGGGGCCGCGCGAGTGCAGCAAAGCGCGGGGGAGGAGCCCCCGCCGCGACACTTGCCCCTTACGCCATCCCCAACCAACCCCTACCATGGACTCCGACAGACTACGCGCCGCCCCCTAACGTTCCCCTCCTTACCAAGGAAGAGCTAGGGGTGGTCCCACAGGGGGTCCGGCGCCCCCCACCAGCCTTCGGAAAACCGGGGGGGGGGGGGGGCGAAAATTGTGGATTCTTGGATTCTTAACCCCCTTCCACCGCACCACGGCCTAGTAAACAGGTTCAGAAATGCCCGGGGACTTTCTGTTCCTGCCCCCCGCCCCGTCGCCCGGCGACCGCATCACGGCCACGTAAATCAAAGATTCCAAGAATTGAAGGCGCATGCAAGAAAAATTCTTGCTCCACGGACAAAACAACGTTGACAGCGGCACCGCGGCAGTGTCTACTGAACTCGACTGGAGAGGTCCAGCAGTCTCGGAGTCCGCTAGGCGGGCACCGAGGCTGTTTTATTTTGGGGCCGGGCCGGAGCCTCCGGCCTTCCGCCCACCGAGCGCCCACCGCTATAATCAATACCCATGACCGACTATGAGCCCGTGATTGGGCTGGAAGTGCATGCCCAGCTGCGCACCCGCAGCAAGATGTACTGCTCCTGCCCTTCCGACTACCAAGACGCCGAGCCCAACACACGGGTCTGTCCCGTTTGCCTTGGGCTGCCGGGCAGCCTGCCCGTCATCAACCGCGAGGCCATCAAGTCGATCATCATGATTGGCCTGGCTCTGCACTGCGGCATCTCCGAGCACAGCAAGTTCGACCGCAAGAACTACGCCTACCCCGATCTGATGAAGGGGTACCAGATTTCGCAGTACGACCTGCCGCTCTGCACCGACGGCTACCTCGAGGTCACGGTCGATGGAGAGCGGAGCCGCGTCGGCATCGAACGCGTCCACATGGAAGAGGACGTAGCCAAGCTCTCCCACCGGACAGACCCCGCCACCGGCGAGGGCTACTCCCTGGCCGACGTGAACCGCTCCGGCGTGCCCCTCGTCGAGATGGTCAGCCGGCCCGATATCCGCTCGGCGGAAGAAGCGCGCCAGTACCTCATGAGCTACCAGTCGATACTCCGCTATCTCGGCGTCTCGACCGCCAACATGGACGAGGGCTCCTTCCGGTGCGACGCCAACGTGAGCATTCGCCCCAAGGGACAGGAACGCTTCGGCACGAAGGTCGAAGTGAAGAACATGAATAGCTTCCGCTCCGTCTTTCGCGCCATCGAGCACGAGGTCGAGCGGCAAGCCAAGGTCCTCGAATCGGGCGGCCGCGTCATCCAGGAGACGCGAGGCTGGCTGGAGGACAAGGGCGTCACCATCTCCCTCCGCAGCAAGGAAGAGGCGAATGACTACCGCTACTTCCCCGAGCCGGACCTGCCCCCGCTGAACGTCGACCGCGCGTGGATATCGGAGATCGCAGAGCTTCTGCCAGAGCTACCCGAGGAGCGCAAGGCGCGGTTCATGGCCGACTACGGGCTGTCCGACTACGACGCCGGCCTCCTCACAAGCGCCCCCGGACTCGCCGGCTACTACGAGGCGGCCGTCGATAGCTTCTCAAAGGCCAACTCCGGAACTAGCGGCGCGGCCAAGGCGACGGCCAACTGGACGATTACCGAGCTCGGCCGGCTCGCCAACGAGGCGCACGTCGAAATACACGAGTCGCCGGTAACCCCGGGGCGGCTCGCCGGGCTGCTCGGCCTCCTGGAGAAGGGGACCATCGGAACGCCCCAGGCAAAGATAGCGATCGAGGAGATGTTCAAGACCGGCAAGTCCGCGCAGGCCGTGGTCGAAGAGCTGGGGCTGGTCCAGATATCCGACTCCGGCGAGCTCGAGAGCGCCGCCTCGCAAGCCATCGCCGACAATCCCCAGGCTGTGGCCGACTACCTCGCCGGCAAAGAGACCGCGGCCAAGTTCCTCGTTGGACAAGTGATGAAAGCAACCAGGGGGAAAGCGAACCCCTCGGTCGTATCCGAGCTGATCATCGAACAGCTCGACGCCATGAAAGGCTAGCAGGGAGAGCACGTGGACACGTACATCAGCCTCGCCGTCATCGTCGTCGTAGGCCTCTTGGTCGCAAGCATCCTGATGCAGGTGCGCGGAGCCGGAGGGGGCCTATTCGGCGGCGGCTCGACTCAGTCGTTCCGCACGCGCCGCGGTCTCGAAAAGACGCTCTTCCAGTTCACCATCACGCTGGCCGTAATCTTCGTAATCCTCGCGCTGCTGAACATAATCGTCAGCTAGCCGGCCAAGTCCGCGAAGTAGTCCCGCAGACGCCGCTCGCCGACGGCGGGGGCGATGACGTCGACCTCGGTCTGGGCCAGCTGATAGACCACGACATCGTAATTATGGCGGCCCGTGAACCGGCGGAACGCCGCCATTAGTTGGGCGCGCCAGGTCATGGTAAAGACCACCTCGGCGTTGCCGGCGGCCTCCGCCGCCAGTTCCACGATCTCGGCCTGCGTCAGCACGTCCGGCCCGCCGATGTCGAGGTCCGTGCTCCGGCCGTCCATCTCATCGACGAGCGCCTTGGCGACGTCGGCCTCGTGTACGGGATTCGTTCGGGCCTGGCCCGCCCCTACCACCGACAGCTTGTGCTTCTTGCGAGCGCGCTCCACCAGCGGCGCGAGGCGCGCGAAGGTCGTCGTGGGTCTCACGACCAGCCCATCGAGACCGGACGCGTGGAGGGCAGCGGCGAAGGACTCGTGGGCGCGGATGTACTCCATCATGCCCACGAACCTCCCACCGTACACCGAAACGTAGGCGAACCGCCGAACGTTCGCGGCTGCCGCCTTCTCCAGCAGGTTACGGTTGCCCGCGTCGTCGATGTCGTAGAAGGTCTCGCGCCCCCCGGTGAACCGCGGCTTGAACCGGAGCGGCGCGCCGACGCTGGACACGACCGCCTCGACGCCCTCGCAAGCGCCCTCCAGCGTGCGCGGGTTCTGCAGGTTGCCGACGAATATCTCCTCCGGCTCGGTGGTGAGCCGCGAGGGATCGCGGACCAACGCCCGCACACGCGAGCCGCGGGACTGCAGCTCTCGCACGATCTCCGAGCCGATAGCGCCGCTCGCCCCCGCAACCAGAACGCTGGAAAAGGTCATAGCCCCAGCTTATCGGGATTCAGGACGCCGCTCGGGTCCACGGCGCGCTTGGCGCGTCTCGCGAGCAGCAGAGCATCTCCCCACTCCCGCTCAGCCCACCCGGACAGCTTTATCCCGATGCCGTGGCAGTATTCGACGCCGCCGCCAAGGTCGAGCGCCTTATCGAGCATGGCGTCGACAGCCTGCCACAGGGGAGGGTCCCCGCCCTCGGCTCGGCTGGGGTCGGGGTCGCGGACGAACACGGAGAAGAGTTCGGGGTCCGTCCAGACCGCAGATTCGCGCACCTCGATTCCATGCTTGGCTGCGGTCTCATCGCAGAAGCGCTTGTAGGCGACGACCTTGGATACAGGCATCGCAATGTGCAGGTAGTCCGCGCTGCGCCAGCGCTGATCCTTCCAGCGCTCCGTCGGTCGGAGGGGGCGCGTGTTATCGCGCCAGCGCTCCGCGACGGCGTGGCGCGTCTCCCAGTACCAGCCCGTTGGGCCGGGGCCTAGGTCCTCCCCGCCCGCCGCCAAGGCCTCGGAGACGGCGCGCCGCCGCTGGGTCTCGACCTCCTCCCGGTAGCCCTCGAATCCCAAGTACAGGATGCACGGCGCGGGCTTGTCCGCGTCGTACAGCTCCTCCGTGAGGTCGATGAGCGCTGGAACCAAGCCCATGTCGAACAACCGGACGACCGCCGGGTATCCCTGCTCGAAGCTCCGGAACCCAATCGACGCAAACTCTCGCGCCTCCGGCTCAGCATGCAGCTGCACTGTCGCCTCGGTGATTACGCCCATCGTCCCTTCGGCTCCCACGAACAGACCGTTGAGCATGGGACCGCTGCTCTGCCGCGCGATGGGCCGCGTGCGGACGATCTCGCCTCCGCCGAGCACGACTTCCAACGCGCGCACCTGACGGCCCATGGACCCGTACTTGCTGGCGCGGTAGCCAACGCTGTCCGTGGAGATTGCGCCGCCGACGGTCGCGATGGGGACGCTCCAAGGGTCGTGGCCAAAGATGAGGCCGTACTTACGGACGGCGGCGTCAAGGTCGGCGAGGTAGACCCCCGGCTGCACCCGCGCGATACGGTCCTCGTGGCTGATCTCAATCACTCGGTCCATGCGGCGCAGGTCGAGGGCGACGCCACCCCGCCGCGGCACAACGGCCCCCATCACGCCGGTGCCTCCGCCGTAGGGGATGACCGCGGCACCGTGGGCCGAGGCATAGGCCACAACGGCCGCGACCTCCGCCGTGCTCGCCGGACGCGCCACCACATCCACCCACGCCTCGGTCAAGCCTTCCAACCTTCCCAACCGGCGGCTGTTGATCGCGTCGAAAGAGAACCGCTCGCGCGACTCGTCGTCGGTCAGCACGTGCTCTGCGCCGACGATAGCGGCGAGAGCGTCGCGGAGAGTTGCGGCGGTAGTCATGGTCATAGGAGCAGGCGTCTCCTCACCCGCTCAACCGAGCATTGAATGGAACGAACGCGTTGCAGCCAAAATCGTGGGGCAAGTCCCCCTACCCCACCACTCGCCACGTCGTGCCCGACGGCGAGTCCGTCACCTCGACGCCCATCGCCGTCAGCCCTGCACGAACGGCATCGGCGCCGGCGAAATCACGGGCGGCGCGGAGCTCGGCCCGCTTGTCGACGAGCGCCTGCGCCCTCGACGCTAGGTCGGCGTCGACCGCCGCCTCCCGCTGCTCGAGCGTCAGGCCAAGCACGCCGGTCAGCTCGACGAGCGCAGCCTGCGCCTGCGAAACGTCCCGGCCCTCCGCCGAGCCCCGGTTGATATCGCGGGCGAGGTCGAACAGCGCGGCGACGGCCTGCGGGCTGTTCAAGTCGTCGTCCATCGCCTCGATGAAACGGACGCGCGTCTCCCCGCCGTCGAGGCGCTCAGGGGCGTTCGCGTTGGACGCCGCCGACGCCGCCTGACGCAACCGAGCGACGGCGCGCTCCGAACCGGCGAGGGCCTCGTCGGAGTAGTAGCCGGGACTGCGGTAGTGGGCGTTGAGGACGGAGAGACGGATGGCGTCCGGCGTATAGCGCTCCAGCGCATCGCGTATCGTGACCAGGTTGCCCAAGGACTTGCTCATCTTCTCCGAGTCGAGATTGAGCAGGCCGTTGTGCAGCCAGAAGGAGGCGAAGGGCCGCTTGCCGGTGAACGCTTCGCTCTGAGCTATCTCGTTCTCATGGTGTGGAAAAACGAGGTCCTGCCCGCCCCCGTGGATGTCGATGGACTCGCCCAAGTAGCGCAGCGCCATCGCCGAGCACTCGATGTGCCAGCCGGGACGGCCGCTCCCCCACGGGCTTTCCCACGCCGGCTCGTCCGGCTTGGCGGACTTCCAAAGCGCGAAGTCCATGGGGTGCTCCTTCTCGACTCCCGGCTCGATGCGGGCGCCCGCGCGCATCATGTCCAGCGACCGGTGGCTAAGCTTGCCGTAGTCGTCGACGCCGCGCACGCGAAAGTACACATCGCCGTGAGACTCGTAGGCGTGGCCGGAGTCGATCAGGCCAGTGATCACCTCGATAATCTTGGGCACTTCATGGGTGGCGCGCGGATAGATGTCCGCAGGGCGGACATTGAGAGCCGCCATGTCGTCGAAGTACTCGCCGATGTGCTTTTCCGCCAGCTCCTCGACCGTCATTTCCTCTTGGATGGCGCGGTCGATGAGCTTGTCATCGATGTCGGTGAAGTTCTGGACGCGCTTGACGTCGAAGCCCCTGAACTCCAGGTAGCGATGGAGGACGTCGAAGACGATATAGCTCATCGCGTGGCCCACGTGGGCCGACGAATAGGGCGTAACGCCGCAGACGTACATACGCACTTCGTCGCCGGCGGGAACGAAGTCGCGCTTCTCGCCGGTGAGCGTGTCGGATAGCTTCATGGAGTTTCGTCTGTGATAGAAGCAACGGCCAAGGCGGAGACGCCCTCGCCGGTCCCGGTGAACCCGAGGCCGTCTTCGGTGGTGGCCTTCACGCTCACGGCGGAGAGATCAACGCCAAGCGCGGCGGCGACCGCCGTCCGCATGGGCGTTATCCGCTCCGCGAGCCTTGGCCGCTGGATGACGATTGTAGCATCGACGTTCACTACCCGCCATCCGGCGTCGCTCAGCACGGCGGCGGCGCGCCTCAGCAGCTCCATGCTGGACACTCCCTTGGGAACAGTAGGATCGTCCTCGCGGAAATGGCCTCCGATATCCCCAAGCGCCGCCGCGCCTAACAGCGCGTCGATGATTGCGTGGGCCGCCACGTCCCCGTCGCTGTGGCCTTCGAGCCCCCGCTCGAACGGCACCTCAACGCCGGCCAGCACAAGCACAGCGCCGTCCATCAGCCGGTGCGCGTCATAGCCAATGCCGAATCGGATGGTCATCTGCTGAAGCCTTCATCAACGCCAGTCCAGTGATCAATGCGTTCGATTAGCTGAGCAGCTGCATTGGCAATGGCCAGCGTTCCACTCTGCCATTCAACACCAGCCGAGGTGGTGAGCTCATTCATCAAGTTCAAAGTAAGGATGCTCGCTCGGGCTACTTCACGAATCACAGTGAGCGCTAGTTGCTCATCGTAGTACGCGCCTAGTCCGACTTCATTGCCCTCTGGGGTCTGCCCAACCGGTACATAGAGGCTCTGATACCGCGTATGAGCAGCGTACTCACTGAGAGGACCGTAGTTTGCCTTCCACTCCTTGCCTAATGACTGCCGCTCCGCCATAGTTGCGAATGTCAAGTTTCCCTTCCCAAGCGGCAGAGCACCTTCAATGAGCGCCTTGAGCGTTTCTTCATGGCTCGTCGCATCAAGGGCCGTGAGATTGTCTTCCCAGACCATCCGACACAAGGCTAGTGGCTGTTGGTAGTAACCGCGCCGCAACAAGATCATCGAGGCTTTGAGCGAGTTCAAACATCGCCCTGCGAGCAGGAACCTAGCAGTAAATAGCTGGTCGTCTCGTGACCATGTGGTGGGCAGTTCGCCGAATCCACGCTTTATCTGTTCCAACGCAGCATCGACCACATCCAGGTCGCGGGCGTGATCCCTAGTAATGGCAGCAGCCGCTTGTTCCTCATAATCGTCCAGTGACGCAGAGAAAACAGCCACCTTAGCCGCCCACGAACAGCGCCCGCGCCACCACCAGATCCTCCGGCGTCGTCACCTTAATGTTGCTCCGCGCCCCCTCGAACACGCGCACCTCGACGCCTATACGCTCCGCCATCGCGGCGTCGTCTGTGACGTCGTCCGTGACCTCGGCGTGGGCGCGCTCGAGGACGTCGCGGCGGAATACTTGCGGAGTCTGCGTGAGCGCCAGCTCGCTGCGGTCGAGGGTCTCGACGACGCTGCCGCCGAGCGTGACGCGCTTGACGGTGTCGAACGCGGGGACGACAGCGACCGCGGCGCCCGTCACGGAGGCCGCGCGCAGGCCGTCCTCGATCATCCGCGCGGCCACGAACGGACGGGCCCCGTCGTGGACGAGCGCCCACTCGCACACCGAAGGGAGCGCCGCCAGGCCGATGCGAACGCTATCCTGCCGCCGCGCGCCGCCGAGAAGCGGGGGCGCAGTCTTGCGCCAGCCCTTCTTGTCGCGCAGCTTGGCGATGGCGTCGCGGTTGCTCTTCCCAACGACAAGGACAACTGCGCCGACCGCGGCGGACTGCTCGAAAACGGCCACGGTGCGGGCAATGAGGGGCTCCCCTCCCAGGTCGGCGAGCGTCTTGTCGGCGCCCCCCATGCGCGTGCTGGCTCCTGCCGCGACGATGACGGCGCTGACGCGCTCGGCGGGGGGGAGAGCGGCCTCAGCGGTCATGGCGAAAAGTAGGAGACCCTACCGCCACCAGAAGCTGGAGCGCTTGCGGCCCGCCGCCTCAGTGAGCGCGTTCCATTGCTCATCGGTCAGGCGCCAGCCGGCCGCGCCGCAGTTTTCGTCGACGCGGCTCAGGGTGTTGGTCTTGGGAATGGTGATGACGACGGGCGACCGCAGAGTCCAGTTCAGCAAGACTTGGGCGGACGTTTTCCCGGTCTGGGAGCAGACGCTCCCCATCGCCTCGACGAGGCGCGTGTTGCGCTTCATCTCACGCTCGAACGAGCCCTGCTCCAGGGAGCTGTAGGCAAGCACCATGATGCCCCGTTCCTCGCAGTACGGGATGACACTGTCGGCGAACTCGTGGTCGAAAAGACTGTACTTGATCTGGTTCTCAACGATCAGGCCCGGGCCGAGCGCAGCCTCCGCGTCCCGCATCTCGTCGACGGAGAAGTTGCTGACGCCGACGTGGCGCACCTTCCCTGCCGCGACGAGCTCCGCCATGGCGCCCATCGTCTCCTCAATGGGGACCTTCGAGTTAGGAGCGTGGAGCTGGTATAGGTCGATCGTCTCGATGCCAAGCTTAGCCAGACTCCTATCGCAGGCGTCGATGAGCTGTTTGCGGCGGAAGTGCTCCGGCGAGACCTTGGTGGCGATAAACACGTCGTCTCGCCTGCCTGCGATAGCCCGCCCAACGCGGTCTTCCGTGCCGTACGACTCGGCGGTGTCGATCAGAAACGAGCCCAACTCAACAGCGCGGTGGATAACCGCCGAATCGCCGCTGAAATTCCACGTCCCGAGCCCGATCTCGGGCAACTGAACGCCACTTTTGCCGAGGGGTTTCGTATCCATGCACCAACCTTACCACCGACTCAGGGGCCAGAGCCCGGAAAGCCTACGTATCGCGGACGCGGGTCGGGCCAACCTCCCCGGAGCACCAGGGGATGAACGCCTTCATCCTGCAGGGCGCGCCGTTCTTCGCCAGCTCAGCCTCAAATATCTCGTGGATCTGCCTTGACTCGTCCTCGTACTCGATCTGGCCGCCGCCTTCCTGAATGCTCAAATCAGAGGAGCGCGGCCCGCCGACGAGCCCCGTGCCCGGCCGCAGCGCCAGGTAGCGCGCCCGCGTCGGCCCAGCGTTGAAGTGCTGATGCAGCGTCCGGTCGGCGGGGACGATGACCATGCCTCCAACCTTCCAGTCGGCCTTGCGCAGGTCGGACTGGGCCTCGTCGTTCCAGAGCAGGGAGAAACCTTCGCCGCTCAGGATCACGAGGTGCGCTCCGGGACCGTGGCGATGCGCCTTCTTGTACGTGCCCACGGGAAACTCCGAGATGTGGGCCTTCGTCACGTTGCCCGCCATCTCCAGGCTCGCGTTCACGCCTCCCGCCCCGCGGGTGAGGTAGTCGTAGAGCGGCATGCCGGGCGCGTTGGGGATGAAGTTGCTCGCCCACTTCCGGCGCTGATAGAGCGTGCCAGCGCCGCTGAAGAAGTCGTCGCTTCCGCCGAAGCGGTCGGTGAAGCGAAAATCGTTATCGAACACGAAATCACGGTTACGCCACCACCGGAGAACGGGCGGAGCGTTCGTGACGCCAAGATAGCGCGCCGGCTCCGCGCCGCTGGCGTTGTAGTGCCGGTACCACGCGTTGAGGGGAATGGAGAACAGACTGCCCGCGCGCCACTCGAACGTCTGTTCCGCCCCGCCTTCCAGCCACACGCTCGTCGCGCCCCGTCCAGAGACGACATAGACCATCTCCTCGTACAGGTGATGCTCCGGCGTCGAGCTCCCGCCCGGACTGATCTCCACGAGGTGCGAGTCGTTGAGGAGGAGCGGGTTCGGGATGTTGATTATCGCGCCCTTGCCGCCTTTGCGCTCCCAGTCGCCGAGCTCGATGCGTCCGATGTCCTCGAAAGCGAAGTCCACGATGACTTTCACGCCCTCGCTGCGCTGCCAGTCCAGATAGGCGTCGGGCTCCGGGAACACGTCCAGATTGTCCGGCGTCTCCGCTCGTCTGATCTCAGCGTCGGTTGTCATGCTCCGCCCTCCTATGCCTGAGTCCTCGCCGCCGGCGCCGGCTCCTCCGCCGTGTTCTCCGAGCGCCGCGCGGCGCTCTGCTGCTCGTGGCGCACGCCGAGGCGCAAGCCGAGCGCTCGGGCAATGGTCGCGAGTCCGACCGTGAAGAAGATGATGAACAGGCCAACAACGCTGGCTTCCTCCCGCTGCCCAATGCCTGGCGAGGCGAACTCCAGCGCCAGCAGCGAGAGCGTCAACGTGCCCCGCGGCGCGAGCAGGATGATGCTGCTGGTCGTGCCGGCGGCGATGACGAAATTGAGCGTCGCCAGCAGAATGAGCGTCGGCATCAGCAGGGGTACCCATATCGTGAAGTAGGTGCGTATCCAGCTGGCGCCGGAGACGCGGGCAGCCTCCTCCATGTCCGCGCCTATCTGCACGAAAACTCCCTTCATGATGTTCGTCCCCGTCGTATTACCCTGGATGATGACGACGAGAAGCAGAGCGTAAATGGTGCCGTAGAGAGCGCCTAGCAGCGGAGTGCCCAAGAATAACCAGAGCAGGCCGAGGCCCGAGAGGATGCCGGGAATAGCGCCCGATCCCCAGATAATCAGGTCAAGCGCCCAGCGGCCTTTCCACCGTGTGCGGACCAGAATGTACGCGATGAGCGAGAAAAGCAGGGGACTGAGGACTGCGGCGGAGATGGCGAGGATAAGCGTCGTGCGCATCGCCTTCAGGAAGAGGTTGTCGGTGAGCACGAGCTGCCAGTGCTCCAGCGTGTAGGTGGGATCGAGGTAGAAGTAGCCCGCCCGCGTCATGAAGCTGCCGATGACGAGGGTTACTGCCGGACCTACGGTGAGTATGACGATCAGGAAGCCGATAGCGCCGGTGACGAGCAGCTTCCAGGGGCCGAGGTCTATGAGTCCGGGCTTGAAGCTGCCCGTGATGGTGGTGTACCGGCGGCGCTCAGTGATCCAGCGCTGCACTGGGATGATGACGACGATGACGAGCAGCGTGAGGCTCGCCAGGACCGTGGCCACACCGTAGTTCGGCGGCACTTCATGCCGCACCAGCTGGTGTATCTTGGTTGAGTACACCCAGAAGTCGAAAGGGGGGCCGATCAGGTACTCGATCTCGAACGACTGGAAGATGCGGAGGAGCTGAAGCGCGAAGACGAGCGCCATCGGCGAGATCATCAGCGGCAGCGTGACGCGCATCATCGTCAGAAGGTTGGACGCTCCGCTCACCCGGGCCGCCTCCTCCATGCTGGCGTCCATGTTCCGGAACGCGGGCGTAAGCAGCATGACCTTGATGGAGATGCCGTTCGCCATCAGATGCGCCCACACTATGCCCGGTACAGTGAAGATGTCGAACGGCCCCTCCTCGATGAACGGAAACACGTTCCGCAGGCCGACGTTGATAAGGCCAATGTCCGGGTCCAGCAGCGTTATCCACGCGATGGTCGTAGCGATTCCGGGCATCATGAACGAGATCCAGAAGAGGAACTCGATCGTGTGGCTGAAGCGAATGTTCGTCCGCGCAAGCACCCACGAGATGACCACCGCCACCGGGAAGCTGATCCCGACGACGAACGCCCATATCATGACGCTGTTGCCGAGGGAGACCAGCAGCCCCGGCGTCGCCAGGCCGTCCCGCCAGTTCTGGAGCCCCCACTGACGCTCTCCGACGAACCAGTCGGGCCTGGCGTCGAAGGAGTTTATGATCAGCAGAAGGACAGGCCAGATGAGGTAGAAGCCCAAAATCAGCAGCACGAGCGCCATCACGTAGGTGCTCGTAGCTGGCATCCTGATGCCGCGCGGCAATGGACGGGGCCTCGCCAGCTGCATGACCAGCCTCCTTCACGAGATGAAGCGGATACTTAAGACAGGGGGCACCTCGCATTGAGCACGAAGCCCCCCTGTCCACCGTCTGCCGTCTAGCCGCCGCGGGCGGCGCGGTGGATCTCCCGCGCCCTCTCGAGGCTCTCCTCCGTCCGCTGCGTGTACTCCGGGTCGCCGGTCAAGTAGATGTAACCCTTCCCCGGCTCCCGGCACTCGCGCGGATCCACCACCCCAGCGCAAGGAATGTCTTCCCGCAGGCTCGGGGTCGGAGTGCCCTCGCTCAGCTCGTTCTTCGCGGTTTGGCCCTCCTTGGTCAAGAACCAGTTGAGGAATAGCTGGGCCGCGTTCGGGTTGGGCGCATTGATGGGCATCTGCACGTTATCCCCTGCTCCTCCGCCGCTCAGCGTGTCCCGTTCCTTGAACGGCTTAATCAAACGGTCAGCCGGACCGCCCTGTTCCGCCAGCTCATCCAGGTCCCTGCCCGCGGAGCCGATTCCGATGCCCATCGCGAACTTTCCGCCCGCGAGGCTGTCCGTGATGAAGCGGAAGTCCGTCGAGAAAGTCACCCCGAACTCGGGGTCCACGAATCGCTCCATGAACTCCTCGCCGATGTCCGGGTGGCTGATGATGGTCGAGTACGTCCCGCCGGCGCCCTCCGCAATGGCTGGGATAGAGACGATCTGGTTCGCCCACTTCGGGTCGAGGTAGTCGAATACCGAGTTGAACCCGTCCAGGTCCGCCTGGGTCACGAGATTCGTGTTATAACGCATCCCCAGGTTCTCGGGAGACGCCGCCGCGCTATGGTTCACGACGTACTGCTGCGTCGCTGCGTCCGAGTACCAAACTCGCCCTTGGAACCATCCCTCGCCGCTCGTGACCTCCGGATGGATGAGCAGGGGAGGTATGGGGACGAGCGCCTCCGCGGCGATGAGCCGCAGCGCCGACGTCCCGCCTATCATGAGAACGTCGACGTCGTAGCGGCCGGCGGACTGCTCCGCAAGAACGCGGTCCGTCTGCGCCCCGCCGCTGCCGGTGGAGACGGTGGCCGTGATGCCGTATTTCTTCTCAAACTCCGCAACGACGGGCCGGTAGTTGCGGCTGGCGGAGCCGCCCATGACGATGACGACCTCCCCCTCCTCCTGCGCTGCCGCGACCAGCGCGTCCCACTCCGCATCGAACATCGCCATCGCGTCCGGAGTGGGCGTCGCTTCCTGCTGCGGCACGGGGGTGGACGTGGGCCTCGGCGTGGGTGTCGCCGTCGGGTCCGCCCCGCACGCCGACGCGAGGGCAGCGATTAAGAGCCCCAACGCTCCCAAAGCCGCCAGCCGTCTCATCCTAGTTCCGCTGAGGTTTCTCATTGCAGCCTCCCATGTGCGTCAACGTTCCGGTCCTCCGCTGGATAGCGGCCATAGTTGGGAACCGATTGTTGGTCCGTCCTATCAGGCCTGAGCGGGGGCAAGGCTAACCAGACAAGAGACGCCGCGTCAATGAGCGCGCCAGGCCGCATTCCTTAGATGCGATGGACTGCCGAGGGACATCCTTCGCGCAACGCCCAGGGCGGACTCCCCTCACTCGAATAGGCCTCGCCCGTCTGCGGGGCAGGGCTAGGAAACATGCGCGGCCAGTCCTGTAGCAGCTGCCCTACGCCCTCGCAGACGCGGGCTCGCGCGATTCGCTGTTGCCGAAGGTGAGCCGCCCGTCCTCGGCGTCGACGATGACTGTATCGCCATCCTGACATTCGCCGGCGAGGATGCGCCTGGCGACCTCGTTCTCCACATGACGCTCGACCGCCCGGCGCAAGGGCCGCGCGCCGTAGACAGGGTCGAAACCTTCGTCCACGAGCCAGTCTAGCGCCGCCTGAGTGAGCTCGATGCCGATGGAGCGCTCCGCCAGTTGACGGCGCACCTTGTCCGCCATCAGCTCGATGATCCGGTGAAGCTCTCCGCGGCTGAGCTGGTGGAAGATGATGTACTCGTCCACCCGGTTGAGGAACTCCGGCTTGAAGGACTTCTTGAGCGCCTCCATCACCGCCTGGCGATGCTGCTCCTCCTCCGCGGTCTTCCGCCCTGCCTGGAACCCCAGCCCGCCCTTGCTGAACTCGGCCGTGCCCAAGTTGCTCGTCATGATGATGATGGTGTTGCGGAAGTCGACCGAACGGCCGTGGCCGTCCGTCAGCCGGCCGTCGTCCAAAATCTGGAGCAGCACGTTGAACACGTCCGGGTGCGCCTTCTCGATTTCGTCGAAGAGCACCACGCGGAACGGACGCCGCCGGACCGCCTCCGTAAGCTGGCCCGCCTCGTCGTAGCCGACGTACCCCGGAGGCGCGCCGATAAGCCGCGAGACGGTGTGCCGCTCGCCGAGCTCGGACATGTCGATCCGCACCATGTTCTCCTCGTCGTCGAACAGGTACTCGGCCAGCGCCCGCGCCAGTTCGGTCTTCCCCACGCCTGTAGGCCCAAGGAACATGAACGAGCCGACAGGGCGCCGCTCGTCCTTCAGCCCGGCGCGCGCCCGACGGATGGCGTCTGCGACGGCGACGACGGCGGCGTGCTGACCGACCAAGCGTTGGTGCAAACGGTTCTCCAGATGCAATAGGCGCTCTGCCTCCTCCTCCATGAGGCGCGCCGCTGGGATGCCGGTCCATGCCGCGATGAGCCGGGCGATGTCCTGCTCGTGGACCACCATATCGGCGTGGTCGCGGCCCAGGAACTCGCCGCGCTCCCGCTCGAACTCCTCTTCGAGGCGCACGCGGTTGACCTTGAGGCGCGCCGCGGCCTCGTAGTCCTCCCGCTGCGCCGCCGAGTCCTCCTCCTCGCGCAGACGGCGCGCCTCTTGCGCCTTTGCGTTCAGCTCGGGGGGCAGGCTCTCGACGTCCAGCCTAAGCTTGGCGGCGGCCTCGTCGATCAGGTCGACTGCCTTGTCCGGCAGGTGGCGGTCGGAGATGTAGCGCGCGCTCAGGCGGGCCGCGGCCACGAGCGCGCCGTCGTCGAGCGCGACTTTGTGGTGCGCCTCGTAGCGCGGCTTGAGCCCGCGCAGGATCTCGATGGCCTCCTCGACCGTCGGCTCCTCCAGCCAGATGGGATGGAACCGCCGCTCCAATGCCGAGTCCTTCTCGATGTACCGCCGGTACTCGTCGGGCGTCGTCGCGCCGATCACCTGCAGCTCGCCGCGCGCGAAGGCGGGCTTCATGATGTTGGCGGCGTCGATGCCGCCCTCCGCCGCCCCGGCCCCGACGACCGTGTGAAGCTCGTCGATGAACAGGATGACGTCCCGTCGCGCCTCCTTCATCTCATCGATGACCGACTTGAGCCGCTCCTCGAACTCGCCGCGGAACTTGGACCCGGCCACGATGCCCGCCATGTCCAGCGCCAGCACCCGCTTGCCGCGCAGCGACTCCGGAACGTCCTCCGCGACGATTCGCTGCGCGAGCCCCTCCGCAATCGCCGTCTTGCCGATGCCTGCGTCGCCGATGATGACGGGGTTGTTCTTCGTGCGACGGGTCAGTGTCTGCATGACGCGCCGTATCTCGGCGCCCCGGCCGATCACCGGGTCGAGCTTGCCCTCGCGCGCCAAGTCCGTCAGGTCGACGGTGTAGCGCTCCAACGCCTGATAGCGGCTCTCGGCGCGCGGATCGGTCACCCGGCGCCCGCCCCGCACCCGCTGGAGCGCTTGGTAAGCCCGCTCTTTATTCACGCCATGACTCTTCATGATGTGCGCGGACTCGCCCTTCTCGTCCGAAAGCGCCGCGATGAAGAGGTGCTCGGCGCTGATGTACTCGTCGCGGAGACGCTCCGCCTCATCCTTCGCGGCCTGCAGCAGCGTCAGCGCACGGGGCGTAGGGTGCATCTGATTGGACTCATAGGCGAGTCGCGGTGTCTGGGCGAGGGCCGCCTCAATCTCGGCGCGGACCGCGCCGGTATCCACGCCAAGCTCCCTCAGCATCTGTACGGGGACGCTCCCTTCGTTCTCGAACAGCGCGAGCACGACGTGCTCCACGTCCCATTGCGCGTGCTTGAAGCGGCGCACGATGTCATAGCTCGCGCCGATAACGTTCTGCGCCTGTTCCGTGAAATCGTCCTGCTTGAAAACCATCGCCTCTACTCTCCTCTCGCGCTCTCCCTCATTCCGGCGCAAGAACCTCGCATCCTTTACCGACTGCCCAGCCGCTCCTCTAGCTCGCGCACCTGCCGCCCAAGCTCCGCCATGCGGGCCTGCATACGCATGATTACATCCACTCCGGCTAGGTTGATCCCCAAGTCGTCGATGAGCGACTTGATCCACCGCGCCCGCTGAACGTCCCCCGGCGAGAACATGCGGATGTTGCCCCGCGACCGGGCCGGCTCGAGTAGGCCGATGCGCTCGTAGTAGCGAAGCGTCTGAGCATGCACGCCCACCATCCGCGCCGCAACGCTAATGACGTAGCAAGGCTCGTCCTCGGGGACTCCGTCCACACTGACGGCGCGGCCCGCTATTCCCTCGACCACCCGTATTTCGACCATTCCCCGTTCCTCCAGCAACTCGCCCCTTCCCGCCATTCCCGCGTAGCGAGCGCCTAGGGCCCGCTACGCCCTCGCTCTCTCCGACTCGCGAAGGCGCTCGAACAGCGCCCGCTCCTCGTCCGTGAGGCCAGTGGGTAGCACCACCCTGACGGTCACGAGCTGGTCTCCGTATCCGCCGCCGCGCCGCTTGGGCATGCCCTTGCCGCGCAGACGGAACACCCGGCCGTTCTGCGTCTCCGGGGGAATCTTCAAGACGACGCTCTTGCCCGTAATGACGGGGGCCTCAATCTCGCCGCCAAGCACGGCGTCCACGAGCGGAACGTCCGCCGTGAGGCGAAGGTTGTCCCCCTCGCGGGTGAAGGTGGAGTGCGGCGAGACCGTGACCGAAAGATTGAGATCAACCCCCTGGCCCGCGCTCGGCCCACCGTTCGCACTCACGTGGACACGCGAGCCGGACTCCACGCCCGCGGGGATGCTGACCTCGAGCCGCTTTCCGGCCGCGCCGGTTATAGGGTCGGGCGGCGACTGCACGGTGCGTTTGGTCCCCGCATAGGCCTCCTCCAAGGTAATCGTGGCCGGCGCGTCGAACTGACGTCTCGCGAACATCTCCTCGGGGCTATGGGCGCGCTGCCCGCTGAAGAGGTCGCCGAAGACATCGCCCAAGCCTCCAAAACCGGCGGAGGCGGCTGAGGTGGGACGTCGGGTCCGCGCGCGATTGAACCACGTGTAGGACGACTCCCCCCTCCCAGCGCCCGTCCTCGCCTCATCGGCGTGCCGCCAGTTGTCCCCAAAGCGGTCGTACTTTTTCCGCGACTCCGCGTTGGAGAGGACCTGATAGGCCTCGTTGATCTCCTTGAACTTGGCCTCTGCGCCCTTGTCGCCGGAATTCACGTCCGGGTGGTGCTTCCGCGCCAAACGCCGGTAAGCGGCCCGCACCTCCTTCTCGGAGGCTTCCCGCTCGATGCCCAACGTCTCGTAGTAGTTCTTGGCCATAATAATCTTGAGTGTATCACTATCAACTATGCTCAATCAACAGCTGATAGCCCACGCCCACTGACCTCCCCAAGCGCGCCTCTGGGTTAGACTAAATGCCGCACCGATTCCCCGAACACGCCGTTTGTACGAGTAAAGAAGTCCATGCCTTTCCCAACCCATGCTTCCGTACGCCTGCTGCTGAGGAGTGCCTTGGCGGCAGCCCTTGGCCTCCTGCTTGTCGTCGGTTGTCTCTCGCCCGCGCCCACTCCCACTGCGACGCCGACAGCCACGCCCGTAGCCACGCTTACACCCACGCCGACCGCCATTCGCGGCCTACTCCCACCCCTACGCCGCCCATCATGCCTGGGCAGATCGCTAGGCCCACGCCCCTCCCGGCAGCTACAGCCACGCCACGCCCACGCCGACGGCAACGCCTAATCCAACTGCCACGCCTACTCCCACCCCTACTCCTGGCGCCCTGGATAGGGCAGTGTTGGTTGCCTTCCACAACGCGACAGGAGGGGCGAACTGGTCGAACGACAACAACTGGCTGAGCAACGCCCCGACCGGCGAGTGGCGCGGCGTCGTCACTGACGACGGTGGCCGCGTCATCAGACTGGAGCTTCCGAATAGCCGGTTGACCGGAGAGATACCGTCCGCGCTTGGCAACCTGGCAAACCTGCAATCCCTGGACCTCTCCGAGAACGAGCTAAGCGGGCAGATACCGTCCGACCTGGGCAAGCTCGCCAACCTGCTGCTGCTGAACCTCAGGGGCAACGCCCTAGCCGGGGGGACGCTGTCCTGGCTGGGTAACCTCGCCAATCTGCAATGGCTGGACCTTTCCGGAAACCCCCTGGGCGGAGAGATACCGTCTGGGCTGGGCAGCATCCACAATCTGGAATGGCTGCGCCTCTCGGCAAGCGGACTGACCGGAGAGATACCGCCCGAGCTGGGCCGCCTCGCCAATCTGACTTCGCTGGGTCTTTCGGAGAACGCATTGAGTGGCGGGATACCAGCCACCCTAAGCAACCTCGTCAACCTCGAATTGCTCTTCCTCGACCGAAACCGGCTGAGCGGTGAGATACCCGGCCCTCTGGGCAACCTCGCCAAGCTACAGTGGTTGTCGCTTTCACAGAACCGATTGAGCGGGGAGGTGCCTGCCGAACTCGGCAGACTCACTAACCTGATAAGGCTGCGTCTCGCCGCGAACCAGCTGACGGGATGCATACCCCAGGGATTGCGGAACGTCCAGGACAACGACTTCTCCGAGGTCGGTCTGTCGTTCTGCGGAGCTTGACGGGGTCCGGGCGCGATCGACCGCGTGCGCCCATGACCGCATCGAAGGCCATGACCTAAACGGCTTCCACCCGGTCGGTAGAGGAAATCTCTTCCCGCTAGTTGTGGCGAAACCCGTTTAGCAGGCCGTGGCCACGTTGACGGCTATCGACGCCCCTGTTACGCTATTGGCAACGTGAAGAGGATTTCTCCTCGTTTCGTAGCCGTCTGGCGATGGCGCGTACGGAGTAGGCGAACCGCCGCACGCGTCTATGTGTATAGAGGGGGTTGCCGTGGCGAACACCGCCGCTCTGCGCTGTAAGGAATGCTCTCGCGAGTACCCCATCGGCGCCTTCAATGTTTGCGATTTCTGTTTCGGTCCGCTCGAAGTCGTCTACGACATGGACGCAATTGCCAAGGTCGCCAGCCGCGAGCGGATCATGGCTGGTCCCCTCAGCCTCTGGCGCTACGCCGACTTCCTGCCCGCGGACTACAACCCGGACGTGGACATCAACGCCGGCTTCACGCCGCTCATCCGCTCGCGCAGATTGGCGGAACGGCTAGGCCTCAACGAGCTCTGGATAAAGAACGACAGCGTGAACCCCTCCTACTCGTTCAAGGACCGCGTCGTCGCCGTCGCAACGGCCACCGCCCTCGAGCTTGGATTCGACACCATCGCCTGCGCGTCGACCGGAAACCTGGCGTGCTCGGTGGCCGCCCACGCAGCCCGCGCCGGCATAAAGGCGTACGTCTTCATCCCTTCCGACCTGGAGAAGGGGAAGGTGCTGGGGGCGGCCATATACAACCCCACCATGGTCGCCATCGACGGCAGCTATGACGACGTCAACCGTCTTTGCAGCGAGCTGGCCGACCAGTACCCGTGGGCCTTCGTCAACATCAACGTCCGCCCCTTCTACGCGGACGGCAGCAAGACCCTCGGCTTCGAAGTGGCGGAGCAGCTCGGGTGGCGCGCCCCCCGGCACGCAATAGCCCCGTCCGCCTCCGGCGCCATGTTCACCAAAATCTACCAGGGGCTGAAGGAGTTCGAGCAGGTTGGGCTCATCGGCCCGGTCGAGACGCAGATGCACTGCGCCCAGGCCCGCGGCTGCTCGCCCATCGCCACCGCCTACGAAGAGGGGCGCCTGGTGATCAGGCCGGTGAAGCCGGCCACCATCGCCAAGTCCCTCGGCATCGGCAACCCCGCCGACGGCTACTACGCGCTCAAGACGATTGAGTCCTCCGGCGGCTCCGCGGTTATCGCCGAGGAGCACGAGGTGGCCGAGGGCATCAAGCTCCTCGCCGAGACTGAGGGCATCTTCACCGAAGGCGCCGGCGGCGTCGCAATCGCGGGTCTGAAGCGGCTCGTCGAGCGCGGCGAGATTGGGCCCGACGAGTCGACGGTGGTCTACATCACCGGCAACGGCCTGAAGACGACCGAGATCGTCGAAGACGTGGTCAACCCGATCCACATCGACGCGACAGTGACGGCGTTCGAGGAGTCCGCAGCCATAAGGGCCTGATGATTATGGCAGCGATGCAGCGTGTGCGGTTCACCTTCTTGGACAGGCTCATCAAGGAGCCGATTATCTATAGAATGGGCCGCGACTTCGCCGTCGTCACGAACATCAGACGGGCTGACATCCAAGAGGGCGTCGGCTGGGTGATTCTCGAGGTCGAGGGCGAGTTGGAAGAAGTCGAGCGCAGCCTGGACTGGGTGCGCTCGTTGGGAGTCCGGGTCGATCCCGCGCTGGGCGACTTGGTCGAGCCGTAAATCACCTGGGGCCCGCAAATCACGGAGGAACTGAACAGCATGAGCGTAATGGTGCGCATTCCAGGTCCGCTGCGACGGATCACCGACGGCGCCGACAAGGTCGAGATCGACGCCGATAGTCTCGGCGGCCTCATCTCGGCCCTCGACGACCAGTATCCCGGCATGAAAGACCGGCTTCTCGACGAGAACGGCGAGCTCCGCTACTTCGTCAACCTGTACCTGAACAACGAGGACGTTCGATTCCTGGAAGGTCTCGGCACGTCGGTCAAGTCCGGCGATGAAGTCAGCATCGTCCCTGCGGTCGCGGGAGGCCGGGCCTAGTCGCCCGCCTCCAACCGGCCGCGCCGAGCGCAGAGTCTCATACGTTGACCCTTCCACCCGACGACGACCTGTATAGCGAGAGAGAGCTCGCCGAAATCGACGAGCTCAACCGCATGACGGACGACCGCGGGTCGTTCTTCCAGAGTCGGTGGTGGAAGCGCGGAGCCATCGCTTTCGCCCTTATCATCGTGCTCTCGCTGCTATTGCCTATCCTCGTTCTTGTCCGGGGCGGCTCCTCCCCCGCCCCTGTAGAAACACCGTCCACTGCCTTGCAGGTTCCGGACTTCGAGTTGGAGGCGGCGCAGGGCGGGACCGTCCGCCTTTACGACGAAGTCGCGGCCAACTCCGCCGTCGTGCTCGTCTTCTATCGCGGCTATTTCTGAGGCATCTGCCGAAGCCAGCTCGTGGAGCTGGGGGAATCCTACGACGCCATCCGCGGCCTGGACGCCGAGTTGTTGGCGATCAGTGTCGACACCCTCGACTACGCGCAGCAGATGCAGGCCTTGGTCGGCGCCAGATTCCCCGTGCTGGCCGACCCCACCCACGCCGTCGCGTCCGCCTACGGGATATTCGACCTCCTGGGCGATGGCGTGGCCGCCCCCGCGACCTTCATCATCTCCTCGGGCGCTATCGTCGCAGGCCACATCGGACAAGACATCGGTGACCGCGCCTCCGCGGCCGCTATCATTCAGACACTGCGGGATCTCAATTCCAGCGATCGGACGACAGCGAGTTAGATGGCAGTGAACCGCAAACCGCCACTGGCCACCGTCCCACATCGACTACGCCGAGACTCGCTTGCTCATGGACATCCCTCGCATCCGCTATCTTTTATCGCTTGGGACGGCGCCGCTGACCGCTGCCAATAGATGTCCTATCCCCGTCCACACCCCCTCACACTCAGGAGAACCCAAAATATCCGGTCCTAGCGCCGAAACGTCCCCATCCTCACCAGCGCCCTTGCGCTCGTCGCCATACTCTTGGCCGCGTGCGGCCCTGGCGCCCCAGCCGCGAGCTTTACCGCAACCCCTCTGTCGGGCGACGCGCCGCTCACGGTCCACTTCACCGACACCTCGGAGAACGAGCCGACGGAATGGCTGTGGGACTTCGGCGACGGCGGCGTAACCTCGGAGCAGGATCCCGTCCACACGTACGCTGCCCCCGGCAGCTACCGAGTGCGGCTCACCGCGAGGAATGAGGACGGCTCGAGCGAAGCAACGATTAGCCAGTCCATAGAGGTAGGCCCCGGCCCCGTTGCGCACGCCGAGCTCTCCGTGAGCGAAATCTCGCTCTCCATCGGTCAGCAGCAGGCTTTCGAGGCGTCCGCATGGGACGAGTTCGGCAACGAGATCACCAGCCAAGGTCGCCTGGTCCGCCTCCGCCGGCGCCATAGACGAATCCGGACAGCTCACCGCGGGGACTGTCGCCGGGACCTTCGATGACGGCGTTACAGCACAAATCTCCCACGGAGGCTCGACAGCGACAGCGACCGCATCGGTCGCCGTCGCCCCAGGCCCCGTCGCGACGGTCGGCATCGCTCCGGCAAGCGAGGTCTCGCTCTCCATAGGCCAGCAGCAGACTTTCGAGGTATCCGCACAGGACGAATTCGGCAACGAGATTGCCAACCCGGAGATCGCCTGGTCCTCCTTTGCCGGCACCAGAGGCCGCTCGACCGTCACCGTGGAGCCCGACCGCATCATGTTCCTCTCGGACAGCGACCACGAAGACTTCATCGACCTCTATTGGGTGACCCCGGACGGGACCGAGACTGGCCGGATCACCCGGTCGGGCGATAGGGAGTACCACGCCGAATGGGCGCCTGACGGCCGCAGAGTGGTCTACACCTCGGACCAGGGCCTCATCGTCTCCGCGGACGACGGCGACTGGCCGGACCTCATACACCAGGACGACACGTCGTCCGACCCCGCTGTCTTCTACACCGAACCCACGTGGTCCCCCCTTGGAGACAAGATCGTCTACGTGAAAATCACCGCTTCCTTCCTGGAAGACGGCACGCTGGACCTCCAGAGAGAGCTCTACCTATCGGACATCGACGGCGGCAACGAGACACGCCTGACCGAAACCGAGGACGCCGAGTACGCGCCGTCCTGGTCCCCCGACGGCTCCCAGATAACCTACGACCGCACGACCGAATCGACGACCGGCGATATCTGGGTCATCAACCTCGACGGCTCCGGAGCCCGAGAGGTCTTCGCATCCGAGCTCAACGAGACCCACCCGCGCTTCTCTCCGGACGGCGCGAGCATCCTGTTCACCTCCGAGGTGGACGGCGACTACGAGATATACGTCATCGGCGTCGACGGCGAAGGACTCCAACAGCTGACCGACAACGATGCCGACGACGCCAACCCCACTCGGCGGCGGGTCGGGGTTCGTATTCGACCCGTCGGGGCTAGTTATAACGGACAACCACGTCATCACCGACGCCACGGAGATCAACATCATGACCGGCGCCGGCTTCGAGACCACCGCCACGATCGTCGGCCGCGACATGGTCCGCGACATCGCCGTCCTCCGCATGGCGGACACGCCCGACGCCATACACACCCTCCCCTTCTCAGGCAAAGGCGAGCCGGAGCTCGGTTCGGGCGTCGTGGTCCTCGGCTTCCCCCTGCTCTCGACCGAGCTCAACGCGACCCAGGGAATCGTCTCCGCAAACCTCTACGACAGCGGAAGAACGATCCAGTGGGTCCAGACCGACGCCGCAATCAACCCCGGCAACAGCGGTGGGTCCGTCCTCAACCTCCAAGGCGAGGTCATCGGCCTAGCCGCCGCCAAGGCCGTCGGAATCTCCATCGAGGGCATCGCCTTCGCCATCTCCGACGAGACCATGCTCACCTACCTCGACAGGGTCTCCGCAGGCGAGACCATCGGCCAAGAGTCGGAGCTATACCCTGACACCACCAACGACTCCGGCGGAACGAGCGGCTCCGGTGGCACGGGCGACTCTGACGGGACGGATGGCGCGGACGGCTAGCAGGACGTGGAAGAAGAAAAAACCTATGCCCTCAGCTCCCGCACGACCCGCTCCACGGACTCCGGCGGGACCCCCCGATGGAGGCTTGACCGGCCCACGCCGCCCAAGAACACCCAGGACACCTGGCCGGCGGACGTCTTCTTGTCGCGGCTCATCGAATCGATGACCGCCTCGGGCGCGACCCCTGAGTAGCTCGACGGCAGACCGAACCGCGCGAGGAGCGACGCCTGACGCTCGACCAGCTCCGGCGGCGTCACGCCCTCCATCATGCCGAGCCTGGCCGCGCCGGTCATGCCGACAGCGACCGCCTCCCCGTGCAGGTATGCGTCGTAGCCCGCCGCCGCCTCGATGCCATGGCCTATCGTGTGGCCGTAGTTCAGCAGCTGCCGCCGCCCGCTCGTCTCCCGCTCGTCCTCGGTCACGATGCGCGCCTTCACCGCGGCGTTCCGCGCTACAACCTCCGTCGTCAGCTCCGGATCCAGCGCGAGGAGCGACTCGGCGTGCTCCTCGTAGACGTCGACCAGCGGCGCATCTAGGGCGAGGCCGTGCTTGATGGCCTCCGCCCAACCCTCGCGCAGCGCCCGCTCCGGCAGCGTCCGCAGCGCCGCCACGTCCGCCACCACCATCACCGGGTGGTGGAACGCGCCGACCATGTTCTTCGCGACCGGAAGGTCTACTCCCGTCTTGCCGCCGATGCTCGAGTCCACCATCGCCGTGAGCGACGTCGGGGCCTGCACGAGTCGTATCCCCCGTAGGAACGTCGCCGCGACGTAACCCGCGAGGTCGCCCACGACTCCGCCCCCGACCGCGACGATGGCGTCGCGCCGCTCCACCCGGCGCGAGGCGAGCCACTCGTACAGCGCCGTCGCCGTCGCCAGGCTCTTGCTCGCCTCGCCCGCCGGAAACGTGAACATACCCATCTCGATGCCCGCCTTGTGCAGCGAGCGCTGCGCGGCGCGACCATAGGGATGCACCACATGGCTATCGCAGATGATGTAGGCGCGCCCGGAGAACCCCGACTCGGCCAGACGCGGCCCAAGTTGCTCCTCCAGCGTCCCCCACCCCACGAACACCGGGTAGGCGCCCGCGTCGACCGTCACCGTCGCAGCGAGGTCGGGATCGCCATGCCAGGCGTCGGCGGCGCCGATCTTTCGCCAAGCGCGCACGACCTCGAGCGCCGCCTGCTCGACGCCCATCGCGTCCGTGGGAATCACCCAGTGCGCCAGCACGTAGGCCCACTGTCGCTCGCGCTTCAGCGACTCGATTCGCCCCAGCGGGTCGTCGGACCGGAGCATCGGGCGGACCATCGCCTCCGCGCCCTCCCGTTCCGCGATGCTCATCAACCGTGCGTAGATGGTCTCCGGCCGCGCTTCCAACGCAACGACCAGCCCCGCCCCCAGCATCGCCTCCCGCGACTCGTCGAGCATCACCGAGCCCGCGCCCGTCGAAACCACGACGTTCCGCCGCGTAGCTAGCTCGGCGATGGCGGCCCGCTCCATCTCACGGAACGCGGACTCCCCGTCCTCGCCGAAGATGCGCTCGACGGGCTTACCCGCCCACTCGACGATGAGCTCGTCGGCGTCGGCGAAGTCCCACCCAAGCAACCGCGCCACGCTCCGCCCCACTGCGCTCTTGCCAACCCCGGAGAAGCCAATCAGGAAAATGCGTTTTCGGTCGTTCATAGAGGACTTACAGCCTGACCACTACCCGCGCGGCCCCACCGTCGCCATGTAGCCCTCATAGTTGCGCTTGATTTCCGAAACGTGATCGCCGCCGAACTTCTCGATGAACGCGTCCGCCAGCGTGAACAGCACCATCGCCTCGGCGATGACGCCGCACGTCGGCACGAACGTGATGTCGCTCCGCTCGTAGTGCGCCTGGTCCAACTTGCCCGTCGTCAGATCGACCGACGGCAGCGGCGACATCATCGTCGCGATGGGCTTCACCACCGCCCGGATGACTAGCGGCTCACCCGTCGTCATGCCGCCCTCGAGCCCGCCCGCGTTGTTCGTGCGGCGTGGCCACGGCTTTGCCCAGCCCCCGTCCGCGTTCCGCTCCCACTCGTCGGTCGGCTTGATGACGTCATGCACCTTGGAGCCGCGCAGGTCGGCCAGCTCGAACCCCTTGCCGACCTCCACGCCCTTCACGGCGTTGACGCTTCCCACCGCCGCCATCAGCCGCGTGCTCAGCTTCGTATCCCACTGGATGTGCGAGCCAAGGCCAATGGGAAGGCCCGTCGCGATGACCTCGACGACGCCGCCCAAGCTGTCGCCCGCCTCTTTCGCGGCGTCGACCTCCGCGACCATCCGCGCCCCGGCGTCCGGGTCGGCGCAGCGCACCGGCGAGTCCTCAGCCGCCGCCCAATCGATCGGGGTTGGAGGCTCGGCCTGCACGCCCCCGATGTTGGTGACGTGGCTGTGGACCTCGACCCCGAACTCGGCGAGGAACGCGCGGCAGATGGCCCCGATGGCGACGCGGGACGTCGACTCGCGGGCCGACGAACGCTCCAGGATGTTGCGCGCGTCGTCCTGTTGATACTTGCTGATGCCGGGCGTGTCGGCGTGGCCGGGACGCAGGCGGTGAATGGGCGTCACCTCGCCCTCGACCGGCTCCTTGGACATGGTGTGTGTCCACGGCTTGCCGTCTGGACCGTTGCCCGTCGTATGGTCGCGGTTCTCGATGAGCATCGCGATGGGCGCGCCCGTGGTGACGCCGTGGCGCACGCCCGACTGAAGGACGGCGTAGTCCGTCTCGATCTGCATGCGGCCGCCGCGGCCGTAGCCCATCTGGCGACGCGCGAGGTCTTCGCGGATACGCGCTTCGGAGATGACTATGCCGGCGGGGAGCCCTTCGAGTAGCGCGACGAGCCCCGGGCCATGCGACTCGCCTGCGGTTAGGAATCGGACCAAGACGACAACCTCCTCTGGTTCCGTCCCATTCTACCGGGGATAGCCGCCAGGACGCCAAAGGACAGTATCCCCGCGCTCATAGCGGGAGACAAATGCCGCGCCTAGCGACGCCTGCATAGCGCACTGCCGCCGCTGGTACTCTCTCCCTTCTCTCCTCTCCCGCAGACGAGAGAGGTAGAGAGAGGGTCCCGCGCCCGCCCGCCACCAACGCCACGTCGCCACGAACCCGCCCCCTCCGTCGTTCCCGCGAAAGCCCCCTCCACTCGGCGACGAACGCGTCCTCCTCCAATAGCATCGGCCGGAATGGGTTGGGAGTTGCGGCGTTTTTACGAGTAAAAAGTTCCCGGGTCTCCCAATGCCTTACGAGTAAAAACTTCCCGAAAAACATGGAAAATCGGGGGTTTCGGGAGGTGTTTTCATGGCCGTGGCCTGCTTCCTGAGGTTTGGAACTAGTTCCTGACTGAGTTATTTTCTTTAGTTCAGACCCTCAGGCATCTCTCCCGTCTGCGGGAGAGATGCCTGAGGGGAGGGAGGGGAGGACCGGGGGGGAGGTGGTTGGGATACTGGGTCTAGGCTTGACGATATGCCGACACTGTATTGTAATGCATTATGGGGCGTTGGGGAAGAGGCAAGTGTCAGGCGTTACGGAGGGGGCCAAAGCCCTCGCAGACGGGGGAGAGGAGAGAGAGGGCACCCCTTCCCCGATCCCCAACCAGCCCCTACAATGGACTGCCCAAGGAGACGCGATGCTTTCCACAAGCGACAACGAACTGCTGACCAAGGTCGGGCGAGGCACGCCTATGGGCGAGCTGCTGCGCCGCTACTGGATACCCGCCGTCTTCTCCAACGAGGTCGAGGCCGATGGCGTCCCTCACCGCACGCAGCTGCTCGGCGAGAGCCTCCTCGTCCTGCGGCTCACCAGCGGCAAGGTGGCGGCGATGTCGCCCGTCTGCCCCCACAGGGGAGCCTCGCTCTTCTTCGGACGCAACGAAGAGGAGGGGCTGCGCTGCGGGTACCACGGCTGGAAGTTCGACGAGACGGGCAAGTGCGTCGACATGCCGAGCGAGCCGCCCGAAAGCAACTTCAAGGACAAGGTCTCCCACACCGCCTTCCGCGCCGCCGAACGCAACGGCCTCATCTGGGTCTACCTCGGCCCAGACCAAGACTCTCCGCCTCCCCTGCCGGACCTCGAGTGGAACCTGGCACCCGAGTCCCATTGCTACATGACAAAGCGCATCGCCCAGAACAACTTCTTCCAGACGATCGAGGGCGAGATCGACTCCAGCCACAGCGGTTTTCTCCACTCCAACTTCAAAGACCCCTTCCGGCTCACCTCGAAGCAGGAGCAGGGCATGGTCTACAAGATGCGTGACAGGCATCCGCGCTTCGAGGTGTTGGACACTGACTACGGCGTGCTCATCGGCGCCCGGCGCAACGCCGAGGTCGACTCCTACTACTGGCGGATAACGCAGTTCATGCTGCCGTTCCACACCATGATTCCCCCTTACGGCGCGGACCCCCTCTTCAGCGGCCACGCCTACGTGCCGATGGACGACCATCACGTCATCGCGCTCTGCTTCACCTACAACCCCGTGCGGCCCCTCAGCGAGCGGGAGCTCGACAATCTGAAGTTCGGCCCGGGGAACGGCCAGGAAGGGCTCCACCCCACCGTGAACGGCTTCCTGCCCCCCATCCCGAACCGGCCCGAGGCCGCCTGGTGGCCAAAGCACCACGTCGACAACGACTTCAACGTCGACTGGGAGCGCCAGAAGAACGTCCAGTTCTCCGGACTCCCCGGCACCTGGCCGCAGGACTCCGGCATGCAGGAGACGATGGGCCGCGTCGCCGACCGCACGACTGAACACCTCGGCGTCAGTGATTCGGGGATCATCCGGACGCGGCGCGCGCTGCTCAGGGCCGCAAAGCTCATGGCCGACCAAGGAATCGTGCCCGCGTCGGTGTCGGACCCCACGGTCTACAGCCTCAGGTCCGCCGCTGTCGTGCTGCCGCGAGAGGACGATTGGGTTGCAAGCTCGGCCAAGTACCGCGAGGCCAAGCCCGACGTTAACTTCGCCGCAGTGTAAGCCTAACAAACCGATTGCTTCGAGATTCTCTCTCCTACCTGCGAGGGAGGGTTAGGGACGGGGAATCCGAGCTCACTTGCATATTTCGTTACTTGCGAAGTTCAGGGTGCCTTATGTCGAATTCCGCTCTCTTTGGCCTCTGCGCCGCTCGCCCCATCGTATGTCTGTAGCAGCACCGCTGTCCCTCCATCTGCACCCGATTGATATAATGGGGGCCCGCGTAGGATTAAATGCTATCTGCCTCCAATCTCAGTAAGACCTACTCGAACAGGACTCTGTTCAGTGGCCTCAGCCTGAATGTGGACGCCGGAGACCGTATTGCGCTTATAGGCTCAAATGGCTCCGGCAAGACCACGCTCATGGACATTCTGGCTGGCGACATCCCACCGGATTCTGGGAGCATATCCAAGCGGAGCAACGTCTCCATAGGCTATCTCAAGCAGGAACCCTCATCCTTTGCCGGCAAACCGCTCCTCCAGGAGGTGTTGGACGCTAGCTCTGATGTGATTGCCCTCACGGACAGCATTACCGCCACGCGGGAGGCGCTGTCGTCGGAGCCTGACCCAGCGAAGCAGGCCGGCCTGATGCAACGCCTCACTCAGCTTGACATCGCGCTGGAGGCCGCAGGAGGAGACGACAGGGAGCACGAGGCCAAGGCTATCCTCTCAGGCCTTGGGTTTAAGCAAGGCGACTTTCTCCGGCCAATGAGTGACTTCAGCGGCGGCTGGATCATGCGCGCTGGCCTTGCCAGGCTGTTGTTCAAGAGACCTGCTCTCCTGTTCTTGGACGAGCCAACCAATCACCTCGACCTTGATGCAAACCTGTGGTTTGAGAGGTATCTGTCCTCTTTTCAAGGTGGGGTGCTCGTCACATCTCACGACCGTGCCTTTCTAAACCAGGTTGCAACCAAAGTTCTTGCCATTGAGGACGACGAAGTAGTCCTCATGAAGGGTGACTACAGCGGATACATTGTTGCGCGTGAAATCTCCCTGAAGATCAAGCAGGCGGCCGCTGCCAGGCAGGAGCGCGAGATACAGAAGCAGATGCGCTTCGTAGAGCGTTTCAGGTCCAAGGCAACGAAGGCCCGTCAGGTGCAGAGCCGCCTGAAGCAGATTGAGAAGACGCAGACTATTGAGTTGCCAAGGACGACCAAGAAAGTCCGTTATTCGTTTCCGGGACCGCCCCGCAGCGGTTCGGAGGTCATATCGCTGACCAACCTCAGCAAGTCATACGGCAAAAACGTGGTCTACCGCGGCATCAACCTGACGCTTTCGCGCGGTGACCGCGTTGCCCTAGTCGGACCAAACGGCGCCGGCAAGACCACTATGTTGAAGATACTCGCCGGCGTCCTTCCACTTGACGAGGGGGAGCGAAAGACCGGCCACAACGTGGTGACGGCCTACTACGCGCAGCACGTACTCGAACTCCTCGATCCAACCAATACGATCATCGAGGAACTGCACAATGCCGCGCCAGGAGTGTCGGAGCAGAACCTTCGCACCACGCTGGGCGGCTTCCTGTTCAGCGGCGACGACGTCCGTAAGCCGATATCCGTACTGTCAGGCGGAGAAAAGGCGCGGGTGGCCCTGGCCAAGCTGCTCCTCCAACCCAGCAACCTCCTCCTCATGGACGAACCGACCAACCATCTCGACATCGCCTCCAGGGAGATACTCGGGGACGCCCTTGGGGACTACCACGGCACGATTTGCCTCATAACCCATGACCGGACCCTCATACGACAGATCGCCAACAAGATAGTCGAGATTGACGCCGGGCAACCGACGGTGTTTCCCGGCGACTACGACGCCTATCTGTACCGGAAGCAGGCTGCACCCAGTAACGGAAGCGTCGCTCCGGCAACCAATGGAGCAACCGGCCCAGCTTCAGGATGGGGCCCTGCCAGGAGACGGTCCGGGCGGCCGATTAGCGCCGAGGAGGGCCAGCGCCGATTGCTTAGCAGAGAGGCCCATCGATTGGCGATGCAGATAGAGGAGATAAACGTTTCGCTCTCTGACCGCGAGGCACGGATAACGGCACTGGAGACGATGTTCTCCCAGCCTGACCAGTTCGACGGCCCGGCCCAGCTCGCGTCAGCAGGAGAGCAATACCGCATGCTCAAAGAGGAGGCCGGATTGCTTTGGGAGGAGTGGGAGAGGTTGTCGTTGGAGGCGGATGACATCGACAGCCAATTGGAGGGACTGAAGGCCCCTTAGGTCAGCGTTTCGAGTGCATTTGCGCCGCCGTCCCTTTACCAAGAGGGACCACAAGGGAATTCGGCCTCCTAGACAGGTGCCACCCCTTCTTCCAAGGGCGTGTCCGGCGGCTTTGCCGGCTGCACTATGTAGCCCTCGCGGATGACGCCTTTCTCAGCGTCGAGCTCGGGAACGCGGCCAGCGATGCTCGCCTCGCCCAGGTGGAACTTGTAGGCGGTCCATGCCGCAATCGCCGCGTCCAGATGGTCGTGTGTCGGCAGGGGCGCTTCGGGAAGCTGAACGCCCAAATCCGTCAGAAGCTCCACACGAGCGCGGCGCCCTTCTAGCGTGCCCTTCTTGGGCAGCGGCTCCGGCGCAATCAGCTTCCACGCGCCGCCCGGATAGACCTCTATGAGCGTGGTGTCGGTTGGCGGAATGCCCTCTAGACCCAACAACCGGAACCGGCTGCCGCTCGTCACGAGCCGGTGGAAGAGTTTGACCGAGCCGGCGATGAACCCCTCAAAGGGCTTGCCGCCCGTGGGCATGTCGTGCGGCGAGTGTCCCGGCGCGTTTACGAGCCGCTCCGACTCCCGCATCGTCGCCCCTAATTCGCCCGCGAGCCCCTGGGGGCCGTCGACAGCAAGAATAAACGAACGGCCCAAGGCGCGGTCGGGGATGATGCCCGCGCCGTCCTCCCGGTACTCCCACTGGCCAAACGTGCAGGCGAGGTCTGTGTCGAGAACGGCGTAGTCGCAAGGCCGCGGCGCGGCCACGGTCGGATCGGGCAGGTCGAGGCCGATGAAGACGCGACCGCCGCCAACTCCGCGCTCGCCGCCGCCCCGACGCATTGAGCGTCGGCTCCGCCACTTCGCCACGTAGCGCGCCGTCACCGCAACGGCGACGAGCGACGCGCCGGCGGCGCCGTACAACCGGGAGTTATCGCGGAAAGCCATTATCCCTGAGTCTAGCAAACGAGAGTCCCCCACCGTGAAAGGGGCCAGTCACGCCGGAGCGCCCCGCCGCCTATCGAGCCAGGACTGCAAGATGATTGCCGCAGCAGCAGCGTCCGACGCGCCCTTGGGGAGGCGCCGTCCCGCCTTGGCGCGCTGGTGGGAACGGGAGTCGCGCTCGCGGGAGCGGGCCATGCCGCGCTCCGCCTGTGCAGTCGATAGACGCTCGTCGACCGTTTCAATCTCGATGTCCGCCGCCGCGCGCAGCAGTTCGAGAAACCTGCCGACGGCCTCGGCCTGCGGCCCAATGCGCCCCGACATTGAGTACGGCATACCCACGACGATGACAGACGCCTCCCGGTCCCGCGCTTCGCGCACCACCTCAGCGACCGCCGGACCGTCCGCTCCGCTCTCGATAACGCCCACCGGGACCGCCAGGCCCGTCTCCGTGTCGCCCGAGGCGACGCCGGTGCGGCGCTCGCCCACGTCGAGTCCGATGACGCGCACTAGAGCGCTTGCCGCTTCACCGCGTCAACGGCGCCGACGAGGGCGTCGTCGAGCTTCGAGGCGTCTCTGCCGCCCGCCTGGGCAAGCCTAGGTTGGCCGCCTCCGCCGCCGCCTATCAGCTTGGCGGCCTCCCGCACGATGTCGCTCGCGTTGAGGCCCCGGTCAACCAGGTCCTGCGTGACCATCGCGATGAGCGCGGGCCGGCCGTTGAACACCGCGCCCAGGACCACCACAGCCGAGCCGAGCTTGTCCCGGAGCCAGTCCCCCGTCTCTCGAAGCACGTCCGCATTGGGGGCGCCGCTGCGGGCGGCGAGGACCTTTACTCCGGCGACGTCCTCCGTCCGCGTGAGCAGGTCCTCCGCCTCTTGCTGCGAGGCTTCGCGGCGCCCGCCCTGCGAGCTGCGCTTTGCCCCCTCCACCTGCGCGAGCAGCGCGTCAACCCGCTGCGGCAGCTCGGCGGGCGCGGCGCGGAGCTTGGCCGCCGCTTCCTCCAACGCGCTCAAACGCTGGCCTATCCACGCGTCGCCGCCTCGTCCCGTGACGGCCTCGATGCGGCGGACGCCCGCGCCCACGCTGCTCTCGCCCACGATGTGAAAGACGCCGATCTGACCGGTGCGCTCCAGATGTATTCCGCCGCAAACCTCGAAGCTAACGGGGTTGGTCTCGCCGATCTGCACGGTGCGGACGCGGTCGGCGTAGCGTTCGCCGAAGAACGCGAGAGCGCCCGTTGCCGTCGCCTCGCGGTAGGTCGTCTCGTCCTTCACCAGCGGCAGGTCGCTCCGCACCGCCTCGTTGATACGACTCTCAATCGCGGCGAGCTCGTCCCGCTCGACCCCCGAGACGTGCGTGAAGTCGAACCGTAAGCGCTCGGGGGCAACGAGCGAGCCCGCCTGCCGTACGTGCGAGCCGAGCGTGTCCCGTAGGACGGCGTGCAGCAGATGCGTCGCAGTGTGGTTGCGTGCGATGTCCAACCTGCGCTCTCGGTCCACGGCGGCGTGTACGGCGTCGCCCACCGAGATATCGCCTGCGCCGATCTTGACCGTGTGGACGATGAGGTCCGCCATCGGCTTCTGCGTATCGCTCACCTCCGCCGAACCGTCTGCTCCGGTGATGACGCCTGTATCTCCGACTTGGCCCCCGCCCTCGGGATAGAAGGGCGTCTCGCGCAGAACGATTTCAACCGCGTCCCCCGCCGACGCCTTCTCCACGCGCTCGCCGTTCTTCAGCATGCCCGCGACTACGGTGTCTGTCTCCACGCGGTCGTACCCCAGGAACGCCGTTTCGCGCACATCGAGCGCCTCGTAGGTGCGGAGCGCCTCCCGCCCGTCGCCGAAGCGCGCCGAGGCGCGTCCCCGCTGCCGCTGCGCCTCCATCTCGCACTCGAAGCCTTCCACGTCGACGTCGAGTCCATTCTCGCGGGCTATCTCTTGGGTAAGGTCAAGGGGCAACCCGTAGGTGTCGTACAGGAGGAAGGCGTCCTTCCCCGCGATGGGCTTGCCGAGAGCTATCTTTTCATCCAGCACCGGCATGCCGAGGGCGATAGCCTCCTCGAAGCGTTCCTCCTCCGAGTCCAGCGTTTTGAGGATGAAACGCTCATGCTCCTTCAGTTCCGGGTAGAGCGGGCTGAAACGGTCGATAACGGGCGCGCCGGCACCCGACAGGAAGGCGTCCTCGATGCCGAGCTTGCGCGCGAAGCGGATGCCACGCCGAATGACGCGCCGCAGGACGTAGCCGCGCCCCTCGTTCGCGGGCACGACACCGTCGGCAATGAGAAACGACGCGCTGCGGGCATGCTCGGTGACGACCCGTATCGCCAAGTCCGTCTCCGGGTCCTCGCCATACGTCTTGCCCGCCAGCTCCTCGATGCGCTCACGTATCGGGGCGAGCAAGTCCGTCTCGTAGGCCGACGGGACACCCTGCATGATGGCCGCGACGCGATCGAGTCCCATGCCGGTGTCGATGCCCGGCGCAGGCAGGTTCGTCCGTGTGCCGTCTCGCGCCTGGTGAAACTGAGGAAAGACCAGGTTCCAGTACTCCACGTAGCGGTCCGTCTCATCGCCGGGCTTCGTGCCGGGGCCGCGCTCCTCGCCTAGGTCGTAGTGCAGCTCGCTGGACGGCCCGCATGCGCCCTCGTCGCCTGCGGGCCCCCAGAAGTTGTCCTCGTCGCCCAGCGTGACGATACGCTCATCCGGCACGCCTACCTCATCGCGCCATATCTCCCGCGCTTCGTCGTCGGTGTAGTGGACGGTAACCCAGATACGCGCGGGGTCGAGTTGGAGGACATCGATGCAAAACTCCCAAGCCCAGGCAATCGCCTCCCGCTTGAAGTAGTCCCCGATGCTGAAGTTCCCCAGCATCTCGAACATCGTGCTATGCGTGAAGTCTCCCACCACGTCGATGTCGGTGGTGCGGAAGCACTTCTGGCAGGACGCCATACGGCGGCTGGGTGGGATCTCGTCGCCGGCGTAGTAGGGCTTGAACGGCGCCATGCCCGCCGACGTAAGGAGTAGTGTGGGGTCGCCCGCTGGTATCAGCGACGCGCTGGGCATGATGAGGTGGCCGCGCTCCTCGAAAAAGCGCAGGTACGCTGCGCGTATCTCGTCGCCGGTGGTCGGGGGCGGGTGCGGCAAAGCAGTCCTCGTCGGGCGGTGTGGAAAAAGCCGCGAGCGCGTCACGGCCTAGTGGAAGTCTACGGACGGCCTCTCCGGCATGTCAATCGCCGCTGTGGGTTGCTCCTAGCCTCTCTAGCAGGCCACGGCCATGAAAACGGCGTTGACGCGCTCCTAGCCCTATGGTACCGTCCCCTCACCCCTCAGAGCGTGCTTCATGGAGCGCGCCCTCGCAGGTCATATGGCGCGATTGGCCTTCCGGAAGGGGCTCTCTCCCAGTCTTCGGGCTGATTGCATGTGTGCGGGCGCCCGCATCGCGGCACGCGGAAAGATGGGGCTCGATGCAAGGCACATCGGCGGCCAAGCACGATCGTGATGCTCTCTGGGCGCTGGCGGACGACCTGCTCAAAGAGCAGCGTCTTATACTAGTGTCGAACCGCGGACCGATGGAGTACCACGTCGGCCCGAACGGCGAGCTCCAGCCCCGGCGCGGCAGCGGCGGCGTCGTCACCGCCCTCAGCGGCCTTACCCACTACGTCGACTTCACCTGGATTGCTTCCGCCATGGGCGAAGGCGACCGCCGCGCGGCCGAGGCCAGCGGCGGCAAGGCTGTCCCCTCCCCGCTGCCCGGCCAGAAGGTGGCCGTCCGCTTCGTGACCACCGCTCGCCGCGCCTACCACAAGTACTACAACATCATCTGCAACCCGCTCCTCTGGTTCCTCCAGCACTACATGTGGAGCTCCCCCTATACCCCGCGCGTCGACGCCGTCGTTTACGACGCTTGGGAGGCCGGCTATGTCTACGTGAACCAGCAGTTCGCCAACGCCATCGTGGAGGAGGCCGGGGAGTCGCACCTCCAGCCTCTGGTGATGGTGCACGACTACCAGCTCTACCTCGTCCCCAAGATGGTCAGGGACCAGCTTCCCAACGCCCGCATTCATCAGTTCGTCCACATCCCTTGGCCCGCCTCCAGCTACTGGGAGCTCCTCCCGGCCATGATTCGCATCGCCATCTGCGAAAGCCTCTGCTGCGCAGACATCGTCGGCTTCCAGACCATGCGCGACGTACGGGCGTTCCTCGACAGCTGCGACTCCTTCTTGGAAAACGCGACCGTCGACTACCGGGAACACACCGTGACCTACAATGGCCGCACTGCCCACGTGCGCTCCTACCCCATCTCTATCGACGTAGACGAGGTCCGCCAGATCGCGGCCTCTCACCGGGCAGCCGAGTACGTGGAGCGCCTGACTCCCCGGCTAGGCAAGCAAACGATCATTCGCGTCGATCGGGCCGAGCCCAGCAAGAACATCGTCCGCGGGTTCAACGCCTACGAGACCCTGTTGGACCGGCATCCCGAGCTGCGGGGCGAGGTCCGCTTCCTCGCGTTCCTCGTGCCGTCCCGCACCCACATCAGGCAGTACCAGCGGTACATCGAGGAGATCGACGCCGCGGTCAAGCACGTGAACGAGCGCTTCGGAACGGACAGCTGGACCCCTATCCAAGTCTTCTATGAGAACAACTACATCCAGGCCATCGCCGGTATGCGGCTGTACGACGTACTCATCGTCAACTCGGTCATCGACGGCATGAACCTCGTCGCCAAAGAGGGCCCTATCGTGAACCAGAAGGACGGCGTGCTGGTGCTATCGGAGGCCGCTGGCGCCTACGAGCAGCTCCGTATCGGCGCGCTCCCCGTCGCCGCCGCCGACATCGAAGGCGCCGCCCGCGCCCTCTACCAAGCGCTAACGATGCCCCCCGAAGAGCGCAAGCGCCGCGCCCAGCTCCTGAACGACTCCATCGAGCGCGAGAACATCACGGTGTGGATCCATCGCCAGCTGTCGGACATCGCAGCGCTCGCGAACTAGCTCCCCGTGTCTGAGTTCCTCGTATCGACCATACGCGCTGAACAGGTCCCCTTGGCTGCGCGCGCGATGGCCAACGCATTCGCGAACGCTCCTCGCTACAGGTTTCTCATTCCAGACGACGCGCAACGGCTAGCAAAGCTGCGCTGGTACTGGGGAGCGGTCATTCGCGCCGGCCTCCATTCGGGCGGAGTCGTGCACGTGGCCCACGAGGAACCAGGCGGTCCTCCCCTCGGGGTCGCAATCTGGGACCCTCCCGGACAGGGCAAGCAGAGCGCCCTCACGCTATTGCGGTCGGGACTATGGGCGGCGCCCGTCCGGCTCGGCTTCGCGGCATACCGGAGGCGTCGCTCTCTGGGCTCCGCGCTCGGGGGGCTTGGGCAACCCCATCCTTGCTGGTACCTGAACGCCATCGGCGTCGACCCTTCCCAGCAACGCTCAGGCCTGGGAACGGCGCTCCTCGACCGCATGCTCGCGCGGGTCGACAGCGATGGCTTGCCCGCCTTCCTCGACACTTCCGAGCCGGACAACCTCGGCTACTACGAACGGTTCGGCTTCCAGGTGACGGTCGAGGCGGCTTTGCCGAACGGCATTCCTCTCTGGGGCATGACGAGACAGCCGAGACCCAACAACGCCTAGCCGAGTTCCCCGAGGTCGAGCTCGTAGAACAGGGCATCGGGCATCGGATTGTTCGTGTAAGGCGCGATCCGCCGGAAGCCCTGGGACTCGTACAGCCGCTTGGCGGCGGGGAGGCGCTCCAGTGTATCCAGCCGCATGACGCGATAGCCGAGGCTCCTCGCCAGGCTGACTGACTCCTCGCACAGCCTCTTCCCGACTCCTCCGTTCCGGTAGGCCGACCTCACGTACATGCGCTTCAGCTCGCACACGCCCGCGCCCAGATCGCGCACCGCCGCAATCCCGACGACCTCACCCGACTGAGCAACCACGAGCAATACGGCTCCTCGGCGGGACTCCCCATACCGGCGCTACGCCTCGACCATCTCGACATCGACATCTTGGAAATCAACCTCGAAGCCAAGGGAAACGATGTACTCGCGGACGACCTCGGTGAACGCCTGGAAGTCGTCCGAGCTCTCGGCAAGCCTGATGCTGACTCCGCCCATAGGCCCGTGCGATTCGGTCACGGCTCCCTTCGTTCCCTCCTCCTCGATCCTCCACCCGCAGACGGGGGAGGACCGCGCCGCCGTTTGAGAAGTTCCCCGGTTGTGTTTTTTGTCGCCAGCGTTACGAGTAAGAAGTTCCCCACCCGCACATTCCCCTACGAGTGAGAAGTTCCCCGAAATACATGGGGTGGGGAAGTAGTTCCAAGACCGTGAAGCAGGCCACGGCCATGAAAAGAACTTCCCCACCCCATGATGATTTTGTAATTCATGCCGCTGGCTCCGGGCCGGCGCCCCTGGTTGGGGTGCTCGATTCCGATGTTTGACGGCCCTCCATCGTAGGGGGCGCTAGTGGATTCGGCAATGAGCAAATGTCGCTGTGCAACGACGCCGGACAGGGATGCGAGGGTCTTCGGAGGAGGACGGGAAGATGGGCGGCCCTACAACGCTCCGGCCAGCCATCGGAGGAACACGTGCACGCTGCTGGGACCGTCCACCGCGTAGTCCGCCGCCGCCGTTAGCCCGTCGGGAGCGTCCTCGGCGAGCACGGCCACGCTCGCGCCACGGACCTCGCCTGTACGGCGCATCTCCGAGATAGCCGTGAAGGCGTCCACGTCGGTGATGTCGTCGCCGACGGCCAAGACGGAGGCGAGGCCCTTGCGGCGAGTGAAGGAGCGGAGGGCTTCGCCCTTGGAAAGCCCCACGGGAGGCCGAACCTCCACAACCATCTTGCCATCGCGGACCAGCATGTCGCTGGCGGCGCGCGCAGCGAAGTCGAGAATCGTACGGCGGGCGGCGGGCGGGTCGGGCGAGTTGCGATAGTGGAGAGAGAGCGTCGGGCCTTTGTCCTCAACGAACAGGCCCTCCATCGCGACCTCGCGACGGGCGCGGCGGGCAATCTCGTGGATGCGCGGCAAGTAAGGGGCGGCGGCAGGCTCGATCCAATGGGCGTCGCCTTCCAGCCATTCGGCCCCGTGGTTGCCCGAGTAGACCACCTCGTTCAGAGCGACCATGCTCCGCGCCTGCTCGACGTCGCGGCCGGTGACGGCGATGACCGCTATCACGTCTGCGAGCCGCGCTAGCGCCTGCCTCGCATTTCCATGCACGACCGCTCCAAAGGGGTCGGGGTGGATCGGCGCCAGAGTGCCGTCGATGTCGGTGAACAGGCCGGCAGGCCCTTGACGCATGAGGTCGAGGATCTCGCTCCGGTGATCGAGGATATTCGGAGGGTCGCTCACGAGGCCGCCTGCCGCGCGGCAATCTCCGGGGGCAGTCCGTCCTCGTACACCAGCTTGCGGACCGGGTAGTTGATCTCGATGCCTTCTGCGAGGAAGCGGGTGTGCAGCCGCTTGATGAAATCGTTCATCACAATGAAGGAGCCGATGCGGTCGTTCGCCTGGAGGAACACCCAGAACTCGATATTCGAGTCGGCGAAGCGGTCGAACCCGAACCAGGGCTCCACGCTCTTCACCGCTGCCTCGTTCGCTGCGATGGTCTCACGGGCGACGTCCAAGGCCACCTCGTTCACCCGGCCGAGGTCGCTGGCGTAGCTCACACCGCAGGTCACGAGGATGTTCATCTTGGGGTCCGGCCCGCTGTAATTGGTCAGGATAGTGTCCGACATCACCGAGTTGGGGATGATGACGTAGTTGTTCAACCAGGTGCGTATCTTCGTGCTCCGCCATCCGATGCTGACGACGTACCCCGCTGGCCCGCCCTGGAGCTCGATGTAGTCGCCCACCGAAATCATGCCTTCCGAGAGGACGTAGGCGCCCGCGAAGGTGTTGGCGAGGGTTGGCTGGAGCGCAAGGGCCACGGCCAACCCGGAGATGCCGAGTCCGCCCAGCAGGGGACTGATGCTGACCCCCAGCGTGTCGAGCACGATCAGCAGGGCGACTCCCGCGATGATCACGGACACGAATCGCCGGAGGATGGGCAGCACCGTGTCGTCGAACGTCGTGCTGGTGGTTGGGGCTACGACGGCGGCGTACCAGCCGAGAATGGCTGCCAGCACGTTCGTAGTCCCCCTGGCTCCGATGACGACCAAGCCTACCGTCCCCCACTGACCGATCTGGTCCCGCCAGGCCTCCGCATCAGGCAGGGTCGCGAGGCCAAGGAACAGGCCAAGGAAAGAGAGAAACACCGCGGCTAGGAACGCCTGCGACCGGAGGACCGCAGCCGCAAGCCGCTGATGAGAGTGCTGCGCGTTCAGCCGCCGCCCGATGAACGCCAGAACGGAGTAGGCGACCAACCCGGCCAAGACGAAGCCGCCGAAGAGTCCCGCCGCGATTAGGCGCTGGCCGTTCAGGCTATCGGTTAGAGATTCGAAGGGCATGGACGCTGCCTATCTAACAAATCGTCGCTGATTACTGTAGCGAGATACGCCCGCAATGGGGAGCGGATAGGCATGCATAGAGCCGCCATTCGGAGACCACGCCCCAAGAGCCTTTCCCCATAGGCTCCCCAGTGAGCTTGTCGGACCACGAGGCCTGCCTGGCATACGGGGAACGCAGAGGGGAAATCCCCTGCCGGGGGCGTGGGGGCGTCCCCCACATCCTATGGGTGTTGGGGCGGGAAGGTGGGAAGAGTTACGAAAAAGGTCTCGTCTGCGGGGGAGGACTGAGGAGGGGCCCCGAATCTCCTTGCGGCAGGCTGTGGCCTGTAGTAGCGTTATTCACTGGCCCGAACGCCCCGACCCCTTCACGGAGGACCCGAAGCTCGCATGTCAGTCGCAAGTACCGCACCGGCCAACGCCCGCACCGTCTACATAGCCCTCATCGTTCTCGGGCTCGTCGCCATGGCCGTCGCAGGCTCCGTCATCGGCTTCATCTCTTACGAGTACGTCACTCGCGAAGAGCTTCGCAACCCGCCTCCCCAAGAGAACGGCGGCGGACACGCCGGCCTCCCGGCCGACCTCGTCCACATCTAGCCCCCCTCGCGCCGAGGGGCAAAACGTCGCGGTTGCGTGACAACTGCCCATTGCTCAGTCCGCCCGTCCTCCCCTACCCTGTTCCTCCGGAATCCCCTCTCCCCCCTGTCTGCGGAGAGTCTCTGGTCCTCTCCCCCGTCTGCGGGGGAGAGTTAGAGAAGGGGGCCCGTGCACTCGAAAAATGAGACCAAATGAGACGCTTTTCTCAGCTCGCACACCTGAGGACGGCCACCCAGACGTGCGCGGCGACTCACTTTCGGCCCCATTCGCCGCCTGCGGCATGACAGCGGCATGACAAAGGAGACCGCCACGGTTACGCAGAGGTTTCAACGACGACGGGGGCTCGCATGAACGTTCTCGTTATGGGCGCGGGGGGCGTCGGGGGGTACTTCGGGGCGCTCCTTGCCAGAGCCGGCCACCGGTTGACCGTCATCGCGCGCGGGCCGCACCTCGAAGCGATGCGCGCCAACGGGCTGCGCGTCGAGAGCGCGATCGAGCCCAGTTTCTCCGTGCCCGTCCATGCCCACGCAGGGCCGGAACCCGGACTGAAGGCCGACCTCGTCCTCTTCACCGTCAAGTCCTACGACATGGACGACGCCATCAAGCGCATCCGCCCCACTATCAGCCCTGACTCGACCATCCTCACGCTGTTGAACGGCGTGAGCTCGGGCGACCTGCTCGCCGCCGAGTTCGGCCGCGAGCGAGTGCTCGACGGCGTCGTCTACATCGAAAGCTACGTGAAAGCGCCGGGAGTTATCGCCCAGGACGGCGGGCCGCGCAGGGTCACCTTCGGCAGACGCGATGGGAACGGCGAGCGCGAGCGGCGCCTCCTCGCCGAGTTCGAGGGCGCCCGGCTGGAACGTCGAGCTCGCCGACGACATCCTCACGCCCATGTGGCAGAAGCTAACCTTCATCGGTCCGTTCGCCGCCGTGAACACGGTGACCGGCCTCAAGGCCGAGCAGCTCTGCACCCGCGACGCCTGCGCGCGACTCGTCCACTCGATGATGACCGAGTACGCAGCTATAGCCCGCGCGGAGGGCGCCGACCTCCCCGGCGAAGCCGCGGAAGCGGTCGAGGGCGGCGTCTGCGGCTTCGCCGGCCTCAGCTCCATGCTCCGCGACCGCATCGCCGGAAAGCGTCTGGAAGCCGACGCGCTGGTCGGCGACGTGGTCCGCCGGGGCCTCGCCCACGGCATCGCGACCCCCACGACCGACGCGCTCAACTGCCTCCTCGCGCCGATGGCGGACGGCGGCGCCGACCGGCTGGGATAGCCGCTCCCGTGCGGCAAAGCCTATAATCCGGCGCCTATGAGCGAGACTCCTTTCAGACTGGACGGCAGGGTCGCCGTCGTGACCGGCGGGAGCCAGGGCATCGGCAAAGCCGTCAGCGTCGCGCTCGCCAAGGCCGGAGCGGCGGTCGCCATCCCCAACCTCCCATCAAAGCGGGCCGACGTCGACGAGCTCGTCAGCGAAATCGAGGCCGCAGGCGGCACGGCCCGCGGGTACGACCTAGACGTGGCGCAGGCCGGCGAGATCGGGCGGGTGTTCGACGCTGTCGCCGCAGACCTGGGGGGCCTCGATATCCTGGTCAACAACGCTGGCATCCGCGCCGCGGTGAGCGTGTTGGACGTGACCGAGGAGCTTTGGGACGCCGTCAACGCCGTCAACCTAAAGGGAACGTTCTTCGCCGCTCAGGCGGCGGCGCGCCACATGCTCCCCAACGGGTACGGCAGGATCATCAACGTGGCGTCGCAGCTGGCCGTCACGGCGACCGTCAACAGATCGGTCTACGTCGCCACCAAGGGCGGCGTGGCCGCTCTCACCAAGGCGATGGCCCTCGAATGGGCGGCCCAGGGCGTGACCGTCAACGCCATCGGCCCCGGACCGACCGAAACGCCGATGACCCAAGGCGGCGACCGGAGCGGGGCCGCCCTCTCCGCCTTCCTCCAGCGGTCTCCCATCGGCCGACGGCTGGAGCCGGACGAAGTGGCGGGGGCCGTCGTATTCCTCGCCAGCGCGGAAGCCGCCGCCGTCAATGGCCACCTCCTCGTCGTCGACGGGGGATGGAGCGTCGGCTAGCCGCCTCGCAGGGCGCTGCGGAATATCGCCGTATCGGGATTGAACGCCGCCCAGGAGAACCAGAAGCTGTTGGTCTGGGCCAGCGGACGCAGCCTTCGGCCCTCCAACGGCCCTCGAAGCGCCACGCCGGTCAGGTCCCACGCCGAGCCCGTTTGAGCGTCCACGAACAGCCCGCCGTCCTCGGCGAAGGTGAGCGTCTCGCCGTCGATGCGAGGGTTGAACGCCACCGCGGCGCCAACGTCGCGCCCCAGCGCCACGTTTGCGTGACTCAGGGCCGATGCTGTCCCCCACCGCCAGAACACAACGACCGGCGCGCCTCCCAGCTCCCGTTGCACGACCGGCTCCAGGTCGAGGCCGGCGAAGGACACGGCCAGCGCCTCGCCTCCGGCCCGCAGGCCGAGCACGCGGGCATGGGCCGGCAGTCGCGGGTCGGGCTCGCCTTCCAGCAAGCTGGGCGAGCTGAAGTCGACGTCGAAGTACGGGTTGAAGTCGTAGTCGCTGCCGAAGCCCGAGTTGACGGACACCACTGAACCCTCCGGGTAGGCGCGCTTAAAATCGGCCCAGGAGATGAGCAGGCCGGGCATGGGCGTCAGCCTAAGCCCCGCCAGCTCCCCTGCGACCGCCTCTCCTGTGGCCTGCTGCCACCAGCTCTCCGTCGCCTCGTCGTACATGACCAGGTTGCTGAAGCGCAGCGCTCCACTCGTCAAGAACACGGGCGCCGACACGCCGGCGCGCCGCTCGAAGACCGCCGCCGCGTTCGACAGCGGGGAGTAGGTCGCGAGCACCGGCTCGCCGCCAAGCTCGTCGTTCACAATCTGATGCCAGAGGAGAACGCGGAGCGGGTAGGCGCGAGCCTCGCCTCCGGCCTCGACGGCAAGCACCGGCTCGACGTCGTCCAACCAAACGTTCGCCTCCTCGATGGCGTCATAGACGGACGACCCCGCGCTCAGCCCGCCAATGGTAAGCGCGGGAATCGTATTGCGCGGCGCTCCGGTAACGAGGAGCTCAGCCGGGTCGATGGTCATGCGACTGAAGTCGGTCCCCCACGCCTCGACGGGGATGGAAGCGGTGGCGACGGCCTGCGAGACCTCCGCGTTGGTGAGGTCGCGCACGACGGAGCGCCCGCCGCGCCGCAGCGTGGGGAGTCGCCACCAGGCGATGCCCTCCGCCCGCTGGTGGGCCGCCGTCGGGATCCACGCGAGCCTGGGCGCGGAATCGTCCTCCCCGACGAGCGCCTTGCCGCTCGTCAGGTGGCAGGTGACGCCCGTCGCCTCCGTCCCCGGACATATCCCCGTGGATGTTGCGATAGGCTGGCCCAAGAACCAACCATCGAAGCTCGCGGAGCGGAACGTCAGCGGCCCTCCAAGCTGCGAGCCGTCTCGCGACTCGACCCTCGCCTCGAAGGGCACATACTCGAACCCGTCGGGGGCGAGCAGGCTTTGGCCACGTTCCCCTGCGGTCATCGTGACTTCGATGGCCCGTCCGTCGGCGGAGACGGCTTCGGCCATCGATCCCGCAAGCAACGGGCGGGCGAACGTACTCAGCGTCACAGCCTCGTAGGCGAGCGGGGCGCGCGGCGGCTCCGCATCAGCGCCGCAGCCGGGCGCGACTGTCAACGGGTCAAGCCACCATGCGTCGCTCACGACCACCCACCGATCCCGCCGGAGCACCGGCGGTCCGACGTCGCGCCCGAACGCGCTCGCCCGCCGCGTGATCCAGGCCTCGCCTCCGTCCACCTCCACGCCTACGACCTCCCAGTCGAGCCGGGGCAGGCGCGCCAGCTGCGCGAAGAGCGAGTTCTCGCGCGCCAGCGCCGCTTCCACATCCAAGGCGGCACGGCGCACAGCCTCCGCGCCGTGGGCCTCGAGCGATGCCGTTGCGCACGTCTCGCCGCTACCGGGAATCAACGAGTTTTCCAGGGCCGACCAGTCTTCATCCGAGAGGTCGGTATAGGCGGCGAGGGCGAACTCCCGCAGGTCATCCATCGAGGTAAATATCTGAACGGGCGGGGCCGACGCATCGGGTATGGGCTCCATCATCCTCGCACGGCCTGGGTCGCCAAGGCCCGCAGCGACCACCGCCATGCCCGCAAGCAGCGCGGCAGCCAGCAGCAGAGGAATGGCTAGGCGTACGCCGGGCATCATTGTTATTGCCCCGGTAGGGCCGGGCCGCTAGCCAAGCTCACTTCGCAGCTCGGACATCAGGGCCGGGATGACCTCCTCCCAATCGCCCACGATCCCGATATCGCATTGGCCCCGGAAGAAGGAAGCTCGCCGGCTGTTGTTGACGACCAGCACCGTGCCGCTCCGCTGGATGCCAACCGTATGATTGAAGTCCCCTCGTACGCCGACGCCGATGTAAAACCTCGGCGCTATCGACCGGCCGGTCAGCCCGACCTGGCGCTGCCTCGGCATCCAGCCGGCTTCCACTACGTCGCGGGTGCATACGTACTCCGCGTCGAGCATGTCCCGTAGCTCGTCGAGCTTCGCGATATGCTCCGGCCCGCCAACGCCTTTGCCGATGCAGATCACGACTGCCGCCTTGTCGAGAGTCGCCGCATCATCGTCCGGCGCAGCGCGAAACTCGATGGACACCGGCCCATCGCCGCGCGGAGCGGACGCGGGGACCTCGACAACTGCCGCCGAGCGTGCGGGGTTCGGCCGGAGCGCGTCGAAGACGCCGGGGCGCACCGTCGCCATGTTCGGCAGCGTGCGGGAGTAGATTGGGGCAACGATGTTGCCGCCGAACGCCGGCTTGAGCTGCACCAGCCTCCCCTCTCCATCCACCTCCAACCCTATGCAATCGCCTGTCAGGCCAAGGCCGAGCCGGGCCGCCGCCCTCGCCGCCATATCGCGGCCGTTCGGCGTCGACGGCAGGAGAACGGCGTAGGGTGGACGGGCCTCTATCGCCTGCGCGAGAGTCGACGCGTAGGCTTCCGTCGAGTACGCCCCTAGCGCGGCGTCCAACGCCAAGTCCACCCGGTCGGCACCCGCCTGCCCGAGCACGTCGGCATGCGCCGCAACCTCCGGCCCGCCCATGACGAACGCGATGACGGGGCCCGACACCGCATCGGCGACCGGCTGCGCTGCGGCGAGCAACTCGAAGGTTATGGCGCGAAGTCCCTCCGCGTTCCCCTCGGCGACCACCCAGGTCTCGGGCCCGTCAGCCCGGAGGGCGTCCGGCGCTGCATTGCTCTCCTGGCTCTCCACTTCGCCAGACTGGAGCGCTCCTCGCTCCTTCAGCAGACCGACGGCTTGCTTGGCCGCCTGCTCGACGGGCTCCTCCTCGATCAGCGCGCCCTCGCGCGGCGATTCGAGCTGCCTGATCTCCGCGACCCACGTCGGAGAGCCGGCTGCGCCGAGCTGCGAGAGGTCGTCGGTAAGGTCGGCGGCGGTCAGCTCGGGGATGTCGCGCTCTTCCGCCGCCCTGATGTCGTCCCGCGCCGCGGCTGTATCGGGAGCGACTCCCTCCGCCACGCTGACGAGCAGCGGTAACCGTCCTTCCACCACCTCGACGCCGTTCTCCAGCGCCCGCTCCGCGAGCACTCGGCCGTCAGACGTCACGTCGAGCCTGGAGACAGACGTTATCTGCGGTATGCCGAGCATCTCGGCGACTTCCGGCCCAACCTGCCCCGTCTCCGCGTCCACGCTGTTGTTGCCGAACAGCACCAGGTCGTACGCGTCGCGTCCCAGCGCCAGGGACAACGCGCGCGCCGTGGCGAGGGTGTCCGCTCCAGCAAAGGCCATGTCATTCAGATGGAACACTTGGTCGGCGCCCATGGCGAGGCATCGCGCCAGGCCGCGCCGCGCGTCAGGCGGCCCCATGGTGAAAGCGATCACGCTGCCGCCGTGCTCGCGCTTGAGCTGGACGGCCCGGTTGACCGCGAGCACGTCGAACGCGTTCAACTCGTTCGGCACGCCCTCGCGGACGATGCGCTTGGTCTCGGGGTCGAAGCGCACTCGCGAGATTGCGGGCACCCACTTAACGCAGACAGCAATATTCATGGCGCTCCTATCGGATTGGCGGCCGAACCCTAGAGGATGGCTGCGCCGCCGTCGATTACGAAGGTCTGGCCCGTGATGTACGCCCCGGCGTCCGAGGCGAGGTAGACCGCCATCAGGCCCACGTCGCGCAGCGGGCCGCTTCTGCCCAGCGGAACGCGCGGCCTGATCTCGGCCTCGCGCTGGAGGAGCTGCTCGGCGCTCTCCTGCTCAGGGTCCGGGAAGAGCCCCGGCGCGATGGCGTTGACTCGGATGCCGTGGGCGGCCCACTCCAGCGCGAGCGACTCCGTTAGCTTGGTCAGCCCCGCCTTGCCCGCGGAATATGCAGACCCGTACAGCATCGCCCGGAGACCCCGGATGCCGCTCACGTTCAGGACCACGCCCTCCCCTCGATCGATGAGGCGCGGGCCAAAGATGCGGCAGCCCTCGAACACTGACGTGAGGTTGATGTCGACAATCCGACGCCAGTCCGCGCTGCTCATGCCCGGCGCGTCAGGGCTCTCCGGAAGCGTCGTCACCGGCTGGCGCAGCGAGTCGCCCACGCTATTGACCACGATCGATATATCCGGGAAGTCGGCCAGTACCTGCGCCGCGAGAGCGTCCATCGACGCGCCGTTTGTGGCGTCGACGGTGTAGGCGTTCGCCTTCACGCCGAGAGCGGTAGCGCGCTCGGCGACATCGAACACCTTGGTGGGCGTGAGCGCGGCGACCGCAACGTCCGCCCCCGCTTCAGCAAGGGTGAGCGCGATGCCGCGCCCGATTCCTCGTCCCCCACCGATGACGACGGCCTGCTTCCCCTGCACGCTGAAATCTTGGAGCGTCAACGCGAATTCCTCCTCGCCGAACCGGCGCGGGAAAACTCTACACCAAGGTCGCCCATGCATCGTCCCCGACGCCCTCATAGACTGCGAGCCCCCCTCGCGAGGAAGGGAATCTTCTAACCTCCCAACGACGCTCTGCGTCCTCCTCCGCTAGGGAACGCATGAACGACGCTGAGGGTAGCCTCTACGTCCAACCCCGGTTCCAGGGCTCGCCGCGCTCCAGCTTGCGCTTGTAGTAACGCCAATCGTCGGAGTGCTCGACCTGGGGCCGGTTGATGGCGCGCTGCCGCTCCCGCATCTTCTGGGCATTGCCCGCCATTTCCTCCCGGAACGCCCCGTCTACCGCCTCATGGCCGAGCAGGCGCGCAGCCTGAATCAGCTTCGCCGTCCGCTCCATGTAGACCGCGTTGAAGCACGCCTCGTCGATGCTCTTCCCCACCGTAACGATGCCGTGCCCGTTGATGGTCATTCCGGGCGCGTCGCCGATGGTCCGCGCGATGGCGTCCCCGTCGCCGTTGTCGGAAACGTAGACCGGCGTCGGGTAGACGGGCAAGCCATCGGGGCCGAACTTGGCCGACGCCAGATGCACCGCGCTCACCGGCACACCGGCCAGCCCCAGAACGATGCACATCGGCGCATGGGCGTGGACGATTCCGTTAATCTCGGGTTTCGCCCGGAACAGTCGCGTGTAGATCGCCGCCTCGCCTGGGACGGTGCCCTCGCCGGAGATCTTGTTCCCGTCCATGTCGAAGTGCATCATCCAGTGCTCGCCTCCGACTTGGGGCGCCCGCAGCATCTTGACCGCAATGCCCTCACCCTCCGGGAGCCGCACCCCTACGTGACCAATGATGTCGCCGAACTCCCACTCTAGGATCGTCGACGCCGTTACGAGGTCCTCCTGCAGTTCGTCGAATTCGCTCACAACAAACCTCCGGACGAGATAGGGGCCAGTCTACTCCAAGCTCCGCTGGCGGTACTGCACCGCCTCAGCGAGGTGCGCCATACCGATCTCCGGCTCCCCGTCCAGATCGGCAACGGTGCGGGCCAGCTTGAGCGTGCGGTGGAATGCCCGCGCCGAAAGGTGCAGGCGGTCCATCGCCGCCTTCGCGAGCCCGTGGGCCGCCTCGTCCAAACGACAGTACGTCCACACGTCCGCGGGGCCCATGTCGGCGTTGGTCTGGGCGCAGGAGTCCTCGAACCGGGCGCGCTGAATCTGGCGCGCGCAGCACACCCGCTCGCGGATGCTTGCCGACGGCTCGCCCGTCGCTTCGCCCGTCAGCTTGTCGTACTCCACCCGTGGCACGTCGATGAAGATGTCCATGCGGTCGAGCAGCGGCCCGGATATGCGTTTCTGGTAGCGGCTGACGTTCGACGGCGAGCAGGTGCACGACTTCCGGGGGGTCGCCCAAGTTGCCGCAGAAGCACGGGTTCATGGCGGCGACCAGCATGAAACTTGCCGGGTACGTGACTGAGCCGTGCGCCCGGCTTATCGTCACGACCTTGTCCTCCACGGGCTGGCGCAGCACTTCCAGCACGCTATGGCCAAACTCCGGCAGCTCGTCCAAGAAGAGCACTCCACGATGACTCAGCGAGACCTCGCCCGGCCTGGGAGCCTTGCCCCCACCCACCAGCCCGGCGTTGGAGATCGTGTGGTGGGGCGACCGGAACGGCCGCGTCGTCACCAGCGGCATGTCCGCCGGCAGCATCCCCGCCACGCTGTACACCTTCGTCGTCTCGAGCGCCTCCATCGGTGTCAGCGGCGGCAGAATCGACGCCATCGCCCGCGCGAGCAGCGTCTTCCCGCTCCCCGGCGGTCCCGTCATCAGCACGTTGTGCCCGCCCGCCGCAGCCACCTCAAGCGCCCGCTTCGCCTGCTCCTGACCACGTATGTCCACCATGTCCACCGCGTAGTCCGCTTGGGCAAAGCGCCCCATCCCCAAAGAGGCGGGATGCGCGTCCATCGGCGCATCGCCCCGGATGTGGTCGACCAGCTCCCGCAAGGAGCTGGCGGCGAGCACCTCGACGCCCTCCACCAAGGCCGCCTCGTCCGCATTCGTCGAGGGCACCACCGCCGTCTTCAGCCCGCGCTGCCGCGCGAGACCAACCATCGGCAATATCCCGTCCGTATGCCGAAGATGCCCTTCGAGCGATAGCTCCCCTATCAGCACCGTGTCGGCGAGGCAGGCCGCGATCTGCCCGCTGCTGCTCAGTATCCCTACCGCAATCGGCAGGTCGTACGAGGGACCCTCCTTGCGCAGGTCCGCCGACGCTAGGCTCACCGTGATCCGGCGCATCGGAACTCGTAGCCCGAGTTCCGAAACAAGCAGTGCAGGAGTGTTCATAGCATTTACGATCCGATGCTAGGCATTTAGGGGAATGACGAATTGGCTACCCGCTTGCCATCCGAATACTTGCTTATTATCGCTCCCCTCCTTCCACACTTCGGTCGTCCCTCTGCCTTCGACGACATAGTACAATTCTTCGTAGATATGACGTTCCCGTTCAGCGCAGCGCCACTGAGAACCTCGACTACGTAGAAGCCTGAAAGGCCCCTGATGCCATCGAGTTGGAGGAATGCTCCCCTACCTCCCATCCGTTTCCATGGCGCCAGCGTCAACTCTCGTACGTCCGCGACACCAATGCCGCGGACAACAGGGATGCCCTCCCCTTCCATGAACTAGATAGCGGAGCATGACGCCGTTGGCGAACGCCGCAACATCGGGCGATGTGCTGTGGCCCGTAACGAAGAGAGACGCCGGCCTGCTGGAGGTAATCTCACCGGCGACTGCCTGTGCTGCTCGCGCGGGGAGGCTCTGCGCTCCGCCGATGCCACAGCCAAAGGTGTCGACGATGAGATGTTTCGTGCGGTCGACGACGTCCGAAGGCAAGTCATCGTAGGAGAGCGATTCAGCGTAGTCCGCGATTTGCTGCACTAGATGTTCCACGGATGGTCCTCGGGAAGCCCCTGTGCTCGTTCAGACGATGGTTCAGACCGGTGCGTTCCTACGGCAGCAGGCTCTACAACACCAACAGCTCCGACAATCGCGACATCTGTGCCAAACGGCATCGAAAGGCGCTGGAAGCGTTCCAGCGTCTCTTGAGCTTCATCTCCCTCGGCCAGCATGGGCCTGCCCGATTGCGAGCGAGGGAGGCTGTGGCTGAACTCGATGGGGTGAAGCCGAATCTCCACGAGGGCTCCACCGCCGAATGTCAGCACGGCAACAGCGCTCTGGTTATGGGGGTCGGTCACGCCTTCAGCGTGGCGGGCACGGCCAAACACGAGACGCCTGGCATCGAACAGGTCGGACGGCGTGGCGCTATGTCCCAGACCGTACAGATCCATGCTGTCCTGAGGCATTCGGGCGACAGTGTCGTTCTCAACAATGAAGTTGCCGAGGCTATAGAAAATGGGCTTGCCATTGTAGATTTCGATGCCTCGATCCAAGTGCGGGCCATGGCCGAGAAAAACCTCGGCGCCGACGTCAATAACGGCGTGGGCGAGCGCCTCAATATGCTCAGCGGGCTGGTCAACGCTGCCCCCCTTCATGGCTGTGCATCGAGAAGACGACCCAATCCGCCATCCTGCGCGCCTCTCTCACGGTCTGCAGGTTGCGTTGCTTGTCCGCCTGATGGATCCGAGTGTGTCGCTCAAACGATTCTCCGGGGACGAAGCGGGCGGCCGGATCCTCGCTGCCAACCCCCAGAAGATTGCGGTCCGAGAAGTAGACGCCCATATCAGGAGAGTCGGCGGGGATGCCGTAGGCCTCATACAACCAACCAGGCATCCGCTGTCTCCACCCGAAGCCCTGCGCGACGCGTTGGAGGGCGCGGAATCCTTCCTCATCGACCGTCCATTCGTTGATCCAACAAACTAGATTCACGCCGGGCCGACCCTTCAGGTCGGGGCGCTGCTCACCCGCGCGCGAGTTGGGTCGCGCTGACGAGGTGGCAGAGACTAGGGCGATGCGGCCTTTGGGCGTGTCGAGGTAGGTGGGCGCCAGTGCCTCCGCGTAGTTCTCCCCTGCCCCCGCGTGCGCCATTCCTGCGCCGTCCAAGTGGTGGATGTTGGTAAGGACGCCGTCCTCACCGTAGTCCGTGCCATGGTTGTTCGCGCACCCGAGCATGCTGATGCCCATCCACTGCAGGTCTGCGATGTAGCGCGGGTCCACCGCATGTAGGTCATCGTGAAGTAGGTCGGCCAGTTCTCGAAATCGTGGAAGAGCATCTCGCCGTTAGCGATGCCAACGTCGGCACTATGGAATAGCTTTCGAAGGTCGAGGGACTGGCGCTCCCGAAACGGCTTCAAAGCACGGGTAATCATCGCGTCGCCGGCGAAGGCCATGGTGATGCTGCCCGTCGTCGACTCGTATGATGCCATCGCTCTTCCTCACATGCTCGGAACTCGTTGTCGTCGGGGAGCGCCCAACTACGCTACTTTGCTGTCACGCAACGAGGAGTAAAGGTCACGAGCGCCTTCCCCAAGTATCGCTGCTTGATCATCCTCCGGGAGGAAGGCAACGCCCTCCCGCATGATCTGAACCGATTTGCTCAGGGGCGGATCCTTGAGGGGACGTATGAACGAAGACCAAATAAGCCGGTGGGCTCCAAAGGATTCAATCAATGAAATCAAAAGCTCCTTCGCTGCGCTGTCACGCATCGTGTTCTCCATGAAGCCCACGGAGAAGTTAACGTAGGTGTGGGGGAATTCGGAGAGCGACAGCAACTCACGCGCCGCCTGCGATGCGGCGCCCTCGCTGGCCGGAACGTGTGCCAGGTTGTTCAGGGTCAACTTGAGCAAAGGGTAACGTTCCAACAAGCGTCGTGTGTTTGGCAACACTTCCGGCATGGTGGCCTGCGCGTTGGCGGGAACATCCAACTCCAGAACCTGCTCCCACGCGGCACTGCACTTCGGGCTATCCACCCAAACCGCAAGGCCCCGTTCATCTCCCGCGAATCGATGGCCAGCGACCGGTCCACCGCCCCAGAATCTTATCCCGTGCATTCCGCGATCGATAATCCAGTGCCTGATGGTTTGGGGTGCGTCGGGCTCCAGTATGTCGACATTTGCTACTCCAACGAACGGCCCGGGTGGGTCGCCACAGCATCCGCGCAGTAGTTGTTGTCAAACCCGTGAAAGCGCAATGCAATCAGAAATGCTTGGTCGAGGCCTGAGCTGACACCGCGTCGTCCGCTTCCCGAAAGAGCATCCGATAGATATGCCTTCTTTGAATTACGCGATGATGAAGACCGCAAAGATTCCATCGGCCAACCACATAGGCGCTTGCGGCGATACTGCGACACCGTCGCGGGAAGCGCTTCCCCAGTGAATACGAATCCTCTGCGTAATCATGTGGGATTCTCCATACACGCTGGTTCGGCGGCCTGTGTAGCATAGCTTGAAACTTCCTCTTCTATTGAGGCAGGTGTTGAAAATGCTTATTGGTGCTGACAACGAGCTTATATGTCGGATAGGCCCTGGGACGCCCATGGGCAACATGATGCGGCAGTACTGGATGCCCGCAATGCTCTCCAGCGAACTGCCCCACCCGGACTGTGATCCGATCCGGATCATGTTGCTTGGCGAGAAGCTCGTCGCTTTCCGGGACTCGGAGGGCCGCGTCGGCCTCATCCAGAACTACTGCCCGCACCGAGGGGCCTCTCTGTTCTACGGACGCAACGAGGAGGGAGGGCTGCGCTGCATCTATCACGGGTGGAAGTTCGATGTGAGCGGCAACTGCCTGGAGATGCTGAACGAGCCTCCGGAGAGCAGCTTCGCGCACAAGGTGAAGGCCGTGACCTACCCGTGCGTTGAGCGCAACGGCGCAGTGTGGACCTACATGGGACCAGCGAAGGCCCCGCCTCCTCTACCGGACATTGAGGCCAACGTGGCGGACGGCTTCCACACGCTGGCCATGGAGCACGATCACAACTGGCTGCAGGTGCTGGAGGGGACCATCGATACGGTGCACGCCGGAATCCTCCACGCTGGGTCCACTCGCTGGGAAGACCTTCCCGAAGGCAGCTTTGCTCGTGCATCGTTGAGGGTGCGCCACGTGAAGTTTGAGGTCCTCGACACAGAAGCCGGGGTTTGTATGGGCGCCCATCGACCCGCTGAGAAGCCCGGCTGGGAGTATTGGCGGGTTGCATAGTTCCTTTTCCCGTTCTATGGGATCTCTCCGACAAACGGGGGGTTCCAGGGAATCCCATCAAGCCTGACAGCCGCCGTGCCCATGGACAACGAACACACGCTCTACGTTCATTTCATCAAGAAAGCGATGGCGGAGAAGTACGACCTGCTACCGAATAGCACAGACTGGTACGGACGGTTCAGGCCTGAGGCCCAAGCCAGCAATGACTTCTTATTGGACAGGGAGAAACAGCGCCGGAGTCGATTCAACGAGGGAGGCCCGGCGTACAGTGGCCTCCCGACTGTTAGGCACCAGGATCGGGCAATCACAAGCAGCATGGAAACCATCTACGACCGGACCCACGAGCATTTGGGGCAAACGGACCTAGGCATTATCCGGACGCGACGTCGCCTGCTGCAGGCAGTGCGTGACTTCGCCGAGACCGGCAGTCCTCCACCGGGAGCTGCGAACCCGGAAGCATACCGTGTGCGGTCCGGCGAGGCGTTCCTACGCGACGGCACCGACTGGGTGGAGAAGACAAAGGAGTTGCGCAAGGCGTTCACGGTGCCACCGGTGGACGTGAGCGTGATGAGCTAATGTACTGCATGGGGATGCACCTTCACGATGGGGCCTTAACCGCATGACCGGAGGTACAGCAACACCCTCCATGATTGAGCCGTTGGTCCACTACATGGTGGACGCTCGAACGCGTGAGCTACCTAGCGACGTCCAGGTAAAGGCGAAGCACCACATCCTAGACACGCTTGCCGCAATGGTGTCTGGGACCAACTTGGGGCCGGGCAAGCTTGCTATGGGATACGCCCGCAACTTTGGCGGGCACTTGGGTGTTTCAGTCATTGGGTCGAACATCAAGACGGATCCCGTGACGGCGGCGCTTGTCAACGGCATGCTTGCCCATGCAGACGAGACTGATGATTCACATGGGCCGTCCGGAACGCACCCGGGTTGCGTGGTGCTCCCTGCTGCGCTTGCGATCGCGGAGCAGCGAGGGGCCAACGGGACAGCGCTGTTGCGGGCCTTCGTCTTGGGGTATGACGTTGGTTGCAGAGTAATGCGGGCGCTAGGTGTAGATCGGCCGCGTAGGTTTAGCGAGAAGGGCGCGGCCGGTCCGTTTAGCGCGGCGGCAGCGGCTAGCGCTCTGCTGGACGTTACCGAAATACAACTTCGCCATATGCTGGCCTATGCTGGCCAGCAGTCCTCGAGCATTCGCTCTTATATGACCGACGAGAGTCACGTCGAGAAGGCTTTCGCATTCGGCGGGATGCCGGCGCGGAACGGGGTAACAGCCGCGATGCTGGTCGACGCTGGCCTTACGGGTGAATGGGATATCTTTGAAGGCCCGTATTACAATTTCTTGGAGTGCTACTCCTCGAACCCGATTCCAGAGGCACTCGTCAAAGACCTAGGCACTCGTTTTGAGGTGATGGAGACCCACATCAAGAAGTGGTGCGTTGGGTCACCTATACAGGCTCCAGCGGACGCGGTGCTCGGAATCATCGAGAAGCATAATGTTCGACCGGCGGACGTAGAACACGTGACGGTACGCATGCAGCCCGGGGGGATTGCGACCGTAAACGATCGGCACATGCCTGACGTCAACCTCCAATACATCGTGGCAGTGATGCTAGTCGACGGAACCCTGACCTTCGCAGCTGCTCATGACTATGAGCGTATGAATGCGGCCGGCGTTCTCGAGGTGAAGCGAAGGATCGCCGTCCAATCGGATGACACCTTGGCACCGGGACGTCGCGCAGTTGTGGAAGTCACTACGAAAGGCGGCGCCGTGTTGCGGCATGATGCCCATGCAGTCCGTGGGTCGCCCGAAAACCCCATGACGACCGACGAGGTGGAGCTAAAAGCGATGGACCTGATGAGTCCTCACGTCGGACACGACACAGCTGGTAAAGTAGTCCGGGCTGTCAGGAATCTTGAGCGTCTCGGTGATGTTCGAGATCTAACAGTGCTTCTATGTAGCTAACGCTAACCGCACCGGACATGCACGAGATTACCGGGTGATTTCCGCAGACGCGCACCTTGACCTGAACCCAGAAGTGTGGACGCACCGAGTCCCCGCTAAGTGGAGGGATAGAGCTCCTGTCCGGGTGGTTATGTCCGATGGGTCGGACGCTGTGAGTTGCGATGGCAGCGAACCAGACACGATAGGGCTCACCCGCAACGTCGGCGTCTCATTCGAAGAGATACCCTTCCAAATCTCAAAGTTCTCTAAGCCGGTCGGCAACGGCACGCCGGAACTGCGGATTCAGGAGCAGGACCGCGACGGTGTCGACGCGGAGATCATGTTCACCTGGGCCGACGGTCTATTCCGGAATGCGAAGGACGACGAGTTGTACCTCGCCCTGGTGCACTCTTACAACGAGTACCTTACCGAAGAGTATGTGTCTTTCGCACCCGATAGGCTGTTCTCCAACGGGATCATCCCGACTACCGGCATCGAAGACTCCGTGCAGGAGCTCGAGCATTGCGCCGAGCTTGGCTACAGGGGTGTCACTCTCAATACCTTCCCTAGCGGCCGCGGCTTCCCCACGCCGGAGGACGACCGCTTTTGGTCAGCATCGGTCGACCTCGGCATCGCCATTTCCTCACATGGGGGCGGACGGTTCGGCGGATTCGGGGGCGGGGCATTGGGCTCCAACAAGAACGATCCAGTCTTCAACTATCCCCACTTCATCGACTCCCCGCAGAACCACAAGGGAGACGCGTTGAGTCTGCTCTTCTCCAATCAGGGCGGGAGCCACAACGGCATGGGAGTCATGCAGTTGGCGTACGCCGGGGTGTGGGACCGCTTCCCCAACCTCAAGGTCTACTTCGCCGAGACCATGGCTGGGTGGCTCCCCTTCACCCTCTTCATGCTTGACGACAACTACCGGCGGTACCAGCCGATGATGCGGCACTTCTGGGGTATGCCGGACTTGGAGCGCATGCCTAGTGAATACATGAGGGAGCATTCGCTATGGGGGACGCTCTATGAGCCGATCGGTGTCTCCGCTCCCGTGCGAGAGTCCATCGGCGCTGAGAACATCTTGTTCGCCACCGACTTCCCCCACGCAGCTGGGGACTGGCCGAACTCGCAGCAGGTCATCGAGGACATGTTCCATGGCGTTCCCGAAGAAGAGAAGTACGCCATCCTAGTGGGCAACGCCATGAGGTTCTGGGATCTGAACTCCTAGGTATTGTCTCTTGCAGGAAGTCTCGTCACGACCATGGGCGCGGGTTGTCATGTCTTGGCACAGCTGTGTCGACGTTCCTGTGGCCTGCTAGCCGTCTGAAGCGAAGAGCTTTGCTTTTTCCTCGGGTATACAAACGGAGATCGATCCCTCGTACAACTGCTCCACCGGGGTGTTTGCGTTGAGCGTCTCATCTGCCAGCCTGATCTCGTAGGTGCGGTGGTCGCCAAGGAATATGCTGGAGATGATTTCGCCTGTAAACGCGTTTCTACCGTCAGGGCTTGTGTCGGCAGCACCGTGTACGACTACGTCTTCGGGTCTGATGCCAAGCCACACTTGAGCGTTTGGCTGAATACTGTTGCTGTCCGAAGAGAAAACAGTTCCAAACGAAGTCCGTATTGTGCCATCTGCCTCGATGGTCCCCCTTAGCCAATTCATGGAACCGAGAAAGTCGGCTACATCTTTGTCGGTTGGAGATTGGTACAACTCTTCAGCGCTACCGATTTGCAATATCTGACCCTGGTGCATGACGGCAATGCGGTCTGCAAGATCCATGGCCTCCTCTTGGTCATGGGTCACGTAGAGTACTGTCACCCCAGCTCCCTTTATCAGCGACCGCATCTCACCTCGGACTTCCTCCCGAAGGCGAGCATCGAGGTTGCTGAGCGGTTCGTCCATAAGGAGCCGCTCGGTCTTCGTTGCCATTGCACGGGCCAACGCAACGCGTTGTTGTTGCCCTCCACTCAGTTGCGTCGCACTACGCGAGCCAAGCTCTTGCAGCCCGACCAGAGCCAACGCTTCGTTAACCCTGCCACTCACGAGATGCTTTGGAATCTTCGATTTCCCATGTGTCAGCGGTAATGCAACGTTCTGGTACACAGTGAGATGAGGCCAGATTGCGTACGATTGAAAGACCATCCCTAGGTATCGGTTCTCTGAAGGCACATGAAGCTTCTCATGTCCTGAGAACACACATGTGGAATCGAAGTAGATGCTACCCCTCTCTGGACGTTCCAGGCCGGCAACGGAACGAAGCAGAGTCGTCTTCCCCGAACCGCTCGGACCAAGGAGAACGAAGAACTCACCATCCTCAATCTCCAGGCTAACATTGAGGAGCGCAGGCACGCCTTCCCCGCCGGATTGATACGTCTTATAAAGGCCTTGAACAGTGATCCCCATAAGTACAGACACCATCCTTTCAACGGATCAGTCCGACCACGGAAGAGTCCGCCGCCCGAACAGGAAATAAGCGAGCACCAGAGGCGAAAAGACCAGGAACGTCAAGAGTCCAACGGCCGCAGCCTGATTGAGATTGCCTGTATCCCACACGCTCCAGATGTAAACGGGCATAGTGAGATTGGTGCGAGACACCAACAACGCAGCCATAGTCAACTCTCTGTAAGCCAGCAGCGCAATCCAGAGCCAGGCATAGAGTATCGTTGGAGCCATCAACGGGCGCAATATTTTCCACAGCACCAACCCGGGCCCGAGGCCTGAGACATACCCCGCTTCATCCAACTCGCGGTGTATTTGTGTGAACGCCGAGTTGTACATACGCGTTGCAAATGGCAGTGTCGTCACAACGTACACGAGCAACACGATGAGCACTGTTCCGTAGAAAGGCACGAAAGCAGGTACAACGAACAAACCTATCAGAAGTACTCCAACAGCGAATATCAGGTTTGGTATAACGTGAGGCAGGAATGAAACCAGGTCAAATGCCCACGCGCCTTTAACGCGCGACCTCGTTACGATCCATGAAGTCGCGATTCCTGCCAGTGAGGCCAGAGTGGGTGTTGCTACGACGAGGATCGCGCTGTTCCTGATGGCGGTCCAGAAACCCTTCCATGGGATGTTGGTATAATTTTCGGTAGTCATCGCTCCAAATGCAGCGACTGAGGGGACCATCAAGAATGGCAACACTGACGCCCAGAGCAGCGTGACCAACGGGAGGACGAGAGATAGCGTCACCAAGAGGGCGATATACCCCCAAGCGGCGAATCGCCAGCGTCCCAACTGCATCCGAGTAGGCCTGTAGTTTCTGCCGGAGATGACCTGATACTTGTGGCCTTGCCGTATCACTCGCAGATACCACCAGGTCAGGGCAAGCGCAAACAACATCATGCTGAGTGCGATTGATCCAACCACACCATAGTCGGGAAGGGCATCAAGCGGTTGAGTCTTCACGTACATGAAGGTGCTCAGCGTGAAGGTCTTGTTCCCCAACCCGAGGAATGCCGGGATGTCAAAGGCAGCGAAACCGATGGCGAAGACGTAGATCGCTGCTGCTGCGATGCTCGGTGTGAGCAGTGGTAGCGAGACCTTTCGGATTCGGGCGATAGTCCCCAACCCGTGGACCTGCGCACTCTCTTCAAGTGCCGGGTCCATGTTCCGAAATGCCGGCGCCATCATGATGAACGCGAGAGGAACGAGACCGATGCCCTGGATGATTCCCATCACTGGCACCGCGCCGACATTGATTGGGGCCGTCTCGATGGGCAAGATATCAACCAGCCACTTGTTGAGAATGCCGATGCGCGGATGGAGCAGGAACTGCCAACCCATCGCAACATAGAATCCCGGCACGAGCAGCGTAATCGCCAGCAGTGAGAAGACAAGGCTTCTGCCTGGAAGGTCGGTGCGCTCAACGATCCACGCAATTGGCATGCCGAAGCAAAGTGCTGTCAGGACGGTAACGAATGCAAACACTGCAGTGTTTGCCATGGCGCTGCGAAACAGCGCATCCCCATACAATGTTCGGAAGTTCTCGAGAGTGAGGCTCCCGAGCTTTCCGTAGGCGATTTCGTCCTGGAAAGCGACGGCGACAACCACCGCAAGCAGAGCAACTATAACGGATAGTACCAGCAGGCTAATCCCTACAAGCGGCCACTGCCCGCCAGTCCGCCGATATAAACTAAGAAGGCCGCGTGGGAGCACCCGGATCGGGAACGAGGCCGCTACTGCCATCGCAAGCAATCCGTCCTCGGGTCACGCACCGATGAGATCACCGGAACTCTATCAGCGCAGTCTCGGTGAAATCGATCTGGAGCGGAAGCGCCGGCAACACCGTGAGCTGGTGCAACGAGTACTCATGCTCGTATGGATTCTTGGCAGCCACCCCATCCAGCGGTACGACTACATGGTACCCATGATTCCGCGCCGCTGCGGTGCATGTGTACAACACACAAAGATGTGTCGAGGCTCCGACGGCGATGACGTGCTCTATCCCGCGCTCGTCAAGCAGTTTGGCTAACTCCCCGTTTCGAAGCTTATCGTAGCCCAGAGGGTAGAGCACCGGCTCTTCTTCTCGCCTTCTTAGCGGGGTGGCCACGGCGCCCATGGGCGTGCCTTCGTCCTGCACCATGATAGTGTAGGCGACATAGACACCTTTGTCGCGGGCGCGGCCCAGCAAAGCAGACACCGGCTCCAGAAGGTTATTGGCCGCCTCTTCCGCGTCGAGGGCGCGCATTCCGATGTCGAGCACCAATACTGCGGTGCTTTCGCTTGGCAGCGTCACCTGAACAGGCGACGGCTCACTCTGTTGGGCTAGCGCAGCCATGCCTTGCTCATTCGCCATCCTTGTTACCTCCAGGAAGGCCACATCAAGGAGCGTCCCGCAACCGGGGCAGTAGCGCTCTTCGAAAGCGATCTTGCCCAGCATCACCTGTCGGTGCGGGCCAGCAGTAGTAGGGGACGTTACTACGACTCTGCACCCGGCTTTCCAGTCCTGGTCAGCGAGGCTCAACGTCTGGGAGCACTTGGCGCATCGGACCCACGACTGGCCGTCTTCATCATGCACCACCAGGTTTTCTCGGAGGGGGCGGGTCATTGCGAAGCCCTCAATCTCTTGGCGCGAAGCTCCTGGCGAAGCTCCTCGGTCGCAACTCTATCCACGGCGCGCCCGTCGTCTTCGGCCAGAACCGCTCCGTAGACTTCTCGAGCTGCTTCCGGAGAGATATATCGATCGGCCAAGTCTCTCTCAATCATCTCCAGATCACGATCGAGCGGGTCTCCAAGCCCGCCTCCCTGCCTGAGCATGTAGTAAAGAACGTCGTCTTCTCTCAGATCAAAAGTGCAATATCCCAATATGTCAGCTTCACCCTTGAGCTCGCCCATATCCTGCGGGAGTTCGTTCCTGCCCAGGTAATCACGCACGTCCGTGTCGTGCATATGAACGAGAACGCTGGGCGCGGCCGGATATCCACCGAATATGCCACGTCCGCCGTTGCGGAGCCCTGCGACGCCGAAAGCGACGCCGTGCAGTTTCTTCTCCGGCGCGTTGTAGATGGTGAACGCCATCTCGGCCCCCGCCCCACCCCGGTACTTTCCTGGTCCTTGAGCATCTTGAGCATGCCGCCTAAACAGGAAGAGCAAAGGAGCGTTTGCTTCCATCCACTCGATGTTCGGTGCAATCAGGTAGGTGAGAGCTGATGAGTCCACACCATCAGCTCCGTCAATCGCGCCGCTGCCGCTCAGCGCTGGCTGAGCCAGGCTTGATGCATAGTAGACGCCGTGCTGATTGACGCCGGCCGTACGGCCCAGACGCCCCCCCAGGCTCGGAGCTATGACCTCGTGTCGCCACTCCTCACTTCCTGAGAGCATCTGGAGAAGAGCAGAGTGCACAAGGAATTTCGCCATGGCTCCCCCGGAAGTCGTGTTCAACGAGACCGGTGCAGGGTAGGTCACGTTGAGCAGGGTGCCTTCTGGGACCACCATGTTGATAGGCTTGAAGAGACCATGGTTCTTCGGAAGATCGTAGGCGATGGTGGAAACGATACCGTCGAAGCAGCAACCGAAGGTCGCGTGGTAGGGGAGATTGATTCCCGTCGACGCTTGTTCGCCGGTGCCGGTGAAGTCGAAGAGCAGTTCCTCTCCGCGCTTCTCCAGCGTCACCATCATTCGCCAGTGGTTCTCACCAGACTCCACATCGCCGACCTCGCTCCACGTGCCGTCAGGGATGTTGGCAAGCCTTCGTCGAAGCACCTGCTCGGAGCCCCTGATCATCTCCGACGAAACAGCCTGCATGAGCTCGGTCCCGAAACGCGCGTACAGTTCCTGTATCCGCCGCTTCGCAACATTGTTTCCCGCGATCTGACAATTGATGTCCAGGGCGACCATCTGGGGCTGTCTGGTCATGTTGATGATGGAGTCAAAGACATCCTCACGGATATTGCCTTGGTCGATCAGCTTGATTCCTGGGATGCGAAGGCCCTCTTGCGTAATCTCGGTTGCCGCTGGTGTTTCTCCTCCTGGAGTCATTGCGCCGATGTCCATGACGTGAACGAACGAGGCGCTCCAGCCGACAAGTGCTCCCTCGAAGTGTATGGGGGACACGATGTAGACATCCGACTGGTGAATGGCTGAAACATAGGGGTCGTTCAGCAGGAAGACGTCGTCGGGGTTGACGTTGTCTTCACCGAATCGCTCCAGGATCTTCTTCACGGTGAATCCCGCACAAGCCACATGCCATGGCATAGATTCGCCTGTCGCCAGGATTTCTCCGTTGGCGCGGTAGAGCGACGCCATGTAGTCGTGCATTTGGGTCGTGTTGACGGTTCCGCCGACCAACTCCAGCGTGGAGCCCATCTCCTTGGCAATCTGATGGAGCCGGTGGGACAGGATCTCTACAGTGACTGGATCAACCGCCGTAGCTTGAGTCATGGATGCCTCCTAACCGGGCTGAGCCGCAATCGTGATGCGCAGATTGGCGTACTCGTCCAGCACCGCTCGGTCACCGGGATTGACAACGACCGTAGTGATTGGAGTTTCGATTACCGCGGGACCTTCGATCGTCGCGCCCGCATTGAGTTCGCCGTAATCATAAATGTCGGTCGGGATGAACCCCTTCCGCTCTTCGAAGTACACGTCCCGCTGCCCCTTCCAGGCCCCATTTGCCGCGAGCTCCGATGCGGCCGAGTCCCCACGCGCGGATATGCTCTCAATACGTGGTTTGGGGAGGAGTCCGATGCCTCGCACGCGTATTGTGGCGATTTCCTGGCCGGCCGCCCGGTATGCCGAGCCCTTGCCGTACATCTCCTCATATGTATCGTCGAACCGCTGGTACAACAACTTAAGGTCCTCGTCGGCTAGCAGGTCTGACCCCGGAGGAAACGGAATAGTCAGTTCATGGACCTGATAGCGGTACTTCATTGCTACGCTGCGGACTATCTCAGTGTCTTCTCTATCGAACCCGGCATCTGCCAACTCAGCCTGCACCTTTTCCAAAAGGGGAACGAACGCCTCGTTGATGCGGTCAGCTGCCACTGGCACTTCCATCCTGTCGGTTGCACCCTCTTCATAGACGACATCGGATGCCACCAAGCCAACCGCACCATGGACGGAGGCCGTCGAAGGGACGACAACTTCTCGAATGCCAAGCTCGGCTGCAAACCGGCTGGCGTGGACTGGTCCCGCTCCGCCAAAGGCGAAGAGAACGTCGTTCCTGGGGTCATGGCCTCGCCGGATGGTGGCGTTGCGGATCAAGTCGCTCATCTGCGAGTTGACGATGCGGTTTATGGCGCTCGCTGCTTCAGTCACGCTCATGCCAAGTGGTTTGGCGATCTTCTCTGAGATAGCCTCTTCGGCCGCGGCTCTATCAAGGCTCATCTGGCCGCCCAGGAAGTAGCCGTCGTTCAGATACCCCAGGAGCAGGTCTGCATCCGTTACCGTAGGCTCGGTTCCGCCTCGCTGATAACACACAGGTCCGGGACTGGCGCCGGCACCGCGTGGCCCGACCTTCAATAGTCCTGTGCCGGAATCGATCCAGGCGATGCTTCCTCCCCCTGAGCCGATCGACTCCACCCAGATCTTGGGGGACAAGAGGCGGTATCGCATGAAGACCGGTGAGTAGTCCCGCTCCATCGCCCCGTTCCGCACGATGCCGACCTTGAAGGTCGTCCCCCCCATGTCTGCAGCGACGATATTGGGACAGTCGAGACGTTCACCGATGAACTGGCAGGCGGAGACACCGGCTGCAGGGCCGGCCTCGATGCTGCCGACAGCGCGCTTGCCAGCGTCCTGAACGCCCAGAACGCCGCCATAGGCCTGCATGATCAAGAGTCTGTTCGTGAGTCCCTTGTCTCGTAGAAGGCCTTGAAGGTTCGCCAGGTACTTGGTGATCGTCGGGCCGATGTAAGAGTTGAATACGGTGGTAGCCGTTCGCTCGTATTCTCCGGCAAACGGGGCAGTCTCGCTCGAAAGGCTGACGAACACTCCGGGATACTCACGCCGAATTATTTCTGCTGTTTCCTTCTCGTGAATATCGTTTGAGATTGACCACAGCAGGCTGACAGCGACGGATTCCACCCCTTCGTCGACCAGACTCTTGATGCTCTCCAAGGCTTCTTCGGCGTTGAGTTTGACTAAGATGCCTCCGCTGTAATCCACCCGCTCCGTGATCTCCCTAATCAGCCTTCTTGGCACAAAGGAGTCGGGCTTTCGCAGTGCTGCTTCATGGGCAGCCTCTTCTTCTGGAAGGCCCAACGTGATACCGCCGCGCATCATGAGGAAGGCGTCCCCGAAGCCCTTGGTGGCGATGATGCCTGTTTTCGCTCCGGTGCGTGTGATCAGCGTATTGTCCGCCACCGTCGATGCATGGTAGAAGAGCCGCGTGGTACGCAAGAGTTCCTCTTCGCTATCCATTCCGAGAGCAAGCGCGACACTGCGAACTGCTTCAAGCACGCCTACGGCAAAATCAGCAGGAGTGGACGACGCCTTCCCCAGCGTAAGGGTCCCCTCATCATCTACCGCCACACAATCAGTGAAGGTGCCGCCGATGTCGACCCCGATGTTGTAGCTACGGCTCATGCCCGTCCTCTATGGAACATTTGACCTCCAGCCGCCATGTGTCGAAATCCGGCCCGGCACGCGCTGGCTAGGCCACACTCCTCCTTGCTGCCTCATTGGCCTTGAAGTAGCGGCACGATTTGACTGAAGGCAAAGGAAGTGTAGTTCTCAAAGTACTTCGCAACGTTCTCGTGTGTCCCGTAGTACACGGTCGCGCCCTCAGCCTCCAGCCGGGCTATCTCGTTGGCGGTGAAAGTCCCCGGGCGGAACCGGGACGGTGTCCCGGAGTGCTTTTCGATGATGTCTTGACCCTCATCCGTTGTCATGAAGACCGCCACGAGCTTCGCCAGGTTGGGATGTTCGCTGTTCTTGGGTATTGTGGCATCAACCGCAGTGCCGCTTACGAATTCTCCGAGAGTCTTGTAAGCAACGTTCGCTCCTTTCTCAGCCAGGCGGTCCCAACTGATCTGACCACAGCTGAACGCCATAAAGGCAAACTCGCCTGTCGCAACACGCTCTTCCTGTCCACAGCCGATGAGTCCTGCTATGGCGTCGTTGGAAGTCATCGTTCGGATGGTCTCGAGAGCCTCTTCCCTACCAAGCACAATCGAGGCCTCGATCCAACCAACCGCATAGGGAGTTGTCGCAATCATCCCTGCATATTTGGAATCAGCGAAGTCGGTGAACGACCGCGGTAGTTCTTCTTCGCTGATTATATCCTTGTTGTAGCCCATACCGTGGATAGTTCCACCTACGACGACACAGCAACCCTCGGGGCCTATTTCCACGTCTGTAAGGTAGGGTGCGTAAACCTTCCAGTCGACAAGTTCAGCTGCTCCAGCCTGATGGAGACCGAGTCCTTGCCGCGCGGATGCCCCCGTAAACAGATCGGTCGATGCGGGCCGACCAGCCTCGTACTCCGATATCAGGGTGGGGAGCAACTGGGATCCGGAGGGTCCAGGCGAGGTGTTTATCGCTATGTCGATCCCATACTTTGCGTTCACAGCGTCCTGAACTTCTGAGATGAACGCGGCCGAATGCCAATCGCCGCTCCCAAGGACGTTGATCTCTCCCTCTTCAACGGCGGCAGCAATCAACTCGTCCAGCGGCGATGGCGTAGGGGTGGGAATCGGAACAGAAGTAGCGGTTGGTGTGGGAGTAGGTGCTGGTCGCTGCGTCGGGGTTGGAGTTGGGTCACTTCCACAACCAACCAGCAAACCTAGAATCAGCCAACCCATTGAGGTGATCAGCCAACTGCGACCGTAACGAACCTTCAGCGAGGACATAGACCCTACCCCCTGTCACCATGATGCAAGGTGTACCGTGTTCACAAAGGCTTCTCGTTCCAGCAGGCGTACTGTGACTCACCCCTGCCCTCGTGGAGTCTATGTTCGCCGATTCACAGGTGTCAAATAAGCAATCGTCCAGATGAATGTGCCATCTACGATACCTGCTGCTACGAAATACGCTATTCTCCTCTGAGATTGTTCCATAATACGTCACTGAACTCACTGCCGTCCACCAGCAGCTTCTCGCCACCGGCCTCAGCCTCACGGACCGCCGCGAACACCACCTCCACCGTCTCGGTAGCGGAGTCGGCCTACCCACCGACCACAATTCGACTGGCACCATCCCTGTTCACTATCGCTCGAGCGCGGGTCGGACATATTGCCTCCGCGACCGTAAGAACGGCGAGCGTCGTCGGAGCCAATCCAGGGCCATGGGCCGCCCGCGCCATTCACATTCTACCCATCACTATTCGATCCGCACGGAGCACCAGTCCAGCTAACGGCGGGCCTACGACATGCCTTCACCGGGGCCACCCCCTCGTCCCCCGGCATGCCAACTCTGACGCCGACGTCTGCAACTCCCACGACACCTAGCCCACGCTGAGGCCGGCGCCCGCACCAACTGGCTATGCCAGTCCCGACGATTCGCCCGCGCCCTCACTAACTGCCAACGCCCACGGCGGCCCCCACACGCCGACACCCATGACGGCAAACCTGGTTGTCGAGCTCCTTCCTTGGGCCGGTGGCACGCTGACCGGCAATGATCGCAGCGCACCTACAAGCAATCGTCAACATCTGGGAGTTGGACCCCAGCCCCAACGCGGCAATCGCTCAGCCGAGTTGGGTCGCGGACGGCATTGACGAAGCAAGAATCGTCTCTCACCTCCTTGGCCGCCATTGCCGGGACTGGCCTCGAGTTGGGGCACAGATGGCCTGTTCTTTCTGCCTGGCTCCTTCCAGGTGAGGCCCTACTGTCGAAGGGAAGAACCAAGAAGGCCTAGCAAGACGGTCGAGTCGGACTTCGGACCGTAGTGCGCTGCGTGAAGGAGACCGTCCAGACGCCGGGAGACTCGTGTTGAGTCCTGCTTCCCGGTAAGTCCTTGGTGTCTCACAGAGAAGGGCGCGCCGGGAACGATCTGTAGCCTGATTGAACAGCAACCTGCGACGGCTGCCGCAGTCCGAGGGAGTTATCGTCCGAGGAAGCAGTAAGCGGCCTGGCGCTGGAGCCCACCACGGGATGCGTTGGCATCAACTTCCGGAATCGACCACATGGATACACCAGCCGCCTCTTCGGCACTGGTTCCGGCATCCCCGCCGACACCGAGCGCGCCGGCCGTTCCTCCTGCTTCATCCGGCGGATGTAGTTCTCACGCGTGATCCCGAACAATCCCCGGCGATAGGCCACTAAGCAGGTACACGTGCACGCCCATCTCGTAGAGGGCGCGAACATCCCCAGCCTCGAGGGCGCCGCGCTCCTCTCGCGTAAGGGCCAACTCATTAAGCACAGCCGCCGCATCATCAGCCATCCGCTGCTCAAAGGCCTCGTCGTTCCGCAGCAGGTAAAGCATCTTGTGAATTGCGTAAACGCTCATATCACTCCAGCATCCACGCGCCATAGCCGTGCCCCTCGTGGGTCTCCACGAAGGTAGGGCGCACGTCCCTTGCGGTGCCGAGCACAGTCATCCAGTTCAGGATTTCGCCGCGGGCGCTTCCGGCCTCGGCAACACGCTCCGGCGTTGCCCGTTTCGCGAGCTCATCGTACTTGCCATCCACCATGTGGTCGCGAATCGTCGTGACCCAATTGACGTCTGTCCAACCCATCTTCGGCCCTCCGACATCGATCGCGAACGCGCCCGATGCTAGCAACGCCACGGGCAACGGCTCCTCCCATTGCTCGATAAAACGCCGAATCATCCGGCCGAGCGCCATGGACCTCGGGCCTCGGGAGCGGCGGTGTTAGGCCGTTCACAAAGAGCGGGATGACCGGTATCCGCATGTCTGGCGCAACGAAGTGCAGCGGGACAAGCACTGAGTGGTCCAGTGTGAGCTCCTCGGCCGACGCCAGGTCGAAGTCAGGCTTCACACCGTATTGCAACAGCCCCCTTGCGAAGTCAGGACGGCTCTGGACCGTGTAGTGCGGCATCCGCTGCGTGCGCTCGGGGCCCTCCGCCTGCTCGAAGATGCCGAGGCAGAGGGCCGGCAGATGCGCGTGGGAAAGTTCGTGAAGTGGTCGGTGGTGAGCTCGATGATGAGGTTCGGCTCAGCCCTCTCCAGATGCTCGCGCACCGCCCGGTACAAGCCCTCATCGGGAATCGTACCGGGTGCGTTCGCAATAGCCACTGGGAACGACGGGTGATGCGCAGCACCGAAAGCAGCAACTAGCTTTGCCATGTTGCCTCCTCGCGAGGCTCCCAGTCAGTCAGAAGATATCACAGGAGTGGAGCACGGCCGTCTCGTAGTCCAGCGACTCCGACGGTACCGGATGCACGCCTGCAACACCGTTACCTGAATGCCGGGGCAACCTCAGTTCCGAGTAGGCGGACCGACCGTTCGGTAAGCTCTGGAGGAATATGCTCGCCCGCGTTGAGCTCGCCCACGACCTCCTCGATTCCAAGCGCATCTTTCAGCGCCTTGATCTGCTCGATCGCCGTGGTTGGTGAGCCGACGATCGCCCGGCGTCCGATAACGTGCTCCCAGGTGGTGTCCGCGATCTCCTCTGGCGTGATCGCGTTTGACTGCACCACTGGGCTATTGAACTGGCGCATGAAGCTGGGCTCGGCCTCCCGAATGGCCTCCTCGTGAGTCGGAGCGATGTACATGGGCAGCCTCAAGGAGATGCGAGCTGGGCCTTCGTGTCCGCTCTCTTCCCACGCGGCGCGATAGGTTTCGACCTGCTGTTTCACTCGGGGAAGGCCGAACTCGCGCAGACCGATGAACAGCGAGAATTCCATTCGCGCGACCATCGGGAACGTGTCGTCGTTAGTCGCTGCGATCCATACGGGCGGGTGCGGCTGCTGTACTGGCTTCGGCATAAGTGTGACATTGTTGTAGGAATAGAACTGCCCCTCGTACGAGAAACTGTCTTGTGTCCACAGCCCAATGAGGACATCCATGCATTCGGTGAACCGATCGCGGCTCTCGCTACGCTGCATGTTGTAGCCCAGATAGGCCCGCTCAAAGGAGCTACGCCCCACGCCAACGTCGAGCCGCCCCCTGCTGATGTGGTCGAGCACCGCCGTTTCTTCAGCCGTACGCAGCGGGTTCGCGAGCGGAAGGACGAGCACCGACGTCCCGACGCGCACCCGCTTGGTGCGCGCGGCAATCGCCGCTGCCATCACCAACGGCGAGGAAAGCACCCGCACCGGGTTGAAGTGGAACTCCGAAAGGTGCACAACATCGAGCCCCGCCTCCTCGGCAACCGCAGACTCATGGAGGCCTCTAGCATAGGCGTCCGCGGGAGTTACCCCTTCGATGCGCGAGAACTCTAGGAATATTCCGAAACGCATGGTTATCTCTCACACTGGATTCCACGATTCGCCTGCTGAAGGTGGGCGTCTGCGCCGAGAGTCAGAACTCCCGAACGAGCCGTCCCCGACCTTCGATACGCATCGTCAGCCCGGTTAGCCGTATGCTCGCCCAACCCATCGCCTGCATACTGCTCACCACCGGCGCATCAATGTCCATCTCGAGGGACTCGACGATGCCGACAGTCGGCATCGCGGCCCCGGTGATCCACACGCCGTCGGCCTCGTCGCGGTTCCTTCTATAGAGATCGCGGGCTACCCGGTACACCGTCGCCAGCGGCAGTGAAGACATGTCGTAGTTGAAGCGGCCACTGGAACCAACGAGGTGATCCAGAATGGAATCCCAGGCAACGACCGTGATGCCGGCGTTGCCCACGTAGGCGGCCAACGCCTCGCTGTCCGGGTCCTTGAACGGGCTGAGCAGCACGACTCGCGACATTCCCAGCTTCTGCATTGCGTCGATGCACGACCCGATGTCGGTTGCTGCCGGGATTTCCGTGATTGCGCCGATACGTTGGACAATGGTCTCGTGGTAAGGCCAGCCACGGTGGACGACGTGTGGTGTGCCCGCTTGAACGAGCGACTCCACGCCGCGTGCGGCGATCTCCTTGGTCGCAGCCTCCAATCGGACGAAAGAGTCGATGCCGGGGCCCCACCCTCCACCGGTGTGCAACGATGTCATCGTGACGCTAACGCCTTCGGGCGCCATCAGGTAGAACTCAAACGAGTTCATTTCATGCACCCCGGACGGCGTTATCATGCCCGCCCTTGCTCGCCAGGCGTAAGGGCCGGATGGGACAGAGACCCAGGCCATTTGTGCCTCCAGTGCTCAACGTGCCACGTAGCTGTCTTCACAGCCCACGGTCCGTAGGTCTTTGCGTGGAGCTGGGCTAAAACTCCTTGACGAGCCGCCCGAACCCTTCGATTCGCTCCGTCAAACCGGTGAGCCGCATACCGGTCCACGCCATCGCCTGCATGCTCGTCACGACCGGCGCGTTGATATCCGTCTCGAGCGGCTCGATTACGCTGACGCTCGGCATTCCGGCGCCCGTGATCCAGGCTCCGTCTGCCCGGTCACGGTTCTTCCAGTAGAGGGCGCGGGCTACGCGGTACACCATGTCAAGAGGCGTCATCGACAGCACCGCTGGCCGTTTCCCAGTACCAGTGTGGTTCACGATGGAGTCGAAGGCGACGATCTCGATTCCGGCGTTGCCCACGTATGTCGCCAGCGCTTCGTTGTCCACCACGTCGAATGGACTCAGCATCACGACTCGTGTCATGCCAAGTCGTTGCATGCCCTCGATGCACGCTCCCATGTCAGTCGCCGCGGGGATGTCCGTAACCGCTCCGATACGTTGGACGATCGACTCATGCAGGGGCCAGCCACGGTGCGCGATATTCGGTACGCCTGCTTGGACCAGTGATCCTACCCCGCGCTCTGCTATCTCCTCGGTCGCTGCCTCCAACCGGACGAACCAGTCGGCGTCAGGCCCCCACCCCCCCGGCGCTTGAAGCGACGTCATCGCGACGCTAACGCCCTCAGGCACCATCAGATAGAACTCGTACGAGTTCAGCTCGTGAACGCTAGAGGGTGTAATCATGCCGACCCTCGCTCGCCAAGCGTAGGGGCCGGAATTCCCCAAACCGAGCGTCATGCGCAGTTCCTTGGTCTTCTACGCCTTGGCCGTGGAAAAGGAGCCGAGTGCCTCGGGTTCGAATCCCTGCTCTCGCGGCAATAGCGCCTCGGCCGCACGCACCCTGTAGACCTCGGGATGTGCCGCTGGATACGGTTCTGTCCCCTCGATCAGGTCGCGCACCCCTCTGAGCAACAGCCGACGTACATGGATAATCGCGGTATCGGTTGCTCCCAGGTGTTCTTCGGACCGGTCGGTCACCACCCCCATGCTCTCCTGGACCGCCAGGTCTTGCCATTGAAGAGCGTCGATCCCGGTGTAGGTGTCCGTGGCCTGTCTCTCCCTGTCGATGAGGTAATCGTTTTCGGCGTTTCCGGCAGGAAGGAAAGAGCCGGGAATGGTCGGGCCGCTGAAGTGCTCATACGAAGCCCTCTCCTGCTCATTCAAAGGCCGGTCGTCTCTCCAGTCCGCTTTGAACACGAACGTCGTCGCATCGTTGATCGGCACCCAGGTCAGGCTGCCTGCCTTGGTTACGGGTCCGGCGGAGCCCGCAGGCTCTTGGCCGATGAGGTTGTAGAACGGGGCCACCCAGTGAGTTACCCGCCAGTAGAACGTGTCGGCCTCCGCGTCGCGCTGTGCGCCGATCAACAGGCCATAGTCGGTGTCGTGGACAAAGAAGCGCGGCGACGAGTCGAACGCGTGGTAACGGTCTCGCATGCGTGGGCTGTTGGCCATGCGTTCGACCCACTCGGGGGTCTGCCGGTGCCGGTCAAGCGTCGAGTGCAGATAATTGGAATGCGCAGAGTCGATGCCGCCTTCGAGGCCTTGCACCCAATTGGCTCGCTCGATCCGTTTGGTGATGTGCCGGTGCTCCGGCGACACATTCATCCACCCGAGATCAGGCAAGTCTGGCATCAGTTCCGACGGCCCCATATACGCCCAGACCACGCCGCCCGCCTCTTGGCACGGATAGGCGTCGATCTTGATCTTCGTCTTGAAGTTGGACGCTTCAGGCTCCGAGGGCATGTCCACGCAATTGCCGTCTACGTCGAATTTCCACCCGTGGTAGACGCAGCGCAGACCCTGCTCCTCGTTGCGCCCCCAGAACAGGCTCGCCCGTCGGTGTGGACAGGTCTGTTGAACGAGGCCCACGCGCCCACTCGTGTCCCGGAAGGCCACGAGGCGTTCATTCAAGAGTTGCACACGGATGGGCGGACAGTCAGGGGCAGGCAACTCCTCCGCCAGAAGGAAAGGCATCCAAAACCGGCGTAGGTAGGTCCCCATGGGTGTGCCGCGACCGACTTGAGTCAGTGTCGCGTTGTCTGCTGCGTTGAGCATGAGCCCCTCCTGTTCTCGGCCTAGGCACCCAAAGAGGCTAGGTTACTGCCCAACAAGCGTATGGTTACGCCCTAGGACTGTCAACTGATTCCTACATGCCACCGAAGGTTGACCGTCCTGAAGCGGCAACGTAGCATCGGCTCCACGTCTTGGATTCGTCAGGCGTGTGATGACCTTCGACCGATTCGATTATTCGCCCATTGTCGATAGGCCCAAGCTAATGTGGCCGGGAGGAAAGCGGCTCGCGCTTTGGGTTTCACCGAATATTGAGTATTACGAATACGAGCCCCCCGGCGGCCAGCGGGGCCGTATACCTGCGCCCGACGTGCGCGGGTATAGCTTGCATGCCTACGGCAACCGCATCGCCTTATGGCGCATGTTCGACGTCTTCGACAAGCATGGAATCAAATGCACGGTCTCTCTGAATGAGGCCGTCCTCGAGCACCTCCCGGAGGTGCGGGATGCAATGGTCGAAAGAGACTGGTCGTACATGTCGCACGGGATATACAACACCCGTAACCTCCTGGGCATGTCGGCCGACGAGGAACGAGCATTCTACGTAGATTGCATTGAAACGCTCCGGAAGCACACGGGAAAGCAGCTCAAGGGAGTCTTAGGACCAGGCATGTCGGCCAACGTTGACACCCCCGACCTGATGGCGGAGGCGGGCCTGCTCTACCACGCCAACTGGTTCGAGGACGACCAGCCGTTCCCCCTGAACGTTCGCTCTGGCCGCCTCATTTCCATGCCATACTCGCTGGAGATGAACGACCAATCAGTTATCACCCGATGGGGCCACGACGCGCCGTACTACGCGCAGATATGCAAAGACCAGTTCGACGTCCTCTATGAGCAAGCCAGGGACAACGCCCGCGTGATGTGCATCGCGTTACATCCGTCAGTCATCGGCCAGCCCCACCGAATCCGCTATCTCGACGACGTCTTCACGTACATCCTGGGCCACGACGACGTCTGGCTGACGACGGCGGACGAAATCGCCGACTACTACATGGAGAACCATTACGAACTCATGGTCGAGCACTTGCGCCAGCGGAAAGCGGCGATGGGTAGAGAGCGGAGCTGATGCCTGCCGAGCGCAAGCCGGGGATGGACAATCCCTACCACGGTTTTATTCCCATGCCGGGAAGACCGCGCCTCGCTTGGCCCAACGATGCGCGCATCGCATTCCACGTTATCGTTCACCTGGAGCATTTCGAGTGGGAGCCGCCCGCGGACTCCACCACCTTGATTCAAGACTACGGCGCCGCCCACCATCGTCCGCCGCCTGACATCATCACCTACTCCTACCGCGAGTACGGGAACCGGGTCGGCATATACGGCATCATGCAAGCGCTCGATCGCTACGGCATTCGAGCAACCGCCCCCATCGACGCCATCGTGGCGACGGAATATCCGTTCCTGGTTGAAGAGTGCCGGCGGCGCGGCTGGGAGTTTCTTGGCCACGGCCTCTCTTCCAAGCGCCTCATCACGGCGGACATGACCAAAGAGCAGGAGTTGGCGTACATCCGCGAGAGTTTGGCCGCCGTGGAGCGAGGAACGGGACAGAGGCCCGTCGGCTGGTTCGGCGTGGAGTACTCGGAATCAACGCGAACCCCGGAGCTCCTCGCCGGCGATGGCGTTCAATACGTATGCGACTGGCCCAATGACGAGCAGCCGCAGGCCCTCAGCGTTTCGTCCGGCACACTGCATGTGCTGCCCGTCACGACGGATCTCGACGACGACAAGATCCTTGGCCAGCGCCACGTGCCGGTCATGGACTGGGCCACAATGGTCCAGGAGGCATTCGACGTAGTGTACGACGAGGCCGCCAACTCTGGACGAGTGTTCTCCCTCAACCTCCACCCTTACCTCATGGGCCAGCCGTTCCGATTGGCTTACCTCGACCGCGTCTTGGCGCACATCTGCGCCAGGCCCAACGTGTGGCTGGCGACCGGTTCGGAGATCATCAGCTGGTATACGACCGAAGCGGCGCAAGCGAGTTGATAGAGTAGCGGGATGACGACGACAACACCGCAGGAACACGCCATGATGACCGAGGGCCGAGGGCGCCTCGCAGGAAAGGTCGCCATCGTCACCGGCGCCAACCGTGGGATCGGCCGGGCGACAGCCCGCCTGATGGCTCGTGAGGGCGGCAAGGTCGTAGGCGTCGACATAGACGATTCATTCACCCCGAGGATCGACGAGCTCATCGCGCAGGACGGCGGCCAAGCCACGTTCCTCGCCGCAGACGCGAGCACCAAGGAAGGCTGCGAGGAGATGGTCGGCGCCGCCCTCGAAACCTATGGCGACCTCCACATCCTTTACAACAATGTCGGCGGCGGGTCGGGCAGGTATCCACTTCACGAACTGCCGGAGGACCAGTGGCGCCACTCCGTCGACCTGACGCTCGGCAGCACCTTTCACGGTGTCCGAGCGGCCGTCCCTCATTTCCTTTCTAAGCGCTACGGTGTGATTGTCAACAATTCGTCCACGTTCGGGCTGCTCGCGCGGCCCGAGAGCGCAGCGTACTGTGCAGCCAAAGCTGCCATCGTGAATCTGACTCGGCAGTTGGCGCTTGACTACGGGCCCTACATCCGGGTCAATTGCGTCTGCCCTGGAGCAACGGACACCACCGGCCAGTCGACGCGCACTCCGGAAGCGCGCGCCCGCAGCGCCGCCCTGAACCGAGCGATGAACCGCCTAGCGCAACCCGAGGAGATTGCCTACGCGGTGCTCTTCCTCGCGTCGGACGAATCGTCATTCATCACCGGCCACGCCTTGGTGGTGGACGGTGGTCAGACCATAGATGCATGATAAGTTAGTAGCCCTGCCCCTATGAACCCCGCGTCGGTTGAGGAGTATCCAATGGCACAGCAGAGAGAGGCCGAAACGAAACTAGCTCGGAACGTGCGAGCCGGACGGCGCTGGGCGCTGCCCGGCCTGCTGGCGCTTGCTCTAGCGTTGGTGCTTGCCGCGTGTGGCGGCGATGACCCGACGGCGACGCCAGTCCCGGCTAGCCCAACGGCAACGCCGGTCCCGGCCGAGCCGACAGCGACACCCACGCCGTTGCCGCCGGGCGTGACGCCTCCACCCCCAACTCCTACACCGGTAACGACGACAACGACGGAAGCAACGGCAACACCGCTGCCGACGTCGGCACCAAGCTTCGACGCGGCCGAATACTTTGACCGCCAGCTCATCAGGGTCATCGTCGGTTTCAGCCCAGGTGGTGGATACGACACCTTCGCTCGGTTGCTCGCAAGGTACTTGGCTGACCACTTCCCGGGCAACCCTAGGTTCACAGTCCAGAACCTCGTAGGCGCGGGAAGCCTGCGAGCGCTGCAGACCGTGGCGGCCGCGGACCCGGACGGGCTGACTGTCCACACGATGAACCCGCGCTTCCTAACCCAGGAGCTTGGCGGCCTAGACGTTGTCGGCTACGACATCGACGATATTGCATACATCGGATCGCCGAGCGCGAGCAGGAACACTTCGAGCATCTACTCCAGGGCCGACGTCGCCACATCGTGGGAAGAGATCCTTGCGTTGGACAGAATCATGACCGCGGGTGAGGTGTCGCCCGGAGGAAGCACTGACCTCGGTCCGCACTTCGTCCGAGCACTCGGTGGCCCGATCAAGCAGGTCTACGGCTATGGCGGGAGCAGCGAGGCGCTGGCGGCATTCGACCGCGAGGAGTTCGAGATTTCGGGGTACGGCGGCTACTCCGGCGTGAGCAGATTGTACCCCGGGTGGATTGAGGATCGGTTCATCGTCCCAGTCGCTTGGTGGGGGGCGCCGCCCGAGGAAGACCCCGTGTACATGGAATACCTCAGGCTGCTCGACGCGCCGGTCCCACCGCACATCTTTGATATCGTTCCGCAGGCAACCGAAGGCCAGAAAACGGTCTTCAACCTGACCTACTCAATCAACGCCCTGTTCAGCCGTGCTTACGTGACGAATTCGGCCGTTTCCCCTGAGGTTCTCGCCGTCTGGCGTCAGGCTTTCAAGGACACGATAGAGGACCCGGCGTTCATCGAAGCTGCCCTTATAGCGAGCTACGAGGCAGGCTACGGAAGCCCGGAGGATATGGAGGCGCAGATCAACGCTGCAAGGCCAGTCCTGCAAGACCAAGCGCTCCGCGACTTCTTTGGAGAGTTGGCCGGTGGGTTCGGGGGTGGATAACGTGCCGCTCGTCCACTAGTGCGCACGGCCACGGAAAGGCGATCAACCGTAGGCGAATGCGTCGTCCAGGAGGTGTGAAATGCCTGTAGACGGCAAGGTTGTGATTATCACGGGTGGAGCCGCTGGCGTCGGCCGCTACGTAGCCGGTACGTTCGCCGCCGCTGGCGCACGCCTGGCGATAGCCGATGTCGCGCCGATGGACGCGGTCGGCCAGGAGTTGAGAGCCGCCGGCGCCGAAGTGCTCACCATACCGACCGACGTGCGGCTCGAAGACGACGTCGAGTCGCTTATGGAGCAGGTCCATAGTCGCTACGGTCGGATCGACGTCCTGTTGAACGATGCTGCCGTCGTCACGCACTTTCCGGGTGGTGGGAAACCTGCCTGGCCGCGCATCCGCGACATGGATGAAGACTTCTTCGATCTCGTCCTCAAGACCAACGTAGCTGGCGTCTTTCTGTGCACCAAGCACGCTATTCCATACATGGAGGCCCAGGGGGCCGGTCATATCATCAGCGTGGGCCAAGGAACGCTGAAGCCGTCAACCCGCACTGACAACATCGGCTCGGCCGTCTACTCGATGACCAAAGTGGCCGTGCGGTCGTTCGTGGCGAACATGGCCGCCGAGGAACAAGACTCCAACATCTGCATCGTGAGCATGGGCCCCGGTGGCGGTGGCGCTCCCGGCCTGAGGGGCATCTGGACCGAGGACATCGACGAGCAGTACCGCGCTGGCATGGCCCCGCTAGAGTCAATCGGCAACCGCTACGTACTCGCGGCGGAGGCCCCGATGGAGTTCACGGGGTGCCAGTTGACGGTCACCGACGGGCGCCTGGCGATCGCCGTCGACGGCTAAACAGAATCGCGGGCTCCGATCCGCGCTAGACCGGCTGTCTAGAGCCCGTAGAAGCTGCGGGGATTGTCCACTAGGATCTTGTGAGCCGCCTCCATGGGCATCTCCTCCTGCTCACCTAGGTTCTGGATGAATTCCAATGCGGCGATGACGCCGGACTGATCGTCATGGCTGTAGTCGGTGCCTATCATCAAGCTTTCTTCGGCCCCGAATTTCAATAGGTAGGGAACATCGTCGCTGGTCTGACAGGTGACATAGAACCGGTTCGACTTCATAAAGTCGTCGCTCAGATTGAACGGACTGTCCGCGTAGGTCTTCAGCCGACCACTGTACAGATCCTTGGCTTTCAGGTCCGCGATGACGTGAGGAAGCCAAGAGGCCATCGCCTCAATGACACCGAACCTGAGCTTAGGGAACTTGTCGGGAATACCCTTAGCCGCCAGGTTCGGAAAGACCCCAATCTGCGGCCTGGCGCCAAATCCAGCCCCGGCGCGCGCGAAGAGATTGCCATTGAAGTCCTCGCTGCCAACGTGGACGCACATGGGGAGATCCAGGCGCTGGGCCTCTTCGTATAGGGGGAAGAAGAAGGGGTCCTCAACGCCTTTCCCGTCGCACTCGATCGCTCGCTTGAATACGCCACACGCGCCATGTTCCTTTCCCCATCGCAGCTCTTCTATCGCCTGGTCCATCGTGCGGATCGGCGGCATAATCACCCATCTGAGCCTTCCGTTGGCGTCAGCGCACTTGCCGGCCAGCCACCGGTTGTAGCTCCGGTAGATGGCAAGCTCGTTTTCCGGTCGAGGTGAGGGAGCGCCCAGAAGATAGGTGGGGTAGAGTACTTGGACTTCGATCCCCAGCTCGTCCATATGGCGGATACGGCTTGGGACATCGAGAAGCTGGCGTTGCTCTGCAGTGGTGCCGGTCCTCTCATCGTCTCGCCACCGGCGTAGACCTAGGCGCCCATCGACGAGCCAGAACGCGTGAGGACGGCGGTCTCCCGGTATGATGGCTTTCCCCGGATCGAACGTGATCGGCTTGAATTCACGTTCCGCTTCCGACATGTACTCCCAGGTTTCGTCCGTCTCATCAACATGAGCGTCCGCGTCGACCACTCCTTTAGGTAGCGGCATGTCCTTAAATCCCCCTTCCCGGGTGGTTGTCCCGCCCACTCGATACCACTTGGCGAACCTTGGGGCCGCAGTGCTGGGCGGTACCGTGCAGAGGCCGTGCGGGCCCCTACGAAACCTCCCTGCCCGAGGCATTCTGAGCCTACCACGAATCGAGCGCTTCAAACGCGTCCTGAAATGCCGGGTGTTGCCGCCGGTCGCGAGTGTTGCTGTTCTCCGCAACTATCGTCTCGCGCAGGAATGAGAACGCCACGGCCGGGGTGTTGCAAGCGCCGCCGGGCCGACCTCTATCCGGCAGTGAGCCAAGGAGGCGGCGCACCACCAAGATCAATCGTCCGCTCCTCAGACTACTCAGCGCCCCTCGCTGCAATTGCGAACCCGTCCGGTGCTGACCCGGAGACCGGACGGGCGCCGCGCTGTCTCCATATGTTGACGGCGCTTGTCCCGAGAGCATTTGTGCACTGCCTGGCGCCTCAATGCTCAGAACCGACGGCTGTGAGCAGCCATCGGCGTCCCCACCCGACCCCGAACATCAACCTCCGTCCAGAGCTAGGGTTGTCCGCGTTGCGGCCGCGTGGGCGAGAGGTTCCCCGAAGCGGAGAGAGCGACATTGACGCTCCTCCAGCGCCTGCATACACTTAACGGGCGTCCGCTGCCGATTCGCCAACGAGAACCAGCAGCAGCGGGCTAAGCCACGATAAGGAGTCGAGCGATGGCACGAGATTACCGGGTGATTTCCGCAGACGCGCACCTTGACCTGAACCCCGAAGTGTGGACGCACCGAGTCCCGGCTAAATGGAGGGACCGAGCTCCTATCCGGGTGGTTATGCCCGATGGGTCGGACGCCGTGAGCTGCGATGGCAGCGAGCCAAACACGATAGGGCTCACCCGCAACGTCGGCGTCCCCTTCGAGGAGATACCGTTCCAGATCTCAAAGTTCTCTGAACCGGTTGGCAACGGCACGCCGGAGCTGCGGGTGGAGGAGCAGGACCGCGATGGTGTCGACGCGGAGGTCATGTTCACTTGGGCCGACGGCCTATTCCGGAATGCGAAGGACGACGAGTTGTATCTCGCCCTGGTGCACTCGTACAACGAGTATCTCGCCGAAGAGTATGTGTCTTTTGCGCCCGATAGGCTGTTCCCCAACGGGATCATCCCAACCACCGGCATCGAAGACTCGGTGCAGGAACTCGAGCATTGCGCCGAGCTTGGCTACAAGGGTGTCACTCTCAATACCTTCCCCAGCGGCCGCGGCTTCCCCACGCCCGAGGACGACCGCTTTTGGTCGGCATCGCTCGACCTCGGCATCGCCATTTCCTCACATGGGGGCGGACGGTTCGGCGGGTTCGGCGGCGGGGCGTTGGGATCCAACAAGCGCGATCCAGTCTTCAACTACCCCAACTTCATTGATTCGCCGCAGAACCACAAGGCAGACGCATTGAGCCTGCTTTTCTCCAATCAGGGCGGGAGCCACAACGGCATGGGAGTCATGCAGTTGGCGTACGCCGGGGTGTGGGACCACTTCCCCGACCTCAAGATCTACTTCGCCGAGACTATGGCTGGCTGGCTTCCCTTCACCCTGTTCATGCTCGACGACAACTACCGGCGGTACCAGCCAATGATGCGGCACTTCTGGGGGATGCCGGACCTCGAGCGCAGGCCCAGTGAATACATGAGGGAGCACTCGCTGTGGGGAACGCTCTACGAGCCGGTGGGTGTCTCGGCTCCGGTGCGAGAGGCCATCGGCGCCGAGAACATCTTGTTCTCGACCGACTTCCCCCACGCAGCCGGAGACTGGCCGAACTCGCAGCAGGTCATCGAGGACATGTTCCAAGGCATTTCCGAAGACGAGAAGCACGCCATCCTAGCGGGCAACGCCGTGAGGTTCTGGCGCCTGAACTCGTAGCGCAGCAGACCTTGGCCCCAGCACGAGAAAGAAGGAGCCCACGATGGCGAGTACAGCGCGCACGCTTGAAGATATCAGTGACCTTCTAGCTGAGCACCATCTGATTGGCTCGTGGGCGCGCGGCAATACGTTGCCTCCGCGGGCGGGGAAGACCGCCGCCCACTGGAGCGGGGAAGGCATCCGAAGGGCGCTCCTAGAGTCCGGCGAGGTGACCCAGATAGGCTCTGGGGGACAGACAGGCATGCGGTCTGTCACGGGCGTTGAGGCCAGGCGCTCTCCTGTCTACATGAACGCGCAAGTGCTCATGCCTGGCGAGCGGACCGAAGCGCATCGGAACTTGCGCAGCGAGACCCGGCTGGTCCTAGAGGCCTCGCCCGGCGCGGTGTTCGTGTGCGAGTTCGAGGCCTACCCCATGAACCGCGGCGACGTGGTTATCAGCCCCGCGTGGACCTATCACGACCACTACAACGGCAGCGCAAAGCCCGTCATCTTCGTCGACGGCTACGACAACGGATACAACCCCAACGTGAACGTCAACGAGAAGTTGCCGGACGGCCAACTTTACGAGGACATCACCCGGCCGGCCGGCTACTCTCGTTACCTGCACGGTCACAGCAGGCCAATCTCTGGAGAGCGGCCCTTCCCCCTGCCGCCCATGCACTATCCGTGGCGCGACACAGAAGCGGCGTTGGAGACGATGCGTGAGGCGGGCCCGTCCGATCCGTACGAGGGAGTCCTCCTGATGTTCTCGAGCCCAGTGGACGGTGGCTCGACCCTGCCCACCATGGCCTGGCAGGTCCAACTGCTCGATCGCGACCTGAAGACCCGCAGCCACCGCCACAACAGCACCAGCTACTATCACGTGTTCGAGGGTGAGGGTTGCACCGTCATCGACGGTGAGCGGCTCGCATGGCGCAAGGGAGATATCTTCGGCGTGCCGCCGTGGACGTGGCACCACCACGAGAACACCCACAGTGACGACACCATCCTCTTCTCAGTCGATGACTGGCCGGCCATGAAGAAGCTGGGCTTCTACATGAAGGACGAAGAGACCGCCTAGTTCCTCTGGCAGATGGCGCGACTACAGGCCTGAGACGCGAAGGACTCATTACACGACTGGGGTTTCCTCAAAGCCAACCTGCAACTACGCGGTTCGACAAACCGCGCCCGCAAACATGGCGGGGCTAGTAGCCTGGCAACGCCGCCGCTTCAGGCGAGAAGAAGCTCATGTAGTCGACCTGGTAAGGCGTCAAGCCCTGCTGATACGCGAACAACGTCAACGCCTCCAGAGAGTGGCGATTGTCCTCCACGTTGTACGGCCAGTAGTCCTCTCCCATCAGCGCCCGCTGCTCCTCGACCGCCGAGGTCACCCACGAGATGATCAGGTACTGCGGGTCTGGACCCATGATGCGGTAGAAGGCCTCGTCCCGGGCCATACGGAACGCCTTCAGCAGCGCTACAGGCGACTCCGGATGCGCATCGACGAACTCTTGACTGAGGGTCACCGCATGGCTGATGGGGAAGATTCCGGTGTCCTTGTAGTACTTTTGCTCTTCTGCCTTGTAGTCGGGGAAAAGGCGATGCACACGTGAGTCACGTTGCGTGATGGCGGCTGGAACATTCGGGTCGATGACGGCGTCAAGCCTGCCGTCCAATAGCATCGAATCCAGATCACTCTCCAGCTTCTGGATGACGATACCCGGCGCGGTGGGACTCTCGTCAGGGCGCGCGGAGAACCATTGCAGCTTGGTGAGGTCCACGTCGTAGTAGTTCTGGAGCGCGCCTCGGGCCCAGACCCCAGCTGTGTTGCCCCAGCCCAGGATGCCTACCCGCTTACCCTCCAGGTCCTTCGGTTTCTTGATGCCGGCGTTCGAGTTGACGTAGATGTACGACAGCCGGAACTTCCGGTTGGGGAAAGCAGGAATGCACACGTCCGGCGCGCCTCGAACCTTCCGCTGCACGAGTGCGCCGAAACCCTCGTCGCGCGCGTCGGCGGCGAAGCGTCCCGCCTCCGGCGTGTCCATCACCTCCAACTCGAACCCTTGAATCTTGATCGTGCCGTCGCTGATGGGTAGGTTCGTGTCCACCGTCGGCTCACGAAATCGGAATCGTATTTTCGGATCAGACACGGCTCACCTCCGTTGACGAACTTCCCGGCGGAATCCCGACGGACACCGACCTACTCATGTACTCTAGCCGCGACGACACGCCGTCGCAACAATTGTTGAAGATCTCGCTTGCGCGCCACTCGCTCTTAGCAAACGCGAGAGAGCCTGCTGAGCACAATCAGCGCGTGTCCTGCGGAGTTGAAGCAGGAACTAAGCCTGGAGCGGCCGCAGCCTGTGAACGATCGTTGGCCCGCAGGGAGTGCCGCACGCCGAACCGTAGGCCAATTGTTCTGACAAAGAGCGCTCCGCCCGCCGTCAGGAAGACGATGAAGACGCTGATGATGCTCGCGGCCTCGCGGTCGCTGACGCCTACCTGCGACAGCTCGAGCGCCATCAGAGACAGCGTTCTCGTGTCCCGCGATGCGAGCAAGACGATGTTGCTCGTGGCTCCAGCCGCGATGGTGAAATTAAGGACCGCGAGCAAGACGAGCGTTGGCATGAGCAGCGGGAGCCAAATGCGGAAGTAGGTCCGGATCCAGCCGGCCCCGGCCACGCGTGACGCCTCCTCCATATCTGCGCCGACCTGAATAAAGACGCCTTTCATGATGTTGACGCCCGTGGTGTTTCCTTGAAGGATCACAACGATGATTAACGCCCAGATCGTTCCGAAAAGTACGCCGACGATAGGCGTGCCTAGGAAGAGCCAAAGCAAGCCCAGGCCAGATAGAATTCCTGGTATCGCTCCCGTCCCCCAGACCATCCAGTCAAGGAGCCCTCTGCCGGGCACCCGAGTCCGCACAAGCAGATAGGCCAGGATCGAGAAGAGAAGCGGGCTCATCACCGCCGCAGTGAGTCCGAGGACTAGCGTTGTGCGGAGCGACTTGAAGAAGACCGCGTCCGTGAGAACGAGCCGCCAATGGTCAAGCGTGTACCCAAGCACGAAATAGCCTATGCGTTCCATGAAGCTGCCAAATACCAACGCGAAGAGTGGGACAATGGTCAGCATAAGAATGAGGAACGCGATAGCCCCGAAGTTCACGTAGTTCCACACTCCCAGGTCAATCAGTCCCGGACGGAAGTTCCCCGTGATAGTCGTGTAGCGACGACGTTGAATAATGTGGCGCTGCAGAGGGACGATTAAGAGCAGCAACAGCAGCGTAATACTAGCAAGGGCGGTCGCCTCGCCATAGTTCGGCACGTCGCTCCTGACGAGAGCGTATATCTTGGTCGAATAGACGAAGAAGCCAAAGGGAGTGCCAAGGAGGAGCTCCGTCTCAAACGATGAAAACACGCGCAGCAACTGGAGCGCGAACACCAGAATCATGGGCGAAATCATCAGCGGCAGCGTAACCCGAAGCATCGTTCGCAAATTGCTGGCGCCGCTGGTTCGGGCGGCCTCCTCCATCGCCGAGTCCATATTCCGGAACGCGGGTGTCAGCAGCATCACCTTCACGGCGATGCCATTGCCCATGAGATTCGCCCATACGATGCCGCCGATGCTGAAGATGTTGAAAGGACCCTGGTCAATGAAGGGAAGCTTAGTAAGCAAGAGATTTATGAACCCTAGGTCGGGGTCCAGGAGCGATATCCACGCTATCGTCGCCGGTAGGCCGGGCACCATGTAAGCGACCCAGAACATGAATTCGAGCGTGTGGCTGAAGGGAACCTTCGTTCGGGCGAGAGTCCATGCAATGGCAATGCCAATCGGGAAGCTGATTCCTACCGTCAAGACCCAAATCAACAGGGAATTGCCGAGCGCGATAAACAGCTTGGGGTTGCTGAAGGCCGCCCCCCAGTGAGCCAGACCCCAGCTTCGCGGCTCTACAAACCAGTCGGTTGCGGTGTTGAAGCTATTCATCAGGACCAGGATGACTGGCCATGCCGTGAAGAACCCGAAGATCAGCAGGACAGCCGCCATCGCAAACGTCGCCGTGCCGGGGCGCCTCACTCGAAGACTGCTGCTTGAACCTATCCTGCCTAGCGCCTGCACCAACGACTCCTTCCCATCAAATCGTCCGCTCTCACCCCCACCGGACTCTCCGCCAGCCAAAACAGGCCGGAGCTATCGCGCTGCCGGCCTGTAGTGTCCGTGACCCAATCTGCGTCCAGACCTCCTGGAAGGCAGGTGTTGCGCTATCGCGTCTCCCACACCTCGAATGCGTAGGCCTGCCCCTCCTCCAGTCGAGCGGCGAAACCAGGGTCGGCGTCGGGGAAGTCATAGGTCTTGTCCAGGTCGCGCCGGCCTTCGGGAAGCACCAAGCCAAGAGGTATGCCATTCAGCAGCGACGAACTCTGAGACTGCTCAATCGTCTCATGCAGCGCGGTTTGGCCCTCGGCCGAGAGGAACCAGTTGACGAAGAGCTTTGCCGCGTTGGGATTGGGGGCTCTGTCGAAAACTGCGAGACAACAGCCGGAGCCGCCCGCTCGCAAGCCAGGCAACTCGAGCGGCAGCGTTGCGAAGTCGATTGGGAGCCCGGATTCCTTCAAATCCCGCAGATCTGCCCCGCCGCCGCCGATCGCCTGGAGCGGATATCTACCCTGGGTGAGCCAGGTCTCCAGCACCCGACGATCGTCAACGAACGTGACCTCTGCGTCGGTCAGGTACGTTCGAACCCATTCCGGGCCCATGGTGGGCTCCCAATAGGCGTTCACGACGCCGCGAATCCCCGATGGGTCTCCAAGACCCTGGCCCGCAATCTTGCCGGAGTATTCCTCGTCAAAGAAGTCCCACGGGTCCTGAATCTCCGCAATCTCCTCCGCGGTGTACTCGTCGGTGTTGTACCAGAATTCGTGTTCTTCAGCGATCGAAACCGAATAGATGAACGACCGCTGCTGCTCTTCGTCACCGTACCAGTGGCGTCCGCCTTGCCACATTGACGTGTCAAGAATATCAGGATGAATGAGCCACGGGTCGACCGGGACGAGCGCGCCGGCCGGAATGAATCTTGTGTTCATAATCCGGACACTGATGAGCGCGACGTCCACGGTGTACGTGTTGGCGTCGCGTTCAGCCAAGACGCGGTTCACAGTGTCGGTTGCGCCTCCTGTGGACATCTCAACACTGATGTCGAATTTGTCCTGGAAGCGGTCGAGCAGGGGACGATACGTCCGCGATGGCTGGCCACCAGCCGCTATCCCGAGTCTTCCCTCTTCCTGAGCAGCCGCGACCAGCTCTTCCCACTCCGCCTCAAAACCGCTCATCTCGTCGGGAACCTCTTCAGCTGGAAGCGGAGTAGCCGTTGGGAGTGGGGCAGCTGTTGGAGTTGCGGTGGGGTCGTCGCTTCCACATGCAGCCATAAGGAAGAGCAGAGGCAGAACCAGTAAGACCAGCGGCCTCAGGTAGAGCTTCGGGGACACGAGGGCGAACCTGGCTTTCATGGCTTTTCTCCTCTATCGAGGTTTCTTAGGCGGCCGCACGCGCCAATCTTGACCTTGGCGCGCGGAATCTGACGTTAATCGTCCCATTACATGAAGCGTGTTCCGAAATCTGCGCGTGGCACAGCCTAGCAGGACTCTACTACGACGTTCAACGATGTCAAGCTCCCCGCATGTTCCGTAGAAGCCCGACAGTCCATGGAAATGGTCATGGGACATGTCGGACGTCACGTGAGCAACTAGTTTTGCTCGACGGCCTAGCGGTACTTTGCCGGAAGGCCCTTTCAGGGTGTCCTTTCAACATTTCATAGACTAGCGGGGCTCCTCACCGGTTACGGGTTCTCCAAGTGGAAGAACCGGATGGCATTCCCTGCAACCATCCGATCACGCTCCTCTTTCGGCACATCGACGAAGTTCTTCTCAATCACCTCCCGCGAGTGGGGCCAATCGCTGGCCGCGTGGGCGAAATCGCTGCCCCATAGAAGATTGTCGATGCCGGCCGCGTCTCGATTCGCTACACCGATGGGGTCGTCGAGAAACCCCCAGAGGCAGTGCTCCCGAATGTACTCACTGGCCGGACGCTTCAGCAGCTCCAACCCCCAGAGGCTGTTCCAAAGGTGACCATAGCGATCGACATGGTCATCGATCTGCCAGAGCGTATAGGAGAGCCAGCCTATCTGCGTCTCTGCCCAGTAGATCTTCAGGTTGGGGAACCGGTCCCATACTCCGGCGAAGGCCATCTGAATGGGGGCGAAGGGCGCGTCGCTGCAGAAGCGAAACATCTGTCCAAAGGGCTCGCCGCGGTCCGACTCGGGGCGATGGGGGAACAGAAAGCTTGGTCCTTTGTCCCTGAACCGTGTGCACCCACCCGCGGTGTGAGACGTGATAGGCATCTGGAGGTCGAGGGCCGCAGACCAGAACCTGTCGTCCTCCGCCGTGGGGCACCCCGACCCGTTGGGAAAGCGGTCTAGGAGCACACCCTTCAGGCCTGCCGTGACGCAGTACTCCAGCTCCGCCACCGCGTCTTCCACGCCGGTAGTCGGTATCACACCCAACGCGAAGAGGCGGTTGGGAGCAGCAGCGCAGTACTCCTCCGCCAGATACTCGTTGTAGGCGTGGTTCATCGCAAGGTAGCCCTCATCCTCTTTGATCGCACGCAGGTGTCCAACGCGGGAAAAGAGGACCTCGGCATCGACACCATCCTCGTCCTGCTCCCGCAGGCGCTGCTCGGAGTCTCCTGTGCCAGCGCTGTTCTCGAAGGTGGGAACCTGGAGGTGGAGTTGGTCATGGGACACGCCCACGCTTCTCGTATACCCGATGCGCATAGGCTCCCTGTCTTCAATGACCACGGCATCCTCGCCGTTCTCCATCGTGACCCGCTTCGGCGCGCGATCACGCCACTCCGCCGGAACGCGGTCCCGCCAACGCTCAGGCGAAAGGTCCAGATGCGAATCGCTGGAAATAAACTGGTAATGTCGAGCCATCCCACTCTCCTCCTCTGGTTGTCCCCTAGTGTCGTTCCGTCGCTTCCTGGCTGTAGCCTAACCGCGTTTCTGCAATCATATTCAGCTCTTTGTACAAGGCAAGGATGGGCGTGGGCGGCCGCGTGAGCGTTGGGGTTGGCGTCATGCCGGAGTCACCAATCGGCTAAGGCGAGTCTACCCGTCCAGGCGCCGCCCGTGGATGCCGCTCCGTCCAACTCAACAGGCGGGGGGCTACCTATGTGCACGCTGTTTCTGTTGGCGACCAGCACAAACGGCACGCCAGTCCTCAAAGGTCCGCGTTGACGTTCCTGAGGAAGTCCTCAGCGCCGATGCGGAGCAGACCCCAGGCGGAAACGGTTACAAAGTTCGCGCCCTGTCTGATGAACTCGGCGACGCCCGCGGTGTCGGCAGGGTTGTTCCCACCCACCCCAACAAACTTGCCCCCGGCCCGAATCCGCGGGATGACCTCGCTCATTACCCGGCGGACTTCGGCGGCGCCGGGATTGCCCAAGCTCTGGCCCAGATCGGCAGCGACCCCACACGCGTCGAGGAGCTATTCATGGAGGTGATGGATGAGGCGGCCTCGCTGCGCGAAGGGGGTGAGCAGAGATACCTGGACACCGTCAAGGAGCAGCTGCGAACGGCACGGCAGGAGAACCTGAGGGAGAACGGGTTCTGGATCGGCCAGATCCGGGCTACGGTGCAGCGGGGTGAGTCCTTCACGGAGATTGCCGGCTTCGATGAGAACTTGGATGCTTTGACCCTGGAGGATATTGCCGCCGCCGCCCAGCGCTACTTCACTCCCGAAAGCTACGTGCGGGTCGTGCTGTTCCCGGTAGAGGCAGGGTAGTCCTCCAATACAAATAGACAGTCTGCGCGCTGGGCCTGCCACAGCTCAGCGCGCTGCGGCTGCTGAAGCGCCTCCTGGGACTCCCCGTCCAGGGGAGCGGAGACTAATTGCCCGGCCGAATCGGACAAGTGAGATTGGAGGCTGCCGCATGGCGCAGGCAACACCGCGATACGTTTGGGGGTTGATCAATCCAACCGTTGGAGTAAACGAACGGGAATCGAACGAGAAGAGCGAGCCCCTGCTTCCCCCGGATATCGCGGTTGTCTCCAATGGCCTCGGCATCAGCGATTACACCGTGGAGGGAGTTGAAGAGGCCATGGCCCGCTACGACGACCTGGCTACGGATTTGGTCAGCCGCGGTGCTCAACGGGTCGTCTTGGCGGGAATTCCCATTTCGGTCCAGCTCGGCCGCAAGCGAGTGCTGGAACTGATGCGCTACACACAGGAGCGGTTCGGCGTTCCCGGCGACGCTGCCGCCGAGGCAGTCATTGCTGGGATGCAACACCTGGGGGTGAGCAGGGTCGCGGTAGGGAGTCGCTGGGCAGATGAGGTGAACAACGCGCTCATCAGGTACTTCGCCGAAGCCGGTATTGAGGTGCTCACGATTACCAGCGAAGGACAATGGGCGGAACAAGGGTCTGCAATGAGCTTCGATAGGGGAGTCAGGCTCGCCTTCGATCTCGGACGGCAGGCTATGCGGGAAGCGCCGCAAGCCGATTCGTTGTTCCTCCCGGGCGGCGCATGGCGTCCGCTCGCCGCGGTGCCGATCCTGGAAGAAGACTACGGTAAACCGGTCTTCACCAATGGCAACACCCGGGCTTGGCGCATCATCCACGACGGCTATGCCCCACCTGTCAACGGATGGGGGACGTTGTTGGCGACTCCGTAGCAACGACATGGCGCAAGGAAGATAGTCGACCGCCAGCGCCTGAGCGTCACCAGCTCGATAGCGACGGGTGACGGCGTAGGATGACCAACGTGAGCATCGAAGAACGATGGATCACCGTCGACGGGACCAACATCCGCTATCTGGAAGTGGGCAGCGGCCCACCCGTGATCATGATTCACGGGGCGCAGACGTACCTGTCGGCGGACATTTTCACCGATGTCATGGGGCCAATTGCGCATGGCGGCTTCCGGGTGATTGCGTATGACCAACCCGGCTACGGTCTCTCTGACCATCCGTCGGACTATTCGGTCTCATACCGCATGGCGTTCATCACAAGGCTGATGGATGTGCTGGGCATCGAGTCTGCCGCACTCATGGGTCACGCTCATGCCGGAGGCATGGTGGTCCGTCTGGCCCTGCGTGAGCCGGACCGTGCTGCGGCCGTCGTCGTGGTCTGCAACTTCACGCTGGTCCCTCCACTCCCTGGTAACCAGCCCGCCGAAGCCCCGCCGGGGCTGAACGCCCCCTCGCCTGCAGGTCCAACCTTGAGCGACGTCCGCGCGGAGCTAGAGGACGACGTCTACGACAAGACCTTGATCACGCCGGACGTGGTCGAGAAGAAACATCGCCTGAGCATCGGGAAGAACGCGGCGGCAGCTATCGAGCGAGCGAAGGCCCGCGAGCCCTTCCATGACGCGACGCCGCTGTGGGAGCGCCTCGGCGAGATTCGCGTCCCTCTCCTGCTTCTATATGGGAACGAGGACCGCGAGTCGATGAGTCAGCGAGCCCTGCTGCTGAAGAACCAGCAGCCAACTCTCGATATCCGGCTGGTCCCGAACGCATCACACCTTCTGATGTGGGACGCCCCCGACGTGTTCACGACCAGTGTACTGGAGTGCCTCGCCCTCGTGCCGCCCTCGCCCCGCTCTAGCTGAGCTCCCGTATGCTCTCCGCGAATAGTTCGTCAACCGCCAGGGTTTCGGCGATGATCTGTTGGCTATGGGCGAAGCGTGTAATCGCCTCGAGAGCCGTGCGGTTGGCGTTGATTCCAATGGGCAGCGGGTCGCCGTCAACGATGTCCGCGTAGCGCTGATCAGCTTCTTCGTCGCGGGCCTGAGAGCCCTCCGCCTTCAGCCGTTGCAGGTAGAGCGCTTTTGCCTCTTTGTACGCTGCGAAGAAGGCAGAGGCGACGTCGGGGTTCGCGGCCAATACCTCGTCCCTAACCACCATCGTGTTGTTGATAGGAAACACGCCCGTCTTGTTGAACCAATCGGCTTGCGCTTGACGAGCGTCTGGAATCAACGGCTTCACGTCGGGAGAATCAACGCCCATGACGCCGATGCCGGCGTCAATCTCTCCCGACGTCAGCATCTCCGGCAGACTCGCTCCCTCCATGGAGACGGTGTTCGAGGGGTTCGGCATATCGCCCAGGTGCTCGATGTCGGTCAGCACCCAGGTCACGCTGGAAAGGTCGACGCCGTACTCGGAAGCGAGCAGGCCGCGCGCCCACACTCCCGCCGTGCCCGCGTAGGCCCGAACGCCGACCTTCTTGCCTTCCAGGTCCTTGGGCGAGGTGATGCCTGAGTTCACGTTGTAGGTGATCGTGCTTTGGGGGAACGCGCGCATCGGGAAGATGGGGAGGCCGGTGAACGCCGCGCCCATCTGCTTCAGCTGTAGGAATGTGACGATCGCCATCTCCGAAATGTCGAATTCGAGATCGTGAATCATGCGGTCGAACAGCTTGGGCATCGGCGCAACCTCGATGCACTCGAGGGTCATCCCTCGGGGCTTCACGATGCCGTCTTTCAAGGCCGCGTACTGCGAACGGGCAACGATTCCCAGTCTGATGGTCTGTTCTGCAGAGGTCACGGTCGCTCCTGGGTTCCAGTGTGAGTTGAGGAACGTGCTAAGTATAGCCTGTACAGGTGTGCCGCCTCCGCCGGAGCGGCCGACGCTATATCACGTGACCCTCTACCTCTCGCCTGCCTCCACCAGCGCGTAGGCGGAGGCCGACGGCGTCATCCTGTTCTCCGGGCTGGCGAGCAACCCCGACATCGCCAACGCCGGCGACTACATCTTCCGCACCCAGGTCAACGACCTGCAGGTGGGCATCGACACCAGAAACGTCCTGTGGGCCGACGGGGTCCGCAAGCTGGCCACCATTACCGAGACCACCGACTACGCCGAGGGCGTTAGACGCACCTCGGTCGAGCAGTTCGAGAAACGCGGCGGCGCCGTCGTGGCTGTGGAGCGATACGGGTCCGACGTCGCCGACTTCAGGAGCCAGCTTACGAAGCTGCTGGACGCCGACCCGGATGCGCTTCACATAGCGCCCCCGTCCGAGTTCGCGGCAGGGACTGTCATCAAGCAGGCGCGGGAGTTGGGTTACGAGGGCCCGCTCTACGCGGAAACGATATCGGTGGGCACAACCGCCCTCGAAATCGCCGGCGAGGCGGCGACCGGCTTGAAGGCCATCACGGCTGACCTGGACCCCGACAACGAGAAGGGGCAGGAGGTCCTGACCAACTTCAGAGAGCGCTACAACTACGTCACGCTGCCATGGCATCTGGGGTCGGCGTACGACGACGTGTACATCGCGGCCGAGTGCCTCGAGCAGACCAACGACGACCAGGACGCCGACGGCTTCCGCGACTGCATGTACGGCATCACCTGGAGCGGCGCAATCGGCGACAACTACAGCTTCGACGCCAACGGCGAGGTCGTGGGCCTCTCAAGAGTGGTCGTGGAAGTCCTCTCCCTAGCCGAGCGGACCGCAGAAAGAAAGTACCGGGTCCTCGGCCCGGCCCCAAAGCCATAGGACCCTACGATCGCGACAGTCCCCGCAGCCGGGCTGCCCCACCAAACTTAACGATAGACAGGAACCATCTTTGAGATGTGGATGGTATATCCGCCTACGAAAAGGGGCCCCCAGATGTCTTTATCACACGGCACCGCCAGAGTGGACAATGCGGGTACGCGAGTCCGTCACCCGGTCGGTATGGACACCAATCAGAAGCAGTAGCCTTGTTGCACTCGCGCTAAATGGTGGGCGATTCCTATGCAGTGGGAAGGGGCTGATAGCGCTCGACTCGTATTCTGTCTTCACCCTTGCGCGCCTGAGCCAAGTCGTACGCAGTCTGACGGCTCAGCCAGAAATCAGCGCTGGACCATCCTGCCTTCTCTAGGCGAATGGCCATGTCGGGCGAGATCGCCGCGTGACCGTTCAAAACCCGCGAAAGGGTATGGCGCGCAACTCCCAAAACCTCCGCTGCCTCGGTAACGCTTAGGCCAAGAGGGTCCAAGCAGTTTCCTCTGACGCTGCGGCCCGGATGGGGTGGATTCTTCATGGGCATGGTCTCTCCCTCCTCATTAGTGATAATCGACAAGAGCGACGTCGTACACGTCGCCAGCTTCAAACCTAAATGTGATCCGCCAGTTCCCAGAAATCGAAATGCTCCATAGTTCTCTTTGGTCCCCTCTGAGTGGATGCAGTCTGTATCCCGGCAGATCGAGGTCGCTCGGCTTGCCGGCTGCATCCAGGTCTGCCAGAGCGAGGGTGATTCGGTCCAATTGGTCGGCGGCTATCCTGCTGGGGTCGCCTCGCTCATAGAGTCTCTTCAGTCCTCGATGGCGAAACGATCGAATCATGATAAGATTATACCGTGTGCCGGTACAGCTATCATCTCTGACCTACCCCCATACTGACGCAGTTGACTCTGACAAGAGTCTGCTGCGCGTAGTTCCGCTCGACACATGGCGATCTCAGACCGACAGCTGCTCAACGCCCTCAGCCGGACGCCGTCGTCAGCAGCGATTCACCTCTTTGGCGCGGCCCCTGTTGACCGACCTGGAAGGGTCGGATAGCGTCATCCCACTCTTGAGAGAGCGGAGGTCCGGCTGCGGAATGGCAAGAGCGTCCATCGCCCCCTACGACCCCGCGCCCGTCCAACGTCTGCTCGAGCGGGCCGCGGCGCTGTGGCCGTCCGAAACGGCAATCATCGACGGCGACCGCCGCTTCACGTTCGCCGAGCTCGACGCGGCGTCCGGCAAGCTGGCGTTGGCCCTGCTGACGATGGGAATCGGCCGGGGAAAGCGCGTGGCGCTCTTGGCGCCGAACTGCGCCGAGTTCGAGATCGCTTTCTTCGGCATCCTCAAGGCGGGGGCAACGGTCACGACAATCAACTCCGGCTACCGCGAGCGCGAAATCGCCTACCAGCTCACTGTGTCGGGCGCTGAGGTCCTGATCGTTCACCACTCGCTGGTCGACGTCGCCGACCTCGCGCGCCCCTGACGCCGGAGAGCTTAGGGAGACCGTGGTCATCGCGAAAGGCCCAAATGTCGCACACTCGTTCTGGGCCCTCATCGACGCCCAAAGCGGCCCGCCGTCGACCCCCGACCTCGACCCCTACGAAGACCTCGCCGCTCTGCCCTTCTCCTCCGGCACCACGGGCTTGCAGAAGGGCGTGATGCTCACCCACGCCAACCTGCACGCCAACGTCCGCCAGTACCTGGAGCGCCCCGGCGAGGAGAGCGTCCATCCGCCGCGATGACGTAGTCCTCGTCCACCTTCCCCTGTTCCACATCTACGGCATGACGGTGCTTCAGCTGAACGCCATCGCCGCCGGAGCGGTCCAGGTGATGATGGGGCGGTTTGACATGGGCGAGCTGCTATCGCTTATCGCCCAACATCGCGTGACGGCGCTCTACACCGCGCCGCCGGTCTGCCTCGGGCTATCGCTAACTCCTCTGCTCGACGAGTACGACATCGCGTCCCTGCGGTTCGTGCTCAGCGGCGCCGCGCCCCTCTCGGCGGAGCTCCAGACGCGGCTCGCCGACCGGCTGGGATGCCCCGTCATCCAGGGCTACGGGCTCACCGAAACTTCCCCCGTGACGAACTCCGACTACTCGGACGAGCGCGGCAAGCCCGGCACGATAGGCCCCGCCCTGCCCGACACGGAAGAGCGTGTCGTCGACGTGGAAACAGGGACGCGCGACGTTCCGCCGGGCGAGCTAGGCGAGCTGCTCATTCGCGGCCCACAGGTGATGAAGGGCTATTTCGAGCAGCCGGAAGCCACCGCCGACGCCATCACGCCCGACCGCTGGCTCCACACCGGCGACATCGCGAGCATGGACGATGACGGCTACGTCCGCATCGTCGACCGCAAGAAGGAGCTGATTAAGTACAAGGGCTTTCAGGTCGCTCCCGCTGAGTTGGAAGGCGTGCTGCTCGAGCACCCTGCCGTCGCGGACGCCGCCGTCATCCCCAAGCCCGACATCGAAGCAGGCGAAATCCCCAAGGCGTTCGTCGTCCGTAGGCCGGACGCAGCCCCGTCCGCCGACGAGCTGATCGCGTTCGTCGCCGAGCGCGTGGCGACGTTCAAGCAAGTGCGCGAGATCGAGTTCACCGACGCCATCCCCAAGAACGCCTCCGGCAAGCTCCTCCGCCGCGTGCTCATCGAACAGGACCGCGTCCTCATCGAGCAGGACCGGGCGCGAGAGAAGTAAGGAAAGCCGCTTATGGCCTACGATGAAAACCTAGCCGAGCGAGTCCTCGGCGTGCTCGGCGGTAAGCCGGACCTGACGCCAAGGAAGATGTTCGGCGGACTCGCCTTCATGCTTCGAGGAAACCTGGCCCGCGGCGTGATGAAAAGCGACTTGATGGTCCGCGTCCCGAAAGACGACTACGAGGCAATGCTGGCCAGGCCCCATGTCCGCGAGATGGACTTCACCGGCAGGCCGATGCGCGGCTGGGTGGTCGTCGCCCCCGAGGCGACGGGCGACGACGATGCGCTACGGGAGTGGGTGGAGACCGGCGCGACCTACGCCCTCAGCCTTCCGCCCAAGTAGGCTACCCCGCGTAGCTCGCATCGATCGCCAGCATCTCCGACAGCCCCATCGTATCGAAGCACTCGTGGATGCTGACCATACGGTCGGCTACGGCGTGGGCCGTGGTGCCCGTGTCCCGCAGCTCCCGCATCAGGTCGCTCATCGTCTTCATCGCCGCGAGCATTGCGCTGATGGGGAATATCACGAGCTTGAACCCCAGCTCCTCCAGCTCGGACGTCGGCAGCAGCGGAGACTTGCCCGTCTCCACGTAGTTGTAGAGCACCGGCGCGTCGAACTGGCTGGTCACGTACGCTGCCTGCTCCCGAGTCTGGATCGCTTCGAGGAACAGGACGTCCGCGCCCGCTTCCACGTAGGCCTCGCAGCGGCGGAGCGCGTCGTCCCAACCCGTCACCGCCAGCGCGTCGCAACGTGCGATAATCGTGAAGTCGTCGTCCTGGCGGGCGTCCAGCGCCGCGTGGAGCTTGCGGACCATCTCCTCCGCCGGGACCACGCGCTTATCGTCGAGATGACCGCACCGCTTGGGCGACTCCTGGTCCTCGATGTGGATGCCCGCGACCCCGGCGCGCTCGTACTCGCGGACCGTCCTCCGCACTTGCAGCACGTCGCCGTAGCCCGTGTCCGCGTCCGCAATCACCGGCACGCTCACCGTATTGGCGATCGCCGCCGCATTCGCGGCCATCTCGCTCATGGTCGCGAGTCCGATGTCCGGATAGCCAACCCTTGAGATGGACGTGCCGGCACCGGTCATATAGACCGCCGGGAACCCCGACCGCTCGATGATGGCCGCGCTGAGGCAGTCGTAGGCCCCCGGCGCAGGGATGATTCCCGGCGCGGCGAGCAGTTCCCGCAAGCGTGTAGTCGTCCTCACCGCAACCTCCCAAGTCCTCCCCGGCAGCCTCCCCCTCCGTCATTCCCGCGAACGCGGGAACCTCGCAGCCCCTCCCCTCCATCATTGCTTCGAAAATAGGCTCCCACGCCCCCCTTCCGTCATTCCCGCGCAGGCGGGAACCTCGTAGCGGGGCGACAGCACCGCGATCCCTCCCTCCGTCCTCCAGCCCCTATTTTCGTCGGTTGTGGTGTTGGCCGATAGGCCAACGTGAGAGATTCCCGTGCAGGCGGGAACCTCGCAGCCTCCCCTCCGTCATTCCCGCGAAGGCGGGTCGTCGCCCCCTCTGCCGCATTGAGAGGTTGCCGCCGCTTGGGCCGCTGCCCTACCGCGAAATTGCGCGCAATCTCATAGCGGCAGGTTTCGTGGAATCTGGTCCAAGCGGCAGCCCCATGTCGTTTTCGCAACTCCGCCGACCTACGTTCCCCAGGCCCGGTGCGCCGTCTCCACCACCAATTGCAGCTTTCGCAGCTGGTCGTCCCATGTGATGGGGTTGCCCTGCAGCGTTGACGAGAAGCCGCATTGGGGGCTCAGCGCCAGACTGTCCATGTCCAGGTGCCGCGATGCCTCGTCGATCCGCCGGAGCAGCGTGTCCTCCGTTTCCAATTCGCCTGCCTTGGTCGTCACGAGGCCCAGCACAACAGTCTTGCCCTTGGGCATGAACCGCAAGGGCGCGAAGGTGCCTGCGCGCTCGCTGTCGTACTCCAGGAGGAAGGTGTCCACTTCCAATTGGCTGAACAGCTGCTCCGCAATGCGATCGTAGCCGCCGGACGTGTGCCACGCGCCGTAGGCGCCGTTGCCTCGGCAGAGGTGCATCGCCAGGATGGTGGCGCTGCGGTCGAAGCTGCGCAGGCACGAGTTGTCGGCGTCGATGTCCTCTTGGAGCGCCCTGTCCTGGTCGACGCCCAGGGATGCCCACTGTGCACGGCGCTCGTCGGGGATGTAATCGGGGTAGTGCGGGTTGTCGAGCTGCACGTAAGGGCAGCCCTCATCGATAAGGGCCGTGACCTCGCTCCGGATGATGGCTGAGGCGTCGGCCAGCACGGCTGCGCGGGACTCGTACACCTGGTCCGTAACGCCGGGCTTGTATCCGCGGGCCACGACGTAGCTGGCCGCGGGCATCGTCACCTTGTACGGCCCCGGCGCGTGCTGCTTGATGAACGCTGACTCATGGCCGGTGAGGCGCTGCCGCCGCTGCAACCGCTCGCCGATGATGCGGCCCCCTGCCGTGCCCGGAATCCCCATGGGGTTCTCCGGGGTGATGCCGGGGCCCTCCCAGTTGCCCTGGCCGCCCTGGAAGGGCATGCGGACGGGCGGCTCACCGACGATGAAGCCGCCGACCGCCTCGCCAAAGTCGCCGGCCCATCCGCTGCGCCGCAGCTCCCCGTCCGTGTAGATCCCGATGCCGGACTGCCGCTGCAACTCGATCACGCGCAGGATGTGCTCGTTCTCCACCTCCCGCAGCGCCTCCTCGGAGATGCGCCCGTCCTGAAACGCCTCCCTCGCCTCCTTCACCTCCGGTGGACGAAGGAAGCTGCCAACGTGGTCTGCGTGGAACTGTGTCGTCATGGGGACTCCTCTCCCTATCGCAGCGAATACCCGCTCACCGGCCACCCGTCCTCGATGCCCGGCCCCCGGCCCTCGTCTATCCAGCCGAACTCCTTCAGCAGCTGCTGGCTGTAGCACACGCGGCCGCTCATTCGCTCCAGCGGCTCCGTCGCAAGGAGCAGCACCGCGCGCGCCAGCACGTTCGGATGCTCGCCGCGCGGGTCGTCGAAGCCCGTAACGAGTTTGTGGAAGACGGTGCCCGGAGTCGGAACGATAAGCGACGGCGCCACCGCGGCCACGCCCACCCCGTCCGCATACACCTCCGCCGCCAGGCCTTGGGAGAAGCGCTCCAGCGCCGCTTTCTCCGCGCCGTAGCAACTGCTGCCCTTGAGCCGGTGCTCCTCGGCGTGCTCGCCCTCGTAAGGACCGCGGCCGGGGCCGATGGCCGCGACCGACGAGATATTGACGATGCGCCCGCTCTTGCGCGGCAGCATGTCCCCGAGCGCCAGCTGGCTGAGGCTGAACGGCGCATGCAGGTTCACCGCCCACGACCGCATCCAGCGGTTCACGGCGTAGTCCTTGATCGGCACGAAGTACGTGAGCGCCGCGTTGTTGACGAGAATGTCGATGGGGCCATAGGCGGCGCGGGCGGCCTCCACCAGACGCTTGCACTCCTCGGGCTCCGAGATGTTCACGGCGACGGCCGTCGCCTCGTGACCGTCGGCGCGGATGCCTGCGACCGTCGTCTCCAGCGAGCCCTCCAACGGATGATCGCCCTCGTTGAGCGTGCGCGCCGCGCAAACGACCCGCCCGCCTTCCGCGGCCAGCACGCGCGCTATCTCCGCCCCAATCCCCCGGCTCGCCCCCGTCACGATCACTGTCTTACCATCCAGCTTGCCCACGACCACCTCCCAGGGAACTCGGGCATTGTACCCCTCCACCGAAAAGACCTGATTGGCCATCCCCGCCCCAACCCGTCATCCCCACCCGTTATTCCCGCGCGGGCGGGAACCTCGCAGCCCCAACCCCCTCCCGCAGACGGGAGGGGCCGCGCAAGCGCAGCGAAGCGCGGGGGAGGAGAAGCATTCGCCCGCAATTGGAAGGCTTCGTTTATTGATGTCCGTCGTGGATTGGGAGGACCCTCCTGGCGCGGGATGTATCGGTGATACGGAACCCGGTGCGATCACCAATCACTATCTCCACATGCGTTTGCAGCTTTCGAAGCTTTGATTCCTCGTCAGGCTGACTGGCGAAGTGGGCGGGATTGGCTGTGAGGAGTTCACGTGCTCGGTCGATAGATATCGGCCTAATCTCAACGCGCAGGTCTTGGTCTTCGTCAGTCTTTGCACGCGCGAAGTGACCCCACCCCGCGAGCTCAACGACATACACACACCGATCCTCATAATTTCGAGCGCTGAGGATTGGGTAGCCTCGGTATCGTCCTATCTCTCCCATTCGGTCAGACTCCGGCAGCATCCATTGCTCCTTATACCCTTCAGGGTTTTCTGTGCCGAGCCCAACTTGAAGGTCAAGCCAATCACTCGCCAGCACGACAACTACGTCCCCCGACGCATTAAGGTCTTCTATTGCTCTGTCGATTCCCTGCAGCAATGCGACCGGGGACTCGAGAGGAGCAACCATATCGGGTGCTCCCTCAAGCGCTTCGCAGAATCTCCGCAGCACATCGTGCGAAAGAGCCCTACCCCAATGATCGCCCCTGAGCGGGGCATAGTGGGCAAGCGCACCTTCAGGCGTGTCCGTGAAAAAGCCCTTGGGCACCAGCTGCATAATGACTCGCTCTTCAGGAGCGTCAGCAGCATCCCTCGAAAGGTCCAGGGATACACCTGCACGTGCAAACAGCCGCTCAACCGAGTTTTCGGAAAATGCGGCAGCGTACACCTCTGAATTGAGAGCCGAGGCTCTTGTCGCACTAAGTTCAAGCCCGATGACCTCGTAGTGCTCCGCTAGCCCATCCCTGCGAACGGCGGACCGCAGGGATTCTGTGGCGAACTCGCGCCGCTGTTCCAACGTTGGGACAAGTTCAGCGCGCACATAGGCTCCAATCGATTCCGAGTTGTTGATGAACCAATCTAAGACCCGTTGTGCTCTACCATGCAGGCCGAAAATCGGCATCGTGTCGGAAGATAATTCCATAAGCCGTAGTGCAAAGAACAACATGGGATACCGTTCAGTTGATATACCAATCGTCTGATATGGTAGAGCGTCTTCGGTCTCCCATTCCTGCCACAAAGAGGAACCCTGCCAGTCACCATGCGAAAGTGCATAGGCAAGGTCGTCTGCCATTGGCTCAAGATGGGAATACGCTAGCCGCGCCACGTCTAAGTACGGGTTCACGTCTGTCATCTTACTCTCTCGGGCAAGAAGCAAGGCACGCCCTGCAAGCCCCATCAGAGCTATGCGGTATTCTTGCTTCAATTGTTGAATTAGGTTTGAGGCTTCAGAGGGTTGCCATTTATCGTCCTCCCAAAACAATCGAATGGCGTCAATCCAAGCTTGAAAGCTTCTGTGCAGTTGATTGTAGTCGCTCGGTTGATTACTGTGCATCGAATCGGACAATAGCCATTCTTGATTTCTTACCATTTCCCTCATATACGGGAATGCCTCTACCGGATCTACACCAAAAGTAATGCTGTCTATATTTAGTGAAAACCGGTCACGGAGCAACTCCCGGAACTCTCCGGCAGCAATTCGGTTCGCGATCTGATAGTTTCGTCGGTACCCATTCAGTCCGACGGTGAACAATTCATCGCAACGCTCACGCATGCCTTCAGTGGTAAGCATATAGTCGAAGCGAAGAAGTTCTAATATATACTCCCGGTCACCTTCACGGATCACGTCTTCGCGGAACGAATAAAGGTTACGGCTTAGCCCTTTTAGTGGTGGCCACTCTGGCTGACTCCCTGGAGCGCTCCACTGGATACCCGTTGTCTTAATCCCGTTCATTGCGTATTTGACGAGTTCTCTAACGGAATCAAGGGATCGACTGAGTTCCTCAAGCCGACGCTCTGACATGGCCCTGCGTGCGTCGCTGAGCAAGGCCCGAATTGCCTCATCGGCCGAGCTTTCGCTGGCATCGGGGAACCACATGGTCACGTCGGGTGCATTGGCCTCCTTGGAGGCAGCAACACGCTGGAGGCGGCCTAGGAAGGCTTGGACCGCTTTCTGCACATCGCGCTTGTTCACATCGTGCCGCAGAGCCTGCCACTGCCCTGGGCGAGAGAGGCCGACCGACCGCTCAAAAAGAACACCCGCGAGCGTTAGGTTGAAGAGGAACGCGACCCCCGCTGCTAGAACGAGGTTCTGCAACTCCAACGTGACATCGTCCGTCGCTCCAGTTGCACTGATGAACCGCTCGCTCAGCAGGAGTACGCCGGTGACTCCCACAGCCAAGAGGCTCGCCCGAGGATGTCCCGCACCCAAGATCGCCGAAGATATTCTCTATACATCCGGTCATCGACATCCCTCCTAGCGCTTAGTCCCTGCATCATGAAGAGTGTGACAGCCAGCGTAAGCGCTGCGATCGCTGCTTGAGCAGTCAGCAGAGTTCCAAGGATTCTCCCAGCGTCAACAGGCCCAAGGGGCCAAGCCTTTGGGGGCGTTAGGATCGGCACTGCAACGAGAGCAGCGGCGACGAGCGGGGGTAGCAGGCCGCGGGCGCGTGAGAGGAGGTGGATTAAGAGTGACCTAGCTCTGCCCGCTACCGATAGGCGTGAAGACAGGGCCCGAAAGACCCTCAAGAGGCAACTGAGTTGAAACCAGCCGCAGATGCGGTCGCGGTGCAAAAAGGACACGTCACAGGAATCCTATCACAGGGCTTTGAATCCCCACCGTGGTCTGCTATTGCCTCTTACCCACGGGGAACCGACAATCCTATGTCATAATACCGTCGCACTCCCAACATAACCCTCAGCACCTCCTAGCAGTGCGGACGAGCCGCCGGAGCAAACCCTTGCCCGGCGGCTCTTTGCGTTCCGCCGGGCGCCACGAAAGGAGGACCCCATCAAACGCCCACGCCCCAAGGACCGCCCCATCGACCTCTCACCCTACCGCGACGATCCCCTCGGTTTCGTCAAAGACATCCTCGCCGGTTCCGGCACGCCCTACGCCAAGCAGGAAGAGCTCCTCAACGCCCTCGTCACCGACAAGCGCCGCGTCTCCGTCGTCGGGTGCAACTCCTCCGGCAAGGACTGGGCCGCAGCCCGCGCCATACTCTGGTGGATCGAGACACGACCCAAGGCCAAGGTCATCGTCACCGGACCCACCCTCCGACAGGTCAAGGAGATCGTCTGGAAGGAGCTCCGCGCCGCCCACGCCGCCGCCAAGGACCGCCTCTCCGGCAAGGTCCGCGTCGGCGAGTACGACGCAGGCCCCGACCGCATCGGCCTCTGCATCACCTCCAACAGTCAGCACAACCTCCAAGGCTTTCACTCCCCTGAGCTCATGGTCATCGTCACCGAGGCCCAGGGCGTCAAACAGCCCTACTTCGAGGCGCTGAAGCGACTCAACCCCAAGAAGATGCTCCTCCTCGGCAATCCCCTCTCCCTCACCGGCGAGTTCTACGACTCCCATCACGGCAAGAGCCCCCTCTACGAGCGCGTCTCCATCTCCGCCTACGACTCCCCCAATGTCATCGAGGACCGTCTCGACGCCCTCCCCGGACTCGTCACCCCCGAGGCCCTCGAAGACTCCCTCACCTCCCGCGTCCACGTCGACGCCGCCATCCAACGCTGGCGCCGCGAGTCCGGCGACACTCACGATGGGCAATCAATCGGGGCGGATATCCGTCATTCCCGTGCTCCTCTCCGTCATTCCCGCGAAAGCGGGAACCCAGAGTGGCCGATAGGCCATACACCCCGCCCGTCTGCGGGAGGGGAGCGCGAGCGCAGCGACGCGCGGGGAGGCGCCCAACCCCTCATCCCGCCCAGCGACGGCCCTCACCTCAACCAGCCCTGGCGCATGGGCGTCGACGTCGCTCGCTTCGGCAACGACAAGTCCGTCATCTGCCTCCGCCGCGGCGACCGCGTCGAGCGCCTCATCTCCCTCGAGCGAAAGGACACCATGCGCCTCGCCGACGAGGTCCGCGAGATCGCCGAGACCCTCCGCGTACCCGCCGTCTTCGTCGACGAGACCGGCGTCGGCGGGGGGCGTCGTCGACCGGTTGAAGCAGCTCCGCGTCCCCGTCATCGGCGTCGAGGGCGGCGGCAAGGCATACCGCCCCGCCCAGTTCGCCGACATGCGGGCCGAAGTCTTCTGGGAGGTCGCCCGCCGCCTCCGCGAAGGCCAGATGTCCCTCCCGCCCGACGACGACTCGCGGGCCAGCTCCTGGCCCAGCGCTACGACATCTCGTCGGCAGGCCGCATCCACCTCGAAAGCAAGGCGACGCTCCGCCGCCAAGGCGTCCCCTCTCCCGACAAGGCCGACGCCCTAGCCCTCGCCTTCATGGAACCCCCCAACATGAACGTATGGTTCTGATTCCTCCAGAATCCCTCCCCCGTCTGCGGGGGAGGCTACGAGGGGGCCGCCCTACCGTCATTCCCGCGCCCCTTCCGTCATTCCCGCGCCCTCTTCCGTCATTCCCGCGCAGGCGGGAACCTCGCAGCGGCGCGACAGCGCCGCGATCCCTCCCCCCGTCTGCGGGGGAGAGTAGAGAGGGGGCCGGGTGGCGCGCGGCGCGCTTTCGCGCTAACGTTCCCGCCATGCGGGACAAGGTCTACCCGAACTTCGACGCTGCCGTCGCCGACGTGCCCGACGGCGCGTCCATCATGCTCTCCGGCTTCGCTGGGCCCGGCACGGCGAGGAACCTCATCACCGCCCTCCTCCGCCAGGGCGCGAAAGACCTCACCATCATCGCCAACACGCCCGGACGCTGGCAGGACGACCGCATAGACGGCGGCGCCCTCGTCAGGAATGGCCGCGTCGCGGCGGTGCGGGCCGCCTTCACCGCGTCCCCTCACCCGTCGATCCCATCGCCCTTCACGGACCTCTACGAAGCGGGCAAGATCGAAGCGGAGCTCATGCCCCAGGGAACGCTTGCCGAGCGCATCCGTGCGGCGGGCGCGGGCATCGCCGCCTTCTACACGCCCACCGGTGCCGGAACCGAAATCGCCGAGGGCAAGGAAACGCGCGTCTTCAACGGTCGGGAGCATGTCCTCGAAACAGCGCTCCCCGCCGACTACGCCCTGTTGCGCGCCCGCCGCGCCGACCGGTTCGGCAACCTCCAATTCCACCGCACCCAGCGCAACTTCGGCTCCGTCATGGCCCGCGCCGCCAGGACCGCAATCGTCGAGGTCGACGAGCCCATCGTCGAGCCCGGCGAGATCGACCCGGACTACGTCCACGTGCCGGGTATCTTCGTGGACCGTGTTGTCGTGGTCCCGCCGGACGGCATCCAAGAGGCGCCGCTAAACCGATGATGACAGAGGGGCGATGACGGAACGACAACGGCTCGATAGGCAGACAATGGCCAACCGTATCGCCATGGAGTTCCAGGACGGTTGGGTGGTCAACCTCGGCATCGGCATCCCAACGCTCTGCTCGAACTACGTCCACGCCGACAAGCAGATCATGTACCAGTCCGAGAACGGGCTGGTGAACTACGGGCCTCTCGCCGCTCCGGGCGAGGAGGACCCGAACCTGGTCAACGCCGGCGGGCAGTACGTCATCGAGACGCCCGGCATGGCCGTCCTCGAGCACGCCGACTCCTTCGCCCTGATACGCGGAGGCTACGTCGACGTCACCGTCTTGGGCGCGTACGAGGCGGCCGCGAATGGCGACTTCGCGAACTGGAAAATCGCAGGCGCGCGCGGGGGAAGCATCGGCGGCGCGATGGACCTCGCCGTCGGCGCCAAGAACGTCTTCCTCATCCTCGAACACACCACTCGCGACGGGCGTCCGAGGCTGGTCGATCGCTGCTCCCTGCCCGTCACGGCCGTCGGCGTCGTCAGCCTCGTCGCGACGGACCTCGGCCTTTTCGAGGTCACGGAGCAAGGTTTCCTGATGAAGGAGATCGCTCCCGGCTACACCCCTGATGAGGTGCAAGCCGTCACCGGCGCCAAGCTCGCCATATCCCCCAACCTCCGCGAATTCGCGCGGGTAGGCTGACTACCCCAGCACGCGCTCCATGAACGCCGCCGCTATCTCCAACGCGCGATGGTCTATCCCGTGGCCGAGGCCCGGCAGAACATGGGCCTCCACGTCAAAGTCCAGCGACGCAAAGACTCGGCCCGCCTCCGCCGTCTCCATCGGGTCGACCACCATGTCCTCACCGCCGTGAATGAGCATGACGGGCGGCTTGCTCCTGACCTCGGCCTCCAACGTATCGACGGTGATGAGGCCGCCGCTCATGCCCACCACGCCCGCCAGCTGCCGCTCGCGCCTCGGGCCGGTGTGCAGCGCGACCATGCAGCCCTGCGAGAAACCGGCCAGCACGCACCGGTCCGGGCCAAGGTCATACTGCTCGAGCAGCCCGTCGATATACGCGTTCACGGCGCTCTCGGCCTCACGCACGCGTTCGGCCCGGCTCTCGCGGGGTTCGCGGGGGAACCACTGGAAGCCGAACCCCGCGGCGGCGTAGGGCTCCGGCGCGTCGGGAGAGTGGAAGGCCGTCTTCGGGAAACGCGGAGCGAGGACATCGGCGAGGCCGATCAGGTCCTCGCCGTTCGCGCCGATGCCGTGCAGCAAAACGACCAGCGAGTCAGGAGCGGCGCCGGAGCTCGGCGCGCGGAAGGGGCCGGAGAGAGGGGACATGACTACCTCGGCGAGTTGGTCCATCTACCATAACGCGGCTGAAACGCGGCACCACTACGTGCGATAATGCGCTCATGACAACGCGACGATCGGGCCCTGCCCCACAACGCATCTCCCAGACCGCGGAGAACTACCTCCTCTCGCTCGCCATCCTGAAAGAGGACGGCCTAAGCCCGCACATCAGCGAGCTTGCCGCCTACCTGCGGCGCATCCCGGAGGGCGAGGAAGTCGGCACGACGCTCGCCTCCGTCTCCGGCATGATCCAGCGTATGGCCAAGGAGGGCCTGCTCGAGGTCACCAAGGAGAAGCGCATCGCGCTCACCGGCGCCGGGCAGACCCGCGCCCGCGACGTCGTCCGCCGCCATCGCCTTGCCGAGCGCCTGCTCGTCGACATCCTCGATGTTCCGCTCCAGCGGGCCGAGGCCGAGGCCCATAGCTTGGAGCACGGCATCTCGCCCGCCCTGTTGGAGCGCATCGAGGAGAAGCTCGGGTACCCCGACGTATGCCCCTACGGACGCCCCATCTATCGGGCGAACGACACCGAGCTCCGGACGGACCCCAACGTACTCCGCTTGAGTGAAGCGAAGAGCGGCTCGGCCTACCTCGTCATGCGCATCCCCGACGAAGAGTTTCCTCTACTCTCCTACCTGGTCGAGAGCGAGATTCTCCCCGGCCAGCGCATCGTCGTCGAAGACATGGCCGGGTACCGGGGCGTTGTCGACATCAGCCGCAACGGCGCGAAAGTCTCCCTCGGCGTAGACGTCGCAGCCCGCATCCGCGTCAAACCCGCCTAGCGGGGCTGGGTAATCACGTCGATCACTGCGGGCTTGCCCGACCGCACCACCTCTATCGCCTGATCTAGCACCGCCCCTAGCTGGTCGGGGTCCGTCACGGGACCGAAGCCGGCTACGCTGAACGCTCTGGCGAGGGTCGCGAAGTCCGGCTCCGGGTCGTTGATCTGGATGCCGATGCCCTTGTTCTCCACGGGCCTATCCCGCCAGCGGGCCATCCGCTCTTGGTGCTCCTCGTCGTTGTAGTAGGAGCGATTGTTGAACACCACGACCAGCAGTGGGATCTCGCAATGCGCCGCGGTCCAGAGCGCGTTCGACGTCATCAGGAAGTCGCCGTCGCCCAGCACGCTGATGCAGAGCCGGCCCGTGCCTTTGTAGGCGAGCGCCGCTCCGACGGACGACGGCAGCCCGTAGCCGACGCCGCCCGCGCGCCCGCCGCCGAGCTCATGGGCGTGCTCCGTAAGCTCCAGCACCTCACGGGACCGGCGTCCGTGCGTGTGGACCATCGCCCAGTCCGTGCCCCTCACACGCTCCGCGATCTCACCATAGAGGCGGACCGTTGAGATCGGCGTCTTGTCCCAGTTGTCGCGTATCCACTTCTCGGAAGCGGCGCGCGTCTCGTCGTGCATCGCGGAGACCCGCGCGCGGCGTTCTTCGACTGCGCCAGCCGAATCGGCCCCCAGCCGTTCTCGCAGCGCCGCCGTCAGCAGAGGGATGGCCTGTGACGTGTCGGCTGCGATGGGGACCGCCACCGGGAGCAGCCATTGGTTGTCCGTCACCCAGTTCTGCCGCTCTTGGTCGAGCAGCGTGATGTGGATGACCTTCGCGCCTTGCGGGGTGGCGAGCGTCAGCGCGCCGCGCTCCCGGACCGACGGGCCGAGGGGCACGCCGAGGCTCGGCACGTCGAGGGCGAGCACGACGTCCGCCTCGCCCAGCGCTCGTTCGCGGGCCGTTGTCAGGTCCAGCGAGTGGGTGCTTGGGAAGCCGAAACGTCCCTCGGCGTCGACGACCGCGCAGCCCAGCATCTCCGCGAGCTCAACGACGGCGGGCAGGGCCGACGGGTTGCGGCCGATCTCGCCGGTGATGATGACGGGCCACGCCGCGCCAGCCAGCATGTCGGCGGCTTCCGCGAGGGCCGCGGGGTTGGGCGCGGGAGGGGCGGCGGGCTTGAACAGCGACACGGCGGGCACCGGCAGCGCCTCGTCCATCCGCAGCTCTTGCACGTCCGAGTCCAGACAGACGTAGACGGGCCCCTTGGGGTCGGTCATCGCCGTCCGCATCGCCCGCAGCAGCGACTCCGGCGTCGCCTCGATGCTGTTCGGCTGATCGTCGTACTTCACGTAGTCGCGGACCACGTTGCCCTGAACGAGGGCGGTGTGGACCCAGTCGGTCGAGCGCCGGTGGTTCGCGTCCTGGGGCCCGCCGCCGCCCAGATTGAGGATGGCGGAGCGGTCGCACCACGCGTTGAAGATCGCCATCGACGCATGCTGGAGCCCGACCACGTTGTGCAGGCCCGTCGCGATGGGCTCGCCCGTCACCCGGAAGTAGCCGTTCGCAACGGCGACGGCGATCTCCTCATGGGTGCAGAGCACCATCTCCGGCCCGCCGCTTCCGAAGTTCACCAGGGAGTCGTGCAGCCCCCGGTAGCTGGCGCCGGGGTTGAGCGCGATGTACTTCACGCCCAGCTCGCGCAGCACCTCGACCATATAGTCGGAGCCGTAGACCGCCTTGCTCGCCTTGCCCCCGCTGAGGGCGGTGTTCTTGTCCGTAGTCATGCGCCATGCCTCCTCATCCGAACGCGGGGGATTGTAGTCGAACGGCGGAGTCTACGAGTGAGGGGAGCGCCGATTTCTTCAAAACTGTCGCATTTTCTCGGGTATTCAGGGTTTTTTACTCGTGGTTGGGGGTTCGGGCGCGACACCGCCGCGACATTTAGCGACAGCGAATGCGACAGCAATGCGACAGCGAATGCGACAGCAATGCGACACTTTGCGACAGCGATGCGACAGGGAGCCGAAAGAGGCTTGCGGGCGAGGGAGTGCGGGGTGGTTGGGCATCAGGCGGACAGGGTACGCGGCGGAAGGGCGTTGGGGTAAGGGGCAAGTGGCATGGGGGGGCTTGTCCTCAGAGTCGCAGGCGGCGAGCATCGAAACCTGGACGCTCAATCAACGCCAGTCGTGGGCGGCGGGCATCGGGACCCGGACGCCCAGACGCTCCACGCCGGAGACGATGACGTTCGTCGTGCCGTCCCACCGAGAGACGACGCCCCTGACCAGGATGACCTGTCCCCCCAACTCCCGCCGACTCCGGGCGAAGACGCGAGGCCAGAGGATGAGCAGCACATCGCCCGTCTCGTCCTCGATGGTCACGAACACCGTGCCGTCCTCGCCGCGCGGGTGCTGCCGGGCGATGGGCCATCCCGCAACCAGCAGCTCCTCGTCCTCGCCGACCTCCTCCACGGCGACGGCGGTCAGTATGTTACGGCCCAGCGTAGGCCGCACGAACTCCATGACGTGCCCCCTGGGGTAGACGCCCATCGCTCGGAACTCTCCCGCCATCCGCTCGTAGTCCGTGAAGTCGGTCAGATCGGGAGTCCTGTCCCCCATGGACATGGGGAAGGCCCGCTGCCCGTTCCGGGAGGGGCGGACGGCGAGTCCGGCATCCCACAGCGCCTCTCTTCGGTTGGGAGTGACACTGTCGAAGGCCCCCGCCTCCACTAGCGACAGCATCGCCTGGGGCTTCAGACCCGTTCGCCGCGCCAGGTCCCCGGCCCCGGCGTAAGCGCCGTGCCGCTCCCGCTCCGCCACTATGAGCCTGGCTGACTCCCCGCCGACGTCCTTGATGAGCTGCAGACCCAGCAGCACGAAGTTATTGTCGGGGACGCACCGTACGCCGCTGCGGTTCACGCAGGGATTCAGGAAGGGGACCCCGAAACGCCGGGCGTCCTCCTTGAGGGTCTCCACGGGGTAGAAGCCCATCGGCTGGTTGTTCATCAGGGACACGAAGAACTCCACGGGGTGATGGCGCTTCAGCCATGCCGCCTGGTACGCGGTGACGGCGAAGGCGTGGGAGTGGGACTCCGGGAACATGTAGTGGCCGTTGATCTTGGCGAATATCTTCCGCGCGGCCTCCTCGGGGACGCCGTTCCCGGCCGTCCCCTGCCGGAACCGCTCCCAGTGCATGGCGATCAAGTGCTCGTTGTTGGGACGCGCGAAGGCCCTGCGCATCTCGTCGGCCTGGGCGGCGGTTATCCCCGCCACGTCCACGAGCAGTTGGACGACCTGCTCCTGCCAGACGATGATGCCGTATCCCCGCTCCAGCGCCCGCTTCTCCAAGGGATGGTCGTAGTCCCAGGGGACGCCGTGCCGGTAGCGCTCCACGAACCGGCTCACCGCGCTGCCTGGGCGCCGACGCCGGGCCGGATGAGGGCGACCTGGTAGGCGAGGTCGAGGAGGTTGCGGGAGCGGAGGCGCTGCCCCATCTTGAGCTGGGCAGGGAACTGAAGCAGGAATATGCCCTTCGACCTGCCCTCGTTGATCATGTCGTACACGTGGTGGTCTTCGGGATCAATCTTGCTCAGGTCGGGCCTCCGCCCCTCTCGCCCCTCAATGAGGTCGAGGGCCTCCTCGATCTGGTCGAGCACGGGGAGGGAGAGGAGGTCGATCTTGGCGAAGTTGGCGTCGGCGACGCTGTCCTTGTTCCAGTCCATGATGAAGCGCCCGTCGATGGCCCCGGCGCGGATGGGGACCATGCCGGAGATGGGAGCGTCGCTGAGGACCATGCCGCCGACGTGCTGGCCCAGGCTTCGCGGGGCGTGCATCAGCTGGGGGGCGAGTTCAACGAGGTCGCGCCAGCCCGAGGAGTCCACCCGGTCGCGGAAGGCGGGCAGGCTGAGCATCTCGCCGCGGAGGCCGGCGCCGTCCTGGGAGTGGAGCTGCTTCGAGAGCAGCCGCAGGTCGTCCTTCGGCAGGCCCAACGCCTTGCCCAGGTCCTGGATGACGCCCTTCACCGAGTAGGTGGCGATGGCCCCGGCGAGGACGGCGAACTCGGGCCCGAAGTGCTCGTGCACGCGCCGGATCAACTCGTCACGTATGGCCCTTGGGAAGTCGAGGTCGATGTCGGGGAGCATCGACATGTCCTCGGAAATGAACCGCTCCAGGGTCAGGTCCCACCGCAGCGGGTCGACGTGGCTGATGCCGATGAGGTAGCCCGCCAGCAGGGCGACCGAGGAGCCGCGGCCCCTCCCCGGCGGACGCTCCTCCAGGGGCGTCTCGGGATCGGTCATCCCCTTCTCCTGCATGATGGTCTGGGCGAGCAGCACGATCTCCCGGTAGAGGAGGAGGAAGCCGGCCAGCCGGTGCATGCGTATCAGCCGGAACTCCTCGTCGAGACGTTCCCCGACCTGCGTCGACACGGTCCCGTAGCGCCGCTGGGCCGCCTCCATGCAGAGCCTTCTCAGGAAACCCTCGGCGGTGTACCCCTCCGGCACCTGGGGGTCCGGCAGGGTGTAGCCGAGGTCGGAGCTCAGGTTGAAGGCGCATTGCTCCGCGATCCGCAGGGTGTTGGCTATGGCGTCGGGGCGCTCCCTGAAGAGCCGCTGCATCTGGGCAGGCGGCTTCAGGCGCAGGTGGTGGTTGGGCCTGATGAAGGGGAGGGCTTGGTCGATGGTGGTGTTGCGCCGGGCGGCCGCCAGCGCGTGCTGCAGCCGGTAGCGCCCCGGCGCGTGGTAGTGGACGTCGTTGGTGGCGACGACCGGCGCGCGCATATCGTCGGCCAGCCGGGCCAGCTCGCGGTTTCGCCTCGTGTCCCCCTGGAGGAAGTTCTGCTGCAGTTCGACGTAGACGGAGTCGGGGCCGCACCACGATCGGTAGCTGCTGAGCAACTCGCGGGCGTCCGTATGCCTCCCCTCCAGCGCCAGCTTTGCCAGCGGCCCGTCCCTGCCGCCCGTGAGGAGCGCCACGCCGCCGACATGGTCGGGAAGATGCACAGGGTCGAGCCGGGGCGCCCTGCGGTCGACGGCGTTGGCCAGGGTGAACAGCCGGGAGATGTTGGCGTATCCCTCCCGCGTCTTCGCCAGCAGGACCAGGCGGGAACCGTCCAACAGGGTCAGCTCTCCGCCGGTGATGGGCTGCATCCCGAGGCTGCCAGCCAGACGGGCGAACTCCAACGCTCCGCACAGGTTGGCGTCGGTCAGGGCGAGGGCGTCGTAGCCGTGCGCCTTCGCTTGCGCCAACAGCTCGTGGGCATGGGACGCCCCCTCCCCGAAGGAGTAGAAGCTCTTGGCGTGCAACTCGACGTAGCCGGTTGTCATGGCGGCGCTCAGGCCTAGGAGTCCTGCTGATACCAGCAAAGCCCCCGCTGGTCCCGGAACAGTGTGGCCTGCCCCCCATCCTCCCAGCTCACCCGGTAGTAGGCGCGGGTCAGGGGCTTGGGGAGCCACCAGAGGTCTAAGCACCACCGGTCTTCGATGCGTGCGACCCTGCGCCACCGCTTCCCCAGGAACGCCGCGACCGGCTCGCGCTCCAGCCCCTCCCGGACCGTCACCGGCATGGGCGTGGCGAACGGCCTGATGGCGTCCGCGCCAGTGGGGTCGATGGGCATCTGCAGGGCGCGCATCTCCGGCGCCGGATGCCAGGGAGCTACGGACGCCACCCGGTGGAGGACATGGCCGCCGCCCGCGTGGGCCTGCAGCTGCCGCTCCGTCTCGACTAGGCGACGCTCCCGGTCCTTGCGAAGGTCGGGGAAGAGTCCCATCTGCGCCCCCGACTCGCCCGTCAGGCCGACGAGGGTCAGAGACGCCTCCTCGACAGGGGCCTGGGGGTGGTCCGCCTGCAGCTGGCCTCTGATGACGGTGGAGGCCCGCTCCCAGTCCCCGATACCCTGCTTGAAGTGGAACGTCTTCCGCTAGGGGGAGGCCCGATCGAGGACGCATTCCAGGGCGGCCCTGCCCGCATACCGGCCCCGCATCAGGGGCCGGGAGTAGGCCCGCTTCAGGCGAGCGTCCACCACCGTTGTCAGGAACTCCATGGAACTGGACGAGAAGGGGAGGGAGACGCGCTCAGCGACGGCCTCCTCATGGGGGAGGGGGACGAGGAGGCTGTCGTCAACTCCGCGGGAGAGGTCCCACGCCCTTCCGCCCGCTCGCCCAAACTGGTCGAGGAGGAGGTCGCGCCTCATCGAGGCCACGTCTCCCATGGCATGGAGGCCGAAGCGGCGCATGGCGGTCTTCACGTCCGAGGAGATGGGCAGGAGATCGAGGGGGTGGGGCGCAAGGAAGGCGGCTGCGTCCGATGGGACCCATGCCGCGCCCAGCGCCTTGGTCGTTCGGGCTGCGACGAAGGCGGGGAACTTGGCGTCCGCCACGCCAACCCGCGGAGTCAGGTGTTCAGGGACCGAGTTCAGCAGGGCAGCCACGACTCGGTCTTCGTCGCCGTAGAGGGTTTCGAGGCCGTCTAGGCGCGCGTAGGCCGTCCCCAGCTCGGCCCCCTCGACCCGGTCGCTGATCCCCTGTAGGGCTGTTAGCACTTGGCGGAACACCTGCTGATAGGAGGGCTCGTCCGCTTCGAGGACGGCTATGTCCGCGTGCTGGGAGAGCGCCTCCTTCAGCGCCATGCCCGCATGGACATGGGGAGCGGCAGGGAAGGCGTCGACGATCACGGGCCTTCCCGCCGAGCGGTCGACGATAACGGCGGACTTATCCCTCAGGTCCGGCTGCCGCAGCAGCTCGACCTTGGCCCACAGGTGCGTGATGAGCACACAAGCAACCCGCAAGAGGCGCGCCCTCCTCGCTGACCGGATTCGGGCTGGAAGCCCGCGAGATCGCCCATGATATAGAACATATGTTCTCTATTCAAGGGCCGCTTGTCTCACCCGTGGATCCGAGGGACGGAGGAGGATGGCCCGGAAGGGGTGGACGCTATATCCCCAGAAGGCGCTCTGCGTTGGTGTGGTAGATGGCTTCTCGCTCGGCGTCGGTGCAGTCTAGGCGTTCGACCATGCCGATGTGGCGTCCGTCGCCGAAGGGGTGGTCCGTCCCCAGGAGCATCCGCGCGGCGCCGACGACGCGGTAGCAGTGCGCCAGCGCTTCGTCGTCGTGGGCGACGGTGTCCACGTAGAGCCGTTGGAAGTAGTCGCTCACCGGGCGCACGGAGCCCTTCACGCTCGCGCGGATGCGTCCGCCGAGGTACGGGAGCACACCGCCGACGTGGGGGACGATTAGCTGGAAGCCAGGCTCGTCGTCGAAGATGCCGTTCTGGATGAGGCGGACGGTCGCGAGGGTCGTGTCGTAGATGAAGCCCATGCCCGACATCAGCGCGCCATCGAGGGCGGTCGTGTTCAGGGGGGAAGTTGGATGCATGTTCAGCGGCACGCCGAGGGCGGCGATGCGCTGGTAGACCGGCATGAACTCGGGCGCGTCGAGGGGCTTTCCGAAGGTGTTCGAGAAGACCTGGAAGCCCTTGAAACCAAGGTCGTTCACGCAGCGCTCGGCCTCGGCGATGGTCCGGTCCGCGTCGCCGAACCCCAAGCTTCCCCATGCCGCGAACTTGCCGGGGTACTGCTCCACGACGCCCGCCAGGAAGTCGTTGATGCGTATCGCCCAATCGTCGGCCTCCGCGCCGCCGAGGAGCTCGGGGCCGGGGATGCCGTGGCTGAGGACGGAGAAATCAACCCCCATGCCCTCCATCGCGGCGAGCTTCGCCTCGACCTCGCGGTGGCCGGGCGGCGACGCGATGCTGAAGGCCGGCGAGCAGGCGGTGATGAGCTGGCCGTCCCTGACGACCACGTTGGGGAACTCGTTGCGCGTCGTCAGATAGTCCACGAAGTCCTGGAAGTACGTGTGGGTGTGGATGTCGATTCGCATGTAAGGCTTACTCCTCCGCCGGAACGAACTTCATTGAGAGCGAGTTCACGCAGTGACGCGCGTTGGTGGGAGTGAAGCCTTCGCCCATGAAGACGTGGCCGAGGTGCCCCCCGCAGGCCGCGCACTGGATCTCGGTGCGGAAGCCGTCCGAGTCGGGCAAATGCTTCACGGCGCCCTCGATCTCCTGGTCGAACGCCGGCCACCCGCAGCGGGCGTCGAACTTGTCGTCGGAGCGGTACAGCTCGGCGTTGCAGCGGCGGCAGAGGTAGACGCCCTTCTCGTAGAAGTCGTCATACTCTCCGGTGAAGGGGGGCTCCGTGCCCTTCCGCTCGATGACGTAGCTCTCCGACGGGTTAAGCGGGTTGTAGGTTGGGTTGGTCATGGGACGTTCTCTCCTTAGTTTGAGACCTTTGCGTACCCCTCGTTCCCGGCGGGCGCAACTCTTCCCGCCCACCCGCCCATTATGCTGTGGGGGACACGCCCACACCCCCGGCAGAGGGGCGCCGCCCCTCTGCACTCCCCAGTATTCCAAAGGCGGCACATGGTTCGACAGGCCCACCACGAACAATTTGAGGTTATGCAAAGGTCTCCTTGTTACAGAATACGCGGGTTGCGGCCTACGCGAACCTTTGCCTATGCGAACTGGGGCCAGATCTCTTGCTCGAAGCGCTCCCACTGGGACGGCTGATCCCATGACGCGAAGCGCACGATGACCGTGTCGGCCCCGGCATCGGCGAACTCCCGGATGCGGGCGGCGACCTCGCCCGGCGCGCCCCATGGGCCCCACGCGCTGCCCCAGTGCGCCACCTTGTAGTAGCTCATCAGGAAGTCCTGGGCCTCCGCTTCCGATGCCTGCCGGTCCGCGCCGAGGTTCACCGTAAGATAGTACGCCCGCTGGAACGAGGCCATGTCGCGGCCCTCAACCGCCGCGGCCTCGTCCACCTTGGCGACCGTCTGGGCGAACTGCTCCGGCGAGTCGGTGATGCCGATGATGCCGTCGCCGTAGCGCGCGGCGCGGCGCACCTGCGCCTCCGAGCCCGTGCGGTAGTGGGTCGCCAGTAGCAGCGGTACGCCGCCGAGCTGGACGGGTTTGGGGTCCAGCGTGACCTCGGACAAGTCGAAGTGCTTGCCGCCGAAGGTGACGTTGTCCTCGGTCCAGAGGCGTTTCATGATGCGGACCGCCTCGGTGAAGCGTCCGGCCCTGCGCCCAGGGTCGACTCCGGCGGCAGTCCAGTCTTCGCGCTGATCGTCGTTGAACGCACCGCCCACGCCGGTGCCGACGACGATCCTACCGTTCGAGACGATGTCGGCGGTGGCGAGGCTGTGCGCGAGGGGAACGGGATGGCGTATGGCTGGGAGTAGCACTGCCGTGCCGATGCGGACACGCGACGTGCGCGCGGCGATGGCGGCCATCGCCGCGACCGGCTCCAACCTCGGCTTCGAGACCAGGCTATCGCCGACCCAAACGGAATCGAGGCCCGCAGCCTCGGCGCGCTCCGCCAGGGTCAGCATCGCATCGGCGGAGGGCGCAACGCCCTCGCGCTGCGCTTTCATCACCATGCCGCGTGTGCCCAGCAGCAGCCCTATCTTCGGTCGAGCCATTCCTGCAACTCCTTACGAGACTTGTTACGAGCTTCACGCTCCTCCAGAGGCGATGGCGGCAAGGGGGTCTGCATTCCGCTGTGGAGCCATTCCCGCCAGTCCAACAGCAAGGCGGCGAAGTTCTCGATGTTCCACTTCAGCCATTGATACTCGTCCTCAGTATCCAGGTCCAGCATCACGTTGCTCAGCTTCATCGTCCGTATGGTGGTCCCGGCGCGCTTGGCTGCCTCGCGATGCCTGAGGTAGCTGTCCTCGCCCAAGAGGGGCTCCATGTCCATTCCGGCGGGTATGAGCAGCGCATTCGTTCCGCCGCCCGTAGCCGCGGGAACGCCCACCGGGCGCTTCAGCATTCGCCCCCCCCAAACAATATCCATCACGTCCTTTGGTGTTATGAGCGGCAGGTCGCCCGGGAGGTAGACCGCTACTTCCATGCCGTCGGCGTAGGCGGCCTGCATCGAGAGCCGCACCGCGTCGTTCAAGCCGGTCCCTGATTCGGGAGTCCAGTCCGCCTCGAGCGCCGCCGCAACTCGCCGAACCGGCTCATCTCCGCCGACAACCACACAGGGGCAAACCCTCAATTCGCTGATGGCGGCGAGAACCCGTTCGAGCATCAACAGGACGAGGGCGTCGCACAGGTCCGGGGGCAGATGTTTCCGTAGCCGCGTCTTGGACTCGGCCAGCGGCTTCATCGGCACGATGAAGCGGCACCGAGGCAGCGGGATTGGCGTCATGCTTCCCCTCGAACGCCCAGCGCCAGCTCCAGCACATGCTCAGCCAGCGCCGTCTTGTCGGCGTCCGACGTCATTATCGTGGGCGCGACGCGCGCTTCGACGCCCAGCGCTTCGACTGCCTGCGCTTCGGCGGCGTCGCTCGTGTCCAGGACAAGGATGTCTATGAGCCCCACGTACCGCCGCGCCACGCCGACGTTGCTCACCTCTTCGCCTAGCTCCGCCATCATCTTCGCGGCGGGGCCCTTGAGGGCAGCGCCGCCCACGATGGGACTGACGGCGATACGAGATCCGGCGAAACCTTCGATGGCCTCGCGGATACCGGGCACGGCCAGGACTGGGCCGATGCTCACGACGGGGTTCGACGGGCAGAAAACGATGGCGTCCGCCTCCGCCAGCGCTCGACGGAAGCCGGGCGACGGCCGCGAGGAATCCGCGCCGTCGAACCGCACGCCCTCGATGCGCGGCTCGCAGCGATGCTTCACGAAATACTCCTGGAACGCCATCTCGCCGTGCTCGGTCAGCGCGATCGTTCGGACTGGGTCGTCCGACATGGGAACGACCGCGCGCCGAACGCCCAGGGCCTGCGTTATAGCGTATGTCGCCTCACTCAGGCCCCGCCCTTCGGCGAGCAGCTCCGTCCGGCGCAGGTGCAAGCCGAGGTCGAGGTCGCCCAGCCTGAACCACGTCTCGCCTCCCAGTCTGCCTAGCGCGTCCAGGGCACGGAACGAATCGCCGTCGACGCCCCAGCCTGTCTCGCGGTTCGTCAGGCCGGCGAGCGCGTAGGCGACGGTGTCGACGTCCGGGGAGACGTGAAGACCGTGGAAGATGTCGTCGTCGCCGGTATTGACGACGACCGTCAGTTCGTCCGGCGCGAGTGTCTTGGAGAGGCCGAGGGCAAGTTTCGCGCCGCCGACGCCGCCGGCGATGGCAAGGACTCTAGGCATGACGTCGCCATTGTAGCGGCGCGCAGAGGGACGTGTTCCACCAAGGTGGACGGCAACATGCTTACATGCCATCATGTATGCATGAAACGAACACAAGTCCAACTAGACGAAGCCAGCTACGAACTGTTGCGGCAGAAAGCGCATGAGCGCCGTGTCTCGGTGGCCGCGGTCGTGCGCGAGGCCGTTGGGCAGTACTTGGCCGAGGCGCCGCGCAAACGTACGCTGGCCGATTTCAAGTTCGTTGGCATCGCCAAGGGCGAGCACCCAGACAACGTTTCAGAGCGTCACGACGAGGTCTTGGCGGACGCGCTGTACGAGGAACTGCAGGAGAAGGGGCGCGAGTTCGCGCGCATCCACGGGTGGGAGGACTCGTGATCCTAGTCGACACGTTGGGGGCTTTCGCGCTCGCCAACTTGAACGACCTGCGCCACGCCCAAGCCGCTTCGCTGTTACAAGCAGCGAACGACAAGGGCGAAGCGCTCCTCATCCATTCGTACACTATTCTAGAGGCCGCCAGCCTGATGCAGAGCCGCCTTGGGCTGACAGCGGCGCTCGCCTTTCTCGAAAGCCTCGACCAGTTCACCGTCCACTGGATAGACCCGGCCGACCACGAAGAGGCCGTGGAGCTGCTCAGCGCGCGCAACCGCCGCGGCCTCAGCTTGGTGGACTGCGCGAGCTTTGTGGTGATGCGGCGCTATGGCGTGACCCACGGGTTGTTCTTCGACGCCGACTTCGAGCGCGAGGGGTTCGAGCTTTACTCCGGGTGAGCGGCCGCCAGGACCTCCGGCAACGTCGGACCTTCGAGGGTGGGCGCGCGCTGGCCCTCGTAGCGGAACGCTTCCAGCTTGATCAGCTCCTTGTAGGAGCCGAACCGCTCAGGATGCCGCGACGCCACGTCCAGCGGCTCGGGCTCGTCCGGCTCCGTCTCGTAGACGCGGCGCGTTTCGTAGAGCGTCGTCCGCTCGACGGGCATGCGCCCGATGTCCCGCACCCACCGCCGCAGCTCGGAGGGCGGCACGAGCTGACCGTAGGACGCGCCGGCGGCGGTCGAGATGCTCTCGTTGATGAGTGTGCCCCCAAGGTCGTTGCATCCAGCCACTAGCAGGGCCTGCGCCAGCTTGGGGCCTTCCTTCACCCACGAGCATTGGATGTTGTCGATCCAGCCTTTGAGCATCAGCCGCGCGATGGCGTGCATGCGGATGACTTCCGCGCCGGTGGCGCCGGGACGCATCTCGTCCGACATCCGCTCCGCGAACATCGGGGCCTCTTCGTGCACGAAGCTGAGGGGGACGAACTCGGTGAAACCGCCGGTCGCCTTCTGAATGTCGCGGAGATAGGCGAGGTGCGCCGCGCGGTGCTCGTTGGTCTCGATGTGGCCGAACATAATCGTGGAGGTCGTGGGAAGGCCGAGGCGGTGAGCGCTCGTGATGACCTCGGTCCATTGCTCGACGTTAATCCGGCCCGGCGCGATCTTGTCGCGCACCGGCTGATCGAGAATCTCGGCGGATGTGCCCGGCAGCGAGCCAACGCCCGCATCCCTCAGCCCGCGCACGTACTCCTCGATCGAACAGCGCGAGCGGATGGCCCCGTAGAGGACCTCCTCCGGGGAGAAGCCGTGGATGTGGAGCTCCGGCAGCTCCGCCTTCAGTTCGCGGGTGAGGTCGATGTAGAGCGAGCCTTCCATCTTGGGAGGGAGGCCCGCCTGCACGCAGAGCTCCGTCGCCCCAAGCTCCACTGCCTCACGGGCGCGCCGGAGTATCTCGTTCAGAGGAAGGAAGTAGCCCTCCTCCGCGCGGAAGTCTCGGCTGAAGGCACAGAAGCCGCAGCGTTTGATACAGACATTCGTGAAGTTGACGTTCCTGTTCACCACGTAGGTGACATGGTTGCCGTTCGCCCTGCGCCGCAGCTCGTCGGCGGCGGCCATCAGCGCTAGGAGCGCCGAGCCGTCCGCTTCGAAGAGGCGCGCGCCCTCCGCCACGCTCACCTCGCCGCCTCCGAGCGACTTGTCGAGGGTCCGCGCAATGTCGAGGGGCACGCTGTCGAGGAGCAATTCAAGCCCCGACCGCAGATGCGCCAGCTCTTCGTGTCTGTCGTTCAACATTCCCATGCTTCAAGCTCCTGTTTCACGTAGCCGTCGCTGTCGATTATCCCGGCAAGCCGGGCCGCGACGGCGGGCGGCACCCATCTATATTCCGGATAGAGGGCGGCGAGCGCATACTCCGGATAGAGGGCGGTGCGCTCGCGGAGCTCGTAGCCGGCCTCCTCCGTAAGGGCGCGCAGACGGTCGATCTGGGGCCACGCCGCCTCCGGGTTGATGAAGTCCTTGGTCAAGGGCGATACGCCTCCCCAATCATTGATGCCGCAGAGGAGGTAGGACTGGTATTCGGCGGCGTTCAGGTTCGGAGGGGCCTGGATGTTCATGTCCGGTCCGAGGACCAGCCGCGCGACGGCGAGCGTTCGCAGCATATCCAGCGTCGACGGCTCCGGCGAGCGCCTCATGCGGGTCGTTGCCTTCGCGCGGAAGTTCTGGACGATGACCTCTTGTATGTTCCCCAGCCGACGTTGGGCGTCCCGGATGAGCAGCAGCGAGTCCACTCGCTCCTCGGGCGTCTCGCCGATCCCAATGAGGATGCCCGTCGTCATCGCGACGCCGAGCTCCGCCGCGGTCTCGAGCGTGGCGATGCGCTGCTCGGGGCGTTTCGTGGTTGTGCCGTGGTGCGGGCCGCCCTGCTCGTGCAGCCGCGGGCTCGCGCTCTCCAGCATGATGCCCATGCTCACGTTCCACCGGGCGATCTCGGCCATCTCCTCACGGTCGAGTGTTCCGCAGTTCACATGGGGCAGAAGCCCCGTTTCCTCGAGCACGAGCTTGGACATGGCTGCGACGAACTCTGGCGTGGAGCGGAAGCCCATCCCGCGGAGCGTGTCGAGCATCTCCGGATGGCGGAGCTCCGGGTGGTCGCCGAGGCTCAGCAGCGCCTCCTTGCACCCCATCCTCGCTCCCTGGCTCGCGACGGAGAGCACCTCGTCGGGCGTCATCGTGTGCGCGCCGCGCTGGCGCGGGCCCTTCACGAACGTGCAGTAGCCGCAACGGTCGCGGCAGAGGTTGGTGAGCGGAAGGAAGACCTTGCGCGAGTAGGTGACGCGGCGGTGGGGCCGGGCGCGGGCGTTCATCTCGCACGCCCCCGCCATGAGCGCAGTCAGACCGGGGCCGGACGCCCGCATCAGCGCGTAACCGTCGGCCGCCGACAGGTCCGCCCCCGCAAGCGCTCGCTCGATGATCGGTTGCGCGGGCGTTGCTTGCGGGGACGTTACCTGCACGGTTGAGAAGGGGATTGCCATCGCGCCTCTGAGCATGAAGTATCCAACCCGCTACACGGGTCGAGGCGCGATGGGCCTCCGAGGGGACACGATGGTACCATCCCCCGGCAAATCTTGGGCAGGCCGGCAGGCTGTAAACACTTGGCGACGACGAAACTCACAACACGGACTCTCGCGCTCCGGTCCATCGCGATAGCGGCGCTGGCCGCCGGGTTGCTCTTCTCCATCACAGCCGTCGACCGATGGACCGGCGACTGGGCCGCCATGCTGTGGGTGTGCGGAACGCTCTTCTTCCCCTGGCTTGCGGGCATAGCGGCCGGTGGAAGGGTGAGCATAGCCACGGGCAAGCTGATCGGCGGCGCAATCGGCATCCTCGCCGTCGCGGCACCGCTCATCGTGTTTGCGGCTACGCCGCTCGCCGGTCCGCCCGCCGCCGACGCTCGCATCATCGCTACCGTCTTCACGGCCGTCGGCGCGATCAACGGAGCGATGGCTTTCCCCGTCGGCATCCGCGTCCGCACCACGAGGGGGAGCGGATGACGCTACGAGGCAAGACGGCCCTCGTCACCGGCGCGGGGAGCGGCATCGGGAAGGCGATCGCAGAGCGGTTCGCGGAGGACGGTGCGTACGTCATCGTCAACGACGTCAACGAGTCCGCCCGCGCCGTGGCCGACTCGATAGGCGGGGCGTTCCTTCGAGCCGACCTCGCGGACATGGACCAGACCCGCGAGCTGGCGGAGGCCGCCCTCGCCCTGCGGGGCGGCGTCGACGTGCTCGTGAACAACGCGGGCGTCCAGTACGTCGCGCCGGTCGACGAGTTCCCGGAGGAGGAGTGGGCCAAGCTCGTGCAGATCATGCTCATCGCGCCCTTCCAACTCACGAAGCACTTGGCCCGCGGCATGAAGGAGCGCGGCTGGGGGCGTATCGTCAACATCTCGTCGATACACGGCCTCGTGGCGAGCCCCAACAAATCGGCCTACATATCGGCGAAGCACGGGCTCATCGGCTTCACCAAATCGGTCGCGCTGGAGACGGGCCCCTACGGCGTGACCGTCAACGCCATCTGCCCCTCATTCGTTCGCACGCCCCTCGTCGAGAACCAACTGCCGGACCTCGCCGAGATCGCCGGGGTCGAGGTCGGCGAGGTCATCGAGAAGGTAGTGCTGGAGCAGGCGGCGGTGAAACGGCTCATCGAGCCGAGCGAGGTGGCGGAGCTGGCCTTCTTCCTCGCTTCCGACGCCGCGGGCGCCATCACCGGCTCGTCCTACACGATTGATTTGGGGTGGACGGCGCGCTAGTCCGCGACCTTCGTCGCAGACGGGGACCACCCCTGGCACCTCCTTGGTAAGGAGAGGACGGGGCGTAAACCAGCCGAGGTCTACGAGTGGGGTGAGCGCCGATTTTCTCGACACTGTCGCATTTTCCCGGTCTTTGATGAGACATTTACTCCTAGGTAGGGGGTTTCGGGCGCGACAGAGGGCGACATTCTGCGACAGTACTCCGACATTTCGTGACATAATTCCGACACTTTCCGACAGGGGGCCGATAGTACGACGGGCCCACCACGGACCTCGGAGGGAGTGGGGCGTGGAGGGCGCGGGATAGCTGGGGCATGGGAGACAGAGTAGAGAGGGGAGGTCGTTTGCGCAACGGGCAAATGTCACAAGTTCAACGTGGGATACCTGGATTCCCGCTTTCGCGGGAACGACGGAGGGGGAGGACGGGGCGTTGATTGGCGGGCGGGGCGGCCCTCTCTCTAACTCTCCCCCGCAGACGGGGGAGAGGATTTCCGAAGCAATGACGAATACCCGGAGACGAGGCAATGCCCCGTCCCTACCCATCCGCGCTGGGTAGTAAGATGCGCCTGTGCCCACGAGCGCCTTCCTCGACGCTGCGCGCGCGCCGTTTGGCGCGCCTAGCGACGCTCACCCTATTACTTTCTGCCCTGGCCTTCGCGGCCTGTTCGTAGGAGGCGTCTCCCACTCCTGATATTGAGGCTACGGTCAGCGCGGCCATGGAGGCCACGGCAACGGCGGAGGGAAGGTCTCGCGCCACCATCGACGCGTCCGTCGCGGCAACGATTGCGGCCCAAGCGCCAACGCCAACGCCAGTCCCCACTCCAACGCCGGTAACCCCGACACCTACGGCGACTCCAACATCGACGCCGCTACCACCGACGCCAACGCCCACTCATACGCCGACTCCTACGGCGACCTCGACCCCCACGCCCACAGCCACGCCAACCCCGGCGCCCACTCCGACGCCGGTAACCCCGACGCCTACGTTCACGCCAACGCCCACTCATACACCAACACCCACGCCGACGCTCACGCCCACACCGACACCCACTCTGACGCCCACGCCCACGACTATGCCCACGCCGGACCTGGCGTCGATTGTCGAAAGCGTGCGGTTGAGCGTCGTCAGGGTGTCGACCTCCTCCGGAACAGGCTCGGGCGTCATTGTGGAAGTGGAGAGCAACGGAAGCGCCGTCATCGTCACCAATCACCACGTCATCGATGGCGGCGGGGCCGTCGATGTCTTAGTCAACGACTCCGATCGATACAGCGCGACAGTCCTCGGCTTCGACGCAAGCAAGGACCTTGCGGTCCTGAGAATCTGCTGCTCGGCCGGTTTTCGTGCATCGCCGTTGAGCAGCGGGACTGAGCTGGCGGACGGCAGCACGGTGTTCACGATGGGGTACCCGCTGGGCGTAGGCCGCGCGACGGTCACGAGGGGCATCGTGTCCGGCTGGTGGTTCGATCAAGAGGAGGGGCGGTGGATGGTGCAGACCGACGCGGCCATCAACCCCGGCAACAGCGGCGGCCCGCTCTTCACGTTGGACGGCCAGGTTGTCGGCATCAACACGTCCGTGGTTCGAGATGCCGGGGCTGGGATTTCGATAGAAGGATTCGGGTTCGCGGTCTCAGCGTAGACGGCGCAGGAATCGCTCCCCGCCATGATGGCCGGCTCGAAGCTGGGCGTTACCCCCGAACCAACGCCTCGACCTTCCCCGACTCCCGCGTCCGGCTTCGGGCCGGTGGACGGCGTGTTGGTAGACGAGCCCGACGGCTTAATCGCGACTTATCATGCTCGCATCAACGTGGACGATTTCAGCGCCGCCGCCACGTTCGAGAACCCGTCCAACGCGGAGTGGGACTATGGATTCTTCTTCCGCTACAGCCAGGGCCGGTTCCACGCACTTGTGATTGACGAAAGTGGCTATTGGTCTCACTACGCTAGGGAGGGAGTACCGGAAGAGAGCGACCAGCTACTAGACAGCGGACGAGCCTCGTCCTTCCTGAGCGGAGACTTGAACGCCAACGAAATCCGCATCGTGGGCCTAGGCGATGAAGGCTGGTTCTTCCTCAATGAGGATTTCGTTGCGAAGCTCGACCTCAGCAGCGGCGATAGGACGGGCGACATTGCCGCCATCAGCGGGTACTTTCGCCGTAACGACGTGACCACCAAGTCGGTCTCGTTCCGTGGCTTTACCGTCCGCGTGTCGGAGTACCTTAGCGATGCGGGAGCACTCGAGCACCAAGATGATGGTTTCATCGAACAGTCTAATCTCGGCGTAAACGTGGCTGACTTCACCATCCACGCGACGTTCACCAATCCTTATGGGCAAAACGTCGGAACGTGGGACTACGGGTC
>CBDFLP010000014.1:0-144150 GCA_965249325.1 Dehalococcoidia bacterium | reverse complement strand
GCTGTCGTCGCTGCTCATCGCCAAGGCGGCGGTGTCGGGGTCGTTTGCAGAGCTGCTGACGTACCGGTTCATCGCCGGAGTCGGCACGCAGATGTGGATGCAGAGCCGGATCACGGTGATCGCCGACACCGGGAGCTCCCAGCAGCGCGGCAAGCAGGTGACGCAGATGTTCGGCGTCCAGCAGCTGGGCGCGCTCACCGGCCCGCTGCTTGGAGGCTTCGCAGCGGTGACCTGGGGGCTATGGTCGCCCTTCGTGATCCATGCGGTCTTGTCCCTCCTCTCGATCATACCGACCTACTTCGTTGTGAAGGAGTCGGCGCCCGCGGCGAGGCGCGCCGGGGAAGCCCTCCTAAGCGGGTCTCGCTGGGCGCTCCTCCTCCAGCGTCCGATCCCCACGGTGTTCTCTATCCAGTTCCTGACGAACGTCACCCGAGGAGCGGTCTTCGAGGGCGGCGTAATCCTGCTGTACCCGTCCTACGCCTACGGACTCGACCCTGTCGAGCTTGGCGTGCTGCGCAGCGCGATGGCCGCGGCCACGATTCCCATCATGTTCTCGACCGGGTACATCATGGACCGCTTCGGCCGGAAGTATACGATCGTGCCGGGGTTGCTGCTGACGAGCCTCTCCATGGCGTCCGTGTCGGTCACGGCGTTCGCCGGTCTGTCTGTGGCTTGGTTCATCGCGAGCTTCGTGTTCGTGCACCTGGCCATCAGCATCATCTCGGGGAACATGCAGACGCTCGGCACCGACATTGCCCCGCCACAGGCCCGGGGGCTGTTCTTCGGATTCTCGCGGCTGGTTGCGCAGACCGGCTCGACGGTCAGCCCCACCAGCTTCGGCGTGCTGTCGGGCACGCTCGGTTTCGGGGCGGCCTTCGTGCTGCTTGCGTCGAGCGCCTTCGCCGCGGCCTTCGTTGTGGCGTTCTTCTTGGAGGAGACCCTCCAGAAGCCCGAGAAGGCAACGGCGGACCAACGGCCGGCCGGCTAGCGAGCGACCAGCCGGCCCTGAGCAGCGCCTAGCGACGGTAGGCGCTGCTCCGCAGCAGTTGCCCGGGATAGGCCCCCGTGTGTTCGCCCGCTTCGATGAGCACGTCGCCGTTCACGATCGTGTACGCAACGCCCTGGCTAGGACGGCGCATGCGAACGGCGTCCCCGGGGTAGTCCGCCACCTCGTCCAGCTCGCCCGCGGCGACGCTGTCCGGGTCGAACACCGTGAGGTCGCTGGCCAAGCCCGGCCTGATCAGGCCCCGATCGTGCAGACCGAAGGCGCTCGCGCCCATGAAGGTAAGCTTCCTCACGGCCTCTTCCAGTGAAAGCGCCTGCTGCTCCCGCACCCAGAACGACAGCAGGAACGTCGAGAAGTGGCTATCGCAGCGGCGGGTCACATGGGCGCCGCCGTCGGAGAGTCCAGGCAGCACGAATGGGTCAGCGAGCACCTCCGCCATCGCCGCCGTGCTGACGTCGGAGCGGAAGTAGAAGAGCGTCTTGAGGTCCTCTTCGAGCGCGAAATCGAGGAACGCGTCGAGGGGCTCCTTGCCCGTCTCGCGGGCGATGTCGGCGATGCTCCGTTCGACGTAGGACAGGTGCTTTTGCATCGCCACTCGGGCGAGGTACAGCAGGTCCCACCTGACTGCGGGGGAGCCGGGATTGCGCTTGTCCGGAGCGTCGGCGTCGAACTTGAGTCCGGCGCGCACCGTTGGGTCGCCCAACGCGACGCGTTTCTCTTCAGGCGAGCCGCTCATGACCGGCAGCCAGTGGGCGAACCCGTCGAAACTGCCCACGGTGAGCAGCGTCCATCGAGCGGTGTTCTCCAGGAAGGGCGACACCATCGCGTACATGCGGGCGTCGTTCCGCGTCGAGCCTTCGCGGCCGGCGAGGCTGGAGATGACCGGACGTCCGGTCGCGCGGGCCACCCGCGTGAGCAAGCCGTCCGACAATTCGATGCGCTCGGAGTCGCCGAACTGAATCGAACCGGCCCTCACCTCCGCGAGCGCCATCGTCACGGCGAGGAACTCCTCGGGGGACGCGACGTTCGCCGGCAGCACGCGGTTCTCGAGGTCCATATGGCGCAGGTTGCGCTCGGAGGACAGCCCAAGGGCGCCCGCGCGGATGCCCTCCCGCACGATCTCCTTCATCTGCTCGATCTGCTCGGGAGTAGCCGCGGCAGTGTAGGCCGCTTCACCCATGACGTGCCTTCGGACCGCCGAATAGCCAATCAACGAGCCGAAGTTCACTCCGAGCCGGCGGTCCAGCGTCTCCAGGTACTGCGGCACGGACTCCCACGACCACTCGATGCCCGCCTGCAACGAGCCGACCGGTATGGCCTCGACCCGCGAAAGCATGGAGACGAGGTCGGCGCGCTCCTCGGGACGAGCAGGCGCGAGCCCCAGGGAGCAGTTGCCATTGATCACGGTCGTGGCGCCGTGGTAGCACGCGAACGTGCAGAGGGGGTCCCAGAGGACCTGGGCGTCGTAGTGGCAGTGGTTGTCGATGAAGCCGGGGGCGATTACCTGGCCGCGCACGTCTATGACCCGCTTCGCATCCGAGCCCAATCTGCCGGTTTCTGCGATTCGCCCGTCGACGACGCCCACGTCTCCTGAGAATGAGGGTCCGCCGGAGCCGTCCACAACGCGGCCGTTCTTGAGCAGTAGGTCGTAAGTCATCGTCATCCTCCTCGGATGCTTGCTACAGGGGACTCCGGAGCTTCTATTCCGTTATGCCATCCGGCCGGGCCGTTATGCCATACAACCGGCACACGTTGGCGCTGAGGACTTTCGTCCGCGTCTCAGGGGACAGGTGTCCCAGGTGCTCGGCAATCACCTTGCGGGAGTTTGGCCAGGTGGAGTTTGCGTGCGGGTAGTCGTTGGACCACATGCAAGCGTCCTCGCCCCAGCTCGAAAGGTATCGCGTGCCGATCGCGTCGTTGAAGAAGGTCGCGTATATCTGGTCGGCGAGGTACTCGCTTGGCAGCTTATCGGGCGTCGGGCCCGGCTCGCGTTCCCGGTGCCTGCCCAGGTAGTAGCCCCACTGCTGGAGCGCGAAGGGTATCCAGCCTATCTCGTTCTCCACGAGCACGATCTTCAGGCGGGGGAACCGGTCCAGCGCCTTGTAGAAAATCAGATCGAAGAGGCTGTTCATCACCTCGGTGATCTTGATGTTGACGCTCGAACGGTAATGCTCCGTGCCGTGGCGAAGATGGGCCTTCTGCATGTAGCCGTGGCCGGTGAGGATGTGCAGGCTCACCGGCATCTCGAGGTCCTGCGCGGCGGCCCAGAACCGGTCGTAGTGGTCCGACGAGAATGGCAGGTCCTCGGGCGGGTTCTGCCAAATCATGGCGCCGCGCAAGCCCGCGTTCCGGCAGCGCTCGAGCTCGGCGACGGCGTGGTCGATGTCGTAGAGCGAGATAAGCCCGATGCCGAACAGGCGGCCGGGATTGACCGCGCAGTACTCGATCAGCCACTCGTTGAAAGCGCAGACGCATGCTTCCTGGAGCGGCACGTCTTCGATACGGAAGAGGGTCATGCCCCGCGTTGCGTAAAGCACCTCGGAGCCGACGCCGTCCACCGCCATCTCTTTCAGTCGTTCGTTGGGGTCCCAGCCGCCGGGCTTGGACTGGTCGGACGACGTGGTGGGGAAGGTGGGCGCCTGAGCGCGGAAAGCCGTGGGCAAACGCGTAGCCCATAGGTCGCCCGGCTCCATGACGTGGGAGTCGGCTGAAATCAGCACCTCGTCCACGGCCCCTTCCGTACTAGCGGCGGCAATCGTCGTGGTCATAGCGCACTCCTTGCTCGACCGACTGGCCGGACTCCGTCGAGGAGAGGTTAGCGGCGGGACGAAACCCGCGCAAGCGAGGCGCCTGCTCGCCCCCTATCGGGGATGGCGGAGGGAGCGGGCGAGCAAATCAGCTTCTTGATGGGATTTTTACTCGTAAGGGCGAACTGTTTGTGCCGCCGAAAGGGGTACTTTCGCCTTCTTGATCGGGGGTGTTTAGCAGGCCACGGCCTGCTTCCCGCGATCAAGGATGCGAGCGAAATGCGAAAACACGATTCCGTCATTCCTTTTTTCTATGGGACGGCGGCGAGTTATAGAGCGCGGGAGGTGGCTTGGGGCAGTATGCCGGAGCGGGGCCATCCCACCCAGGGTACCGCAAGGGGGGCGGCTGGCGTAAGGGGCAAGTGTCGTGGTGCGTCGGCGGTGGAGGCGCGAATGGAGCCTACGGGGAGGGCCGCTCCGTGGAGCGTTGATTGGCGTGCCTCGTGGTTCGACGGGCTCACCACGAACCGATTGGGACCGGGAACATGGGGCGTGGCCTAGCGGCCACTCTGGATTCCCGCTTTCGCGGGAATGACGGGTGGGAAGGGGGAACTAGGCGGGGGCGGCGCTGAGGGCGGCGGCGTGGAGCCTGAAGTCGGCCAAGCTCTCCAAGACTTCGAGCAGCACTTGGCCCCAGGGCTCGTCGTGCCCGGCGATGGGCATGTGGACCTGTTGGTTGCCGACGCTCGTGCGATGGCCGAGGGCGCGCTCCAAGGCATGGCGGGCTCCGCCTGTCTCGTCCACGAGCTTCAGCGTGACGCGGTCGGCGCGCTTCGTGACGGACTCGACTCCGGCGGCCTTAGCCAGCACGCGAACACGGATGGAGTAGACGAGGTTGTAGAGCTCGTCGGGGAGCACTCGTCCGAACCGGTCCATGAACTCTTTGGGCAGCTCGTTGACGTCATCGAGGGTCTTGGCGCGGGCGATGCGCTGGTATATGGCCATGCGGGTGGGCATGTGGGGGACGAGCTCCTCGGGGATGGCGTAGGGAAGGCCGAGGTCGACCAGGGGGTCCGGGGAGTCCGGCTCAGTCGGGGGGCCGCCGGCCTCGGCCCGGAGCTCGGCGACCGCCTCAGAGAGCAGGCGAGTGTACATGTCGAACCCGATGGCGTGGATGTGGCCGCTCTGGTCGGCGCCGAGGATGTTGCCGGCGCCGCGTATCTCGAGGTCCTTCATCGCTATGCGGAACCCCGCGCCGAGCTCCGTCGCGGCGAGGATGGTCTCGAGGCGGCGCTTGGCCGTGTCGGTCAGACGGCGGCCGCGCTCGACCATGAGGTAGGCGTAGGCGCGTTGGGAGCGCCTGCCGATGCGGCCTCGGAGCTGGTAGAGCTGGGCGAGGCCGAACCTGTCAGCGTGGTCAACGATGAGGGTGTTGACGTTGGGGATGTCGAGGCCGGACTCGATGATGGTGGTGCACATGAGAACGTCACCGTCGCCGTCGGAGAAACGCTCCATGACGTCGGAAAGCTCTTCCTCGGGCATCTGGCCGTGGGCCACGAGCACGCGGGCGTCGGGAAGGAGCGAGCGGAGGTGATCGGCGGCGAGGCGAATGGACCTGACGCGGTTGTGAAGGAAGAAGACCTGGCCGCCCCGGTCGAGCTCGCGTTGGACGGCCTCCTTGACGAGGTCGTCGGACCTTTCGGCGAGGTAGGTCTTGATGGGGAGGCGCTCCTCGGGAGGCGTCTCGATGGTGGAGATGTCGCGGATGCCCGCCATCGCCATGTGGAGGGTGCGGGGTATGGGGGTCGCAGTCAGCGTGAGCACGTCGACCTCCTGCCGCAGCTCCTTGAGTCGCTCCTTATGCCCAACGCCGAACCGATGCTCCTCGTCGATGATGACGATGCCGAGGTCGCTAAAGGCCACGTCTTTCTGCACGAGCCGGTGGGTGCCGATGACGACGTCGACTCCGCCGTTCCGAAGGCCGTGGACGACGGCGTCCTGCTCCTTGGGCGTGCGGAAGCGGCTGAGCATCTCGACCTTCGCGGGGAAGGGGGCCAACCGCTCAGAGAAGGTGTGGAAGTGCTGCTGGGCGAGCACGGTGGTGGGGACGAGCACGGCGACCTGCTTACCGCTCATCACGGCCTTGAAGGCGGCCCGGAGGGCGACCTCGGTCTTGCCATAGCCGACGTCGCCGCAGACGAGACGGTCCATGGGACGCGCCTCCTGCATGTCGGACTTCACGTCGTCGATGGCGGCCTGCTGGTCCGGGGTCTCGACGTAGGGGAAGGCGTCTTCCATCTCGCGCTGCCAGGGGGAGTCTTCGCCGTGGGGGAAGCCATCGGCGGACTCGCGCTGGGCGTAGAGGGCAAGGAGGTCGACGGCCAGCTTCTTGGTCGACTCCCTGGCGCAAGCAACGGTGCGCGTCCACTCCTGGGAGCCGAGCCTCGTTGGAGAGGGAGCAGTATCGCCGCCGCCGGCATAAGGGGAGAGGCGGGCAAGGTGCTCCATGGGAACGTAGAGGCGGTCGTGGTCGGCGTATTCGAGGACGAGGTACTCACGGCCCTGGGAGCTCTGCTCGCCATCGTCGGCCTTACGCATCGCGCCGACCAACTTGCCGATGCCGTGGTCGACGTGGACGACATACTCGCCGGGGACGAGCTCTTCGACGGTGGTGGCGCGGAAGCGCTGGATGTGCCTGCGCGGACGTGAGACGCGCTGCTTGTGCGAGCCGAAGACCTCAACGTCGGAGAGGAGGGTCGCGAGCTGTTCGCCGCCCTCCTCGGCGGCAAGCGTCCATCCGCCGGAGACGGTGGCGTGGACAACGGTTACCGGCTGGTCCGGCGGCGCATCCAAGGAGCGCTCCTCCGAGGCGCCCACGTCGGACTCGGACAGCACCTCCCTCAGCCGCTGGGAGTGCTGGGTGGCGATGACCACCGGCCCATGGCCGGGCTGCCTGACGGCTTGGGCGAGGCTTTCGATTGCGCCGTGATAGCTGGGAGCGGCGTCGAAAGGGAGGGCGATAGCCGAGGTCCCGGACTCGGCGCGGTGGTAGCGGCTAATCTCGACGCGCCAGGGAAGGGCGTCGAGGGCGGCGGCGACGGCGTCCCATCCGGCCAGGGCTGAAGGGAAGCCGAGGGGAATCTCGCCGCGCTCCTCCTTGGACAGGCGCAGCTTTTCGGCGCCGCCCTCGACGCGGCGCGCCGCCTCATCCATCTCGGCGGGCTCGTTGAGCAGGACGGCAGCATCCTCCGGCAGGTGGTCGAGGAGCGTGTGTTCGAGAAGAAAGCCGGCGTACATCGCCGCGTTGTCCTGGGAGACGCCAGCCATGAGGTCGGCAAGCTCGTCCTGCACACGGTCGAGCTCGGAGGCGCGGGTGTTCCGGAAGTCGAGCCTGCGGACGAGCTCGTCGATGCGGGCGTTGTCGGCGAGCGCGGGGAGGACTTCGCCGGCGGGGAGGACAGTCAGCGAGTCGATGCGTTCCCCGGAGCGTTGGGAGTTAGGGTCGAAGAGGCGGATGCTATCGACCACGTCGCCCCAAAGGTCGATACGGGCGGGCCGCTGCTGTCCGGGGCCATAGACATCGACGATGCCGCCGCGCCGGGCGGCGGTCCCGGGGTGGTCGACGAGGGGGCCGATGCTATAGCCGATAACCGCCCAATGCCGCAGCAGGGAATCGAGCGCCAGGAGCTGGCCGAGGGCGATAGAACGGGCTCCGTCGCGGAGGGTCTGCGGAGACAACGTCTTCTGCAGCAAGCCCGTGACGGACGTTACGACAAGCGGCGGCTTGTAATTGGAATCGGCAGGGGTGGGGCCGGCGAGGGCGCCGAGGGCGCTTATGCGCTCGTGGACGGCGCCGGCCTCGACGGAGAGGCGCTCGTAGGGGAGCACCTCGGCCTCTGCGAAGTGCATGATGGGGACGTCGTCGTCGCAGTAGACGTCGAGCTGTTCGACGAGGCGACGAGCGTCATCGGGGTGGGGACAGACGACGACCAAGGGACAGCGCAAGTCGCGCCAAAGGCCGGCGATAACGAGGGGTTTTACCGCTTCCGGGGCGGTGGCGGCAGGGCCGCGTCCAGCGGCGGCGAGGTCCGCGACGCGCCTGTAGGCGGGCACACCAGCGAGTAGGTCCGTCAGTCCAGAAAGGCCCAATGCTCCTCCATCCGCAGGCAACACACACGCAAACATGCGCCCTTCGACGGAGCGGAGGACGCTAAGGGCCAGCCACTTTCTTTGGCTGGAGCCTCAGTTTATCAGCAGCAAGAAGAGGGCGTTTTTCCAGGGACGGAACGGCTCCGCAGGGATTGACCGAGGCGCCAAGCGCCTATGACAATCCCACTTCCGAGGTCTACCTTCAGAGGAGCATTCCCTTGGTCGATCAAGACAGCCCAGAGGGTCGGGTCACTCCAGAGAGCCTGAGGCAGCCGAAACCGCCGCCTTCCGCGCCGAAGAGGTTCGAGCTCCACGTCCAGGGGAGGATTGTGGCGGGCCTCCTCGAGATGGCGCCCTTGCTCGTCACTGTGCTCGTCATCGTCTTCATCGTCGGCTATGCCGACCTAATGAGGGACCTGCCGTTCATATCCGACCAGCCGTGGGACTTTCCGGGCCTCGGGCTAATCATCATCATCGCCGCCGCCTATCTGGTGGGGATCACTATCGCCACGCCACCCGGACGTAAGCTGATGCAGTTGAAGGATGTGATTCTGGGCAACATCCCCGTGGTCAGGACCGTATTCGGAGTCACCAAGCAGGCCATCACGTCGTTCTCCGGGCAGTTCAACTTCAGCCGGGTCGTCTTCGTGGAGTGGCCGCGAGAAGGAATGGTGGCGATGGGCTTCGTGACCGGGCAGGTGCACTCCGCGGACGGAGAGAAGTCCATGGTCGCGGTGTATATCCCGACCGTCCCCAACCCGACATCCGGGAACATGGCGTTCGTCATCGAAGACGACATTATGGAGACCAACCTCACTGTGGACGAGGCTATGAAGCTGGTCTTCTCAGGCGGCATAGTCCTGCCCAAGTCGATTGCATTGGCCAGGCTTCCCATAGGCCCGAGGGACGCGCGAGACCTCCTCGGCCAGTTCGAGAACGACTCGAGGTAGGACGGCTCCTCTCTCGGTTCTCCTCCGCAGGTCTGCGAGGTTAGCTGAGTATGCCCCGCAGGGGGACGGCTTAGGAGCGGCGGTCTTCCTGCGCTGACTTCCCCTCCCTGCCTCCCCTATAGACGGTTACCAGCTCCCCCGCAGACGGGGCGGGGCTATTGGCTTCTCCTAAAGCGAGAGACGCATTTCACGTAAGACGAAACCGAGACGAGGGGCCGCCTTCGGCAGCGGCGCAATGTTCGCCTGCGTCCAACACCCCAATTGACGGTAGTCGAGGCGGAGTCTGGAACGCGACGTGGCGGCCACTCCCGGATGCCCACGCTCGCAGGTATTACGGGAAAGGCTGCGAGGTCCCCGCCTGCGCGGGAATAACGGAGGGGGCTGGCTGCGGCTCATCACCTGGGCGAGCGACGGGAGTTAGGGGCGAGCTATTCGTCGTCCGCGGCGCCTTGGGCGACGGCTTCGTTGGCGGGCGCGACGAGGGGCAGGGTGATGGTCATCTCGGTGTACTCGCCGGGCTCCGAGTCGACGTGGATGAAGCCGCCGTGGGTCCTGATGATGTCGCTGGATATGGCAAGCCCGAGGCCGGTGCCCTTGTCGGTGGGCTTGGTGGTGAAGAAGGGGTTGAATATCTTCTCCGCGACCTCGGGCGGCATTCCCACCCCGTTGTCCCTGATGCGAATGACGACGTTTTCGTCCTCGCGTCGGGTGGAGAGCCACAGCGTGGGCATGTAGTCCGCATCGCTTCCGCCCGCCTCCAGACGGGCTTGCCGCTTCTCGTTGGTCGCGTAACAGGCGTTGCCGACCATGTTCAAGAAGACGCGGCCCATGTCCTGGGAAACGACTTCGACCTCGCCGAGCTCCTCATCGAGATCGAACTTGAGGTCGAGCTGGAACTCGGAGTCGGCAGCCCGTGCGCTGTGGTAGGCGAGCCGAGCGTACTCATCGAGCAGGACGTTGAGGTTGGTGGGCTGCCTGATGGTGGAGCCACCGCCCATCCTGAGCATGTCTTGGACGATCTGGTTCGCTCGATTGCTATGGGTGCGTATGCGATCGAGGTTGCTGTCCAGGTCCTCGGATATCTCGATGATGAGGGAGCGGTCGTCCTCGGAGAGTTCTTCGTTCTCCTCCTCGAGGATGTCGCGCAGCTCCGTGACCAGCTCTACTGAGACTTCGGAGAAGTTCTTGACGAAGTTCAGCGGGTTCTTGATCTCGTGGGCGACGCCTGCGGTGAGCTCACCGAGGGCCGCCAGCTTCTCCTGCATGACGATCTGGTCCTGGGCTTTCTCAAGGTCGCCCAGGGCGACTTCCAGCTCGGAGTTCTTGCTCTGCAGCTCTCCGGCCAGCTGTTCCACGAGGTTGAGGCGCTGCACCTCCAAGGCGTGGCGACGGAAGACTTCGAGAGCGGCGGCCATGTCCGCGACCTCGTCATGTCCACCGACATCGGCCCTGGCTTCAAGGTCGCCGGCGGCCATGCGGCGCATCCAGGTGGAGAGGAGTTGGAGGCGATGCAAGAGCACCCGGCCGATGAAGAGCCACGCGATGAGGACCGCGCCGCCGACGCTGACAGCGCCGATGGTCAAGAGGAGGATGCGACCCGTGGAGATGGCTTGCGTGGAGTCGCCGGCAGCCTGTTGCACGACGATTCGGGCTTCGCTCACCAGAGCGTTGACATCGTCGAGCAGGTGGACAGTGATGCCGCGGTTGACGTCGAGGAGTTCGCTTTGGCGCTGGGCGAGCTTGAGCTCTTCAGTGAGCAGGTCGAAGGTGCGCCCCTCGCCGGAGCCCAAATGGAAGAGACGGGCAAGGAGTTCTTCGAGACCGGTGTACAGCGCGAAGTTCCGGAGGGCCGTCAGGTTCCCCTCCATGCGACCTTGGGCTGCCTCGAAGCGCTCGCGCAGCGGCTCGACCTCCGCAGCTTCCGAAAGGGAGAACGCGCTGGCCAGAACCTGGATTGCGAGGCTAGCGTCCGCTTGCAGCTGAGCGAGACGCTGGTAGAGGTCGAACTCGTCCTCGGAGAGGTGCTCCTCGCGGGGCGCGGGCGGTTCGCCTAGGACGCGGTAGCCCTTTATAGCGTAGTAGACCTGGTCGTCTATGGCCGGGACCAAGACTGCGTCCAAGCGAGTGGTCAGGTCATTGATCTCGATCTGCACGCCATCCGTTCTCGCGTTCAACTCGAATCGGGTCAACATGCTGGTCTGAATGGCGTCGATATTCGAAATCAAGGTGTCAGCATCGCTGCGAATGCGCTCGAACAACTCGGCGCTAATGGCCCGCTGCTCCAGCGTGGCCATCTGCTCTTGGAGGTTGCTGCGGGCCTCATCGACATCGGCGATGACCTGGGCAAAAACGGAAGGCGAGGCGGCCGTGGTGAGTCGCGGAGCGGCGGCAGCCAGCGTTCCGCTGGTCTGAGCGACAGCGAACGCAGCTGTCATATCGGGGACGCTGCCCTCGTTCACGCGGCTCTGGAGGTCCCCTACGCGGTCGAAGGAGAACCATCCGACCAGACTAGCGGCGATGGTCATGATGACAGCGCCTCCAATCCCGGCGTAGAGCTGGGCGGAGAGCCGGAAGCGTATGGCAAGCAGGCCCTTGAGTCGTTCGGTCAAAACGCGCCGTCCTGCAGCCTTTCCGCTGGGCGGAAGTTCCCGTCCGGATCGATGACGGTAAGGAAGACCTGGTCCGAGCCTTGGTTATCCCAGGCCTGGTCCGTATAGCTGAGCCTGAAGCCGTCGATGTCGATGACGTCAACGTCGCGCAGACCGTCGACGAAGCACGCGCGATGCGGCTCCGGGCCGCAATTCTCCGCGGCGATGATGGCTAGGCGTCCGGCCAAGTAGCCTTCGAGGGAAACGAAGCCGGGCAGGGCGCTTCGATCATAGGCCAGGAGCGCGCGGCGGTACGCGGCGACTACAGGCATGGAGTCGTCGGTTGGAAAAGGCACGACCTGGGTAACGAAGACGCCTGCGCCATCCCCGCCGAGCTCCTCGGCCAAGGCGTTGCTGCCCACGAACGATACGGTCATGAAGACTGGGTCGAAGCCCGTGTGGCGCGCCCAAGCAATCGTTTCAGCGACCGGCTTGTAGGTGCCGATGATAATCACGGCTTGGGGGTTCCCGCGTTCCAAGTTGAGGAGGCCGCTCTTTACTGCTGTCGTATTGCGCGGGTACAGCCCAATGGCCACGGGCTCCATGAACCGCCGGGCGAGAGCAGCGCGGGTGCCGTTGTAGCCGGCGCGGCCAAAGGAGTCGTCTTGGTACATCACGGCAATGCGGCTGGTGCCGAGGTCACGGACCAAGCGGTCGACCATCGCCTCGGTTTCCTGGTTATAAGAGGCGCGCAGGTTGATAACGTTTGGCAGCGCCTCGTCGCGAAGGAAGGCGGCGCCCGTGAACGGGGCGACATAGGGGACGCCGCCCTCCAAGGCGACAGGGGTGGCCGAGCGAGAGGTGGGCGTGCCCACGGCGCCGATGAGCGCGAACACTTCTTCCTCTTCGATGAGTTGCCGCGTATTGACGATTGCGGCTTCCGGCTCGTAGGCGTCGTCCAAGGAGGTGAGGGCCAAAAGCCTTCCGTGAACCCCGCCGCGCTGGTTCACCTCGTGGAACGCAGCCTCAATGCCGATTTTCATGTTCTTGCCGAGTTCCTGAGCGGGGCCGCTGAAGGCGGCGGACTGGCCGAATAGGATACGCTGGTCAGAGACGCCGGGCGGCGGGCCGACAGGCGTCGCCGTGGGAGTGGGAGCCGACGGCGTGGGAGTGGCGGCGCCGGAACAGGCGGCCAGTCCAACTATCAGGGCAGCTGTTCCTCCCAGCCCGAGCACGATCCGAGCCCAGCGCGCCATAGGGGTCATTCGCCCCTGCGCTTGATCAATGTCAAGTGATTTCTGTCTTGCTCCCTCTTGTAATAGGCCTCATCCATCATTTCACGCACCAAGTAGACTCCAAGGCCGCCTATATGTCGGTCCTCGATAGACGCCTCCAAGTCCGGCTGAGGAGCCTCATGCAGCGGATCGAAGGGAATGCCGGAATCCGAAATCATGACGGTGACCACGTCTTTCTCTGAGACCATGGTTATTTCGATATCGGGCGTGCCATCCACACACCCATAGTGAAGCGCGTTGAGCCCGAGCTCTTCGAGCACTAGGTTGATCCGAAAGATGAGGTCTGGAGCCCAGTCTTCCCTTTCTCCGAGGTCTTCGACCGCTGCGGTGATACGCTCCAATGCGTCGGACTCTGACCTAATATTCAGAGATGATCGAGCACTCATGGCTTGCCCTCACTACCCGCCCTCGCTGCGACGAATGACTAGACAGGTGATGTCATCCGACTGCGGGGTGTCGCCAACGAATTCTTTGATCGCGTTGAAGACCATTTCGGTGGCTTCCTTGGCGCTCTTTGGGGGCGCAGCCGCAAAGATTTCTTGAAGAGGCTCGATGCCGAACTCTTCGTAATCGCCGTTCATGGCTTCGGTGACGCCGTCGGTATAGAGAATGAGGACGTCGCCAGGGGCGAGGATGACGGTGTCCTGTTTATAGCCTAGGCCTGGAACCAAACCGACGGCCACGCCATCAGTGAGGGGGAGCATGCTGAATCTCCCGTCGGTGTGGATGAGAAGGGGAGAGTTATGCCCGCCGTTGGCATAGGTGAGCTCCCCGGTCCGGGGGTCGTACGCTCCGTAGAAGACGGTGACGAACATCGAGGTGTCGTTATCCTCGTGGAGGAGCTCATTGAGCATGCTCAGGACTTCGTTTGGCCGAGAGTTGCCGATGGCGGCACCCTTCAGCAAGGTGCGGCTGGACATCATGAAAAGGGCGGCTGGGACGCCCTTGTCCGAGACGTCCGCCACGGCGAGGCCGACGCGCCCGTTCTCGAGAGGTATAAGGTCAAAGAAGTCGCCGCCCACGTTACGGGCGGGCTCCATGTGGCCGAAGACTTGATACTCGGCGTGCTCGGCAAAGTGTGTGGGAAGAATCGATTGCTGAATCTGGCTGGCCACGTCCAGCTCGTTCTTGAGCGCGACGAGCTGGTCGCGCGACGACAGGGCCTCGCGCCACTCCACGAGGTGCCGCAGAGTGCGCTCGATTGTAACTTGCAGGTCGTCGAAGTCGATGGGTTTGGTGACGAAATCGAACGCGCCTCGGTTCATCGCCGTACGAATGTTCTCCATGTCGCCGTAAGCGGAAATAATCACGCTTTTGATGTCGGAATTGACGGACGGTATCTGATCGAGCAGAGTCAGGCCATCCATCTGAGGCATGTTGATGTCCGAAAGGACCATGTCGATTCCGGGGTCTTGACTCAAGCACTCGAGGGCTTCGATGCCGTTGTGGGCGAAGACGAACTCGTAGAGGCCGCTCCTGATGTTACGACGCATGCGCTGGAGCATCAGCGGTTCTAGGTCTGGCTCGTCGTCGACGACCAGTATCTTGTACGGCCGATCGGTCATTCCATCCTCCGATGCCCCCAGCGGGTTTGTTTGAGCGAGGCGTCTATTACGTTAGGAAGGGCGTACGGAGATTATCTTGTCGAAGCCGCTGGTCTCGAAGACCTCTTGTATCGATCTCGGGAGGGAGCATACTTCGAGCTTCCCATCCTGCTTAGCGAGGGTCTTGGCGGTGAGCAGGATGGCCCGGAGTCCGGCGCTGCTGATGTAGGACAGGTTCGCGAAGTCCAAGACCATGCACCGGTCGTCCTCTTGCAGCGTCTCTATCAGAGAATCCTGAAACTCACGGGCGTTAGTGCCATCGATGCGGCCTGTGATTGCGGCGGTTACTGTGTCGCCTTCTCGTTCGATGCCGATTTCCATTGATCTCGTCTCCTTACAACTTAGCCTCTTGCTGTTCGCAGCAGCTCCGTGGGTGCGGGCACCGTAACCTCAATACCATGGAGACGTTCCCCAGACTGCGCCACAGCCTTTGAGAACCTCTCAGCCCACAGCGTTCGACTCGACCACGCGCTCAAGTCAAAACGGAGCATAGCATCGGCCTGTTTGGAGCAACAGGCTATACCGGCCCGCTTGGGGCAACAAGCAGACGAGACCCCTTCTTGGCCTCCCCGTCGATGGAGGAGGCGTTTCGAGCGAAGACGAGAGCTGTGAAAGGCGAGATGGGGCGGCGGCATACGATACAATGACGGTCGCTGCTTCATCCCTACGCGTGATGCATGCATATGCATGCGCCGAGGCGCGCGGGGCGCAAGGGCGCTTGGCCACGGGGGGCAGAGGGCGGCGGTTAGCAGGAGCAATGTCACTCCGTACGGCGAAACCCGGCGTCTCCAACCGCGACCAATCGCTGCGGTACAAGCGCATCGTGGTCAAGGCGAGCACGAACGTGCTCACCCGCAAGAGCTCCAGCCTCGATAGGGGAGCGATGGAGTCGCTGGTCGCGCAGGTCGCCGAAGTGATGGGGATGGGGGCGCAGGTCGTGCTCGTTACGTCGGGAGCAATCGCGGCAGGGCGGGAGGCGGCGCCCGGCGTGGCCGGCAAGGGCATAGCGGTGAGCCAGATGCTGGCGGCGATCGGCCAAAGCCGGCTGATGCACGCCTATCAGGAGCTATTCGCGGAGCGAGGCATCACCGTGGCGCAGGCGCTGCTGTCCGGCGGCGACGTGGACAGGCGCGTGGGATACCTGAACGTGAGGAACACGCTCACCGGACTGCTGGAGCGGGGAATCGTCCCCATCGTCAACGAGAACGACGTGGTGGACACCACCGAGATCAGCGATCAGCGGTTCGGGGACAACGACACGCTGTCGGCCATCGTGGCGAACGTCGTCGAGGCGGACCTGCTGGTGATGGTGATGGACACGGGGGGCTTGTACACGGCGGACCCGAACCGGGACGCTTCCGCCAAGCTCATCGAGCGAGTGGAGAGCATCGACGATTCGGTGATGGCGCTTGCCGAGGAGCACCGGAGCAACCTGACGCGGGGGGGCATGGTCTCGAAGCTGGAGGCGACGAAGCGGGCGACAGCGGTCGGGGTGACGGTCGTGTTCGCGGGCGGAGACGACGCGACCGCCGTGCGGCGCGCAGCCTGCGACGAGCCGGTGGGCACGCTGTTCCCCACCGCCGTGTCGTCGCTGGAGGGCAGGAAGCGGTGGCTGCGCAGCGGCATGACGCGGAAGGGCGCGGCGCTGGTCGTCGACGACGGGGCTAGGAGGGCGCTCGTGGAGAACGAGCGGAGCCTGCTGCCCGCAGGCGTCCGGGAGGTAAGAGGCGCGTTCGTCCGGGGCGACGTTGTCGAGGTCCTCTCCGAGGCCGGAGCGCGCCTTGCCTACGGGATAGCGAATTACGACGCTTGGGAGATGCGGGTCATCGCGGGGGCGCGCTCGGACCGCATCATGGAGATGCTCGGGCATCACCACGGGGACGAGGCCGTCCATCGCAACAATCTGGCGGTGGTCTAGGCTGGCGGCGCGGGAGGACGAGATGGCGACGGCAGTGTCCGAGCTGATAACGAAAGCGCAGGCCGCGCGCGGGGCCGCCAGGGAGCTGCGGAAGCTCTCGACGGGCCAGAAGGACGCGGCGCTGCGGGCCATCGCCGACGCGCTCGACGCAAACCACGGTCCGATTATCGAGGCGAACACGCTGGACATGGAGGCGGGCCGCGAGGCCGGGCTGAGCGAGGCCGTCCTGGGACGGCTGCTCCTCAACGAATCGCGGCTGACGGGCATGGCGAACGACCTGCGGACCATCGCCCTGCTGCCCGACCCGGTCGGCGAGAGTTTCGACTCACGGGCGCTGGGAAACGGGATGAGGATAGAGCGCCGCCGCGTGCCGCTGGGCGTGATCGGCTGCGTGTACGAAAGCCGGCCCAACGTGACGACGGACATCGCGGCGCTCTGCCTGAAGTCGGGCAACGCAGTCGTGATGCGCGGCGGCAAGGAGGCCGTCCACTCCAATGCCGCGCTGGTGGCGCTGGTTAGAGAGGGGTTGGAGTCCGCCGGGGTGACGCCCGAGGCGGTGCAGTTCGTCACCGATACGGACCGGGCGGTCGTCGACCAGATGATTAAGCTGAACGAGTACCTGGACCTCTTCATCCCGCGAGGGGGCGAGGGGCTCATCAAATATGTTCGGGATAACGCGACGGTGCCGGCCATCACCGGCGGCATCGGCGTCGTTCACGTGTACGTCGACGCGTCGGCGGACGTGGAGAAGGCCCAGGACATCGTGTTCAACGCAAAGACGCAGCGGCCCGACGTGTGCAACGCGCTCGATACGCTGCTCGTCCATTCGTCCGTCGCCACAGCGCTTCTGCCGTCGGCGGCCTCGAAGCTGACGTCGGCTGGGGTCGAGCTCAGGTGCGACCAGCGGGCGCTGTCGCTCATCGGTCCTGCCGGGGAGTCGGTCCGGGCTGCGGCGCCGGAGGACTTCGGCCAGGAGTTTCTCTCGCTGACGATGTCGGTGCGCGTGGTGGATACGATGGACGAGGCGCTCGACCACATTGAGAAGCACGGCTCCGGCCACACGGAGGCGATCGTCACCGAGGACTACTCGGCGGCGACACGGTTCACGGACGAGATTGACGCGTCGGTAGTGCTGGTGAACGCAAGCACGCGATTCAGCGACGGGGGCCAGCTCGGGCTAGGCGCGGAGGTGGCTATCAGCACGAACAAGCTGCACGCGCGCGGGCCGATGGGGCTGCGCGAGCTGACGAGCTATAAGTGGGTTGCCCAAGGCGAGGGGCAGGTACGCCCCTAACCATCCGCGATTCAGAATCCGTCCGGGCCGATCACGCTCCGGGTGGACGGCGGGCCGACAAGGAGAGACCGCAATGTTGCGATTCGAGCGCGAGTGCCGCACGCCATATTCCGAGGTGTATACGATCTTCGACGACGATCAGCCCCAGGGCCGGTTCGACGTCCACTTCTGCGGGACCCTCATCCACGCCACGCTCTGCGTGTCCGAACGCTTTACGACCGACGAGATTCAGGACATCATCGAGGACCTGGACGATGAGGTGCTCGACGCCATCGGCCTGGCCCGCGACGATTTCGTGGTCCATGTACACCAGGGGCGAGAGGTCGGCGTGTTCTCGAACAGCGAATACTCCGAGGACGAGCAGCCGACCTCCGAGAACTAGGCGGGCGGAGCGTCCGTGATCGTCGACAGGCGAATGTGCTACCGTTACATCCAAAGCGGATAGAGCGCATAGCGGGAGGGCGCAGAGGCGATGAGCGCGAAACGAGACGAACGCCGCGGAAAGCAAGGAACGCTCAACCCGCCCGGCCGCCGGGGCATGGATTCAGCGCCGTCGGCATCCGGCGGGGAGGCCGCGCGTCAGAAAATGATGGCCGACAAGCATTTCATGGGGGCCGTTCGGGAGATAGAAGAGGCTGATGCGCGGGGGGAGCTGCCTCCGCCAAAGCCCTGGTCTGTGATAGAGGCCAAGATCGAGGCAAGGCGCAAGGCCGAACAGCGTCGTGCCGTTTGAAATCGTCTACGATCCGGGGGTCGAAGAAGTCATCGACGGGCTGTCGCTCAGGGAGCTGATCCAAGTGAGCATAGCTGTAGCCGAGCTACAGGCCGACCCTCACCCCGACGGGCGTTCCAAGCACACGATAGGATTCCACTATCCTCCCGGCCCGCTGGGATACAGCACCGATGACCTCTTCATTGCCTACCGAGTGGATGAGGGAACCACTGTTAGAGTCCGCGCCATCGTGCGGCGCGGCTCCTGAGCGCGGTCTCTCCACTCGCCGCCGCGCCTCGGGCCTATGATCGTCGACTTCCACACGCACGTGCTCCCGGCCTCGTTCTCGGAGCGCCGCAGCGAGGTTGTGCAACGCGACGCCACGTTCGCCGCGATGTTCGGCGGCGGCGCGAAGTCGGCGAGCGCGGAGGAGCTCGTCGCCGCGATGGACGAGGACGGCGTCGACGTGTCGGTCGTGCTGGGCTACGGGTGGCTCGACCCAGGCGTGGCGCGGGGGGCCAACGACTGCCTGCTCGATGCTGCTGCCCGGTTTCCCCGGCGCATCGTGGCCTTCTGCTCCGTACACCCCGGTTGGGGCGACGACGCCATCGCGGAGGTCGAGCGATGCGTCGCGGCGGGCGCGAGGGGCATCGGCGAGCTGCACCCGACGACGCAGGGGTTGGACCTCGCCGACGATGCGTCCCTCGCCCCGATGGCGCATCTGGCCGCCGAACGGGGCCTGCCCATCGTCGTGCATGGCTCGGAACCGGTCGGACACAGCTACCCCGGCAAAGGAAGAACGACGCCGGACCAGCTCCTGGCCCTGGCGCAACGATTCCCGGATACGACGTTTGTGTTCGCCCATTGGGGCGGCGGCCTGCCGTTCTACGGCCTCATGCCGGAGGTGCGGGACGCGCTGGCCAACGTGTATTTCGACAGCGCGGCGTCGCCGTTCCTGTACGACGCGGCGGTGTTCGACGTGGCGGCGCGGTCGGCCGGCGCCGAGCGCTTGCTGTTCGGCTCCGACTATCCGCTGCTGCGGGCGAGGCGGCTCATGGCGCAAGCCCGCGAGGAGCTACGCAACCTCGATGCCGAGGCGGTCCTCGGCGGGAACGCGGCGCGGCTGCTGGGGCTGAACGATGACTGACTACGCGACGCTGCCGGACTACCTAGCGCCGGGGCTGGACGTGGTGTTCGTGGGGATTAACCCGGGGGCGTATTCGGCGACGGTGGGGAAGTATTTCGCGACGCCGCAGAACCGGTTCTGGCGGGCGCTCAACCTATCGGGGCTCGTGCAGACGGACCGCGAGCTCGGACCGGGCGACGAGGCTTGGCTGTTCGAGCATCACGGGATCGGGTTCACGGATGTCGTGAAGCGCGCAAGCAACAGCGCATCGAGCCTGCGCGCGGCGGACTTCCGCAGGTGGGCGCCGCAGACGAGGGCCAATCTCATCGAGGCTGCCCCGCTCGTCGTCTGCTTCAACGGCCTCACGGGGTACAAGTGGTTCCTTCAGTACGGGGAGGCGGAGGGGCTGCGAGGTCCCCACCTTCGCGGGAATGACGGAAAGGGGGGCAGGAACGACGGGTTGGACGTGGAGTTGGGGGAGCAGACGGAGCGCATCGGCGAGAGCCGGGTGTTCGTCGCGCCGAGTCCGAGTCCGGCGAATGCGGTCTACTCGTTGGAGGACATCGCGGGCTGGCTCTGGCGCCTCGCCGAACTGCGCGACCGGGTGAAGGCGGAGCGCGTTGGCTGAGGAGCGGTTGCGGCTGTTCGTCGCTATCGCCATGCCCGCGGCGGCGCAAGCCGAGCTGGAGCGCGCCGCCGACGCGCTGCGCCGCCTCGCGCCGGCGGATACGCGGTGGAGCGACTCGCGGGGGGCGCACCTGACGCTGAAGTTCATCGGCGCGTCGCCCGCGGGCGACGCGGTCCGGCTGGGCGAGGCGCTGGCGGCCGGCGTAGCCGGGCACGAGCCGTTCGAGCTGTCGCTCGGCGGAGTTGGAGTGTTCCCTGGGCGCGGCTCGCCCCGCGTGCTCTGGGTGGGAGTCGACGGAGCAACGGACCGGCTGACGCAGCTCAGGAATGACGTGGAGCAAGCGTTGACCGCTGCGGGCTGCGCTCCCGAGGAGCACGCGTTCAGCCCCCATCTTACGGTGGCCCGACTCGCCGCGCGTCTCAAGCGCGACGAGTCGGTTGCACTGCGACGGGCAGTCGAGGGAGTCGCGGTTGCGCCAGAACGGTTCGCGGTCGATGAGGTCGGGCTGTACTGGAGCGACCTTCGAGCGTCAGGGGCGGTCTACACGCGGCTATCGGCTGCGCGGTTGGGGGGTTAGGGCTACCGGCACGCTGGCCTCGATGCTGAAGGACTTGCACGTCGATAGAGGGGAGCTATAGATCATGCGCTACGCCTATCCTTGCAGCATCGTCCGGGATCTGGAGGAAGAACGAGCGACCGGAAGGGAAGCCTACAATGCAACCTTCCCGGATGTGTACGGAGCCAATACAGGCGGATGGTCCTGGGAAGAAGCCCTGGAGATGGCCAAGGACTGCTTGGAGTCGCCTTGGGCATGTACGTCAAGGCCCGTGAAGACCTCCCCGCGCCCAGCCCCTTGGTAGACGGCCAGGTGCTGATTTCCGTGGCGCCCATCGTCGCAGCGAAGCTGGCCCTCTATGCGGCGATGCGGGAGCAGAGCGTCACCAACGTCGCCCTTGCCGTCCGGCTGGGCCTGCAAGAGAACGCGGTCCGTCGGCTTCTCGACCCTGGTCATCGCTCCCACATTACGTCCGTCGAAAAGGCCCTCGAAGCCGTCGGGCGTTCCCTGGTGGTGGAGGATAGGGCCGCCGCCCAGCATCCCGAATCCTCCGCCGCCTTGACATCGACCTAGGGTTCTCCGAGCGATGGCGTTTGGGCAGTGCAAGCGCTCGTCTTTGCCCCCGCAGGGTGCCTGGAGCGAGCTTCGCGAGAAGACGGCGGCGCAGGCGCCAATCCCTCAGCTCAACAGGTCGAGCACGTCACGGATATCCGATATTGTCTCGCCCTTCCAGCTTTCGCGGGCGCCGTCTGCCCGGTCGTACGGGGCCCTTATCAGAACGGCCGTCATCCCCGCCTTCGACGCGCCGGTGAGCTCGCCGCCGCTGCCGTCTCCGACATAGAGGCAGTGTTCGGCGGCGACCCCTAGCCCTCTTGTCGCGAGCTCGTAGATTCGAGGGTCGGGCTTCGCAAGGCCAACGTTGAAGGAGAGCACTGCCGTATCCACCAGCGGCGCGAAGGGAGTCGAGTCCCATAGCCGGGACACCTCCTCGGAGCAATTGCTGATCAGTCCGACCCTGTAGCCTGAGTCCTTCAGCGTCGAGATTGTCTCGACCGTGCCGGGACGGGGCGACAGAGCGCCGCTTACGTACGCACACGCATTTCAGCCGCGGCGTGGATGCACTCTTCGCCCGGCTTGGCGCCAAGCCCCTTGCAGATGTGCGATAGGGCAGCTTCGGTCGACGGGTAGGCGCCAACCGTGCGCTCGGCTCCGCTTGCATCCCACGCTTTGACGAACTCGGCGCGGTCTACACCGAGCAAATCAGCCAGTTCGTCCATCTTCTGCTGGTAGATGAGCCGGTTGGCCTCGGGATACACGATGTCGTCCACCAAGGTTCCCCAGAGGTCGAAGATCACCGCCTTGTACTTGCTCACGCTCACCTCCGTGTCCCGAAGGCCATTGCCAACCATGACATGGATTCCAGACGGCAGCCCGTCGGATTGCAGTATACGAAGGCGGAGTGAGCGGCGGGTCAGCCGCCAAGGGCGCCAAGGTTGGCGAGGAGCCAGCGGGCCTTCTCGCGGGGGATGGCGCAGCGGCGGGCGACGGTGGCCTCGCCGGCGTCGGCGACGGCGCGCGGGGAGGCGAGCAGACCGGCGGCGAAGTCCTCAGCTTGGCGCTCAGCCTTGACGCGGTTCACCCACTGCCACGTCGCAAGGTAGAAGCTCGTGCCGGTGTGCAGGAGGTGGTGGCCGACGGCGTGGGCGGTGAGCCAGCGGCGCCAGTCCTCCGGGAGCGTCTCATCCACGCCGATGGCTCCTTCGAAGATGACCTCGCGGACCCGGCCGTCGAAGCGCCAGGGCACGACCTCGAGACCGAGGCTGCTCAGGAGCGGCGTGAGGTCTGCGGCATCATCGACCCCCTCGCGCTCGGCGAGGGAGCGTCCCCTCTGGAATGCGCGCAAACTCAGCCCCCGGCGCGCCGCTTGCCGCGAACATAGCGGGCGAAGTCGCGCACCTGCTCCCACTCGTCGGGGTCCAAGTCGCCGACTTCGTAGAGGCGCGCGAGGTCGGTCTCCTTGATGGGAGTGACGTACTCCTCCTCGCTGAGGTGGCCGGCGAGTACGAGGAGCCGTCCAACGGGCACGCCCATCGCGACGGCGATCTTGCGGAGGGTGACGGGGCGCGGCACGTGGCCGTGGTTGAACAGCCCGCTCAGGGTGGCGTGGGGGATGCCGGCCCTCCTCGCGAGGGATAGATGCGAGGCCGACCGGTCGGCAAGCCAGTCTCCGATGAAGGCCGCGAGGTCCTTTCCGGGGTCATTCGTCATATCCCGAATCTTCCACCTTCATGAGGCTTTGCGCAATAGGCGGTTGTCGGGAAATGGACAGTAGGGCGTTGCGCGTTGGGGCTGCCGGGCCGCATCATGTCATAATCATGACATTACATGTTTAGACTTACGCCCATAGCACGCCCATAGAAGGAGGAGAGGTGGCCCTAGTGATACACGAGGAGGGGCGCTGCCCGCGGTGCGTGGCCCGCGGCATGCGCGAGCTGAACAGGCTTGCGGAGGAGGGCCACGCCATATTCATGTGCCCTTTCTGCAAACACACGTGGTGCGAGGAGGGGCGTCTGCCTTAAGCCAAGCTAACACAAGGGCTTGGAAAGCTCGGAGTCGATACCCAATAGACGATATGGAGGTCGAATGGAGTCGGCACTCGAGCAGTATGCAGACGACCCCGTGGGGTTCGTAGTGGAGGTCTTGAAGGATGCGGGAGAACCGTATGAGAAGCAGGCGGAGGTGTTGTCCAACGTGGCGGAGAACCGGCGGGTCACAGTGGTGGGATGCAACGGGTCGGGGAAAGACTGGGCGGCGGCGCGGGTCGTGCTGTGGTGGATCGAGACCCGGCGGCGGTCCAAGACGATCGTGACCCGCCCGACGCAGCGGCAGGTGGAGGAGGTCGTGTGGCGGGAAATGAGGCTGGCGTACGCAATGGCCGGGCGGGAGCTGAGCGGCAAGATGCATTCGTCACGGTACGTCGTCGACGATGAGCGGTTCGCCCTCGGCTTCTCGACGGACCATCCGCACAACCTCCAGGGTTTCCACTCGCCGGAGCTGCTGGTGGTGGTCACGGAGGCGCACGCGGTGACGCAAGGGCACACGGACGCGCTCAAGCGGCTGAACCCGAAGCGATTGCTGCTGACGGGCAACCCGCTGACGGTGCAGGGCGAGTTCTACGAATCGCACCACGCGAAGAGCCACTTGTACGCGCGAGTGGCCATATCGGCGTTCGAGACGCCGAACCTGATCGAAGGCCGCGCCGACGCCGTGCCGGGCATGCTCACGCCGGAGGACGTGGAGGAGCGGCAACGCGAGTGGGGAGAGACGGACGCCCGGTACGTGACGGCGGTCCTCGGCCGGTTCCCGGACGCGCTGGAGGACTCGCTGGTGTCGCGCCGACAGATAGACGAGGCCGTCGAGCGCTGGACGCTGGGGAGCCCGCCAAGCCGGGAGTCGTACGTCTTGGGCGTCGACGTCGCCCGGTTCGGCCAGGATAACACGGTGATGTGCCTGCGGCGCGGGGGCAGGGTCGAGCAGATCGAAATACTGAAGCGCGCGGACACGATGCGCGTCGCGGGGGAGGTGCATGCGATGGCGAAAGAGCACGGAGTCGGCGCTGTCTCCGTGGGCGAGGCGGGAGTCGGCGGAGGCGTCGTCGACCGTCTGAAGGAGCTGGGCGCCCCGGTCATTGGGGTGCAGGTCGGCGGGCGGGCGCGCCTGCCGGACCGGTTCAACGACCTGCGGGCCGAGATCTTCTGGGAGGTGCGCCGCCGGATGGAGGAAGAGGAGATGGCGCTGCCGGACGACCCGGAGCTGATCAGTCAGTTGCTGGCGCTGCGCTACGAGATTTCGAGCGCGGGACGGGTCCATCTGCAAAGCAAGGCGGAGCTGCGCAAGCGCGGCATGCCGTCGCCGGACAAGGCGGACGCGCTGGCGCTGGCGTTCATGCGTCCGCGGTCGCTGGCGGTGTGGCTGTGAACGTTTGAGCGGACTGGAGGGCCTGGTGAGTGGACTGAAGGGATTGCCGAAGGCGGCCGGGGAGCTTGGGGCGGTCTTCGCCGCGCTGGGGGCCGTGCCCCTGGCGCCGGTGCTCGCGGCGAGCTATCTCGGCCTGCCGTGGGAAGCCATCGCGCTGGCAGGCGCGTGGGCGGCGAGCTGGTGGGCGCGGCTGTGGGGCGCGGCTGTGGGGCGGAGGAATCCGCCCCTAGCGGGCGGTAGGAACGGAAGAAAATAAAAAGTTTGTTCAGTCAGGAAGTTGTTCTGAAAGCCGCGAAGCAGGCCACGGCCTGAAAAACACCCCCCGCAACCCCTGTTTTCTCATGCATTTTCGGGAAGTCTTTACTCGTAACGGAAATGAGAAACCGGGAAGTTCTCACTCGTAATGAGAATGAGGTCCGGGAACTTTGCTCCCTCAACCGCGCGGACAGCACCGCCTGGGCAAGGGGCGAGAGCCAGGGCGGGGGGGAGAGTAACGAATCGAACACGAGCGCACATGAAACACGTACTGAGGAGGACTGGATGCTTACCACGTTACGCACCTTGATCGATGGAGCCCCGGCGGTGACGCGAGCGAACGGCTCGCCCGCTCCGGCGTTGCGCATGCTTTCGCCCGAACGGAGCGTCGGGCCGGAGTGGCAGTCGACGGTCTACGGGGAGTACTACGCTCGCAGCGTGGACGTCTACGCCGCGGTGAAGCTCCGCGCCGAAGCCGTCTCCCGTCCGCCGTTGCAGGTCCGGCAGACCGATTCGGCGGGCGCGGCGCGGTGGGTGGGGCCGGACCATCCCGTGCAGCGCCTGCTGGACCGGGTGAACGGCTGGTGGAGCCGGAGCGACCTGCTCATCGCGACGGAGACGCATCTCTGCCTGTGGGGAGCGGCGTTCTGGCGCCTGGGCCGGTCGAGCCCGGACGCGGGGACGCCGGACGAGATATGGCCGCTGCGCCCGGACCGCGTGCGCGTCGTGCGCGATCCGTCGCGGTACGTCGCGGGGTTCGTTTACGAAGAGGGCGGCCGGAAAACGGCGCTGCTTCCGGAGGAGGTGGTCTGGTTCCGGTACTTCAATCCTTTGGAGGAGCTCGCCGGGTTCTCGCCGATAGCCGCCGCGCGGCTGACCGCCGACATGGGAGTCGACGCGCTGCGCTCCAATCGCGAGTTCTTCCGGAACGGAGCGCAGCCGCAGGACATCGTGTTCCGGGCGCAAGGGCCGGTGACCGACGACCAGGTGTCGGAGTTCTGCTCTCGCCTGGAGGCGCGGCACGTCGGGCCGTCGCGCGCCCACCGGCCCATCGTCACGGGCGACGGCTGGGAAGTGCAGCGGCTGGGCCTGAGCCAGCGGGACATGGAGTGGCTCGCGGGGCTGCGCTGGGCGCTGGAAGGCGTCGCCCGCGTCTACGGCGTGCCGCTGCCGCTGCTCGAGGACTTCTCCCACGCGACGCTGAACAACGTCCGAGAGGCGCGGCGCATGTTCTGGGAGAAGACGATCGTGCCGGAGCTGACGTTCCTGGCCAGCGCAATCGACGAGGGGCTCATCCCCCGGCTGGGCCCGTCGGCGCAGGGTCTGTCAGTGGCGTTCGACCTCGGCTCGATCGAGGCGCTGTCGGAAACGGAGACGGAGCGGACCAAGCGTCAGGTGGCGCTCGTCCAAGCGGGCATCCTCACCCTGGAGGAAGCGCGAGCGGAGCGAGGGTTGGCGTAGGCCTGCCTTCGTGAGAGGGCGCCATCCAACCCCCCCGACGGCGTCACCCGCTCTACGAGACAGGCGCCTTGAAGTGGTCCGCGACCTTGTCCGCGGCGCCGGCGATTGCCGATGCGTCGAGCGCCTTGGCGACTTCCGGAAAGCCTGCTTTGACGATCATCGTGCCCAGGTCCTCGCGCAGCCGGGCCAGAGTCCACCCCAGGCTATCCGGCACGAGGGTTTGGTCGATGCGCCATTGCACGTTCTCGCCGCTCGGATGGTAGTGGTAGTGGGGCCGCTCTCGGAAGCAGTCGAACCGGAGGATCTGCTCGTCGCGTCCATCGACGGTAGCGTAGACGTAGATCGACGGTCCGCCGTCGTTGTTCCCCTCGCGGGAATCGACCCAGAATGCCAGATTGCCAGCTTCGATCTTTTCCATGGACCATCCTCCCGACCGTTGTGGGGCAATGGTACACCGCCGCGAATGGCATGGGGGCGACTCCTCACGCTCTTTGGCGCGCCGTTGCTCGTATGCGCTCGGGTGCATCCGTGGACTGAGGAGCGCTGAGGCGCGCACAGGGATTTGTCATAACTGCGACAGTTAAGCGTTGCGTATATGTAGCCGCGCGCGCTAAACTGTCTTCGTTGGGTAAAGAGTCGGGGACGAGCCCCGGTCCTGGTTAGGGCCGGGGCTTTTTTATTGCGAACGAAAGGTCAACGAGCCAAGGAGGGCGCGCAATGACGATGACAGCGGATGCGGCAGCAGGGAACGGGCGGGAACGGTGGGAGCGCGAACGGCTGTTCGAGTCCCTGGACGCCTACCAGCGTGGGCTGACGGAGGCGCCCGTCGTGCAGAAGTTCGCGATGAACCATGCGGCGTCGCCGAACGACGACCGGCCGTTGACGGTCATCGCGTCGGACGAGTCGGTGGACCGTTTCGGCGACGTGGTCCGCGCCGACGGCTGGGACCTGGGGGCGTACAAGAGCAATCCTGTGTTCCTGTGGGCGCACGACTATACGCGTACGCCGATCGGCCGCAGCTCGTGGGTGGGCATCGACGGGACGCGTTTGGTGGCGACGCTGGAGTTCGCGCCAACGGAGTTCGCGCAGGAGGTCGAGACGCTGTACCGGCAGCGGTTCCTGCGCGCCGTGAGCGTCGGATTCCGGGCGCGGGGGTTCTCGTTCAGGAAGGGCCGCGACGGGCACGTGGAGGGAGTCGAGTACACGAGCCAGGAGCTGCTGGAGCTGAGCGCCGTGCCTGCCCCCGCGAACCCCAGCGCGCTGGCGAAGGCGCTCGACGGCGGTCTGGCGGCGCCGCGCCTCAAGTCCATGTTCACGTTCGACCTGCCGCCGGCGCGCATAGATCCGGCGGACGCGCGGCGGGTGATCGCGGAGCTGCGCAGGCTCCGTCAGCTCGTTGGGCGAGGCGTTGGCGTGGCGGAGGGAGACCTCCCCTAGCACGTCCTTGGATAGGAGGGGGATGTGAGGGTCTAAGGGAAAGGTGCGGGAGGATCTCGGAAAGGAGGAGATGGAACGGACATTCCTTGGACGGCAGAGCGTTGCGGAGCCTCCTCGGCTGAGGCGATGAAGCGCCCCTGTTTGCCCAAGGAGAAGGCTGTAGACGGCGGACTGATAGGAAGAAAGAACTCAAGCAAGAGAGATTCGAGAAGGAGGAGCAGATGTCGGTTATCGAAGAGATACAACGTGAGATCGTGCAGACCCAGAAGTTCGTCCGCGAGCGGTTTGACCCGATCACCCGGGAGCTATCGCTCGTGCGGCAGGAGCAGGAACGGCTCGCTGGGGAGGTGCGCCGCGTCCTCGAACAGGACCGGACGGCGCGCCGGGAGGCGGTCCTGGGTCGCGGGACCAACGACCGCATGCGCGTGAGGGGCGGCAAGCTCGATGGGTTCGACCTCGTCGACATGGCCATCGCGCGGAGCCTGCTCTCGGCCCCGCAGGCGTGGCCTCAGGACTACGACCCACGGAAGCTGCGCGCGTGGGAAGAGAGCGTCGCCAAGGCGATGGACTCGACAACCGCGGGGGTCGGCGACGAGCTGGTCCCGCAGGAGGAGGCCCGTCAGCTCTGGGCCGACGTGAACCTGGAAACGGCGGTGGCCTCGCTGTTCGACACGGTCACCATGCCGTCGAACCCGTTCGACATTCCTCTGCAGCTTGGGGACGTCAACTGGTATCCGGGAACAGCGAACATCGCGGCGACCTCGACGGACCTTGCCACCGCCAAGCAAACGCTGACGGCGTACGAGCTGGTGGGCATGGTGCCGTGGGCCTACGAGCTGGACGAGGACGCGGTGGTGGCGATGATGTCGGAGGTCCGGGCAACGCTGCTGCGGAACGCGGCGCAGGTGCTCGACGATGTCGTCCTGAACGCGGACACGACGCCCGCCAGCAACGTGAACTACGACGGCGGCACGCTGCAGAAGACGACGGCCGGCGCCGCCCACTACCTGATCGGCTTCGACGGCCTGATTCACCTGCCGCTGATCGACAACACGGTGATGCGGAACAACCACAACGCCGCGGCGTCGGTCGATATGTTCAACGAGCTGCGGCGGAAGATGGGCAAGTACGGGCTGAGGCCGTCTGAGCTGGCCTTCGTGACGGACGTGAACACCTACATCGCGGCGCAGGCGGTGGAGGGCTTCCAAACCGTCGACAAGCTCGGCCCGCACGCGACGCTGCTCACCGGGCAGCTGGGGTCCATCGAGGGCGTGCCGGTGGTCGTGTCGGAGCAGATGCAGCCGGCGGACACGGACGGCAAGGTGACGGCGGCAGGCAACACGTCGGACAAGGGACGCCTGCTGCTGGTGAACCGGACACAGTGGCGCAAGGGCTTCAAGCGCGAGCTGCTGATCGAGACGGAACGGGATATCCAGAAGCGGCAGAACGTCATGGTGGTGAGCATGCGCGTAGCCTTTGCGGAGCGCACCGGCGACCGGGCCAAAGCGACTCACACGGCGCTGCAGTACAACATCGCCGGAGCATCCTAGGGACGTTGGGGGAGGAGGTCGTAGCTCACGGCTACGCGCCCCCTCCCCCACTGCGCCGCCCGGATACCGCGCTCTCGCCCTCCAGCGGAGCGGTGTGTAAGCTAAAACCCGCCCCGCCCGAGACTCTGGGCATAGCAAGGGGCAGCCAAAGGAGCACATATGACCACCACTGCAAAAGTCTGGACTGAGAAATACGCTGAGATGGTCCACGGGAAGACCCGGTACTGGGAAGCCGGGGCCGGCTATCCGACCATCCTCATCCACGGCGCCGGCTGGACGAGCGGGTGCGAGTCGTGGGTCCGCAACATCGGCCCGCTCTCGGAGAAGCTCCACGTCTACGCCATCGACTGCCTGAACTGGGGCGTCGGCGACGTCTTCCAGCAGGAGTTCTCCTTCGCCTACCTCGTGGACCACGTCCGCGAGTTCATGGACGTGCTGGGCATCGAGCGGGCGAACTTCGTGGGGCACTCGATGGGCGGATGGATCGTCACGCTGTTGTCGTACGAGAGCCCGGAGCGCGTCAACAAAGTGGTGAACGTTGCCGGCGGCGGCACCGCGACTCGGCCTCTGCAGAACATGGTCGAGTTCAAGGTCCCGTCCGAAGAGCAGATCAAGGAGCAGTTCTCGAACCGTTTCCCCGAGGGAACCGTGGACATCGACGAGGTGACGGCGCCCTACATCCGCAAGAACTCGCTGCCGGGCCACGGGGAGGCGTTCGCGTCAGTGATGCGGCACATGACCAACCCGGAGACGCGCATCCGGTACAACACCCTGCGCCGGATGCCCCACATCAAGGTTCCCACGCTGGTGTGCTGGGGAACGGACGACCAGACCAACGCGTTCGAGATGGGCGAGCAGACGGCCGCCGCCATCCCCGGCGCCCGCCTCGTGCCGTTCGAGGGCGTCAGCCACATGCTGCCCCAGCAGGCCGCGGAGCGGTTCAACGAGGTCGCCTTGGAGTTCCTGACGTCGTAGGAGGTAGGAGCTGGTGCCCGCGAGCCATCAGCTGGAACACATTCGCAACCATATCCAAGAAGGGGGACAAGCCCCCGGTCGCAAGGCCGGGGGCTTTCTTTTTCCGATGACAACACAACCTAGACCCCGAAACCACTACGCGCCCTCTGTCCGCCCGCGTTCCGCCAGGCAGGACGGACTGCGCCGGTATACGCCCGGCTACCTGGAGGACCTGTCCGACACCAAGTCCCGCTTCTTCAGCGACCCGGGGCAGTCGGACGAGCGCCAGACGCTCTTGACGCCCAGCAGGGGCAAGCGGCTGCGGCTGATCAATCTCACGATCAGCCAGACCGCCAGCGACGGCCAGCATTTCTGCGAGCTCTTCTTCGGCACGGGAGAGAGCATCGCGTCGCATCAAAGCAAAGCCGTCGCATTCATCCGCGTGGCGGACCACAGTCAAGGCTCGACCCGCACCTGGGGCCGGGGCGCCGGGCCGGTGGGCGAGCGGAACGAGGCGCTCAGCATCCGCTGGACCTACCCGCCGGCCACGTCCCACAAGCTAATCATCGAGTACACGGAGGAACGTTAACCAATGGCAATCGAAGCATACCGGTCCCTCTATGGCGACCTCACGAAACTGAAGGACACGTCGCTGCTGGACAATCCCGCGAGCGGCTCGGGCGACGACGCCGAGCTCTTCCAGCTCCTGCTCGCCGTCTCCGAGGCGGTGGACTGCTACTGCAACCGCCACTTCTACGCTCTCACCGCGGCGCGCTACTTCGACGGCAACGGGGACGCGCTGCTGAACCTCCCGGACCTGATCGCCGTGACCTCGCTCGCGTCGGACGACGACGAGGACGGGAACCACGAGACCGTCTGGCCGCCCTCCGACTATCAGCTGCTTCCGCTGAACGCGGAGCCGACGGCCCACTGGGGTACGCCTCACCACGCGGTGCGCGTTCGTACGCGCGGCGCCCGGCAGCAGTTCGCGCGGGGGCAGGCGAGAGTCCGAATCGAGGGGGTCTGGGGCTACCGCGAGCATCTCGAACCCTCCGGCTCGCTCCTGAGCGGCGCGCTTACGAACACGACAACGACGATAGCCGTCGATAGGGGCTCGGACTTCGCCGTCGGTCAGACGATTGCCGTCGGCTCCGAGCGGATGCTCATCACGGGGGTCTCGTCGAACTCGCTGAGCGTTACCCGAGGGTTGAACGGTTCGCTGGCGGGGTCTAACGCGAACGACGCGGAGGTCTCGATTGTCCGGTGGCCCGCGCCGGTCGAGCGGGCCGCGCTCATCAACACCGCAAGGATATGGACGCGTGCGCCCGCATTCGAGCCGTCCTACGTCGGCGCGGGGCTGGACACTGACGTGCGGATGCTGCTCGACTCGTACCGTCTGGGGGCGGCATGACGGCGGGGCTCACGCAACGGGAGCGGCTGGCGTCCCTGGAAGCGGGGCAGGAGGCCCACGGGACAGCCCATGACCTCACCGAGCGCATCTGGGCGGCAAAGCTCGACGCCATCGACGCGCGCCTGCGCGGCATCGAGCGCGTCCTGCTGGATGCGCCCCTCCGTGCGCGAGCGGACTACGATGTGGGATGGCGTCCGAACCGGCGGGACATCGCCGTGGTCAGCGGCAGCGCGGGCCTAACGTCGCTGGCGTGGTGGCTGGCCGAAGCCGCGGGGATGCTGGCGAGGATGTGAGGGGTGGCAGCGGCGGCGACCGCCTACCGGACCTCGACCGTCGGCTCCAGCATGAGGCATGGCTCGCCCCATTGCTCGGAGTCGTCGAGGGACCATTCGGCCTGAGACGACTCCGGGCGCAGGCGGACGCCCTCATCCCCGCCGTAGACGAGGACGACAACGCCGTCGCCGGAGTCCGTGACTTTGGCGGCTTTCGCGGGGACCGGCCCCTCGCTCGACCATCCGGTGACATCGCACGGGCCTTCCCAGCCGTCAGGCCGGAAGGCCGCCTCGACCCACCTGACTTCCCTCGGCTCCTCCAAGGGCTCGTACATGCGCGTCATGGAAAGGTCGCTATTGCCGCCGCCCTCCACGTCCACCTCGATGTAGTCCATACGGCGAGTCTAGCAGCCCGGCCTTGCACCCCGCTCCCGCGAGGTCCGGGGGCGGCGGGGAACAAGGCATGCCCCGGCTGGTAGGATTCGGCCATGGCCTACAACGTGACGCTGATAGGCATCGAGGGCTTGCCAGAGATCGGCGAGGGCGACGACCTTGGCCGGTTGATTGTCGAAGCCGCCGGAGCGCAGGGCGCGGGGGTGACGAACGGCGACGTGCTCGTCGTCACGCAGAAGATCGTCTCGAAGGCTGAGGGGCGCGTCCTGGACCTACGAACGGTAGAGCCCTCGCCGCAAGCCCAAGTGTTCGCCGATGCTTGGGAGAAGGACGCGCGCGTCGTTGAGGTCGCGTTGCGGGAGAGTGTTCGTGTCGTGCGGATGGAGAACGGCGTGCTCATCACCGAGACGCGACACGGGTTCGTCTGCGCGAACTCCGGCGTCGACGCGTCAAACGTCGGCAGGGGAGGCGGGGACCACGTCGTGCTCCTGCCGGTCGATAGCGACGCCTCCGCAGACCGCATCCGGCGCGCCGTCCGAGAAATTGCGGGCGTCGAGGTCGCGGTCATCGTCTCGGACACGTTCGGCCGGCCGTGGCGGGAGGGCGCGGGAAACGTTGCGATAGGCGCCGCGGGCATCGACCCGCTCTGGGACTATCGGGGCGAGAGCGACAACGACGGCCGCGAGCTGCACTCGACCGTCATCGCCGTCGCCGATGAAATCGCGGCGGCTGCGGAGCTCGTCACGAACAAGCTCACGCGCGTCCCGGTCGCCCTCGTGCGGGGATATCCCTACCGCCGGGGGGAGTCCGGAATCCGCCCCGTCATTCGCGAGTCGGAGAAGGACCTGTTCAAGTAGGCGCATGCGCCAGGCAGCGCCGCAAGCGCTGCGTCAGGACTGCCTAGTTGTCCGACGAGTTGCGGAACGACCGCCCGTTGCTCGGCCCGCGCCGTGGCCCGCGCCGACCGCCGCCACCACCACCGCCGCGGCCGTAGAAGCGGGGCGTCGGCTCATCGGCCACGGTCTGCGGCCACGGAGTCGGACTCCCACGAAGCTTTTCGAGCAGCTTCGATTCGTCCGCCTCGATCGTGCCCGCCTCCTCCTTCAACCGGAGGAGAGTCATCGAGAGCGCCTTGTTCTCTTCGGATAGATCGGCGAAATAGACCTGATACGCCATAAGCTCGTTTCCGCGCGCATCCAGCCGTTTAGGGCTGGGCTCGCAACATCACTCTTGCCAACATAGGAGGGGACGCGCTCATCCGGGCCGCGTTAGCTGATTATCCCAGTCCGGCACGCTTTCGCCAAGTACGTCCAGCCTACGCGTTCGCGCCCATTAACTCCCGGACAACCTGCGAGACCTGACTGAGCGACGTCACGACCTTCACGCCGACCGGCGGACGGGCGTCCTGATCGCGGTGTACGAACACCGGCACGATCCCCGCCCGGAGCGCTCCCGCGACGTCCGAGTCCTCGCTATCGCCGACGTGTACAGCCTCGCGCGCGCCCACGCCCATCGACGCCAGCGCCTTCTGGAAAATGGCGGGGTGGGGCTTGGCGACCTCTGTATCTCCGCTGGTCGCCCGCACCGGCAGATCGCCGCCGACCCCCAGGCAGTCGAGCCAGCCGTCGAGCTGGGCCCCGACGTTCGAAATGACGCCCAGCTTCAAGCCCATCCCCCGGAGCTCGGCGAGGGTCTCCTTGGCGTCGGGGTAGAGCGCCATCTCCTTCGGGGCCGCGCGCACGCGCGTCCATATCCTCCACGCCGTCTCCAGGGTTGTCTCCGCTCCCGCCGTCCGGAGGAGCAGGCGTTCGTATTCCGCGAAGAAGGCGTCGACCTCCGCCGGCAGCCTGTCCCGGAGCGGACTTCGGGCGTTCTCCGCGTCCATGAACACGTTAGCCGTGAAATAGGCCCGCGCTATCGACGCTTCGTCGAGGTCGATGCCCTCCTCAGCCGCCGCTGTCCGCTGTATCCCTTCCGCCTCGGGCGACCAGTGAGCGAGCGTGCCGTAGAAGTCGAAGAAGACTGCCCGTATCATGCCCTTCAGCCTATCACCCGGCCCAAGTCCATTACCGGAGAATGACCCTGGGCGCTGTCTCGAACATCTTGAGCTCCGCATTGGAAACGCTGCTGCCGTCGCGCTGCGTCGGTTGCGGCAAGGCTGGGGCGTACTTCTGCGACCGGTGCGCGGCGTCGGCCAAGCGCTCCGGCCTCACTCCCCTACCCGACTCCTCCCACCTGAGCGACGTTATCGCTCCATTCGCCTACGCCGGCGTTCCGCGCGCCGCCGTGCAGCACCTGAAGTACCGCGGACTCCGGGCCATCGCCCCTCGGATGGCGACGCCCATGACGCGAGATCTCGCCCTCGCTATCCCACCGCCCTTCACCCTTGTCCCCGTCCCCTTGCACCCCACCCGTCTGAGGGAGCGCGGCTACAATCAGGCCGAGCTCCTCGCGAAAGAGATCGCCTTCGCCCTCGACAGGCCACTCCGGACCGACATCCTCAAACGCACGCGGGCCGCCCCGCCCCAGGTATCCTCCCAAAGCCGGAGCGAGCGCATGCGCAACGTCCGGGACGCTTTCGCCTCCGCCCCTATCGACGGCGAAGTGGTCGCGCTCGACAAGGCCGGGGCGGCGCGCGTCTACGGCCTCGCCTTCGCGTATGAAGCGCGTGAAACATGACCAAAGGAGCGCCAACACCATGAAACTCTGTCTGTTCGAGTCCAACGAGAGACCCGGCGAGCGGTCCGTCGGTGCCGTCGTGATCGGCGGCGTCGTAGACCTCACGCCCGCATTGGGAGAAGCCGCGGCCCTTCCTCCGCAGCCGCGCATGGAAGCCGTCATCAGCGATTTCGAGCGCCTCCGCCCAGCGTTCGAGGCTCTCGCCGCATCCGGCCCAACCCATGCCGACGGCGACTTCCGGCTCCGCGCCCCACTGCCGAGGCCGAGCAAAATCCTCTGCTGCATCGGCAACTACTGGGAGCACGCCCAGCGCGAGGCGCGCCAGCTCAACATGTTCCTGAAGTCTCCCGACGCCGTCATCGGCCCCGGAGACACCGTTGTGCTTCCGCCCACCACGGACCCGTGGGTGTTCCAGCATGAGGCCGAGCTCGCCCTGGTCATCCGGGGCCCCGCCAAGAACGTCAGCCGGGACGACTACCTCTCCGCCGTGTTCGGCTACACCTGCATGATCGACGTTTCCGCCCGCGGCCAAGGACGCAGCACTTGGCGCGCCGGCAGCTGGATGGGCAAATCCTTCGACACCTTCGCCCCTCTCGGTCCCGTCATCCTTACCGCTGACGAAGTCGCCGACCCGAACAAGCTCCATGTCCGTTTCTGGAACGACGACCAGCTCCGCCACGATTACGTCACCGACGATATGGAGCACCACGTCCCCGAGCTCATTGAGTTTGCGACGAGCATCATGACGCTCAACACCGGCGACGTGCTCAGCTGCGGCACGAACCACGAGGGTCTCGGCCCCCTTCAGAACGGCGAGACCGGCACGATCGAGATCGATGGCGTCGGCAGCATGACCGTGAACGTCTCCGACCCGCTCAAGCGCACGTGGGAGCGCGGCATCTACATGGGCCCGGACTCCACCGCCCGGACCACGTGACAACTCCTGCATTGCGCAGCGTCCCACGGGCCGCCTATCCTTTCTTGTGCAGGGAGGCGACGGTTGTTCGCGCCTGCGCCCCACGAATCTAGCCGGAACCCACGGAGGGACCTTCATTGAGCGCCTTGGCCGAGCGTGACCCAGAGATTGCCCAAGCCATCCGGCAGGAGGTCGAGCGTCAGCGCCGCAACATCGTCCTCATCGCGGCCGAGAACTACGCCAGCAGCGCCGTCTTGGAGGCGCAAGGCTCGGCGCTCACCAACAAGTACGCCGAGGGCTACCCCGGCCGGCGCTACTACGGCTCCTGCGAGTTCGTGGACATCGCCGAGCAGCTGGCCATAGACCGGTCCAAGGAGCTCTTCGGCGCGGAGCATTCCAACGTCCAGCCCCACGCGGGGGCTGCCGCGAACCTCGAAGCCTACGCGGCCCTCTGCCAGCCGCGCGACTCCATAATGGGCCTCCAGCTCGACCAGGGCGGCCACCTCACCCACGGCAGCCCCGTCAACTTCTCCGCCAAGCTCTATAACTTCGTGCCCTACGGCCTCGACCCCGAGACGGAGCAGCTCGACTACGACGCGATCACCGCCATCGCCCGCGAAAACAAACCCAAAGTCATCGTCGCGGGGTACACCGCTTACTCCCGCACCATCGACTTCGCCCGGTTCGCCGAGATCGCCAAGGAAGTGGGCGCGGTCCTCATGGTGGACATGGCCCATATCTCCGGCCTCGTCGCCGCCGGCGCCCACCCCTCCCCCGTCCCCCATGCGGGCGTCGTCACGAGCACCACGCACAAGTCGCTCCGAGGCCCGCGCGGCGCCTTCATCCTCTCAAGGGAGGAGCACCAAAGGGACGTCGACCGCGCCGTCTTTCCCTACGCCCAAGGCGGCCCGCTCATGCATGCTGTCGCCGCCAAGGCCGTCTGCTTCGGCGAGGCCCTGCAGCCCGATTTCGCCAAGTATGGGCATCAGATTGTCGAGAACGCCCGCGCGATGGCCGCCGCCCTGGAGGGCGAGGGCCTGCGCATCGTCTCCGGCGGCACAGACAACCACTTGATGCTCGTCGACCTGCGCCCTATCAATTTGACAGGACAGCAGGCCGAGGAGGCCCTTGGCGCAGTCGGCATCACCGTCAACAAGAACGCCATCCCGAACGACCCGCAGCCGCCGCGCGTTACGAGCGGGCTCCGTCTGGGGACCCCGGCCATCACGACCCGAGGCTTCGGCGTCGAGGAGTGCCAGCGCGTCGCGCAGTTCATCGTGAGAGTCCTAAGCAGCGTCGGCGACGCCCCCGCAATGAAGGCCATCGCCGACGAGGTCGCCCACCTCACCTCCCAATTCCCTGTCCCCGGCCTCGACTACTAGCCCGTCGCCCCGGCGTTGAGCGTCCGCGCCCGCGCTGGTATACTCCTCCGCGTGTGCGGGGCATTCGCCCCGCGTTTCGCCCTGCATTGATCGAGCGACATCCCCAGGAGGTCCAGTGCGCCAGTACGAGCTTGTAATGCTGATTAACCCCGAAGCCGACCAAGAACGGCTGGAGACTGTCGTAGATCGCGTTCGCCGCATCGCCTCCGACCACGGCGGCGAAATCGTCAGCGAGAACAACTGGGGGCAAGCGTAAGCTCGCCTACAAGATTGGCCAGTACTCCGAGGCCAACTACCATCTCGCAAACCTCCACATGGAGGGCGAGGGCACAAAGGCGCTCGACAACGCCCTCAAGCTTACCGACGACGTCCTCCGCCACCTCCTCATCCGGCAGGACGACTAGGAGACCCCGCACCTTGGTCGGATACAACAAGATTATGGTCATCGGGAACGTGGGAACGGACCCCGAGATGCGCTACACCGCTTCCGGAAGCCCCGTCACCTCGTTCCGCATCGCCACCAGCCGCTCCTACAACGCCCAGGACGGTGAGCGTCGACAGGAAACCGAGTGGTTCACCGTCGTCGCCTGGAACGCCCTCGCCGAGCAGGTGAACCAGTACCTCTCCAAGGGCCGCAAGGCCTTCGTGGAGGGTCGGCTCCACAGCAACAGCTTCCAGGGCAACGACGGCCAGATGCGCTTTCGCAATGAGATCATCGCCAACCGCGTCCTCTTCCTCGACCGCCCCGGACAGGCCGACGGCGCTGGCGGCGACTACGGCGGAGGCCACGCCGCACTAGCGTCCGAGTTCGACCCGACCGATTCCCCATCATCCGACGACTTGCCGTTCTAGCGTCCCATTACCGAACGCTCGACCCACGAAGGAGAACACTGAATGCTCAACACACGACGGCGACGCCCTGGAGGCCGGCGGTACTTCCCTCGGCGCAAGGTCTGCTTCTTCAGCGCTGAAAAGAAGACACCGGACTACAAAGACGTCCTCGTCCTGCGCCGGTTCGTATCCGAGTGGGGCAAGATTGACTCCCGCCGGCGCACCGGCACGCGCGCACGCCACCAACGCAAGCTCGCGGTCGCCATCAAGCGCGCGCGCTTCCTTGCCCTCCTCCCCTACACCGGCAGCCACAGCCTCATCGAGCTCGGCCGCCCCGACCGAGGCGACCGGGGCAGGCGCTTCCCTCCGCGTGACGGAGCCCCGCCCCGTCCCGCCATGGGCGCTGTCGGCCCGCCTCGCCCCGCCATGGGCGCCGCCGCGGCACAAGCCGCTGCTGCCGCGCAGGCCGCTGCTGCCGACGCCCCCGAGACCTCCGCGCCGGTTGCCGAAGCTCCCGTAGAGTCCGAAGCGCCAGCCGCCGAAGACCAGTCGAACGCCTAAATGCGACAGCGCCGCCGTGCGGAACGCCAGCTCTCGGCGCGTCCGGCTCCGCAGGTCAGCGCCGCCCGCAGAATCAGCCAGCGCTTCCTGCAGCGTCTGCTCTACTGGGCTGGGGGCCTCTTCATCGTGCTGCTCCTGGCCGGGCTCGCCGTCGGCTGGTTCTTCAACTTCTACCAGCCTCCCCGCAAGGTCGTCGCCGAGATTGACGGCGTCGAATTCCAGCTCCGCGACGTGGTCCCCTACACCCTGTTGGACGGCACGGCGACCGGACAGCTCCGGCCTAACTTCGCCCTCAACAACCTCATCCGCGACAGTATCCTCGAGGCCCGCGGCCCCGACCTCGGTGCGAGCATCACCCCGCAAGATGTCGAAGGTGCCCTCGTCCAACGCTTCGAGCAGCTCGAAACCGAGGCCGATCCCCCCGCACAGCTCACCGACGCCGGACAGAGCTCGCTCGACGCCTTCACCGACGCCCTTGGCGTCTCGGAGAACGACTACCGCGACTGGGTGCGCGGCCAGCTATGGCAGAACGCAGTCTACGAAGCCTTCCTGGAAGAGACCCCCTCCACTGCCGAGTCCGTCTTCGTCGAGTGGATCGTCGGCGCGGACTCCCAACAGGCCCGGACCGCCTTCGACCGAATCGCCGCGGGCGAGGACTTCACCGCCGTCGCCAACGAGCTAAACACTGACCTGACCGTCGCGGACCCGGATGGCGTCGTCGGCTGGACGCCCAGAGGCGCTCTTCCCGAAATCGACCCCCTGGTCTTCGCCGAGGACCTCGCCGTCAACCAGGTCATAGGCCCCGTCGCCACTTCCATCGGCAGTATCGTCTACCGCGTGACCGACCGGTCGCCGGACCAACCGGTCGATGAAGCAATGCGGGCCCTCCTTGCCCAGAACACATTCCAAGAATGGATGGACGCCCAGACTGCCGGCCTCTTCTTCAACTTGACGGCCGACGATAACAACTGGGTGCTCCGCTCCGTCGGGGCAATCTAGTGGCGGCAAAGGGGGCAATCGGCGTCGGTCTGCTCGGAGCGGGCTCCGTCGGCACCTGCGTCGCCCATGCCCTCCACGCAAGGGCCGACGCCCTGGAGCGCTATGCAGGCCGGCCCCTCCGCCTCCTCGGCGCACTCGTCCGCGACCCGGCAAAGCCAAGGCCCGGCCTGCCCGACGGCGTCGCGCTCACCACCAAAGCCGGCGACCTCATCGCCTCGGACGAAGTCGACATCATCATCGAAGTCATGGGAGGCGAGCAGCCTGCCCTCGACCACATTGACGCCGCTCTCCAAGCCGGCAAGCACGTCGTCACCGCAAATAAGGAAGTGATCGCCAAGCACGGCCCCGAGGTCCTCGAACGGGCTGCTGACAACGGCGTCGCCGTCGCGTTCGAAGCCGCCGTCGGCGGCGGCATCCCTATCATCGGTCCGCTCATCCACGACCTCGCCGCTAACGAGGTCACCGCCGTCAACGCCATCATCAACGGAACGACCAACTACATTCTCACGCGAATGGCGAGCGGGCACGCCTACGCCGACGCTCTGGCGGACGCCCGCGCGCGGGGCTACGCCGAAGCCGATCCCACGGACGATGTCGACGGCGTCGACGCCGCCTACAAGCTCGCCATCCTCAGCTCTATCGCGTTCAAGACCGTCCTCCGGGACACCGACGTGTACCGCGAGGGCATCCGCTCCCTCACGCCCGCCGATTTCCACTACGCGCGAGAGCTCGGCTACGCCGTCAAGCTCCTCGCTGCCAGCCGCCTCGCGAACGGGGCCGTCCAGGCCCGCGTCCATCCCGCCTTCATACCGGAGAATCACCCCCTCGCGAAAGTGGACGGTGTGTATAACGCCGTCGAACTCGAGGGCGACCTCGTGGACTGGGCCATGTTCCAAGGACCCGGCGCCGGCCCTCAACCCACGACCTCCGCCGTGCTCGGCGACGTGCTCTCCATCGCCAGGAGCGTGGCGTCGGGCGGACAGCCCCCCACCTACCCCCAGATCCACACGCGGCTCGCCGTCCTCCCTGTGACCGACCTCGAAACCAAGTACTATCTACGTCTAAGGGCGCATGACCGGCCGGGCGTGATGGCCCGCATCGCCGGAGTCTTGGGGGACATGGGCGTCAGCCTCGCATCAGTCATCCAAAAGGAGACCGGCGACGACACGGACGGCGTCGCCGAGATCGTCATCACCACGCACGAGGCGCGCGAGCTCGCCGTGCAAGAAGCCGTCCGCAAGCTCGAAGCTCTCGACGTAGTCGAAAGCGCGCCGTGCTTGGTCCGCATCGAAGACGGCGCTGCATGACGAACAGCCCCCTGACGACGGGGACTAGGAGGGAACTCGTGGGCGAAGGCGTCCTCAAGCGTTACGCTCCATACCTGCCGCTCACCGGCAACACGCCTGACGTCACCATCGGCGAAGGCAGCACTCCCCTCGTGAGGTCGCGCCAGTTGGAGCGCGATCTGGGGGTCGGGGCCCTCTACTTCAAGCTAGAGGGTTGCAACCCCACCGGCTCGTTCAAGGACCGCGGCATGGTTGTCGCCGTCGCAAAGGCGATCGAGAACGGCATGTCCAAGCTCCTCTGCGCCTCCACCGGCAACACGAGCGCTTCCGCCGCCGCTTACGGGGCCGCTATGGGTATGGAGACCGTTGTTCTGGTGCCGAAGGGCAACGTCGCCCCCGGCAAGATGAGCCAGGCCATCGCCTACGGCGCCCGCATCGTGACCATCGACGGCAACTTCGACGACTCCCTTCGCATCGTGCGCGAGCTCGCCGCCTACGTTGAACGCTTCGCCCTGGTCAACTCCGTGAACCCCGACCGCATCGAAGGCCAGAAGACCGCCGCCTTCGAGATCGTCGACGATCTCGGCGACGCGCCGGACTACCTCTTCATCCCCGTCGGCAACGCGGGCAACATCACCGCCTACTGGAAGGGATTCACCGAGTACCACGGCATAGGCAAATCGACCAAGCGCCCGCGCATGATGGGCATCGAGGCGGCCGGCGCCGCGCCCATCCTCCAGGGCGCCCCCGTCGCCAAGCCCCAGACCATCGCCTCCGCCATTCGCATCGGCAACCCGGCCAACTGGGCCGGGGCCCTGGACGCGCGCGACCAGTCCGGTGGCGTCATCGACTCCGTCACCGACGACGAGATTATCGAGGCCTACCGTCTCATGGCGAGGAAAGAGGGCATCTTCTGCGAGCCCGCCTCAGCCGCATCCGTCGCCGGGCTCATCAAGCAAACGCGGGCGGGCGCCGACCTCTCCGCGGATACTGTCGCTTGCATCATCACCGGCAACGGCCTCAAGGACCCGCCCATCGCCAACATGCTGGCGGACCGCGAGCCGGAGAACGCCCCTCCCGACTTGCAGGCCGTCGTGCGCTTGCTGGGAGAATCCTGAAGTGAGCATGGACTCAGCCAGAATCGAGCGCGCTGTTCGCGAGCTCCTCATCGCCATCGGCGAAGACCCCGGCCGCGAGGGGCTGATCGACACCCCGAAGCGCGTAGCTCAGATGTACGCGGAAATCGCCGGCGGCGCCGACCTCGACGCAGCCGAGGTGCTCCAGACCCAGTTCGAGGAGGCGCACCAGGAGATGGTCCTGCTGCGCGATATGCCCTTCTACTCCCTCTGCGAGCACCATCTCCTGCCCTTCTTCGGCACCGCCCACGTCGCCTACATACCGCGTGGCAGGGTCGTCGGCATCAGTAAGCTCGCCAGAGCCGTCGATATCTTCGCGAAGCGGCCCCAGCTGCAAGAGCGTTTGACCTCTCAGGTCGCCGACTCCATCATGCAGGCCGTCGACCCGGAAGGCGTCGCCGTCGTGATGCGCGCCGAGCACCTCTGCATGGCGATGCGCGGAGTCCGCAAACCCGGCGCGTCCATCGTCACTTCCGCGCTGCGCGGCGCGTTCGAAGCGAGCGGCAGGACGCGCGCCGAGGTCCTCAACCTCCTACAAGAAGGACTACATTGACCTGCGCCGCTCCAACCAACTCCTTTGCCGGACTCCTCCCGCTGTGGGAGGACATCCTCTCCCGTCGGCCTTGGAGCAGCGTCTTCCTCACCCCTGAATGGCAGCAGACCTGGTGGGCCGAGTTCGGCAAAGACGACGAGCTGCGCCTCTTCACCGTCGGCCCGCTCGACGCTCCACTTGGCGTCGCCCCTCTCCAGCTCCAAGGCGACCGGCTCTCCTTCCTCGGAGATACCGACCTCTTCGACTACCACGACTTCATCACGGCGGAACCCGCCTTCTACCCCGCCCTGCTTGACTGCATCGAGACCGAGCCCTGGCGGACATTCGAGCTCGCATCCGTTCCCGAGTGGACCCCCACGTTCGACCTCCTCCCCCAGGCCGGCCGCCACCGCGGGTATAACGTCCTGATTGAGCAGGAGGACGTCGTTCCCGGCATTGAGCTCCCCGGCTCTTGGGACGAGTATCTCGCCCTCCTGCGAAAGAAGGACCGCCACGAGCTGCGGCGCAAGCTCCGGAGATTGGAGTCCGCCGGACAGACCACGATGCGCCTCGCCGACGCCTCCACCTTCGACCGCGACCTCGACACCTTCCAGCAGGTCATGGCCGAAAGCCGGGAGGAGAAACGGGACTTCCTCAGTCCCGAACGCCAGTCCTTCTTTGGTCGCATGGCCCGCCGCATGCGCGACGCAGGCAGCCTCAAGCTCTTCCTGCTCGAGCTCGACGCCGAGCCCATCGCAGCCGTGCTCACTTTCGACTACGCGGGACGCCGCCTTCTCTACAACAGCGGCTACCGCCAGGACTACGCGCACCTTTCCGCCGGATTGCTGCTCAAGGCCCTCTGTATCCGGGACGCCATCGAGAACGGCCTAACCTACTTCGACCTCCTCCGAGGAGCTGAGTCCTACAAGCACCACCTCGGCGCCGTCGACTCCGCAATCTACCGCATCGTGGTGAGCCGCTAGTGGTGAGCGCCCCCTTTCCTCCCCGCGTCGAGCGCGTCGCATTCGTGTCAGTCCACGGCTGCCCGATGATGACTCCCGGCATGGGTTCCGCCGGCGGAATGAACGTTTTCCTACGCCGCATCGCTCCTATCCTCGCCGACCAAGGCGTCGAGGTTGACGTCTACACTCGCAGCCATCACCTCGGCGGCCCTGAAGTATTCGACTTCGACCAGCACTCCCGTGTGGTCCACCTCCCTGCTGGCGACCCCGGCCTCGAAAAGGACGGCGTGGCGCCTCACCTCGGCGAATACGCCGATGCCCTGCTCGAACGCGTCGCGAGCAACGGCGCGCGCTACGACCTCGTGCATAGCCACTACTGGCTCTCCGCCGAGCCCGGCAGACGCCTCGCCGAGCGCCTAGGCGTCCCCTCACGTCTTCACCTACCACACCATCGCCGAGGTCAAGGAGCGGGCGGGCGGCGCCATCGAGCCCCGCCTCCGCAAGGATGCCGAGCGACTCGCAGTGGAAGGCGCGGACGCCGTCGTCACCTTCACCGAGGAAGAGTCCGCCGCGCTCGGCGAGTTCTACGGCCTCGACCCACGTCGCGCCCACGTCGTCCAGATGGGCGTCGACGACTCCGTCTTCAGACCGCGCGACCAGGCCGCCGCACGGACCAAGCTGGGCATCGGACAAGACGAGCGGGTAGTCCTCTTCGTCGGCAGGATCGAGCCTTTCAAGGGCCCCGACCTCCTTCTGCGGTCCCTGGCCTGCATACCCGACCCTCGCAACGTTCGCGTCCTGCTGATCGGCGGCGCCGAGGAGGAGCACAGCGTCGATTGGCTCAAGGACATCGCGGAGGGGCTGGGCATCGCGGACCGGCTCGATTGGCGACACGCCGTCCCGCAGCACGAGTTGCCGGACTACTACTCCGCCGCCAACGTCTGCGCCGTCCCCTCGCGTCACGAGACATTCGGCCTCGCCGCTCTCGAAGCGATGGCCTGCGGTACGGCGGTCGTCGCCTCCAACGTCGGCGGTCTGCGCGGACTCGTCGTCGACGGCGAGACCGGCAGCCTGGTGCCCCCCGGCAATCCTGACGCCCTGGCCAACGCCCTCAACGACCTTTTCGCCAACCCTGCCCGCGCCCGCCGCATGGGCGCCGCTGGGGCGGACCGGGCCCGCGGCTACACCTGGCCCAAGTCCGCCGACGCCCTCCTTCGCGCCTACGAGACCCTTCTACATAGCCCCGTCCCTGGGTCTCTCTCGCACCCCCGCGCCGCGTCCATGCCGCACGATAGCCGCACCACGGCCTAACGCCGACGACGTCTCGGACGAGCGAGGCGCGCGGGCGCCCGCCGGGGTGTTAGATTTACCCTCACGCGACCTGAGGAGGCGCAATATGGCCAGAGTCGGACTAGGTATCGCCGGTCTCGGCGGCGGGTCCCGCCACATCATGTCCGCTTTCAACGACAACCCCGAGATTGAGTTCGCAGCAGGCGCCGACATCGATCGAGACTTGCTCGACTCGTTCCACAACGCGACCGGCGCCGCCGTGTACGAGAGCGTCGAAGAAATGTGCCGGGACCCGAAAGTCGACATCGTCCACGTCGCGACCCCAAACTGGCTGCACACGACCCACACGCTGATGGCCCTGGAACACGGCAAGCACGTGCTGGTCGAGAAGCCGATGGCGACCGGCATGACCGACGCCGACCGGGTCATCGACGCGGCCGGCCAGGCTGGCCGTCAGGTCATCGTGGACTTCCCGCAAGGACTCCATGCGCCCATCCGGCAGATGGGCGCGTGGGCGCACAGCGGCGAGCACGGACCGCTGCAATCGGTCCAAACGTGGCACTACGGCGACTGGCTGTACAGGCCGCGCTCGCCGGAAGAGATAGACCCCGACCCGAGAAACGGGAGCGGCGTCGTATTCCGGCAAGGCTCTCACCAATTCGGTACGCTCCAGGCCGTCATCCAGTCGCCGGCCGCAGTGGTCCGCGCCGCAAAGCTCTGGGCGAACGACCCCGACAGGCCCGTCCCCGGTAGCTATGTGGCCTACATCGAGTACGAGAGCGGCTGCATCGTAAACGCGTCCTATAGCGCCTATGACCGGTTCAAGACCGATGAGCTGGTCTCGGACGGCGAGGCGCCCTACGGAACGGCAAGAGCAGCCCTACAGGAAGACGCGACCGCCGACGCCGAGAAGGCCCACAAGTACGCCAACGTGCGGGCCGCCCCTTGGTTCACCGGCACGCGTCCCGCGTTCATGTGGATATCGAACGGGCTGACTCTCGCCAGCTATAAGCGCGCCGAGGCCCGCCTCACCCCTAACGGACTGGTCCTCTACACGAACGAGGCGCGCCAGCCCATGGAGATGGACCTAGACGACACCGGCCAGCGCGCAGTCTCCGGCCAGGTCTGCGACCTAGTGCTCCGCGGCAGGCCGCCAAGCCTGTCAGCCCGGTGGGGCAAGTCCATGCTGGAGATGTGCCTAGCCGTAACCGAGTGCGCGGCGACCGGCCAACCCGTCGCCCTGCGCCATCAGCACGTCGAGTAGCCGCAGCGCCGCACCCGCCGCTAGTACTTCCCCTGGCTCGCCCATGCGGCGCCGTCCACCAGCAGCCAGATCCCGCTGATGAAACGCGCCTCGTCGGAGTGGAGGAACAGCGCCGCGTAAGCGACGTCCCAGGCCGTTCCCATACGTTGCCCTAAGGGGACTCGGGCGTTCCGCATCGCCACGACTTCCTCTCGCGGAGTGCCCTGCGCGACGCGCGCCTCGATAGCCATCGGCGTGTCCATCAGTCCCGGAAGGATGGCGTTCACTCTGACTCCCGCGTCGGCGTGGGCCGACGCCAGGTTCTGCGTCAAAGCGACGACCGCGGTCTTCATGGTCTTGTAGCCGACGTAGGGATAAGCCTCCAGCACTGCAAGCGACGAGATGTTCACGATGGAGCCGCCGCCCTGCCCTCGCATGATTGGTATCGCGTGCTTGCAGGCCATCCAGTGGCTCTTCAGGTTCACCGCAAAGCTGCGGTCGAACGCCTCTTCCGTCACTTCGACCGCAACGGCGTCGCCCAGCGCGAGGCTCGCGCCAACGTTGTTGTGGAGGATGTCGAGGGAACCGTGGCTTGCCGCCACGCCGCTGATGAGTGCTGCAACCGAGCTTTCGTCGGTGGCGTCCACTTGCGCGGCGACGGCGTCGCACCCGTCCTCCGCGATCATGTCGACGGTGTCCTGCGCCGATGCTTGGTCACGGTCGGCGACCACGACCCTCGCCCCTTCTCGCGCCAGCAGTATCGCCGTAGCCCTGCCGTTCCCGATCGTCGCTCCCGGAGTCTGTCCGCCTCCTACGACAATCGCAACCTTCCCCTCCACGCGTCCGGTCATGGTTCCTCCTTGTCCCTGTATGCTGCGGCCTCCCTGCTCTAGGGACACCCGATTAGCGCCTGCGGATATCCGTGAGCGTCACCACCTTGGCGGTCTCATCGACGGTATAGAAAACCGTCAGCCTACTCGCTTATCGAAGTCCGCTACTTGTTCGACAACGTATTCGTCGAAGAATCTATCCATCCGGATGCAGCCACTCCTCGATGTCCTGGGGGAGCGGCTGCGAGCTGAGCCAGACGGTGTCGTACGGAATAACCTCCCTGTCCTTCGACAGCACCCATCCCACTTCGTGATGAGAGAAATCCGACACTTCACGGGCGGTCTTGCCGTAGAAGAACCGGATAACCTCGTCGACGATCTTCAATTCGCCCGGCTCGAAGATTTCACAGTCTGGTTCGCGTCCGTTTCGAACGGAGAGCCGCTGCTGCACTCCGATGAAGTAGGCGACCTCGCGCAGTTCGGCGTCGCCGGACTTGATGAGGGCGCCGCGCTCCGCAAGCATTTCGCGCGGCGCAGGACCTTCGATGAGCTTGCGGTAGGTAGCGCCGGTGATGGGCTTGCCGAACTGCCGGAATGCGCCGAAGTCCGCGTAGTAGAGGACCTTGTTGAGTTTGACGGCCCCAAAGGTAGGGTCGTCCTCCGATTTCCTGGCGATGTAGACGAGCAATTCCCGGAACTTCTCTGGGTCGAATGTGGGCTGATAGGGGCGCGCATTGGCGAGCATCAGCCGGACCTCCTTTCGCGCGGGGACGATGCCAACGTGTTCCGCGCAATTGCGAACCTACCGTTTGGGGAGTATACCCGCAACGGGCAAGTGTCACGGCTGAACACCTTCCTCCGCGCGCAGGCGCGCAGGAAGGATAGGAGAAGCGTCAGAGCCTAAGCTCGTACCAGAACGACCGCCACGCCAAGACGAATCCCAACCCCTCGTAGACCCGTATCGCCGACGGGTTCTCGCTGTCCACCGTGATCTCGATGGGCGATGCGCCCAGGTCGAGCAGCCCGTCGATTCCGGCGCCCGTGATCGCCCGCCCAAGGCCCTGGCCCTGCCTGCCGGGCGGCACGCCGACCATCCCCACGACGCCCGGCCCAGGCTCGGCCTCGCGGTGGCCCCAGTAGTAGCCTACGACCTGCCCCGCCTCTTCGAGCAGCGCGACGGGGTCCGGCCGGAGCATCGGCTGATCGAACACTCGATACTCGATCTCCGCCACGGTGTTCGGCGCGTAGCCCCAGCTGCCCGTGAACGCCGCGTTCTGCACGTCTGCGATCGCCTGGGCGTCTCGCCGCTCCGCCTGGCGGACCGACATGCCTTCAGGAAGCGGAGCATTGGCGCGAGCATCGGATGCGCGTGTCAGATGCAGGTGCGTTCGCACGTGACGCCATCCACGCTCGCTGTAGGCCCGCCTCCGCCCCTCGTCCGCCTCCGGTACGTCTACGTGAACGACCGATAGCCCCTCCGAACGGGCGCGGGCCATCGTCTCTCCGAGAAGGGCATCGCCCACGCCTCCGCCCTGGTGCTCGCCGCCCGCCACGAGGTCCAGCACGCCGCGTCGGAGGACAGGCTCGTGCGTGAGATACGCATAACCCACCAGCCGCTCACCCTCGAACGCCAACACGCAATCGCGCTCCGGTGCAAGGTTCGGCTGGCCGAAGTCCCGCGCAAGACCCTCAACATCGGCAGGCGACGGAGCGCGGCCCTTCTGGAGGAAGGCCAGCGCTTCGAGGTCAGCTGGGGTGTAGGAACGCAGCGTTGGAGATGGAGACATTGCAATCGGCAAGAGGGCCGCGGACGCTCAGCGGGAGCAGCCGGTTAACCGCTATCATCTTAGCAGACCCCTTTTTCGATACGGAGGCGTATGGAGACCATCGAGACTCCCGAACGGGCCATGCTCGTGATACCCCACCCTGACGACGGCGAATCGGGCGCTGCCGGGACAACCGCGAAATGGACGCGGGAAGGCTGCCGCGTCCTCTACGTCGTCTGCACGAACGGCGACAAGGGTTCCTCGGATCCCGAAATGACGAGCGAGCGTCTGGCCGCGATCCGAGAGCAAGAGCAGTTGAACGCCGCCGCCGCCCTCGGCGTCGAGGATGTCGTCTTCCTCGGCTACGGCGACGGTGAGCTTGAGGACACTCGCGAGTTCCGAGGCCGAATCGTCGAACAGATACGCCGCTGGAGGCCGGACGTCGTTTTCGCCATGGACCCGATGCGCGTCGCCTCGCACAGCCACCGCGACCATCGCATCTCCGGCCAGGCGGCGATGGACGCGTGCTTCCCGTTCGCCCGCGACATCCTCCACTTCCCCGAGCACATCGCCAACGGACTCGAACCCCACAAGACCGGGAGCGTCCTCCTTTGGGGCTCCGAAAACCCTGACGTGGTCGTTGACATCGAAAGCACCATCGGCCTGAAGATGCAGGGGCTCGCCGCCCATGAGAGCCAGCTCTCGACAGACCCCGCCCGCATCGAGCAGTTCGCGAAGCGCCGCGCCGAAGACGCCGCCCGCAGGGCCGCCGATCACGGCCATCCGTATAAGTACGCGGAGCTCTTCCGGCGCATCAACTTCCGCCGGTAGCAGTCGCCATCAAGCGACGGATCTATTCGACCGTGTGGAGACCGAGGGCGAAACCTGCCTCGTTCGCTAGAGCAGCGGCGCTGGTCACAGGATTCTCCAAGGTGGCGAAGGCACCTCGGCCGATGGCGAACTGGGCGGCTTCCGCAGCCGTGTCGGCGTCGAAGTCCGTGGCTTGGGAGTCGCGGACGTCGTTGGCTTCGTAGGTGCCGATGTAGCGGGCCGCCCCAGCGGCGAGGGGGACCTCCTTTACCACGAGGGCGTCGCGGCGGACGATGGCCAGCCAGCCGGCGTCGCCGCGCCGAGGCACGGCGGCGGCTATGCGCGGGGTGTCGAGAGCATCATGCTCGTAGTCGAGGGCCAGCAAGGCGAGGGCCATGGCGTCGCGGACGGGGAGGTCGGCGTTTACCTTCTCAGCGATGAGGTCAGTGTGCGAGCCGTTGGATGCGATGGCCCAATCGCCCGCCAGGCGAAGCGCGTTGTAAGCGATGTAGGGGTTCTTTTGGATGTCCCCCTCGTAGCCGGGCCGCGGAACAATCGCCAGCGTGCCCGCGTTGTCGACCGCCATGCGATTGGGGAAAGAGCGGCTCGACACGCGGTACATAACGGCGTTGGCGCCTGCCTTGGTCCTGCCTACTGCAAGGATGCGTCCGACATACACGATAGGTTTCCTTTATACGAGGGCGAGGGCGGGGTCTGCGTCGAGGCCAAGGTCGAAGCCGCGTTGTGCTCCGTGGACGTAGCGGTAGTAGCCCGCGGCGGCAATCATCGCCCCATTGTCGGTGCAGAGCCGGGGGGCAGGGATGAGCACAGGCGCCGGAGAGCGTTGGATGCAGGCCTGACGAAGAGGACCGTTCGCGGAGACGCCGCCCCCGAGCACGAGGCCTTTCGCCCCGGTGCGCCGGACGGCCTCCGCGGCCTTGGCGGAGATCACGTCGACGACCGAGTCTTGGAAGGCGGCGGCAATCTCGGCCACGGCGTCGGCGTCCGCGCCGCCCTCGGGCGCCGGATACACGTCGAGCTCTTGGGCCTTGTGGAGAACGGCTGTCTTGAGGCCGGAGAAGCTGAAATCGAGAGCGCCGCCGAGCCACGCGCGCGGGAGCTTGAAGGAAGGAGTGACGCCCTCCGCGACGCGTTGGACGGCGGGGCCGCCGGGGAAACCGAGTCCGAGGAGGCGTGCGGCTTTGTCGAAGGCTTCGCCCGCCGCGTCGTCGCGGGTGCGGCCCAGCAGCTCGTAGTCGCCATGGCCTCGCATCAAGATGAGGTCCGTGTGGGCGCCCGAAGCGATGAGGACGATAAGGGGAAAGCCGGGGTCTGCCGCCGGATCGTCGTACTCGAGCCAGGCGGCGTAGGTGTGGCCCTCCAGGTGGTGCACTCCGACAAGAGGCAAGCCGCGCGCGTAGGCCAGAGCCTTCGCGGTGTTGACGCCGACCATCAGCGCGCCGACCAGTCCGGGGCCGTGGGTGACGGCGACCGCTTCGATATCGTCGAGGCCGACTTCCGCTTCGCCAAACGCGCCTTCGATGACAGGGACGATCTGCAACAGATGCTGCCTGGACGCCACCTCGGGAACGACCCCTCCGTACCGGGCGTGGAGGGCGACTTGCGAGGAGACGACGTCGGCCAGCACGCGGCGGCCGTCCTCAACGACGGCTGCGGCGGTCTCGTCACAAGAGCTTTCGATACCCAGGATGAGCATGGCGGGCTGGCGGCTAGAGCCGCATGCCTATGCTACCATCGCGCTATGGCTGAATGTGGCGGGCCCCATCGGTATAAGTGGGGCCGCGAAGGGGTTCTCGATGCTGGGTGACGTCAGCGCCGCCAGTGCTCTGTTGCTGGCGGCGTTTCTTGTGCTGTCGGCATTCTTCTCAGGCTCGGAGGCGGCGCTGCTCTCGGTGCAGCGTGTGCGCTTACGCCATCTCGTGAACACGAAAACGGCTGGCGCGTCGCGGGTCGCGCGCATGGTCGAGCATCCGGAGAAGCTGCTGCCGCCTATCCTGCTCGGCAACAACCTGGTGAATACCGGGGCCGCCGCCGTTGCAACGAGCCTGGCCCTCACGTTGATCACGGACGAGAGCGTCGCGCTTGCGGCTGCCACGGCGGCGGTGACGACCGTCCTGCTGGTCTTCGGCGAGACCATTCCGAAGACGGTCGCGGCCCGCCACGCGGAGCGGACCTCGATCATCATCGCCCCGGCGATCCAAGCCTTGAGCTGGGCGCTGAGGCCGTTCTCGTTCATCCTGCTCGCCATCAGCACCGGCATCGCCAAGCTGTTTGGCGGAGGCTCCGCACGGGACGAGGTGACCCAGGAGGAGATTAAGTCCCTCGTCCAATTCGGAAGCGAGCGCGGCGCGGTGGAGCAGGGCGAAGCGGACATGATCCGCCGCGTGTTGGAGTTCGGCGACCGCCATGTCAGCGAGCTCATGACGCCGAGGCCCGAAATCGTTGCGATAACCGCCGGTGCCACCATCGGCGACTTCCTTGCTCTGTACAGCGACAACTACCACACCCGCTTCCCCGTGGTCAGGGACAACCTCGATGACGTCGTCGGGCTGGTCTCAGTGAAGGACGTGATGCGGCAGCTCGCGGCGGGGGTGGGGCTCGACAGCTCGGTTACGGCCGGAGCGCGGCCCGCACGCTTCGTGCCCGAGACGAAGCTCGTAAACGAGTTGTTCGATGAGATGCGCGCAAGCGGGGATCAGATCGTCATGGTGGCTGACGAGTTCGGCGGCGTGGCGGGCCTCGTGACGCTCAAACGGCTGGTCGAGGGCATCGTCGGACGGGTGCGGGACGAGGAGCAGCCGGCCGGCCAGCAAGAGGTGCTCCCCCTTGACGAGAACACCGTCGAACTGGACGGCGGGTTGTCCATATCGGAAGCGAACGAGCGCCTCGGCTTGGACATCCCCACTGGCGACTATGAGACGGTGGCGGGGTTCCTGCTGGAAATCCTTGGAAGCATCCCGGTGGAGGGCACGGTTGTCCTCTATCGCAATCTACGCTTCGCCGTCCTCGATATGCGGGCCGCGCGCATCGTCCGCGTGCGAGTCACGCGCTCCTTCACCGAGGAATGACGAACGGGCGGCGTCCCGCGACGAGGCGGGTGGCGATGGCGGTGCGCCGGGCGTTCGCGCGCCACGGCGGGAGCCTGGGCGATGGCAGGCTGGTGCTGGCGGTGTCCGGTGGCGCGGACTCGATGGCGATGCTCTTGGCCAGCGCAGAGGTGGGCTCGAGGCTCAGAAAGCGCATGGTCGTCGCGCATTTCGCCCACGGACTCAGGCCCTGGGCCGACCGTCGAGAACAGGCGCTGGTCCGGCGTACGGCGGCGGATCTCGGCCTGCCGTTCGAGGCGGGGCAAGGACGGACGAAACCGAGCGAGGCGGCGGCGCGAGAGGAACGCTACCGCTTCCTTGGCCGAGTCGCGGCGGAGCACGACGCTGCGGGCGTCCTCACCGCTCACACGCAGGACGATCAGGCGGAAACGGTGCTGCTGCGCCTGACGCGCGGCGCCGGTCTGCGAGGGGCTGGGGCGATACGCGAGCTGTCGAGCCGGACGGTGGACGGTCGGGAGCTGACGCTTCTCCGCCCCCTATTGGCCGTGAGCCGGGTGGAGACCGAGGCCGTCTGCAAGGAGGCCGGGATATCGCCCGCGCGCGACGCGTCGAACCGTTCGCTGAAGTACGCGCGCAATCGGGTGCGGCTGCGCGTCCTGCGTGAGCTGGAGGAGCTCAATCCCGACGTGCGCGCCGCCCTGGCCGGGTTCGCCGAGAGAGCCGCGGAGGACGAGGAGCTGCTGAAAGTCCTGGCGCTCAAAGCTGTCGCGGTGTTCGAGGAGAGGTCGCCGTGGAGCATTGCATGGCCCAAGGCCGAGCTACGGAGGCTTCCTCGCCCCCTGCTCGCGCGGGTGTTGGAGAGCGCGTGGCGCAGCCTCCAGGGCGAGGGAGCGACGCTCGGACGCCGCAAGCTCGACCAGGCGGCCCTCGTAATTGCGAGAGGCGGGAAGACGTCGTTGGGCAAGGGCTGGAGCCTAACGGTTGGGCCGGGACCGATGGCGCGGATGGCCCTTATCCAAGAATTATCCTCCCCCCCGTCTGCGTGCGAGAGTTAGAGAGGGGGGTCCCCTTCCGTCATTCCCGCGAAGGCGGGAACCTCGCAGCCCTCCGCGCCCTCTTCATCGGGCGTGCGTCAGGAGCGGCTGCGGAGCGCCCTCGGCGAGCGGTGAAGGCGCGCCGTCTTAAGCGGCGGAGTCTTCGCGCGGCCATGCCGCTGCTTGAGACGGGGTAGACCATGCCGCTGCTTGAGAGGAGACCAGGGACGGCCCTTTGCCGGCGCCCGAAGTCGGCCCATGCGAGGCGGCGCCGGCTCTTCGCTGGAGGCCGGGGCGTCGCCGGGAGTCGGCCCGTCGGCGGTAGCTGGTCCAAAGTCCGGCGCGGGGGCTGGCGCGCCGGTCCCTGTCATCAGCTCGTAGAGGCGTTGGGCGACCAGGTGGGAGTCCCGTTTGGCGTTGGAGCCCCGCAGAGGTTGGGTTATCACGTGCCCTTGCGCGTAGAGACGGAGCTCGCCCTCCCCGTCGGGGAAAGCCCAGCCGGCCAGGACGTACACCGCGACAAGGACCGGCAGGCCGCCGAGGAGCAGCGAGACGAACGGCACGCCGATGACGCTCCAGCTTATCAAGCCGAGGGCCGCGCCCACCACGAGGAGCAGCATTCCTTGGCCGAGCCGCTCGGACGGCCGTGAGACCGTGAGCACTTCCACCGCCGTTAGATTGCTCAATGGAACGAGCGTTGTCGTGTGGGCGCCCGTGGACGAGCCAACCTTGATTGCCCGCTGGCTTGTAACGATGAGCGCGTCGCCCCGTTGCGGGGGTGAGGTCAATACGCCTGACTCAGCGTCGATGGCTACCTCGAAATGCTCGTCGGTGAGCCAGGGAATCTGTCGCCCGGAAGTTTGGGACCCGGAAGTCTGGGAATTATCGATGGCGTCTGCAGATCTCATAGTCACAGGTCTAGGTTACGGTTGGCGGGAGTCACGGTCAAAACAGCCCGATGCTTTTCCTCACCCCGTCTGCGAGACCTTTTGCGTAACCTCGAACTGGTTCGTGGTGAGCCTGTTGAACCATGGACCGGGCCTGGAATACCGGGGAGTGCAGAGGAGCTCCGCCCCCCTCCCGGGGGTGTGGGGGTATCCCCCACAGCATAACGGGCGGGTGGGTGGGAAGAGTTACGCCCGCCCGAAAATAGGCGCCCACGCCCCCCTTCCGTCATTCCCGCGCAGGCGGGAACCTCGTAGCGGGGCGACAGCACCGCGATCCCTCCCTCCGTCCTCCACCCCCTATTTTCGTCGGTTGTGGTGTGGGCCGACAGGCCCACATGAGAGATTCCCGCGCGGGCGGGAATCCAGGCCAAGGAAGCCAGGTAGCGCAGACCGACAAGCGGCGAGAAGAACGCCAACCCCTACAGCAGCCGCAGCAACCGGGGATTCGGCGGCGGGGGCTCCGTCTCCTGGGGGACCTCACGATCGCTGATCGAGCGGATATTCGGGGAGAACGCGACCGGCGACGAGGAAGCGATGTAGCTCGTATCGTGCAGCACGTCCACCGGGGCGCTTGAATCCACCAGCTCCCGGATGCGCTCAGGACTCATGCGCCCGCTTAGGACAATCTGCACCTTGCGCGAGCCGATCTCGTCCAGCTTCTTACGCACCTCGTGGACCTCTGCGGCGGACACAACCTTCCCGCCCGGCACGCGCGAGAGCCGCACGCTGTTCAGGCGGTCGCCCGCAGCCCGAGCGACCGACACCACCTGATCGACCACGTTCTTGCGGGGGTCAACGTACGCCACACGTTGGATGTCCGGCGTGACTGCCCTGTCGAACGCGAGCAACGCCCTCACCGGGTCTCCCATCAGCTGCACCAGCGCCCCGGAGACCGTCGAGACCGGCGGCGAACTTGCAAGCCGCGCGCCGAGCACCGTCGACCCCGACGCGCAGCCGCCTACCACGGCGGCGTAGTCCATCACCGCCGCAACCGACGGATGTACGTTGTGCGCTCCCACGGAGACGACCGGAATGCCCCTTGCCTCCTCCGTCAGCTCTCGGGCCGCCGTGGCCCAACCGCTCTGGTGGGCCAGCGTCCCGCAGATCGCCGTCTCGTACAGGCCGAATGACGAGTACGGCGCGCGCACTTGAACACATACCTCGTTCCTCTCCACTGAGGCGCCTTCTTCAACAGCCCATACCTGCCGGTTGCCCTCCGACGTCACTTTCGCCAGCACAGCCTTCACTTCTTGCGACCCGCAAAGTACTGAGGCTTGGCTAGCCGAGAACTCCATCACGACCGTTGGATTCATTCCTTCGTTACGAAGGATTCGCTGGGTGCGATGGAGGTATAGGTCTGCGGTATCGCCGGTAATCACCGACGGCCGCACTTCAAATGATGGGGTACGAAATTGCATGTTCCACAGGAATATCGACGGATAGGGCAGTTATGCTAAGTCCGCGCTGTCGAGCCTTCAATACGATATTCCCGCCCATTCCTGTTAACTCCTCACGCGTCTTGCCGATACGGTTGGCCTGCCCGCCCTCCTCTCCCGTCTGCGAAACCCTTGCATAACCGCGGGTAGTACGTGGACCGCCCTCCCCATCGTCGCCTCTCCAGTCAGTTCGTGGTGAGCCTGTCGAGCCATGGACCGGCTTGGAATACCGGGGAGCGCCGAGGGGCGGCGCCCCTCGGCCGGGAGCGTGACGGCGTCCCCCACAACATAACGGGCGGGTGGATGGGAAGGTCCCGTCCATGGGGGAGGACTGCGGAAAGCAACGGGTGTAACCTCGTTGACGCCAACACCGAGCGCGCTTCCGAATGGAGGACCCGCCATGACGAACAGAGACCTCGCCCAAGCCCCGAGCGATCAGCTGAGCCTCTTCGGCTACGAAGAAGCGCCCGGCCGCGACTTTCCCAAGAAGTCGATTCGCCTGTCGCGCACGGACACGCTGACCGTATCGGTGCAGATCATCAACGCTGGCGGCGAAACGAACATGCACTCCCACACCAACGCCGACGAGGCATGGGTTGTAGCTCGCGGGTCGCGCCCGCTTCTACGGCGTGAACGAGGACGCCGAGAACGGCGAGGAGATTGTCGGCGAACTGGGGCCTCGCCAGGGAATCACGATTCCCAAGGGAGTGCCCTACTGGTTTGAGTCAGCGAGCGACGACCAGCTGGAGATACTGCGAGTCTCCTCGGTCGACAACAGCATCGCCGCTGAGCGCATCAACTTCGAGCCGCTGAAGGACTGGCAGATCGCCCGCGACCTTGGCGGTCGCGACGCCACGGCTGAGGAGCGCAGCCAGCCTGGGTAGCCGCCCTAGTCCGGTGGGTCCACTTTCGGCAGCCCGCCGAATCGCAGCCGCGCCAGGCCTCGAAGATCGTCGATGGCCGTCTTCACCACCTTTACCCGCGTGTCGGGGTCCTCGCTCCATGCCACCGGGATCTCCTTCCATCGGAACCCCCGCTTCACCGCGATCACCAGCAGTTCCGTGTCGAAGAACCAGCCCGTGTCCTGGATATGCGGCAAGAGCACCCGCGACGCCGCCCCGCTCATCGCCTTGAACCCGCACTGCGCGTCCCGGAAGCGCGTCCCCATGCCGAGCCGGATGATGAGGTTGTAGGCTCGCGAAATGGCCTCCCGCTTCAGCGAACGATCCGTCAGCGACTCCCGCGACAGCCGCGAGCCCCAAGCAATGTGGTGCCCCTCCTCCAGGATCGCCGCCACCAGCTCCGGAAAGGCCTCTATGTCCGTCGAGAGGTCAACGTCCATGTACGACACCACGTCCGCGTCGCTCTCGGACCACGCCCGCTTCAGCGCCCGCCCGCGTCCCCGCTGGTCCAGGTGAATCACTGCCACCTCTGCCGGACGTTCCTTGGCGTAACGGGAGGCCACCTCCAGCGTTCCGTCCGTCGAGCCATTGTCGGCGACGACGATCCGCCACTGATGCCGCAGGTTCGCCCTCGAGAATTCGCTGAGCGTCTCGATGCAGCACGGAAGCGAATGCTCCTCGTTGAGCACCGGAATCACGATGTCTACGGCGGCCATCCTCAGCTCCTATCCGTCAAGGCGCGGGCGATGGCGAAGGGGTCGGACGCCACCACCGGCTCGGCGAAAAGCTCCATGCTTCCGATATCGCTCGTCCGCGTCCCCAGGCTGCCCCGGTCAACCACACGGACGACCGCCGGAAATCCGTCCCAGTCCTCCGAGGTCGGGGCAAGCGGCGGCAGCTGCGCCCCGACGTTGAACGACCGCACGCCGAGCCTGTCCCGGAACGCCGCGAGCGTCTCGAACAGCACGTCGGCGAGCCCCTCGTCGAAACGCGGCCCTCCATCGAGACTTGAAGAGAGAATGACGACCTCTTTCTCCTTCACAGGCGTCAAGCTCGCCATCACGTGGACCTCTCCGCTCGACGCGCACAACCCAAGGCTCGCGTGGACAGCGGCCAAGTCCTCGAAGTAGTCGCAGCCGTACGCCTCGCGATAGCTCTGTGCCGCCGAACGCAGCGCCTCGATCTTGGCGTAGTGCCGTCCGCGCGCGAGCTGCACCTGCGCATGCCCATGCACGATGGACCCGCCCGACCGCCATAGGCAATTCCACAGGAAGAATGGGTAGACCGACGCCTCGTCGGCCTCGTGCGCAGCCGCGAACCACCGGTTGGCCAGCTCCACGCAGCTCCTTACGGAGTCCCTGTCGAACCGCAGGGGGTCCGGCTCCTTGAACACCAGCAGGCTGTGGAGCGCGTCGTACTTGGCGACGTTTGCCGCGGTGAGGGCTGCGTCCCCTTCCAACCGCCCAAAGAGGTCCTCCGGCGTCGACTCCAACGGCTGCGACCACGGGTCATTTGCCAGCTCCGAGGAGAAATCGTCGTCCGCGTTGAGCTCGGCCTGAACGGGTCGCCGCGCCCGGAGGTCGTTGAAAATCGCCGCCTCGCCCGTCACCATATTCGTCACCCGAACAACGCGCTGCTTTTCCACCGAGGAGACGGCCCCGAACGTCCGCTCGACCCACGGCGCCATCGAGTCCGGGACGCGCATCCGCCCCTCGGCCTCGATGACCGAATAGAGGCGGTGGAATCGGAGGGCGTCGCCGACGTCGAGCTCCCCAGCCAGCTTGAGCAGGTCGACCATCGAGCGTGAATCGTGGGAAGCGCCGGCCAACGGGAAAACGGCTACTCGGTCGCCCGTGGCGTGAGCCTGCGCTCGAGGGAGAGCTTGTCCATCTGCAACTGTACGGGGATGGGATACACCCCGGTAAAGCATGCGTTGCAGAATCCCTCTCCCGTGGAGTCGCCGTTCACCGAGGAGTGCAGACCCTCGACGCTCAGGAAGCCCAGCGAGTCCGCGCCGATCAGCTGTCGGATTTCATCGACCGACCTGTTCGACGCGATGAGCTCGTCCTTGGTGGCCATGTCCACGCCGAAGTGGCAGGGGTTGAAGATGGGCGGAGCGCACACCCGCACGTGAATCTCCGCCGCGCCCCCCCGCCGCAGCAGCGCCACGATGGGCGGAGTAGTCGTGCCCCGCACGATGCTGTCGTCGACGACCACCACCCGCTGGCCGGAGAGCACCTCGGGCAACGTATTGAACTTGTTGCGGACGCCGAGCTCCCGGAAGCGTTGGTCCGGCTCGATGAACGTCCGCCCCACGTACCGGTTCTTTATCAGGCCGTAGCCGAAGGGAATGCCCGACTCCAGCGCATACCCCACCGCCGCCGAGTTGGCCGAGTCCGGTATCGCAATCACCATGTCGGCTTCCACCGGGTGCTCCCTCGCGAGCTCCCGGCCCATCCGCGTCCGCGAGGCATGGGTCAGCTCGCCGTCCAGGATGGAGTCCGGGCGCGCGAAGTAGATATGCTCGAAAACGCAGTGCGCCTTGCGGGCGTCCGGGACCTGCGAGGGGATGCTGTGGAGACCGTCCCGGTCGATGACGACCGTCTCTCCGGGCTCGATTTCCCGGACGAACTGGGCGCCGATGTGATCGAATGCGCAGCTCTCCGACGCGAACACCCACCCGCCGTTCGCGTAGCGCCCCAGCGCCAGCGGACGCACGCCGTACGGATCGCGGATGCCCAGCAGCGTGTCGGTCGACGCCACCACCAGCGAGTACGCCCCCTTCAGCGAGCGCATCAGGTAGGCCGTCTTCTCCTTCCACGAGTCGCCCGGCGCCCAGGCGAGCAGGTGAGCGATCACCTCCGAGTCCGTCCCGGTGACGCACTGCACGCCCCACTCGTCCTCCAGTCGGTCCCGGAGCTCGACGGCATTGATGACGTTGCCGTTGTGGCCGAGCGCAATCTCGACCGTATCGCTCTTGGAAACGATGGGCTGCGCGTTCAAGGCGCTGCTCGACCCCGTCGTCGAGTAACGCGTATGCCCGATGGCGATGTGTCCGGGAAGGCGGTCGATATCCTCTTGCCGGAAGGCATTGGAGACGAGACCGACGTTCGTGAAGTTGCGGAGCGTCCGACCGTCCGCGGCGGCGATCCCTGCGCTCTCTTGTCCCCGGTGCTGGAGGGCGAACAGCCCGTAGAAGGCTACCTGAGCGGCGTCGCTATTCACGCCTGCAGGAAGATAAGCGCCCATCACCCCACAAGCTTCGCGGGGCGAATCCGACTCCGTGCTGACGGGCCTATGGCTTTCGGCCAAAAAAACCTGCTTACACCGGGAGGGCTGCGAGATGTATGCCATTCTACCCCACTCTCAACAAATGCGCTCGCCCTCCGTCATTCCCGCAAGGCGCCCCGCCCCAACCCCACCGCGACATTTGCCCCTTACCCCAACCCCCCCCCCAACCCTCGTAAAATGACCCCCCTCACCCATGCCCGCCCTCAGCCGAGAACTGCCTCCCCCTTCCGTCACTCCCGCGAAAGTAGGCGCTCCGTTCCCCAACCCGTCATTCCCGCGAAAGCGGGAATCCAGGTATCGGGCGCTCCGCCCCCTATTTTCGTCGGTTGTGGCGTGGGCCGACAGGCCAACATGGGGGATTGCCTCGAAAGTCCTCTCTCCCGGCTGCGGGGGAGAGTTAGAGAGGGGGCCGCCCCATCCGCCAATCAGCGGCGTGGCAGCGGCGTGGTCCCTTTCCCTCGCGTAACAACAAGAATTTCTCGGCGATCAACTTTTCAGGCCCAGGAAGCAGGCCACGGCCATGAAAACACCCTCGAAAACCCCCGTCCCACCGTACAAAATGGACAACTTTTTACGCCTGGTGCCGAGCGAAACGACCAACTTCTCACGCCTGGCAAATGTGAGTTGGACAACTTCTTCACGCCTGGCAAAATGAGGTGGACAACCTTTTTCACGCAAACGGACAACTTCCTCATCCGGCCCCGCCCGCGCCTCATGCGCGCAGCAGTAGGAAGAACTCCCTGTTGCCCGTCTCTCCCGGAACCCGCGACGCTCGAACGCCCAGCACCCGAAGACCCCGATCGACAGCCCACAGGCAGAATCCGCCGGCTACCCGGGCGTGTACTTGCGGGTCTCGCACGACTCCCCGGTCCCTCGCCTGCCCTCTGCCCGCCTCGAACTGCGGCTTCACGAGCGCCAGCACACGGCCCCCTGGCCGCAGGTGTGCGAGCGCCGATGGCAGGACCAATCGAAGGGAGATGAACGACACGTCCGCAACGACCAGGTCAACCGCCTCCGCCAGCTCAAACGGCGTCCGCGCATTGAGGCTCTCTCGGAACGTCACTCGTTCGTCCCGCCTGAGCTTTTCCGCCAGCTGGCCTCGCCCGACGTCGACCGCGTAGACATGCCTCGCCCCCGACTGCAAGAGGCAGTCCGTGAAGCCCCCCGTCGACGCCCCCACGTCAAGGGCCGTCAGGCCTTGGACCTCCACTCCAAAGTCATCGAGCGCCCCCGCCAGCTTGTCTCCTCCTCTGCTCACGAACCGGCGGCGCAGCGCCAACCGGATCTCCGCGTCCGAGGGGAGCAGCTGGCCCGCCTTCTCGATCCTCCCGTTGGGCAGCAGCGCCTCGCCTGCCAGAATCATCGCGCGGGCGGCCTCGCGGGAGCGCGCCAGCCCCCGGCTGACGAGCAACTGGTCCGCTCGTTCTTTTTTCGTGGATTTCATGGCTCTTGGGGCAAGGAACGCTCGCGGCGACCCCATGCGGGAAGCCCGGAGCGGCTTCATTTCCAGGCTGACGCGGTTTGACACTTCCTCTGCCCGACCAGTATACTTGCCAACCGGATATCGCCCTTCGATTGGAGTGCTACAGCAGTGCCGAAGCGTACTTGGCAACCTAAGAAACGACGCCGTCAGCGAAGGCACGGGTTCATGGCCCGGATGCATACGCCCGGCGGACGCAGAGTGTTGAGCGCGCGGCGGCTGAAGGGGCGCCGTCGCCTGGCGGTTTAGACGCCTTCGGAGAGGCGTCACCCGTAATGGCGGGCCAAGGCATCCGGCGGGAACAGCATCTCCGTCGGCAGAGCGACTTCCAAGCGCTGCGTAAGAGCGGCCTCTCGCGGGCGCACCCCTTAGTCGTGCTGAGGGCCGCCCCCAATGCGCTCCCCTACGTGCGCTTCGGCTTCGTCGTTAGCAAGCGTGTTTCCAAGCTGGCGGTCGTCCGCAACCGCATACGCCGGAGAATGCGCGAAATCGTTCGACGGCTGCCCTTGGGAGAGGGCTGGGACATGCTTATCATCGCCCGGAAGGACGCCGCGGACGCCGCGTTCGCCGACCTACAGGACGCAGTGGAGAGGCTGGCAAGCCGCTTGGGGATCGTGGCGATGACGCCGCGCCCCAACGCCGCCGCCAAGGCGGGGAGAGGACAGGATGCGTAGGACTGCGATCGGAGTAATCTCGGTCTACCAGCGCGTCCTGTCGCCCTACTTGCCCGGCGCGTGCCGGTACTCTCCGACCTGCTCCCACTACGCGCAGGGCGCTATCCGGACTCATGGCATGCTGCGAGGCGGATGGCTCGCCGTCAGACGGCTTGCCCGCTGCCACCCCTGGGGCGGTCAGGGATACGATCCCGTACCCGAACGCCCGAACGGCCACAAAGACCAAAACGCCGGCGTCAGCTCCGCGTAGCTGCCCCGGCCCGGTTCCGGAGCGTGGGGCCTCTCGCCTCATACTCCGAACGTAAGGATGCATAGTTGAATCGGACCGGCCCACGCCCCGCTGGACTGGGGGGCCCACTACTTGCGCTGCTCGTATTGCTCAGCGCAACTCTGCTATTTGCCGGCTGCGCCCAGAACAGGAGCGCCGCCACGCAAAGCTGGTCGGGCGTCGCAGTCACGGAGGACTCCCTCTTTGTCGGGACCAGCGACGGCAAGCTGATTCAGCTCTCCGCCGACGCGGGCATCGCGCGCCTCGCCCCCTACATGGTCCCGGACCCCGCCGAAGGCGAGGGCTTCCCCGCTCTTTACGGCACGCCCACGGTCGAGAACGGCCGCGTATTCGCCGGCGTCTACAACGGCGTTGTCGTCTCGGTCAGCGCCGCCAACCTCGGCGACGCGAGGACCTTCGAGGTGGAAGGCAACGACCTCGCCAAGGGCATCGCCGGCTCTGTGCTTCCCGCGGGCAGGCTGCTCGTCGTAGCCGCCGCTGAGGACGCCGACAAAGGCCGGCTGTACGTCCTCGAATCCGACAGCCTCATCGAGAGTTGCCGGTACCCGGCCAGAAATGAAGAGCCCATCGGCCAGATATGGTCCACCCCCGTACTCCACAACGGCATCGCCTACTTCGGAGACCTGAGCCATAAGGTCCATGCCGTGTCCATCTCCGACTGCCGCCCTGTCTGGGACCAGCCGGCCGAGCTGGGCGGCGCAATCGTGGCGCCGCCCACCATCGCCGGAAGCAATCTCTACGTGGGCGCCTTCGACCAGATTTTCTACTCAGTTGGTCTCTCCACCGGAATCGTCACCGAGCTATTCAACGCAGAAAACTGGTTCTGGTCCGGCTCCGTCACCGACGGGGACCGCATCTACGCACCCAACATGGACGGCAACGTATACGCCTACGACATCCGGGACGGACGGGTGGCGTGGGCCTACCCGAACGATGGGACCGGCGAGCCCATCCTCTCCACCCCCGTCGTCGTGGAAGGCCAGCTCGTCTACGCGTCGGACTCTGGGGTCATGGTCGTCCTTCGCACGAGGGATGGCACGCGCCAGTGGGATCGCCGGGTCGGCAACGACGTGCGCGCCCCGCTTTCCACCGACGGCGTCCGCGTGTTCCTCCATTCACTCGATGAAACGGTGAGCGCCGTGGACCTGGAAACCAAGCAGCTCGCATGGGAGCGCAACTTGGATGACGTAAAGTAGAGCGGTAACGATGGAATTCCTTACCCTCCTCTGGACGGAAGCGATCACCAAGCCGATGACCAACAGCTTGTTGGTTCTCTATGCCGTGCTTGGCCAGAACCTTGGAATCGCCATCATCGCCTTCACCATCATCGTGCGCGGCCTCACCTACCCCCTCGTCGTCCGCCAGCTCCGCCAGATGAAGCGGATGCAGAGTCTCCAGCCGCGCATCAAGGACATCAACGAGAAGTACAAGAACAACCCTCAGCTTCGCGGCCAAGAGGTGATGAAGCTGTACCGCGAGATGGGCGTGAATCCCGTGGGCTGTCTCGGCCCCCTTGTGATTCAGATGCCCATCTTCATCGGCCTCTTCTGGGCCATCAACGGCGTCCTGCCCTTCACCCCCGAGAACCTCGCCGGCCTCTCCAGCAAGCTCTACGGGTGGCTCCCCTTCCTCGACAGCATCGTGCCGGTGAACAGGGGGTTCCTGGGCTTGGACCTCGCGCTCGACCCCATGAGGGCGGGCAGTATCCTCGGTTTCGTGCTCGTCGCCCTCTCCGGCATCAGCATGTATGTGCAGCAGAAGATGAGCCAGATGCCCTCCCCGGACCCCGCGCAGCAGAGCACCCAGCGGATGATGCTGTTCATGTTCCCCGTCATGTTCGGGATGTTCAGCCTCTTCTTTCCTCTCGGTCTCGTCATCTACTGGGTCGCTTCGACCCTCATCGGCATAGTTATGCAATATTTGGTTTCCGGTTGGGGAGGTCTACGCTCTCAGGACGAGCCGGTCGCCGCGCGCCCCGCCTCCAGGCTCGGCCCGACCCTCAGCGGAGCCCTACCGGACAAGGAGGAAGGCGATGGAAGACCAGAGCCTCGTCCGAACAGCGAAGACAGTGGAAGAGGCGATCGAGCTCGCAACCCTCGAGCTCGGCGTAGGCCGCGACGAAATCGAGGTCGACGTCCTTAGCACTGGCCGCGCGGGCATCCTCGGCATCGGCACCGAGCCCGCGAGAGTGCGCGTCCGACTCCTCGCTGACGATGACGGAACCGCCCGCGCCGCCCTCGGCGTCGTCTCCCGCATCCTTGAAGAGCTGGACGTCGACGCCGCGCCGACCATCCGCAGCTCCGGCTCCGACGACGACCAGCTAGCCGTCATCGACATCCAAGGAGACGACGCGGGCCTGCTCATCGGGCGTCGCGGCGAGACCCTGCGCGCCCTCCAGTTCATCACCAACGTCATACTCAACCAGGGCGAGACCCGTACAGGGGGCGTGATCGTCGACGTCGAGCAGTACCGCGAGCGCCGTCAGCGCCAGCTCCGCGATCTGGCCGAGCGCATGGCCCAGCGCGCCATCAACAATGGCGGCGACGTGACCCTCGACCCCATGACCGCCGCCGACCGCCGCATCATTCACATGTCGCTCGCCGACTACAAAGGCGTCAGGACCGAAAGCTCAGGCGAGGGCAGCCAGCGCTGCGTGACCATCTCCCCCACCGGCGAGGTCCGCCCGTCGTCCGGAGGCGGCGATAGGTCCCAACGCCGCGGGCGCAGGCCGCCGATCGACCGCTAGGCGGCGCAATGGGCTTTGAACTCCCTCCGGAGGCCCGCCTAGCGGACAGGCGCAGGCTGCTGCTGACCCTTGGCGCGCCCTACGCCCTCCTCTTCCTGGCGTCCCTGACTGCCTGGCCGTGGCGGGCCTTGGAGATTCCCGGCGTCATCGGCACACTGACCCCGCCGTCCTTCCTCTTTCTCGCCGCCACCGTCGCCGCCTCGACCGTCGCCCTCCGCCACAGACTCCCCTTGTCGATGATTACCTGGCTGCCCGCCGGCCAGGGCGCAATCGTGCTCCTCGCGACAGGCTTCTTCACCGTCGGCCCCCAGGACGAGCTCACCGGGCTCGCCTTCCTCCTCGCCTACGGCGTCGTCTTTCTCATCGTCCTCGCCGTCACCACCGCGATTGCATCCCACGGCGGGCCGCTGGCTGTCAGCTTCATCTCCCTGTTCGTCTTCACCCAGGCCGCCCGCTTCCCCGTGTTCGAGGCTGACGCGCCGGCCTCCATCGAGGGAGCGACCCTCCTCACCTTCGCCGCCGCCCTCCTTGCCGCCGCCGAAATCGCGCTGATGGTCTGGCTCGCGCGCCGCCTCGTCGAAGCCGCCGACGTCTCAGCCACGCGGACCGCCCTTTGGATAGTCGGCCTCGTCATAGCCCACGGGCTCCTCGCCAGCTGGGAAGACCCTGCGCTGAACGGCGCCCTTGCCCCAATCGCCATCCTTGAACAGATGGCGCGCTGGCTGATGTTCGCCGGAATCCAGATCGGCATGGCCACGGTGCTCATCCGCTTCCGCCGCGCCCAATACCGCGAAGAAGCGGCCCAATTCCCCCAACAAGCAACAGATGCGGCCACGTTCGCCCCCTCCGAGCCGGCAGGACCGCCCCAGCCCGAAGACGCTGAAGGACCACAGCCGCCGGCCGTCCCGGAGCCCCCTTCGCGTCCTCGCCGCAGCGGGCGCGCGACTCCTCCCAAGAGACGGCGCTGAAGCGCCGTCCGAACAGGAATAGAGTAGCCTCATGTGCTGAGCGAAGCAGTCGGTTTCGCACAGCCGGGGTCGTGGGGGCATACCTGCCTTCTTGCTCCCTATGTATTGGCTAGGCTATGTAAGTACTTGCGAGGGATTCCATGGCGACTTCCCCTAGGCCCACGCCTCCCACACGTCCTTCCGGCGACCCGTAGCTATGAACAGTACGGAGTGTATCGTAGCGCCGACGGCGCACATGGTCGTCGGCGCTCTCGCGGTGCGGTTCGGCCTTCGCGGGAGCCTATACATCGGCGCCGCCATCGGCCTGACCCTCTTCTACGGCATCGCGTTCCCGCTGCTCGAAAGGTTCGAGCTGGAGTACCAGCTTACCGACACGACGAGTTTCTTCCTTACCATGGGCGCCTTTGCCCTCGCCTCGTCCGCCCTTGGCGTGCTCGCCGTATTCTGGCGCCGCCCCCGGAAGCTCTTCCTTGTGGCGGCGGCCATCGTGTCCCTGCCGATGGCCCTGCAAGTCTTCTACTTCGTCCCTGTCCCGGCCTGGGGGCTCGCGGTGATCGGTTTCATTCCCGCGGCCATCTTCCTGGCGAACGCGCTTTCCATCTTTATCGAGGAGCGCGTCGACGCGGGAACAGTCCGCGAGTTCCGCGGCGCGTTCCTCTCCGACTTCCCGCCCATCACGGTGGAGCGGCTGATCGCCGCCTACGACAAAGGACCGGGCCTGCAGCTCGTGGCAGGAAGGCTCCACCGTCCCGACTCGTCGGCGAACCTCGCCGCGAACACGTTCGGGTTCTTCCTCGACCGTCCAGCCGACCTCCCGCCGCTGTCGGACGACGAGGGCGCGCGGCGCAGGCGCTGCCCGGCTGGACGTGCTCATCGAGACCCCCGATGCGCTCATCGGCGTCGAGGCCAAGCGCTACGAGCCGTTCGTCGAGGAATCCGACCGCTGGGACCCCTCCATCAACAAGCCCGGGCCCCTCGCCTTAGAAGGGTATTCACGACAGGTCTGGGGCGAACGCATGAGCGGGTATCAGCAACTTCGCGACGGTCTTGTTGACGGGAGCATCGCCTTCAGCCATCTGGACGCAGACCGGCTCGTGCAGGACGCCCTCAGTCTGCATACCGCCGTCCGCCGATCGGCGCGCCGGGGCAAGAAGCCTGCCCTCCTCTACGTGTTCGCCGAGCCGGAGGCATGGCCGGACGGCGAGCCCGTTGCGCCGGTTGACATCGAGGCCCATCGCGCCGAGGCGGCGCGCTTCGCAGAGTACGTGAGCGGCGACGAGGTATCCTTCCACCACTGCTCCTACCGGGAGATGCTGGCCCATTGGGAGCACTCCCCCTCCCCCGATGTCCGCACCCACGCCGCCCTCGTCGCGGAGCGCTTCGCGCTCTAGGAAACTTCCCCCCGCCATAGCCCCGGCTCCACACCCGTCATTGCCTCGAAAATAGGGCTCAGCAGAGGTAGTGAGCCACGCCACCCGTCATTCCCGCGCAGGCCGGAACCTCGCAGCGGGGCGACAGCGGCGCGATCCATCCCCCTCTCCCCCGTCTGCTCCAGTCCCCTTGTATGTTGTCGGAGATGGCGGGGCAGGCCGTTGTCCTCTCGGTTGGAAGAGACCGTGGTGGAGCGAGGTCGCCCCGCCGCCCCCACCAGAGAGCCCGAACAGTTGCCGGGGCCAGAGCGAGCCCGCATCGCACAAGGACGGGCCAAGCAGGAGGAACGAAGTGTCTACTGTCCCTCAGAACGTGTTCGTCGGCATCGATGTCTCCGGGGACTGGCTGGACGTCGCCGTCCGGCCCACCGGCGCCGCGTGGCGCGCGGCCCAGAACGAGGACGCCATCGACGAACTGGTCCGGCAACTCGACGCGTTGCGGCCCCGGCTCATCGTCATGGAAGCCTCCGGCGGGTGCGAGCGGTTGCCGGCCGCTGCCCTCGCTGTCGCTGGCCTCCCCGTCGCCGTGGTGAACGCCCGCCACGTGCGCGAATTCGCACGGTCCCAGGGGAAGCTGGCCAAGACGGACCGGCTCGACGCGGCGGTGATTGCCCACTTCGGCGAGGTCAGTGAACTCCAACCGCAACCGCCGGTCCCCGCAGAGGCGCGGGAGCTCGCAGCCCTCGTGACCCGCCGCCGCCAGGTCGTCCGCATGCGGACGGTCGAACTGCAGCACCGGAAGCAAGCGGTCCCTGTTGTGCGGCGCGGGATCGACCGGGCAATCGCCTTCTACAATCAAGAGTTGGAAGAGATCGATGAAGACCTGACGCGGCGGCTGCGGGAGTCGCCGCTCCGGCGGGAGCGCGACGAGCTGCTGCGCAGTGTGCCGGGCGTGGGGCCGGCGCTCACCTTTACCCTGCTGGCGGGCCTGCCCGAGCTGGGCGCCCTCAGCAACAAGCAGGTCGCCTCCCTGGTGGGCCTGGCGCCCTTCGCACGAGACAGCGGGAAATTCCGTGGAGCGCGCACCTGTTGGGGCGGTCGCGCGGAGGTGAGGGCGGCCCTCTACATGCCGACGGTCACGGCGATGCGATGCAACCCGGTGATCAAGGAGTTCTATGCGCGCCTGGTGAAAGCGGGCAAGCCTCCGAAGGTGGCGCTCACCGCGTGCATGCGCAAGCTGCTGACCGTCCTCAACGCCATGCTCCGGCACGGGACTCCGTGGAACCCCCAGATGGCTTGACTTCCAACACAGTTGCTCCACCGTCTGCGGGGGAGAGCTAGAGAGGGGACCGCCCCACCCGCCAATCAGCGCCCGTCATTCCCTACTACCCCCCGCCACTCCCCCACGCCGCCCGCTGTCGGCCACACTTACATAACCGGCGATTGTATGCCATAATAACGTCATGTACATAACACTCCGCATCCGACCCCACGACCTCCTCCCAAGGAGCAGTGCTGCTGGATCCCTCTCCCTACCGCCCGCGTGGAAATGAAAAACACTTTTTCTGGACCAACAACTTCTGAAAGCCAGGAAGCAGGTCACGGCCATGAAAAAAACTTGCGAAACCCCCGTCTCGCCATGCAAATCCAACAACTTTTACTCGTAACCGAATGTGCAACCCAACAACTTTTTACTCGTAACCGAAATGCAACCCAACAACTTTTTACTCGTAACCGAAATGCAACCCAACAACTTCCCGCTCCCTCCCCGTAATTGCCTCGAAAATAGGCCCACCGCAGAGGTAGTGAGCCGTGCGACCCGTCATTCCCGCGCAGGCGAGAACCTCGTAGCACCGCGATCCCTCCCTTCCGGCCTCTCCCCCGTCTGCGGGGGAGACGGGAGAGAGGGGCCCACCCCCTATTTTCGCCGTTTGGTGAGAGACCGCTCGGAGCGTAGAATCCCCGCCGAGCCACCGAGGGAGGACCGCCATGGATACAGGCATCGAGGGTAAGGTAGTGCTCATCACCGGCGCGGGCAGGAATATCGGAAGGGCCACTGCGGAGATGTTCGCTGCCGAGGGAGCGCGGCTCGTCCTGACCACCCGCCGGAGCCAAGACTTGCTCGACGAGACCGCAGCCGCCTGTCGCGCGGCGGGCACCGAAGTGACGACCGCACTATGCGATGTCGCCGACGAAGACCAGGTGAACGCCATGGTCGAGACGGCGGAGCGCGCGTTCGGGGCTGTCGACGTACTGGTCAACAACGCGGCGAACCGGGTCCAAGGCTCATTCCTCGAACAGACGACGGAGGACTGGCGCGCCACCGCCGGAGTCAACCTGGACGGCGTCATCTTCGCCAGCCGTGCAGTGTTGCCGGGCATGGTGGAGCGCGGCTGGGGACGTATCATCAACTACTCCGGCGTCTCCGCCTACCGCGGCGGCGGAGCGCTCAAAGCGGCGGTCAAGCTCGGCGTCGTCGGACTCACGCGGGGACTCGCCCGCGAGTTCGGCAAGCGCGGCGTCACCGTGAACGCCATCGCTCCCAGCTCCATCGAAGGCGAGCGCGACCCTGGCACGGAGCGGGACGTGGACATCTCAGGTATCGACCCAAAGCTGCCCATCCCGCGGTTCGGCAGTCCGGAAGAGGTCGCGGCGCTGGTCGTCTACCTTTGCAGCAAGCACGCCGGGTATGTAACGGGCCAGACCTTCCACATCAACGGCGGCGAGATACTCCAGTAACGCATCCATCAATAAACGCACCTCAGGCGAGGAGACCCCGATGACTCAGCCATCCACCCTTGACACCCTGGCGGCCTATATTGCGGGCGCGCTCGACCGCCCCCTGCCTCCGGCCGTGCAGGAGAAGACCAAGCACCACGTCCTGGACACCATCGCAGCGATGGTCACCGGCTCCCGGCTCAAGCCGGGCGAGGCCGCCATCGCTTTCGTGCGCTCCCAGGGAGGCGTCCAGGAAGCCGCTATCGTCGGCTCGAACGTCGTGACCACCGCCATCAACGCGGCCATGGCCAATGGCATGCTCGCCCATTCCGACGAGACCGACGACTCCCACGCGCCGTCGCTCACCCATCCCGGATGCGCGGTCGTCCCCGCTGCGCTGGCCGTCGCAGAACGACAGAACGCAAGCGGCGAGGCGCTCCTGCGGGCCGTGGCCCTCGGCTACGACGTAGGCTCGCGCATCGCACGGCTCATGGGCGGCATCGACGCCCGCGGCATGCACGGCCACGCCACCCACACCATCGGACCAATGTTCGGCTCGACTGCGGCGGCGGCCGCTCTGGTGGGACTCGACCCCCAAGGAGTCCGATACGCCCTCTCCTACACCGCACAGCAGGCCTCTGGCATCACCTCTTGGGCCCGCGACTCCGAGCACATCGAAAAGTCGTTCGTGTTCGGCGGCAACGGCGCGCGGAACAGCGTCACGTCCGCCCTCTTCGTGGCCTCCGGCATGACCGGCGAGGAGGACGCCTTCGAAGGCGAGAACGGGTTCCTCGACGTGTTCTGCCCACGCCGGGATGAGTTCTCCGAGTGGGTCGCCAGCCTCGGGGACCACTACGAGATCAGCCTCACGAACATCAAGAAATTCTCCGTTGGCTCACCCATCCAGGCCGCCGCCGAAGCCATGACGTCGCTCGTCTCCGAGCACGCCTTAGCCGCCGGCGACATCCGGGAGGTCGAGGTGCTGCTCCCGCCCCAAGGCGCGCAGATCGTCAACGGCCGCCACATGCCGGACGTGAACCTCCAGTACTGCATGGCCGCCATCGCGCTGGACGGCGGCAAGCTAACATTCGAGGCGACCCACACCTACGAGCGGATGAGCGACCCGGCAATCGTCGATCTCATGGGCAGGGTGCGGCTCCAAGGCACGTCCGAGTTCGCGGGGATGGAGCGTCAGCGCCCTGCGACCGTGCGGATTCACACCGCCAACGCCGTCTTGGAGCGGCACGTGCCCGCCGTGCGCGGCACAGCCGACAGCCCCATGACCACCGAGGAGGTCGACGCCAAAGCGGCGGACCTCATCGGCAGCGTCTACGGCGAGCAGCGCGCCAAGGACGTCGTCGCCGCTGTCCACGCCCTCGAAACCACCCCCGCCGCCTTCCTGCGCCCGCTCCTGACCGAGGGGTAACGGCTGCGCCGTCGAAACGGGATTGCAGAGTCCGGTGGAAGGAGAAAGAACTGACGCGCCTGCTGCACAGAAGGAATGTATTCATCGCAACCGGGCTGGTGCTCACCTTGTCGATATTGGGGATAGCTATCGTGGTGGCCAACGATTCGGAACCCCCTCGATTTGGCAAGTGGCCGGCGTTCACTATGACGTATGAAATCAACGGCTCGTCCCACGTCATGGGTGAGACGACAATTACGCCATTGGAAGTACGCGAGCTGGTCTGGAACTCACCCAACGATTGGCGAGTAACCACTCTAAGCGCCACCCCTGTGGTAACTGATTACGGGACATTCAGCACTGCCGGTTCCTACGCGGAACAAAGAGGGAAAAAGGTCACTGTTTTCGATGCTATTGACGGTAGCTTAGATGTGTCATACTTTGATGAGTCTTGGCAGTACAGTATTCCTGATGGCCCCCTATCACCGCACCTCACTGGCGCGATGGGAGTGGATGGCTCCCATGGAACCACGGTCGCCACTGAAGCGAGGATCTGCCGCGACAACATTTGCCAAGACGCCCCGGGGCTTCGCTTTTCTTTTCCCAACGAAATCAGCATCGTGGTCACTGACGACCCGTGGCGCATCCCGCTCGAATCCGGAGACTTTATGGCATTAGAACTGACAATTCGAGACTAGAGGAAGGAGCGCTAGAAGCGCCTGTGCCACGCTTTACGAGTGGAGCTAGCGCCCCTGTACGCTTCGTCCGCAAGCACGCATCATCCCCCCGCCGTTGACGGCTTCCGTCGCCCCCGTTACCATCCAATAGTGGCACTCGGCTATCGACGCAGGCAGTCCACCATGCAACAATCTACACCGTTACTCCCACATCGCGACCACAGCAACCGATTCCTCGTTCACGCCAGGGACGAGTTAGCAAAAGGCGAGCGGCTACAGGCGTCCGGCAAGGCTTGGGGAGCGGTCGCCCATGCGCTCAAAGACTTTGCGGACAAGCGGGGGTGGACCTATGAAACAACGCCCCACGCGAGAGAGCTGGCGCACTACATCAGCCGCCGCATGGACGATTTACAGGTCGTCGCCTGCTTTGATACAGCCTATGGCCTGCACACGAACTTCTATCGCGACGAGTTGACGGAGCAGCAGATAGCCGCCCGTCTCGACCTCATAGAGTCCCTAGTGGATGCGGTCCACCAAGCGGACCAGCAGATCGAGCCCAGTGCTCCCGAACCCCAATACTCCATCGACTACAAGCAGCAGATAGCCCAACGGGAGAGAAGAGCCCAACGCCCACCGCGCCGTTGACGCTCCCCGCTCTGGCCCGTTACTATCCAAACACAGGCCTCGACGGAGACGAGTAGGCAATCGCCGCGCGGAGAGCGAGCCGGGACCGGTGGAAGCCGGCGCGCGCGGACTGCTGAATATCACTCCCGAGCCGTCACCCGAACGCCCAACGGCTAGTAGGCGTGGCCGGGCGAGCTGCCCGTTACAGCGGCGCCCCTCGAATCTTGAGGGACCAAAGTGCCTCGGCTCAGGCTGGGGAATGGTGGTGGTAACACGGCAACGCCCGTCCGCCTGTGCGGACGGGCGTTGTTTTATTCGAGGAAGACATGACCAGCAAGCAGAAACGCTACAGTTCGGTGTCTAGCAAGGTGGACTTCCCCAAGCTCGAAGAATCTGTCCTCGAGCACTGGCGCGACGCCGACATCTTCCATCAGGTCGACAGTGTGAGAGGCGAGGCCCCCCTCTTCGTCTTCTACGAGGGACCGCCCACCGCCAACGGCAGCCCCGGGATCCACCACGTCCTCTCACGCTCGTTCAAGGACGTCATCCTCCGCTACAAGACCATGCAGGGCTTCCGCCCCCTGCGGCGCGGCGGATGGGACACCCACGGCCTTCCCGTCGAGCTCGAAGTCGAGAAGGAGCTCGGCCTCTCCTCCAAGCAGGAGATCGAGCAGTTCGGCATCGAAGAGTTCAATCGCCGGTGCCGCGAGAGCGTGTTCCGCTACGTCGGCGAGTGGGAAGCGATGACCCAGCGCGCCGGCGTCTGGCTCGACATGGACAACGCCTACGTCACCTATCACAACTCCTACATCGAGTCCGCGTGGTGGGTCTTCAAACGCCTCTGGGACATGGGCCTCGTCTACGAGGACTACAAGGTCACGCCGCACTGCCCGCGCTGCGTGACGAGCCTCAGCTCCCACGAGGTCGCCCTCGGCTACAAGGAGGACACGCCGGACCCCAGCGTCTACGTACGCTTCCCCGCGTCGGAGGCGCAGAATACCGACCTCGGCGCATCGGCCGAGACCCTCGCCAAGCTCGGCTACGACGGCGGCGCCTGGGCGGCGCCCCGCCCCGCCTTTGTTGCCTGGACCACTACTCCATGGACGCTCACCGCCAACGTCGCCCTCGCCGTCGGCCCCGGCGAGGAGTATGTCCTCGCGGAGTCCGGCGAGACAGGCGAGCGCGCGATCATCGCCCTCACCCTCATGGGGTCCGTCCTTACCGGCCCTTGGACCGAGATCTCTCGCTTTAGCGGCGAAAGCCTTGCCGGCGTCCGGTACGACCCTCCCTACGTCAGTCCGGAGCTCACCGGCCACGTCCACCGCGTCCTCACCGCGCCCTACGTCACCACGGACGACGGCACGGGCATCGTCCATACCGCCGTGGCCTACGGCGCGGAGGACGCCGAGCTCGGCAAGGCCCACGGCTTCCAGACCGTCCACACCGTGGACAATCGCGGCGTCCTCATGGAGGGCTTCCCCGGCTCGGGTAAGTTCGTCAAAGAGGCCGACGCCCACCTCCTCCGCGACCTCGATGAGCGCGGCCTCCTCTTCCGGGACTCCTCCCCCTACCTCCACACCTATCCCTTCTGCTGGCGGTGCGGCACGCCTCTCCTCTACTACGCCAAGGCCTCCTGGTACATCCGCACCACCGCGAAGAAAGACGAGATGGTCGAGGCGAACCGGACCATCAACTGGGTCCCCGACCATATCCAAGAGGGCCGGTTCGGCGAGTGGCTCCGCAACAACGTCGACTGGGCCGTCTCCCGGGAGCGCTACTGGGGCACCCCCATCCCCATCTGGCGCTGCGTCGACGACCCGGATCACCTCCAACCCGTCGGCTCCCTAGCCGAGATCGAGGCCCGCGTCACCGACGAGACACGCCGTCTCCTCGACGGCCTCGACCTCCACCGCCCGTTCATCGACCGCGTGGAGCTCCGGTGCGACCAGTGCGGCGGCGTCATGCGTCGCATCCCCGAGGTCGCCGACGCCTGGTACGACTCCGGCGCCATGCCCTTCGCCCAGTGGGCCTACCCGACGGTCGTGAAGGGCGCCGACGGACAGGACATCACCCTCAACGGCGTCGAGGACCTCGTCGCAAGTCCCCTATTCCCCGCCAACTACATCACCGAGGCCGTCGACCAGACCCGGGGCTGGTTCTACAGCCTGCTCGCTCTTTCGACCTTGATCACCGGCAAGCCTTCCTACGAGAACTGCCTCGTCCTCGGCCTCATCCTCGATGGCGAGGGCGAGAAGATGTCCAAGTCCAAGGGCAACGTGGTCAACCCTTGGGAGGTCATGGAGCAGCACGGGGCCGACGCCCTCCGCTGGTGCCTCTTCACCGCGGCGCCCGCCGCCGAAGCGCGCCGCTTCTCCCACACCCTCGTCCAGGAGACCCTTCGCCAGTTCCTGCTCACCCTGTGGAACACCTACAGCTTCTTCGTCACCTATGCCAACATCGACGGCTTCGACGCCGACGCCTGCGCCCACTATTGGAAGAACAGACGCGTGGGGGAGCCGTCGCTCGCCGCTCCTCCCCCCAACGAGCTCGACCGCTGGATCATCTCCGAGCTCAACGACCTCGTCGGACAGGTCGCCCATGACCTCGACGTGTTCAACCCCACCGGCGCGGGACGCCGCATCCAGGATTTCGTTAGCCTGCTCTCCAACTGGTACGTCCGGCGCAGCCGCCGCCGTTTCTGGAAGCCTGTCGTGAGCCAAGCCGAAGGGCCAGAGCAGCCCGGCGACAACGATAAGACCTGGGCGTACGTCACCCTCTATTCCTGCCTGCTTACCCTCAGCAAGCTCGTGGCACCCCTCGCCCCCTTCGTCGCCGACGCCGTCTTCCGCAACCTGGCGCCCGCCGGCGCCCGCGACAGCGTCCACCTGGAAGACTTTCCCCAAGCCGACCCCTCGCTCATCGACGATCGGCTCGACCGGGCCATCAGGCTGGCCATGCGTATCGCCAGCCTTGGCCGGGGCGCGCGCAGCAAGAGCAAGGTGAAGGTCCGCCAACCCCTCGCGCGCGTCCTCGTCCGCCCACGCCCCGACGAGCGCGACCTTCTCCCCCTCATCGAGTCCCAAGTGCTCGACGAGCTCAACGTGAAAGCGCTTGAGCTTGCCGAGGACCACGAGATTGTCGAGATCAAGATCAAACCCAACCTGCCGGTGCTCGGCCCCAAGCTCGGCCCCCGCATGGGCGCCGCCCGCGCCGCCATCGCCGGGGCCGACCCCGTCAGCGTCGCAAGCGCCCTCCGCGCCGACGGCGCCGTCGCCATCGGCGACATGACCTTCGCCGCCGAGGACCTACTCGTTGAGATGGAGGACAAGCCGGGCGTCGCCGCAGCCGCCGAGGGATCGGGCCTTCTCGTCGGAATCGACACGACCCTCACGCCGGAGCTGGAGGCTGAAGGCCTGGCCCGCGAGCTCGTCCACCGCGTGCAGAACATGCGCAAGGCCGCCGGATTCGACATCGAGGACCGCATCCTCACCTACATCCCCGACGCCGGCTCCCGCGCCGCCGCGGTCCTCCAAGCCCACGCCGCCTACTTCGAGCAGGAGACCCTCAGCCAGCCCATCCGCCCCGACTCCCCTCCCCCCGAAGCGTACGTCGAAGAACAGGACGTAGACGGCGAGACGCTCACCATCGCGGTTGTCAGGGCAGGATAGGAGAAGCATCCATGACCACCCTCATCACTGGCGCCCTCGGCTTCATCGGCGTGCATGTCGTCAAAGCCTTCGCGGACGCTGGCAAGCCCGCCGTCGCCACCTACTACGAAAGTCTCCGCGTGCCCCGCTTCCTCGAACCTCACGTCGGCAACGGCCTGACGGTCGAGCAGTGCGACGTCGGCGAGCCGGGCGCCGTCGAGGCCCTCGCCAGGAAGCACGCCGCCGACGGCCTCGTGAACCTCGCCATCCACCGCCGGTCCTCCGCCGACCCCGGCGAGGACATCCGCATCAACATGGACAAGCTCTCGCGCCTGCTGGACGGCGCCCGCGCCGCCGGTCTGAAGCGCGTCTGCTGGGCCTCCAACGGCGCCATCTTCGCCGAGCTCCCCGTGGGCCCCTTCCACGAGGACACCCCTGTCCTCCTCACCGGACGCGTCCAGCCCGGCGCCTACAAGAAAGCATGGGAGGTCCTCGCCTACAACTACGCCAACAACTATGCCGCCGCCGCGGACATGGAGGTCGTCTCCATGCGGATCAGCGGCGTCTTCGGCCCGACCTACCGCTCGATGCTCAACCTCCCCAGTCGCCTCTGCCACGCCGCCTCGAACGGCAACCCGCCCGACTTCTCCGACCAGCGCGGCGGCGTCCCCTTCGCCGGCGACACGTTCGACCTCACCTACGCCAAAGACGTCGGCGAGGCCATCCGCGCTCTCCATACCGCCGAGTCCCTGGACCACCGCGTCTACAACATATCGCGAGGCGAGACCGTCACCGCCCAGGACCTCGTCGACGCCGTGCGGAAGGCTAAGCCCGGCTTCGACGCAGCCCTCCAACCCGGCGCGAGTTCCCACTACCGCCCCAACGCTTACCTCGCCAACGAGCGCCTCACCAACGCCACCCCCTGGCGCCCCGCCTACGACATCGACTCCGCCATCGCCGACTACATCGCCTGGCTCGACTCCGGCGAAGAGTTCTAAGGCGGATGACGCCTATGGGAGAAGAAAGGAACCTGAACGAACGAGTCGAGCTAGAGACTGACCGGCTGTTGCTCTGGCGCTTTCATTTCGGCGACGTGGACGACGTACTGGCCTACGCGTCGGAGCCCGAGTACGGCTGGTACCTGACGCTGCCCCAACCGTACGCGCGCGACGATGCCGCGAAGTTCGTGGCCCCGCAGATACTCGACGATTGGTCGACACGCCCGACATTCGCGATGGTGTTCGAAGGACACGTTGTCGGGGGCGTCGGACTACGCGTCGATGGGCGGGGGAGAGGGCCGAGCTTGGCTACGCGCTGGCGAAACAGCATTGGGGCAAGGGACTTACCGTCGAGGCGGCGCAGGCAGTAATCGGATGGGGCTTCGAGCGGTATGGCGTGAACAAGATTATCGCGACTGCGGCCCTGGACAACCGGCAGTCCTGGCGCGTCATGGAGAAACTAGGCATGACGCACGAGGGCGTGAAGCGGGGCCACAGCAAGATCGGCGGCCGGTACGTGGACTGGGTGGAATACGGGGTCCTGCGCGAGGAGTGGGGGCAGGCCGGGTAGCCCTACTCGCCTATGGCCTCATCGCAGGGAGACATCCCTAACCTCCTCTCCCGTCTGCGGGGGAGGACTGAGGAGGGGGCGGCTGGCGGTGGGCAGAGTCACACCCGCCCACTCAATTACCCAAAGGTCTCCCCTGGGGGGGAGGCCGGGAGAGCGGCAAGGCGCTCGATGAGCCGCTCCGTCGACGCCGCCAGCTCGCACTCCCAGACCACCTCGACGCTCCACCCCAGACCAGCCAGGGCCGCCGCGTTCGCCGCGTCGCGCTCGACGTTCCGGCCTATCTTGCGCTCCCAGTAATCGACGTTGGATGACGGCATGCGGGACCGCTTGCACCCGTGCCAGTGCCACATGCACCCGTGGACGAACACCACCGTCCGGTGCTTCCGCAGCACCAGGTCCGGCGCGCCGGGCAAACGCTTGTCGTGAAGGCGGAACCGCAGCCCCGCCGCGTGCAGCGCGCGCCGAACGTACATCTCCGGGGCCGTGCCTTCCGACTTCACCCGCCCCATGATCCAGCTGCGACGGCTCGGCGTGACGTTGTCAGGACTCACAGCCCCCTCCCGCGCGCATCTTACCCAGGCTCAGGCGGGCCACCAAGTTCGTCTACGCGTCGATTCGCCAAGTGCTCGAGCCTGCGGGCCTGCGTGAGCAGAGTGTTACGCAAGCCTGCTTGCACCGAGCGTTGGCTAATCACCTCTGCGAGCTTCGCGATAGTTGTTGCCCGCCTGGCGATGCGGATATCCGGATGGGAACGACGCCTGTCTACGTCTGCCGGCACGATCTTCCTTCTCAGTGAAGGTGGGAGGTCTATCGGCTCTGCGGGAGCAATCGGCGCCTCGTTGAGCACCGCTCCGAACACAGATTCGGTGGTCAGTTTCTGGAAAACAGTGTACTCAGCAGAGTTGAGCTTGGCCTTGACGTAGGCAGCCTTGGCGTCAGCGCCTTCCAAGTCCCAGAACGGCCACATTTCGATTTCGGCCACCTCGAACGGATCGAGGACATTCATCGCGACCGCATCGGTCCTTTGATTCGTCAGGTGTCGTCTGATTCGGACCCGGAGCTGCTCTGCGGTCTGGCCGACGTAGATTGGCTCACCATCGTAGTCATAGAACGCGTAGACCCCGAACTTGGCGTTGCTGACCCTGCGCCTTTCCGCGTCCTCAGCATTCAAGACCGTTTCCAACTCACGGAGGATGGCCCTGACCTCCTCAGGAGTGTCCGCGCGGGGCAGCTTAGTGGGCATGGACCGGCCAAGTCCTCCCAGGCGTTTCTGCCCCAGGCGTTTCTGATTGTGGCGAACATCCGTCCACCGCAACGAGAAGCGGCCGCAGGTAATGCTCCGCCAGCCACCGCACCACCGGAACGCAGACCGCGTCCCCCATCGCAAAGCTCGCCTGCGCCTCCGTCGCCGACCCCAGATCGAAATCAGGCGCCCCTTGCAGGCGCGCGTACTCCCTCGCCGTCATCCACCTGACGCGCAGGCCGCCCCCGCCGCCCTCGACGACCGCCTGCTTGCTCGACCCTCCGCGCGTCGTTCGCAGACACCCGCTGATGCGGTCCCCGCGGATCTCCCAGACCGACCTGCCGCCGCGCGTCCTCCGGTACGCCGTCGCATGGGCAAGTCGGGCCGACCCTTGCAGGGCCGCCGCCCGCGCCGCGTTTATCGGGCTGAGGCTGGCGATGAACGCCCCCAGACGCTCCCTGCCCCACCAGGCAGTGTGCTCGGGCGGTAACTCATCGACCACGTCGTCCAATGACATCGCCGCTTCCTCCGGCGGCGCGGGGACCGGAAGGGAGAACATCCGCAGCGAGCCTTCCGCCCCAACCACACGCGGAAGCCAAGCCGGGCGGAGCGTCGGCCCTGCAGGCGGAGCCATCGACTCGCCGGGGGGCTCCAGGGCCCCTATCAGGAACAGCCGAGGCCTGCTCTGCGGAACGAACCGACGAGCATCGAGCAGCGCCGCGTCGCAGGCGTAGCCCAGCTCGTTGAGGTCCGCCAGTGTGTCTCGTAGATCGGTCCCTCCGTTCGACGATCCGAACGCCGGAACGTTCTCGATCATCACCGCCGCGGGCCTGCGTTCGCCCATTTCCCGCAGGACGCGCAGGAACTCCCCCACGAGTCCCGACTCCTTGCCCCGCAGCCCCGCCCGGGCCCCGGCCAGCGATAGGTCGGTGCAAGGAAACGAGGCCGTGGCCAGATCGACGTCCGGCACGTCGCTCCCTCGTATCGACCGAATGTCTGCCAGCGCGAACTCCGCTCCGCCGAAGTTCAGCGCGTACATGTCCCGCTTCTTGGCGTCCACGTCATTGGCGAAGACCACCTCGAACCCGGCCTCCTCCAGCCCCATCCGCACCAGACCGATGCCCGCAAAGAACTCCGCTACCCTGGGCTTGCGCGACTGTCCGTCGGAGGAATTCACCATGCATCCTCCATATCACGCTCCCTCCCCCCGCGCAACGCTCGCGCCCCCTCCTTCGTCATTCCCGCGCAGGCGGGAATCCAGGACGCCCACTTTCCGTCATTCCCGCGAAAGCGGGACCCTCGCAGCGGCGCGGCAGCGGCGCGATCCATCCCCTCTCCCCCCGTCTGCTCCGGTCCTCTTGTATGTTGTCGGAGATGGCGGGGCAGGCCGTTGTCCTCTCGGTTGGAAGAGACCGTGGTGGAGCGAGGTCGCCCCGCCGCCCCCACCAGAGAGCCCGAACAGTTGCCGGGGCCAGAGCGAGCCCGCATCGCACAAGGACGGGCCAAGCAGGAGGAACGAAGTGTCTACTGTCCCTCAGAACGTGTTCGTCGGCATCGATGTCTCCGGGGACTGGCTGGACGTCGCCGTCCGGCCCACCGGCACCGCGTGGCGCGCGGCCCAGAACGAGGACGCCATCGACGAACTGGTCCGGCAACTCGACGCGTTGCGGCCCCGGCTCATCGTCATGGAAGCCTCCGGCGGGTGCGAGCGGTTGTCGGCCGCTGCCCTCGCTGTCGCTGGCCTCCCCGTCGCCGTGGTGAACGCCCGCCACGTGCGCGAATTCGCACGGTCCCAGGGGAAGCTGGCCAAGACGGACCGGCTCGACGCGGCGGTGATTGCCCACTTCGGCGAGGTCAGTGAACTCCAACCGCAACCGCCGGTCCCCGCAGAGGCGCGGGAGCTCGCAGCCCTCGTGACCCGCCGCCGCCAGGTCGTCCGCATGCGGACGGTCGAACTGCAGCACCGGAAGCAAGCGGTCCCTGTTGTGCGGCGCGGGATCGACCGGGCAATCGCCTTCTACAATCAAGAGTTGGAAGAGATCGATGAAGACCTGACGCGGCGGCTGCGGGAGTCGCCGCTCCGGCGGGAGCGCGACGAGCTGCTGCGCAGTGTGCCGGGCGTGGGGCCGGCGCTCACCTTTACCCTGCTGGCGGGCCTGCCCGAGCTGGGCGCCCTCAGCAACAAGCAGGTCGCCTCCCTGGTGGGCCTGGCGCCCTTCGCACGAGACAGCGGGAAATTCCGTGGAGCGCGCACCTGTTGGGGCGGTCGCGCGGAGGTGAGGGCGGCCCTCTACATGCCGACGGTCACGGCGATGCGATGCAACCCGGTGATCAAGGAGTTCTATGCGCGCCTGGTGAAAGCGGGCAAGCCTCCGAAGGTGGCGCTCACCGCGTGCATGCGCAAGCTGCTGACCGTCCTCAACGCCATGCTCCGGCACGGGACTCCGTGGAACCCCCAGATGGCTTGACTTCCAACACAGTTGCTCCACCGTCTGCGGGGGAGAGTTAGAGAGGGGGCCGCCCCGCCCGCTACTTTCGTCGGTTGTGGTGTGGGGCGTCAGCCCAACATGAGGGATTCCCGCGAAGGCGGGAACCTCGCCCCCTCCCCGTCTTATTCCGGTCCTCTCCCCCGTCTGCGGGGGAGAGCTAGAGAGGGGGTCTGCGTGTTAGCCTGCAACTACCCCCGTCACTCCTGTCGAAATCCCCTCCTGATCTCTCTCCCGTGCCCACAGTGGGAGGCGCTGGAGTGGGGCTGCACTGGCCCCCTACCCAACGATGCGCTACCCTTTGCGGCGGCCTTAGCGCGAAGGCCCTCTAATTCATCGATTGCGGAGGTGGACTCGTGACAGTCCTCATCACTGGCGGAATGGGATTCATCGGCTTGCACACGGCAAAGGCGTTCGTCGACGCCGGCGAAGACGTCGTCATCACCTACTTCCAGACCTGGCGCGAGCCCAGCTTCATCAAGGACGAGTTCGGCAAGCGCGTCATCGTCGAGAAGGCCGACGTCTCCGAGCCGGCCGTCATCGAGGAGCTTGCCAAGAAGCACAAGACCGAGCACATCGTCCATCTGGCCGTACCCGGCCTTGCCGCCCTCAGCCCCTACGACGACTACCGCGTCAACATGAACGGCCTTATCGGCGTGCTCGAAGCAGCCCGCAACGCCGAGGTCAAGCGCCTCTCCCTCGCCAGCTCCATCGGCGTCTACCACAGCATTCCCGAAGGCCCCTACCGCGAGACCGACCGCCTACCGGTCGAGTCCTCCAACCCCACGGAGGCCTTCAAGAAGTCTTGGGAGGTCCTCTCCTACCACTACGCCGCCCGCACCGGCCTCGAAGTCGTCTCCATGCGGATCGGCGGCATATGGGGCCCCCTCTACCACTCCATGATGAACCTCCCCAGCAGGCTCGCCCACGCCGCCGTCAACGGGACCGCGCCCAACTATGCCCGCGGCGTTCCCTTCGCCGAAGACACCGGCGACGTCTGCTACGTGAAGGACTGCGCTCTGGGCATCAGTCTCGTCCAGCTAAAGGAGAATCTCGAACACCGCATCTACAACGTCAGCTCCGGCGTGGCCGTCTCCAACCAGCGCCTCGTCGACGCCGTCAAAGCCGTCAAGCCCGAAGCCGACCTGGCCCTCCAGGATGGCAAAGGCCCCGCCTATAAGGAAAACAACTATCTCGACATGAGCCGCGCCCGCGACGAGCTCGGCTTCGAGAACCGGTACACGCCCGAGACCGCCATGGCCGACTACATCGCCTGGCTGGAAGAGGGCAACGAGAGGTAGCGGGAATGGCGAAGCTCTCCATAGGCGTCGTCGGCTGCGGCGCCATCGGCCGCGCCATCCTTCGCGCCGTCGACGACGGCCTCCTCGACGTTGACGTCGCTGGCGTGGCCAGCCGCACCGAGTCCACCGCCCGCGAGTTCCTCGCCTCGCTGGAAAAACCCGCTCCCTACCTCACCATTGGCGAGCTCATCGAGGAGGCCGACCTCGTCGTGGAGGCCTCCGGCGGGCCAACGGTTCCTGCCCTCGTCGAGGCGGCGTTCGCCGCGGGCAAGGGAGCCATGGTCATCAGCGTCGGCGCGCTCCTCGCCCATCCCGAGCTCTTGGATATGGCCCGCGAGAGTCGCTGCCGCCTCCTCATGCCCTCCGGCGCCATCATCGGTCTCGACGGCATCAAGTCCGCTTCCGTCGGCAAGATCGACCACGTTGTCATGGAGTCGCGCAAGCCCCCCGCCGCCCTCGACGGCGCCCCCCACGTCATAGAGAACAACATCGACCTATGGGCCCTCGAAGAGGAGGAGGTCATCTTCCAAGGCTCCGCCCGCGAGGCATGCGTCGGCTTCCCCGCCAACCTCAACGTCTCCGCCGCCGTCAGCCTCGCCGGCATAGGTCCCGACCGCACGACCGTCAAGATAGTCGCCACCCCCGGCCTGCAACGGAACTGCCACGACATCGAGGTCGAGGGCGACTTCGGCCTCATGCGCCTCCACCTGGAAAACATCCCTGGCGAGAACCCCAAGACCGGCCGCCTCACCGCCATGTCGATCATCCGCACCCTCCAGCAGGAGACCGACCCTGTCCGTCTCGGCACCTGAGCCACACCCTTGCTCGATGACGCAAAGCGGCCCTCGACAGATGATGGTCGAGGGCCGCCATTGTGTCTGACTCGGACCAAGAGGACGTTAGAACGCCATCGCGCCCACGCCGGCCGTCACCAGGAACGCCGACCCCCAGCGCGCCCGCACCTCGCGGCGCGGCTCGCGCCGGTCCAGCATCCTGCGCAGGCTCATTCCTGTCGCCGCTACCCACAGCAGCAGAAGCACCGGCCGAGTCGACATGATTGCCGAGCTGAGGGATATCGGCCCCTGGTCGATGCCGTCAGGCCACACCAGAAGGCCAGGACTACCACCACTTGGGCCAGCCCAACCAGCGCCAGCGCGCCCTTGGAGCGGAGCGCTGCTGCTACCTGTCCCATGCCGGATACCCTCGCCGCCGCCATGACTCCAGGGAACGCAAAGAGCCAGGAGATCGCATACATCTGCCAGACGGAAACTTCGCTGGAGGCCGACTTCGCCAGAACGGTGTAGAGCGCAATGCCCGCCGATGCCGTGAACACCAGGACGGACCGGTTGATCTGCAGGCGGTTACCCGGCAGCGTCTGAGCGAAGGAAGCGACCATGACTCCCGCCATCACCAATAGCGCCGCGCCCCACTTGAAGAATGTAACCTCTTCCCCAAGCCACACGACCTCCATCACCATCACGAACAAGGGATAGGCGTCGAGCACCGGGACAATGCGCGAAACGTCCGACGTCCGACGCAACGCATAGCTCGACAAGAGCTGAATGCCGACATGAATGACGCCCGCCAATGCCATCGCCGCCACGCCCCACGAGAACCAGTCCGGCGGCGAGGTGATCAGGATCGCCACGGCTACGCCGATGTGCGCCATGCCGGCGAGCGCAGTGAACGTAACGGCTCCAACGTATCTATCGAGCGCGTGCTTCTGCAAGAGCGTATAGGCGGTGAAGGCCACCGCGGATATCAGGGACAATGCCACCCAGTCCATGTAAGTCCTCGGTCCTGCCCAATGGCGTCTTCCCGCTTAGACCAGAAACGAGCACCCGAATCACGAATGAAAAGGCTGCTCATTTTGCAGCCCCGCTCTGTACAGCGGGGCCGGCGAACATGCGCGTCCGCCGGGTCAACGCGCCTGGGCGTTGTGTTCAATTGCTCCTGTGGCTAGTTGCTCTCGCCTGTCGCTCTCCTCGATCTATTCGGTTTGTCCCTGAGCCTCTATCTGTAGGATTTCCAGAATCCCTGCATGGTTCACGCCCTTGTCCGATAACTCGGCGGCGCGTCTGATTAATGCAAGCTCCGCGTCCGAATACCGCCTCGTGCCGCCCTCGGTGCGATCAGGCTCGAGGATGCCGGCGGACTCGAATGCTCGGAGCTTGTGCCCCGGGACCCCCGTGAGCTCGGAGGCCACACTAATGGGATATTTCCCAGTATTGGCGTCTGCCTCTGCCATGTATATATTCTATCGACCAGCAAGAGATTACTCAATATGTCTGGCCCACATCATTCCCGGCGTCCTACGGATAACCTCACCAATCTCTACAGTATTTCTATTGCCCTATACCTTGGGTGAAAGGCTCCTCTTCGTCCTTTCTCTTGGGGAAAAGAGAAAGGACGGCAAAGGGGCGCTTTGGGCATGATGAGGCCGCGGCAAGGCCGCCGTGGGCGGGGGCCTAACAAAGAGGGCGTAAGGCGAGAGTCACTCGCTTGCAGGGCGCGACAGCAGGGGACGAGGCGAACCGTTAGGCCCTATGCGTTACCATCCTTGGAGGACGCTCCATGAATAACGTTGAGCTCATCGTCTATATGCTCGAACGCGCCGGCGTTCGCTGGGTCTTTGGCGTTCCCAGCGGTCCCGTCCTGCCGCTCATTGAAGCCCTGCGCCGCAGCAGGAAGGTCGACTTCGTCCTCACCGCCAGCGAGACCTCCGCCGGCTTCATGGCCGAGGCCGTCGGACGCCTCACCGGCGTTCCTGGAGTCTGCGTATCCACCGTAGGCCCCGGCGCGACCAACCTCGCAACCGGCGTCGGAGGCGCCTTCTTGGACCGCTCGCCTGTCATCGCCATCACGTGCGACTACGCCACCCGCCTCATCGGCAGGCGCACCCAGATGTGGATCGACCACCAAGCCCTCTTTGCGCCCATCGTAAAGGCTTCCCTCCGAGTCTCCGAAGGCGCCGTCGCCGCCGTCATAGCCCAGGCCATCGGCATCGCGACCAGCGAGCCTCCCGGCCCCGTCCACCTCGACTTCCCCGAGGATGTCGGCGTCGCCGAGGCCGTCGAGGACGTAGTTCACGTCATCGTCCCCGCCGCGCTTCCGCCGCCGCCCGGAGGCCTCGCAAACGATGTCCGCGCCCTCCTCGAGGCCGCTGAGCTCCCCATGGTCGTAGGCGGCCTCACGCTCACCCGCGCCCGCCGTCCCGAGGCCCTCCTCCGGTTCATCGACTCCCAGCGCGTCCCGTTCGTGACCACCCTCCACGCCAAGGGCTTCCTGCCCGACTCCCACTCCGCTGCCCTCGGCGTCATGGGCAGGGCTCGCCGCACCGACGTCCAGCGAATGATCGATCGGGCCGACCTCCTCCTCGCGGTCGGCTTTGACCCTATCGAAATCGACTACGAGGAGTGGGCGAAATCTACGCCCGTCGCGCACCTCGGCACAGAACCCGTGCAGCCCGATACGCCCATCACTCTCGCCTATCAGGCCGTCGGCGACATTGACGCCATCATCGAGGCCCTGGCCGGGGTCGCCCCCCAATCCAACCGGTGGGATCCCGCAGATTGGGCGGAGCATCGCCGGGGCTTTGCGGAAGCCCTCCGCCCTCCAGCTAACGGCATGGCCGCGCACCACGTCATTGATGAGCTCCGCGCCATGCTCCCCCATGACGCCGTCATCGCCTACGACGTGGGGGCCCATACTCACCAGATCGCCTCCCAATGGTCGACCGACCTTCCCCACACCGCCGTAGCCACGAACGGCTGGTCGTCGATGGGCTACGGCATGCCGTCGGCCTACGCCGCCAAGCTCGCGCGCCCGGAGCGGACCGTCGTCAGCGTCGTCGGCGACGGCTGCTTTCAGATGACCGTCGGCGAGCTTGCCACCGCCCGCCGCCTCGGTCTGCCCGTCCCCGTGATCGTCTTGAACGATGGCTGGCTCAGCCTGATGAAGATCAAGCAAGACCGGTCCGCCTTCCCGTCCTCCGCCGCGTTCCTTGGCGAGCACACCGACCCCCCCTCCAATTACTTCGGCGTGCCCGTCCGCCCCGTCCATACGCCCGCCGCCCTGCGGAACGCCCTCCGCTGGGCTCTCTCCTTAGACGGGCCCAGCGTCATAGAAGCCTTCATAGACCCAGAGCCCTACTCACAGACCGTCTTCGACGTCTAACCCGGCATCGCCTGTATAGAGCGAAGCGGGGGCTGAAGCGGTTAGAGGACCTCTTCCAGAGTCACGTCGAAGGTGAGGTGGATCGCTGAACGGACTATCGTCACCCGGACGGCGTCTCCGACTTTGTAGTCGGTGAGGAGGAGGCGGACGAGCTCGGTGGTGGTGGTGACGGGGGTGTCGTCGATCTGGACGATGATGTCGTCGACCTCTATGCCCGCCCTTTCAGCCGGGCCGTCCGGGGCGAGGGAGACAACGATGATGCCCTCGTTGACGGAGAGCCCGCGCTCTATGGAAAGGGCGTGAGTCACGTCTTGGATGACGACGCCCATACGCGGGCGGATGACCCGCCCGTTTTCGATGAGCTGGGCCGAGACGGGTATGGCGGTCTCCATACTGATGGCGAAGCCAATGCCGTCGGCCTGCTGGCCGCGAATGATGGCGGTGTTGACCCCAATGACTTCCCCTCGCAGGTTGAGGAGGGGTCCGCCGCTGTTGCCGGGGTTGATAACGGCGTCGGTCTGAAGGAGGTCGTCCAACCGCGTGTTGCTGTCGATGCTGAGAGAGCGTCCCTTGGCGCTCACGACGCCCACGGTTACGGAGCCTTCGAATCCGAGGGGACTGCCGATGGCGATGACCCATTCACCAGGGCGCATGTCGCCGGTCTTCCCCAAGGGGACTGTGACTAGACCATCGATGTCTTTCGGATCGGCCTTGAGGACAGCGAGGTCGGTGTCGGGATCGGCGCCGACAATCTCCACAGGGACGTGTTGCCGATTCGAGAGCACAACCTCGACTGCTGTTGCGCCTTCGACAACATGGTTGTTCGTGAGGAGGTAGCCCTGTGGGTCGAAGAAGACGCCGGAACCCTGTGAGGTCCCCTGGCTCTGCTGTCCGAAGATATTGGCCTGCTCCACTGTTGAGATGACTTGAACGACCGCGGGGCTCACTTGCTCTACGACAGCCGCAACGTCAGGGAAGAAACCGAATTGAGGGGCTTGGTGCCCAGGGGTTGCGTTGTCGTTCTCAGCGGGCTGCGCGCTGCCGGGAGACTGGGGTGAGACCGACGAAGAGATATGGCTGATGGTGGGAGTGGGAGTGGGCGCGGCGGAACTGGCGCACGCGGCGGTAAAGGCCGCGAGGGCGGCGAGGACGAGGAGCGCTTGGGAGGCGGGTCTGCGCATGGCGAGATTCAGAAGGGTTGCTCTCCTATTGGATGGCCCGGATGCCGGAAACGGTCTACGTATCACGCAGGGAAATCACCGGCGGGGATGGGCCGGGGCGGGGAGTCAGGCGTCGGTGATCTGACGAATCGCCTCTTTCTGGATCTGCGCGAGCTCATTGATGCCGGCTTCCGCCAGAGCGAGCATCTCGTCGAACGCCTGCCGGGAGAAGGGGTGGTCCTCGCCGGTGCCCTGCACCTCGACGAACTCGCCTGCGTCGGTCATAACAACGTTCATATCGACGGCAGCCTTGAAGTCTTCGTCGTAGCAGAGATCGAGCATGGCCTCCTTGGCCACGAGGCCGACGCTGGTGGCGGCGACAGAGCCGGCGAGGGGGACCCGGTGTAGGACCTTGCGCCGAACGAGGCCAAGGAGGGCCTGGTAGAGGGCGACGTAGGCGCCGGTGACGGAGGCCGTCCGGGTGCCGCCGTCGGCCTGGAGGACGTCGCAGTCAATGTTGATGGTGCGCTCACCGAGCTTGTCGAGTTGGGCGACGGCGCGGAGCGAGCGCCCGATGAGACGCTGTATCTCGTGGGTGCGTCCGCTGGTGGAGTTTCGCTCCCGGGACGTGCGGGAAAGGGTCGAGCGGGGCAGCATTCCGTATTCGGCGGTCACCCATCCACGGCCCTGGCCGCGCAAGAAGGGAGGCACCCTCTCCTCGATGCTGGCGGCGCAGATGACCTTCGTCAGCCCCGTCTCGATGAGCACGGAGCCTTCGGCGAATTCCTGATAGCCGACGGTGATCTTGGTCGGGCGGAGCTGGCTGTTATGTCTGCCGTCGATGCGGGCCAATAGGAGCCTCGTTGGTATTGTTGAGTCCAGTATACCAACGGAGGCAGGCCCATTCGTGGAGAAGGCTTCACGGTTGAGGCGCCGCCCGCCCAATCCATCCCCCGCCCCGGACCAGGAACGAGGCGAGAAAGCGCCCCCTAGACGTTTCTAAGCGCACTCCGGAACAAGGCGGTCCCTACCGCACTCCTCGTGCTCTGAGAGGTTGGTCCCCGTCTGCCAACGCCGCGGTAGCAGGGTAGTCCGTTGCGAAGTTACGCAATCGATAGCAGCATCGTCCACGATCCCCCCGTCTCTCCCACGATCTTGAACCCAAGCCTTTCGTAGAGCCGGCGGGCTGGATTGTCGGAAGACACACTCAGGCTGAGCATCCTATGTCCGCGCATTGCCGCGCCAGCAATCAACGCTTGTAGTAGCTGCGTCCCGATGCCTTGCGCCCGCTTGTCGGCGCGGACACCAATTGACAATTCCGGAATTGAAGAATCAACGAAGCCGTAGCCAGGGCTCTCCTCTGGAAACAGGCGATACCAAGCGGCCCCGATCGGTGAGTCCTGTTCGTCGATGGCTATGACGCCACGATCACCCGGTCCACCCCAGTCGGCAACGTAGCGCAGCGTCTCTTCAGGGACCGGCTCGCTCAGCGGGTCAGGATCGGTCTGCCAGGAGGCTGCGACCAAGAGCATGCGTTCCACGAACGGCATGTCTGCGTGGGAGAGTTGTCGTATGGTCGCCACGCGGCTACCTTGCGAACTCGTTCTACGAGCGGTGATCGCCTAGGCAAACCACCTTCACTGCTCACTGAGTCTTCGAGCTAGAAGCCGCTTCGCAGCGTTACTCGCGTGAGTCGCCCTGCCGCTTCTCCTGGTACTCGAAGACGTTGATCCCCTTCTCCTGCTGTTGCGCCAGGATCGGCGTGAAGTTCAGCCGCTCTTGCTTGGCGCCCGGCACGCTGCCCGTGATGTGCATGATCTCGAGCTTCTCGTCGCCCATGCTCTCGAACCAATACTTCACGCCGTGCGGGATCAACACGCCCTCGTGCTTGCCGAGCTCGCAAGCCACCGACTCCACGTCATCGTAGAACCGGGCGCGGCCCTCCAGCACGAACCAGATGCCGTCGGTGCCAGGGTGCGCATGGAGGTTGGTCTCGCCACCGTGCTGCACTGCCTGCACGCTCGCTCCCACCACGTCGGTCCTTGCCAACCCAATGCTGCCCTTCCCGCGGTGCTGGTCGATGTCGGGTGTCTCGTACTTGAACGGCTGTAGCTTATGCTCGACCTTGACCTGCTGCGCCATCGGTCACCTCGCACGGTCGTTGTTGTGCCATCGAACCTACTCGCGCGCGCGCCGCTCGTCAATCGCAGCCCCTGGTCTTGCGCGTTGCACGCCCTCTGACCGGACCACCGCCGCCACCTTGACGTGATCCCGCACGCCGCCTAGCCTCGCCCCACACCCGCACGGAACGTGCGTACGAGACGAAGGAGGGATGATGGCTGAGGAGCGGACCCTCGACAGCGGTATGCGGCTGTGGACCGCGCACCCCGACTCGCCCGGCAGGCGCCCGGCGGTCCTCATGCTCCACGAGCGGTACGGCCCCGTCCAGTTCAGCTTCGACGCCGTGAACCGCATGGCCAGGGAGGGTTTCGTGGCCTGCGTCCCCGACATGTTTCACCGCTACAAGGGCGACCGCGCGCCCATCGAGGCCTCCCAAGCGCGGGTGGACCCGACAGACGCCGAGGCGCTAGCCGACCTCGACGAGACCATCGCCTATCTGCGCACGCTGCCGGACGTTGACGGCGACCGCATCGGAATTGCCGGGTTCTGCCTCAGCGGGCGCACACCCATCGTCTACGCGGCGGCACGCGACGACGTGGCGGCTATCGCCGTGTTCCACGGCGGTATCTACCCACGCGACTACGTGCCGATCCACCCGGGCCAGCAGACGGTTGCGGAGCTGATCCCGAAGCTGACGTGTCCCGTGCTCGGCGGGTTTGGCGAGCTGGACCCGGCAGTGCCCCTCGACCACATCCAGCGTTTCCGGAGCGAGCTGGAGCAGCACGACAAGAGCTATACGATCCGCATCTATGCGGGCGCGCCCCACGGGTGGATGAACGCGACGATCCCGGCCCGCTACCGGCCTGAGCAGTCCGAGGCGGCGTGGTCCGAGCTCATCGGCTTCTTCCGGCAGGTCGTTGGGGGTGAGTGGCAGTCGGACCGCGCTGTGTGGCGGTTCGAGTCCGACCGCTCGCTCGTCGACGCGCCCGGCGGAGGACACTAGGGGGACGCCTCCGCTGACTCCGGTACGAGGCCTAGCACTCTCTTTCTCGAGGCTGACAGGCCCATTCGCGGAGAGGGTTTCGCGGTTGAGGCGCCGCCGCCCAATCCCACTCCCGGCTGCGGGGCAGGACAGGAGGGGTAAGCGCCCCTAGACGTTATGCCCTACGATGCGCGATGGGCGGAGCGTAACCGCCACCCGCCTCTGCTCCAGCATCGCCCGGTCGTACTCGTCCCAGTCCTCATGCTGGCCGCCCGCTGCTTGGAAGACCTCCCGGAGCTTGAGGCGCAGCGCCTCCGCGTCCAAGTTGTGCGCCCCCAGCACCTCCGCCTCGCCGTCCAGCACCACGAACGCTCGCCGGTCCGGACTCACCAGCATCATCGCGCACCGCTGGTCTCTCGCCAGGTTGTAGGCCTTGGCGTTGCGCGAACGCGTCGTAAACGCGAGGCCGCCGTTCAGCTCGCCCACCGTCACCAAGCTCTGCTGCGGCATCCCGTCGCGCCGGTATGTCGTGAACACGACCACCCTGCTCTGGCCCAGCAGCCCCTTAAGGTCATCGAGTGATGGCATTGTCTGCTCCGGTATCGTAGTGCTGTTGACGTTAGCCGCGCCTGCGGCGGCCTGTCAAAGCAGTCCCCGGTTTCCCCTCCGCCCCACCCTGCACTACCATGCGCCTGCGCGGCCCTACTGGCCGCTGGAGATCTCTTGGACTCTCTCCCCCCGACCGGCCGCGCCCAGCGGCAGCCCCGCGTGTTCTTCGGCTGGTACATTGTCGCGGGCAGCATCCTGACGAACTCCGTCCTCTCAGCGGCCTACTTCCAGGGACTCAACGCCTTCATCCTGCCCATCGAGTCCCACTTCGGGTGGAACCGCGCCGTTATCGGCGGCGCCATGTCGCTCCGCCAGCTCGAGTCCGGCTTCATCAGTCCCCTCGTCGGCTTCATGCTGGACAAGATCAGCGCGCGCACTCTCCTCTTCTGGTGCGCCATCATCACCGGCGCCGGGCTGATCCTGCTTGGCCGCATGAACGGCGTCGTCACCTTCTATCTCGCGATCTTCCTCATCTCCATCGGCGCGTCCGGCATGAGCCATGCCGTCACCTGGCCCGTGGTCATCGCGCGGTGGTTCCGGCGCAAGCGCGGCCTCGCGACGGGCTTCGCGGTGATGGGCCCCATCTTCGGCTCGCCATTCGTCATACTCAACACCTCCCTCGAAGACACCTTCGGCTGGCGGAATATCCTCGTCGCCTACGGCGTAATCGTCCTCGTCCTCCTCACCCTCATCAGCGCCGTGGCCCGTGAACGCCCCGAGGACTACGGCCTTCGTCCCGACGGCGACCCCCCTGAGGAGGGCGAGGAAAACGTCTCGGGGCGCCCCGCTTGGCGCACCGAGCACGGCATGCTCCTGCGCCAAGCCGTACGGACCAAGGAGTTCTGGCTCTTCACCGCCTATCTCTCGGGCATGTTCATGGTCAACTCCGCGTTCCAAGTCCACCAGATCCCCTATTTCGTGCAGGACGTGGGCCTCAGCCCAGAAGCCGCCGCTGTGACCTTCACCCTCGTCTTCACCCTCAGCGGCATTGGACGCATCGGGGCCGGCTACATGCTCGACAAGGCCGACTACCGCATGGTGCTCGCCGTCGTCGCAGGGATGATGGCGCTCTCCTTTGCGTACCTCCAGGTCGTAACCGTAACCTCCGTCGCCATGACCCTGCCCTTCGTCGTCCTGTTCGGAGTTGGGTTCGGCTGCATCATTCCCACGCGCGGGACCTTAGGAAGCCTCATGTTCGGCACGCGCTCCCTCGGCTCGATCATTGGACTGCTCCAGGGAGGCTCCGTGGCGGCGGGCGTCGTGGGGCCGCTCTTCATGGCCGCCATCTTCGTTGTGAACGGCAACTACTCCGTCTCCATCTGGGTGATGGTCGCCGTCTGCGCCCTCATGGCGCCGCTGTCCTTCTCCATGAGCTCCCCCAGGGCCCTCCGCGCCCGCCTCAGCGCGCTCTCGCCCTAGAATGCGGACGTACTCCTCCCGGCCCACAAACGAGGGGGGAAGACCCGCAACACGCCAGGAAAAGGCCCGCCGCTATGGATTGGCGCAACGCTTACCGAACAGCCCTGACTCTCCTGGCGCTCGTCTCGTTGGCGGGCGGCGTGTAGTTGATCGTATCTCCCGGACCCAGCCCCGGCATCGAAATCACACGTCCCGCGCCCACCGCGACAGCGCTCGCCGCGCCCGAGTCCGCCGTGTCGGAGCCCGAACAGACCGAGCTGATCGACCTCAACACGGCGACCGCCTCCGAGCTGACGGCCCTCCCGGGCATCGGCGAAGTGCTGGCGGCGCGCATCGTGGAGCACCGGAACGCGAACGGCCCCTTCGTGCGCCTCGACCAGCTAATGGCTATCCGTGGCATCGGACCCATCACCTACGAGCGCATCCGGCCCCTCGTTCGGCTGGGGACGTAGCGCCGTGCCCCTTGCTTGGCTGGCGCTCGGGTATTCTCTGGGACTGTTTGCGGGCGGACTGTTTGCGGGCGCCGGAGCGGACATATCCCTTGCCGCCGCCGCGCTCCTGGCGGTGGCCCTCGGCGCCGCCTACTTGCGGTCGCGCGCCGCCGGTCTGCGTGTGGGAATCGCCGCCCTCTTCCTCGCCGGAGGACTCCTCGGCATTGTGCGCTCCGGCCCGGGACCAGCCGTCGTTCAGGACGATATCAACGCGCTGCTCGGGACGACCGTCACGGCGCGCGCGGTGGTCGACGGCGTCCCGGAGGCCGCGGGGCGATCGCTGCGTCTGCGCGCCGACCTCGTGGAGCGCCGGACGCCGAACGGCTGGGCGCCCGCGGAAGGCGCCGTCATCGTCTGGGCCGACGCCGGAGTCACGCCCGTGGAGGACCGGAGCTACCCCTACATCCGCCACGGCGACACCTTGACTCTCCGGGAACCGTCCGCCCGCCGGAACGCATTGGCCCGTTCGATTACCCGGAACACCTGGCCGCCCAGGGAATCGGCGCGGTCGTTAGTCCTGCCCGCTTCCTGGACATTTCGCCGGGACACCGGAATGCCGCTGCTTCGGTCCACGAGCTCCGGTCGCGGCTCGCCGCGTCGCTCGAACGCCACATGCCCGAGCCGGCCGCGTCTCTCGCCTCCGCCATGCTGTTCGGGCTCCGTTCGGGCGTGCCCGCCGGCGTGTCCGACGCCTTCCGCGACGCGGGCCTCGCCCACCTGCTGGCGATATCGGGCATGCACGTCGGCATCGTCCTCGCGATTTCGATGCTGGTTTCGCGGGCGCTCCTGGGAAGGCGGCGCGGCCTCTATCTCATCGCCCCGCTCCTTCTCATGTGGGCGTACGTGCTCCTCGCGGGCGCGCCGCCGTCCGCTGTCCGCGCCGGACTGATGGCGTCCGCGTTCCTGCTGGCCCTCGCCTCCGGACGGATGCCCGCAGCCGTCAACGCCCTTGGCCTCGCCGCCTTGGTCCTGCTGCTCATCGAGCCGCGCTCGCTGTGGGACCGCTCATTCCAGCTCAGCTTTACCTCCATGGCCGGCGTCCTCTTCATCGGCCTTCCCGCCCGGGCATGGACCGCCGAGCGGGTCGCGGGCCTGGGGGAGCGGCTGCCAAAGCAGGCGGCCTGGGCAATCTCCGCCGCGCTGTCCGGGCTCGCCATTTCCCTCGGCGCCTTCCTCGGCTCCGGGCCCCTCGTCGCCTTCAACTTCGGGAGCGTCCCGCTCCTCGGCGCTCCGGCGACATTGCTGGCCCTGGTCGTCATGCCGCTATTCCTCGCCGGCGCAGGACTGACGGCGGCCGCCGGACTCTTCCTGCCGCCGCTCGCATACGCGACCGGAGGCGTCACGTGGCCGTTCGGCGCCTTCCTGACGGTGCTGGCGGAGGTCGTGGCGGCAGCTCCCGGCGGACGCATCTCCGTCGACGGCCTGAGCGCCGCCTGGGTCTGGAGCGTCTACGCCCTCGCCGCCGTTGTGGCGGCCATCCTTGGCCGGCGCGTCTGGGCGTCCGCGGCGGTCCACGCCGCGAGGGCCGCCTGGCATGGTCCCGCGAGCCGCGTCGAAGCCGCCCTCGCAGTCGGAGGCCTGCTCGTCCTGGCCGCCGCTCCTTGGGCGTTCGTCGCCACAGCAGGGGACGGCCTGCTCCACGTCGACGTCCTCGACGTCGGCCAGGGAGACGCCATCCTGATCACCTCGCCGGGGGGCGGGAGAACGCTGATCGACGGCGGGCCCGACCCCCGCGCGGCCATCGAGCAGGTGGACGACCTGCTGCCCCTCGGCAAGCTCCGCATCGACCTGGCGGTCCTGACCCATCCCCACGCCGACCACATGAACGGCCTGCTCGAGCTCGCGCGGCGCGGACGGCTCGACCGCGTCATCGCGCCGCCTCCCTCTCCGTCCTCATCCCCATCCTCATCAACCTCCTCATCCCCATCCACGGGATACGCGGATTCCTGGGCCGCCGAGCTGGAGTCCCTCGGCCGCGCGCCGGTGGAAGTGGTCCGCGGCATGACCGTCAGCCTGACGGACGGCGTGCTGATCGAGCTCCTCAACCCCCCGGCGCCCGCCCTGACCGGCACCTCCTCGGACGTCAACAACAACGGCGTCGCGGCGCGCGTCGTCTACGGCGAAGCGTCGGCGCTGTTCATGGCCGACCTCTTCGTCGAGAGCGAGCTCGCCCTGCTCGACGCGGGCCTCGATCTCTCGGCCGACATCCTGAAGCTCGGCCACCACGGGAGCCGCACGTCGACCTCCCCGGATCTGCTGAACGCGGTCGGTCCGGTCGCCGCTGTCGTCTCCGTCGCAGCGGAGAGCCCCTTCGGCCATCCTTCGCCGGAGGTGATGGAGCGGGTGTCCGAAAAGATCGGCCCAGACCGGCTCTTTTCGACCGCGGAGAACGGCCGCGTCCGCTTCTCGACGGACGGCGCTCGGTGGTGGGTTTCGACCGAGCGCGATTGACACTTACCGAGGCTGCTGACGATAATCGTCAGACTCAAGTCCGGTGGAGAGCCGGTCCAAGGAGCGCTATGCCAACTCCTGTGGCTTTTATGAACGGAGAGTACGTGCCCTTGGCGGACGCCAAAGTCGGCATCATGACCCACGCCCTCCACTACGGCACCGCCGTCTTCGAAGGCATCAGGGGCAACTGGAACGCCGACCGCGGGCAGATGTACATCTTCAAGCTCCGCGAGCACTACGAGCGCCTCCTGCGCGGTTGTAAGATGCTCTGGATCGACGTGCCGTACACCGTGCAGGAGCTCTGCGACATCACCATCGAAGTTGTGGAGCGCTCCGGTTACGCTCAGGACCTGTACATCCGCCCCGTGGCCTTCAAGGCCGAGGAGAAGGTGGCGAACCTCAACCTCCGAGCGCTGGGAGACGGCTTCTTCTGCCTCGCGGTGCCCTTCGGGAACTACATCGACTCCGATGGCGCGATCAACTGCTGCGTGGCTTCCTACCGCCGCATCGACGACACCATGGTTCCCCCGCGCTTCAAGTTGAGCGGCCTCTACCTGAACTCTATCCTCGCAAAGACCGACGCCATCGCTATGGGCTTCGACGAGGCCATCATGCTCAACATGGACGGACACGTCTGCGAGGGTACCGGCGAGAACATCTTCTTCGTCTACGGGGACACCATCGCCACCCCGACCCTCGAGAGCAACGTGCTCCCCGGCATCACGCGCGACACCATCATCGACCTTGCGCGCAACGAGCTCGGCCTGAAGGTCGAGGAGCGCCTCGTCGACCGCAGCGAGCTCTACACCGCCGACGAGGTCTTCCTGTCGGGGACGGCCGCGCACGTTCAGGGCGTGGGCACGGTCGACCACCGTCCCGTGGGCGCCGGCGGAGTCGGCCCGGTCACCCGTCGGCTCCAGGAGCTGTACTTCCCCATCGTGCGCGGGGAGAACCCCGCCTACCTTCACACCTGCGCCACCGCTTCGCCGAGAGTCACGGCTTCCTAGTAAGACCTCCGATGTCCGCGTTCGAGTTCGCCTACACGCTCTGGGTATTCGTGAGCACCCTTGGGGTCGTCCAGTTCGCGGCCGTCCGAAGTCGGCTGTGGGGCCTCGTCGTCTTCAGGCGCTGGCCTCGCGCTACCGAGGCCGCCTCCGTCCTGCTCGTGATCGCCGCCTTCGCCTGGTTCTTCGCCAGCGGGGAGCGGAACGTGCCGGACACCGCCGAGGGCCTCGACGGCGTCGTTCAAGCGCGCTGGTTCGCCATCGGCGCCGCCGCCGCCGGCGCGCTGCTCATCGCGGTCTCGTCGGTCGTAAACCACCGCTGGGGCGCGGACCACGGGTGGGACCCCCAGACCGGACAAGGCCCCCCGGCGGGCCTGACCTGGTTGGAGCGGACGACCTTCGCCAGGGCCGCCGCCGCCCGTGTCCAATCGCTCCGCCGTGAGCGCAGCCGGGCCGCGAGAGGACGCCGCTGATGGACGGGGCCATCCTCCGATTTCTCAACTCCGGCGTCGGGAAGTTCGCTCCCTTCGACCTGCTGATGGAGGCGTTCGTCAGCGACTACCTGGTCCCCGTGGCAGGCAGCCTCGTGCTCCTGGGGCTGTGGTTCTATGGCAACGGGGCAACGCGGCCCTCGAACCAGATAACCACTATGATCGGCGCCGCCGCCATCGGCATAGCAAACGCCCTCACAACCGTCATCAACGTCCTTGCCAACAGGACGCGGCCCTTCGTGGACAACGACCTCACCCTGCTCTTCTACGAGCCGACGGACCCCTCGTTCCCGTCGAACGCGGCTTCGGTGGGCTTCGCCCTCGCGACCGCCGTCTTTCTGCGTCACCGCGTCCTGGGAAGCTGGCTCTATCTGCTGGCGTTCCTCTGGGGGTTCGCCCGCGTCTACGCCGGCGTCCACTACCCCACGGACGTGATTGGCGGCGCGGCCATCGGCGTGGCATCGGCGCTGGCGGTGGCGGCGGGCTTCAGGGTCCTCGCCTTCGCGCCCCGCGCCGTCCTGCGGGCCCTGCGCCTCGTCTACGCCGCCTAGGCCCCGGCCACGCCCCGCCGGTAGAGGCGGATCAGTCCCTGCTGCTCGCACGCCGAGAGACGCATACCGGCTGCCCCCGCGAGGCGGCGCGCCTCCCGCGTCACGGAGTTCTCAGGGAGCGGGGGGAACATCCGGTAGAGAGCGGCTGCCCCCTGGCCGTCGCCTCCCTCCTTGGCCGCCAGCAGCGGCAACGCCGCATTGACGACGATCTCCCTTGCCCGCCCCGATCCCGTGAGCGCGCTGCCATCCTCCGCCGCGGTGAAGAGGCTTTCGAGGCCGGACGGACCGTCCTCGGCCGCGCGGCGGCACGCCGTCAGCCAGCCCTCGTCCGTGACCCCGGCGGTCAGGACGCCCGCCGCGCGGATGCGCCTCGCCGGATGGTTCGCAGGACGGACGCCGGACGTCCGCCAGGAAGCCCGCTCCATGGCGGACGACCCCGCTCCTTCCCCAAAGCCCGCGAGCGACAGCAAGCGGCGCGTGAGCGCGTCCGCCCGGTCTTGGCGCGGCGTTTCGAGCGCCAGCCGCCGGAGCTCTTCGATGGGCGTCAGCCGCGCGAGCTCGAGGAAAGGGGCGCGGTTCTCGGAGTAGCCCAGCGCCTCGAACACCGCCTCGTGGAACGCCTGCTCCACGCCTGCCTCAAGGGCGTTCCACGCCGCTGACGCCCGCTCCTGAAACCGGAGCATTCCCGCCCGAACGAGCGTCTGTCGCAGCTCCGACGAGCCCATCCTCGCCAGGCCCGCCATTAGCGGCGCCTCCACTGGAGGCTCACGATTCCCCCGCCGCAGCTCGGCCACCGGCAGGTCCGGCCCGTCGGCCGCCGCCCTCGCCACGACATGCAGAACGACACCGTCGTACGCGGGATCGGTGTCGTGGCCATGAGCGCGCCAGTCCGAGGGCGTCCGGTGCAGCTCCACGGCCCCGGCCTCGCGCGCGCCGTCCAGCTCGACGACGGCGTCTTGGAAATCGGGGCCGTGACCGGGGGCGGGGCGGCCCGCGTAGAGAACGTTTACGCGCCTGCCATCCACCGTTCGCAGCGAGCGGCCTTCCCGCGCCCGCCACAGCTTCGCTAGGAGCCTCTCCGGAAGCAGGGGGCTCTTCTGGTGACGGACAGGCCGGTAGCGGCGGACGGGCTCGGCAACGCTAAGGGGCGTCATGCCCACCCTGCTTACGTTGGGCGTTGTACTCCGCGGGCTGCTCCGTCGACATCGAAAGGGGCCGCCGCGGGACGCCCCGCCGACCCCGTACTCCCCCTGTTGCTCCGCGACCATCGAGAGAAGCCGCCGCGAGGCGCCCTGGGGCGCGTGCAGACCCGTCTCCCAGTCGCTTACCGTCTGCTGCCGGACGCCGAGGAGCCGCGCCAGCTCCTGCTGGGACGCCCCCAGGCGGTAGCGCAGGCCATGCCGTACAGCAGCGTGTCCCGCCAGCGGCCCTTGAAGTATTCGTTCTCGACGAGCCGCCCTTCGAGCGTGATGCCGGCCTTCTCCAGCACCCGCGCGGACGCGGCGTTATCTGCGACACACCATGACGAGATGCGATGCAGCCCCAGCTCGCCGAAGCCGAATTCGACCAGCGCCTGAGTCGCCTCCGTCGCTAAGCCCCAGCCCCAGTGGGCGGGCGCCAGCTCGAAGCCGATGTCGGCCTCCCAATCGTTGCCCGGCTTGCGGCGTATGCCGCAGCTCCCGATGAGCTGCCCGCCGTCCTTCAGGGTAATCGCGAGCTGGAACCGGCGGCGGGGCCTTTCCCGCCGCCAGGCGATGAACGCGCCCACGAACCACCGCGCGTCCTGTTCCGAGCGGTCCTTCCAGGGATAGAAGCGCAGATAGGCCGGCTCGCGCTGGTAGGCCAGGACCGCACGCCAATCGTCCTCGGCGAACTCGCGCAGCGCCAGCCGCTCGGTCTCGATGCGCATCGCCCTCCCGCGCGAGCGCTCGCGCGGTCCCCTGCGCCTTGACGCCCGCGCCGCACCTCCCTACGATAGAGAGGCTCGCATGAGAAAGAATAGCGCGCGTCGAGGATTGCCATGACCACCGCCCCCCAACCTCTCACCATCACGATCACCGAGAACGGCGCGAGCCACGTCCGCCAATTCCTGGCCGCCGAGGGCATCGAGAGCGGCGTCCTGCGAGTCGCGGTCAAGGGCGGCGGCTGCTCCGGCCTCACCTACGCCCTCGACATCACGGACGAGACCAAGGACGGCGACAAGGTCATCGAGCAGAACGGGATCAAGCTCGCCATCGACAAGAAGAGCTACATCTTCCTCGCCGGCACCGAGCTCGACTATTCGGGCGGCCTGAACGGCAAGGGGTTCGTTTTCAACAACCCGAACGCCAAGAAGGCCTGCGGCTGCGGCACGTCCTTCTCCGTCTAGCCCGCCCGCTTCCTCGTATCGCTTCGGACTTCCTCTCCCCGTTCTGCGGGATTTTGCATAACCCATCCCGTAATCCCGCAGGCGGGAACCTCGCCCCCGAATCCCCGACGTTGGGCAGTTACGCAAGGGTTCGTCTGTAGAAAATATCCGGTTCTCTCCTCCGTGTGTCTGCGGGGGAGAGTTAGAAAGAGGAGAGTGAACGATGGCCATCGACGCCGCAGGCCTATCCGCCCTCGAAGGGCGCGCCGCGTTCACCGACCGGAGCGCCTGCGGACGCCTCTGGATCACCGGAGTCGACGCCCTCGACCTCCTCAACCGCCTCACGACCAACCAGCTCGAAACGCTGCCGGAGGGTCTGGCGCGTTCGACCGTCCTCACGAACGGCGACGCCCGCGTTATCGACCATCTGCATCTCGCGGCGGTCGACGGCGGCCTCTGGTGTCTCACGAGCCCCGGACGGGCGGAGGCCGTGATCGAATGGCTCGACCTGTACACCTTCGGCGAGGACATCTCCGTGGAGGACGTGAGCGCAACCACAGCCCAGCTGACCGTCGCGGGGCCGCTCGCCACCGACGCCCTAGCGGGCGCAGGCTATCCCGTCCCTCTCCCAGACGGCACGGCGGCGAGTGGGGACACTGTCGTCATCGCTTCTCCATTCGGAGCGCGCCCGGTCTACCACGTACTGCTGCCGCTCACGCAGTCCGAGGGCGCGACGGAGACGTTGGACGGCGCGGCGCGGCGAGTAAGCGCGGAGACGTTCGAGGCCTACCGCATCGCCCAGGGCGTACCCGCCTACGGGGCGGAGTTCGGCGCGTTCAACAATCCGCTGGAGGCGCGCCTCCTCGGCTCCATCGGCGACGACAAGGGCTGCTACACGGGGCAGGAGGTCATCGCGAGGCTCCAGACGTACCGCAAGGTGCAGCGACTGCTCATGTCGTTCACGTCCGACGTTCCCGCCGCGCCCGGCGATGCGCTGCAGAGCGGGGACGGTTCGCCCGCGGGCGTCGTTACGTCGGCCTGCGCTGACGGCGGGGGCGCGTTGGGGCTGGCGCTCGTAGCGTCGAAGCACGCCGCCGCGGGGGGGTCGCTGCGGCTAGCGAGCGGCGGCGAGGCAACGCTCGCGGAGCCTGCCTACGCCCTGGCCACAGAGCCCGTCGAGGCGTAGGCGGAGCGCTTAGACCCCTTAGCCCGCGCACGCCGCCTTATGTCTGCAGACGGCTGAGCCATCGCACGCCCATACGCCCCAGCGTGTCGCCCTTTCCCAACTGATAGCGGACAACGCCCGCGACGTGGACCAGCAGCAGCGCGATGAACACCTTGGAGAGCACGTTGTGGGCAATCCGCGGCGGCACGTCTTCGATGTCGGCGGGGACGATACTGCCGGGAACGAGCGAGAGTCCGCTCAACGCGAGCATTCCGATGCCGCTTGCGAGCAACCCGATAAGCAGCGCGTACAGCAGAACGTGCGTCCCGATGAACGCCCTCTCGTTCGCGGGCGACAGCCCTTCAGGCGGCGCGGGCCACCGATGGACAACGAGCGCCACGAAGCGAACAGCGGTCAGCGCGAGCGTTCCGAGGCCCATTCCCACGTGCGTGTTATAGAGCCACTCCTGCGCTTCGCCCTCGCCGATGCGCGTCATCGCCAGCCCGACCCCGAGCATACCGACGATCAGCAGCGCGCTTGCCCAGTGCGTTATCTGCGCGATGCGGTTGTAGGCCACGGCGCTCTTGCTCATTCCGCTCCCCTCCTACCCCAGGTAAAAATACTTGAACGACTCGGCGTAGGGGATGCCCTTCTGCGCGCCGCGGTCCTTGAGCCAGCCCGTGAGCCGTTCCCCGAACTCCAGCTCTTCTCTGGACGGCTCTCCGCCGTTGGCGGGAGTGAACTGCATCTGGCTCGCATGCGCCTTCAGCGCGCGGATCTTCGTCTCGACGGTCCCGGTAACTTCGAAATACACGTCCGCGATATCGTCGCGCGCGCCGAGGTAGACGTGCTCGACGATGTGCGCGTCCAGTCCCTCGTTCAGCGCGAGTTCCGGGTACATGTGCACGTCCCTCGCCGACGGGAACACCGCGTCCAGCGTCGCGTCGCCCGTGTTCCGATGGTCCGGGTGATTGATGTAGTGGCCCGACCATCGCACCGTTGGGTTCTGCGTGATGACCGCGCTCGGCTTGTGCTTGCGGATGATGCGGACGATATCCTTCCGCAGCTCCAGCGTGTTCTGCACCATGCCGTCCTCGTAACGAAGGAACTCCACCTCGCTTACGCCGAGGATGCGGCACACCTCCCGTTGCTCCTCCTCCCGCAGCGCCGCCAGCTCCGACGGCACGACATCCGGGTCGGACGTGCCCTTGTCGCCGGACGTAACGAGGCCGTAGACGACCTCCCGTCCTTCCGACGTCCACCGCGCGACGCTGGCCGCGCACATGAACTCCGCGTCATCCGGGTGGGCGACGATCACGAGGATCTTGTCGCCCGGTCCGGCGTGGTCTTCCGGCCATACTCCTGTCATAGCCCCAACCCTCCGTCGACTCCCAGCACCTGGCCCGTGACGTAGCGCGCGTCGTCGCTGGCCAGAAAGGCCGCGCACGCCGCCACGTCCTCCGGCGAGCCGAAGCTCCCCAGCGGGATGCGCTCGAGCACCTTGGCCTGGAGCTCGGCGGGTATCGCCGCGACCATCCGCGTCTCGATGAATCCCGGCGCGAGCGCGTTCACGGTGATGCCCCGCGACGCCACCTCCCTGGCGACGGTCTTGGTGAAGCCGATGAGCCCCGCCTTGGCCGCCGTGTAGTTCGCCTGCCCCGCGTTGCCCGTTATGGCGACGACCGACGACATGTTGATGATCCGTCCAGAGCGCTGCCGCAGCATGGGACGCACTGCCGCCCTCGTGCACAGGAACGCTCCCTTCAGGTTCGTGTCCAGCACGGCGTCCCAGTCCTCCTCGGAAAGTCGCATCAGGAGGTTGTCCCTCGTGATGCCTGCGTTGTTCACCAGGATATCGAGCCCGCCCAGCGCGTGGATCGCCGCCGTCACCAGGCCCTCCGCCTGCGCGGCGTCCGCCACGCTCGCCTGCAGCACGGCGGCTTCCGCGCCCAGGGACCTCACCTCCTCCGCGACGGCCTCCGCTTCCGCCTCTCCCGCGTTGTAGTTGACCGCAACGCTCGCTCCCTCCGCCGCCAGCCGCACAGCGACCGCTCTGCCGATGCCGCGACTGCCCCCCGTGACCAGCGCCCGCTTCCCGTCCAGCCTACCCACCGTCCGCCTCCGCCCGCGCAAGCACCCGCGCCAAGTCGTCGCGCATCGTTTCCACGAGCCCTGTCTCCAGCAGACGGCGCGCCAGCCCGATGGACCTCGCGATGCTCCGCGCGCTGGACCTTCCGTGACCCGCGATCACGACGCCGTTCACGCCGAACAGCGGGCCCCCGCCGCCCTCCGCGGCCTCGGCCAGCCCGGCGATCGCCTGCACCGCCGGGTTGTCCGGCCCCAGGGTCGACGCCAGATGGCGCCCCGCCGCCGCCGCCAGGCCCTCCGTGTACTTCAGCAGCACGTTGCCGACGAAACCATCGCAAACGACCACGTCCGCCTTGCCCGTGAATATCTCGTGTCCCTCGACGTTCCCGATGAAGTTCAGGCCGCTCGCCTGGAACAGTGGAAACGCCTCCTGCGCCTGCCGGTTCCCCTTGCCGTCCTCCGACCCCACGCTCAGCAGTCCCACGCGTGGGTCGTCGATGCCGTGGTGGACCCGCTCGAACGACGCTCCCAACGCCCCGAAGCTCAGCAGCTGCGACGGCTTGCAGTCCACGTTCGCGCCCAGGTCGATGATGGTGGTCTTCGGCGCGAGGCCGATGAACGGCCCGCCGAGCGTCGGGCGCTCCAGACCGGGGAACATGCCCAGCGCCAGCACCGACGCCGCCATCGTCGCCCCCGTCGAGCCCATGCTCACTCCCGCCTGCGCATGCCCGGCCTTCAGCAGGCCGAGCGTCACCGCGATGGACGACCTCGGCTTGCTCCGCAGCGACAGCGCGGGGTGCTCGCCCTCTACGACGACGTCCTCGGACGGGATCACGCGGATGGGCAACGAGCCCGCGTCGTGCTTGGCGAGCTCGGCCGCGGCCGCGGCCTCGTCGCCGACGAGCGCCACCTCGACCCCGAGCTCGCGCGCGGCTATCACCGCGCCCTCGACCGGCACGGCCGGGGCGTGGTCTCCTCCCATCGCATCCAATGCAATCGTTGAGCTAGCCAAACGTCCTCCTATCGCCCTCAGCCGTCGAGCGGGACCGTCGCCTCGCCCGTTATCACCTGAACCCCGTCTTGGTTCGTGACGGCGACCTGGTAGGCGGCCGTCGCTCCGTCATTCGATTTCAGCGACCCCTCGGCGCGCACGACGTCGCCCGGAAACACCGGCGCGCGGAACCGCGTCTTCAGTCTGCCCCCGCACATCCACGACCTGCCGAACGTCTTGGTCATCAGCTCCGAGACGAACGCCAGCACGAGCATCCCGTGGGCGATGGGTCGGCCGTAGGGAGTGCCCTTGGCAAACTCGGCGTCGAGGTGCAGCGGATTGTGGTCTCCGCTCGCGTCCGCGTACTTCGCCAGCTGGCCCTGGGTGATCCGGTGCACGACCGGCGGCAGCGTCTGAGGCGGGTCGGTCACTCCCCCTCCTCGGCTATCGCCAGCGACGCCCGGCCCTCGACGACCCGCTCCCCTTCCGCGCTTCCGGTTAAATCTAGGCTGAGGAAGCGCGTGCCGCGCCGCACGCTGTTGGCCGCGACCGACGCAACGCATCGGACTGACGCGCCGATGCGCGCCGGCCCGGCGAACGCCAGCTCCTGGCCAGTGTGCACCGCGCCCGCTGGCAGCTCGACGGCCTCCATGGCCGCCGCCATCACGATGGCCACGACGGCCATCGGCGGCGCCAGTCCCTGCTCTACATAGAGCGGCGAGTCGTCCTCCACCGCGTCGATGTACAACGCCGCGCGATCGCTCGTGACGACAACGTCCCGCTCGCACAGCGCCTGTCCAAGTTCCAATGAGCTAAGGTCCATACAGTCCCGCTACCCTCATCGAAGCGCCCTCGTCCCCTGCTCCCTCCGTCATTCCGCCTGCGCGGGAATGACGGAATCCAATCGGTTCGTGGTGAGCTTGTCGAACCACGCGCCCGCCAATCAACGCCAATCCCTCCCCCGTCTGCGGGAGAGGCTAGGAGGGAGGCCTGCTGCGGATTATATAGGCGGCGGAGGCTCTATGAGCGGCTTACCGCCTCGCTGGTCTAAACTAGACGCCAAGCCCATGCGAGCCGCCAACCTCAACCTATCCCGCATCCTGCCCCGCATCCTCGCTCTGAGCTTGCCCCTAGCGCTCATGGCGGTCGCCGCTTGCACCTCCGGCAGCTCCATGCGCGAGCCGGCGGGGGCCATCCTCACCCCCACGCCCCCCGGCGAAACTCCATGGACCAACGCCTTCAAGTCGCCGCGGTTCGTAGCGGCGGCCCCTGACGGGAACATCCTCGTGACCTACGTATCGTCGGGCCAGTTGCTCGTGTTCGGGCCGGATGGACGGCTCGATCGGCGGATCGGCCCCCGAGGGCCCGGCGACGACGTCTTCGGGAAACCCGCTGGCGTCGCCACAGCCCCGAACGGAGACATCTACGTCGTCGACGAGTTCGAGAACCGTGTACACCGCTTCACCTCCGCGGGCGCGCCCGCGGGCTCGTGGGGCGCTCAGGGCGAAGGACCGGGCCACTTCAGCCAGCCTGTCGGCGTTGCCGTCGACGCGGACGGCTCCGTCTACGTCGCGGACTCCGGCAACGCCCGCGTCCAGAAGTTCGGCGCGGATGGCGCGTTCATCGAAGCGTGGGAGTCGGACCCAATAGGCGGACGGCAGTTCGAGAGCCCCTCCGGCATCGCGTCGGACCGTGCTGGCCATGTCTACGTCGCCGACTTCGCCAGGCACTACGTGCAGAAGCTGACCACTAGCGGCGCGTTTGTGGACAACCTCGGCATGCACGGCGTGGAGGGCGGCCAGTTCGACTCTCCTATCGGCGTGGCTGTCGGTCCCTCCGGCGACCTTTACATCGTCGACTCGGTTAACCAGCGCTTGCAGCGATTCAACCCCAACGGCGCGTTCCTCGGCGCGTGGGGCGAGGGCGGCAGCCGTCCGGGCGACTTCCGCTCGCCGTCGGGCGTCGCCGTTAGCCCGTCGGGCGATGTATACGTCTCCGACCTCTCCAACCACCGCGTCGACCGCTTCACCCCTGACGGCGACCTCGTCCCGAACTGGGGCAGATAGTCCTCGCCGGAGTTCCTTCTCCCCCCACCGTCTGCGAGACCCTTGCATAACCTCAACCGGTTCGTAGTGAGCCTGTGGGATCATGGACGGCTGCAATGCCGAGGAGCGCAGAGGGGCGACGCCCCTTCGCCGGGGGCGTGGGGATGTCCCCACAACACACCGGACGGGTGGGTCGGAAGAGTGATGCCCGCCACAGAATCGGGTTACGCAAAGGTCTCGTCTGCGGGAGAGTTAGAGAGGGGGCGCCGCCCCTGCCGTGGCGAACGGGCGAATCGCCGTTATACACTCCCGCTGCGCGGCGAGTTCCTCTACGGCAACACCGGCCCCTTCTCCCAGACCCGCAACCTCGCCCTCGCCAAGAAGAACGGAGGCTGAATCCATGGCGACCCTAAACGTCGGTTTCCTCAGCGCAAGCGGGCGGCGCGCCCAGCATTACGACGACTTCCTCCGCCTCGTGCCACGGGACGTCGACTTGGAGATTATGCCCCTCGGCCTGTGGGGCGGTTCGCTCTACGACCTCGCGGGCAAGGCGGACGAGCACATCGAGATCACCACCAAGCTCGCCAGGGAGAAGGACTGGGAGGGCATCGCGCTCATGGGAGCGCCCATGCAGGTCCAGAACCCCGAGCACATCGGCAAGCTGCGCGCCGTCCTCGACATCCCCGTCACGACTGCCCTCGAGTCCGGCGCCGCCGCCGTCAAGGCCTTCGGCGCAACCGACATCCTCCTCCTCACCCCCTTCGACGACGGGCTGAACGCGATGCTGCGCGACTTCCTCGCGGAGCGCGGACTCAACGCCGTTTTCCCCGCCAACGCCCGGACCGATACCCGCCGCGAGGACGTGCAGGCCACGGAGCGCAAGACCTCCGAGGAGGTCTACCAGCTGGCCGTCGACGCCTTCGCCAACACCCCCGGCGCCCAGGCCGTCTACTTCCAGGGCGCTCCGTTGAACCCGCTTCACATCCTCGAACGGCTGGAGGCCGACCTAGGCGTCCCTGTCGTCGCAAGCAACCCCGCCATGTTCTGGAGCATCGCATCCATACTCGGCCACACCTTCTCAGTGCCGAACGCCGGCCGCCTGCTCGGCGAGTGGCCGTCGATGGCGAGCTAGGGATGCTCTGAACAACTCGTCTGAAGCCCGTCATTCCCCGAAGGCGGGAACCCAGAACCCCTCCCGTCTGCGGGAGGGGACGCGCAAGCGCAGCGAAGCGCGGGGGAGGAGAAGCGTCGGCGCACAGACTTCCCCCGTCACTGCCGCCCCTCCGTCATTCCCGCGTAGGCGGGAATCCAGGTATCGGGGCCTCCTCATTTTCGTCGGCTATGGCGTGGGCGTTAGCCCCACATAAGGAGATCCCCACGTAGGCGGGACCTTGACCCGTTGCGTGACGGTCAGCATAGGACTCCCGCTCTGGCAACGCCGGGGGGCCTGCTATACTCCCTTCTGTCAAAAGTCCCACGCCTCCCTTGGATGGGAGGAGGGGGCGAATCGGCACGAATCAGGGAACCTTGCCCTCTTGTCGGCTCGCCGGACGGCCGAAGTCACGCCGCAAGGGGGTTCCTCGTATGCGCCATTCCGTGAGCCTGCTCCTTGCGCTCATCGCACTCACTCTGGCAAGCGCCGGGTGTGCGCAGGCAGCCCCTCCGACTCCCGACGTGCAGGCGACGGTGGACGCGGCGATTGCCGCAACAGCCACGGCCCAACCTCCAACGGCGACGCCCACCCCGTCCCCGATACCCACGCCCACTCCAACGTCAACCCCCACCGCGACTCCCACGCCGGAGCCTACTCCGACGCTCACGCCGACACCTGTGCCCACTGCCACCCCAACGCCGACACCCGAGCCCACGCCCACGCCCACGCCTGCGCCTACTGCCACCCCAACTCCGACACCCGAGCCCACCCCAACTCCGACACCCGAGCCCACCTCGACTCCTACGCCGGAGCCCACCGCAACCCTCACTCCCACGCCTGAGCCAACCGCAACCTTCACTCCAACACCAACACCCACGCCCACACCGACGCCCACCTTTACACCAACACCGACGCCCACGCCCACACCGACGCCCACGCCCAGTATCGAAGACATCGTCGCTGCTGTGAGTCAGAGCGTCGTCCGAATCGAAGCCGACGGAGGCCAGGGCTCCGGCGTGGTGGTTAGGGAAGATGGGATGGTGCTGACGGCCTACCACGTCGTCCAAGGAGCCGCCGAGATTACCGTCGAGTTCAGCGACGGGTCCAAGGAATCGGCTGAAATGTTGGGAAGGGATATCGGCCGGGACTTGGCCATCGTCAATATCCCGCGAACAGGACTTGCGGCTGTTCCATTCGCCGATACGGATGAACTGCAAATCGGGCAAACACTGATGAAACTCGGGTACGGGGTGGGCCAGCGCGGCGCTCCAGCGGCGACGCAAGGAGTCATCTCGGCTTTGCACGAGCCGACCCGGATAAGCCCCGCGCAGGTGCAGACCGATAGCGCAGTCAACGCGGGAGACTCTGGGTCTCCCCTGATCACCAGCGACGGGCGTATCGCCGGTATTGCCACTTCCAAACTAGTCTCCGTTCAAGTGGAGGGCGTCAGCTTTGGCAGCCTGATACAAGACGGGTCGGTGGTGGAGCGGATGATTGGTGGCGAGACGGTCTGTCAGCCCGCGCCAGCCCTCGTAGCAGCAGCTACCGACTCAGGTCGTACCTACCGCAACGCGGAGTGGGGCTGGTTTGCCCAGTTGCCCAGTTCATTCACACCTCTTCTCGAAGATGGGGTCAATCTGTTCTACTTGTCGGGTGCGTATCAGTACCCCACTGACCGCAGGTCTCGATGGCCGGTGGATGTCATCGTCTACAATCCCTTTCTCAAGAGCACCTACGCGACCGCGGAAGGGCTACTCAATGCCTGGACGAACTACTGGCGCGCCGATGAAGGCTTAACTGTCAACACCTATGGTGGCGTGAGGGAGGTCTGCCGGGGCAGCGAGATTGCTTGGGAACTCGACCTAACACTCATCAAGCCGGATTCCATTCTTGGAGCAGCCGCAGGCGACGGTTGGGTCGAACGGGACCGGCTCTTGGTGGTAGATGCCGGCGTCGCGTGGTTTTTCCTTCGCGTAGCAGCATGGCCTGAGCGCTTTGAGAGCCGACAGGACCAGTTCGACACGATTCTGTACACCTTCCGCTTCAATCAGAAGCCTCTGTCGCCTTAGCAGCGCGGCAGGCTCGGAGACTGTCGAAGGCGGACTGGACCAAGCGCTCTTCTCACGTCCGTGGCGGCGTGCGTTTTGCTCCCGGCCCTGGCGGACGCGTTCGAGGATGTCTGCGGCTAGATAGTAGTCCTCCAAGTCCTCGGGTCCTTGCTCAATGTGAGCCTAGTGGCCACTCTGGGTCCATCCATCCCCCGTCGCCCTTGTGACATTTGTCCGTTGCGCAATCGAACCTCCGTCCCCTACCCTGTCTCCAACAGCCCTGACCCGTCCGCGGTATGGCCGACGCAGGGCCGGACCTTAGAGGAGGAATGCTACCGAATGAGACCAAATGAGACCGCTAGAACACTGCTCTTAGCCCCTTCCCCATCCCCAACCAACCCCTTACCATGGGCTCCGACAAGCGAAGAGCCGACCCACCCTCCCGCCCTGCTTCATAGACCCCAAATCCACGCCAACCGGGGGGCGCGAAATTTGTGGATTCTTGGATTCTTAACCCCCTTCCACCGCACCACGGCCTAGTAAACAGGTTCAGAAACTTCCGGGGACTTTCTGTTCCTGTCCCCCCGCCCCGCCCCCCGTCCACCGCGCCACGGCCACGTAAATCAAAGATCCCAAGAAATGAAGCAGCCTGCAAGAAAGGGTTCTTGCTCCTCCACTGAGGGCACGAGCCTCCTAGCCGAGGACGAGCAATGGCGCAAGCTCGAGCTCGTCGTCGAGACCGCCCGCGAGGTCTGGGGATAGCAGCCACGCCCCTGCCGCCACACTAGGAGCGCGGCAGCCCGCCGCTGGTAGACTGGCTACAGACCCCTAGGAGAGAGGATCGAGAAGGGCATGGACTCGTTCGTCGAACGGCTGGACTCTGCGATGACCCGCAACAGGAGCTTGTTGTGCGTCGGGCTCGACCCGTGGCCCCCCTCCATGCCCATCGACGATATCGCCGCGTTCAACAGGGCCATCATCGACGCGACCGCCGACCTAGTCTGCGCGTACAAGCCGAACTTCGCCTTCTACGAGGCCGAGGGCATCGCCGGGCTTGAGGCCCTGCGGCAGACCATCGAGGCCGCGCCGGACGGCGTGCCCATGCTCCTCGACGCGAAGCGCGGCGACCTCGGCAACACCGCAATCGCCTATGCGAAGGCGGCGTTCGAGGTCTGGGGCGCGGACGCCGTCACGGTGAACCCGTACCAGGGCCGGGACGCCCTCCAGCCGTTCCTCGACTACGCGGACCGAGGCGTCTTCATCCTCACGCGCACGTCCAATCCGGGCAGCGCCGAGTTCCAGGACCGGCGCGTGCGCGGCGCTGCAGGCGAGCGGCCGCTCTACGAGGAGGTCGCAGGTCAGGCGTGCGCGTGGAACGACAACGGCAACGTCGGACTCGTCGTCGGAGCAACCGTTCCGGAGGAGCTCGCGCGGGTGCGGAGCATCGCGGGCTCGATGCCGGTCCTCGTGCCCGGCGTCGGCGCGCAGGGCGGCGACCTCGAAGCATCGGTGCGGAACGGGACGGACGCCAACGGACGCCGCGCGCTCATCTCCGCGTCCCGCAGCGTGCTCTACGCGTCGAGCGGCCGCGATTTCGCCGACGCTGCGCGGGCCGAGGCGCTCCGCCTCCGGGACGCAATCAACGCGGAGCTCGATCGGATGGAGAAGGAATGGACGTAGAGTTCCACCTTGGAGACCGTCTCACGCTGCGTAAGACTCACCCCTGCGGAGGAGTCGAGTGGCGCGTGGAGCGGCTCGGCGCGGACATCGGCATCCGCTGCCTCACGTGCGGCCGTTACCTTTTGACGCCCCGCCGCAAACTCCAACGCGCCACGAAAGCCCGCCAAGCGCCATCGGTCAACCGGCCAACCTGACTCCCCTCTTTCCGTCATTCCCGCGAAGGCGGGAACCTCGCCCCAATCCCCCTCCCCCCGGCTCTGGTTCACTCTCCCATCTGCGGGAGAGGGCTAGGGAGAGGGGCGCAAGCGCAGCGAAGCGCGGGGGAGGACAAGCGTTCGTCCGCAACCCCCCCCCCCCCCCCCCGCATTGGAGCCCGCGAGTCGCTAGATGGGGACCACCGTGAGGTCGGCATCGTACTCGGGGTGGACCGGCGTCTGGTGGCTAAGCTCGACCACCTTGCCCGTCTGGGAAGACTCGACCATCCCGAAGATTGCCTCGGCCGTACCCATGCCCCAACGCCCCGAATGGTATACGGGCTTGCCGTGGACGATCGCGTCGTAGATCTCGTGCACCTCGCCCCGGCTGTGGATGTTCGAGACGCCCGTAACCTCGCGCACGCCGTTGTCATCATAGATGAGTACGCCCTCGGAGCCGATGCGCATGTCCCCGCGCTCGCAGGTCACGAAGATCGTCCCGGGGTCCCCGGTGTCGTTGAGGCCGCTGCGGTCGCCTGGCTCCCGCGCGACCTGACGCCCGAAGTTCCCCCGGCCGCCGTCGGAGCGGAGCGCCTCCGCGAACTGCTGGGCCTCAACGGCCCCGCCGATGCGCAGGTCCTGCTTGTCTTGCTCTTCATTCCGTGTCCCGTCGCGCATCTCCTTGCGAACACGCACCAGGTTCTCGATGGAGCTGCGGCCCGAGGCCGGTCCGTTGACCTCGCTCAGCGTGAAGTAGCCGTATCCGTTGTGCGTGGCGGTGGCTACCGCTCCGTCCTCGAACTCGAAATGGGCGGTGTAGTAGCCGGGCATCGGACGCTCCGGCATCCACTGTCCCACCTTGCCCCAGACCCGCTTGACCATCCCGCCGCCGAGCAGGCGGACGGTGTCGATCTGGTGCGGGCCCTGACGGTACGGAACGCCTCCGCCCTGAGCGAAATCGAGCTCGTCCGGCGTCCTTGGCCGGAGCATCCAGTCGGTGTACGCAATCAGGTGAATCGCTCGGACCGCGCCGAGCTCCCCGGACTCGATCACCTTACGCATCACCCGGTAGGGCAGCCCGAAGCTCGCGGTGTGGGCGCAGACGAGATGCACCCCCGCCTTATCGCACTCCTCGACCATCTGCTCCGTCTCTGCCAGGGAGATCGCCATGGGCTTCTCGACCATGACGTGCTTCCCGTGCCTCGCAGCCGTGATCGTGTGCTGGGCGTGGAACCGGTTCGGCGACGCAATATAGACGGCGTCGACGTCCGGGTCTTTGCACATCTCCTCTGCGCTCTCGTACACCTTGGTGTCGGGAAAGCGTTCCTGGAAACGTTCACGTGTGACAGGGACCACGTCGCACCCCGCCGCAAGCTGGACGATGTCCGGCTGCTGCACTACCGAGCGAAGGATTTCGAGCCCCCCTACGCCGATGCCGATGACCCCTATGTTGATGCGCCGCGTTGCGACCATGTCGATGACCTCCCCAGTTGCGGTAATTGCGGTCCTCTCAGAGCGGGATTGTCCTCTTTCCATGCTCAGTCGTCGAGTGCGTCTTCAGCGAGGGCTTGCGGTGGCGGTCGGCATCTCCTTGCCGAGCGCAAGCGGGGCCAGCGGAACGTCCTCATTCAGCGGGTCGCGGGCCTTCGCCGCCTCGACGTACCGTACCGCGTCTTCCTCCAGCAGGAAACCGGCCGCCAGCAGCTCTTGGACTGCCTCGGAGACCCGGCGCACGTAGTCCTCATGGGAAGCGTACCGCTCCTCGATGGACAGCCGTGGGTCGCCGGTGGCCTCCCTCTCCGATCGTGTGCGGGCGAAGGGTATGAAGCTGCCCGAGAGCGAGGCGAAGTCCCCTCCCCCGAACCCGCTCCTGCGCAGGTTCCACCCTGTATGCGTGCCGACAGGCGCCATGATGTCCGGCGACCGCAGGCCGCCAAGGTCGTTGCCGTCCTCGTCCACCTGCGGCGTCTGGACGACATACTCTTTGCCCGATGCAGGCTTAGGCGGATGCTCCGTAATCACCCCCCGATCGAAATCGGGGCCGTAGTCATATAGCGGCAGACGGCTGGGCCAGGCCGGTATTCCCGCGCCCGGCGCTTTGGGGAACGCTTCCAGCGCTCTCTCCGGCGTGACCAGTGTGCCGTCGGCCCGCCGGGGCACGATGCTAGGCGGAGGCGGTGCGCCTTCGGTGACCCAACGGTCCATCAAAGTCAGTGCCCCTCGCATCAGCGGCCCGTTGTTCATCACGTTGGATAGCTGCTGCGCCACGTCCTCCGCCGGAGGCGTTGCGCCTGAATGCTGCGCGCTCGCCAGGAAGTAGACGCGCACCGCCTCGGGAAACGGGATGTCGTCGCCGGTGCGTGGGTCCGTGTGTCCAAGCGAGGCGTGACGGTTCCAGTATTCGGTGTTGGTGTGCGTGTGCATCACCAAAGGGTCGGACTCCGGACGCTTCAAGACGCTATCCATCGCGTCCGAGAAAGCGTCAGGCGCCGCCGAGTAGGCGAACGGGTAACGCTCCGACGGCCACTGGTGCTCCTCGTGCTGACGGGGATAGCGCCCCACCTGAGCGAAACGGGCATTCGCGAACAGGCGGCCTGCGCCCGATACGTGCGGGTAGACGGCGTCGAACACCCTTCGGCCCGCCGGGTCCGCGTTGTAGCCGTCGTAGACGAACTGACGGATCACGCGGGCGCTCAGCGACTGCCCATACATGTACGCCCGCTCGTGGCCCGCCACGGGGTTCGGGGCGCCGTTCGCGTCGGCCTCGTCATAACGAAGCATTGACATCAGGTCCCGGATGCCTACGATGCCGAGTCCCATCACACGGGAGCCCTCCGTCTCGTATATCAGCTCGTATATCCAGCCCGGTTTGAAGCCGCCCTTCACGTAGCAGGACGTCGCCGACGGACGCAGCCGCAGCTCTCCATCGACCATCGCCGCCTCCGCGAACGCCCAGGCGTCGGGTGCGACCGGCGCTCGCGGGTCTTGTTCGTGCTCGCGCAGCGTCATCGTCGCGTGCGCAGTGTCCAGATCGAGCGCGGGGTAGGAGTGGATGTTCGGAGCGCCGCTGACCGGCATTGACAGCACCCCATGCTGCTCGGCGATGAACTCTTGGCGCACCGTGCCCCTGAGCGGTTTCCCGTCCTCCAACGCCTCCGGCAGCTCGGCAGTGAGCAGTCCGCCCCCCGGCGTCAGGTCTCCCTGCCAGCCCGACCAGACTATCGTGAAGCCCCGCCGCAGGAGAAAACCGTTGCCCGCCGCCGCCAAGGTGCGGGGGTCGCTGTCTGCCGGAGCGTCGTTGAACGCCCTCAGGGCTGTTCTGTTCCCCCGGTTGTTCACGTCATAAAGCAGACTTCCGGCCCCGCGGTCTAGATCGACGGGCTTGAGGATGTCGAGGTCCGCCCTGAACTCGACCAATCCGTCCGCGTTGCGGGGGGCCAGCGACAGGTCCGCCACATTCGCGTTGCTGGGATCGCCGGGGTCCAGAGCGAAGCTCGCCGACCCGGTCAGCCGCTCGTAGGCCCCTGCCGCGCCGAACGAGAACCCGTCGGCGAAGCTGATCCGCTGCTCGATGCTCAACCTGACCTCGGTGTTCATACCCTTCCTCCGCTCGGACGGGATCAGCCAGAGGTTAGACCGGCCCACCCGATTCGTCGATGCCTGCCAGACGACGGCCTCATTCCGGCGCGCTCTCTGCTACCGGATACTGGATGAGACGCTACAGGATGAGATGCTGACTCCAGGGCGTTCAAGATACCGCCGCCCTCGGCTAGACTAGGGCTCACCTCGCTTTACCCTCCTCCCCCGATGCGGCGGAAGACTGAGGAGGGGGCGGCTCGAACCGCGGAGGAGTCCCGAATTGAGCGACGTTGCTTTTCAAGACCTGCTGCCGGGCAATCACTGCTGGGGCTGCGGGCCGGACGCCAAGGACGGCCTGCGCATCCGGAGCTTCTGGGACGGACCTGAGGCCGTCTGCACCTGGACGCCCCGCCCCGAGTTCGCAGCCGGGCCGAAACACGTCCTCTACGGTGGCCTGATTAGCTGCGTGATCGACTGCCATTGCATCTGGACGGCCATCGCCGAGGCGTACAGGACCGAGGGCCGCGAGATCGGCGAGGGGCAGGTCATCTGGTTCGCGACCGCGTCCCTCTACGTTGCCTACAAGAAACCCACCCCCATCGACCAGCCGCTGACCATGCGCGCGCGAGTCGATAGCATGAGCGGGCGCAAAGCGCTGGTGAGCTGCTCCCTCGTCTCCGGCGGTGTCGAGACCGCCACGGGCGAGATGGTCGCGGTGAAGGTCCCGCCGGAATGGTTCGAGTCCATCTAGGAGGAGCGCAATGGCCAACGAAATCAAGGTGACAGGATTGGTGGACCAGCCGCTCGAGCTCGGCTACGAGGGGCTCGCCGCGCTGCCGGGACAGGTCGAGGACGTATCGGCCCTGGCGCCGGGCCGCGAGGGGTCCGCGGTGCGCTTCTCGTCAGTGCTCGACGCGGCGGGCGCCAGGGCCGACGCAGGATTCATCACGCTGGAGGCCGAGGGCGACTTCGCGGCCAGCATTCCGCTGGCGGCGGTCGCCGACCAAGCCCTCATCCTCTACGCGCTCGGCGGTGGACCGCTGCCGGAAGAGAAGGGCGGGCCCGTCCGCTTCCTCATACCAAACCCCGCGGCCTGCGGAACGGCCGACGTCGATACCTGCGCGAACGTCAAATGGCTGAAGAGCATAGAACTGAGCGCGGAGCGCGGGCGCGACGTTCGCCCGAGCACGCTGAGGGCTCACGCGGCGCTCCACGAGGCCGAGCAGGCCCGCAAGCAAGCCGGCAAGACAAGCAAGGAGGGCCAGTAGCCATGCCGCGATTACCTGAGGTCAACCGGGAGTCGGTCCCCGAGGAACTGCGCCCCGCGTTCGACGAGTTGATTGCCGTCAGTAACGATACGGTGCCCATCGGCCCCGGCATGGTCGCGGCCATGAGCCCGGAGATGGCGCTGCGCCGCCGGCCCCTGAGCAACTACGTGCGCTGGGAGCTGAAACTGCCCCAGAACGTCCAGGAGCTCGCGGTCCTCGCGACCGCCCGGCACATGGACTGCGGCTACGTCTGGAACGCGCACGCGGGCATGGCGCGCAAGGCCGGCGTGCGCGACGCCCTCATCGAGGCCATCCGCGACCGCCAGCCGCTCCCCGCGATGGGCGAGGACGAGTCGGCGGTCGTAGGATTCGTGACCGAGTTCCTGACGACCCACAGCGTATCGGAAGCGACGTTCGAGGCGGCGGTCGCGCAGTTCGGCATGCAGAACACCGTCGACCTCATAGCGTTGATGGGTCAGTACGTGACGAACGCGGGATTCCTCAACGCGTTCGAAGTCCTGCTGCCGGATACGACGGAGCCGGTGCTGCCGGTCTAGTACCCCCAGTACGCCGGCCTTACAGACAAGGAGCGCCCCATGGGAATCATCGACGCCGACGCCCACGTCATCGAGATCGACGAAACATGGGAGTACATGGACCCCGGAGAGCGCCGGTACAAGCCGGGGACCGCGTACCAGACACTAGAGAACGGCGAGGTGGTGAAGTACTGGGTCATCGGCGGCCGCGCCATCCGCACCGCTTGGCCGGGCGGCGGGCCGCGCGGCGAGTTCGGCACCTTCATCGGCAACGTCCCGCTGCCCGTCGAGTCCAAGTACATGCTGGACGTACAGGCGCGCGTGGCCCACATGGACGAGCTGGGCACCGACGTGCAAGTCCTCTTCCCCTCGATGTGGACGGGGCCGATCACCACCAACCCCGCTGAAGAGGTCGCCATCTGCCGGAGCTACAACCGCTGGATGGCCGACGTCTACGCGGAGGGCAAGGGCCGCTTCCATTGGGCGGCGGTGGTTCCCGTCCTCGCCCTGGACGAGGCCGAGCGGCAGCTCCGGTTCGCCAGGGACAACGGCGCCGTCGCCGTCAACCTGCGTGGCGTCGAGGTCGGCAACCGCCTCATCCACGACCCCTACCTCTACCCCCTCTACGAGTGGGCCGGGGAGCTGGACATGCCCATCTGTCCCCACTCCGGCACCGGCAGCTTCGAGCTCGACGCCATCTTCGGTAGCCCGCTCACCGCCTTCGAGCGCAACAAGTTCAGCGGCCTCTCCGCCTTCCACACGCTGCTGATGACCGGCCTGCCGGAGCGGTTCCCCAACACCAAATGGGGCATCATCGAGTTCAGCGCCGATTGGCTCCCCTACATGCTGAACGACCTCGCCCGCCGAATGGAGCGCCGTGGCGGACAGCTGAGCGCCCAGCCCCTCGCCGAGAACAACATATGGGTCACGCTCCAGCTGAACGACGACATCGAGCAGGTCTACCGCTACGTCGGCGACGACCGGCTCGTCATCGGCACGGACTACGGCCACGCCGACTCCGCCACCGAGATCTACGCCCTCAGAACGTTCGAGAACGACGACCGCATGCCCCCCGCCAGCCGCGCCCGCGTCCTCTGGGACAACCCCAAGGAACTCTACGCCATATAAAACAGTAGTACCATATCAATCACAGAGCGCCATTTTTCAATGCACAGAAAGTTATGGACGTGAGTGCATTCTTCTTCAGTAACTGTACCTCTCGCCTGCAGCAATTCAAACCAAGCTAGTGCATCAAACAAGCCCCTATCCAAAATAGCCAAGTCGTATTTGTCAGATCCATACCGGCCTTCGAGCACATGCATGAGTGCATATGATGCAGACCATGTGTTGAATGCCATCCAATCTTCCTTGAGATAATACGGGGGCCGTCTTGAGGCTCCCTCGGTCGGAGCCAGCACTTTAAATTTAAGCCGCCGAAAGAAGTGGGCTACCGTGTCGATGCAAGTGCTCTTACCGCTCTTGGGAGTGCCAGAAAATTCAACAAATAGCGGCCTCTGTCTTTCTCTAAGCAGTTGCAGAGTTTGCTCAGCTTAATCTCGAAGTTCCTGGTAAGGCTCCATGCCCTCTCCAAAAATGAAACTCTAGAAGACAGTCGTTACTTGCGACTACCCTTTCCCTGTATACCACTCACGGTTCTGACCCTGCAAGGACAAGGCCGTACCAAGACGCGCTATCCTCTTTAGTAGGAGGGCCATCGTAAGGCCGCCTAACCCCTACGGCTCCCCGAAGAACCGCACGGCGTTATCCCACATGAACTTCTTCATCGTGTCCGGGCCGAGGCTCTCCCACCTCCGCACGATGGAGGGCGAGTCCGGGAATTTGCACTCGGCGTGCGGATAGTCCGACGCGTACATCACGATGTCGTCGCCGAGGAAGTCCAGCACCATGCGGACGATGTCCTCCTCATCCGTCATGTCGATGCTGGCGAAGAAGCGGCCCCCTGTGACGTAGTCGCTCATCTTGTGCTGGAGGTCGGCCGTGAAGCCGACGTAAGCGGCGTTCACGTCCATCCGCCGCGTCCAGAACGGCAGCCAGCCCACGCCCGATTCGAGCACTCCCAGCTTGATGGGGTAGCGGTCCATGATGCCGCCGCCGATGAACGACGCCACCATCTTCATCGCGCCCCATGGGTGCGAGCAGAGGCGCGCCAGGAACCGGTTGTCGTCCATGTCCTTGTAGCCGGGGAAGTAGGGCGGCACCCACGTCATGCTGTGGTGGACGGCGCCAAGGTCGTGGCTGGCCGCCGCCGCCCATATCGGCTCCATGCGCGGGTGGTCCATCGGCTCGCCAACGCCCGGGAAGGGCAGGACTCCCGCCGACCAGCGCTCCTTCCCCCATCGCTCGATCTCCGCGACGGAGCCCTCGATGTCCGTGCCGGAGACGGCCATCAGCGCCTTGAACCGTCCGGGATAGGTTGTGGCGATGTCGTGCGCCATGCGGTGGTAGGCGCGGACCAGCCCCATCTCCAGCGTGGGGTCGCCCAGCAGCGCGACGCCGATGGCGGTGTCGGGGACCATCATGTGGACGTCGGTCCCCTCCTCGTCCATGTCGGCGACGCGCTGCTCGAAAGCGTCGTCGATAACGCCGACGCCCGGCAGCTTGGCGCCCGTGTACTCGCCGAAGTGCAATCGCGAGTGCGCGTCCTTGGGCATTTCGCGCGGGGCGGCGTCGCCGAGATGACGCTTGTAGGGGCTGAGGCTCACCGCGTAGTGGCGCCGGGACGGGTCCTCGCGCGGCGTCGTCGTCTGGTCCGACCGCGCGCCGACCGTATACTTTTCGAGTTCGGGCAGCCGGGCCCTGAACTCGGGATCGACGTAGCGCTCCAGGGACTCCACCGACGGGTGGATGTGCGTATCGGCGTCGAAGATTCTCTGTCCGTTCAGCATTGCGTCCTCCTAGCGCAACAGAGTATATCGTTCCGCCATGACCAAGCCGAACGAGCCGACTACCCATATCGAGGTTCACGAGGTCGACGCCCGGCGCTGGCCCGATTTCGAGCGCCTGTTCGAGTCGCGCGGCGGGCCCAAGTGGTGCTGGTGCAGGATGTTCAGAGCGGATGAGTACGGCAAGATGCCCCATGCCCGAGCGGATATGAAACAGGCGATCTTCCGGAAGATCGAGAGCGGCATCCGCGTCGGGCTGCTTGCGTACCGGGACGACGAGCCCGTCGCGTGGTGCTCCACCGCCCCCCGTGCGACCTTCGTCCATCACAGCGGCCCCGAGCCGGCCCCTTCCCGGCCTCCCCCGCAGACGGAGAACGAGGACCCTAACTCCGACCCTGACCCAGACTCCGTATGGTCGATCACATGCTTCTACGTCAAGAGCAGCCTGCGGCGGCACGGCGTGATGAGCTTGCTCATCGAGGAGGCCGTCCGCAGCGCACGCGAGAACGGAGCCTCGGTCGTTGAGGCCTACCCCGTGGAATTCGACGCCCCGAGCTACCGCTTCTGCGGCTTCGTCCCGGTCTTCGCGGCCCACGGGTTTGAAGAGGTCGCCCGCGCGGGCCTGCGCCGCCACGTCATGCGCCGAGCGGTCTAGGGAACCGCGAGGCTTCCTCCGCTCGCCAAGTCGCAATGCACTTTCTCCACACCCTCCTCGGCGCGAGTCCTGAGGAGATTAGGCGCCTCTGAACGAGTGGCCGATGCCCTCAAACCCCCTCCCGTCTGCGACGCGTGATGCAAACTGCTGATGCGGCGGAAGACTGACATTTGCCCTTTCCCCGAACGCCCCTGCTCTCCCTACACTGGTTTACGCGCATAACCCCTTCCGTCATTCCCGCGAAAGCGGGAATCCAGGGTGCGCGGGAGTGCAGACGGGGCGTATGGCGGGACCGAGCAGGGGGTCTGCTCTGGTCCTCCTCCCCCGTCTAAGAGACCCTTGCGTAAACCTCAAACTGGTTCGTGGTGAGCCTGAGGCTTCTGTAATGCGAACTTTCCGATGGGCAGTCGACTTGTAGAACAGCAAGTCTGCCGTGCCGCGCCAGCCTAGGGGGTAGTCGGGCCACGGCCTGCGGGTATCGGTACCTCTTGTTGTATTGCGTCCTACCCATGTCCATGGACGGGAGGCAATCACAACGGAAAGATTCGATACTCGTGGGCAGTAAACTTGCACTCTGGAGCAGGCAATAGCACCTAAAGGCCCTCACATGGTCGAGTCCCCGCCAGTGGGCCTACGTGGAGGGTAGGTGGAACGGTCTTCGAGATGTGGCTGGGGAGCCCGTCGAACCACGGGCCTGCCAATCAACGCCCAGGAAGTTGCGCAAAAGTCCCCCCTGGCGGAAGGTTAGGCGGAGAGACGTTGCCGGGCGCAGCCCGAGGAGCATGGATGGCCAGCGACCAGCAGACCAACCGGACTCCAGGGCTGCTCAGCAGGGAAGCCATTCCCGTATTCTCCGCGTTCTTCCTATGGGGCTTCGGGACAGGAGCCCTCTGGATAGCCCGCCCACTCCTCGCCTTCGACCTCGGCGGCTCCTTCTTCCTCGTCGGTCTGGTCTCGGCCTTCAGCGCCGCCCCCCGGATGATCGGCGCGCCGCTGGCCGGCAGCCTGGCCGATAGGCTGGGTCGGCGTCCGGTTGTGATTGCCGGCGCGGTGATGCACGGCGCGGCGGCGGCCATGCAGGCCTTCACCGACAGCTATGCCCTCTTCCTGGCCCTCGAATTCCTCTCCGGCTTCGGCGTGGCCGTCTGGGTTACCGGTTCGGCCGCCCTGCTCGCGGACTTCACCCTCGTGACCAACCGCGGCAGGGGGGTCGCCTTGCGAAACACTGCCCAGCGGCTCGGAATCCTCACCGGGCCGATGGTCGGGGGAATCCTCGCCACGGCATTCGATATCCGAGCCGTTTTCATATTCATCGCCGTCACCAAAGTCTTCATCGTCGGGATTACGTGGCTCCTGATTCGGGAGACCCGCCGGGAACAGGCCCGTCCCGTCGAGACGGAGGCGCGTCCGAAGCGGCGGCTCCGATTGGACGTATCGGTCTTCGCCACCCGCAACTTCCTCACGCTGGCGGTCGTGACGCTCGCGTTGGGTCTGGTCACCGCGGGCCCCGGCTCGTTTCGGACCTACTTCCCCGTCCACGCTGCGAATGTCGGCCTGAGCGTATCGGACCTCGGCGTCGCAATCAGCATGTCCGCTCTGGCCGCGATGCTCATCGCGCTACCCGTGGGCGGCCTCGTGGACTGGGGGGGGCGCAAGCCGGTCCTCCTGGTCGGGCTCGCGACGGTCGCGACGGCGATGTTCCTCATCGCTGGGATGGACGGCCTCCTGATGGCCCTAGTCGTGGCGTCGACGTTCAGCATCGGCGAAGTGATGGGCGCGAACACCTTGCAGACCTACGCGATGGATCTCGCCCCCGTGGAGAAGCGCGGTTACTTCCTGGGAACGTGGCAAGCCACGATGAACGTCGGCCAGCTGGCGGGGCCGCTCCTGGTGGGAGCGCTCGCCGCGCCAATGGGAATCCCCGCTGCATTCGCCGTCGTCGGAGGCCTCCTGCTCGCCGCCGCCGCATTCTTGGTCCTTTCGAGGGCGCCGGACCGGCCCCCCGACGACCACCCGACTGCATAGCTCCCCCGTAGGTTCGTCGTCCTGTGGTCGTGGCGCCGGAAGGAGAAGGACTTGAAGGCCGCTTAGCCGCTATCTATGATGCCAACGCTACGAATAGTGTCCGCCTACGAAGGAGTGCGACATGCTGAGCGCCACCGACAATGAGCTGATGACTCGTGTGGGGGCCGGGACTCCAATGGGCAGCCTGCTCCGCGAGTATTGGATCCCTTTCCTCTTCTCCTGGGAAATCGAGGCTGACGGCCCCCCCGAGCGAGTCCGGCTGCTTGGCGAGGACCTGCTGGCGGTGCGCGATTCTTCCGGCAGGCCGGGCCTCATCGGCGAGAGCTGCCCCCACCGCGGGGCCTCGCTCTACTTCGGACGCAACGAAAACGACGGCCTCCGGTGCATCTACCACGGGTGGAAGTTCGACGTGACCGGCCAGTGCGTCGACATGCCCAGCGAACCGCCCGACAGCAACTTCCACGGCAAGGTGCGGCAGGCGTCCTACCCGGTCGTCGAGCGGGCGGGCATGATTTGGACCTACATGGGCCCGCGCGACGAGCCGCCCCCAATGCCCTGGCTGGAATGGCTGGACCTCCCGGAGGACCACATCGTCGCCTCCAAGCGTGTGCAGTACTCCAACTGGGTGCAGGGTATGGAGGGCGACCTCGACCAAAGCCACGTTTCCTTCGTTCACTCGCGGCTTCACTTGGACCCCCTCTCCCCGAGAGTCGGCGTGGACGCCATCCGCCACTACGACACCCACCCGCGCTTCCAAGTGGTAGAGACTGACTATGGCGTTTGCATCGGCTCCGGACGCCAGGCTCCCGGCGGCGAACGCTACTGGCGCATCAGCCAGCACCTCATGCCCTTCCACACGATGACCGGGCCCTACGGGGATAACCCGACGCGGAACTGGCGCGCGTGGGTGCCCATCGACGACCACAACGTCTTCGTTATCGGAGTGACTTTTCATCCGACGAAGCCTTTCCCCGGCCACAAGCGCGAGGAGATGCTGTCGAGGGCGAACGTATGGAACATCTCGCCCGAGAACCGCGCTCCCGTCTCCAGCGCTCCGTTTGGACGCTGGCGTCCCGCGCTATCCCTCGAAAACGACTTCCATCAAGACCGCGAGATGCAGAAGAACGAGACCTTCTCAGGCATCGCTGAGTTCTGGGCGCAGGACGCCGCGCCACAGCTCAGCATGGGCAGGATATTCGACCGCACCCGGGAGCACCTCGGCACGTCTGACCTCGGCATCATCTCCATGCGGCGGCGATTGATCCGCGCGGCCAAGACGTTCGCCGAGTCCGGCGAAACTCCCTACGAAGTGATGACGCCCGAGGTCTACGCGATCAGGTCGGACGCCGTCCTCATCCTCACCGAGGAGTCCTGGTTTGACCAGACAACCGATAGGCGCAAGGTGACCGCCGGCAACCCGGACTGCCCCGCATAGAAGATCGTCATCCCGCGAAGGCGGGAACCTCGCATTCCCCTCCCCCGTCTGCGGGGGAGGCCGCATAGAAAATCGTCATCCCGCGAAGGCGGGAACCTCGTATTTACCCCTCCCCCATCTGCGGGGGAGGCCGGGAGGGGGCAAAGCCCCCCGTGGGAAGGAGTCGCCATGAACGGACGTGAGCTCCGGTTCGGCGTGATTGGCCTGGGCCGGGCCGGCAGCGGGATGCTGTCGGCCCTCGCGAGGCACCCCGACATCAGAGTAACCGCAGCAGCCGACCTCCATAAACAGCACCGCGACCGGTTCGAGGCCGACTTCGCCGGCGAGACGTTCTCCGACGCCGAATCCCTCTGCAAGAGTCCGGACGTGGACGCCGTCTACATCGCCACCCCCCACGAGATGCACGTCGAGCACCTGCAAATGGCCGCGGCGAATGGCAAGCACGCCATCGTCGAGAAACCGATGGCCCTTACCCTGGAGGACTGCGAGACCATGACCGCCACCGCCGAGCAGGCCGGCGTCGTCCTCATCGTAGGACACACGGCCAGCTTCAACCCCACGGTGCGGAAGATGCGCAGGCTCGTCGTCGGGGGGGATTTCGGCCGCTTGGGATTCATCACCGCCACGGCGTACACCGACTTCCTCTACCGTCCTCGCCGCCCCGAAGAGCTGGTCACCGCATTGGGCGGCGGCATCATGTACAACCAGGTCCCGCACCAGGTCGATGCTGCGAGGTTCATCGCCGGCGGCATGGCCCGCAGCGTACGGGCCGCGGCGATGGACCTCGACAACGCGCGCCACACCGAGGGCGGCTACACCGCGTTTCTCGATTTCGAGAATGGCGCCGTGGCCACTCTGTCGTACAGCGGGTACGACCACTTCGATTCCTCCGAACTGGTCAGCGGTAGAGGCCCCAAGGAGGCCGAGCGCTACGGCGCCACGCGCCGAACCCTCCGCGCGGTAGGGTCGTCGGAGGAAGAAACGTCGATGCGCATCAGCACCGGCTACGGCGGCGAGCGGCCCGTCGTGCGCGAGCGCGCCAGCCAAGGGCCGCCCTCGCTGCTCCAAGGCGAGCTCGGCTCATTCCTCGTCACCTGCGAGGGGGCCGACCTCCGGATGCTTCCCGAGGGCGTCGGAGCATACACGACCGAGGGATTCAAGCTGATCGAGCCCGACCCGTGGCGCGGCGTCCAGGGCCGCGGCGCGGTCATCGACGAGTTGTACTTCGCCGTAACTGAGGGCCGCCCTCTCGTCCACCATGGACGATGGGCGAAGGCCACCATGGAAATCTGCCTGGCGATGCTCGAGTCCTCCCGCACCCGCCGCGAAGTCATGCTCGACCACCAGACCCCGACCGTCGACATTCCGTAGGCGCGGTCCTCGCATCCCTCTACCGTCTTGAGGGAGGACTGAGGCGCTTCCCTAGCCCCCCCGTGTGCAATAGCAATCCTCCGTTTGCTAGAATACGGCTCCGGTGCTTCGTCGCCGCCGATGTGCCGCATGTAGCCATATCGACTAGGAGGTCGCAATGCTATCCAGGGAAGAGAACGAACTGATGTGCCGTGTCGGGGCCGGCACCCCGACCGGAGAGTTGCTTCGCCACTACTGGATTCCGGCGCTCATGTCGTCGGAGTTGCCCGAGCGCGATGGTCAGCCGCTCCGGCTTCGCCTGCTCGGCGAGGACCTCGTCGCATTCCGCGACACCGCCGGGAAGGTCGGCATGGTTGATGACCGCTGCCCGCACCGTGGAGCCGGCATGTTCTTCGGCCGCAACGAAGAGTATGGCCTGCGCTGCGTCTACCACGGCTGGAAGTTCGACACAACCGGCGCGTGCATAGACATGCCGAACGCTCCTGAAGGCGAAGTCTTCAAGAGCAAGGTCGGCATTAAGGCGTATCTCTGCCAGGAGCGCAACGGCGTCATATGGACGTACATGGGCGCCCAAGAGTCCGCGCCCCCCTTGCCCGACTTCGAATGGAACATGGTGCCTGTGGAGCACCGCCACATCGCCAAGCGGCTGCAGATCAACAACTTCGTGCAGGCCCTCGAAGGCGACATCGACAACTCCCACAACTCCTACCTCCACACCAAGTTCCCCTTCCACATGTCCCAGCCCAACGACAAGACGATGGGCCCCTACTACAAGGAGCTCGACCGCTGTCCCGTGTTCGAGGCTGTCGACACCGACTACGGCGTGCTGATCGGCTGCCACCGCAACGTGGACGATGACCGCTACTACTGGCGTTTGAGCCAGTTCCTCCTGCCCTTCTACACCATGACCGGCCCCTACGGCGAAGACCCGACCAGGGGCTTCCGCGCGTGGATCCCCATCGACGATGAACACACGATGGTCTTCGGCGCCACCTACCACCCCAACCGCCCCCTCACCGAGGACGAGGTCCTCAACCTCGAGAAGCGCCCCGGCGTGTACAACGTCGGCGAAGGCGGGTTCCTCCCCATGGACCCGACCCTCCCGGGCAGCCAGTGGCGCCCGCGTCAGAACATCATGAACGACTTCTGGAACGACTATCACGCGCAGCAGACCGAGCGCTGGTGCGGCATCCCCGGCACCTTCGCCCAGGACTCCGGAATGCAAGAGACGATGGGGCCCATCTACGACAGGACCAAGGAACACCTCGTCTCGACGGACTCCGGAATCATCCACACGCGCTACCGCCTGTTGAACGCCGCCAAGGCTTTCCGGGACACCGGCGAGTTGCCCCCGAACGTCGACGACCCGACGCTGTTCGCAATCCGGTCCGCCGCGACCGTCCTGCCGAAGGCGGAGGACTGGGTCGAGGCGATGAAGCAGCACCAGATCGCCTTCCAGCCGGTGAACCACGCGGGGGCCTAGCGCCCCGTCGGGGTCGCATTTGAGTAGCAGCCGCGCCTCATTGGTGTGCCGCGTTTGTGGCCACGCCAATGAGGCGGATGCCCGGTTTTGCGCCGCATGTCGCGGACGTCTCCTACCTTCCACCGGCCCCTCGCCGGTGGAGCGATGGCGGGCCCGCGCCAGGCTCCGGCGCACGCTCATCCGGACGGCGGCGGCGGGCCTGGCGCTCTTCGCCGTGGCCTGGATGGTCGTCGAGAACATCGGGCTCGCCCGTTTCCTCCCTGACCCCGCATCAGACCTGACCTCGACCCTCGCGATCGGCGATTGGCCGACCGAGGGCGGAAGCCCCTTCCGGGTCGGCGCCCCGCCGCCGCCGCCCGCCCCTCTACGCGGAGAAGTGGTCTGGGAAGCAGACCTCGGCGCTCCGCCGGGAGGTGGCGCCATCGTGCTGGACAGCAACGTGTACGCGGGCGCGACCGACGGCTCCATGCATGCCTTCTCCGCCTCGGACGGCGCCCCGCTCTGGAGCCGAGGCCTCGGAGCGCCCATCAGCTCGACCCCCTCCGCCGCGGGAGGCCTCATCTTCGTCGGAATGCTGGACGGACGGCTTGCGGCGCTAGACCGTCGGAACGGCGCCGTTGCGTGGACCTTCCAGACTGGCGGGCCGGTGCTCTCCTCTCCGGCCGTCGTCGACGGCGTGCTCTTCGTAGGCTCCAGCGACCACCGGCTCTACGCGATCGACGCCCTCACCGGCAAGGAACGATGGAGCTTCGCCACGGAGGGGCGCATCGCTTCCGGGCCTGCGGTGAACGAAAAGATCGCGATAGTCACGTCCCAGGACAACCACATCCACTTCATCGATAAGCGGACCGCCAAACGACGGTTCGACTACCGGATAGCGCTTGCCGGCGGCTCTCCCGCGATCGCGGACGACTCGGTCTACGCCGCCGACATCCGCGGCACGGTCCGGCGTGTGCGCTGGGACAACCGAGAGTGGCCCTTGGAGAAAGCCGTCCGCGCCGTTCGCCGCTGGATGTTCCGCTGGGGAATGGCGAGCGAGTTGCCGCCGGAGAAAGGCGTGGTCTGGGTGAAGCAAGAAGCGGGCGAGAGCTTCATCGGGACCCCCGCCGTCGACCACGAGCGAGTGTATGCGAGCACAGCCGTCGGCAAAGTGCTCGCGTACGACCGGCAAGCGGGCGCCGAGCTATGGCGGGCCGATGTCGGCGCGCCGGCCGCAACCTCCCCCGTCGTTCTCGGAGACGAGGTCGTCGTCGGAACGCGAACAGGCCCCCTGGTCTCGCTCGACGCCGCCACGGGCGCGGAGCAGTGGCGCATCGACCTGAGCGACGGCGCGGCCCACGAAATCGCTGCTGGAGCCGGAGCCCTCTACGTCGCGAGATCGAACGGGACCATAGCCGCAATCCGCTGATTCCACTAAGCGGGATTTCCGCAGCTATGCGCCCAAATTTTCCTCACCTGAGTTCTCGTTTGACAGGCCGTTAAACCCCTCCCTAGAATGCGCCCTGTTGGACGCCCAAAACCCTATTCTCCGCAATGGGCGCAAGAGGGAGGATTTCCGATGAGAATCATTCCAGCCGTTTGCTTCCTTATGCTTGCGGTCACACTCGTTGCCGCGGCATGCACGGGCGAAACGGGACCGGCAGGGTCGACAGGCCCGGCGGGACCGGCAGGCGCGGCGGGGCAGGCAGGGCCTGCCGGTCCGGCTGGCGCCGACGGCGCTCAAGGCCCTCCCGGCGATCCTGCGCCCGCATCGGCTGCCGGAATCTCTCTCGATAAAGCGGTCTACACCATCGGCTCCGAGAGAACGTTCACCGTGACAGGATGGGGCTTCATCCCAGGAGAAGCAGTCCTCATCACCTTCCACACCGACGCCTACGGCCCTGGGACCATCGGGGGCGCCGACGTGAACGAGTTCGGCACGTTCCAACTAACCCAAGGCGGCCGGTTCAGGATGGACCGCGTCAGCTCGAGTCCCGGAACGTACACCGTCACGGCGGAAGGCCACATGGGCTCCTTAGCAACTGCCCCCATCACTTTCGTTGCCCCTGAACCGGCGGAGTAACTGACGGCAAGTGGACCAGGGAGGACTGACCAATGACGATTAGAAACCGTGCGCTCAAAGCGTTAATGCTTGTTACGAGCATTCTTGTTCTAAGCATGGCGCTGGCCGCTTGCAGCTCGGACGACCCCACTCCGACCCCAACCACGGCTCCGGTGGCGCCCGCCCCGACGGCTACCCCGCTTCCCGATGGAAGCGGCAGCGCTCCCGAGCCCACACCCACGGCGATGGCGATGACCGAGTCGCGCTACGGGGGCATCGCGAACTTCTCCACCCGCGCCGACCCGCCTCGCGGCTGGGACCCCATCCGGTCCGGCAGCATCAGCGTTCTCATGGCGGCGGGCTCCATCTTCGGCATGGGGAACATGATCCGGCAGTGCCCTGACGACGGTGCATCCGTCTGCCCTGGCGTCGCCGACGAGTGGTCAAAGAACGACGACGGCACCGTGTGGACCTTCAAGCTCCGCGACAACGTCTACTGGCACGACGGGACTAAGCTGACCGCTCCCGATGTCAAGTTCTGGCTGGAGCTTGCCTCCTTCGGCGTCAAGGTCGGCGACGACGTGAGGCGCCCCGCCGGCTGGGACTTCATCCCGTGGGTCGAAAGCGTGGACGCGCCCGACGACTCGACCGTCGTCATCACGCTGACGAGTCCGGTGTTCGACTTCGACCAGTTGCTCGCGGTCGACAACCAGATACTGGCGCACCCCCGGCACCTGATGCAGCCGGAGATCGACAAGGGCAACGTCAACGTCTCGCCGCTGGATGTCGGACTCGTCGGACTCGGTCCGTTCTACGTCGAGTCCTACCGACCGGGCAGCGTCGCCAAGATGCGCCGGTTCGATAATTACTACCTCTCCGACGAGGGCGGGAACCAGCTTCCTTACCTCGACGGCATCGACTTCTTCATCACGCCGGACCCATCCGGCATGGACACTGCGTTCCGCACCGGGCGTCTCGACGCCACGGCCCGCGGCTCCGGGTTCCAGCTAACCCCAGAGCGGGAGAACGCCATCATCGACACCCTCGGCGCCGACAAGGTGCAGATCCTCGAGATGGCCCAGTCCAGCTTCTGGGCAGTCGCGTTCAACACGCTCCGTGAAGGACCTCTGCAAGACGTGAAGGTCAGGCGGGCTATCCACCTCTGGCTCGACCGCGACGAGCTAGTTGAGGTGACGTTCGGCGGCTTTGGAAAGGTCACCGGCATGTTCGACCCCGACACCGCGTGGGCTGTCCCCGGCCTCATGGAGACGCCCGGCTGGAACTCGGCCACTAAGGACGCGGACCGGCAGACGGCCAAGGGCCTTATGGCCGAGGCAGGCTACCCGAACGGTTTCGAGACCGAGTTCATGTGCCGCAGGTTGTGGGGGTTCGTGTGCGAGCCCATCGTCGGACAACTGGAGGCCCTCGGCATCAGCGTAGACCTCCAGCTCGTGGACGACGCAACCCGGGCCTCCAGGACCCTCGAAGGCGCGTACGACATGGTGATGAGCGGGCCGACGGTGGCGTTGCCGAGTCAGTACCTCTCGATCATAGCGAGCCAGGGCTTCCAAGTAGCGGCGGACCCGAAGCACAACGACACCACGGTCGACGACTTCTTCACCCGTTTGGCCGCGGCGGGCAGCATCGAGGAGCGGGTCGAAATCTCCCGTGAGATGGAGCAGTACAGTGCCGTGGACCAGGTCTACTCGGCCTCGCTATACACGGAGAACGCGCACTCGGTCGCCCGCGAGTACGTCATGGGCATCCAGGTGCCGATTGACAACTACCGGCGGAACTTGGACTTTGCGACGGTCTGGTTGGACAAATAGGCCAGCCCCCTCCCACCCCCGCGAAAGCGGGGACCCTCGCCCTCCCTCACAGACGGGGAGGCTGGGGCGCATCCCCTCCCCCGTCTGCGGGGGAGGGCGAGGGACGGGGAGAGCTTGAGGAGCGCGGGATGCAGAAGTACATAGCGCGGCGGGTGCTGCTCTTCATCCCGACGCTCCTGCTCGCGAGCATCCTCATCTTCGGGATCCTCCGAGTCCTGCCCGGAGACGTCGCCCTCGCCATCCTCGGACAAGAGGCCGTCGAGAGCGGCGGCGGCTACACCGAGACGCAGATCAGGGAGCTTCGTGCCGAGCTGGGTCTGAACGACCCCCTGCCCCTTCAGTACGCCAAGTGGGCCTGGTCGATGGTGAACGGCGAGTTCGGCGGAGAGTCCATCCGCTCCACCGAGCCGCTTTCGGAGATCATCGCCCGGCGCCTGCCGGTCACGCTCCAGCTCACCGTGTACACGATGGCGCTGTCCATGATTGTGGCGCTCCCGCTTGGGATATTCTCCGCCTTATACCAGGATAAGTGGCCGGACTACGTCCTCCGCATGGGGGCCATCTTGGGGCAATCGATGCCCAACTTCTGGATCGCGCTTCTCCTGCTGCTCTTCATGGTCACGCAGATCGGCTGGTCCCCGCCCTTGGGCTATGTGAATGTTTGGGAGAATCCGTTCCACCACTTCCAGCTCATGATTTGGCCCGCTCTGATTCTCGCCTGGCGCTTCAGCGCCTACGTCACCCGCATCACCCGCTCCGGCATGCTCGAAGTGTTGGCCCAGGACTACGTCAGGACGGCGAAGGCGAAAGGGCTGAGCCAGCAGCTGGTCGTGCGGCGCCATAGCCTGCCCAACGTGCTGATTCCCGTTATCACGTTGGGGGGCTTGGAGGTCGGCACCCTGCTCGGCGGCACGGTGATCTTGGAGAACCTGTTCGGCATCCCCGGCGTCGGTCAAGCCATCGTAGAAGCCGCCGTCGGAAGGGACTTCCCCGTGGTGCAGAGCCTGGCGATGATGCTCGTCTTCTTCATGCTCGCGCTCAACCTCGTGGTGGACATCGCTTACTCTTACGTCGACCCGCGCGTACGGTACGCGTAGGCGGACAGGTGAAGGTGTAGCCGGAGTGGAACTCGGATCTACAGCCGCAAACCAAACGACCCTCGAGCAGCTTGCGCGCGAGGCAAAGCCCAAGCGCACGTTCGCGCAGAATCTCAAGCGGTTCGCGCGCAGGAAGCCCATCGGCGCCATCAGCGCGGTTGCGCTCATCCTCCTTGCCCTCGTCGCGCTGTTCGCGCCGTGGATCTCGACCCACGACCCGATCCGTTACCAGGTGGCGGCCGAGCGGCTCGAAGGCCCGTCGGCCTCGCACTTGATGGGCACGGACAACCTGGGCCGCGACGTCTTCAGCCGGGTTGTCCACGGAGCGCGCATCTCGCTCCAAGTGGGATTCCTCGCAATCGGGCTCGGCACCGTCACCGGCATGGTCATCGGCGTGCTCTCCGGTTACCTTGGCGGCAAACTCGACCTGGTGGTGCAGCGGCTCGTCGACGTGTTGATGGGGTTCCCCTTCATCGTGCTGGCCATGCTGCTCGTTGTCGCCCTGGGCGCGTCCCTGCTCAACGTGGGCATCGCCTTATCGGTCGCCATCGTCCCGCGAGTCGTACGCCTGTCGCGGTCGAGCACGTTGAGCGTGAAGGAGGAGATGTACGTACTCGCCGCCGTGACGGTTGGCGTGAGCCTGCCCCGGATGGTGTTCCTCCACATCCTTCCGAACACCCTCGGCCCCGTCTTCGTCCTGGCGACGGGCGCCCTTGGCGGCGTGATCGTCGCCGAGGCTGGCCTGGCCTTCTTGGGCCTCGGCGTGCCGCCGCCGTCGCCTAGCTGGGGCGGGATGTTGAACGTCGGCGCGCGCGGCTACATGGAGGCCGCCCCCTGGATGGTCATCTTCCCGGGCATGGCGCTCTCCGTGGTCGTGTTCACGTTCGCGCTGCTGGGCGACGCCCTGCGCGACGTGCTGGACCCGCGCCTCCGGCGGGGCGACTCGTAGGCCAGGCGGAGCATCGCCTTGCTGTGCGCCCTGGACTGAGTAGAAACGTTTGAGACCGAGCGGCGCCGCCGCTCATGGAGAGTCGTTCGTGGGAACCTTGCTGGAGGTCCGAGACCTCCGTACCGAATTCAACTCCGAAGGCGGCATCGTCAAGGCCGTCGACGGAATCAGCTACGACCTCCAGGAAGGTGAGACCCTGGGGCTCGTCGGCGAAAGCGGCTGCGGCAAAAGCGTCAGCGCCCTCTCGCTGCTCCAGCTCATCCCCAACCCGCCCGGCAGAATCGTAGGCGGCCAGGTCATCTTCGAGGGCCAAGACCTGCTGAAGCTCTCCGAGAGGCAGATGCGGAGCATCCGCGGCAACAAGATCGCCATGATCTTCCAAGAGCCGATGACCTCGCTGAACCCGGTGCTGACCATCGGACGCCAGCTCACCGAGACCGTCGAGATTCACATGGGTCTCTCGCCGGAAGCAGCCGTCCGCCGCAGCGTGGAGCTACTCGAGATGGTCGGCATTCCCGACGCCAAGAGCCGCCTGAGCAACTACCCCCACCAGTTCAGCGGAGGCATGCGCCAGCGCGTCATGATCGCGATTGCCCTCAGCTGCAACCCCCGGCTGCTGCTCGCCGACGAAGCCACCACCGCCCTCGACGTGACCATCCAAGCCCAAATCCTCGAGCTCATCCAGCGGCTGAGCGCCGAGGCGGGCGCGGCCGTCATCATCATCACCCATAACCTCGGGGTGGTCGCCCGCTACGCGGACCGCGTCAACGTGATGTACGCGGGCAAGATTATCGAGCGCGGGACGGCGGACGAGATCTACGAGATGCCGAAGCACCCGTACACGCGCGGCCTATTGGGGTCCGTGCCCAGGCTCGACGTGGACCGCGAAGACAGGCTCGCGTCCATCGAAGGCATGCCGCCCGACCTCGACCGGCTCCCGCCCGGCTGCTCGTTCGTCCCCCGCTGTCCCCATGCGGACGACCACTGCCGCGCCGAGATTCCGCCCCTCTCGTCGAACGACGGCAGCGACCATGTCTACGCGTGTTGGAAAGGACACGAGTTCGGGCCCATGGAGCTCGTGCAGGCGAAAGCATGACCCAGACCTCCCCTGCTCCGACCGCGCCGCCGTCGCCCCAAGACGTCCTCCTCGAAGTCAACGACGTCAAGATGCACTTCCCCGTGGTGTCCGGCGTCATCCTTCAGCGCCAGGTTGGAGAGGTCAAGGCCGTCGACGGCGTCAGCTTCACCGTGCAGCGAGGCGAAACATTGGGCCTCGTCGGCGAGAGCGGCTCGGGCAAGACCACCATCGGACGCGTCATCCTCCAGGTCTACCGCGCCACGAGCGGCCAGATCGTGTTCGACGGCATCGACCTTGCGACCCTCAAGGGCGGGGCCATGCGGGCGATGCGCCGCCGTATCCAGGTCGTCTTCCAGGACCCCTACAGCTCCCTCAACCCCCGCATCAAGACCGGCGACATCGTTGGTGAGCCCCTCAAGGTGCATAAGCTGGTCGAGACCAAAGAGGAGTACCAGTCGCGCGTTGCCGACCTCTTCCGCACCGTTGGACTGAACCCCAACATGGCCGACCGCTACCCCCACGAGTTCAGCGGCGGGCAGCGCCAGCGGATCGGCGTCGCCCGCGCCCTTGCCGTGCAGCCCGACTTCATCGTCGCCGACGAGCCCGTCTCCGCCCTCGACGTTTCCATCCAAGCCCAGCTCATCAACCTGCTCGAAGACCTGCAGAAGCAGTTCGGACTCACCTACCTCTTCATCGCGCACGACCTCTCCGTCGTACGCCACATCTCCGACCGCGTCGCCGTCATGTACCTGGGCAAGATCATGGAGGTGGCGGACAGAGTCAGCATCTTCCAAGACCCCCTGCACCCCTACTCCAAAGCGCTCATGTCCGCGGTCCCCATCCCCAATCCGCGCGCCGAGCGCAGCCGCGAGCGGATCATCCTCGAAGGAACGATCCCCAGCCCCCTTCACCCCCCGACAGGGTGCGTCTTCCACACCCGCTGTCCGATGGCCATCGACGAGTGCAAGATCACCGTCCCCCAACTCGAAGAAAAACGCCCCGGCCACGCCGTAGCCTGCATCCGCGTGTAGGCCGCTCCCAATCCTCTTCCGTCATTCCCGCGAACGGAGACCTTCGCGTAACCTCAAACTGGTTCGTGGTGAGCCTGTCGAGCCATGGACCGGCTTGGAATACCGGGAGCGCAGAAGGGCGACGCCCCTCTGCCGGGGGCGTGGGGGTGTCGCCCACAAACATGACGGGCGAGAGGGCGGGAAGAATCACGCAAAGGTCTCGCCTGCGGGGGAGCGAGAGAGGGGGGCCGGACGCATGAAACAAAAATTATCTCGGTCAGGAAGTAAGTTTCAGACCCAGGAAGCAGGCCACGGCCATGAAAACACCCCCCGAAACCCCCGATTTCCCATGTTTTTTCGGGAAGTTTTTACTCGTAAGGGGATGAACGGGTCGGGAACTTCTTACTCGTAACACCAGCGCAACTCCCCTACTTTTTCCGCTGGTGGAGCGGGAGCTGCGCAAAGGTCTCGTCTGCGGGGGAGGACTGAGGAGGGGGCCTGCTCAGATCCTCTCCCCCGTCTGCGGGAGAGAGTTAGAGAGAGGGTACTCAGGAGTAAATGGCACGAAATGGCACGCAATGGCGCCCTTTTTATCGATGGTGCAGCCCGCGCACTCGTACGCCGGGGAAAGTTACGAGTGAGATGGGTGAGCCATCGTCGGACAAGACAAGCCCCAGCGGTCGTGCGATGCGCCGGACCGGAGCCGATTCCCGCCCCACCAGGTGCCGCCCCCAACTGCTCCCTCCTGCCCTATCGCATCATGCGTCGCGGACGGGAGGGGTCGCGCGTAGCGCGGGGGAGAACATGGGGCGAACCACGTGACTCTGCCGTATCCACGGGGCGTACCCAGACCTTCCCTAGTCCACGCTTTACCCCCCGCCCTCCCCGTCCTACCATGAGCCCAACAACCTACGCCGAGGAAGCCACGTGACCACCGTCAGCCGCTACGCAGTCGAAGAATTCGGGCGCGACGTCCTGCGGACGCTCGACCTGAACAGCCCAGGAATGGAGTCGGTCCTCCGGCTCGGCCATCTCCTGCAGCGCTTCGGAGAGGAAAACAGCCGGGACTACTTCTGGAGCATCGGCGAGCCTGCGGTGATCAGCTCCGGCCTGCCGGGCCAGAAGCTCTACGACGACCCGGACGGCCTCTTCCGTCTACTGCTCGCCCAGTACCCGCCCAACACCCCAACCGCCATCCACAGCCACGAGGGATGGGTCGTCATAGGCATCCTCGAGGGGAGCGAGCGCTACACTTCCTGGCGCCGCGTCGACGACGGCTCGACGGACAAAGCGACGCTGGAGATAGTCCAGGACCATCACCTCATGCCGGGCGAGTTCGGCTATCTGTACGACGGCCCGTACAACGTCCACCGGCAAGCCGCCGAGGCGGAGGGGGCGGTCGAGCTCGTGCTTATGAGGGGCAGGGGCCGCCGCCTCGAACACATCGACGAGGACACCGGCGAATGCTCCCAACCCATGGACCTCAACCGCTAAGGCGCGGCACATCGTCACGCTGTGACTGAGTCAAATCTCGAGACTACGATGTTCGACCGCGTCGGTGGAGGGCCGTTCTTCATCGAACTGGTCGACCGCTTCTACGAGAGAGTGGAGGGCGACCCGCTGCTGCGGCCCGTCTACCCGGACGAGCTGGAGCCGGGCAAGACCTACCTCGCCGCATTCCTCGTGCAGTACTGGGGCGGCCCCACGCTCTACTCCCAGGTGCGCGGCCACCCTCGCCTGCGCCAGCGCCACTTCCCGTTCGCCATCGGCCGGGCCGAGCGCGACGCCTGGGTCGGACACATGCTCGCGGCAGTCGTGTCCATGGACATCTCCCCCGAAGACGAGGCCGAGATGGCCGAATATTTCGAGCGCGCGGCCACGATGATGATCAATCGAGAGTGACCCCCCGGCTTCGGTCGATACCCTGCCAGAAGCCGTCTCGCAGGCTCCTCCGCAGGTGCGGCCTCTCGAACAGATCGCCGAACCGCCCCTGCGCGTCATCCAGCAGACGCCGGTCCAGGTCATTGGGCAGCTGAGGACGGTTCCACAGCAGCGCCTGCACCGCTTCCGGGTCGGCCGCGTCCCCCCATTCGGCGCCGAACTGCACCCCGAGATTCCGGGCGGCCTCCTCATCGGGGGTCTCCCCATCCATCGTCCAGCCAGTCTCGCGGAGGCTGAACCACGTCTGCAGGGCGGACTTGTCGAGGAGCAGGTGGTCGTCGGCTTCGCTGATGAGGGCCAGCGCCTGGTTCCCAGGCCCGTCGACCGGCGGCACCCCGACCAGGACGACGGAAACCCCTTGGTCCTGCGCCTCCGCCACGCCTTCCCTGATGTCTTCATCCCCGCTCAGCACATACGCCGTCGACACCGCTCGGTCCCGCGACAGTACGATGAGGTCCCTGACGATGCGCGAGTCCACACCCTTCTGGCCGACCGCGGTGAGACGTCCAAGCCTTAACTTCACGCCCGCCAGGAACCCGACCGCATAGTGGGCCGGAGTCGGTTGCGCGTTCGTTGCGGCGTCGTACCAATAGGTCCTCAGGTGCCGGAAGCCGCTGTGCTCCCGGCCCAGCTCGGCGAGACCCTTCACCGCCGCCGCGAAGTCCAAATGGAGCTGCGAGCGGTTGGCGGTGCCGAGGCACAGCTTGCCTCCCTCGGCGTAGAGATACCCGGCGTCCACCATTACCACGAACGAGTCCATCTACCTGCCACCTTTCTTCCCAGAAGCAACCTGGGCGCTCGACTGCGCCCCAAACGTCAGCCAAGCTCTCCGCGAAGCTCACTGTAGAGCCGCGACATCAGCGTCGGCAGGCGGTCCTCTTGGCGGCCCCAGTCCGAGAACGGGCCCAGGTCCAACGCCGCCCTCGCGTCATCGGCCGAGAGGCCCGACTCGAAGGAACATCGGCCCTGCTGAACGATCATCTCCAGGCACTCGCGCATCTCGGCGAGGTCGGCGCGCGTTCCAAGCGGGCCGTGGCCCGGCACAACCACCCCGCAATCGACCTGCTCGACGCTTCGGGCGGCGCTCGCCCACTCCTGCGGAAACCCGTCCCGCGCGTTCGGGATGTACTTGTGGAACGAGAGGTCGCCCGCGAAGAGGACACCCTCCGTCGGCAGGAGCACCGCCACGTCGCCGCGCGTGTGCGCCCTGCCGAAGAAACGCAGCTCGATGGGGCGCGGGCCGAGGTGGAGCGTCAGTGAGTCGCTGAATGTCAGGTTGGGCGGCGTCTGCGGAAGGTCCGACCACTCCGGGTACATCGCGGGGTAGAGGTCGCGAAGAAACTGCCGGTGCGGAGTCCACTCCGTGAACAGGTCTTCACGGCAGGTGTCGTGCGCGATGATCGGCGCCTCCGGCATCAGCGCGTTGCCGAAGAGGTGGTCGCCATGCCAGTGCGTATTCACAACGTACCGCACCGGCTTGTTGGTGACGCGCCCCGCCTCGGCCAGCAGCCGCTCGGCCAGCGTCCGCGTCATGAGCGTGTCGATGATGACCACGCCCTCCTCTTCGACGAGGAACCCGGCGTCCGTAGCGCCGCCCTCTTGGATGAAGGCGTACGCGTCCGGCGCGACCTCGATAACGCCGGTCTGGTAGCCGGACTGAGTCATCGCCCAGCCCCCTCAGCGCGCAGTTGGGGGACGACGCGCGACGCTAGAAGCTCGATCGTCCGCTGCACGTCGGCGAGGCTCCGCGCTTGCGGTAGGAACACGAAGTGGCTCACGCCGGCCTCCAGGTACCCCGCAAGCGTGGCGGCGATGCGGTCGGGGTCGCCCGCGAGGGCGTTTCGCTTCTCCGCGCCCGCCGCGTCCGGCTCGTCACGGAGGTCGACGAGGACGCGCAGCGAGAGCGAGACGGCGCCACGGCCCCGTCCCTGCGCCTCCGCGTCCTCGTTGATCCGGCTGTGGGCCTCGGCGAGGGATGCGGGCGTCGTCCCAAAAAGCGGGGGGAACCAGGCCGCGCCGTGCTTCGCTGCACGGCGCATGACAGGTTTCGTGTGCCCCCCCATCCATATCGGCGGGTGTGGCCTCTGCGCCGGGCGCGGGTGGGACTCCACATCGTGTATCCGGAAGGACTGCCCCTCGAACCGTGCTATTTCGCCGGTCCACGCGGCTTTCAGAACGTCGAGGCTCTCGTCCAGCGTCCTGCCGCGGCTCTCGAAATCGAGACCGAGCGCGTCAAACTCCTCGCGCAGCCAACCGGCCGCCACGCCGAGGACTGTCCGCCCGTCCGACAGCACGTCCAGCGTCGCGACGGTCTTGGCGACGCCGAGGGGATGGCGGAGGGGGAGCAGCGTGACCGCCGTGCCGAGCTTCACCCGCTCCGTGAACCCGGCGACGTACGCGAGGGTCGTGAACTGGTCGAGGAAAGGCAAGCCGGGCGCTATGAGAAACTCGCCGTCGGCGCTGTAGGGGTAGGTAGAGGTGTGACTCGTCGGAAGCACGATGTGATCGGCCGCCCAGACCGAATCGAGCCCGGCTGCCTCAGCCTGCTCGGCTACGAGCCGAACGGCCGAGGGATCGTCCATACCAATGGTGGGGAGGGATACGCCGAATTCGACCATCCGCAGCATGGTATTGAGGGCGCCGCCCGCTTGGCAACGTGCGCCCTCTCGGCTGCCGGGGGCGGCGCGTGAGGCGCCCCCGGTAGGACTGCCTTGTTGCTACAGGCCGCTTTGCCCTGTCCTTAGCGTGTAGGCCGCCTCGACATCGGAGACGAACGTTCTGCCATCGCAGGGGAAGCCGGTGGACGCGGCGGCCTGGATAACTCCCGTCACCGCTTCGACCTGATCGTCCTCGACGACGACCATCAGCATCGACTTGGCCAGCTCATCGTAGAACTGCCCGCCGACCTGCACGCCTTGCTGCTTACCACGGCCGAGCACGTCCCACTTCGTCATCGCGGGGAAGCCCCCTTGCGCCAAGGCGGAGGCGACCGCCACTTCCTTCTCGGGCCGTATCACTGCGCGCACCATCTTCATGACCGTTTCTCCTTGCACTTCGTCCGCTGCTAGCCGACCGGGACCATGAGCACGCGGTCCTCCGCCGGTTGCTCTCGCTCGATCTTCTTCAGCGTCTCGATGTTGTTGATGACGACTGGCAGCAGGTCGTCGAGCATATCCACCGGACGAGCTCCATGACCTTCTCGCCGGGCCGCGCGCCCGCTCCGGTGCGACCGCCAACGAAGATGCTGACGGCATCGACAATCTCGCCGTCCACTCGCACCTTCGCGCCCTGAAAGCCGATGTCCGCCGCAAGGTGGTTGCCGCACCCCGCAGGGCAGCCGGACCAGTGCATCGTCGTCCGCGCTGCGTCCGGGAACCGCTCCGCCAGCCGTTCAGCCAAGCCCTTTCCGAGAGTCTTGGTCTCGATCAAAGCCAGGTTGCAATAGTCTTCGCCGGTGCAGCTCACCAGACCCCGGGTGAAGGCGTGGGGGTCCGGCGAAAACTTGCTAAGCAAGGGCTCCGCAAGCAGCGACGCGACGCTGGCCTCCGGCACGCCCAGGATGATTGCATTCTGACCCGTCGTCAGCCGTATCTCCCCTGACCCGTAAGCCTCCGCCAGCCGAGCGAGCTCCGCCATCTCCCCGGCTTGCGCGCGGCCCGTCGGCACGCACAGGCCCACGGACCTCAGGCCGGGCTGACGTTGTGGGAGCACGCCTAGGTGGTCTGCCCCTTTTGCCCCCTGCACTCGCGCATCGCGGCCTGCGGGGCGGAGCGGAGCGCCCCACCGCTCCTCCACTCGCTGCCGGAAGAGGTCGACGCCCCACTCCTGCACCAGGAACGCGAGCCGCGTCTTGGTGCGTTGCTCCCGCGCGCCCTCGTCCCTGAACAGCAGCGTGATTACCGACGCCAGCGGCGCAGCCTCGCGGGGGTCGATGAATACGTCGAGGGGTTGAGCCGCCGTCATTCCGCCGGAGCCCATCTTGCCCCCGACCGCCACGTTAAACCCGTAAGCGCCGTCCGGGGCTATGGCGGGAGTCATGGCGATGTCTTGAGTTTCGCTGTGAGTGCAGTTCTCCAGGCACCCCGTGATGGCGACGTTGAGCTTGCGAGGCAGGTCCGTGTACTCGCGGTTGCCGAGAAAGGTCTGCGTGAACTCTTCGCCGTAGGGCGCAGCGTCGAAAAGCTCGTGGGGCGTCACGCCTGAGAGAGCGCACGTGTTTACCCCGCGGATGTTGTCCATGCCCGTCTGGAGGGAGCTGAGGTCGATTCCGCGTAACGCTTCCAATATCTCGGGCACGTCCCGTATCTGCACAGCCCGGAGCTCGATCTGCTGGCGCGTCGTGATGTCCATCACGCCGTTGCCCAAGCGCTGCGAGATGCCCGCCAGAGCTCGAAGCTGAGCCGACGATAGCTGGCCGTTCGTTATCCGCAACCGCATCATGAACCGGCCCGGCGTCGGTTTGCGGAAGAACGTGCCGATCCACTTCAGGCGCTCGCGGTCGCCATGCTCCATGGTCTCCCAACCACCATGCTGGGCCGCCAGATCTTCAATGTCGTCGAGGATGTCGAGGCCGTTCTTCTCGGCCTTGAGACGCTCCACCGGGTTCCCGCGTTGCTCCGTCATCCGTTCCTCCTCAGATACCCCTCGCCCCTCCGAGCTTGGCCCGAACGCTACGACTCGCTGAACAGCGCCATGGGCACGCGTTTGGCGTATGCGGGTGCAAGCGAGGCATAGCCGCGTCCCAGGGCGCGCTCCATCGCCTCCCGCTCCTCGGCCTCGCGCTGCGGCGAGAACCGCACGACGAAGACCAGCGTTGACGTCCCCGCGACAACCGCCCCAAGGATGAGCAGCGCCTGCTCCGTGGACAGCGACTCCATCCTGAACAGGAACCCGGCGGCGACCGCTCCGGCGTTCCCACCCGCGCCCACGATCCCCGCGACCGCGCCCAATGCCCTCCGGTTCATGAACGGGACCACCGAGAAAGTCGCTCCCTCGGACATCTGTACGAACAGGCTGAACACCAGCATGGTCATAATCGCGACGGGCAGGACGGCCATCTGCGAGAACACCGCCAGCGCGATGCCTTCCAGCAAGAGCGTTCCGCCCAAGAACATCGTCCGCCCCTTGAGTCCGAAGCGTATCCCGGCCATGTCCCCGAATACCCCGCCGAGAGTTCGGGCGAAGATGTTCATGAGCCCAAAGAGCCCCGCGATGAGCCCTGCCGCCGCGATCCCGAGCCCGAACCGGTCGTGGTAGTAGAGAGCCGCAATGTTGTGCATCGTCAGCTCGACGCCGAAACACGCGCCGTAGATGAGGAAGAGCGCCCAGACGCGATGGTCCCGCGCGGCTTCCATGAATGCCCCCCTGCCCTTTCCGTCGACCGAATCCGGGACCTGGTGCGGCCCTTTAGGCGAGTCCTGGGTGAGCCGGTAGTAGGCGATTCCCATCGCGAACAGAGCGACTCCGGGGAACACCATCGCTAGGCGCCAGCCCAGAAACTCCGCCGCGCCCAGATCCACGAGCAGCGCAAGCACTAAGGGCATCGCCATCTGCGTCACGCCGCCGCCGAGGTTTCCCCAGCCGGCGGTCGTCGCGTTCGCCGTGCCGACGACATTGGGCGCGAACATGACCGACGTGTGGTATTGGGTGATGACGAAGGACGCGCCGATAACTCCGATGGCCAGCCGGAACAAGAGGAAGGTCTCGTAGCTGTTCGCGAACCCTATGGTCATCACGGGGATCGACCCCAGCATCAGCAAGCCGGAGTAGGTGGTCCGCGGGCCTATGCGGTCGCGCAGCCAGCCCACGAACAGGCGCGCCACAATCGTGGCCGCAACCGAGGCGATGACCGTATTGCCGACCTGTGTCTTGGTCAGGCCGAGGTCGTCCCGGACGATGGCCATCATGGGCGCGATGCCGAACCACCCGAAGAACGCTAGAAAGAATGCGAACCACGCCGTGTGAAACGTTCGCATGTGGGGGCACGCGAAGCTGAACAGACGAATGTTCGTCGCTTTCTGCGTCTGCGGGTCAATGCCTATGCTCATTGGGTAGCCTCCGGGCCCATCGCGGCAAGAGGGGGATTGGTGGACTGTCGCGATCTAGATGTCGGCGGAGGCCTCGCCACTACCGACTTTGGCAACGACGACACTCGCCTTCTCCTGGCCCGGCGCGCCAAGGACTGCGGTCTTGCTCTGACCAAGCAGGCGCTTAATGCCCTGCGGATCGCGGACGAAACACCGCACTTGGCGCACCCACTTCACGCTCTTGTAACCCTGCAGGAACGGCGCCCAAAGCCTGACCGGCCCGCCCAGCTCGTGCGGGAGCGGCCCACCGCATATCCCATAGACCAACAGCATCCGAGGATCGCGGGCCAAGGACTTGGGCAGGCTCTCGAAGTAC
>CBDFLP010000013.1:0-152326 GCA_965249325.1 Dehalococcoidia bacterium | reverse complement strand
TCTGTCGAGCTGCCCATCACGACCTCGTAGGTCGACGACATCACGCCTGACGTCGCAGACGTTGGCGAGCCGCCTTCGGAGACCTCGTAGACCTCAGCCTTGCCCTTGGGGCCCTCGATAGTGGTAATCAACTCTCGTTCCGCCATTGTTCCTTACCTCCTGGTAGCGCCTCTTGGGGTTGAGCGTATCCGACTAGAACTTGCCCAGGGTGAAGACCCGGCGGGCGTTGTCCTCAAATATGTTCTTCTTGTCCTCGGGGGTGAGCCACTCGATCTCATCGATGACCGGGGCCAAGTCGTCAGTCTGCTTGCCGGTCTTGGGGTCAATCGAGGTGCCACTGCCGGGGTTCTCGGTGCCGAACATCACGCGGTCCGGGCCGCAAATCTTGAAGCAGTAGTCCAGCGCTTCCTTATTGTAGAGGTTCGTGTCGTAGTACATGCGGCGGAGGCTGGTGTCGAAGTCTTCGAGATTGGGGTTGGCCTTCATGTCGTTGTTGCGCCGGACGCGCCAGCGGCCAATCTGGTAGGGGACGGAGCCGCCGCCGTGGGCAACAATAATCTTGAGGTTGGGGAAGGTGCTGAAGACCTTGCTCGAAGGCCGAGCGAGGTTCAAGACAGCCTGGGACTCGGTGGTGATGAAGTGGGCGGAGTAGGACTCGCGGTCGTCCTTGCAAGCCGCGGAGTGGATGAGGCCCACCGCGTCAAGCCGCACCATGGCCTCGTAGAGGGGGAACCAGTACTCATCGTCCATGGGAGGTGTGTAGGTCGTGCCCTCTCCGGGGTCGGGGTTGACGAGGCAGCCGATGAAGCCGAGCTCGGTGATTGCTCGCTCCAGCTCAGGGATTGCATGAGAGGAGTCAGGCTTGCCGTCCATCTGCGGGAGGCCGGCGATGCCCTGGAAGCGGTCGGGATGGGCTTTGACTTGCGTGGCGATGATGTCGTTGTTGACTTCGGCGAACCAGGTGACGATGGACTCCGGCTTCTCCGAGTGCATCATCTGGAAGGGGCGGGGGGACAGGAACTGCACATCCGTTCCGAACTTGTCCATGATGTCGATGTTCTGCTGCGCGAACTGCTCGATGCGCTCGTCTGAGGCGCTGAAGGCGGCCTTGCCGTGGTAGCCGCGGCCTGAGAGCAGAATCGACTTAAAGGCGTAAAGCTCGGGCGGCGCAACCGTGTGCGCGTGCATGTCGATAATCTTCTGTCCGTTGAGCATTCTCTCCTCCTGGGTGTTGGCCCCGAACGCTGAGTGGACGGCCTTAAGGGGCTGGAGACGGGCCGTGGGGATACTGCGCGCCAGACGACCCAATCCGGCGCGTTTCTACATGCGAAAGGGTGGCGTGTCAAGTGCGCTGAGTCCTGCGCGCCAGCCCCGCAGACCGGATGCTTGGCGCATTGGTAGCCAGCAGTAGTACACTTGCTGCGACAGTCACTTATGCGAGGCTTGGTCCCGACAACAGGCGGGCGCCGAGCATTCATTTTCTGGAGGTCATCGATGGCCAAGATAGTTCTAGGAGCAGGCACTTCCCACAGCCCGATGCTCGCGCTGAACGCCGAGCAGTGGCCGAGGTACGCGCAGGGCGACCTGCGGCACCAGGAGCTCGTGTTCCCACCGGAGGGGTGGGCGATGCCCTACGACGAAGGGCTTGCAAAAGTGCCGACGGCGATTCGGGAGAGGCCACTGACGGAAGAGGCCTTCCAGCCGCAAGTGGATGCATGTCAGCGGGGTATAGCCGAGCTGGCGAAGGCCTTCGCCGAGGTCAACCCGGACATCACCATTATCGTCTCCGATGACCAGGACGAGTGGTTCTTCGAGGACAACATGCCGACGTTCTCAGTGTTCTGGGGCGACTCGGTCTCAATCAAGCCCCGCTCGCTGTCCGCCGGTTTTCGTGACCCGGACATCATGGAGTCGATAGCAAAAGGCTACGGGGACGTAGCGGTAGACGTGCCCGTGGCGTCGGACCTCGGCCGCCACGTCATCGAGTACATGGTTGCCCACGACTTCGACGTCTCCCACTTCAACTACTTGAAGGAGAACTACGGCGGGAGTGTGGCGCGGCGCTACCCGAAAGAGCACGGCGAGCTGGACTCGGTGCGGAACACGGAGCCACGACCGCAGGGGCTGCCGCACGGGTTCGCGTTCGTGGTGAAGCGGCTCTTCGACAACGAGCCCCGCACGATTCTTCCTATCTTCGAGAACACGTGCTACCCGCCAAACCAGCCGACGCCGAAGCGCTCCTTCGAGTTCGGGAGAGCCATCGCCGCGGCGGTGCGGGCATGGGACAGCGACAAGACCGTCGCAATCATCGCCTCGGGCGGGTTGAGCCACTTCGTGGTCGACGAGTGGCTGGACCGGACGGTGCTCGAAGCTCTGGAGAAGAAGGACGCGGAGACGTTGATGACGATTCCACGAAGCCATCTCTACTCGGCCGCGTCGGAGACGCAGAACTGGATCGTGGTCGGCGGCGCGATGGAGGACACGGACCTCAACTTCGAGACCATTGAGTACGTGCCCGTGTACAGGACTCCGGCTGGCACCGGGGGCGGCTGGGCGTTCGGGCGCTGGATGTAGACAGCGTTTCGCATAGCGAACGGAAAGGGCCCGGTCGGATTCGACCGGGCCCTTTCTCATGGGAAGTTTGCGCGCCGACGCTTCTCCTCCCCCGCGCTTCACTGCGCTCGTGCGTCCCCTCCCGTCTGCGGGAGGGGTTTGGGACCGCTACGCTGTCGCGCCGCTGCGAGGTTCCCGCCTGCGCGGGAATGACGGAAGGGTTATGCAAAGTCGCCGCTAGGGGGAATTCGTCGGGGCCAGGCGGAACTTGAGTAGGGCGATGGCAAAGAACGCGACGGCGAAGGCTGCCAGCGCCGCCATGTTCAGGATGACATCGGAGGTCTCGGCACCGAACAGCATGAGCTTGTTGAAGGCGTCGTTCGCCCACCCGTGGGGAGTGAGCTTCCCGAGGGTCTGCAGCCATTCAGGGGCGATGAAGAGTGGCCACCAGCTTCCGCCAAGGGGGGCGAGCATGAGGGAGGCGAGGACTGCCACGGAACTGGCGCTGCGGACGGTCTTCACCATCGACGCTAGCATCACGCCGAACGAGGCTGACGCGAGCACCAGGAATAGGGAGACCGCGATGACCGCAGCCGGGGAGCGCCCGAAGTCGATGGCGAAGACCAGAATCCCGACCGTCCAGAGCACGGCCAGCTGCATGAGGCCGCGGTAGACGCCGCTGAACAGTTTGCCAGTGATGATGGAGGAGCGGCGCACGCCGTTGGACATGAGGCGCTCCAACGTCTGGGTCTGGCGCTCGCGCGCGATGGACTCCGCGCCCAGAGCCGCGACGAAGAAGACGAACATCGTGAGATAGCCGGGCAGCGTGAAGTTCGACGCATTGAAAGGCTCCACGTCCCCCACCTGCTCAATGACGAACGAGGCAAGGGGCGGACGCTCCGCGATCGCCAGGACCGCGCCGACATCGAGGGCGGCGGGGCCCTCCAGCGCGACGGCGCCGCGCGCGGCCAGGCTGGTTGTCTCGATGCGACCAGCTATCGCCTGAGCGAGGCCGTGCAGCGCAGCTTGTTCGCCGGGGGAGGCCTCGCCGGTGATGACGTAGAGTTTCGCGCCCTCTCCCGCGGCAACGCGCTGGGTGAAGTCGATGGGGAAGAGCACGTAGCCGGGAATCCTGCCCTCCTCAATCGCCAGCCCTGCCTCCTTTGCGCCCCACTCGTCCACGCCGGACTCGTCGGCAGCGGTCAGCGCATCTATGAGCTGACGAGAGAAGCCGCTCTCCTCCTCTGTGACGACGGCGAACCGCAGCTGCTCGTCTTCCGGGCCGATGTCGCTCAGGGCAAGGGAGAAGCCCACAATGAACAGCATGGGGAAGAGGAGCGCGAAGCCGAGCCCAAAGCGGTCCTTCAAGAAGAGCTTTGTGTCCTTCGCCGCGAGGAGCAGGGATTGGCGCATGAGGAGGCGCATCACTTGCCTCCAACCGAAACGCGAAAGGCGAGACGCGATATCAGAAGGCCTACAACAGTGATCCCCCCGAGGACTGCTACCTCCAGCCCGTGGTCGGCGAGGGTCGCAGTTTCCGCGAGGATGCCTTCGAAAGCGTCGATGGCGTACTTGTTGAGAGTGAGGCGGCTGAGGACGTTGAGCGGACCGGAGTCGCCGACGGGGAAGAAGGTCCCGCCGAAGACGGTCATGGCCATGGTGAAGAAAACAGCGCCCCAAGTGGCTTGCTCCTGGGAGCGGGCCACGGACGCAATGACGAGTCCTATCGAGCTCACCGCAGCGGCTACAACCAGCGCGAGGACGGCGCTCTGCGCGAACGCGACGAATCCCCCGACCCGCAAGACGACGAAGGCCAAGACAAGCAGTATGAGTGACTGGACGATTCCCCGGCCCACTCCCGCAAGGAACTTGCCGACGAATAGCTGGCCGACGCCGAGGCGCGTCGTCATCAAGCGTTCGAGGATGCCGATGCGACGCTCCTCGACAAGGGATTGCGCGCTCATCGTGACGGAGAAGAGGAGGAACATCACGATGATGCCGGGCAGGAGACGGTCGAGGATGTCGGTCTCCTCCTCGTCGGTGGCGGACAAGGCTACGACGGTCACCGGCGGGTTCTCACGCGCATCGGCTAGGAGCTGCCGGACGACCTCGTCGATCTCGCTGTCCGGGACGGCGTCGCTCACCAGCGCGCCAACCGCGGAACTGAGCTCGTACTCTGAGGCAAGGTCGAGCATCACGCCTTGGAGGATGCTGGCCATGATCTGCCCTTGGTCCCCACCGCTCCCGCGCCGCTTGACGATGACCTCCGCAGGGACGCCCGACTCGATGCTCGCGGTAAAGCCCGCGGGAATCACGAATCCGGTCAGTACCGCGGAGCGGTCGAGGGCATCGTCGAGGTCTTGTTCCGAGTACCGTTCGACCGTAACCCCTTCAATGGCCTCGGCCCGCTCGATGAGGCTCTTGGCGGCCGCCCCGCCGTCGAGGCCCGCGATGTGGGCTGTCCCGTTGAAGGAGGTTTCGCCGCCGAATACGCCGAGCATGAGAGCGAACAGGGCGATGGGGAGGGCGATGCTAAAGGCGAGGTCGCCCCGGTCGGCGAGGAATCTCTTAACCTCGAGCACAGCAAGGTAAACGGGCCGGGCCATGCTAGTCGCGGAGACTCTTGCCGGTGAGGCTGAGGAAGACTTCCTCCAGCGTGGTCTTGCCGGGGTCGCCGACTTGGGCTTTCAGCTCGGCGGGCGTGCCGATGGCGATAATCCGGCCGTTGTCCATGATGCCGATACGGTCGCAGAGGCGGTCCGCCTCTTCCATATAGTGCGTCGTGTAGAGGACGGTCATGCCTTCCGCGCGGAGGGCCAGGATGGTGTCGAAGATGTGGTTCCTCGATTGGGGGTCGATGCCGACGGTCGGCTCGTCCAGAAAGAGGAGGCGGGGGTTGGCCATCAAGGCTATGGCGATGTTGACGCGCCGTTTCATGCCGCCGGAGAACTTCGCCACGGTGCCCTTGCTCCGGTTCTCCAGGCCGACGCGTTCGAGAATCATCCCGGCGCGCTCCTTGGCGCCCCCGCCGGAGAGCCCGGACATCCTGCCGAAAAAGACGAGGTTGTCGACGGCGGACAGCTCGGGGTAGAGGGCAATCTCCTGGGGGCAGACGCCGATGAGCTTGCGGGCCTCGTCGCTGTCGCGCGTCACCGAATACCCGCCGATGAGGACATCGCCGGAGTCGGGACTGAGAACAGTCGAGAGCATGCGAATCGTGGTGGTCTTACCGGCGCCATTGGGACCAAGAAGACCGAATATCTCCTGGTTGCGGAGGGCGAACGATACGGAGTCCACAGCTTGGATGCCGTCGAACCTCTTACTCAGCTCGTCTGCTACGAGGACGTCTTGCAATCAATCTCCGCGGGAGAGCCCGGCTAATGCTTGCGTCCGTCCGAGTACCACTCGCCCGCGCGCTGGGCGCCGCCGGAATCGACCTCTTTGCCCCAGACCCGCGCTTTCGCCTCGACGCCGTCCCATTCCCTCAAGCGCGCGCCCGCGCCGGAGAGGATGGCCTCGACATCGGGCGTCTTGGGAGCCACGCCGCGGAAGGGGCCACCGATCTCGTCGTAGCCGGGGTACATGTAGAACTCACAGGGAAGGACGATAGTCCCGGGGTCCTCGTCGTAGACGTTCTTGGGAGTGCCGCCGTCCTCGACGATGTCCATCTGCTCGTTCAGCATGCGGCGGAACATGATGACGCCCACGTCGGTGACTCCGAGCCGTTCGGTCGTGCGGTCGCTGACGGGGCCTTGGATGACCCAGGCCACCTGGTCCTGGGCGGCGACGTAGTCGCGGACGATACGGCCATTCTCGTCGAACAGTGGGCGGTCGTCGAAGGGGACCTCGGTCTGAGGAGCCTCGCCTTCGTTGTACTGGCGGTAGTTCGTGATGACGTGGAGCGTGTGCGTGTCGTCAACGGGGACGCGTATCTCCAGGCCGTGACTGACGCGGAGGATGTTCGGGAAGAGGATGGGATGGCCGATGGCCCAATGGTCGTCGGTCTCCTGCTCGTCGCCGACGAGGCGGCGCTTGATGACGCCGTAGTCGGTAATCTCGAAGCCGATCTTGCGGTGGTCGGCGCCCCGCGCGCCCATGACGGAGTTCCAGGCGTCGCGCTCCTCGGGAGACTTCACGCGGTTCATCTGCCAACCGCCCCAATAGCGGTGCAGCCACTGGAAGTGCAGCGGGTCCAGGGAGTTCTCCTGGCACTGGAGCCAGTTGCAGGGGAGCATGACGGCCCAGTTGTCCTTGTGGCCCTCCCAGTCAAGGACGTCCCACTTGGGGAGGGCAGGGGCGGGCAGGGGGCCCATGTACACGAAGACCAGCCCGCCAAGCTCCTGGACGGGGTAGGACTTGATGCGGACCTTGTCCTTGAACTTGGAGCCTTCCGGCTCGGAGGGCTGGTCAACGCACTGGCCATGCTCGTTGAATATCCAGCCGTGGTACGCGCAGCGGATGCCGTTCTCCTCCGGGATGCCGTAGGAGAGATTGGCCTTGCGGTGGGCGCAGGAAGGCTCAACGCAGCCGACCGTGCCCTTGGCGTCGCGGTAGAGGACGAGGTCCTCGCCGAGAAGGCGGACCTCCTTGGTGGGGTTCTCGGCGTTCAGCTGGGCGCTGCCAGCGAGAGGGTGCCAGTAGCGGCGCATCAACTCGCCCATCGGCGTGCCTGGGCCTACCTTGGTCAAGCGTTCGTTCTGTTCCCGAGTAAGCATCTGCTCACCTCCAACCGCTCGCACGGAGCGCCACTAGTGGACTACCTTTGCCGTTCCATTTCAATCCCTCGTCTTCAGTCCCTCGTCGATCCGGGGCCGACCTGGTGCCGCAGCTCTACCTCGGCGCCGCCGTCGTTGGACGATGCGAGCATAGCAAGGAGCGCCTCTTCGGTCGCCTTGCCCCAGCGCCCGTCGTGCTCGGGTTTCCGGCCTTCCTGGATGGAGCGATAGAAGCGGCGCACGACTTCCTCGCGGCCCTGATCGGTCGTGTCCAACTCGACGACTTCACGGTCGTTCTCGCCGTAGATGATCAGCCCGTTGGGGATGAGGCGAATGTCAGCCTTTTCGAGGCTAATCAGCCAGACCCCGTAGGACACCCACATGAAGTTGGGCGGAAGCTCAAGCTCGGGGGCCGGTCCCGCCAAGCCGGCGCCGCCGAACCCCTGTTCGCGCTTGGCCTGCGCTTCGTTCTCAGCAGTGCCGTACACGCGGGCCTTGCGCTGGAGCGCGTAGCCGCCCGTGATGCCGTCGCCCATCTCGAAGGCGAGCGCGCCGGAGTGGAAGCGGTCGTAGCCGCTGTAGGAGGCGGTGGCGAACGCGCCGCCTCGGAACTGCATGGAGGAGACGTAGGAGCCTGCGATGGGGCGGGCGGGGTCCCACACGGTAATCGACGCGCGGAGCTGGCTCAGGAACCCTCCGCCAATGGTGCGGATGATGTCCAACTGGTGGGGGCCTTGCCTGAAGAGGACGCCTCCGCCGTACTCAGGGTCCGGGTTCATCTCTTCAGCGGTGCGGGGGCGGTATAGCCAGTCACCGAAGTGCATGGTCTGGATGGCCCATAGGCCGCCGTAGCGCCCTGTCTCAACGAAGTCGGCGACCATCTTGACATGAGGCTCGACGGAGTGAGGGGCCGATACCGCGAGGGAGAGCCCCTTTCGCTCAGAGAGGTCGATAATCTGGTCGGTGTCCTCGATCTTGGTGGCCATGGGCTTTTCGAGGAGGACATGCTTTCCGTGTTCGAGGGCCGCCGAGGCGTGCTCGACGTGGAACCGGTTGGGCGTCGCAACGTAAACGGCGTCGAGGTCAGGGCTCGCGCACATCTCCTCGACATCCGTATACACGGGCTTGCCGAAGTCCACGGCGAACTTATCGAGCACCGACTGCTCGCGGTCGGCGGCCGCGGCAATCTCGATCTCGTCGAGCTTGACCATGGCCGCAATCATCTGCCGGGCGCCGCCGCCGAGGCCGGCGACGCCGATGCGCAGTTTCTTGCTTTCCGAGGCCACTACTACGAGGCGGTCGAGGCCGTCTTGAACGTGTAGTCCGGGTCGGTGTAGACCTCAGGGGCCATCCGCGACTCCATGCCGCGCTTGGCGAGCTCTTCCTCGAAGAGCTCGCGGATCCAGGGGTCTTCGTTCACGTACTCGATGTTCTCGCCCTCGGCGTTGCCTTGCTCGTCCTCGTCCTTGCCCAAGAACTGGACCGGGGGGTGGAGGGCGAAGTAGCGGGCGGCCTTGTCCCCCAGGTTGAAGTGCTGGTGGAAGTACTGGTCGGGCGGAGTGAGAGCGCTTCCCTCGTGCCAGGGGTAGACGATCTTCTCGCCGCCCTTCTGCGGCCACATGACGGAGAAGCCGTCGCCGCCGGGGATGACGATGAGCCTACCGGGGCCGTGGCGATGGGCCTTCTTGTAGGTGCCCGCCGGGAAAACGGACATGTGGGCCGACATTTCGGAGCCGGGCACGTACATGGCGATAGAGGAGCCGCCCGCGCCGCGCCTGCCTGCGGAGGTGAGCTTGTCCCACGCCAGCAGGTCCGGCCAGAAGTTGCCGCTCCAGACGGTGGCCCCGACGGCGCCCCAAGCGCTGCCAAAGTTCTTCTCGATGTCCTTGGCCTCGGAGAAGAAGTCCTGGTCGGCGTTGTCCAGGATGCTCTTGTTGACGTGGGGGTTGTTCATGAAGAACTCAGGGTCTGGGATGGTGCTCATGGCGATGGGCAGGTAGTTGAAGTAGAGGAGCCGCACCGGCGTGGCGCCCATGTTGCGGAGCTCCGCCCAGGAGTTCCTGGGAATGACGAAGACGCTCCGGTCCGAGAACTCGAAATCGCGTTTGGCGTTGCTGATCTCGCCCCAAACGGAGGCGAAACCGCGCCCTGACAATACGTAGACCATCTCCTCGACGCCGAGCTTGAACGGCCTCAGCGAGTCGCCGGCGGGTATCTCCTGGACACGCGCCTCGGTGACGCCTCCCATGTCGGTGAAGCGTATGAAGGCTGTATCGCAATCGCGGACATCCCAGTGCTCGAGTTCGAGCGTCCTGAGGTCTTCGACGTAGCAGTCAGAGAGCACCGGGATGCCCTTGTCAGCCTGCTCCTCCAGCCAGTTGTCGTGCGTGAAATAGCTGCGGACCATTTCTCCTCCCTCTCTTGTCATTCACTAGTATGCGCGTGGGCTCTGCGCATGATACGGCTCTGCTACAAGGCGCGCACCCCGCTCATGGCGTCGTCGTTCAGCTCCCACATGAGACTTCCGCTGCGTGCGGTCGGGGGAGAGTGTAGCAGAGCGGGAGCCATTGGATTGGGCAAGCTAGGGCAGAGCGGCCCCCTTCTCAATTCTCAGGCCGGCGTAGGCCTGGGCGCAGGAAGTTTTCCGTTTGTCTGGAAAAAGTTGTCCACCTCATTTTTGCCAGGCGTGAAGAAGTTGTCCAACTCACATTTGCCAGGCGTAAAAAGTTGATCGTTTCGCTCGGCGCCAGGCGTAAAAAGTTGTCCAATTTGTACGGCGAGACGGAGTCTTGGGAGGGTGTTTCCATGGCCGTTGCCTGCTTCCTGGGTCCGAAAAGTTGATCACTCAGAAATTTGTGTTGTCATCGGGGCGAGCGCGGTCGGCGGGCATGGACAGAGGGGTTACCGCAGCAGAGGGACCGGGCGATGGGGAGGAGGGAGGTCTCGTCTTGGAGGAGGGGCATGGCAGGGGTTAATTTTATGAGGGGTTGGGGGTTTGAAGTAAGGGGCAAGTGTCGTGGGGGGAGGGGGCGTGGGGCGTTGGTTGGCGGGCCTCGTGGTTCGACGGGCTCACCACGAACCTATCTGGGGTGCTCACCATGAATTTGGGGTACTCACCATGAACCTATCTGGGGCGGCGGTTGGCAGGTGAAGGGGTACGGGGAGGGGGCCCCGGGGAGGGGGCGCGGGGAGGGGGGCGGCGAGAGGGCGAGGGGAGGGCGAGGGGAGGGGGCGTGGGATTTAGCGGATGCGGCCCCTGGCAGCGGTCTCCCAGACGGTCTCCAGCGTGCCGCCGCGCACGGCGAAGAGGTGGGAGTGCAGGTTGACGGTGGTGTCGTTGTGGCCGGGGATGACTTCGAGCTTATCGCCAGCGCGCAGCTGGCGAGAGTCGCTGTCGGTCAGGGTTAGTACCATGTGCTCGTCCGATATGGACTTCGGCACGATGCCTTCCATGCCAGGAAACTGCGGAGGCCACTGGTCCGTCGAGACCGATTTCATGCCGGCGTCGAGGACGGCGCGGTCTTCGGCGACGCGGCTCATCACGGTCGCCAGAATCGTGCCGGAGACCTCAAAGTCCGTGGAGGCGCGGCGATACTGGGCGTCCATAAACACGTAGGAGCCAGCTTGCAGCTCCGTCATACCGGTGTAGTTTCCGGTGATCTTGTACGTGCCGGTCCCGCCGCCCGTGACAATGTCCACGCCGATGCCCTCACGGCGCAGCTGCTCAACCGTATCGAGGACAGGCGTCATGGCGGCCTCGTCTTTCTCGGCGCGCTCTTGGGGGTCGGGGAGCGCCTGCACGTGGCCCGCGTAGCCGTGGATGCCGCGAAACTCCAGGCCCGGTGATGCCGCGACGGCCTTCGCAAGCGCGACTGCGGGCCCGCCGGGGTCGACGCCGGTGCGGTTGTGGCCGGTGTTGATCTCGACCAGCACGCCCAGGGTGACGCCAAAGGCGCGGGCGGCCTCAGCCAGGTCATCGACGTTGCGATGGTCGTCCACAATGACTTTGACGTCGGCGCGGCGAGCGAGGGACATGAGCCGCCGCAGCTTCGGCGCGCCCCATATCTGGTACGTAACCAGCACATCGGCGACGCCGCCGTCGACCATCACCTCCGCCTCGCCGAGCTTCTGGCAGCAGACGCCGATGGCGCCGGCGTCGAGCTGCTTGCGGGCTATGGCGGGCGTCTTGTGGTGCTTGGAGTGAGGGCGCAGGTTTACGGGCCGCGTCGAGAAGTAGTCCGCCATGCGGCGGATGTTCTCCTCCATGACGTCGAGGTCGATAACGAATGCCGGAGTGTCGAGGTCCTCCTTGGGAGTCCCCGGCAGCCAAGTTGACGCGGCGTCCGTCATAGCCCCCTCTCTAACTCTCCCCCGCAGGCGAGGGAGAGAACCCGAGCCGACATGAACTCTCCCCCGCAAGCGGGGGAGAGAACCCGAGCCAGACATGCGATGTCCGGCGTCATCGATAAGTGGCGAGCACCCGCTCGATGTCGGAGTGGGCGACGCTGGGTCCGGCTTCCTGGGGAATGTACCGCTTGGGCACGCCGTTCACGAAGCCGCGGCTCGGCTCGATGGGCAACGCGATGGAGTCGTTGTCCGCGTCGGTCCTGAACACGTTCATGGGGTCCGCGCCGTCAGCGACGACCTGCATCTGCTCTTTGAGCAAGGCGCGGTAGAGGATGATGCCGCGGTCCGACTCGCCAAGCTTCTCCATGTGACGCTTGGCAATGGGCCCTTGAGTGACCCAAGCCATGTAGTCCTGGTTGAATGTGATGTCGACGATGAAGCGCCCTTCCGCATCCGTCAGCGGGACGTAGTAGTGAGGGACGGGGTCCTGCTCGGGCACTTCGACGCCGGGAGCAGCCCGGAACGTGTAAATCGAGATGTGGCGGGTGTGCTCGTTGTCCACGGGAACACGGAACTGCATCGTGATCCTCTCAGGGGAGCCCACCTGGAGAATGTTCGGGAAGAGGATCGGGTGTCCGACTTTCCACAGGTCGTGGTCCTCCCCGAGGCCCTGCAGGACGCGGCGCTTGATGATGCCGTGCTTGAACACGTCGAACCGTATCTTCTCATGGGGAGGGGAGGCGGGCCGCAGGTCGTCCTCTGGCACGCCGGCGAGCTTCTGAACGTAGTTGGTCATGTAGGAGTGGAGCCACTCCGTGTGCACCGGATCCAGCGAGTTCTCCTGGCATTGCAGCCAGTTGCAGGGGAGCTCTGAAATCGCGATGTCGCGGGCCACGTTCTCGGCCATCAATGGCTCCCAGTGCGGGAGCAGCGGCGCGGGCGCCGGGCCCATGTATGCGAACACGAGGCCGGCCATCTCCTGGACGGGGTAGCCCGCGATCTTGACCTTCTCCTTGAAGCGTCCGTCGGGGTGAACGGTCTCCTCGAAGGGCTGCTCGATGCATTGGCCGGTCTCGTCCATCATCCAGCCGTGGTACATGCAGCGCAGGCCGTGCTCCTCGGGGATGCCGTAGGAGAGGTCGACGCGTCGGTGGGGGCAGAAGCGTTCGATGAGTCCGAGTGTGCCGGACTTGTCGCGGTAAAGGACGAGGTCCTCGCCGAGAAGGCGGACCGGCATTGCGGGGCGGGCGACCAGCTCGCCGACGGCGGCGATAGGATGCCAGTAACGGCGCATCAACTCGCCCATCGGGGCGTCCTTCTCGACTCGGGTCAGCAGCTCATTGTCGGTAACACTCAACATGGCATTCTCCTTGTACTCACCGAGCGGGGCGCATACTCACCGAGTGGAGCGATAGTAGCAGCGGCGAGGAACATCGGCAACGTCCTTCACCGTGCGCGCCGACGCTTCTCCTCCCCCGCGCTTTACGCGCACCCCCTCCCGCAGACGGGAGGGGCTTGGGGAGCGTCCAGGGTCCCCGCTTTCGCGGGAATGGCGGAAGGGCGTGGAGACGGGTTGGGGGGCTTGGGAACGTGGCTTGCAGAAGAGGCGGAAATGCAGGCTTCAGGCCGTTTCGAACTCTACGGCGGAAAGGTCCAGCTTGGAGGAGCGTCTCGATAGGTAGAGCATTTCGATGCCCACCACCTCGTTCGACTCGCTGTAGTCGAGCACAACCCCCGGCGAGACCTCCTCGGAGTCAACGATGGGGGAGTCGTCGAGACGCAGGTAGAGGGCGTCAGCTTCCTTGTCAACGTTCAGTTTCATAGTTTTCCCCTCATTCCACGGTCAAAGAATACGCTGACCACCCGCCAAGGGACAACGTTCGTGTTCACGACTACGCGCAATACCCTATCGTCTCGTTCGGGGATACGGTGAAAGAACCGGTCCAATTCAGGATCGTTCGGATCGAGCGTACGCATCATCGGTTCAGCCACGGCCTGCTCGACCCACTCCACGGGAATCGTTCGCTCATCCATGACGCGAGTGGCGTGGCTGGTGAACTCGAGATAGACCGGTCCGGAGGGCATGACGGCATTCCCTGCCTCCCCTTGATTCCCGTCCTACGAGAGAACGATAGGAATGACAGCGCAGCGTTCTTCCCCATCCTACGCTCTCCCGCGGACGGGAGGGCTAATGTCCACACCACAACCGACGAAATAGACGAGCGGGGCATCCCCACCGCGCCTGTCGGCTAGCTCCCTCAACTCAGCGGGGGAGCCTCGATAACAACATCGTTGAAGTCCCAGCGCTCGAATTCATACGAGTAACCCGGCGACGTCACGCGGACGTATCGGACCAACCCATGTTCGCGTCCGATCTTCACGATCACATCGCGCTCTTGGCCATCGTCGGTGTACGTTCCGGCGTACACGTCCACCTCAACGCCCCGCAACACCTCCGAGTCTTGTTCCGTAACGTTGCTGAGGACTCGAAGGCCGGCGAATTCATCGGTCTCGTCCACGCCAAATACTACTGCTTCAGGCCGGTCGTCAAGTTGCACCCATGTTCCGTCACACCGTTGCCCGTAGGCCTGCAGGCCAATCGAAATGTTGACTGATGGGCACGGACCGTCCGGGTAGACCTTGTCGGGCTCGTCCGCACACACCTTGGAAGTGCCCCATGAGATTCGCCTGCGGTCTGGGAGCTGCAGTTCAGCCGTAAAATCCGATCGGATTTCTACTTCCACGTCCGTGCGTCTCAGGTCTCGCCGGTCTCTGAGGTCGTACCGGGTTTCTGAGAAGATGATCCGGGTGCGGTGCGATGACACCTCTGATTCGAGGTAGGTCTCGGAGTCGTCGACCGCCCGGGCCACTCGCTCTCCAGGAGGCCCGTTGTTGTTCCCTCGTACGAGTACAACGGCGAACGCCACGCCGACGAGAGCGGCTGCGAGCAGCAATCCGGCTACGATAAAGCGTTTCATGGCGCATCCGCTCCAAGACCCATCAGCCTAGGGGCCATGTTCCATCTGATATGCGGCCCGCATCCTACTCTGGCGGACGGCCCAGGCGCCCCTCGTCTCCATAGTGACACTTGCCCGTTGCGCAAACGACCTCCCCTACCTATCCTGCCTCCCATGCCCCAACCGCCCCGCGCTCTCCACTCCCCTTACCAAGGAGGGGCTAGGGGTGGTCCCGCCAGGAGTAAATGCGACCAAATGAGACCAAATGAGACCTTTTTTGCGAGAGCCAGCCCCCACGCACTCGTAGGCGGGGAACGTTACGAGTGAGATCGATGGGCCATCTTCGGACAAACAAGCCATTGGGGTCGCGCGATGCGCCGGACCGAAGCCGATTCCGGCCCACCGTGTCATTTCGCATCATGCGCCGCCCGTTCCCCCATTCCCGCGCAGGCGGGAATCCAGGATGCGGGGGCAGTGCACTAAGATAGAGCGCGCTGCTACTTCGAGCACAAACCATCCCACCGGAGAACCACATGCGCCTAGGCTATTTCATGATGCCCCTGCACCCGCCGGGGTCGGACCTGACCACAACGCTCCGCGACGACCTCCAGCAGATTGTCGCGCTCGACCGTCTCGGCTACGAGGAGGCGTGGATAGGCGAGCATTTCACGGCGGGGTGGGAGAACATTCCAGCGCCGGACCTCTTCATCGCCCAGGCGCTGAGCGTGACGGAGCAGATCAAGCTGGGCACGGGGGTGACGTGCATCCCCAACCACTCGCCTTTCCATCTGGCCCATCGCATCGCTCAACTGGACCACATGGCGCAGGGGCGGTTCATGTGGGGCGTCGGCTCGGGAGGGTTCATAGGCGACTTCCGGGTGGCGGGCGTCGATCCCGCCACGGGCGAACAGCGCGGGCTAACGCGGGAATCCATCGACCTCGTGCTCAAGCTCTGGGAAGACCCGACGCCTGGGGAGTACAGCCACAGGCGCTGGGAGTTCAACGTCCCCGAGCCGGACGATGAGATCGGCTTGCGGGTACACGTGAAGCCGTACCAGAAGCCGCACCCGCCCATAGCGATGGCGGGCATCTCGGTGAACTCCGACACGCTGGAGCTCGCCGGCGAGCGGGGCTGGATTCCGATGAGCATCAACTTCGCGCCCAAGCGGGTGTTGAAGACGCACTGGACTTCGGTGGAGGAGGGCGCCGCGCGCTCGGGGCGGACCGCCGATAGAGCGGACTGGCGCATCGCCCGCGAGATCTTCGTGGCGGAGACGACCAAGGAGGCCCGGCGCGAGGCGCTCAAAGGCGTGTTCGCCAGGGACTTCGAGCAATACTTCCGGTTGCTCATCCCAAAGGGCAGAGGGATGGGCATCCTCAAAGAGGACCCCGACATGCCGGACTCCGACGTGACGTCCGAGTACATGCTCGACAACGTCTGGGTCGTCGGCAGCCCCGACGACGTGGTCGCCCAGCTTCGAGGGCTGTCGGAAGAGGTTGGCGGATTCGGGATGCTGTTGGCGATGGCGCACGAGTGGAAACCGGAAGGTCCTTGGCGAGAGTCGATGCGGCTCCTCAAGGAGGAGGTCCTTCCGAGACTGAACGGCCCTGTTGCGTTTCAGGGGTAAGCTGACTGAGGAGATGAAATGACCAACGCAGGGTATGTTCACGAGAAGGCAGTCGCGATACTAGAGCGGGCATTGTATGGCGCGTATGCGTCCGGCCCCCGCGAAAGGGGAGTTGGTTCCTCCCCCGTTTACGCCAGGCTTCACCCGAGGCAGGAAGAGTTTTCCGGCGACCTAGCCGCCGACGTGGCACAGGTGAAGATTCCTACCGAGTGGGATTCTGTCGGGGGGATTGTTCCCGACCTGATCCTGTCCGGAGCGGATGGCATTCCACGGCGCATCATCGAGGTAATCGACACCTCCCCCCAACCCCGGAAAAGCGAAAGAAGCTCGACACAATCATCAAGCGCGGCGTTGATGTCGTTGAGATTGAAGTCCACACCCAGGACGACCTGCTCGGCCTATTGAAGCGCCCTGATGCGCCAAGGTTTGCGCGGAAGCTCGGATATGTTGAACCTGGCCGTTATGGTGTGAACCAGCGGGCCCAGGAACAGTTGGCTAGCGGCTCCAATCGGTTCGTCGATGAGCTGATTGCTGGAATAATGAGATGTACGCCCTACCAACGCCAGCGCCTTGTCGTCGCGTTGAAGGGACTGAACACCCTTGATTCGCTCTACCCTATCCCTGACTAATGCAACAGAACCGACTGAACAACGGAGCAACGGCATGACGTTTCAATCCGGAATCTTGAAGGAGCCGCCTCCCGTCGCCCGCTACCTGACGTTCCATCTGATCCCCGACGAGGACCCGCTGGAGTCGGTCAGGGAGCTTGCGGCCACGACGGACGAGGATACGGTCGTCGGGTTCGGGCCGGCCACGCTGGCGAGGCTGGGTAAGAGTATCGCGGGTCTGCGCGAGCCGACGGCAATCAGCGGGGCGGGAGCGTCAATCCCGGCCAATCCCGCCGCTCTATGGCTGTGGCTGCGCGGCAGCGACCGCGGAGAACTCGTGCACCGCACGCACACCCTGGCCGATGCAGTCGAGGAAGCATTCGAGATGACCAGCGTGGCGGAGGCTTTCACCTACGACACGGGGCGCGACCTCTCCGGCTTCAAGCTCGGGACCGAGAATCCAAAGGGCGATGCGGCAGTGGAATCGGCGTTCGTGTCGGGCCAGGGCGTCGGGCTCGACGGCTCCAGCTTCGCCGCTGTGCAGAGGTGGGTCCACGACCTGCCGAGGCTCGGTTCGTACTCGCCGAGGGAGCAGGACGACTTCATCGGACGTACGAAGGCGGCGGACGAGAAGAGGGAGGATGCGCGCGAGTCCGCGCACGTCAAACGGACGGCCCAAGGGGACTTCGACCCGTCCGCTTTCCTGCTGCGGCGGTCGATGCCGTGGAGCGACGAGGACCAGGAAGGGCTGATCTTCGTGGCCTTCGGGCGCTCGTTCGACGCGTTCGAGGCGCTCTTGCGGCGGATGTCCGGCGCCGAAGACGGGGTGGCGGACGCCCTGTTCCACTTCACCGAGCCGATCGCGACGAGCTATTTCTGGTGTCCTCCATACGAGGACGGGCGGCTCGACCTGCGGGCTATCGAGCTTTAGGCCGAGCGGGGTGTCTCCCGCACGCCGCCCAGGAATATCAAGGCCACGAGTATCGCGCCGACCATCGCGAACCAGGCGGCCTGGTAGCCGGCGGCGTCGGCGAGGATGCCGAATATCGGCGGCGTGACGACTATCGCCGAGCGCTGAACGGTCGACGCGTACCCGATGGCCGTGCCGACCTGGCCCGGCGGCGCGAGCTCGGCGAGGAGCACGGAATGGATGCTCACCCAAGATGTCGCCGTCGCGCCGAGGCCTATCGCCACGAGCACCAGCGACCACGTCGGGGCTCCCTCCGGTAACAGCGCGACCGTCGATAGCACTGCTGCCGTGGCGAGGCCTGCGATGAGCAGGACGGGCTTGCGCCGTCCCTTGCCGAGAGTGTCGCTGAGCACGCCCCAGCCGATGCGCATGACGATGCTGCTCACCTGGAGGATGGCGAGCATGCCGCCAGCCACGATCACCGGCACGCCCAGCTCATCGTTCAGGAAGAGGATGAAGTAGGTGAGGCTCGCGACCTGGACGCCGACGAGGGGGAAGCCGAACGCTATGGAGAACGAGATGTTCCGGTTGCGCATCACCGTTCCCATGCCGGAGAAGAAGGACACACCGGAGTCCTTCCGCTCGGCGGCGGTGTCCTTGTCCCGGTAGAGCGCCAGGATGAGCAGTCCACCGGCGGCGATGAACGCTCCCAACGCAACGGCTGCGGTCCGCCAGCCAAAGGCCACGGCCAGCGGAGGCACGACGGCTGCGGCCAGCGCGGCAAGGATGGGGTTTCCCGCCTGCTTCACGCTCATGGCCGTTCCCCGGCGCAAGGGGCCAACCCAGTCGATGATGGCCTTCGTGCCGGCGGGATGTCCGACCGGCCTGAGCGAGCCCATCGCAGCGGCGATGACGAGGACCAAGAGAAAGCTATTCGCGAAGTACAGGGTGGCGACAACGATGCCGCTCAACACCATCATGCCGCCGGCCATGCGGCGCACGCCGAAACGGTCGATCAGCCATCCGAACCCGGAGCTGGTGAGGGTCGCGGCGGCGAAGATCGTGCCCGTGACGATGCCGACCTGAGTACGGCTGAGGTCGAAATCGTCTTGAATGAATGGGTAGAAGGGGGTGAAGCCCTGCCCGGACAGCGAGAAGCCCCCATGGCTCAGCACGGCCAGCGCGGTGACGATCAGGGGATAGTGGCGAGCTTGGGCGATGCCCCGATAGGCCGTCGCGGCCCGCGTTGGTTGGTCCTGCATTGCCCCTCTTCCTAACTTTCCCCGGGCGGGGATAGGGAGCGAGTGATGCGGGTGATGATATCGGTCGTGGACACGCCAGGCGTGTAGGCGACCGTTCTGAAGATGCCCATCCTGATGGGGACTCCGTAGAGGTGGTCCAGCGTCGCGGGGTCGAAGTCGTCTCCGTGGACGACCAAGTCTATGCGGTGCTCCTCGAGCCATGAACGGGTCACCACGAGGGGCGCATCAGGGAGGACTTCGTCGACGAACCGGCAGGCCCGGACACAAGCGATACGCTCCTCCATGGTCATGATGGGCGTGCGCTTATAGCCGGCGACGGTCTCGTCCGAGTGCACGCCGACGATAAGGCGGTCGCCCACCGCGCGGGCCCTTTCCAAGAAGGCGGCATGCCCGTAGTGGAAGAGGTCGGCCACCATATCCACATATACGCGCGTCATGGCGCCGCAGCTAGCTGTCGCCCTTGATGAAGTCTGCGACTCGCTCGCCAATCATGATCGAGGTCATATTCGTGTTCGCGTGAGGGACGATGGGCATGATCGAGGCGTCCGCGACGTAGAGGTTCGAGAGGCCGTGGACGCGGAGCCTGCTGTCTACGACCGCCATATCGTCGGAGGCGGGGCCCATCATGCACGAGCCGACGCCGTGGTGATAGCAGTCGTAGGTCGTGAGGGCGAAAGTCTCCCAATCGTCGTCCTCGGCGGGCTGCAGGAGCGGGCCGAAGTAGTCGCGCAACGACTCGTGGTCAACGAGGTCGTGGATGAAACGCATCGCCCTGAGCACCGCGGCGACGTCGTCGAGGTGCTGCAACAAGCCGTCGTCTATGAGAGGAAGCTCGCGCGGGTCCCGGTTGGCGAGGTAGACGCGGCCCCTCGACCTGTGCTGTATCAGATTCGCTGTGAGTGGAATCATGGGACGCAGGCCTTCCACATTCACGGGCGGGCGCAGGTGGATGTGGAAGTCGGCGTTCGGCAGGGCAGGGTCGCTCTTATACGTGAGGCGGAAGCCGGGGACAATCCAATCGGGATCGAACCCCTCGGCGCCGCGGAAGGTTAGGGTGACCGATGCGTGGTCCTGGTAGTTCTCGCCCACGCCGGGCAGCGCATGGACGACCGGAACGCCGAGCTCACGGAGATGCTCCGGCGGTCCGACGCCTGACAGCATGAGTATCTGCGGACTGTGGTACACGCCCGCGCTGAGCACCACGAGGTCAGCCGCCACAGTGTTCATCACGCCATTGCGCTCGTAGACGACCTCCCGGACCCGTCCGCCCTCGATGGCGAGCGTATGGACGTGAGCGTCCGCGGCGATGGCGAGGTGGGGACGCCCCCGCGAAGGGTCGAGATAGGCGACGCTCGCCGACTGGCGCCGGCCGTCCTTCACGTTCGAGGCGCGGGGCAGGACGCCCGCCGGGTTCGGGACGTTCCAGTCATCGCCCAGGGGCAGGCCGAGGCTCACAGCGCGGTCGATGACCGCCTTGACGAGGCCGCCCTCCACGGCGGCTGGACTCGTGGGCCTCTCCACGTTGAGCGGGCCGTCGGAGCCGTGCTGGGGCCGATCGCCGAAGTCCTGGTCCGACTCGATGCGCTTGAGGATGGGTAGGCAGTCCTCGTAAGACCAGCCGGGGTTGCCTCGCTGGGCCCAACCGTCCAGGTCGTACTGGGTCGGATGGACGACGGCCATCATGTTCACGGACGAGCCGCCGCCCATCACGCGTCCGCTCAACGGGTAGTAGACGCTGCCGTCGGTCCTGCGCTCGGTGGGATACATGACGACGTACGGCGATTCGAGGATTGCTCGATTGCCCCTCGTCCCGTCCGCGATGATGTCGGGGATGGGCAGGGGGTCGGGGCCAGCTTCCAAGAGCAAGACTCGCCTCCCCGGGTCTTCCGTCAGCCTGGCTGCAGCGGCGCACCCGGCGGAGCCTCCGCCGATCACGATAACGTCGTAGAACTTGCCATCCGCCATGGGCGCTCCTCAGCCGGGTTCAGCGGTAGTCGGGCCTTACCCTGGGCCGTGAATGATAGCGGAAGCCTGACTGGGGGACTCTATGAACGCCATAGCGTACAATAATTTCCATGGTCAGGGTGCTTCAGACGGAGGCCTTTGCGCGATGGCTGCGCGGACTTCGAGACAGCCGTGCAGTAGACCGCATCGTTGCCCGGGTATTGAGGATTGAGCAGGGGCGCCTCGGTGACGCCAGGCCGGTCGGCGGTGGCGTATCCGAGATGCGCATCGACTACGGGCCTGGGTATCGACTCTACTTCATAAGGCGGGAGGTAGAGGTCATCGTGCTGCTTTGCGGCGGTGATAAGAGCAGTCAGCGCCGTGACATAGAGCGGGCCAAACGCATAGCCGCCGGACTGGAGGGGAGTGATGCCTGAGAAGCTAACGGAGTTCGATGCCGCCGAATACATTGAAGACGCAGGACCGTTCCTCGAAGCGTGCATGGAAGAGGATCCAGGAGACGGTAGCGTTATTCGTGCGGGACTGAGCGCTATTGCCCGCTCGCAGAACGTGAGCGAGCTGGCTCGTGATGCCGGGCTCAATCGGGGGAACCTCTACAAAGCACTCTCGGAGGAAGGCAACCCGTCATTCGCCACCGTTCTCAAGGTCATACACGCGCTCGGACTACGGCTGCGCTGTGAGTCTGCGTCAGGACGTTGAATAAAAGAAGCAATGCATCCCTGCCAGATTTGGAGCGGGAGACCGGATTCGAACCGGCGACGTCTTGCTTGGAAGGCAAGAGCTCTACCACTGAGCTACTCCCGCTCGTGAAATCAGGCGTGCGCGCGCCTCGTCTCCAGCCCGGCGAGGAGCCGCTCCGCGGTCGCGGTAATCTCGTCGACGGCGGCGTTGAAGGCCTCGGCATTGCGTTGCGAGGGCTTGCGATAGCCGCTGATCTTCCGCACGAACTGGAGCGCGGCGGCCTCGATTTCATCGCTCGCGGCGCGATGGTCCTCGTAGCGCAAGACCTTGATGCTTCTGCACATCGGCAACCTCCAACCTCGAACGCCGCTCCGGCTGCGCAAGGGCAGGAATGGATTCCCGCCTGCGCGGCAACGACGGATGGGCGCCTCCATTATAGCGTCCGGCTCGCGGGTGCCTGCCTGCCGCCGCGATGGGTCTCGGCACCGAAGATGAAGACCATGACGGCGCCCACGGCGAGCAAGCCCACTACTGTGAGGAAAGCGGCGCGGAAGCTGAATGCGTCCGCGAGCAAGCCGATGGACAGCGGCCCGAGAATCTGGCCCGCGCTCTGAAAGAGGGACCACACGCCGAGGAAGGCCCCGCGCTTGTCGTCCGGGGCCAAGTCCATCGCGTACACCTGGATCGTGCCCGTGCCCAACGCCTCGGCAAGGCCGAAGACGAGAACCGATACGACGGCGGCGTTGAAGGTCGTCATACCAGACATCATCCAGACGGCCGCGGCCATGACGACCAGACCGGCCATGAGGATGCGCTTTCGTCCGTAGCGGTCGTTGGCGATGCCGGCGGGGATGGCCACGACGAGGGCGAGGATGCCAGAGACGGCAATGAGGTTGCCGACCTGCAGCTCATCGAGACCGGCGGCAATGGTGCCCTGCACTGGGAAGAAGGTCCTGAACACCCCCGTGCCGCCGACGACCAGGCTGACCGAGAACGTGCCGATCGCCAGGGCGAGGAAGGCCCGCGACCTGAACATGGAGAGGTCTATGCGGCGTCCTCTGCGCTCAGTCGCAGGCTTAGCGCGAACCGTGCGTGAGTGGGACTCGCGTATCCAGATGACGGTAACGATGATCACGGCTGCCTTCATGGCCGCGATGAAGAGGAAGACCGCCTGGAGAGACACCATCGCCGCGACCAAGCCGGCCGCCCCCGGACCTATCAGCAAGCCGATGCGGGACGAAGTCTGCCTGAGAGCGATGGCCCGGCCGCGGGAGGCGATCTCCGTCTCGTCGGCCATCAGCGCGTTCGACGAGACCATCCAGACCGCGATGCCCGTGCCGCCCAGAATCTCCAGCAGGAAGAACGGCCAGTAGGACTCGGAGAAGAACTGGCCGGTCAGCGACGTGATGTGAAGGGCCGCGCCCAGGATGATGAACGGCTTCCGGCCAAAGCGGTCGGTCAGGTAGCCGGTGGCGGCGCCGACGAACGTCCTCGGCGCCGCGCTGACCGCCGAAACAAGCGCGACGAGCATGAAGGAGTCGCTGACCGAATAGGCGAAGAGCGGTCGCACGAGCCATAGGCCGCCCGTCCCGAATCCCCAGAAGAAGAACATGAGGAAGACGGGGAGCGTCCTCGGGTTGAGGAGGTCAATGAAACGCGCGCGGGGCGCGGGGGAGGACATCGCGGGGATGGTAGCAGGTTGGGAACGGTGGAGAGAGTAAGGGGTCTAGGATCGTCGATGGACCAAGGCCTGGCAGGGCAAGAGTTGGCTCAATGGCGATGCGCCACGTCGGCTAGTTGAACAGGACTACAGAGGAGGAGGGGGCGTCACAACGCGACCCGCTAGAATCAGACGATGGAAACTCCGCCAGGCAACGCCGACGACATCGGACGGTGGGTGACGCGGCTCGATAGGGTCGGCTCGACCATGGACGTTGCTTGGGAGTTGGCGGCCCAGGGCGCGCCCCACGGCGCGGCGGTCGTCGCCAAGGCGCAGGCGGCGGGCCGTGGACGTTTCGCCCGGCAGTGGGTGTCCGGCGAGGATGAATCGTTGCTCATATCGGTCCTGCTCCATCCCGGCGCGCAGGCTGCGCCGTTGCTGAGCGCCATGGCCGCTCTCGCGGCGTCTGACGCGGCTGAGGAGGCCGCCGGGATTGCCTGCGAACTGAAGTGGCCGAACGACGTGCTGGCCGGCGGCCGGAAGCTCTGCGGCATCCTGATCGAGGTTCGCGCCGGCACCGAGGGCGGCGTGTCGGCAGTGCTCGGCGTCGGCTTGAACGTCAACCTAGACCTCGCCGTGCGGCCCGAGCTGAGAGACGCGGCGACGAGCCTGGCGGAGCAGTCGGGCCTGCGCCTAGATATCCAAGAGGTCGAGGCCGCCTTCCTCGCAAAGCTCCGCGAGCGCTACCGGCAATGCGTGGAAGACGGCTCGTCGACGCTGGCGGACTGGGCGGCCCGGCTCTCGACTCTCGGGCGGCGGGTGACGGTGCACGAACGGGACGGCGCGGTCACGGGAATGGCCGAGGGCGTCGACGAGACGGGGCGGCTCATCGTTAGGCTGGCGTCGGGAGCGCGGCGGGCGCTCTCGGAGGGAGACGTTACTCTCGCGGAGTAGTTGACTAACGTGAGGAAAACGTAGGCGGCGGACAGGCGTTCTCCTTCACCCCAACCCCTCCCGCTGAGAGAGGGGTATAGGCGTTGCATTCCCGCCTTCGGTACAATGACTGACGGCAGGCCGCGACGCGGCCTGCTTAGGCGTTATGCGATGAAGCTCTCACAAGATCACTCTCCCGCACGGCAGCGGCGCATCGTGAGCATCAGGACACGCCTCGAACGCTTCCTGGAGCGGCGGGGCTACTCGCCCGTTGCGACGCCCATGCTCGAATCGACTGACCTCTACCTCAAGAAGTCGGGCGGAGAGCTAGCGGCGCGCATGTACTCATTCACCGACCCGAGCGGGCGACGGGTGAGCCTCCGCCCAGAGTTCACGTCGTCCGTGGTGCAGGCCTTCGTCAACGGCTCGTTGAAGGGGCCGCTTCCCCAGCGGTGGGTGTACTCGGGCCCGGTGTTCCGGTACGAGTCCGGAAGCGGGGACGGCGAATTCGAGCAGTTAGGAGCCGAGCTGTTGGGCTCCGGCGGCGCGGCTGCGGACGCCGAGGTGCTGGCGCTTGCCGCTCAAGGGCTGACCGCGCTGGGCGTTACCGGGCACAAGCTCCGCATCGGGCACATGGGCGTCGTGGCCTCAATGCTGGACTCGCTGGGCCTCTCGGAGCGAGCGCGCGTTTTCATGATGGGCAGTCTCGCGAAGCTGCGCTCCGGCGAGGAATCGGCGAGCGACGTGCACGGGAAGGCCGTGCGCCTCGGCCTGCTCAGTCCCGAGAGCACGAAGCGCCTCGCCAGGATCGCCCGCGAGATGCCGGCCGAGGACGCGTCCGCGATGGTCCACGGGTTTATCGGGGACGGCATGAATGGAGGGACCGGCCAGCGAACGCCCGAGGACATCCTCCGGCGCTATCTGAAGAAGCTGCGCGACGTGGGGGCGCCCGACGTTTTCGATCGGGCGCTGTCGCTGAGCGTGGAGCTCGCCGGGATAGCGGGACCGCCGAAGACCACGCGAAGCAAGCTGTCGAAGCTCGCCGCCAAGTTCTCGGTTCCCACGAGCGTCCTGCAGCCGGTCGACGACGTGCTGGCCGCGCTGTCGCGGTACGACCTGCACGGCGTGCCGGTGATTCTCGACCTCGCGGCGGCGAGGGGCATCGCCTACTACACGGGGGCGGTCTTCGACGTTGAGCACTCACGCATCAAGGGGCTGCCGTCGCTGGGCGGGGGCGGACGTTACGACGGCCTCGTCGGCGCGCTGGGGGGCAGGAAGCAGACTCCCGCGATGGGTTTTGCGTTCGCCCTCGATAGGATCTCGCAGCTGCTGCCGGCCGACTTTGCCGCCGATGAAGACGGCGGGCAAACGCGAGTGCTCGTGACCGCGCAGGAGACGGCGTTCGAGGAGGCCGTGGCCACGGCGGAGCGGCTTCGGGCTCAGGGCATCCCGGCGGAGCTCGACCTGGAAAGCAAGAGCGACGCCGAGGCCGCCAAGTACGCGCAGCAACGGGGCATCCAAACAATCATGCGAGTAGGGCAGGACGGCCGTGTCGCAGAGCAATTCATCTAACGGCCCCTTTCCTAAGCTTCCCCCGGCGGAGGTTGGGAGAGAGGGGCTGCGGCTCGTCATACCGAGCGACGGCGTCATGCACGACCAGACGCTCGATTTCCTGCGCGACAGCGGCATGAGCGTGCGTAGGCCGAGCTCCCGCGGCTACACCGGCTCCATCCCCAACGTAAAGGGCGTGGAGATTGTCTTCCAGCGCACCGCCGACATATCAGCCCGCGTCGAGGCGGGGGACGCCGATATGGGGCTGGTCGGCTACGACCGGTTCGCTGAGGGGCGTGTCGACGGCGGGGACAGCCTCCTCGTCATGGACGATCTCGGCTTCGGACGCTGCGCCCTCGTCGTTGCGGTACCCGACGCCTGGGTGGACGTCGATTCGATGGCGGACCTGGCGGACCTGGCCGTCGAGTTCCAGGAGAGCGGGCGGGAGCTGAGGGTCGCCACCAAATACCCCACGCTCACCCGAGCCTTCCTCCATCGCCACGACGTGAACTACTTCGCCCTGGCGCTGCTGTCGGGGACCGTGGAGCCGGCGCCATCCATTGGGTACGCCGACCTCATCGTGGACCTGACTGCGAGCGGGCAGACGCTGCGCGAGAATCATCTGAAACAAATAGCCGACGGCACGGTCCTCGAATCCGAGGGTGCGCTGGTGGTGAACCGGCGGTTGCTCGTCCAGCACCCCGAGCGGCTCGAAGCGGCGTGCGACATCATCGAGCGCATCGAGGCCAGCCGGCAGGCGGCAGGCTACTCGCGTGTGACCGCGAACATCGAGAGCGAGAGCGAGGAGGCCGTCGCGGCGCAGGTCATGCAGCGCGCGGAAGCCGCGGGGCTGCACGGGCCGACCGTCGCCCGCGTCTACTCTCCGGATGGCCGCCGCCTTTACTCCGTGACCATTTTCATCGCCAAGAGCGCACTGACGCCGGTGGTCGAACACCTACGGTCCATCGGCGGAGCGTCCGTGACCGTGTCGGACTCGGACTACGTGTTCGGTCAGGCCAGCAGGGCCTACGCGTGGCTGCTGAGCGAGCTCGGTCTCGCCTGATGCGCATCGTCAGAGGAATCGAGGAGGCCCTCGCTGAGCTGACCCGCGCGCCAGGCTACGAGGATCCCCAGCTGCCGCCGGCCGCCGCCGAGCGCACCGCAGCGATATTCGGCAAGCCGCTCACCGCGACGCAGGCCGTTGGGCAGATCGTCGACGACGTGCGCTCACGCGGCGACTCAGCCGTCCGCGACTACGCGAGACGCATCGACGGGGCCGAGCTCGACGCCATCGAGATACCTCGGTCGGCATGGACCGCGGCGGCGAGCGAAATCGGCGATGAGCTGCGCGGAGCGCTGGAGACCGCCGCCGAACGCATCCGCGCGTACCACGAAGCCGCGATGCCGACGGACTGGTCGGATGCGGAAGCCGGGTACGGCCTGCGGAGCGTGGCCATCCAGCGCGTGGGGCTGTACGCGCCGGGCGGTACGGCGGCGTACCCGTCGGCGGTGCTGATGTCGGCCATCCCGGCCAAGACGGCGGGCGTCGCGGAGGTCGTGCTCTGCACGCCCGACCCCAGCGCGGCCACCCTTGCGGCAGCGCATATTGCGGGAGTCGACCGCCTCTTCGGCATCGGGGGGGCGCAGGCGATCGCGGCGATGGCCTTTGGGACGGAGAGCGTGCCGCGAGTGGATAAGATATGCGGGCCCGGGAATATATTCGTGTCCATCGCCAAACGGATGGTCTACGGCCACGTTGACATCGACGGCCTCTACGGCCCGACCGAGACGGTGGTCATCGCGGACGATACGGCAAACCCGGTTATCGTGGCCGCCGACCTGCTGGCCCAGGCGGAGCATGACGAGCTTGCGTCTCCCGTGCTCGTGGCGACGAGCGAGGCTGTCGCCGACGCGGTCTCGTCCGAGATCGAGCGTCAGCTTGGGCGTTTGGAGCGCGAGGCCATCGCGCGGGCGTCGGTCGAGCGTCAGGGCGTCGCGGTAGTGGTCGATAGCGTCGAGCAGGCAGTGCAGGTGGCCAACGCGTTCGCGCCGGAGCATCTCTGCTTGCTGGTCAACGAGCCGGAACGGTACGTGGGGCAGGTGCGGAACGCGGGGGGCATTTTCGTGGGCGAAACCTCGCCCGAGGTTATGGGCGACTATGTTGCGGGACCAAGCCATGTGATGCCGACAGGCGGCACGGCGCGGTTCGCTTCGAGCCTCGGCGTACACACGTTCCTCAAGCACGTCCCGGTCCTTAGACTGCCAGCAGGCGTGCTCAAGGAGATTGGCCCGGCGGCGGCGGCCATCGCTCGGGCCGAGGGGCTGACGGCCCACGCCAAGGCGGCCGAGCTGCGGCTGGAGGGAAGCGTATGACGGACCGGCGGGCATTCGATTTCGTTCAGCCTCATTGGCGCGACCTCGACCCCTACGAGGCCGCCGACCCGCCGGAGCTGCTCGCCGAGCGCGCGGGCATGCTTGAGAGCGACGTCGCCAAGCTGAACGCGAACGAGAATCCCTACGGGCCGTCGCCCAAAGTCTTCGAGGCGCTGGCGGACATCCACCGAGTCCATATCTACCCGGACCCGGCGCAGGTCGCGATGCGGAAGGCCATCTCCGAGTACGTCGGCCTGGGCCCGGAGCACATCGTCGTCGGCAACGGAAGCGACGAGATTATCGACCTCGTGTTCCGCGCTGTGCTGGCCCCCGGCGACGTAGTGGTCAACTCCGTGCCCACCTTCGGAATGTATGACGTGACCGCGCGCATCTGCGGCGCGTCGACGCTGGAGGTCGAACGCGACGACGCGTTTCGACTGGACGTGGACCGCGTGCTCGACGCCGCGCAGGACGCCAAGATCGTCGTGCTGGCGTCGCCGAACAACCCGTCAGGCAATGCGACGCCCCTCGAGGACGTGGAGCGTCTGCTGGCTTCCCAATGCGTCGTGATCGTCGATGAAGCCTACGTCGAGTTCAACGCCCGGAGCGTGGCTCCGCTCGTGGCGCAACACCCCAACCTGGTGGTGCTGCGGACGCTCAGCAAGTGGGCGGGCCTCGCGGGGCTCCGCGTCGGCTACGGAATCATGGACGCGGAGATGGCAGACGTGCTCATGCGCGGCAAGCCGCCATACAACGTCTCGCAGGCGGCGGAGGCCGCGCTCCTGGCCTCGCTGGCGGACAGAGAACTATTGCTGGAGCGTGTCCAGCTCATCGTGCATGAGCGGGAGCGCATGGCGGCCATGCTGGACGAGCTGCCAGGCGTGGAGCCGCTCCCCTCCGAAGCAAACTTCATCCTCTGCCGGCTGCCGGAAGGGCGCGGAAAGTCGGCCTACGAAGGCCTCGCCGCCCTGGGAGTGTCGGTGCGATACTACTCGCGCGGCAAACTTGCCGACTTCCTGCGCATCAGCGTCGGCACGCCGGAGCAGACCGACCGGCTCATCGACGCTCTCCGCGCAGTCCTCTAGGACGCATCCATGCCACCCCGCACCGGGACATACAGCCGAACAACCGGCGAGACCGACGTGTCCGTGACAATCGGACTCGATGGAACAGGGCAATCGTCGGTCTCCACCGGCAACGGGATGCTCGACCACTTGCTCAATCAGCTCTGTCGACACGGGCTGATCGACCTCGACGTGAAGGCGAGCGGCGACAGCGCGCTGACCGGCTGGCACCACACCGTCGAGGACACCGGCATCGCCCTCGGCCGCGCCTTCTCCGCCGCCATCGGCGATGGGGCGGGCATCCGGCGGATGGGCCACGCCCTCGTCCCCCTCGACGAGGCGCTGGCTAGGGTCGCGCTGGACATCAGCGGACGCGGACACGCGGTCATCGACCTCGGCATCTCGGGGACGACCATCGCCGACCTGCCGGGGGATCTAGTGCGCCACTTCCTGGAATCGTTCGCCGTCGAGGCGCGAGTCACGCTCCACGTGCGGGTGCTGGAAGGCGTCAACGCCCACCACAAGGCGGAAGCGTCGTTCAAGGCGCTGGCCAAGGCGATGCGTGACGCCGTCGAGACCGACCCCCGCGCCGCAGGGCAAACGCCCAGCACCAAGGGGACGATTAGCTAGCAGCTAGCTCGCGGCAGGAAGCGCCCCTATCTCCGCCTCGTAGGCTTCGATAACGGGGTTCGCTAAGAGCTTGGCGCACATCTCCTCGACCTGACGGCGAGCGGACGAATCGTCGGGCGCGTCGATCTCCAGGGTGAGAAACTTGCCGACCCGGATGTTCCGCACGCCTTCGAACCCCAGCGACTTGAGGCTGCCGAGCACCGCGTTTCCCTGGGGGTCGTTGACGGTGGGCTTCAGCGTTACTTGGACTCGCGCCGCGAACCTCATTGGGCGGTTTCCGAAGACGGCGCACTGGAGTCGCCGCCGGGCCCGCAGTTGTTGTCGAGGAACAACGGCGCCTGGTTGCGGTGGTCAATGACGAACTCGTCCATAGCCGTCTTGTCCGACAATTCGGCGGTGTGGGTCCAGCCCCAGGACGTGAGCGTCACGCTGCCATCGGGGACGCCGGGGTAGGGCTGGACGATGTAGCAGCCGGGGTAGCCCTCCAGGCCCTCGACGAACGATTGCAGGTCGGCGAGGGCAGATTCTTCGGCGAGGCCGTGGTTGAAGACGACCGCGCCCTGCTCCAGGTTGCGGACGATGATCTCGTCTGGGACCTGCTCCCCGTGCACGCCCCACGCCGCCGCGCTCTCCAGGCGGGGCCCCGAGGTGGGCGGCGTGGTCGTGTAGGTGATCTCCGTGCCCGGTTCAATCAGACTGCCGGGTTGGATGTCAATTTCCGTTCCGGTGAGCGGACCACGGTCCTCGACCGGAGGCCGGTCCGTCGCGGCGGGGACGCCCAGCCCGCCGACCGAGGGAAGCACGAGTCCTGCGATGAGGGCGAGGGCGATGGCGCTGCCGCCAATCATGTAGAAGCGACGCCTGCGGCTGCGCTTGGACTCGGAGCGCCGCCTGCGCTGCTCGCGAGCGACGGTGCGCCTCGACGGCTTACGGGGCTCTATCCTCGTGGAAGGGGCGCGTGACGGCGCTCCGGGCTTGCCCTCGTCGAGAACGACCTCGGCCGAGGAGGGTTGTTGAGACTCTTTCTCGTTGGCCAATCCGCTAACTCCTGCTCAGTGTCACGACCGGACTACGATAGCGATTGGCCGGTCAGTCTTCGATATGCTTCGAGATATCGCTCTTGCGTCTTCTCGACAATCTCGTCGGGGAGGGTGGGGGCGGGAGGCGTGCGGTCCCAGTCTTTCTGAGTCAGCAGCCAGTCGCGGACGAACTGCTTGTCGTAGTTGGGCTGTGACTTCCCGGGGTTGTAGCCGGAGGCGTCCCAGAAGCGGCTCGAATCGGGCGTGAGCACCTCGTCGATGAGGATGACCTCGCCGTCGCGGATGCCGAACTCGAACTTGGTGTCCGCGATAATGATGCCGCGCTCCGCCGCTACGTCGTGAGCATGCTGGAAGACGGCAAACGATAGCTCCTGGAGCGTGCGGGCGAGGTCTGCGCCCACCATCCCGCCCAGCTCCTCGATGCTCACCGGCTCGTCGTGACCGACCTCGGCCTTGGTGGTCGGCGTGAACATGAGCTCGGGCAGCTTGCTGCCATCCACCAGTCCGGGGGCCATCGGCACGCCGAACATCGTGCCGGTTGCGTTGTAGTCGACCAGCGCGGAGCCGGTGAGGTAGGCGCGGACGACGCACTCGGCGTCGACCCGCTCGGCGCGCTTCACCACCATCGCTTGCCGTGCGACCTTGTCCGGGAGGCCCTTCAGCTTGGGATGGTCCGCAAGACCGCCGAGGGCGTCTTTGTCGTCTGCCAGGGCGATGAAGTGGTTGGGGACGATATGCCCGGTCTGGTCGAACCAGAACTTGGACATCCGGGAGAGCACGTGGCCCTTATCCGGAATGCCGTTCGGGAGCACGACGTCGAACGCCGATATGCGGTCGGTCGCGACCATGAGCAGCATCCCATCGCCGAGGTCGAACGTGTCGCGGACCTTGCCGCGGTAGAGGATGTCGGGCAGGGGTGTTTCAAGCAGTGGCGGCATGGACGCCCTCCTTGGCCGTGAAGCCCAGACGACCAAACGTGGCGCCGACGTGACGCAGGTAATACCCGTAGTCGAAGAGGCCTTCGACTACTTCAGCGCCGAGCCGCCCCGTGACGTCGGGGTCCGACCGAATAGCTTCTCTGAAGTCCTCCCCCCGGTCCCAAGCGGCCAGGGAGTGGCGTTGCACCAATTCGTAGGCGCTCGTCCGGTCCAGTCCGCTCTCGACGAGGGCCAGCAGGACGCGCTCGGAGAACACGATCCCTTTCGTCAGTTCCAGGTTCCGCATCATGTTGTCGGGGAAGACGCGCATCCCTTGGACGACTCTGGTGAACGTGTCGAGTATGTAGTCCACCGCGAGGGCGGAGTCCGGCAGAATCATGCGCTCCGCCGACGAGTGGGATATGTCCCGCTCGTGCCAGAGCGCGACGTTGTCCAAGGCCGTCACCGTATGCCCCCGCACGAGCCGGGCCAGCCCACAGATGCGCTCCGAGAGCTCCGGGTTGCGCTTGTGAGGCATCGACGACGACCCCGTGCTCACGAACCCGGGCGTGCCGAACGGCTCCTCCACCTCACGCACCTCGGTCCGTTGGAGCGCGCGAATCTCCGTCGCAAACTTCTCCAGCGACGCCGCAAGCAGCGCGAGGGTCTGGACGAACTGGGCGTGCCGGTCGCGCTGCAGTATCTGGTTCGAGACGGGCGCAGGCGCGAGGCCAATCTGCCGGCAGACCGACTCCTCGATCTGTGGGGGAATGCTTGCGTAGCTGCCCACCGGTCCCGATATCTTCCCGACCGCCACCATCTCCCGCGCCAACTCCAGCCGCCGGCGGTGCCGGCGCATCTCATCCCACCACAGCGCCAGCTTGAGGCCGAAGCTCATGGGCTCCGCGTGGACTCCATGCGAGCGGCCCATGCACGGCGTGGCGGAGAGTTCCTCGGCCCTCGCCTGCAACACGCCCATGCAACGCTCGACCCCTGCGTCGATCTCGTCGATGGCCTGAACGAGCTGAAGACTGAGCGCCGTGTCCTTGACGTCGTTCGAGGTCAGGCCGTGATGGATCCAACGGCCCTCGGGGCCGAGGCTCGGCGTGACCGAGCGAGTGAACGAGACCACGTCGTGCTTGGTTTCCTCGAACCACTCGTCATAGAGGACCCGGTCGAACACGGCCCCGCGAATCTTGTCCGCGTCCTCCTGCGGAACGACTCCCAGCTCGGCCCAGGCGACGGACGCCGCAATCTCGACGCGCAGCCAGAGGTCGAAGGCGTTGTCCTCCGACCAGATGGCCTTCATGCGCTCGCGCTCGTACCGGTAGTACATCAGGCGGACTCACGCCCGTAGGCTTCGACGTACTCGATCACGGCGTAGAAATCGGTTAGCTCGGCGTGGGGCAGGTCGTTCTCTTGGCAGAAGCCGGTCAGCCAGCCCCGCGCGAATACGAAGTCGGCGCGGAGGGCGGGGCAGGCGTCGGAGGAGCTGTCGCCGGCGTAGACAACGTGGGCGCCGGTCCCTCCCTCTGGAGAGGAGGCGAGGTCGGACTTGCGGTACTCCTCGAGTACACGGCATTTGCAGTTGCCGGGCCGCCACTGGCAGCCCTCGTCGGCGAACTCGTAGCTGAAAGCCGGAGCTCCGTCGACCTCGCTCGTCGTGACTGCGTGGTACGGGATATCGACGCCATTCTCACCGAGCATCGCTTCGACGTAGTAGTCGAGGCCATGGCTGATGATGGCGACCCCGACGCCGCGCCCGGCGCAGTGCCGCGCAAGCTCGACAAATCCGGGGCGCAGCCCGGCCGCCTCGCGCACGTAGCGCCGCTGCTCGTCAACGGAGATCGTCAGCTGGCGGAAGGCGATTTCTTGGTACTCGGCCAGCGATATCTCCTTGTCGACGTAGCGCTGGCGCACATCCTGCCAGGGAACGGCCCCCGAAAGCGCAGCGTCCGGCTGGAAGCGTTCCAGCAATAGCTGGCCAACGTTCTGGGCCGCAGCCGTATCGTCAAAGTCGCAGAGGATGATCATCCGAGGGGCGTTGAGAGGCCGTTTACCGTTGGCGAAGCCGCTCCCGGTACTGTTCGACGGCCTCCCGTATCTTAGCATACTTCACGCCTAGGATTTCCGCCGCGAGCAGCGCCGCGTTCCGCGCTCCCCACGCCCCGACGGCGACGGTCGCCACCGGGATGCCGGGGGGCATCTGGACGATCGAGTAGAGGGCGTCCACGCCGCCAAGCTCGCTGGAGGCGATGGGCACCCCGATGACGGGCAGGGTGGTGTGGGACGCGACAACGCCCGGCAGGGCCGCCGCGCCGCCCGCCGCCGCGATGAACACCTCAACCCCGGTGGAGGGCGCGGTCTTCACGTAGTCCTCAACCTTCTTGGGATTGCGGTGAGCGGATGCGATGATGAGCTCGGACTCGACGCCAAGCTCGTCGAGCGTCTTCTTGGTGTCTTCCATAACGGGCTGGTCGGTTGCGCTGCCAACGATGATGCCAACTTGAGGCACGGGAAGCTCCTAGTGGGTGAGTGAATATTCAGTCCGGTACTTTACCAGACGAGTCCGGTCGGACGCCCTGCTACAATGGCGCAACCAACGCGGATGTCCGGCCAAGGCGCTCCTCTGGAGGGAAGACGATGACAACCCTGGCGTACCCGCCCGAACTGGTCATCGCGTTCGGCGATTCACTTCCGAGCGATCTGTCCGAGGACGTACGCGATAAGCACAAGCGCATCGTGGAATAGATTGAGATGGTACTTAGGCCGCTCACCCAAGTTCGCTCGCTCGCGGCAGCGGAGCGGCTCATTCTCAACGCTGGACCGGACTACCGCGCATTGGCGACGCAGTGCGCGGACTTGCAGTCGAACATTGACGCGCCAGGACCGGCAGCCCGCTTCGTGGACCCGTTCGCCAATATCATTCGTGAATCCACACTGATTTCCGAAGATGCCAAAGAGCAGTTGTATGGAGTGCTCGAATCTTCGGCGGCGTACATGGATTGGTTCCATCGAAGCATCACGAATGGGACAGGCGAAGACGAACAGCGCGCCTTCACGGCAATCATTCAGCAGGTGGCAGACCACGTGGAGCGGGCGGGGATGGCCCTGACCGCCATCGGGGTGGTCCTTGCGGGACATGCCGGCTCCACGCCCGAGGCGATACCCACGCTCGCCGAGCTCGCCGACCGCTGCTGGACGGAGGTCGAGGACGTCTTCCTTGGGCTAGCGGAGTATGACGACGACGGCGAGACCGTACCGCTGGCCGAGGTCAAGGCGGAACTTGGCCTATAACGTCTCGTTCTCGAAGAAGGCGGCGGACGAGTTCCGCGCCATCCTCCGTCCACCAACCCCTCCACACGCCAGCGGTTGAACGACGCGCTGACGAGGTTGGAGCAAAACCCTTATCCGCCGCCCAATCCGGCAGGGTCGCGGGACGCCGTTGGGAGGTTGCGCAATGTGCCTGACCCCGCAAGCGGAGATTGGCGTATCAGGGTAGGGGACTACCGGATGCGCTACCGCATAGAAGGCGGCAACGTAGTCATTACGCGGGTTGCGCACCGCTCAGAGGTTTACGGCGACCTCTAGCGCGCCTTACTACTCCGCGAAAGCCGCTATGTCCGAGCGGAACTGCTTGCCCTCGAAGTCGATGGCGGACGCGGCCTCGTAGGCGCGGCAACGGGCCTCGGCCATCGTGGCGGCCCGACCAACTACGGCGAGAACTCGGCCTCCGTTCGTTAGGGTCGCGCCGTCCCGCTCGGCAGTCCCGGCGTGGAAAACGACTCGCGATTCGTCCTCCGCGCCCAGGCCGTGGACCGGCTTGCCGATCTCGTAGTCGCCCGGGTAGCCGCCGGAGGCCAGCACGACGCATACGGTCTGCTCGTCCGACCAGCGCAGTTCCAGGCGGTCGAGGTCTCCGTCCAGGACAGCGTCTATCACGTCGAGGAGGTCGTTTTCGAGGCGGAGGAGGATGAGCTGCGCCTCGGGGTCGCCCAGGCGGGCGTTGAACTCGATGATGGAGGGGCCGTCAGAGGTGAGCATGAGTCCGCCATAGAGGGCGCCGGAGAAGGGAGCGCCTTGGGCTGCAAGCTCGCGAATGACGGGCTCAATGCACGTGAGCCTGATGCGCTCTTCGAGCTCCGCATTCCACCATGGAGGCGGGCTGTAGCCGCCTATGCCCCCGGTGTTCGGGCCGAGGTCGCCGTCGAAGACGCGCTTATAGTCGCAGGCGGCGACCAGCGGGGTGACGTTGACGCCGTCGGTGAAGCAGAAGACGCTCACCTCCTGGCCTACCAAACAGTCCTCCAACACGACGCGCGCGCCCGCCGCGCCGAACACGCGCCCGAACATCGCGTCGTCCACGGCGGCCAGCGCCTCCTCGACGGTCTGGGCGACGACGACACCCTTCCCGGCGGCGAGGCCGTCGGCTTTCACGACGATGGGCGCTCCGTGGGACTGGACATAGGCGCGCGCTTCGGCGGGGTCGTCGAACACCTCGAACGCGGCGGTCGGAGCGCCCGCGGCGCGCATCGTCTGCTTGGAAAAGGACTTGCTGCCCTCGATGCGGGCGGCGGCCTGGGTCGGGCCGAAGATGCGCAGCCCTTCCGCCTCGAAACGGTCGACTACACCCGCAACCAGGGGCGCTTCCGGGCCGACGACGGTCAAGTCGATGCCGTGCTCGCGGACTGCTGCGACAAGGGCGTCGAAGTCGTCCACGCGCAGCGGCAGGTTGACCGCAAGCTGGGCGGACCCCGCGTTGCCGGGCGCCGCGAACAGCTCCGGTCGGCGCGGGCTCTGGGCGAGCTTCCAGATGATGGCGTGCTCGCGGGCGCCGCTGCCTATGACCAGGACCCTCACCGGGGCGAGACCTCTACGCCGAGACTTCCCAGCACTGTCACTGCCTGCTTTCCTCCCCGCGCAGCATGAGCGCGGCGATGAGCAGGGAGACGACGCCAATCACCGCGAGGAAAACCGGAACAAACAGGCCCCCTTCGCGCGTGACGGCTATCGCGGGGCCGCCGAAGAGGAACGCCAGGCCAAGCGCGCCGAACGCCGCCCGGACCGCGCGCCGAAAGGCCCTCGTCATTCCCATTCAATCGTTCCCGGCGGCTTGCTTGTGATGTCGTAGACGACGCGATTCACGCTCGGGACCTCGTTCACGATACGGTTCGATATGCGCGCCAGGGTCTCGTAGGGCAGGCGGGCCCAGTCGGCAGTCATCGCGTCCTCGCTGGTGACGGCGCGCAGGGCGACGACGTGCTGGTAGGTGCGCTGGTCGCCCATTACGCCGACGGTGCGCGTGTCGGTGAGGACGGCGAAGCTCTGCCAGAGCTTGTCGTACAGGCCATCGCCCTTGATTTCGTCCATCACGATCCAGTCGGCGGAGCGCAGGACTTCGAGCTTCTCGTAGGTCACGTCGCCGATGACGCGTATCGCGAGGCCGGGGCCGGGGAAGGGCTGGCGATTGAGTATCTCGGGCGGCAGTCCCATCTCTGCACCCGCGAGCCGCACCTCGTCCTTGAAGAGGTAGCGCAACGGCTCGACCAACTTGAGCTTCATACGCTCCGGGAGTCCGCCGACGTTGTGATGGGTCTTAATCTTGTGGGCCGCGGTGGACTCGGAAGTCTGGCTCTCGATCACGTCGGGGTACAGCGTGCCTTGCGCCAGGAAGTCGACCGTCCCCAACGCGCCGGCCTGCTCCTCGAAGACGTTGATGAACTCAGCGCCGATGGCCTTGCGCTTCTGCTCGGGGTCGACGACCCCGGCAAGGGCGGTCAGGAATCGCTCGGTTGCGTCGACGTACACGAGGTTGAGGCCGATGTTGCGCTCGAAGACCTCGCGCACCCGTTCCGGCTCCTCGCGGCGGAGGAGGCCGTTGTTCACGAAGATGCAGGTAAGCTGGTCGCCGATGGCCTCATGGACGAGCTTCGCGGTCACCGCCGAGTCGACGCCGCCGGAGAGCGCGCAGATAACGTGGCCGTCCCCCACCTGGTCGCGTATGCGCTGGATGGCCTCGGCGGCGAAATTGCCGGCGGTCCAGCTTCCGGCGACCCCGCAGACCTCGTACGCGAAGTTGCGCAGCACTTGGACCCCCTGCGGGGTGTGCGCCACTTCCGGATGGAACTGGATTCCGTACATGCCGGCATCGTTCGCCATCGCGGCGATGGGCGAGTTCTCGCTATAGGCGATGGCCCGGAAGCCGGGCGGGAGAGAATCGATACGGTCGCCGTGGCTCATCCAGACAGGCGTCTCGTCGTCTAGGCCGTCGAACAGCAGGCTAGGGTCGTTCTTATGGATAACCGCGAACCCATACTCCCGCTCCGCAGCGCCGGCGACGCTGCCGCCGAGCTGATGCGCGATGAGCTGCATCCCGTAGCAGATGCCGAGGACCGGAACGCCGGCGTCGAATATCCACGGCTGGGCGAAGGGAGCGCCCTCCTCGTAAACGGACGCGGGGCCGCCGGATAGGATTATCCCCTTGAGGTTGAGTCCTGCGACGGCGTCCCGTGACGCGTCGGCCGACACCAGCTCGCAGTAGACGTTCTGCTCGCGTACGCGGCGCGCGATGAGACGGCTGTACTGGGAGCCGTAGTCGATGATGGCGATGGCTTCCGCGCCGACCTTGGCAGGCTCCGCGCCGTCGCGCTGTCCACTGCAGACGCCCTCGCGCTCCTGGGCGATGCCCAAGTAGGTGGAGACTTCAACGTCTCCGCTCGTGGCCACTCGGTGCGAGCTGTCGGCCCCGTGAGCGCTGTCAGAGGGAGGCGGTGGGGTGTTGTCGTCGGGCATTCCGTCCTCTCGCTGGGGTGCCTGCGGTGTTGGCCTACGCCCAACATCGCGGGCTCTCCCCAGCTTCCGCCTGCGGGGGAGGGGGTTCTCGAAGGGACAAGTAACGTAGCACCCGTCGCGGAGACGGTCAACGGAGAAGCACCGACTCGCCGCTCTCGCAGCGCTAAGACGCAGCCCAGTGCTATACTCGCCGCGCCGCTCCGGACGGCTTCATCATGCCCCGTGTGCTCGATAACCCCAACAATCGCTCGGTCGCCTCGATCCTGCTGCGGGAGAGCGGTGTCGTCGCATATCCGACGGATACAGTCTACGGACTGGGGGCGGCGGCGTATAACTACGCGGCGGTGTCGACGATATTCGTCATCAAGGGACGCAGCCGGGATCAGGGCGTGCCCGTCCTCATAGCGTCCGAGTCCCAGCTTCGCGAGGTGGCGTCGGAGGTTTCAGACGGCGCATACGCTCTTGCGAAGGAGTTCTGGCCGGGCGCGCTGACCCTTGTGGTTCCCCGCCACCGAGACATGCCCGCTCTCGTGGCGGGCGGCGGCGACACGATCGCTGTCCGGCTCCCGGACCATCCTTGTCCGCAGACGCTGGTCCAGGCGCTGGGCGCGCCCATCACGGGCACGAGCGCGAACCGCCACGACGGCCCGGAGCCTACCTCCGCCGACGAGGTGCAGCGGCAGCTCGGCAACCGGCTGAGCCTCATCCTTGACGGCGGCCCGAGCCCGCGAGCGGTCCCCTCCACCATCGTCGATACGACCTCGACTCCGGCCAAGGTCCTGCGCTTGGGGGCGCTGACGCTCGAGGAGCTTCAGGCCGTCTGTGAGGTCGTCGGGCCTGACCCGGTGGCCGCGGCGGGCTAGCGCGGAGATGACTCCGCCATTGCTTCCCGAGCTCCTCTCGGAGCGCCAGCCCATCGTTGAGCAGGCGCTCCGAGCGAGCCTCGATCTGCCCGCCGACCGAGGACTGCCGCTCTATCGCATGATGCGCTACCAGCTGGGGTGGGTCGATCAGATGGGCGAGGAGCGGTCAGGCGAACAGCCCCGCATCCTCGGCGGCCTGTGCCTGGAAGCGCATGACGCTCTCTCGGCACATGGGATGGCCCGTAGTGCTACAGGCTCGTCCGCAGCGGAGGACGCGGCGTCCGCCATTGAGGGTGCGGCGCCCGCGTCAGCAGCTATCGAACTATTCGGCGAGTCGGTCCGAGTCCACGAGGATATGCAAACGGCGACCCAGCAGCGGGCGGGGCAAGACGCCGTCTGGTGGGTGTGGGGCCCGGCGCAAGCGATCAACGTGGGCGATGGGCTGCACGCCGTCGCGCGGCTGACGCTCTTCCACGCCCAAGAGGCGCTTGGCGTCCCCGCCACCCTCGCTGCGGTGGCGGCCCTCGACGCCGCTGCGCTCGAGTACTACGAGGGGCAGTATCTGGACCTCCAACTGCAGGAGCGGGTCGACGTAACGGTCCAGCAGTACATGCGTATGGCGCGCGGCAAGCACGGGGCCATATTCGGCGGAGCCATAGCCCTCGGCGCGATAGCCGCCGGAGCGAGCGAGGACGCGGTCCGAGCTTGGCGCGACGCAGCCGCAGCCGTCGGCGTCGGCGCGCTTATCGCCAACGAGGCGCGCGTCCTCTGGGGCGAAGGCGAGGATGCCGGACGCGCGCTGAACAAGAGCAAGCTCTACCCTGTGGTCGTTGCGCTTGCGGAGGGCACACTCTCCCAGAAGCGGGAGCTTGGCGGCTATTATTTCAAGCGCGTCATGGAGCCCGGCGACCTGGACGGTATCCGTAACGTCCTGGAAGCCGCGGGCGCGCGGAACAAGACCGAGCAGGCCATGATCGACGCCAAGGCCCAGGCGTTGGACGCGCTCACGGCCGCCGGCGCCCCGCCGGACGCGATGGAGCGATGGGCGGCGATAACCGACGCTTTGGTGAGCATCCGATGACCAAAATGACCGTTCGCGACATCGACTGGCGGGGCAAGCGCGCCTTGGTCCGAGTCGACTTCAACGTGCCCTCCGAACGCGGAACGACGCGCATCTCGGACGACATACGCATCCGTGAGGCGCTCCCGACTATCCGGCATCTGCGCGACGCGGGCGCCTCGGTCGTGCTCTGCACCCATCTGGGCCGTCCGGGGGGCAAAGCCAGCCCCGACTTGGAGCTGGGGCTCATCGCCGAGCGGCTCTCGGAGCTACTCGGCGCGCCAGCCGCCTACGTCCACGACGCTCCTGGCGACGAGGCGCGGCAAGCCGCCAACGCCCTGGGCCCCGGCGACGTCTTGCTCATCGAGAACGTCCGCTTCTGGCCGGGCGAGGAGGAGAACGACCCGGAATTCGCCGCGGCCCTCGCCGCCCTCGCCGACGCTTACGTGAACGACGCGTTCGGGACCGCGCACCGCGCCCACGCCTCGACGGAAGGCGTTGCGCGTCTCCTGCCCGCGGTTGCGGGGCTGCTCATGGAGAAGGAAGTCACGTTTCTGGGAGGCGTGCTGGAAGACCCCAAGCGCCCCCTTGCGGCGCTTCTCGGAGGAGCGAAGGTCAGCGACAAGCTGAAGGTGCTTAACCGGCTCATCGGCCACGCCGACGAGCTGTTCGTCGGCGGCGGTATGGCCGCCACCTTCCTCAAGGCGCAAGGCCACGAGACCGGCGCCTCGCTCTTGGAGGCGGACTTGGTCGACTTCTGCGCCGAGACGCTCGCCAGGGCCGCGGCGGCGGGAACGACCCTCAATCTGCCTACCGACGTGGTCGTTGCCGAACGCATCGAGCCGGGCGTGGAAACCGCCGTCGCGGCGGCTGACCATGCGCCGCCCGGCATGATGATGCTGGACATCGGCCCCGCGACAGCGGAGGACTACGCCCGGCGCCTCTCTGCAATGGGCTCCGTCATATGGAACGGGCCGATGGGCGTGTTCGAGGTCCCGCCGTTCGACGAGGGGACGCGGGCCGTCGCGGCTGCGCTGGCCGAAAGCGGGGCCGTCACCGTCATCGGCGGCGGATCGACCGCCGAGGCCGTAGCCCACCTGGGACTGGCCGGCCAGATGTCCCACGTATCCACGGGAGGCGGCGCGTCCCTCGAGTTCCTGGAGGGCACAGAGCTCCCCGGCGTGGCCGCCCTGAACGACAAATAACGGAGGCCCTCTTGCGAATTCCTCTCGTAGCAGGCAACTGGAAGATGAACCCCGCGACGATCGCGGAAGCGGCGGCGCTGGCGATCGAGGTGTGGGAGGAGACAGAGGAGGCGTCGGACTGGCAAGTCGACCGCGTCGTCTGCCCACCCTTCGTCGCGTTGGCGGCGGTCGCCGACGCCCTCGGCGGCTCGGACGTAGGAGTCGGAGCCCAGAACATGCACCCCGAGGCCAAGGGGGCCTTCACCGGCGAAATCTCCGCCTCCATGATCACCGGCCTGTGCAGCTACGTCATCCTCGGGCACTCCGAGCGGCGGCATCTCCTCGGCGAGGAAGACGCGTTCATCAACGCCAAGGTCAAGGCCGCGCTCGGCGCGGGACTCACACCCATCCTCTGCGTGGGCGAGACCCTCGACGAGCGGGAGGTGGGTAGGGCGGAGGCCGTCGTCGAGGCGCAGCTGCAAAACGGACTCGACGGCGTTGGGACGGACGACGTCGCCAAGCTCGTTGTCGCCTACGAACCGGTGTGGGCCATTGGGACAGGACGCGCCGCAACATCCGAGACCGCCCAGGAGATGATCGCCTCGGCGCGGCGCCAGGTCGCCCGCCTTTCCAGCGCGGCCATCGCGAACGAGGTCCCTGTGCTCTATGGCGGGAGCGTCAATCCGGGCAACGCGGACGAGCTTGCGGCGCAGCCCGACATCGACGGCGCCCTGGTAGGCGGCGCGAGCCTCGTCCCCGCGGATTTCGCGGCCATCGTCAGAGCGTTCGCCGCCGCCTAGCATGGCTGGCCCGACCGTCTTCTTCATCGTCGGGCCGACCGCGAGCGGCAAGACTGCTGCGTCGCTGGAGCTCGCCGCTCACGCCAGTATCGAGGTCGCCAACGCCGACAGCAGGCAGGTCTACTGCGGCATGTCCATCGGCACGGCCAAGCCGACCGACGCCGAACTGGCGTCGGCGCCCCATTACCTCATCGACATCGCCGCGCCAGACGAGCCGTTCAGCCTGGCGGCGTTCCTCGGTCTGGCGCGCGCCGCCATCGCCGACGCCGCAGCGCGCGGCGCAACGCCTGTAGCCGTGGGGGGCGCGGGACAGTACGTATGGGGACTCGTCGAGGGGTGGAACGCCCCTGCCGTCCCCCCCGATCACGCGCTCCGGCAGGACCTGGAAGCCATCGCGAAGCGGGACGGCCCCATCGCACTGCACGAGCGCCTGCGCGCCGTCGATCCCGACGCCGCCGACGCCATCGACCCGCACAACGTCCGACGGGTCGCCCGCGCCATCGAGGTCTGGCAAGCCACCGGCGCGCCGTTCTCGCGACAACGCGCGAAGGGAGACCCAGGATTCGCCCCCGTCATCCTCGGCGTACATCCCGGACGTGACGAGCTGCGACGGCGCATCGACGAGCGAGTGGACTCCATGCTGGAGCGGGGTTGGCTCGACGAGGTGCGCGCTTTGCTCGACGCGGGCTACGGCCCCGAGCTGCCGTCGTTCTCCAGCGCGGGCTACCGGGAGATGGCGGCGCACGTCGCGGGTGAGATCAGCCTCGACGAGGCGGCCGCGCGTGCGAAACACGCCACGCACCGGCTTGCCCGTGCTCAGGGCGCGTGGTTCAAGGGCGGCGACTCGCGCATTGAGTGGTTCCCTGACGCCGAATCGCTCGTCGCACGCGCCTTGAAGATCATCCACGCTTGACGGCGGGCCTAAGGTCATGCACCCTTTCGGGCGGCCCACGAGGCCCAAAACGGACTACGAGAGCAGGTGAAATGGCAGGCTATCTCGACCCCAACGACCCGATCGTACAAGCGTTCGCCACACTCGGCACCACGCCCGTCAGCGACGCGCTGGACAGGCTCGGCCTCGGCGGGCAGTGCTTCGGCATCAAGCCCGTCGACCGCGACTTCACCCTGTGCGGCCGCGCCCACACCGTCCGCAACGAGCCCATGACCGCCGGTCACAAGGGCGAGAGCGTCGGCGACTATATCGACGAGGTCGCGCCCGGCGGCGTGGTCGTCATCGACAACGGCGGGCGCCTCGACGCCACCGTGTGGGGCGACATCCTCACGATCATGGCCGACCGCAACCAGCTCGGCGGCACCGTCATCCACGGCGTCTGCCGCGACTCCAACCGGGCGCTCAAGCTCGAATACCCGATCTTCTCCCGCGGGACGTACATGCGCACCGGCAAGGACCGCGTTCGCGCCGACGCCTACCAGGAGCCCGTCTCCCTCGGAGAGGTGCGCGTTCTCCCCGGCGACCTCCTCATCGGCGACGGTGACGGCGTCCTCGTCATCGCCAAAGAGCACGAGGACGCCGTCCTCAAGGCGGCCCAGGAGATCGACGCTGCCGAGGAGCGCATCCGCAACGAGATCATGCAGGGCAGCCGCCTCGACGCCGCCCGCCAAAAGTTCCAGTACCACAGCCTCCAAAGCAGGACGTAGGCGGTCACGCTGCGAGAGGGGGGCTACCGAAGCCCCCTCTCTCGCGCCTGAAACCTCGCAGCCCCGACATTCCTTCTGAAACCCCTCCCGTCTCCGGGAGGGGACGCGCAAGCGCAGGGAAGCGTGGGGAGAAGAACGCTCCTCCCGCCAACAACGCCCTTCCCGTCATTCCCCGCGCAGGCGGGGAACCTCGCAGCGGGTGAGGGAGAACGTCCGCCCGCCGTCATTCTCCCCCTTCAGTCCCTCCCTCCTGTCATTCTCGCTCCCCACCCGTCACTCCCGCGAAAGCGGGAACCCAGGCGCCCAACGTCGCCACTGTGACATTTGCCCGTTGCGCAAATGACTCCTCTTTCTCTACCCTGTCTCTCATGCCCCAACCGCCCCGCCCCCTCGCTGAAGAATGGGCGCTCACCCCGCTCGTAGCTTTACGCCCCGTCCCCCTCCTTGGTAAGGAGGGGGACGGGGCGGCTCCGCCAGGAGTAAATGGCGCCAAATGAGACCAAATGGGACTCCTTTTGCGACGAGGCAGCCCCCAATCACTCGTAGGCCGGGGAAACTTACGAGTGATCGGATGAGACCTCTTCGGACAAAACAAGCCCTCGCGGTCGTGCGATGCGCCGGACCGGGGCCGATTCCGGCCTCAACGGGCGCCGCCCCCATCTGCCCCCACCGTGTCACTTCGCATCATGCGTCGTCTACGAGGGCGACGGAGAGAGGTGGCTGCGGCGCATGAAATAAGAAATATCTCGGTCAGGAAGTAGTTCTGAGTCCCAGGAAGCAGACCACGGCCATGAAAACACCCTCCGAAACCACTGATTTTCCATGTATTTTCGGGAAGTTTTTATTCGTAAGGGGATGAACGGGTCGGGAACTTTTTACTCGTAGCAGCAGCGCAACTTCCCCATCTGTTCCACGGATGAAGCGGCAGTTACGCAAAGGGCTCGCAGACGGGGAGGGGGCCGGAGCAGGCGGAAGGGTGGGGCTCAGGTTCCCACCTGCGCGGGGCATGACGGAGGGCGCGGGAATGATGGAAAAGGAGACGTGGGAGCTTGACCCCGCGCCGCGCCCCCGTCTACGGTTGGCCTTGACGCATCGACCACGGAGGGCGCTCTTCCATGCAGACTTCGATTCCTTGTGTGTTTATGCGCGGCGGCACGTCGCGGGGGCCGTACTTCCTCGCCTCGGACCTCCCCCAAGACCCGGATACGCGCGACAGCGTGCTGCTCGCCGTGATGGGCTCTCCCGACGACCGTCAGATCGACGGCCTCGGCGGCGCCGACCCCCTCACGAGCAAGGTGGCCATCGTCGGTCCGCCCACCCGCGAAGACTGCGACGTGGACTACCTGTTCGCTCAGGTGGTGGTCAACGAGGCAGTGGTGGACGTGAGCCCCAACTGCGGCAACATGCTGGCCGGCATCGGCCCCTTCGCCATCGAGCACGGCCTCATCCCCGCGCAGGGTGATGAGACCGTGGTCCGCATCCACATGGTCAACTCCGGCGACAAGGCCGTCGCGCGCGTTATGACTCCCGGCGGGCAGGTCGAGTACCAGGGCGACGCCCGGATCGACGGCGTGCCCGGCTCCTCCGCCCCGATCATGATCGACGTGGAGGACACCGCCGGGTCCTTCTGCGGCGCCCTCTTCCCCACCGGCAACCGTATCGACGTCATCGACGGCGTCGAGTGCTCCCTCATGGACAACGGCATGCCCGTCGTCGCCATGCGGGCTGCCGACTTGGGCCGCACAGGATACGAGACACGGGACGAGCTGAACGCTGACGCCGAGCTGAAGGAGCGCATCGAAAGCATCCGGCTCCAAGCCGGGCATCTGATGAATCTCGGCGACGTGACCGACAACGTCGTGCCCAAGATGTTCTTGCTCGCTCCCCCGGTGGCCGGCGGCGCGCTCTGCACGCGGTCGTTCATACCCAAGGTCGCTCACGCATCCATAGGGGTCCTCGCCGCTGTGACCGTCGCGACTGCGGCCGTCTTCCCCGGCACCACCGCCTACGACTACTCCAACCGACCCGAGGGCGCGCGGAAGATGCTCGAGCTCGAACACCCCACCGGCTACTTCTCGGTGGAGATGGAGATCAGCGGCACGGAGTCCGAGCCGCTGATCGAGCGCGCGGCGCTCCTGCGCACGGCCCGAAAGCTCATGGAGGGCGCGGTCTACATCCCGGCGACGGTCTGGGACGGCAAGGGCTCCCTCGCGGAGGTCACGGCATAATGACGGAGCGTGAGATACGCGCCATCCCCGGCCCCGACCCCAACCCGAAGAAACCGGACGTCGTCCTTCCGCCCAACGCCTGCGACGCGCACTGCCATATCTTCGGGCCGGGCGACATCTTCCCGTATCACCCTGACCGTTCGTACACGCCTCCTGACGCGTCTAAGGAGACGCTAGCGGCGCTGCACAGTCATCTTGGAATCTGCCGGGCCGTCATCGTCCACGCAAGCTGCCACAGCGTGTACATGGACGCCACCCTCGACGCCATCGCATCGTCGGGTGGGAGCTACCGCGGCACCTCCATCGTCGACCCCGACATCACGGACGCCGAGCTCGCGCGCTATCACGAGGGCGGCATCCGCGCCGTACGCTTCAACTTCGTTAAGCACCTGGAAAGCGTTCCCGAGCCGGAGGTCGTACAGCGCATGGCGGAGCGCATCGTATCCATGGGGTGGCACCTCGTCGTCCACCTCGACGCCGAGGACATTGTGGAGCTATCCCCCCTGCTGCTCGGCCTGCCCGTGCCGTTCGCAATCGACCACATGGCCCGCGTGAAAGCGGGCGACGGACTCGAACAGCCCGCCTTCCGGCAACTCCTCGACCTCATGCGGAACGAAAAGGCGTGGGTGAAAATCTGCGGAGGCGAGCGTGTCTCGACCGAAGGCCCGCCCTTCACCGACGCCATTCCTTTCGCTCAGGCCCTCATCGCGGCTGCGCCTGACCGGGTGCTCTGGGGCACCGATTTCCCCCACCCCAACGTGCGCCACATGCCGAACGACGGCCATCTCGTCGACTTGTTTGCGCTCTACGCCCCGGACCCGGCAGTCCGGCAGCAGATACTGGTGGACAATCCGGACAAGCTCTATTTCTCAGATTGATTTTGTGTTCGGCTAGCCTATATGCGGCAGATGGTGGACTGCTATCTGGGCGTATGCCTTGGCTGGCGCAATGCGTCCTTCCGTGGTTGACACGTTCCTCCGACGGCCCCATGCTCAGTCTATGCGCGCAGAACTAACGCCCCGGCGGACCGCCATAGCTCATGCGGTCTGGCTCGCCGCCAGCGTTCTCTTCCTGCTCGTGGGGCTCGGCGCTCCTGCGCTCGCTCAATCGCGCGGCGCGGACGTCGTCGAGATGGAATCAATCATCAGCCCCATCACCGAGCGCTACCTAGCGCGGGCCATCGAAGGGGCCGAGCGCGGCGGCGGCGAGGTCATCGTCGTCGAGCTCGACACGCCCGGCGGACTGCTCGACTCGACTCGCGGCATGGTCGAGGACATCCTGGCTTCCCCCGTGCCCATCGTGGTCTACGTATCGCCAAGCGGCGGGCGGGCCGCGTCCGCGGGGACATTCATCACGGCGGCGGCCCACATCGCCGCCATGGCCCCCGCCACGAACATCGGCGCCGCGAGCCCCATCAGCGGGCAGGGCGAGGAGCTGCCGGAGACCGTGAAAAGCAAGGTCTTCGAAGACGCCGCCGCCGAGATACGCGCCATCGCCGAGGTCCGCGGCCGCCCCGTGGCTCCTCTGGAGGCGACGGTGCTCGAAGCCAAGTCCTACACGGCAAGCGAGGCGCTGGAGCTCGGGGTTATCGACCACGTCGTGGCCAGCGTGGACGAGCTGCTCGCCGTTATCGACGGCGCCGAGGTCGTCGTGAGAGACGGCCAGAACGAGCGCACGGTCACCCTGGCGACCGCCGGTCTGTTCCAGCGGCAGGTGAGGATGGGGCTGTTCGACCGCATCCTGTCCTACGTCGCGGACCCGAACATCTCCTTCCTGCTCATCTCACTGGGCAGCCTGGGGCTGTTCGTGGAGATATGGAACCCCGGGCTCATCTTCCCCGGAGTCGTCGGGCTGATCGCCCTCGTCGTCGGGCTGATGGCGCTGGGGAGTCTGCCGGGCAACTGGGCGGGCATAGCGCTCATCCTGCTTGCGTTCGCCCTGTTCAGCGTCGAGTTCAATGTGGACGGGTTCGGCGTATTCGGCGGGCTGGGTGTCGCAAGCATCGTCGTGGGAGGTATCCTGCTGTTCTCGCATTTCGGCACGCCGTCGCCGGTGCTGCCAACCGTTTCCGTGAGCCCGTGGGCCATCGCGCCGGTAGCAGGGTTCTTGGGACTGAGCATGCTCATCTTCACCCGCGAGGTGGGGAGGGTGCGTCGGGCGCAACGCGGACTGCCCGTGCCGGAGCCCATCATTGTGGGCATGGCCGGCCTGGTGTCCACGGCTCTCGCGCCGCAAGGCAAGGTCCGCGTACGCGGCGAGACCTGGAACGCCCGTGCGGTGGACGGCGCGCGCATAGAGCGCGGGGCATCGGTTATCGTACGGAGTGAGCACGGAGCGCTGCTGGAAGTGGAACGATTGGACTCCGTCCGGGAAGCTGAGCTTGACTCCGCCCCAGACGGGGAGAACGACAAGGAGTAAGTATGGCTAGTTGGGGTCTGAATATCGTCAAACAGTATCAGCGTCTCGTGGTGTTCACCTTCGGCTCGTACACCGGCCTGCGAGGGCCGGGCATCCGGTGGCTCTGGCCGATAATCAACAACGGCACGGCGACCGTCGACCTCCGCGAGGTCCCCGTAGCCATCCCGCGCCAGACGAGCATCACGCGGGACAACGCCCCGATCGACATCGATTTCTTCGTCTACATGCGCGTGAGCGAGGACCGGCCCGAGGACACGATCCTCAACATCAGCGATTTCGGCGTCGCCGCCCAAGCGCTCGCCATGACGACCCTCCGCGCCGTCGTCGGAGAGATGGACCTGGACGATGTCCTTTCCAAACGCGAGCGCATCAACTCCCAGCTCCAGGTGAAGCTGGACGAGGTGACCGCCAACTGGGGCGTGAAGGTCACGCGCGTGGAGATCAAGGAGGTCGAGCCCCCGCGCGACGTGCAGGACGCCATGAACCGCCAGCTGTCGGCGGAGCGCACGCGCCGGGCCGCCGTCACCGAGGCGGAAGGCGAGCGCGACGCCCAAATCAACCGCGCCGAGGGCGACCGGCAGGCAGCCATCCTCCGCGCGGAAGGCGCCAAGCAGGGCTCCATCCTCGAGGCGGAAGGCGAGCGGGAAGCCGCCATCCTCAGGGCCGAAGGCTTTAGCGTTGGCATGGATCGCATTAATCAGGTCGCGATGCGGGCCGACCCGCGCACCATGAGCCTCCAGTACTTCGACACCCTCAAGGACATCGGCGGGAGCCCATCGACAAAGTGGATATTCCCCATGGAGTTCACCTCCATGCTCGAACCGTTCCTGCGCGCGGGCCGGGCCGCCGCCGCTCCGGCGGACGAGGACGCGCCCTAGCGCATGGGCTGGCCCCGGATGGACAGACCGCTGATGGCCTCGCCATGGCCTTGCTTCCTTGCAAGAGGCGCCGTGCTGGTTAGCCTCGCGAGCTTCGTGCTGCTCGCGGGCTGCGGGAACCCAACGCCCACCCCACCCCCCAGCGCGGCGCAGGTGCGAGACCGCGCCGCCGATGAGATGCGAAGCCTCTCGACCGCGCACTTCACCGTCAGTCACGGGGAGGGCGGCACGGATCTCGGGTTCGGCCTACTGACGGAGGCCGAAGGCGACGGCCTCTTCCCCGACCGCGCTACGTTCGTGGCCAAGGCCGTTGCGCAACAGTTCGGCGGCATCACGCTGGAGTTCAACATCGTCCAAGTGGGCTCCGATACGTACCTCCAAGACCGCATCAGCAACCGCTGGCAGGTACTTCCGCCCGGCACGCTGCTGATCAGCTTCGCCGCTGTCAACGACGCCATCGCCGACGCCCTAGCGTCGATCACCGGGGCCGCCCTGTCCGACGGCGGGTCCATTGACGGCCTGAGCACGCACCTCCTCACCGGGACAATCGATGCCTCCGCCCTTCGCGGTCTGGCGCCGACCGCGCCGACGGGAAGCGCGCTGGATCTCCAGGTCTGGGTCGGGCGCGACGACTTCCTCGTGCGCAAGGTATCGATGACCGGTGTTCTGCTGGACGGGGACCCTCCTTCCATCACCCGAATCCTGGAGCTTTCCGGCTTCAACAACCCGGTCACGGTCGAGCCGCCAATCTAGAATGACCGCATGAGTACGCCCGCTGGGTCGACTCGCTACCTCCCCCCCGGCGCGGTGCTGGCCGTTGTCTGCGCGGGCGTATTCCTCGCTTCACTCGATCAGACCTCCGTGGTCACGGCGTTGCCCGCCATCATGGTGGACCTCGGCGTCACCATCGACCGCATCGACGACCTCGCGTGGGTCGTCACCGCCTACCTCCTAGGTTTCACCGTCGCGATGCCGCTGCTCGGCAGGGCAGGGGACGTCTACGGCTACCGCCTCCTCTACTTGGGCGCGGCGCTGCTGTTCGGCCTCGGCTCCGTGCTCGTTGCGCTCTCGCCAAGCCTTGCCTGGCTGTTGGGCGCGCGTGTCGTGCAGGCGATGGGAGGCGGAGCGCTCGTGCCTGCGGCCATCGCCCTCGCAAGCGAGGGCCTGCCCGCCGCGCGCAGGCCCATCGTCTTCGGCATCATCGGCGCCGCCGCCGAAACGGGAGGCGTGCTGGGCCCGCTGTACGGCGGAGCCATCGTGGAGTGGCTCGGCTGGCGATGGGTCTTCTGGACGAACCTTCCCGTAGTAGCAGTCCTCGCCCTCGTCCTCTTCGCCGTGCCGGAAGTTACCCGCGTCCGCGAGCGACTGGACGTGACCGGCGGGCTGCTCCTTGCGGGCGGCCTCACCCTCCTGACCATCGGCTTGGCGCAGCGCTCCCTGTTCGACGCGGACTCCGTCGCGCCGTTCCTGCTCGCGGGCGGAGGCGTGGGCTTGCTCATTGCCCTGGCGTTCGTCGAGCGGCGGGCCGCCGCGCCCATAATCAGCAGGGCGCTGTTCGCCGCGAGGAGCTTCGCGGCGGCAATGAGCTCGCAGCTGCTGGTCGGCGGAGCGCTGGTCCTCGTACTAGTCACTGTCCCCTTGATGACGGACACAGTGCTCGGCAAGCCGCCCCTGGAGGGCGGGCTCCGGCTGATGCGATTCACCGGCGCCATCCCATTCGGCGCGGTGCTGGGCGGCTACGCCGCGCGATGGGTGGGCGTCCGCGCCCCGACCCTCGTCGGACTGGCGATGGCCGCTGCGGGCTTCATGCTGATGTCCGGCTGGGACGAGACCATCGCTGACCCCCGGCTTACCCTGCACCTAGCGCTCGGAGGCTTCGGCTTCGGCCTGGTTATCGCTCCATTAGTTGCCGCCGCCGTCGATTCCGCCGACGACGAGTACCGCGCGACTGCGGCGGCGTGGATTACGGTGGCGCGGATGTTTGGCATGACCTTGGGCCTTGCCGCGCTCTCGGCGTGGGGAATGGGCCACTTCCAGGGGCTTACCAGCGAGCTGGCCTTCCCGATACCTCTTCCCGGCGAGGCCCCTGCCGCCTTCGACACCCGCATAGCGGCCTACGAGGCCGGAATCACGGACGCCTCCTTCGATGTCTTCCGCTCCTTCTTCCGGGCCGGCGCCGTCCTGAGCGTCCTAGCCGCGGCGCCAGTACTTTGGCTGCGCCCAAGCAAGCCCCGCGCCCCATGACTCGGCGGGAGTAGGGGAAGGAGGCTGCTATGTCCTGCGAAAGTACTGTAGGGTGATGCCCAGTTTGGGCGCGCGTGAGAGGGGTCCGTCCGACGTGAGCAGCGGAAAGCCGAAGGCATCGGCCGCGGCGACGTAGTATGCGTCATAAGCGCTCACGTTCCGGTAATGCCGCCAAGCCAGCAGCGTCAGGGCGCGGTGCGGAATACGCTCCACCGGCCAGTGGGGCAGGTCCTCGATGACCATAAGCGCCCTCGCCTCTTCAATCTGCCGGTCCAGCACCCCTTTCCGCAGAGCCGACACTATCTCCACGTCCAGCAGCTCGGGCGCGACCAGCGTGGCTTCCTCGATGATGTCGGCTGCGCTCAACCCGAGCGGCGTCTTGAGGAGATACTCGACCGCGATGGAGGCGTCGATCACGTAGTGACTCACTCCGCCTCCGTGCCGGGCTTCGCATCGCGCGAGGCGCGCTCGCTCGCAATCAAATCTACCGCGCTCGTGGTCATGTAGGTCGCCGGGCGTTCGGCCAAGCGCCTCTTCCACTCCCCGGTCTCCATCTCCCTTTCCACAGCCCTGATCACTGCCGCGCTCATGGTGCAGCCGTTCTCCTCAGCATAGCGGCGCAAACGCTCGTGGAGAGCGTCCGGCATGTTCTTTACTTGCATGTTCGCCATATCGGCATGACTGTAGCATGCCCTCAGCATGATTACAAGAGATATCTTGCGGCTTTTCTTTCCTTGTAAGGCCGTCCCATACCGCCCGCTGCTGCGATAGAATCCATCCGACCCACTTGGAGGAGGCGGCATGGCCACCCAGGCTACCGGCACTAGCATCGACGACCTCGCAATCAACACGGTCCGCTTCCTTTCGATTGACGCGGTCCAGAAGGCCGGAAACGGCCACCCCGGCGCGCCGATGGGCGCCGCGCCCATGGCCTATGCGCTTTGGGACAGGTTCCTCAAACACAACCCTGCCGACACCTCATGGCCCGACCGCGACCGGTTCGTTCTCTCCGCAGGGCACGCTTCCATGCTCCTCTACTCCCTGCTCTACCTCACTGGCTACCCCCTCTCCCTCGACGACATCCAAGAGTTCCGCCAGTGGGGGAGCAAGACGCCGGGCCACCCCGAGTTCGGCCTGACGCCTGGCGCCGAGATCACGACCGGGCCCCTTGGCCAGGGCTTCGCTCACGGCGTAGGCATGGCTGTCGCCGAGCGCCTACTCGCTGAGCACTACAACCGCCCAGGCCACGAAATCATCGACCACCGCGTTTACGGCATTGTCTCCGACGGCGATCTCATGGAGGGCGTCTCCTCCGAAGCCGCGTCCCTCGCAGGCACGCTCGGACTCGGCAAAATCATCTACCTCTACGACGACAACAACATCTCCATAGAAGGCGACACGGACATCACCTTCAGGGAAGACGTCGCAGCGCGCTTCCGCGCTTACAACTGGCACGTTGTCGGCCCTATCGACGGCATGGACGTCGCCGTCGTCGAGGCCGCGCTGCGCGAGGCCCAAGGCGAGCGCGACCGCCCCAGCCTCATCGTCGCCCAGACCACCATCGGCTACGGCAGCCCAAACAAAGCCAACACCGGCGGCGTGCACGGCGAGCCTCTCGGCGTCGACGAGGTGGCCTTGACCCGCCAGCAGCTGGGCTGGACTCACGAGCCCTTCGTCGTCCCCCAAGAAGTCCTGGACCACATGCGGCTCGCCCTCGAACGCGGCGCAGCCGACCAGGCTGATTGGGAGCGCCGTTACGCGGCATACCGCGCTGAGTACCCTGCCGAAGCCGCTCAGCTAGAGACCGACCTCAGCGGCAAGCTGCCCGACGGCTGGGACGATGAGCTCGACACCCTCTTCTCCAACGATGAGAAGCCGGTCGCGACCCGCGACGCAGGCAATCGCGTGATGAACGCCATCGCCAAGCGCCTTCACTCCCTAGTCGGCGGTTCCGCAGACCTGGCGCCCTCGACCAGAACGCTCCTCAAGGAGCACATGGACGTCGGCAATGGGCTCGCTCCCCACAACATGCACTTCGGCGTCCGCGAGCACGCCATGGGCTCCGTCGCCGGCGGGATGGCGCTGCACGGCGGCGTGATCCCCTACACCGCGACGTTCCTCATCTTCTCCGACTACATGCGTCCGCCCATGCGCCTCGCCGCGCTCATGGGCCTCCGCGTCATCTACGTCTTCACCCACGACTCAATCGCCCTCGGCGAAGACGGTCCCACCCACCAACCCGTCGAGCAATTGCTGGGCCTACGCAGCGTCCCCAACATGGTCGTCGTGCGCCCGGCGGAAGCCACCGAGACCGCGATGGCCTGGCGCGCGGCGCTGGAGCGCGACACCGGCCCCACTGCGCTTCTCCTCACGAGGCAGGGCTTGCCCATCCTCGACCGCGCGGTGTGCGGACCCGCCGGAGGCGTGCTCCGTGGCGCCTACGTCCTGTGGGAAGGCCCGGGGCCTGTGAGCGTCATCATCATCGGCACGGGCTCCGAAGTGCAGGTCGCGCTGGATGCGGCAAAGTCCCTCGCAGAGCGGGGAGTATCCGCGCGCGTCGTGTCGATGCCGTCGTGGGAACTCTTCGACGCCCAGCCGCGGGAGTACCGCGACTCCGTCCTGCCTCCGTCGATCACCGCTCGGGTCTCCGTAGAGGCGGCCCGGACCATGGGGTGGGAGCGCTACGTCGGCCCGACGGGAGTCTCGATTGGCGTGGACACCTTCGGAGCGTCCTCTCCCTACCAGCGCATCTACCAGGAGTACGGCGTCACCGCCGAGCGCGTGGCGGAAGCCGCCGAGTCACTCGTGAAGGCGGCGTCGTGATGACCCAACGCACTCAACCTCCGGGCGCCGCCCTCGGCCCCCACGCGGAACCGGTGAACGAGGCGCTGAACAGCCTCGCCGCTGGCAACGTCATGGCTCGCATCTGGGACCGCGACCACACTGTCTGGAAAGACGACCCCACGGAAATCGCCGACCGGCTCGGCTGGTTGACCGTTTCGCGGGACATGATGGAGAACGCCGGGGACCTCCGCGCATTCGCCGACGAAGTCCGCGAGGCGGGGTTCAAGCAGGTCGTCCTCCTCGGCATGGGGGGCAGCAGCCTCGGCCCCGAGGTCATCCGACAGTGCGTTGGCAATACGCCGGGCTTCCCCAGGCTCACCGTGCTCGATTCGACCGTTCCGGCGCGAGTGCGGACGGTCGACAACTCAATCGACCCCCACCGGACTCTGTTCATTGTCTCCTCCAAGTCGGGCGGCACCATCGAGCCGAACTCGTTCTACAAACACTTCCGCGCTGTCGTGGAGGACGCCGTCGGGCCGGAGAACGCCGGACGCCACTTTATTGCCATAACCGACCCGGGCACGCCCCTCGCCGATCTCGCGTCCCGCGACGGCTTCCGCCGTCTGTTCGAGAACCCGCCCGACATAGGCGGGCGCTACTCCGTCGGCTCCTACTTCGGCCTCGTCCCCGCCGCGTTGTCCGGCGTCGACTGCCACAAGCTCATCGAACGCATTACGCAGATGGCCTCCCGCTGCGAGGCGGGTGTGGGCGTCCGCAACAATCCCGGCGGCTGGCTCGGCGCGGCTATCGGCGCCATGGCCGTCGCTGGGCGCGACAAACTCACGCTCATCGCTTCCCCGGCCATTGCGAGCTTCGGCCTTTGGGTCGAGCAGGTGCTGGCCGAGAGCACCGGTAAAGAGGGAGTAGGCATCGTCCCCATCGCCGGCGAGCCCCTCTTGGATGTGGACGCCTACGGCGACGATCGGACATTCGTCTACATGCGCCTGGTCGGCGACGAGAACGCGGAGACCGACGTCGCCGTCGAGCGGCTCACCGGCGTCGGCCACCCCGTCATAACCCTTGACCTAGACGACCTCTACGACATCGGGGCCGAGTTCTTCCGCTGGGAGTTCGCCACGGCGGTGGCGGGCCGCTTGTTGGGCATTCATCCATTCGACCAGCCGAACGTGCAAGCGGCCAAGGACGCGACCGACCGCGTGCTCGCCGCCTACGTCCGCGACGGCGCTCTGCCCGACGCCCAGCCCGGCTCCGCCGCCGACCTGCTGGCGCAGGCCAGTCCCGGCGATTATCTCTCCATCACGGCATACGTAGAGGAGACCGGCGGCGTGACGAGGGCAATCGGGCTGCTCAGGCAACGCGCGATGCGCCGGCACAAGATTGCGACAACGCTGGGCTACGGCCCGCGCTTTCTCCACTCCACGGGGCAACTCCACAAGGGCGGCCCGAACACCGGCCTCTTCCTCCAACTGACGGCCGACGTCGAGACGGACGTGGATATCCCCGGCCAGGCGTTTAGTCTCGGGACTCTCGCCGCAGCCCAGGCGCTGGGAGACTATCAAGCGCTCCATGACGCCGGACGCCATGTCGTCACCGTGAATCTCGGTCCGGACGCCGAGTCCGGCGTCCTACGCCTCCTCGGAACAGTCTGACGCCGATGACGCCCTCCGCCCCAGCCAACCCCAACGCCGGCTCAAGAGGCGCGTAGTCGTGCCCCCGGCATCTACCATCGTCATCTTCGGCGGAACGGGCGACCTCGCCCGCCGCAAGCTGGCTCCCGCGCTCTGCAACCTGCTCCGCAAGGACCGGCTCCCCCGCAACGTCCAGTTTGTCGGCTTCGCCCGCGCCGACCTCGACGAGACGGCCTACCGTGAGCTGATGTGGGAAGGCGTTCGGGACCTCAGCGATCTGGACATAGACCGCGACGAGTGGGAGACCCTTGCCCCCCGATTGCACTACTCGCGAGGCGATGTAAGCGACCCTGCGTCCTACCGCGCACTGGGCGAGAAGCTCCGGGAAGTCGAGGGGGCGGACGAAGCCGATAGGCTCTTCTACCTCTCGATAGCCCCTAACCTGCACGGCGCCGCTGCGACCGGCCTCTGCGAAGCCGGTCTGACCTCCGAGGCCAGCGGCTGGCGCCGTGTGGTCTTTGAGAAGCCCTTTGGGGAAGACGAGGAGTCGGCGCGGCAGCTCAACCGGATGGTCCACGGAGTATTTCGTGAGGACCAGGTCTTTCGTATCGACCACTACCTCGGCAAAGAGACCGTCCAGAACCTTCTGGTCCTGCGGTTCGCCAACGCCATCTTCGAGCCCCTCTGGAACCGGAACTACGTGGACAATGTCCAAATCACCGTCGCCGAGTCCGTCTCCGTCGGCGACCGCGCCGGATACTACGACTCGTCCGGCGTGGTCCGCGACATGGTGCAGAACCATCTATTCCAGCTCATGTGCCTCGTCGCCATGGAGCCGCCGAGCTCGATGGACTCCGACGCTCTTCGCGACCGCCGCGCCGACGTGCTACGCGCCGTGAGAAGGTGGTCGCCCCACGAGTTCCGCCGCCACGCTGTCGCCGCTCAGTACGAGGGCTATCTCAGCGAACCGGGCGTTGCGGAAAACTCACGGACTCCCACCTACGCCGCCATGCGCCTATACATCGACAACTGGCGCTGGCAGGGCGTTCCCTTCTATCTCCGTTCGGGCAAGGGCCTCGCCAAGAAGCTCTCGGAGATCGTCATCCAATTCAAGGCGCCGCCGCTCTCCATGTTTCGCCGCATCGGCCAGCGCTTCGCCCCCAACTTCCTCTCCGTATGCGTCCAGCCCGACGAGGGGATACACCTGCGTTTCGACACGAAAACACCCGACGCCGGGCTCATCACCGAGCCCGTGGACATGCAGTTCCACTACAACAAGCGCCACGGGGCGGTCGAACTGCCTGACGCATACGAGCGTCTCCTGGAAGACGCGATGGACGGCGACGGAAGCCTATTCATCCGCGCAGACCAGATCGAGCAGGCGTGGAACATCGTCGACCCTCTCCTCCAGCGCTGGGCAGACCCGGGGTCAGGCGAAATCGAGACGTACCCTCTCGGGTCTTGGGGCCCACGCGGCGCCGACCGCCTCCTATCCCGTGACAGCTTCCAGTGGCGCTCCATCTGCGGCCATGGTCTCTAGTCGGCGGCCTTCCGTCATCGCTCTTCTTTGACAACCAACCGACTTGGAATCGCAGCGCCGAACGGATTCTCGGTACAAGGCGCACCGGGTCGTTGGACGCCGACGCTATGAGGTGTTGCAGCCCTCCTGAGGAAGGCGCGACTCCGATTTGCCTGCAGCGGCGCGTTCCCCTCCCCCCACAGCTGTGACACTTGCCGCTTACCCCAACCCCCTCGCCTGCGGTATGCTTGCGACATGCTCCCTCTGTGGCGGTTCGCCCCCAAACCCTCTTCCGCGTTCTATAACTCGCCGCCGTTCATAGAGAGAGCCAATGCCGAATTGCGTGTTTTCACATTTAATTCTGTTTCTTGATCACGGGAAGCAGGCCGTGGCCTACTAAACAGCCCCGATCAAGAAACAGAAAGTACCCCTTTCAGCGACACAAACTTCAGACCCTTACGAGTAAAAACCCCCATCAAGAAGCTGATTTACTACCTCATTTCGACTCCTTAAAACCCAAGCCTGGGCGCCCGGCCCTTTACAACCGCGGCGCTCCGGCCTGCCGGACCTAACCGGCTGAGGAAGGAACGGACCATGCTCTTCATCGACAACGAGACCGTTCGCCGCGTGCTGACCATCGCCGACGCCATCGATTCACAGGACGAGGCGTTCCGCGGACTCGTGGACGGCGCCGCCATACACCGGCCCCGCATCGACATGTACGTCCCCACCGGACGCGAGGAAGACTACTACCGCTGGGGAACCATGGAGGGCGCCAGCCGCGACCTCGGCGTGTTCGCCATTCGCATGAAATCGGACATCGTCTCGTGGCCGGAGGACGAGAACGGCAACTGGACCGAGGAGAAATACTGCGTCGAGCCCGGGACGTTCTGCGGGCTCATCTTCCTCTTCAGCACCGTCAACGGCGAACCACTCGCAATCATCAACGACGGCGAGCTTCAGCACGCCCGTGTAGGCGCCGGCGGCGGGCTGGGTGTCCGCTACTTGTCGCGTCCGGACTCGAAGATCGTAGGCATGATCGGCTCCGGCGGCATGGCGCGCACCTACCTGCGGGCGTTCTGCAACGAGCGCCCCATCGAGAAGGTGCGCGTCTACAGCCCGACCAAGAAGAACCGCGACGCATACGCGGCCGAGATGATGGACTCGCTCAACATCGACGTCGAGCCGGTCAACGACCCCGAGGCGGCTGTGCGCGGCGCGGACATCGTCTCCACCTGCACAGACGCCATGCGTCCGGTGATCAAAGGCGAATGGCTGGAGCCCGGTATGCACGTGACAAACCTCGGCGGGTTCGAGCTCGACGAGACGACCTTCGAGCGGGCCAACGTCACCGTGCGCCAGGGCATCGGCGGCGCGAAACTGCAGGAGGACCCACGCATCCAGTACGGACGAGGCCACAGCCCCGTCGCGTTCGTGGCGGGCACGGAGGCCGAGATGGACCGTCTGCCTCCGTCCGGACTGCGGATGCGGCAATTCGGCTCGTCATCGTCCTACCCCTCCTTCACCGACTTGGTGAACGGCGTAATCCCCGGACGAACGTCGCCGGACGAAATCACCCTCTACCTGAACGGCGGCAACCAGGGTCTGCAGTTCGCTGCGGTCGGCAAGGTCGTTTACGACAAAGCGCGCGAGCAGGGCCTCGGCCACGAAGTGCCAACCGGCATGTTCCTCCAAGACATCCGGGACTAGCTTATCCCAACCTCTTCTCGTAGTAGATGAGGGCAGGCATGCCTGCGCCGAAGTTATGCCGTAGGAACGGCTGCGTGCGAACGTAGCCCAGTCGCTCATAAAGGCGGACGGCGCTCGCCATGCGCTCGGAGGTGTCGAGCAACATCCGTGACGCGCCGTGTCCGACGGCCATGCGCTCCAGGCGGGACACGAGTTCGGCGGCGATACCCTTGCTGCGTTCACTGGGGACGACATACATGCGCTTGAGTTCGGCGGCGGAGCCGTCCAGCATCCTTATGCCGCCGCAGCCTACCGGCAGCCCGTCGCGGCGAACGAGCAGCATGTTCAGGCCCCTGTGCCCGGCCTCGCCGCGCCAGCCCGTCTCCTCCCGTGTATGCAGCGCCAAGAACTCTGCCTCATAAGAGAGAAGGAGCGCCGCAACCTCCGGAACGTCCGGTGAGGCTGACTCGAACGTGATGCCGCCCGGCATGACGCGCTTCTCGTAGCAGACGGACCACGACTTCCCCACGTGCTGGCCGTAGGGCGGTATGCGTTTGTAGCCGAGCGCCTCGTAGAACCTCCTAGCGCGGGTCTGGCGGTCGCCGGTCACGAGCAGTATCCGCGCCAGCCCGCGTTCCGCCGCCGCGTGCTCCAACCGCGCCATCAGCGCGCGCGCCACTCCCGAACCGCGCTCCTCAGGCCTGGCATAGATACGCCTCAACTCGGCGGTCGCTGCATCGAGGATGAGCACGCCGCCGCACGCCACGGGAGCGCCGCGCCGTCGCGCGATGAGGAAGACCCCGTTGAAGGCTGCTCTCAGCTCAGCGCTCAGAGCGCCCGTGCCAACGGCCGTGCCCCGATACATATCCGCTACTTCCGCATCGAGCATCGCCATCAGCGCCTCCGCGTCCGGCTCGCTCGGGGGGACTGATTCGAACGTAACGTCGTCTGTCATCATGCGCCTCCACGCACAAAAAGAGAGGGGCCGGTGCACCGGCCCCTCTCTACGATTCGCTAACCCTTGAGGTGGTTAGTCTTTCTCGTTCTCGAACTTGTAGTTCGGGTCGGTGTAGCACTCCGGCGGCATCTCGCTTTGGAGTCCTCGCTTGGTCAGCTCGACCTGGAATCGCTCTCGGATCTCGGGCGCTTCCTGGTGGTACTCAAACTGGTCGCCTGAGCGGTCGATCTTCTCGCTCGTGAAGCCGGTGAACTGAGGCAGGGGATGGAACGCAAGGTAGCGCCCCGGCTGCTCGCCCACGTTGAAGTGCTGGTGGAACCAGCGGTTCGGCGGCACGAAGATGCTGCCCTCATGCCAAGGAATGAACACCTTGTCGTGCCCTTCCGGCCACATGACCGAGAAGCCCTCGCCCGACGGAATCACGATGACGTAGGCCGGACCGTGGCGGTGGCCCTTCTTATACGTCTTGGCGGGGAATACCGACATGTGGGCGGTCAGCTCGGAGCCGGGGTACTGCACGAACACCGTCGTGCCGCCCGCGCCGCGTCCCTTGAACGGGACGAGCCTGTCCCACGCCCGCATGTCCGGGAAGAAGTTGCCCACCCAGTACTGGCGCACCGCACCGCGCCCGGAGGGGTCGTTGTCCACCGCCAGCGCGTCGGAGTAGAACTCGTCGGACGAGATCAGCTCTTCCTGAGGTTGGAGCGGGGTGTTGAAGAAGATGTTCGCGTCCTTGGCCGCGGACATCGCGATGGGCATGTTGTTGTAGTGGAGGAGCCGCGCGGGCTCGCCGCCGGACATGCTGGCGTACTCGACCCAGTAGTTGCCGGGGATGCGGAACATCGCGTGGTCTGTCCACTCGAAGCTGTGCTTCTCGCCGCCGTCCTTCCAGATGGTGGTGACGCCGCGCCCGCTGAGCACGTAAACGACATCCTCCAGCGTCATCTTGAAGGGGGGTATAGAGCCTCCGGCGGGCACCTCGGTGATGCGTGCCTCCGAGACTCCCTCCTGACCGGCGAGCTGCAAGAACGCCGCGTTGTGCCCGCGCTCCTTCCAGTAGCCAAGCTCGATAGTCCGCCCGTCCTCGATGTAGTAGTCGCGGTAGACGGGGATGCCCTGCGCCTCCATCCACGCGTCATAGAACTGCGGCCTGCGGATGTAGGTCTGTTGTGCCTGCGGGGGCGCCGTTGCCATGCGTCATCCTCCTGAGCGTTGCGCTGGTGCAACTGTACGGGAGCGGGCGGGGACGTGTCAAAGCACGGCCATCGCGGTTCACGTATGCTGGCGTGCGCCATGACCACCACCGTCGGATTCATCGGGCTAGGGCGTATGGGCAAGCCCATGGCGCTGAACCTGCTCCGCGCAGGCTTCGAGGTGACCGTCGTCTCGCGCTCGCGGCCTCCGGTCGAAGCGCTGGTCGCCGCGGGCGCCGGGGACGCAGCGTCGCTCGCCGACATCGCCGAGCGGGCGGACGTCGTATGCACGTGCCTGCCCGACATCGCAGCGTCGGAGGCGGTCTACCTTGGTCCGGACGGTCTGACGTCGTACGCGAGGGCAGGACAGGTCCTCATCGAGCACAGCACGATAGCGCCGTCCCTCGCGGCGCGCGTGGACGAGGCGGCATCGGTGCGCGGCGCGGGCTACCTGGATGCGCCCATTTCCGGCGGAGTGGAGCGAGCTGAAAGCGGGACGCTCACAATCATGGCCGGAGGGCTGGCCACGCCGTTCGGCGCGGCGCGCCCCATCCTCGATGCGCTAGGCTCGTCGGTTCACCACGTCGGCCCGGTGGGGCAGGGCAGCGTTGTGAAGCTCACGAATCAGCTGCTCGTCGGCGTCCACACGCTGGCGGCCTGCGAGGCGTTCACGTTCGGCACGTCGGCAGGCGCTGACGGACGGCAGCTGCTCGATGTGCTGGCCACCTCTTGGGGCGCGAGCAACATGCTCACCCGCAACGGCCCGATGCTCGTCTCCGGCGAGTACGGCGCCCTCGCGCCGGTGCGGCTGCTGGCCAAAGACCTCGGTCTCATCGAGGAAGCCGCGCGCGACTTGGGCGTCTCCCTCCCAATCGTTCAGCGGACGCGAGCCCTGTTCGACGAGGCGATGGCCCGCGGGCTCGGCGAGAGCGACATCTCGGCGCTGGTCACGATGCTGGGACACGGCGGCAAGGTGGGCTGAACGCTTCCCCCTCTCAATCCCTCATGTGGAGAGGCCGTCAGGCAGTGCTTCCACGTGCATCCCTGAGCGCCGTAAGCATCCGCTCCGCCGTAATAGGCAGGCTCCTCATACGGACGCCTGTCGCGTCGCGGATTGCGTTGGCAATCGCAGGCGCAACGCCGAGCAACGGCGCTTCTCCGATGGCCTTCACTCGATAGGGCCCCGTCCCGTCTGTGGAAGCAAGGAGCACGGTCTCCATGGTAGGAAGGTCGGCCACGTTGGGCAGCTTGAAGTCCGCGAAGGAGAGCGTCGTGATCCTGCCCGAGTCCGCCAAAAGCTCCTCTTGGAGCGCGTAGCCGACGCCCATCACGACCGCGCCGTTTATCTGACCTTGGTGCGCGGTTGGATTGATGACCGTGCCCACGTCGTGAGCGCTGGTGAAATGCAGGAGAACGACTTGGCCGGTCTCCGCGTCCACTTCCACCTCGGCTATCTGGGCCGCGAAGGACGTGTGCTCCGCCTGACCGCTGATTTTCGAGTGCCCTCTCCCGCTGATTGCGCCGCCAGCGGTCGCGATCACGCTCGTCCACGGAACGGACTCGCCGGGCCCGACCCTCGAGACACGCCCGCCCTGGCAAGCTAGTCCTTCGAGAGGCCAGCCGGTCTGGGCCGCGGCCGCCCGCAGCAGCTCGTCCAGCGTAGCCTCCGCAGCTTCATGGACCGCCGGGATTGCCATCCGCGTCGTCCGGCTGCCCGCGACGCCGGAGTCGAAGGGGACGGCGTCGGTGTCCCACACCTGCACCTCCACGTCGCGAACGTCCACGCCAAGCACCTCGGCGGCGACCTGCGCGAACATCGTGTACGCTCCCGTCCCCGGATCGAAGATCGGAGTCTTGACTACGACCGAGCCGTCGGCGCTGAGGACTACTTCGGCATAGGACTCGCCCCCACCCGCGGGACGCGCGCACATGGCGATTCCTCTGCCGACATTCGGACGCTTCGGCCCGCCGTAGCCGCTCCGCTCGACAGCCGCTCTCAGCGTTTCCTCGGCGCGCACCTCGGCGAATAGCTCGTCCATCGGCGTGCGCTGCCCGTCATGCAGCACGTTCTTCACGCGGAATTCCAGTGGGTCCATTCCCAGACCCCTGGCTACCTCGTCCAAGTGCGACTCGATCGCAAAGGAACCCTGCGCCTCGCCTGGACCGCGCATGTACCCGCCCGGCACGTTGTTGGTGTAGACGTGATACTGGTCGAAGCGAGCATTCGGGATGCGCCAATTGGCCGCGATGCGGTCGACGCCAGCCAGCGCGCCCAACGGCATCAGCCCAGCGTACGCGCCGCTGTCGAAGTACATCTCTTGGAGATGCGCCGTGAGCGCGCCGTCCCGCTTCACGCCGGTCTTGACGCGCATAACGGCGGCGTGCTTCGGATTGCCCGCGCCCAGCTCCTCCGGCTGGTCCATGACCATCTTCACGGGACGGCCGGTCTTGGCGGAGAGAAGATAGGCCAGCGGCTCGTCGAAGGGCGCCGTCTTCGACCCGAAGTCGCCCCCCACATAGACGGGATGGACGACGATCGACGCCTACGGCGACGGCCAGCGACTGCTTGAGGCCGAAAGGGGTCTTGTTCGAAGCCCACACGTGCGCGCGCCCGTCCCCTTCAACCGAGACGACGCAAGAGCGCGGCTCGAAGAATGCGGGATGCGTCCTGCCGCAGCGGTACTCATCCTCGAAGACGAAATCGGCCTCGGCAAACCCCGCGTCGATGTCGCCCAAGCCGAAGCTCGCGCTGAAGAAGGTGTTGGACGGCCGATCTGGCGGACGGCGAAACCCCTCATAGCTTGCCATGCCGGGGTGAATGAGCCGCGCGTCCTCGCGCATCGCCTCCAGGGCGTCGAGCACCGGCGGCATCTCCTCATACTCCACGACGATCAGCTCGACGGCCCGCTGCGCTGTCTCCTCGTCGTCGGCAGCCACAACTGCAACCTTGTCGCCCGCAAAGCGGACAACGTCCTGCGCTAGGAGCGGCACGTCGCGGACCTGGCGCCCCTGCAACAGGCCTGCGACGTCAGCCCCAGTGAGCACTGCGTGAACGCCGGGAAGCGCCTCGGCTTGAGAGGTGTCGATGGCCTCGATCCGAGCGGCAGGGTAGGGACTGCGCAACGTCTTGGCCCACAGCGTACCGGGCGGGCACACGTCGAACGCGTACTGCGCCCCGCCCGTCGTCTTGTCCGGCCCGTCCGTCCTGCCTGCGGCGTGGCCGATGACTCTGAATTCCGCCACGTCTAACCCCTAAACAAGGGGAACACCCTCAGCGCGTTGTCGTGGACGAGCTTGCGTTTGTCGTCGTCGCCCAAGAAATCGATGGAGTCGATGACGGGGAGCATGTCATCGGCGGGACGTCCGGTGTCGGGGTTGAGCACGCCGGTGCCGCTGCCGGGGGACTCGGTGCCGAAACACATCTGGTCGATGCCCTTGTGCTTCATCGCCGTCGCCAGATAGTCCTTGTCGTAGGCGCAGGTGTCGAAGAAGAGATTGTCCGCCCAGACGCGCTGCTCGTCCTCGTGAGCAGGCATGCCCTGATTGCCAATCCCGACTTGGCCGCCGCCCGCAATGCCGGACGACTGCGCCCGCGGTATGAAACGGCTGAGCGCTCCGCCGCAGTGGCAGACGAGCACCTTGAGCGTGGGGAACCGGTCGAACACGTCGCTATGCTCCAGCAGCTGCGTCGCGAGCGCCTGTTCCGTCATGAAGTTGTACTGGTAGCTGTGCGGGATGATGGCGAGGCGCGGGTCGCGGGAAATGGAGGCGTGGACGATGAGAGGCGCCTGCAGCTCCGCCGATTTCTCGTAGAGCGGGAACCAGTAGGGATCGTTCATGCCGGGAACGCGCCGGTCGCCGCCGGGATCGGGGTTCAACGTCGCGGCGACGAACCCGAGCTCGCTCACGGCGCGCTCGAACTCGGCGAGGCAGCCCGACGTGTCGTTGGCATAGTCCGCGCCTACCTGCGGCAGCTGCGCGACGCCCACAAAACGCTCCGGGTACATCTCGCACGTCTGATGGATGACGTCGTTCGTGACCTTCGTCCAGTGCTCGACGAGGTGGGGCATCTCCCAGTGCATCATCGCGACCGGGCGCGGCGAGATGAACTGCACCTCAACGTTGCGCTCGTCCATCATGCCGAGGTGTCGCGCCTGCGCTTCCTCCATCGCCTTTTCCGGTATCTGCAACGAGCTGCCGACCGGCGTGCGGAGCGCAATCATGTTGTAGGCGTAGGCCCGGAACTGCGCCGGCGTGGAGTGGTGCCCATGAACGTCGATAACCTTGATGCCGTGAAACATGAAGCATTCCCCTCATCTGAATGTGAGCGCAGTGTACCGTCCTCAGCCCTGTTCATGGTGAGCTTGGTCGAACCACGCTCCCCTGGCGCCGCTCACGGAAGGGTGAGCGGCGCTACGCTGAACACAACCTGGAAGGGCTTACAGTAGATGACTACGGAACTGTAATCGTCGGGCGAGATGCCGTCGGGGAAGGGGTAGTTCTGGCTGCCTACGTTGCCCTTGAGCTTGGCCAGCTCCACGTATTCCCCGCTATGCACGTCGCCGCGCCCCTGCGGGTCGGGGTGACTCGCAAGTATCGCGCGCAGGTCGGGGCCGTTCGTTACGCGAAAGTCCTCGAAGCGGAGAACGTGCGAACCGTCCGGCAGCTCATAGATGGTCGCGGAGCCTTCGCCCTTGTGGAAGCCGTCCGCGTCGCGGAACATGCCGCCCTTGACCGCGGACGGACCGCCCGCCGCCATCATCTCAGCCATGGACTCCACAATCCCGGCGGTGGCCGCCTCCACCATCTCCTCCGGCATCACCCCCGCCATGATTCCGGCCATTGTTTCCGGCGTCATACCGGCCATCATGTCCGAGGCCATCTCCCCAACCGCAGCTGCCGTCATCTCGTCCAGTGTAATCGAGGGCATCGCCTCACTAATCATCTCCGTGTCCATCATGGCCATCGTGGCCATGGTCTCCTCTACCTGCTGACGTGTCACGTTCTCCGGCATGACAGCGTCGACGCTGAACGGGAACTCCTCGTTCACGGTGCGGTCCAAGAAGAGCGGCGAGCCGAGCCACCACGCAAGCGCAAGCACGGGAATCGCCACAATCACGCCTGCGATGACGATGCCCCGGCGGTGCGCGCCGATAAATGTTCCTATGCTTCCCACGATGTCTCTCTCCTTAGCCCTACGGTATCAGCAGCACTTTGCCGGTCGTCCGGCGGCCTTCGAGCTCGCGGTGCGCCTCGGCGGCGTCCGACAGAGCAAACGTCCCGCCGACGCGGACGTTGAGCGCGCCTTCCGCTATCCAGCCGAATAGCTCGCCTGCGCGCCAGTCCAGCTCTTCGCGGGTGCGCGTGTAGCTCCCCAGCGTAGGACGGGTGAGGAAGAGCGAGCCCTTTGCATTGAGCGTCTGCGGGTCGACGGGCGGCACGCGCCCGCTCGACTGACCAAAGAGCGCCAGGTAGCCCCGTTCCGCGAGACAGTCCAAGCTGCCGTCGAACGTGTCCTTGCCGACCGAATCGTAGACGACGTCCAGCCCCTTGCCATCCGTGATGCGCTTGACCTCCGCAACGAAATCCTGCTCCGTGTAGAGGATCACCTCGTCCGCCCCGGCCCCGCGCGCCAGCTCCGCCTTCTCCTCGGTCGAGACGGTGCCGATGACTCTCGCGCCGCGCATCTTGGCGATCTGGGTGAGCAGCAAGCCGACGCCTCCCGCAGCCGCGTGTACGAGGCAGGCGTGCCCCGATCCCAACGGGAACGTGGACGTGGCCAGGAAGTGGGCGGTCATGCCCTGGAGCAGAACTGCTGCGCCCGTCTGGTCGTCCACGCCGTCGGGCAGCTTGACGAGCCTGCCCGCGGCCACGCGGACCATCTCGGCGTACGACGCCGTCGTCCCGCTGAAGGCGACGCGGTCGCTGGCAACGACGTTCGCCACGCCTTCGCCAACCGCTACGACCTCGCCGGCTCCTTCCTGTCCCGCCGTGTGCGGAAGCCCAACCTTATACGCGCCCGTCCGCTGGTAGGTGTCGATGAAATTGACGCCGCACGCGCCGAGCTTGACCACTGCCTCGCCCGGCCCGGGTTCCGGCTCAGCGACATCCTCGTACCGCAAGACCTCCGGCCCTCCGAACTCATGAAACCGGACTGCTTTCAATCTGCTCCTCCTCTGCCGTTCATTTGGGCCGCCCGGATTCTACTCCCGCAGGATGGATGGAGGAGCGGGGTTTTCTCGAAAGTGTCGCATTTGTCGGGTTTTCACGCCTGGCTGCGGGTGCGCGCGCATACTTTGCGACAACAACCCGACACTTTGCGACAGCTGCTCGCGGGGGCGCGGAAGGGGTCGGCCGGAGCGGTTGGGCTGTCATGGAGGCAGAGTAGGGGAAGGGGGTTCGTTTGCGCAACGGGCAGATGTCATGATTTCTTTACCAGCGGCCTTCACGCCGGCGCTTCGCGGGCGTGGGGGAGGGGTCTGAAGCCTAGGCATCTTCATCCTCGAAATGGGAATGAGGCACATGGTTGTCCACGTAACGGAACACGGCGTGGGGACCGGAGTCGGTCCGGGAGTGCAAGCATGTCGTGGGCGGACCGCGCCCTTGTGCTACCATTTTCGAATGCGCTTTTCTCGTCCCTCCGCTCTCCTCCTTCTCGCCGTCGTTGCGCTTCTCCTAGCCGCCTGCGATTCCCCCGCCCCCACGCCGACGCCCACTCCCGCCTCCACGCCAACGTCCACCTCCGAGCCCACGCCAACGCCCACTCCCGAGCCCACGGAAGCATTCGCGGAGAGAGCGTGCCCGTTCAGCAACGATCACGACACGCCCTTCCGAGCGATGACGTGCGGCTATCTGACCGTCCCCGCGGATTACGACAATCCCGAGGCCGGAATGTTCGAGCTGGCCGTGGCCCTCCTCCCCGCCGCTGGCGACCGGACAGACGCCGCGCCAATCGTGTTCCTCGACGGCGGCCCCGGCTCGAAGACGCTCGAAGCGATGGCGGTCAGCGCCGGGGCGCTGCTGGAGTCGCTGCCGGAGGACCGGGACATCGTTGTGCTCGACCAGCGCGGCGCGGGCTATTCGCGCCCTTCCCTCGACTGTCCTGGGCTGCGTGAGCTCGCGCGCGACCTGATCGGCAAGACGCTCTCGCTCGCGGAGGAGTCTCGCCTCAGCTTGGAGGCGCTGGGCGCTTGCCGGGACCGGCTCGTGACAGGGGGGATAGACCTCTCGCTGTTCGACACCGCCGCGAACGCGGCCGACGTCGACCGTCTGCGGGCTGCGCTCGGCCACGAGCAATGGGACCTGTACGGCGTATCCTACGGGACGCGGCTGGCGCAGACCGTGATGCGGGATTTCCCGAGCGGCGTGCGGCGCGTGGCGCTGGATTCCGCCTACCCGCTGGAAGCGGACTTGCTCGCGAGCATTCCGGCGAGCGCGGAGCGCGCCTTCCGCCTGCTCATCGAGTCATGCGCCGCCAACGCCGCGTGCAACGCGAACTACCCGGACCTCGAAGGGATGCTGGCCCAGGCGTTCGACACGCTCACTGCGTCGCCGGAGCCGGCGAGGCGGCTCTGCCGCTCAGCGGTGAGACAGTCCCGTCGCTCATGACGGGGGGCCGATTGGCGTCGCTGCTGTTCCAAGCCCTGTATCAGACGGAAATGGTCCCTTGGCTGCCTGAGGTCATCGCCGAGGCTGCGAAGGGGAACGCGGGGCCTGCGAACCTCCTGCTCTCCACGAATCTCACGAACGCTGAGTTCAGCGCAACCGGCATGCACTACTCGATGCAGTGTCAGGACGAGGTGGCGTTCACGTCGGAGGCGGCCTTGGCCGCGAGCGTCGAGGCGAACCCGCTCTTCGCCAAGCTCATGGATAGCGGGAGGCGGTATGCGCGGGACACGGTAGAGGCGTGCGCCCTCTGGAACGTGCAGCCCTCGGGGCCAGCGGCGAACGCGCCCGTTGTGAGCGACATTCCAACCCTCGTTCTCGCGGGCGAGTTCGATCCCATCACGCCGCCGTCGATGGGGAAGGCCGTGGCTGGCAACCTCTCCAACGCCGCGTTCGTCGAGTTCCCCGCCGTCGGTCATGGCGTGGTCTTCTCCGGCGAATGCGGGGAATCCGTTGTCGCGGCGTTCTTCGCCGGAGAAGACGCGCCCGACGCGGCGTGCGCGTCGGAGCATCCGGCGCCGGAGTGGGTTGCGCCGTTGGAGACCGTGACCCTCACGCCGGTCGACTCGGAGCTGCTCGGAGTCCGCATCATACGGCCCGAGGGGTGGGCGCCGCTGTCCGAGCTGACGCCCGGGGGATTTCTCAGGCACGAGATCGTGGGGCCCGCGCTGCTCCAGACGGTCGTTCCCGGGGTGTCGGTGGAGCAGTTCATCGAGCAAGCGCTCGCCGGGCGTTCAAAGCTCCCAGGCGCAGGACCTGGGGCAAGTCTCCGCCGGCGGCTTAACGTGGAGTCTCGTCGCCGTTGAGGCGGACGGGGTCCTCCAGGTGATAGCCGCAGCCCAGGCAATGCCCGGCTCCGGCGTAACCGGCGTGCTGCTGGCCGTCGTAAGGGGGCTCCCGTATCAGCAGGAAGAGATGACGGAACTTCTGCTGCGCCCCGTGCTGGAAGTGTTCGGCGCGGGATAGCGGAATGCGGCTGTCCCTCGACTACCGCGCCCGCTCCGGCCATACGGGCTCGCTGTAGCCGAGGGGGACCGCTGGCCGCGACCAGCGCGGCGGCGTCTCCGACAGCCGCACGACCGGCCCCAGGTGCTTGAGCCGTCCCATGGGCGTCTCGGTGACCATGGACCAACGCTCTATCTCCTGACAGGTACCGCCCACTGCGTAGTGAGGCAGTGGCCTGGCGCGTATCGACGGCAACCTCCTGGCCGCGCCCCGTCCGCGCCTTCCACAGATCGGAAACAGCCAGGCCCACCGCCGCCAGCGCAGCCGCGCACGCCTCACCGATACGGAAAGGCGTGCGCAGTATCGGATCGGCATCATCGGTAATCTCGACTTCACCGGCGCGCTGCTCATCCCAGCCAGCGATTGGCAGAATGGCGCGTAAGAGCTCGTTAGTCATGGCGGCTGCACCTCCGCTAACGTATCTGCTCCACTCTACTCCGCACATCAACCCCACGAGCCATCGGGCCTAACGGCCTACCCGTCGCTAATCATGTCGGTGGAGTAGGGCGGCCATGGGGCGTTTGCGGCGGGCGTCGTGGTCGAAGGGCTCTGCAAGGTCTCCTCTGAGGGAAGGCTAGAAAAGAGGACATCGGCCCGTAGACTGCTCCGCAGACTCTATCCATTCGCAAAAACGCCAGCCGGTCCCCACTTAGACCAACAGACGGTAGACCGGCGGAGTCATCAGACCGGCGAGTATGGGGAAGGGCAGATTCACCAGCATCCGGCTGGTGCTGAACGCGCCGCCCAGGAAGGGCAGCTCCCACATCATCGTTCTCGTCAGCGGAATCGTGTTCCACGCGGTGACAAACGCGGCGACCGAGCCGACCCCCGCACCTGATAGAAATACCGACCCCGCCAGCGGAATGACCACGTACGGCCCACCCGGCACGAGCGCCCCGACCGCCGTCCCGATGAGTATCCCGGTGAAGCCCGACTCGTCGCCCATCCAGCGCGTGATCACGTCCTCCGGCAGGATGACTTGGGTCATCGCCGCCAAGGCCATCCCCAGCACGAGCATCCGGGAGACCGAGCGAAGCAGCAGCAGGCTCGTCCGGCTGCCTTGTCTCAGCCCGGCGAGCCCTTGCTTCCGCACGACGAGGGCGGCGGTCAGCGCCACGAGGCCCGCGAGGAGGTATGTCGTCACTCGCCGTCCTCCTTCTCGTCGCGGCCAATCCTGGCCCGCGCCGACTCCTGCGCGCTCTTCGGCATGAGCCGGAAGACCAGCGGCACGAGGATGACCGAGACGAGGATGAGCCAGAGCGTCGCCAGCGTCCTCGAAAGAGCAAGCGGCACGCCAAGGAAGGGCATCTCATAGACCAGAAGCCGGTCCGCGGTGAAGATGTTGCGGGCTGCGGTGAAGGCCGCGAGCGAGCTGATGCCGGCCCCGCCGTGAATCAGCGCCGCCGCAATCGGGTACATCACGTACGGCCCGCCGGGCGAGAGGACTCCCGCCGCCGCGCCGATCAGAATGCCCTTCAGTCCTGCATCGTCGTCCATCCAGCGACCGACCGTGCTCGGCGGGAACAGGACGGTCAGCAGTCCCGCCAGCAGGAACCCCAGGACCAGCGCCGGTCCGGCGCGCCTGATCAGGTCCGCCAACCCCTCCACGCCGTCCAGCAGCCCGCTGCCGCCGCGCAGCGCAAACGCCGCCGCCGACACGACGGCGAGCAGCGAGACCATCGTGATGAGCGATGGGTCCCGCCACCAGGCTTTACGCTCTCGGGACTGACGCACGAACAAGCCCTTTCCCAGGGGCGGCTCTTAGGAGATATCCATCCGGCTGAGGCGCCGCACCGTGAGCAGGTAGAAGATCACCGTCGCCAGCGCTGCGCCAACGAGGGCGGCGGGCAGCTCGATCGTGAGATCTTCGCCGAAGGCGGTGTCGTTGAGGCCATGCGCCGTGCCGAAGATGTAGCTGCGGATGCTCAGATAGCGCGCGCCGCTGAGGAAAGTCGTGATCAGCGCCTCCCAGAGCAGCACGTAGACGAGCCCGAACCCCAGCGCTCGCGTCGTAATCAGCCCCGCCCAGGTGAACACCGAGGCATAGGCGACGACGCCCACGACCACAGCCACTGCGGCGGCAACCGGAGCGTTCCCGGTCCCGTCTCCGTCCATCGTCGTGATAACCGCCGCGATGACGGCCATCAACGGCGCGGCGACGACGATCGTCGCCACCAGTTTCGCAAGCACGATAGTCCAGCGCGGCACGGGCTTGGTGGTGAGCAAGCTCAGCGTCCGGTCCTCCACCTCGTTACCGAAGGCGCCGGTCGCGAGCACCATGACGGTAAGCGGAAGCGTAACCGAGATGACGAGCCCGCCGAGCACGGGGCCGATAAGAGCGCCGTCGTCCGCGTTCACGGAGACGAGAATGCTCGCGAACCCCACCGGGAGCAGCGCAAGAACGATGAGCAACGCGAGCTTGCGCCTCGTAACCGCCTGGCGCAGCGCGAGAGTGAAGAGCGCCCCAATCACCGTTGCACCACGTAAGAGAACACGCTCTCCAGCGAATCGTCCAGCGGCTCGATTCGGTAGATGCGGCTGCCGATGTTCTGTGCGAGTTTCGGGACCATGCGCTGCAGCTCTGCCACGTTGCGAGTCAGCACCTCGATGGCGCCGTTCTCGTTCAGCGCCACGGACTCCACTGCGTCCAGCCCCACGAGCGCGGCCGCCATCTCCCGCTGCTTCGATGCGCCGATGCGCACCTGGAAGGGGCGTTCGTCCAGTTTCTCCCGTATGGCGTGGAAGTCGCCCGACGCCGCGAGTTTCCCGCTGACCACGAGCAGGATGCGGTCAGCCAGCGACTCGACCTCTTCGAGAATGTGGGAGGAAATGAGGATGGCCTTGCCCTGCGCCGAGAGCCGCGCGACGAAGTCCGCGAACTCGACGCGCTGGCGGGGGTCCGTGCCGTTCAGCGGCTCGTCGAGGACCAGCACCTCCGGCTCGTGCACGATTGCCGCCGCGAGCCTGATACGCTGCCGCATCCCTCGGGAGTAGGTGCCGGTCGCGCGGTGCTGCGCGTCCTCGAGGTTCGCAGCGTGGACGGCGCGGTCTATCGCTGCGGCGTCGTCCATGCCCTGCAGGCGCGCCGCCAGCCGCACGAACTCGCGTCCGGTCATGAACGGGTACAGCACGTCGTGCTCCAGCATGACGCCGATACGGCGGTAGAGCCCAATGTTGCGCGAGACATCCTCGCCGAGGACGCGCACGTTGCCGCGCGAGGGCTGGACGAGGCCGCATATCATGCTCAGCAGCGTTGTCTTGCCCGCGCCATTCGGCCCAAGGATGCCCGTAACGCCGGGATAGACGTCGAACGTGGCATCGTTGACCGCAACGACGCTGCCGTACCACTTGGAGACGCCTTGCACCTCGACGGCCGGGCCGGACGCGGTGGTCATAGCCGTATCCTCCGGTAGCGATTCCAGAGCAGCAGGGCAGGGATGCCTGTCCACAGAATGTACGCGCCGATGGGGAACGCATCGTGCAGACCGGAAACGGCCAACGAGGACGGGGAGCCCCCGTTCTCGTTGGCGCTATCGAACACCATGCCGTTGATATTCTCCGTGGCGCCGCTCAGGTTGAGCAGGGCGACGTAAGGCGCGAGGTCACCCGCTGGACGCGTGCATTCCCGAGAAACCACTTCCCCTTCGGGGATGATGGTGCTTCCCACCTCGAAGCCGGACTCCTCGATGATGGCGTCGCCCCCTTGGTCGCTCGTCGTGACTATGGTGCAACTCGTCTCAGCGGTGAGGCCATCACTGATGGAGTTGAGCAGCAGCCACGCCGCGATGACGAACGCGGCGGCGTAGGCGCGTCGCGTCGTGAACGCGGCCACGGCAAGCGGTGCAACGGAGATGAAGAGCGCAATGAGCGCGCCCACGCCCAGGATGCGCGGAACGTCCAGCCAGTTGTCGCGGACGTAGTCCACCGGATCGCTCGCCGTGAGCACGAGCCCCGCCTGCAGAACGATCTGTCCGGCATAGACCAGCGCGAGCGCGATGACGAAGAACGCGAGAAAGCGCGCGAGGACGTAGTCCGTGGACGTGAGCGGACGGACCAGGTAGAGCGGCAGCACGTTGTCCCGGCGGTCGGGACACAGCAGCTCCGGGGCCATGATGGCGCCGAAGATGATGAGGATGACACTCACTATCGAGTAGTAGTCGCCGGGACCGGGGATGAAGTCTGCGGCCCCATCGCCGGCGAGCGGGTCGAGGAACGAGAGGATGATGACGAACACCACCGCAGGGGTCATCACCGCGATGAACAGGCCGACCGGAAGTATCTTGGCGCGGCCCCCGCGCCCGATGCCGAGCACGGTGCGGACGCCGTTCTCGAACACGGCGAAGCGCGCGCGATTGCGCCCCTCGCGCCGGCCCGTGTAGTGCTGGTATCCGAGGTCGAAGACCTCCGCCTCGCGCTCCCTCACGACGGTCGGCTCCGGAAGATGTCGGTCAGCGTGCGGCGCTCCGGCGAGAGCCGCCGCACGCGCGCGCCGGACTCGACCGCGGCGTCGCGGATAAGGTCGTAGTCGGCCTCACGCGCATGCTCGATGATGAGCGACTGTCCATCATCCGTCGTCTGCACGCCCTTCGCGGCGAGCGCGGCTGTGAACTCGTCCAGTCGGTCGGCGATCTCGATGAGCAGCGTCGCGGTCTCCTCGGTCAGCTTCGCGACGGCGCCCTCCTGAGAGAGCACGCCGGATTCGAGCACGATGACCGAGTCCGCGGTGCGCTCGATATCGCCCATGAGGTGGGTCGAAAGCATGACGCTGATGCCGAAAGCGTTGGCGGTGCGGTGGATGAGGCGCAGCATCTCCTGCCGTCCGTCCGGATCGAGGCCGGCGGTCGGCTCGTCGAGCAGCACGAGGACAGGGTCGTGGACGATGGCCTGCGCGAGTTTCACACGCTGCTTCATGCCGGTCGAGTACTCGCCGATAGAGCGGTAGCGCTCCTCGTCCAGGCCGACGTGGCGGAGCACGTCTGCGGCGCGGGTCCGCGCCTGGCTCGACGGTATGCCGCTCACCTGCGCCATATGCATCAGAAACTCGGAGGCGGTCATGCTCTTCGGTAGGCAGTCGTTCTCCGGCATGTAGCCGATGCGGGCGCGCCCGTCGGTGGAGCGGTACGGCTCCTCCCCGAGGAGCATCGCCGAGCCGGAAGTCGGCTGGATGAGGCCCAGGAAGAGCTTCATCGCGGTGCTCTTACCCGCGCCGTTCGGCCCGAGCAGCCCCGTCACCCCCTCGTGCACGTCGAACGACACACCGTCGAGAGCGACGGTGCGTCCGTAGTGCTTCGTCAGGTCGCGGGCTTCGAGAAGGGCGGGCATGCAGGCGAGAGTATACAGCAGGGTGGGGACGAACTTCCGTGGCTCTTACCAGATCGACTGGACCTGAGGGGAGACGGCGATCACCGGGTCCCGCGTCACCACCGGCGCACCGAGAGCGAGCGCCTCGGCTACAATCAGGCGATCGTGCATCTCAGGAATCTCCGGCAGCCGGTCGAGCATCTCCAGCTGCGTCCTTCCCAGTTCAGACACACGGAAGACTCCCGATGTGTCGAACATCTCCATAAGCTCGGATGGGGGAAGAGGGTCGCCGGTCTTTACCGACAGGTAGTACAGCTCAGCAACGACAATCGCAGGGACCACCATGACCGTATTGCCCGTCTCAGCCAGTCGGAAGATAACGTCCGCTGAAGCGGAGAGCCGCTCAGGCGCTTTGAGGTACCACCATAAGGCGTTGGTGTCCACCACAAACCGGGACAAGTCATGCGGGCGAGTCTGCATCACAGATCATCCGGGATGCGAGGCTCCCAGATCTTCTTGGCCTCCATGAAGTCTTCCCATGTCGCGTCGGGCAGGCGATCGCGCAGAATGCCCCTGAGCGAACGGAATGAACGTTTTTCGCCAGCCTCCACAGGCGTGAGTTTGGCGCAGGGCTCCCCGCGGCGGGTGATGATGACTTCCTCACCGTCCTCCAAGCCATGGAGTATCTCGCTGACCTTGGCCTTGAACTCGCGTATGCCGTATGTAGTCATTTCAACGCGCTCCTTGTGACCACATAATAAGTCCGACCTGCGCCTCCCGCAACCCGCTCCCCCCTCGCGCTATACTCCCTGCCATGCCTCGCCCACCCCGCTTCGTCATAGCGACGCCCATCTGCGACGGCCACGACGTCGCGGCGGCGGCGATAACCCGCATCCTCAGAAGCGAGGGCGCGGAGGCCGTCTACATCGGCTTTAACAAGAGCGCCTACCAGATCGCCAAGGCCGCGAGCGAGGAGGACGCCGCCGCCATCGCCGTCAGCACCTACAACGGCGGCCACATGACCTTCCTCGCCGAGGTGCTGAAACAGCAGGCCCGGCACGGCATCCCCCACGTGCCCCTCTTCGCAGGCGGAGGCGGGACCATCCTCGAACGGGAGGTCGAGCCGCTCCGCCGCCTTGGCGTCGCCAAGGTCTACCGCCCCCCGCTCGACCTCACTGAGGCCGTCCGCGACATGATCGCGATTACCGAGCGCGCGCCGGCCGGAGCGGGCGCCGGGGGCGGGCAGGGGTTCCGCGCCATCGCCGAGCGCCTCAGCGACGTCGAGTGGAGGGACGGCGCGGTCCGGCAGGCGCGTCACGAGCCTTCCCCTCCCCGTGAGACGTTCCCCCGCGTCTGGGGTATCGGCGGACGAGGCGGCGCGGGGAAGAGCACCCTTATAGACGAGCTCATCCTCCGCTTCCTCCGCTCGACCAGCGGCGCCATCGCCGTCGTCACCGCCGACCCGACACTCGGGGACCGCCTGCGCATGATCCACTGCTACTCCCCCCGTGTCTTTGTGCGCTCCGTGCGCGTCGGCCCCGGCGACTCCACGGAAGCGAAAGTCGCGCCCTTGGTCGCCGAGCTTCGCGCCCACGACTTCGACCTCATCCTCGTCGAGTCCGTCGGTCTCGGCCAGAACGAGCTCGGCGTGGCGCCCGTCGTCGACGCCTCCATCTTCTGCATGACTCCCGAGTACGGCAGCGACGTGCAGCTGGAGAAGGAAGCGCTGCTCCGACAAGCCGAGGTCGTCGTGATGAATAAGCGGGACTTTCCGCAAGCCGAAGCGCGCGCGGCCCGCGTCCGACGCTTCGTGGGGGAGGGGCGCAGCTTCTTCCTGACCGAGGCCAAACACTTCGGCGACCCCGGCGTCACCGCCCTCTTCATGGAGATCGCCCGCCGTTCGGGCCTGACGGCCTCGCCGGCGGACCTCCCTTCCGCGTCCGACGCTCCGCCGGTGCCCTTCGCAAGACGCGCCTACCTCGGCGCCATCGTCGACGCCCACGAGGCCTACTACGCCGAGGCTGAGGCCGAAGCCGCTCGCGCCGCGAACGGCGGCGCGGCGCGCGACTACCAAGGCGAGTACGACCGCCTCTGGCGAGCATACGGCTTCGACGGCGACCTGTCCGACGCGACCCTTGAGGACGGCGTCGCGTACCGCGAGGCCAACGGCGGGCCCGTTCCTGTCGCCCGCGAGACGACCACCGGCATATGGGTCCCCGTCCTCGGCATGCCCGACCGGGACGCAAGCCCAAAGCAGATCGTCCGCTACCTCTACAAGCAAAGCGTCCCAGGGCGGTTCCCCTTCACCGAGGGCGCCTACCCCCACCGCCGCAAGGACGAGGACCCCATCCGCATGTTCGCCGGCCTCGGCTTGCCGGAGACGACGAACCGCCGCTTCCATCTCCTCGCCAAGGGCCACGGCTCGCCGCGTCTATCGACGGCCTTCGATTCCCTCACCCTCTACGGCCTCGATTCCGACGAGCCCGGCGCGCTGGCGAAGGTCGGGGAGGGGGGCGTCGCAGTCGACACCATCGACGACATGCTCCGCCTCTATGATGGCTTCGACCTGGAAAGCACGTCGGTCTCCCTCACGATGAACGGCCCTGCGCCCACGCTCATGGCCATGTACCTGGCGGCGGCGCGGCGGCGCGGGTTCGACTGGCGCAAGCTGCGCGGCACCATCCAGACCGACATCCTCAAAGAGGTCCAGGCCCAGAACGAGGCCCAGTTCCCCTTGGAGCCATCCCTCCGCCTCATCGGCGACATGATCGAACACACGATGCGGGAGGCGCCGTCCTGGTACCCCATCTCTGTCTCCGGCTACCACATCGGCGAGGCCGGGGCGAACCCCATCCAGGAGCTCGCCTTCACCCTCGCCAACGGCCTCACCTACGTCGAGATATTCAAGGCGCGTGGACTCCCCATCGAGGAGTTCACACGCCGCTTCTCCTTCTTCTTCACGTCCGGCTCCGAACTCGAGTTCAACGTCTTGGGCCGCGTCGCCCGCCGCGTGTGGGCCGTCGCCCTCAAGCGCTACTACGGCGTCGAGGGCCCCGGCCTCGCCCTGCGCTTCCATAGCCAGACCTCCGGCCGCTCCCTCCAGGACTCCGAGCCGCTCCACAATCTCACTCGCGTCGCGCTCCAGGCGGAACACGCCCTCCACAACAACGCCAACTCACTCCACACCAACTCCTACAAAGAGACCTACACCACCCCCGAGGAGGACGATGTCCTCCTCGCCATGGGCAGCCAGCAGATCCCCCTCGTCGAGAGCGGCGATTTCGCGTTCACCGAGAACCTCCACCAGGGCGCATACGGCCTGTCGTACTTGGAGGACGAGGTCGAGCGGGCCGTCCACCGCATCTTCCGCGAGATCGACCAGCAAGGCGGCGTGATTCCGGCCATCGAGAACGAGTACTTCCGCACCACCATCCAGGAGGAGATCCAGCGCGAGCGCAGCGCCATGCGCGAGGGCCGGCGGAAGATCGTTGGCGTGAACTATCTCGCCGGAGACGGTTCGAGCAAGCCCCGCGGCGGGCTCGTAAACATCCCGCTCAAGGAGAAGCGCGCCCAGGCCGCGAGGACCCGCGCCTTCAAGCGCGAGCACGCCCGTCAGGCCAAGCCCGCCCTCCGACGCCTCCAGCGGGCCGCCGCCTCCGACGCCAACGCCTTCGAAGCCATCCTCAACGCCGTCGAGCACGCCACCGTAGGCCAGATCACCCAGGCCCTCTGGGAAGTCTGGGGCCGCTTCCGCCCAAGCATGTAGCAGGCGAACACGACGCCGCTTCTCCTGCACTACGCTCCCAGCCATGAAGCAAATCGGCCAGATCAAATCGGAACTGCAAGCCGGCGAGTTCGAATTCTCCCTTCATGCCTTTGAGCGCGCTGTGTACAGAGACATCAGCGAGCAAGAGATTCGTGAAGTCGGCGAAGGAGCGCTCATCATTGAGTCATACCCGGATGACAAGTACGGTCCAACCTGCCTGCTCTTGGGGTTCACGCGGGCGGGGAGGCCCTTGCATATCCAGGTGTCTCTCGCAGAGACGCCATATCTCAAGATTGTTACAATCTATGAGCCGGATTCTCGCGAGTGGATAGCCCACGCGGTGAGGAGGTGAGGAATGTTCCAATGCTCGGTATGCCATCACACGGTAAGCCGCGAGGAACCCGTCGAGAAGATGTTCCACCTCGACGAGCGCTACTTGCTGGTCGAGGGCATCCCCGCTGTCGTGTGCGCCCGCTGCGGAGAGCCCACCTTCAGCCGCGAAACAACGGAGCGGACGCGCCTGCTGGTGCGTAGCGGCGCCAAACCGACAAAGTCCATCCCAATGGAAGTGCTGGACTTCGACTCGTGAGCCGCCCCCACGCCTACCGACCCTGCGACGGAAGCCCGAACAGCGACCAGCCGGGACGCAGCTCAAACTCATCGTGGTGCGAGACGAACCCCTCGCTACGGTCGGGCGCAAGGGCGAGCTTGATCGCCCACGTCGAAAGCCCTTGCATACCTACCTTCTCCTCGAGCTCAGCGAGGGAAAAGAAGCCCGCGTCCAGCGTCTCCACGCCGTCTCCGTGCGGCTCGCCGGAGACGAGGTCCAGCCGAAACACGACGTAGAGGTTGGCGTTCGGCCGGTCGGGCCTGCTCGCCGAGTGCCGGAAGCCGAGGACCTCCCGCGCCGCCGCCATCACCCCCGCCTCTTCGAGCACCTCGCGCTCCACGGCGGCGGGTATCGCCTCGTCGTCCTCGACGTACCCGCCGGGTATCTGCCATGTCCCCCGGCCTGGATTGAGCCCCCGCTGGATCAGGAGGGCCTTGCCGTCCCGGATGACGACGCCCCCACAGCCGATCGATGCATCGCCGAAGTGGAAGAAGCCGCACCCGTCCGCCGGACACGCGGGGCGCTCCCGGCCCCCCTCCATCTTCGCACCGAGCGTCGAACCGCACCGCGGACAGTACACAGGTGGACTCATTGCGTCGGCTCCCTCCTCACCTCAGCGAACCCCCCCTAACTCAACGAGTGATTGACCACCGGGACCATCGCCGACAGGTCCACGTGCGACTGCAACGCCTCGTTCACCTGCGCCAGCGGGTACTGGTGCGTGATCATCTTCTCGATCGGAACGTCGATCCGCGACTGCATCAGACGCATCGAGCGGATGATGTTCTCGACCTTCGAGCCGACGACGCCCGCCACCGTCAGGTCCTTTGCTGCGATGCGCGACGGGTCCATCTCCACGCTCGTCGGCAGGATGAGGCCTATGACGAGGTACTTCCCGCCGTAGCGCACCATCTGCAGACCCTCGTGAACGGACGTGCGCGCCCCCGACGCCTCGACCACCAGGTCGGGGCCGCTGCCGGTCAGCTCGCGTACGCGCTCGATGCGCGACTCCGGGGTAGGGCAGTCCGCCAGGTCAATCGTCTCGTCCGCCCCCAGCTCGCGGGCCAGCGCCAGCCGGTGCGACGGCGCGCCGATCATGATGACCCGCGCCGCGCCCCGTGCTCTGGACTGCACGAGCGCGCCCATGCCGATGGGGCCGGAGCCCTGAATGACCACGGTGTCGCCGGGGTCCGGCGCGTTGATCTTCCGCAGCCCGCTCATCGTCGTGTGGTTGCCGATGACGCTCATCAGCGCCCGCTCCGTCGACATGTCGTCGGGCACCCGGATGATGGCCGGGTTGGGGTCGAGGAGCAGGTACTGGCCGAACCCGCCGCGCAGCATCGTCCCGGATGCCGGGTCGACGTGGGAGTTGCCGTAGTGGATGTTGTTCGTGCATCGCAGCCCCATGAGGCAGTTGTAGCAGTGGCCGCACGGCGCCGAGTGGAAGAGGACCCGGTCGCCCTCACGCAGCGTCTCGCCCAGGATGTCCGTCTTCACCCTCGCCCCGAGTTTGGCGACCTCGCCGATGTTCTCGTGCCCCCAGATGATGGGGTGGGGAGCGCCCGGGTTGTACCAGTTGTGCGCGTCCGTCCCGCAGACGGCCGCCATATTCATCCGCACCAGAATGTTCTCCGGCCCCACGTCGGGCACCGGGAACTCTTGAAGCTCCAGAGGCAGCTCCGCGCCCACGAACACCGCCGCCAAGCAGCTCTCCGCCATCACCGCACCCCCTGAAGCCAAGGTGGCGGCAGTCTAGAGAGCAGGCAGGTGAGCGTCAAACCGCCCGCTCCTCCGTCATTCCCGCGCAGGCGGGAACCTCGCAGCGACTCGGCAGCGGGAAAGAGCGGGTGTTTGGGGGAGTAAATCAGCTTCTTGATGGGCGTCCTCACTCGTAGCGTTTAGTGGTAAGTGTCGGATTCGCGTCCCTCTCCTTACCAAGGAAGGGCTAGGGGTGGTCCCGCTAGGAGTAAATGGCACGAAATGGCACGAAATGGCGCGAAATGGCGCTCTTTTTCGATGAGGCAGCCCCACGCGCCGCGCAGGCCAGGCAAAAATTACGAGTGACACGGATGAGATACCTTCGGACAAAACATGCCCAGCGGTCTTGCGGCGCGCCGCACCGGAGCCGATTCCGACCTGACCGGCCCCCGCCCCCCAAGGACCCACCGCGTGAAACAACGAAATTCTCGCATTGGGAAGTTCTGAGACCCCGGAAGCAGGCCACGGCCATGAAAACACCCGCCAAAACCCCTGGCTCACCCCCCCCCCCCCGATTTCTGGGAACTTCCACGCCTGAACAACATGAAAACTGGGAACTTTTTACTCCTAGCAAAAATGAGGTGGGGACTTTTTCACTCGTAGCAAAAATGCGCTGGGGAACTTTTTCCACGCAAACGGGGAACTTCCATCCAGCCCACACCCGCCGTTGCCTCCAACGCCCCGCCCCCCGTCGGTGGAACGCGGACAAGCCTAGGAAGTAGGGAAGGGCAGAGGGTAAAGTTAGGCGGCGGCAGGGCAGTTGCCCTCGGCGGCATGGAGGAGGAGCGATGGACCTGATCAACCCCGTCATCAAGAACCGGCTGCGCGCCGGCGTCGAGGACCCGGACGCCTTCTGGGACAGCGCGGCACGCGAGCTGCCCTGGCTCAAGACCTGGGACAAGGTGTTCGAGGCAGACTACCCCTCGTTCAGGTGGTTTCTCGGCGCGCAGACCAACCTCTCCTACATGTGCGTCGACCATCAGGTCAGCGCGGGCAGGGGCGGGCACGCCGCCTTCATCTACGCCAACGAGCTCGGCGAGCGCCAGGTCATCACCTACGCCCAGCTCAAGCGCGAGGTCGAGCGCGCCGCCGCCGCCCTCCGCGGACTCGGACTCGGCAAGGGCGACCGCCTCACCATCTACATGCCCAACTCCCTGGAGACCGTGGCGCTCATGCTCGCGACGGTCCGCATCGGCGCGGTGCATTCCGTCGTATTCGCGGGCTTCGGCGCTCCGGCCCTCGCCGACCGCATCAAGGCGAGCGGCTCGCGCGCCGTCTTCAGCGCCGACGTGGCCTACCGCAAGGGAACGCAGGTCCAGCTCAAGCGCATCGTCGACGAAGCCCTCGAGCTCGGCTGCGACACCGTCGAGCATCAGGTCGTCGTGCTCCGCAACGAGGGCGTCCCCATGAGGAGCGGGCGCGACCTATCGTGGAGCGAGTTCCTCGACGGGGCGGGCGGAAACAGCAGCGAGATTGAGCCGATGGAGGCCAACGACCCCGCGTACATCCTCGCCACGTCCGGCACGACGGCGACGCCGAAGCTCGCGGTGCACACCCACGGCGGCTATCCCGTGGGCGTCTACAGCCAGGGGCGATGGTGCTTCGGCCTCAACGGCGATGACGTGTGGTGGGCGACCTCCGACCTCGGATGGGCCGTGGGCCACAGCTACATCGTCTACGGCCCGCTGCTGTTCGGCGCCACTTCCATCCTCTACGAGGGCGCACTCGACTACCCCGGCCCTGACGTTTTCTGGAAGCTCATCGAGGAGTTCGGCATCACCGGCGTCTTCACGTCCCCTACCGCTGTCCGTCTCCTGATGAAGTTCGGCGAGGAGCCGGCCAAAGGCTTCGACATCTCCGCGCTGCAGCGCATCGTCTGCGCCGGCGAGGTGCTGAATCCCGCCGCGTGGGAATGGCTCCAGAAGCGCGTGCTCGAAGACCGCATCCCCGTCATCGACAACTGGTGGCAGACGGAGACCGGCGCGCCGGTTATCGGCAACCCCTACGGCATCGGCATGCTGCCCCAGAAGCCCGGCTCCGCGGGCATCCCGCTGCCCGGCATGGACCTCGCCGTCATGACCCCCGAGGGCCAGCTCTGCGAGCCCGGAGAGAAGGGCATCCTCGTCCTCAAGCGCCCCTTCCCGAACCTCACGCCAACCCTCTGGGGCGACCCCGACCGCTACGGGACCGACTACTGGGAGCGCATCCACGGCGTCTATTTCACCGGCGACCTCGCGGAGCTGGACGACGACGGCTACGTCTGGTTCTCAGGCCGCGCCGACGAGGTCATCAAAATCGCGGCGCACCGCATCGGCACCATCGAGGTCGAGTCCGCCTTCCTCCGCCACGACGACGTCGCGGAAGCCGGCGTGACCGGACGCCCCGACGACCTGCGCGGCGAGGTCATATCGTCCTTCATCGTGCTCAAGGACGGACGGACGTCCAGCGACAAGCTGCGCGGCGAACTCATCGAGACCGTCCGCAGGGAGCTCGGCTCCTTCGCCGTCATCGGCGAGGTCAACTTCGTGAAGATGCTCCCCAAAACCCGCAGCGGCAAGATCATGCGCCGCGTCCTCAAAGCCGTAACCCTCGACACCGACCCCGGCGACATCACCACCATCGAAGACGAAGGCTCCGTAGACGAGGCCCGCGCCGCCTGGCGGGAGCTGAAGGGCGAGGTCGGCGGGTAGGGGGCCAAACTGCGCGTCACGCGGGGTTCGCGCTTCACACGAACAGTTCCTCCAGCGTCCAGCGCCTGCGAATGATGTCCGTCCCGTAGAGGTAGTCGACGACCGCTTGCACGGACGCGCCATGCACGTCGAGGCCCTGCGCTCGCGGGAAGAGGCCGATGCCGCGCAGGTCGCCGACACGCAAGCCCTGATGGACGGCGGCGTCAGACTCCTCCGCCATGTAGATGGCGGTCGCCTCGTCCATCGCCTTGCACACGGCTCCGGCGAGGTCCGGGTTCTCGGCGGCGGACTCTTCCTTCATCACGAGAAGCGTGTTGATGGGGAAGACGCCGGTAGCGGCATGGTAGCTCTCCAAGAGCGGGTAGGGGTCGTCGACGAGCAGCCGCACGTTCTCGGCCTGCGCAGCGTTGCCGCCCGCGACGACGAGCGCGTCAAGGTCGCCCGCCGCCAGTCGCTCGTCGAGGTCCGCCATCTGCTCCCGTGCGAAGCGCTCCGGCTTGGGGTAGGGCACGCCGCGCAGCGAATCGTTCTGACCTTCGACCCATGTGATGCTGTCGGCGGCGACGCCGTGGTGATGGGCGAGGATGCCGCGCAGCCACACAGCCGGGTTCGACGCGAACCCCAGCGGCACGCCGACGCGCTTGCCCGCGAGGTCGCCGATCTCGGCGATGCCCGCGCCGTCGTTCACGGTAACGCCCGTGAGGGGGAAGAAGAGGTTGGGGAAGATGGGCAGCGCAACGAGCCGCACGCCGTTGTCCTTCGCTACGATGAAGTTGCCGATGGTCAGCTCGCCCACGTCGTAGGGGCGCGTCGTCACCATCGCAGGGAAGATGGGCACCGGCGCCGGGCCCGCGTCCACGAGCTCCACGTCCGGCCAGTCGATGGCAATGCGCCCGCTCAGCAAGTGACGCGTGATGAGACGGTTCCCTATCGCTACGGAAACCGCCATTACGGCGTCACGTTCGCGGCGGAGGAGAAGACTGCGCTACGCCCGCTTTCCACGTCGTAGCGGTGGCGCTGCACGTTGTCCAGGTCCATGCTCGTGATGCGAGCGTAGATCGTCTCGTCCGTCGTGGAGCCCTGCACGTTGTGGATCTCGCCGGGCAGGATGTAATGCACGTCGCCCGGCCCCTGCTCCATGGTCTGCACGAGTTCGAACGCCGGCAGCTCCGCATCATCGCCCGTGTGCTTGTAGGCGTAGCGCGTCTGGGTGTTGCCGCCGCTCTTGACGCCGTAGGCGACCCAGCAAACGCCGTGGTCATGCGGGGCAGGGCGTTTGACCTGCTGCGGAGGCTGGCGGTAGGCGAGGATGACGAAACCGGGGTCCGGGTGCCCGTGTTCGGTGTCGCGGTATATCTCGAACGAGCCTTCGCCCTCGCCAAACTTCTCGCTGTTCTCAGGCCAGCCGCTCTCGAAGGCGCGGCGCATCAGTCCTGCAACGGTGTGCGCCTGCTGCACAGAGTCGCGGTGAGACGCGAACGCCTCGCGGATGTCGGCGATGAACTGTTGCTCCGTGTAAGTGATGGTCTGTGTCATGTCGTTCTCCTCCCTGTGCAGGGTTCCGCCAGTATCGGCGGCGATTCGTTAGGTCTCCAGGGTCGTTTCGAAGAAGAGGTCTTCTACGGCAAGCGGCTCAGGTATGAGCCTTGCTCGACCTCGTAGCGAATGAACCGTTCGAGGTTCGCGCGGTTCGCCGCGACGCCTGCGGGCCAAGGGTCGGGGCCGAGCACACGGCGCTCCTCTTCCAGGTAGTGGCGTCCCCACGTGAGTCTGCTCCAGTTGGGGTCGTCCATGTAGTGCGCCCATTGCTGCTTCGCCTGCTCGAAACCGTCCAACAGGCTCACGGGCGCCCACGGGTGCTGCTCAGCCACCTCCGACTTCATCGCCACCACGTGCATGATGGGATAGAAGCCGTTGCGCTGATAGTAGCTCACCTCTTCGGCGCGCGGATCGTCGAACAACCGCCCGACCTCTGCCGCGCCCTGCAGGTACGGCGCAGGCGGACGCGGCGACAAGAAGGCCGACACTTCGCCCGCGACGAGCGCGTCGCCGAGTTTGCGCTGCGCGTCCATGCGCTCGACCGTCACGCCGGGCGGCGGGTCGAACGCGACAGGCTCGTCGGCGGTCGTCACCCACGTAACGCCATCGAGCGGCACGCCGTACTCACTGCCGAGGTCGCCCTTGGCAAGCACGGAGAGCGTCGTTTGGAACGAGCGAAGTGCGACACGCCGACCGATGAGATCCTTCGGTTCGCGGATGCCGGACTGCGTGTTTACGTACATCTGCGACTGGCTAAACAGCCGCCGCGGGAAGACGGGGATAGCAGTGAGCGCCGCGCCACGCGCCTTCGCCATGACGTAGGACCCCAGCGACAGCTCGCACACGTCGAACTCGCGGTGGAGCAGCATGCGCTCGTGCCGTCTCCCGCCTGCGCCATCCTGACCAACGATCAGCACGGTGGGCTCGATGCCGTTGGGGCGCACCGTGCCCTCCACCCAAGGCATGTGCCTGTCGTAGTGCTCCAGCGCGATGCTGAGAGGAACGTCCGCCATCTATATCTCTTCTCCGTACTCTTTCGCCATCTCCCTGATGCTCTCTTCCTGCAGCAGGGTGGAGCGCCCGTGTTCCCAGAACGGCTCGCCGTCCAGCTCTATCGTCTGATCGGAGACGTAAGCGGAGAGCGGGGACGGCGTTCTGCCGATGTGGAAGTGCATCACGTCTTGGTTGCTCTGCTGCCCGGGGCGCTTGGCGGCTTTGGGGTGGAAGCCGCCGTGGAACGAGTCTACCGCGTAGGCTGCCTCGGTCCCGTAGCGCGCCTCGCTGGCGTCCAGCAAGCGCTGCAACTGCGCACTCGTCCAGACCGTGTTGCCGGTTGGGTCGTCCTTCTGGTTCGGACGCGCAGGCTCTTCCCTCCATTCGATGCCCTGCAGCACGTTGTCCCGCACCTGCAACAACATCGGATTGTGGAACTGCTCACGATCCGCCATACCTGGGTGGTCGAAGGCAATCGTGCCGTTTGCGCTCGCGCTGCCGATAGGCGCATACACCTCGCCGGGGAAGACGCGTTCGGTGCGGCTCATCTCCGCGTCCTGCACGAAGAAGGCGTCCGCCACTTCGCTTGCCGATGCAACGCGCCCGGACATATCCGTGCCGCGGGGGCTGGTCACTCGGTAGGTGGATGCCTGCGATGTCCACGCCTCGATGCTGCCCGCCAGCGCCATCACGAGGCGCCAGTCGAACTGCGCGTGGTCCGTCGTCATGCCTTCCGGCGCGCGGATGCGATTGTTGATTCGCACCAACCCGGCCGCGCCATTGGCCCGAAGGTGATCGAGCAGCACCGCGCGGTTCAGGTTGCAGTTCAGCAACAGCTTGTCCGCGCCCAGAACCGCGCCCGCTACAGGCTTCGGCAGCTCTTCGGCGCGGGCAAGGGAGTCCACCCAGAGGGAGTAGGGGACGCCTCCGGCCTCGGCGATTGCCTCTTCGAGCAGCGCAGCGAGTTCGGAGTCCAAGCCGCCGCGCTCGTTTAGTAGCAGCACGGACTCGCCGAGTTCGACTGCCACGCAGTGCCTAACCAGGTTCTTGACACCCGCTTGAAGGGCTGCGTGATCAGCCATCGCGCCTCCTGTACCGCCGCAGTAACGCCCGTCCGCGCCTAGTTGAGCCCGTAGAAGCGCTCCGAGTTGCCGTGAAGGATTGCGGCCTTGTCCGCGGAGGTGAGGTCGGGGTTCTCGCGGATCTCCGCAATCTCCTCCTTGCAGGTCTCGTGGTTCACCTCATGCGGAAAGTCCGATGAGAAGATGAAGGGCTTGTTGCCAGCCACCTTTACAGCGAAGGGCAACGTCAGCTCGCCGCCTTCCACGCCCACGTACACTCGGCCCTCGTCGACGTGCCGGAGGATGTAATCGGTCACGGACTCGCCATTCTTCATCTGAAGGAAGCGGCTGTTTGGGTCGTACTGGATGTGGCTGTCCCAAGAGCGCTGGAAGCGTTCGAGGCAGCCGATGAACCAGGCGCAGCCTGCTTCGAGGAAGCCGTAGCGAGCGTTGGGATACTTGTCGAGGACGCCGTTAAACACGACGCCGGCAAAGTTCACCATCTGGCCAAACGGGTGGCCAAGCGCATTCACGGGCGCATAGGGGCTCATGTCGTCCAAGCCCATGTGGTCGTGCACGCCGCCATGGATGCCGATGGCGCAGCCCAGGCGGTCCGCCTCCTCGTAGATGGGCCAGTACTTGGGGTCGCCGAGGTGGTTCTGCAGCTGGAGCGCGCCGGTGCCCGGCAACATCGCGCCCGCGAAGCCGAGCTCCTCTACGATACGGCGCAACTCGATAGCGCCTTCAGCCGGTTCCTGAAGCGGCACGAGGCCCATGGCCTGGAACCGGGAGTCCTTGCTGACGTACTCGTCATACACCCAGTTGTTGTACGCGCGGGCAAGCTCGATAGCCCAGTCCTTGCTCACGACCCGCCCAAACGCGAGACCATTGGAGGTGTAGAGGACGGTCTTGTCCACGCCCACGTCCTGCAGGAAATCAATCCAACCCTCACGGCCTACGCGGGCAAACGCGCCCTCCGGCAAGAAGTGGCGGTTTGCCGCATGCAGGTGGTCGTTGGGCGGGAAGGGGCCCCGCGTTGTCACGAAACTGCGGTCGCGATAGCTCTCGGGCATCCGCTCCCAAATCGCCTGGTGGTCCTCCACCAGATGCCCGTCGCCGTCTACGACGCGCTCGATGTTTTCCGTAGTCATGCCGGTGCTCCTTTAGTTGGCCGCCAGCCGGTAGAACCGGCCCGCGTTGCGGTGCATGATGGCTTCCTTGTCCTCGGGGGCGAGGTCCGAGTTCTCCCTGAGCTCGTCGAGCTCGGCCTTGCAGGTGTTCGCGTCCACTTCGTGCGGGTAGTCGGAGGAGAAGAGGTAGGGCTTGTTACCCGTTAGGCGGACGGCCTCGGGTAGCGCCAGCTCGTCGCCCTCGACACCCACGAAAATCCGGTCGTCTTCGACGTGGCGGCAGATGTAGTCGGACATGCGTTCGCCCTCCCGGATGTCGAGGAAGCGACCGCGCGGGTCGTACTGCACATGGGAGGCCCAAGAGCCGTTGAACCGCTCCATGCAGGTCAACAGCCAGGCGGCGCCCGCCTCGAGGAAGCCGATACGCACCCCAGGGTACTTGTCGAATACGCCGTTGAAGACGATGCCGGCGAACGCGACCATCTGGCCCATTGGGTGGCCGAGAGCGTTGATGGGAGCGTAGGGGCTCATATCGTCCATGAGGAATCCCTCGTGGGCGCCGCCGTGGATGCCCAGCGCGCAACCGAGACGCTCCGCCTCCGCGTAGATAGGCCAGAACTTGCTATCGCCCAAATGCGGCTGCTGGGCGCCGGTCGATGGGAGCATCGCCCCGACGAACCTCAGGTCCTCCACCATCCGCCGCAGCTCTTCCACCGCCGCTTGCGGCTCCTGCAAGGGCAGCAGGCCCATCGCCTGGAACCGATCGCCGCGGGAGAGATAGGTGTCGTAGACCCAGTTGTTGTAGGCCTGCGCGAGCATGACGGCCCAGTCGCGGCTCACAATCTTCCCGAAGCCGAGGCCGCTGGTGGTGTAGAGCACCGTGGAGTCGACTCCAACCTCGTCGAGGAATTCAAGCCAGCCGTCGGGGCCAACGTTGGCGAACGAGCCGGGAGGCGTGACATGGCGATTGGCCGAATGCAGGTGGTCGATGGGCGGGAAGGGGCTCCGCACCCGCTCGCCGCCGGCGAAGCTCTTGCCCCGGAACTCCTCGGGCATGTACGAAACAATGCCGACAAGGTCCTCCATGATGTGGCCGTCGCCGTCGATGATTCGTTCCAGATTTGCTGTGGACATATCCACCCTCCTCATGGCTTGGGTCTGCGATGAGGAGGATTCTAAGAGTTAGGCGCTCGGGCCACAACGTCTGCGGACGCCATCCGCGTTGACCGGCCCCCTGCCTCGTTCTACACTCGGGCGCACGAAGGGCCAACATTAGGAGGAAATCGATGGTTACCAAGAACGCCCAATTGGCCGATTGGCAAGAGCCGGAGGGCATGAACAAGGCCGGCTTCGGGTTCTGGAAGACGCCGAAGTCCCCATACGACCAATTCATGGAATCACAGGGCATCGAGATCCATCGCGATATCGGCGTCCACCGGATCCAAGACCTGCCCCTGAAGCCGTGGAAGAGGATGGGCGGCAACGGCGTCGCCATTCAGCTCTTGGGCACCGAGCACCTCTGGGGCATGTACGTGGTCGAGGTCCCCGGCGCCGGCGCTCTCAACCCCGAGAAGCACATGTACGAGGAGATCTACTACGTCGCCGAGGGTAGGGGGTCCACCGAGGTCTGGCAGGACAGCAACCCCAACAAGAAGCAGACGTTCGAATGGAGCGCGGGCTCCCTGTTCGGCATCCCGCTGAACGCGACCCACCGACTGGTCAACGCGACTTCCAGCCCCGCCCTCCTCCTCGCCGCGACCACTGCCCCCAACATCGTGAATCTCGTCCGCGATCCCGAGTTCGTCCTCAACAACAACCACCAGTTCACCGGCTTGTTCGACGCCGAGGATGATTACTTCAAGCCCGTCGACGACATCTTTGCGGACCCGGTGCGGGGACTGGCTATGCGCCGCACCAACGTCATCCCGGACATCGTCAACTGCCATCTGCCGCGCGACAACCGCCGATCATTCAGCTACCGGCGCGTCGAGCCCCACATGGCCGGCGCAAACTTCTACATGAAGATCGGCCAGTATGAGACCGGCCAGTATTCCAAGGCCCACAAGCACTCCTCGGGCGCAATCCTCGTCTGTATCCGTGGCAAGGGCTACAGCGTCACATGGCCCGACCGGCTGGGCGAGCACCCCTTCGAGAGCGGGCACGGGGACGAGGTAAGGCGTCAGGACTATGAGCCCGTCGGCATGATTAGCGCGGCTCCCATGACCGGCGACTGGTTCCACCAGCACTTCGGAACGTCGCCGAACGGCATCCGGTTCCTCATCTTCGACGGCCCCTACGGCCCCGGCCTGCGCAACGGCGGCGCTCCCGGCTCCGACGCCCGCGACGGCGGCGCACAGGACACGCGGGACGGCGGTAGGGCTATCGCCTACCCGGACCAGGACCCCGCCATCCGCCAGGAGTACGAGCGCATGATCGGCCTGGAGGGCCTGGAGAGCACCATGCCCGAGTGGGCGTACACCGATTACGCCCCACCCCCCGGCGCAGCGGACCTCGGCGGCTTCTAAGCAGAGCGAGAAAGAGGGGCGGTCGACCGACCGCCCCTCTTCAATTGCCGGAATAAGCCCAGCTGCTAGTCCCTGATGTCCTGCAAGAACCACTCCGTCGGGAGCTCACGCCCGGCGGCCTCGGCTTTTGCCTTCTGGTAGACCGCGCCGCCCACGGCTGCAAACTGGAGTCCCTGGTTGCCGCTATTGAGGTAGAGCGTGATTTCGTCGCGCGAACTGCGCTTGACCTCGCCGCTGGCCAGGTCGTTGAAGGTCGGGGTGTCGTCGTCCCCGCGACCGCCCACCCGCGAATCCCTGAGACGGCTAGGCAAACGCTTCTTCTGCTCTTCCGTGCCGCCGATGTAGTCGCCCCCGTTGTAGCCTTCGCCCATGTGACGGACGTCCTCGCTACGCGGGCGGGAATGCGACACGCCTTGCTTCACCGTCACGTCGGCGCGAGCGAAAACCTCCGCGTCGAGCTCTCCTCGCACGTCGGTCACGTGCTGGCCAGGCTCCAGCCATGCGCCCTTCAGCGCGGGCTCCATCGCGTTCGTACACGCGGAAACAATGTCCACGCCCTCGACGGCCGCCTCCGGGGTGTCCACGGCCTTTACCTCGATCTCCAGCTTCGCCGACATCTCCTCGGCGTACCGCTCACGGTTGGCCTTGGTGGGGCTGAAGACCTTGACCTGCCGAATGTCCCGCACCACGGCGAACGCCTCCAAGTAGGTCCGCGCCATGCCTCCGGAGCCAATCATGCCCACGGTCTGTGAATCGGGGCGCGAGAGGTACTTCACGCCAAGCCCCGCTCCGCCTCCCACACGCATGTGCTGAAGGATGCCATCGTTGATGATGGCGAGGGGTTCGCCGTTGCGCGTGCTGAAGAGGAAGATGAGCCCGCAGTAGAGGCCCGGCTCCACGGAGTACTTCTCCTCCTTCCAGAAGCCCTGCTCGTCGCGCGGCCAGTAGAGGATGTCCGACTTCATGCGTATCGCGAACACGCCGAGGGCGTGGCTTGCGCCCTCCATCGTGCCCCATCGATAGTAGCCGTCCGGCCGCTCCGCCGGCATGTAGAGGTCGATGCGCGGGCGGTGGACCGATTCGCCCGTGGGCAAGCCACGGAACGCGCGGTCCTGGGAGTCGATGCACTCGGCCATCGGCAACAGCCGTTCCACGGTTGGGTTGTCTATAAAGAGCATGGCGTCCTCCGGTTATTGGGGGCTAGGGCTAGTCGATAGTAGGCGTCTGGTGTTCGAGGAACATCTCTTTCCGCTGCTTGCCGGACTCCTCGATCGCCAGCAGCAGTTCCAGGGTGGCGTTTCCCCAAGCGCCGTCAGCGGGTAGGGGACGATCGCCTACGATAGCGTCGTAGTACGTGTTGACGCGCCCGTCGCGGCCATCCTCGTAGGTGACAAGCGGTATCTCGGTGCGCTCCTGGTCGCCGTAAACGGCGAGTCCCTCAGGAGTCAGGCGAACGTCGGCCCTGTCGAAGCTCGCAATCATCGGGCCGCCGAGCAGCCAGCCTGCCCTAGAGGGGCCAGGCGGCTCCAAGCCTCGGCCGGAGCGTCCCAGGCCATAGCGTTCGGCCCGCGCGGCTTCGTCCTCCCAACCGGGGCCAGGCGCCGCGGACAGCTCACGGCGAGCTGCGGCGTACTTGCTCGGGTCTGGGAATACGCCTTCGCGACCTACGCCTTGGACGAATTCGTTGGAGTCCCAGTGGTCATAGCCACTGTAGACGGCGGTCGCGACGACTCCATTCTCGAACTCCACGTAGGCGGCATGCGCCCCCGGAACGCTGCGTGCGGGGTCCCAGACAGCAGCCATGCCTCGCACGCTCCTGACCATGCCTCCGGCGACGGTGCGAATGATGTCGAACTGGTGAGGGCCCTGCCGCCAGAGAATGCCCCCACCGGGCCCGGGGGTCCGCTCCTCGGTGGAGCGCGGTCGGTAGAGCCAGTCCTGGTAGCGCCAGTGGTTGATCATCCGCAGCTCGCCGAACTCGCCCGTGCGAACCATCTCTCTGAGTCGCAGGACCCTCGGCTCAAAGCTGTGCTTCACGTTCACGCCGAGCAGCACTCCGTTCCGCTTGGCCGACTCCACCAGTCCCTGGCCCTCGGCGACGTTGACCGTCATCGGCTTCTCAATTAGCACATGCTTCCCGTAGGACATAGCCAGCTCGCAGTGCTGCGTATGCAGTTTGTTGGGCGTGGCGATGTAGACGAGGTCTACCTTGGGGTTCTTGCACAGCTCCTCGGCGCTCGTGTACGTGACAGCGTCCGGGAAGTCCTGGGCGAACCTGCCGAGAATCTCCTCGTCGAGGTCCGCCGCGCCTACGATATTGAACCGGGGATTGAAGGCGAACTTCGGGACCATCGCGACGGCCGCGCCGCCGAGTCCAATCACTCCCGCTCCTAGAACAACGCTTGGCTTTTCGTTCGTCATACCTGCCTCCTTGAGCGCCTCTAGGCGCGCCGACTGTAGGCGGAGGATAGCACTCGCAGCCCATAGTGCTCGCGCAGCTTTGCCTATCGGCCCGGTCGGGCCTATCCTAGCGAGGAATACACGCCCAGGAGGCCACCCATGGCAAGCCTGGTTCTCGGCGTCGGCAGCTCGCACGGACCGTCTATCCAAACACAGCCGGAGGGCTGGGCCCGCCTCGGCGACGCCGATACGCGCGACCCCCGGTTCGACTACCAAGAGTTGCTCAAGTCCGCGCCCGCCGATATCAAAGACCAGGTGCTGATCGAGAAGCAGCGCGAGCGCCACGCAGCCGCGCATGCCGCGCTGGAGACGCTGCGCGGCGCGGTGAGGGAGGCCAAGCCGGATGTCCTGGTGATCATCAGCAACCCCCACCGGGTGTGGCCGGACGAGAGCCGGACCGTGTTCGGCGTCCTCCGGGCCGAGACGCTCCCCGTCGCCGAGCGGGGGGAGTTCGACCCGAACGCCCGCTTCCGCTCCAACGCGGAGCGGCCCAAGCCGACAATCAAGGACCGCCCCGGCCAGCCGGAGCTGGCCAACCACCTCATCAACGCGCTGAACGAGTCGGGGTTCGATGTCGGCTGTAGCGACGGCGTTCGAGAAGGGCAGGCGCTGGACGACGCCTTTGCCTTCGCCTACGACTACATTCTCGACGGCGACGCCTCGACGCCGGTCGTCCCCTTCATGCTGAGCCGGTACCTGCCGTACCAGGCGACGTCAGCCCGGTGTTATGCGCTGGGGCAGGCGTTCAGAAGCGTGGTCGAGTCCTGGGAATCCGGCGCCCGCGTCGCGGTCATGGCATCCGGCGGCCTGAGCCATCAGGTCATCGACGAGGAGCTCGACCGCCGGGTCATCGGCGCGCTGGAGAGCGGCGACGTCGCCGTGCTCTCCTCATTGGAGAAGGCGCGGCTGAACAAGGCGCCCGGCACGCCGGAGACCCTTAATTGGGTCGCCGTGGCAGGGGCAATGGCGCCCGGCTCGATGACGCTGGTTGACTACCTACCTTGCTACCGGTCCTTGGCGGGCACGGGGCACGGCCTCACGTTCGGGCTCTGGCAGTAGGCCCCCTTACTGCCAAGCACTTACGGCACGTGCCGCCCGACGATTACCACGTCTCGAACAACTCCATCGAGCTCGGTGACTCCTGGCATCCTGCCCCATTCCGCGAAGCCCGCGCGGCGGAAGAGCGCGAGACTCGGCTCGTTGTGTCCGAAGACGAAACCAGCCAACGCCCGGACGCCAAGCGTGGGGGCGGTCGCGATGGCATGCCTCAATAGACCGGCGGCACTCCCTTCGCGTTGGCGGCCGGGGTCGACGTAAACGCTCACCTCAGCGGTAGGGTCCCATGCGGCGCGCGGGTAGAACACCCCCAGGCTGAGCCACCCCACAACGGCGCCGTCCCGCTCGTCGACCCAGATGGGGCGCCGATCGGTAGAGTGCGCCCGGAACCAGGCCCTCCGGGAGGCGACGGTCACGGGAACGAGGTCCGCAGTGGCCATACGCCCAGGTATCGAGGAGTTGTAGACCGCCACGATTGCGGGCAAGTCTTGCTCGGTCGCGTATCTAATCATTCATGCATGGGAGACGTGCTGGAAGTTCGCTGCCTGCGCTGCTAGGCTCGCGGCGACCATACGCCGCGCGCCGCCGTCGCGCTAAGGAGAACAGCCGTTGGAATTCAGCGAAGCGCTTCCGTTCCTCGAAGAGAACCACATGGCCGTCGTGACCACCATCGGGCAGTCCGGACGGGCCCAATCGACAGTCGTAAGCGCCGGGCCGCTCAACGGGCGCATGGCGTTCGTTTCGCGTGAAGGCACGAGCAAGGTCAGGAATATCAGGCGCGGCGCACGGTGCGCCGTCACGCTCATCAAGCCGGACACGCGTCGCTACCTGACCGTCGAAGGGCCGGCGACCGCGCAGGGTTTCGGCGACACGGACGAGGCGGAGCTGCTCGATCTGTTGCGCGCCGAATACGTTGCGGCGGGTCGGTCGCTCAGCTCGTGGGACGATTTCGCCGGAGCGATGAAAGAGCAACAACGCGCCGTGCTTCTGGTGACTCCCGAACGAGTCTACGGCAGCACGTAGCCGCGGCCCGTCATGCACATGCCCTGACCCGAACCCGGGCCCAGAATGCCCGAATCCGCGCTCCCATCGTAGGGATAGGCTGGCCATGGCGCAACGGACTAGTGTCATATAACTAACCATAGAATCGCAGCGCGACAAGTGTCGCGCTGCGATAACTGCCCCAGTCTCATTCGGCAATGCCTAGTCGGACATTACTTCCATGTTCGCGCCGGCCTCCGTGTACACGACATCCGGCATCGTCGAGACGGCACCATTCTCCGTCAGCTTCGACTCGAAATGCCGGCGCACGTAGGGGTCTTCGAGGTGGTACGGGATGGCGTTGCCGCCGTCCGTTACGTCGGCGTGCTGGCGAATCATCTCGCCCTCCTCGGCGAAGTCGTTGGCGCGATTGCGGCCCGCCTCCGGGTTGCCGGGGTAGGGGCCGGTGTAGTTGAAGACGCGGAACGGGTCCCTGCCGACGGCGAAGTGCTGGTGGAACCAGTTGGCCGGTCCCGGCGCGGCGCTGATTAGTCCGCCGGGGCCGTACTCCTGAATCTTGACGAGGTCGCCTTTCCCATCCTGCCAGGGCGTCAGCCCCGCGTCGCTCGGCCATGTCCACGAGAAGCCGTGGCCCTTGCAGCAGACGAGGACGGCCCCGGAGGCGTGGGCATGCGCCTTGGCGTAGCGGCCGCTGGGGTACTCGGCAATCCAGCCTTGAATCATGGTGTTGCCGACCTGATTGGGAGCGACCCACCGGAAGCCGGGCCCGCGGTTGTTGTCCAAGGGCAGGTAGGCGTTCTGGATGTCGGGCAGGAGGTTCGACGTGACCATCGCCCGTCCCCGGACGGGCTGAGGCTCAATCTCGTCGTTGGGGTTCCAGTAGTCCTCCAGGTTCCCGCCGAGACGGTCCTCGAAGTTGAACTCGCAGTTGAACACGAAGTCCATGTTCTGGAAGGCGTTGATGGTCCGCGGCGCGGAGTTCACCGCGAGCAGCAGGGCAGGGGAGGAAGACGAGTTGATGATGCGGAAATTGGCGTTCAATGGAATCGCGAATAGGCTCCAAGGCTGCCACTCAAAGGCGGTCATCGCGGTGTCGCCGTTACGCCAGACTTCGGTACTACCGCGGCCCTCCATGACGATGTAGCGCTCTTCGTACATCTGCCGCTGGGGGAGGAGAGCGCCGCGCGGGGGCACTTCGACCACGAACATGCCCGTGGCGTTGTTCGTGCCGGTCACTTGGATATAGGTCCCCTTGCCGCCGACGCGCTTCCACTCCGTCCTAGGGAGTTCTCGCGAGTCGTGCACGCCGACGCCCTTGAAGACGGGGATGCCCTCGGACTTCTGGAACTTCTCCCATGCCGTCGCGAGACGGACGGTGTAGCTCGTGCCTGTCTCACCCTCTCTATGCCACCCTGCGCGCCTGTTGCCAGTGGGCTCAATGTATCGCGGTTCTGTTGTCATGGCTCCTCCACCTCGGACGGCTTGGGTCCCCGCCCAGAGTCAAAAATTTCTGTCAAAAAACGGTGCTTGCTAGAACGGCAGCTCCTTGGGTTCCACACGCTCAGCGCCCTCGACCGTCCGGCGGCTCGTCACAGTGCGACCATCGATGATGCGATCAGAGCCGGTCTGAGTGCCAGTGCGGAGGATGATGAGCTTGGAAGCGCCGGAGCTGTAGAACCAGTACCGGGTGCCTCTGGGCAGGAAGACCGCCTGGTTCTTGCCGACGACTACGACGTTCTCGTCCTTCTCCAAGTGGAACGTCGCTTCGCCGTCGAGGATGTAGAAGGCGTGGTCCTCAGTGGGGTGGCTGTGCATTCGATTCTCTCCGCCGCTCTCGTAGCGTTTGATCACGCCGGAGAGGTCGTCGGAACCGGGCAGGACGATGTCGCCGGTCCCGGCGACAATCTCGTCGGTCAAGAAATCGAAGACCTTTGTAGCGGTTTTCTGGGCAGTCATCATTCCTCCTAGCGGGACGGCCAACGGGCCTCCTGGCGGTGCGGCGGTTAGGCTAGGCGTTTAGGCAGTAAACTGCCGCGCCGCAGCTATCCATTCGCAAAAAACAGTTACTTCTTAGCGCCAAACGTCGCCTCGTGGATCTGTTGGAGCACCTGCTCGCTGCTCTGGGTAAGGTCTATCTCGGCCCTGAATGGCTGGGGCCACTCGACGGGCAGGCTGTAGTAGACCTCCAGTCGGTTGCCCTCGGGGTCGCGGAAGTAGACGCTGGCGGTGTTGCCGTGGGTGACGACGGAATCGACCGGCACTCCGTCAGCCTCGAAACCCTGGTAGAACTCGCGCACGCCGTCGATGCTGTCCACGTGGAAGGAGATCTGTTGGACGATCTTGACGTCCTCCGGTCCGTTGCGTCCGCCCATGAGCAAGAGTTCGTGGTGCTCGTCGCCGGGCCTGGCCGAGAGGAACACCATCCCACGGTCCAAGTTCTCGTCGGTCACCGTCATCCCGAGCACCCGGGTGTAGAAATCACGCATGGCGGGCAGGTCATTACAGAAGAGACCGATGTGTCCCAATGAGCTTACACGCGGCATTAGCGCCCTCCTGACGAACTATTCACGGCAATCGTACCCTACCGGCTGGCTTCCGCGCAGCAGGGCCTCGCTCCGCCCCGCGCCATGTCCCGTCGGACCGCCGTTTCAGCCGCGCACCTGGGCTATGCGGTCGCGAGAGTCGAAGCCGCCTTCGAGGATGCCGAAGATGAGGTCCCAGACACCCTGGCGGCAAGTGAGGCAGGGCACCTGGTGGTTTTGGTCCTGACTCCTCCAGATCGTGCCGGGGAACACCAGCGAGTAGCGCTGGAACTCTTCGGGGAGCTGGTCCTGGTGGTCCAGCAGGTACTCGGCGTGACGCTGGCCGAGGAGGTCCGGCGTCCCCATAATGAACTCCACCATCGGCTCGCCGATGAGATCCTCGATGCCCTCGGCGAAGGGGGCCATGTCGATCGTGTCGGCGGAGATGGACTCCGGCTCAGTGACGTCTCTCACGAGCTCCCATCCGTCCAACGATTTGTCGTTCTTCAATGAGCCTATCCCGCCCCCCGCGGCGAGAACGGTGAGCGCCTCACGCAGGCCGGCAGCGTCCTGCGTCCAGCCCTTGGCCGCGCCTTCGTCTATGTCCCGAGGCAGGGCGGCGACGACCGCGGCCGCGAATTCCGTGTACCAGTCGGGGATCTCTGTCATTCCCAATCTCCTCAGGCGGTGAGCCTGAACGCGAGTATCCCGCCCCAAGCCCCGCGAGGCAAGGATTGGGCCTGTGTAGGTGCCGGAAGTTCCCGGTTTGCGCGAAAAAGTTCCCATCTGCATTTCGTTACGAGTGAAGAAGTTCCCAGTTGCATTTTTGCTACGAGTAAAAAGTTCCCAGTTTTCATGTTGGTCAGGCGTGGAAGTTCCCAGAAATGGGGGGGGGGGGGGGTGAGCCGGGGGTTTTGGAGGGTGTTTTCATGGCCGTGGCCTGCTTCCTGGGGGTCGTGTCCCGTCAAGTGGTGTAAGAGAGTCACCCTCGCTGATTGATCAGGCTGTCCCTGCGGGCAGCATCATTGAGGTCTCCATGGGGTGCTGATCGCCGACGTCGACGGGAAGAGCGGGCAGATAGCGGCGGGCGACCTGCCATTCGTCGTGCTGCTCGGCGAGGACCGCGCCGATGAGCCGCCGGACCGCAGCCCGGTTCGGGAAGATGCCCACGACGTCGGTGCGCCGCCGTATCTCCTTGTTGAGGCGCTCCTGGGGATTGTTCGACCAGACCTGCGTCCAATGGACCACGGGGAACGCGGTGAAGGCGAGGACCTCTGGCCCCGCCTCTTCCAGCATCACGGCGGCTTGGGGGAAGCGTTCGTCGAGCATGCCCACCATGCGCGCGTGTTGCGCGTGGACCTCCTCCGGCGGGGGCTGCTGGTAGATCGTCCGGACCATGGTCGCCACCCAGGGCTGGGCGCGGCGGGGGACTTTGGAGAGCAGGTTGGTCATGAAGTGGGTGCGGCAGCGCTGCCACGAGGCGCCAGCGAAGACCGTGGCGATGGCGTCCTTCAGCCCCTGATGGGCGTCGGAGGTCACCAACTGGACCCCGCTGAGGCCTCGCGCCGTCAGCGAACGCAGGAACGCCAGCCAGAACGCGCCATCCTCACTCGTCCCCACGTCGATGCCGAGCACTTCGCGCTTGCCCTCGCGGTTGACCCCGGTGGCCACCACGACGCTGACGTTGACGGTCCGCCCGTCCTCGCGGACCTTTTGGGTCAGCGCGTCCAGCCACAGGTAGGGATACGGTCCGGCGTCCAACGGCCGGCCGAGGAACGACTCGACGACGCCGTCGAGCTCCTGGCAGATGCGGGAGACCTGGCTCTTGGAGATCCCCTCGCAGTCGAGGGCCTGCACCAGATCCTCGACGCGGCGGGTGGAGACGCCCTCCACGTAGGCCTGCTGCACGACGGCGAGCAACGCCCGTTCGCTGCGCCGCCGCGGTTCAAGGAGCGATGGGAAGTAGCTGCCCTCCCGCACCTTGGGAATCTGCAGCTCCGGCGTGCCCTACCCGGGTATCCCACGGTCGATCACGGTAGCCGTTCCGGTGAGTGAGCCGTTCCGAGCTGCGCTCGCCGAGGCCCGCGCCGGTCTTACTCGTCACTCGGCCTCCATCACCGCCTGCACCAACATCCGCAGCCCCTCCCGCAAGAAGTCGATATCGGTGTCATGCGCCTCCTTGCGCAGCAGCTCCAGCACGTCCATCCTGTCCTTGGTCATCGCGTTCACCTCCTTCATCTTTGTCGTTGATGAGGGTGACGCGGTGGCCTTTGTCTTGCCAGGCCCTTCTGTCTCTTACACCACCTCCGGGGACACTACTTTCCTGGGTCTCAGAACTTCCCAATGCGAGATTTTTGGTGTTTTACGCGGCGGCCCCCTCTCTCATCCCCCGCAGACGAGGAGAGGCCAGCATACTGCGGTTTGGGCATGATAATATTCCGACACTGTATTGTAAGGTTTTAGAGAGCGTTGGGGAAGGGGCAAGTGTCAGGCCGGGCTCCTTGCGCGACCTCCTCTTTAGCTCTCCCTGGTCTGCGAGACCTGTGCGTAACCCCAGTTGTCTGGTGAACGTACTTCTTCCCACCCACCCGCCCCTTATGTTGTGGGGGACACCCCTGTCAGCACACACCACAACCGACGAAAGTAGCGGGCGGGGCGGCCCCCTCTCTAACTCTCCCCCGCAGACGGTGGAGAGGACTTTCGAAGCAATGACGGGAAGGGGGGCATGGGCGCCTATTTTCGAGGCAATCCCCATGTTAGTCACCCACACCACAACCAACGAAAATAGGCGCGCGGGACGCCGATACCTGGATTCCCGCCTGCGCGGGAATGACGGAAGGGGGCTCTCTACCTCTACGGATGCCTACTTTCGAGGCAATGAGGGATGGGATGGGCCTCTTCGACTCTGAACAGTTACCCCTGTAGCCGCAACAGGGTATGCTTCCCGCGCCGACTAGGCGTCGGCGAAAGGCGCAGCGAGAGGCGCAGCGAGAGGTGTGTGCATGCAACAGAACAGTTTCTACGACGTCATCGTGATGGGCGGAGGGTCTGCCGGATGCGTGGCCGCCACGCGGCTCTCGGAAGACCCTAAACGACGGGTGCTGCTGCTGGAAGCAGGCCCCGACCCGGACCCCATACCCGACATCATTGCGGACGGGAGGGGCAGCAACCGGCCCATTCTCGAATCGCCCTACGTGATCATGTATCCGACCAAGCGGAAGATCGACGGCAGCGAGTACTACCCGGTCAGTGGACGCGTATTGGGCGGCGGGTCGTCGGTCAACATGATGGGCGTCGTCCGTCCCACGCAGTACGACCTCGACCGGTGGGAGTCGTTGGGCAACCCCGGCTGGTCGTACGAGGACTGTCTGCCGGTCCTAAAGCGCATCGAGACCGACGAGGACTTTCCCGACGCGCCGCACCATGGCAACTCCGGGCCGCTGACCGTGAAGCGCCGGCGTTCATTCGATGAGATGGACGCACCGCAGGAGGCCTTCGTCCAACGCGCGCAGAGCCTGGGCTATCCAATACTGCCGGACAGGAACATCCCCAATCCCTCGGGCATTTCGCGGGGGGCCTCTAACGTGAAGGACGGCAAGCGGCAGTCCACGGCGGTCGCATACCTCGCGCCGGCGCGCTCCCGCCCGAACCTGACGGTCATCGGTGAAGCCCAGGTCGTCTCGTTGAAGACCGATGGCGCAAGAGTCACTGAGGTCGAGTACGTGCAGGGGAACGAGACGCGAACAGCGGCGGCGGACACGTTCGTGCTGAGCGCAGGCGTGTACCACAGCCCGCAAGTGCTGATGCACTCCGGCATCGGCCCGGCGGCCGACCTAGAGCCGCTTGGTATCAAGGTCGTTCATGAGCTCAAGGGCGTGGGCCACAACTACCAGGACCACGCCGCGGTCAACATGGTGTTCGAGAGCTCGTCCGACTTCACACCCGACTGGGTGGTGTCCGGGTTCCAGCTCATCTACAAGAGCGACCCCGATCTCCCGAACGGGCAACTTCCACCTATATATGCGGGCGCCGATGATGGTGGAGGGGCTCAAGCCGCTGATGCCGTTCGCGGCGAACATGATCGAGCAGAAGTCGCGCGGCCACGTCTACATCACGTCCACGGACCCCCGCGAGCTGCCCACGATCGACGACGGTCTCCTACAGCACCCCGACGATACGAAGGCGATGCGGACGGCTATGGAGTTCATCCAAAACTTCGTGGCCGACGAGGTGATGCGTCCGTACTTCGGCAGGCTGATGCAGCCAGGACCGGAGGACGACTGGATCGAATACGCGCAGTCCACCTATGACTGTTACCACCACGGTGTTGGAACGTGCATGATGGGGCCGGAGTCAGACCCGATGGCTGTCGTCGACAACCGCCTGAAGATGCACGGCATGGACAATCTCTACGTGGCCGACGCGTCAATCATGCCGACCGTCACCCACGCGAACACAAACGTCACGTCGATCATGATCGGCGAGCGCCTATCGGACTTCGTCCGCGAGGCGGGACGGTAGCGGCCCCTCCTCCCAGGCCTTTCTCCACAGGAAGGGGCCTAAGCAGGCTCCCTCCAGCGGAAGAGAGTAGGGAAGGGGAGCAGGGTAGGGAGCGATACAGACTGAGGAGCGAGACATGCAGCAGGGCCAGTTCTACGACGTCATCATCATAGGCGGGGGCTCAGCGGGGTGCGTCGCGGCGACCCGGCTGTCCGAAGACCCCAAGCGGCGCGTGCTGCTGCTGGAGGCGGGTCCCGGACCCGCAGCCGCTCCCGGAGATCATCGCGGACGGGCTGGGGAGCAACCGGCCTATCCTCGAGTCCGATTACGTCGTGATGTACCCGACGAAGCGGAAGATCGACGGCAGCGAGTACTACCCGCTGAGCGGCCGCATCCTCGGGGGCGGCTCGTCCGTCAACATGATGGGCGTCTCGCGACCGACGCAGTACGACCTCGACCGGTGGGAGTCCCTCGGCAACCGGGGTTGGTCCTACGAGGACTGTCTGCCGGTGCTGAAGCGCATCGAGACCGACGAGGACTTTCCCGACGCGCCGCATCACGGAAACGCCGGGCCGCTGACGGTCAAGCGAAAGCTCTCCATCGACGACGGGCAGCTCGCGCCGCCGATGCAAGCGTTCGTCGACCGAGCCGTCGGGCTGGGCTATCCCATCATGCCCGACAGCAACGTCCCTATGCGCTTCGGCCTCTCTGCGTCGGCCTCGAACGTGAAGGACGGCATCCGCCAGTCCACGACGGTCGCCTATATCGGCATGGCCCGCGGGCGACCGAACCTGACAATCGTCGGGGACGCGCACGTGATTGCGCTCAGGACGGAAGGCACGCGGGTCACGGAGGCGCAGTACGAGCAGGGCGGCGAGACGCACACCGCGTCCGCCGACACGTTCGTCCTCAGCTCGGGCACGTACCACAGCCCACAGGTGCTGATGCTGTCCGGCATCGGCCCCGTCGACGAGCTCGAACGGCTGGGGGTGAAGGTGGTCCATCCGCTGGAGGGCGTCGGCAAGAATTACCAGGACCACGCCGCGGTCAACATGACCTTCGAGGGCGTTGGCGAGTTCTCGCCTGACTGGGTAGTGGCAGGCTTCCAGCTGGTCTACAAGACCAGCCCCAGCCTGCCCGTGGGTAACTTCCACATCTACATGCGCGCCCCAGTGGGAATCGAGGGGCTCAAGCCGATGATGCCGGTGGCGATGAACCTGGTGGAGCAGAAGTCTCGCGGCCGCATCTACCTGAACTCTACGGACCCTCGCGAGCTTCCGGTGGTCGACGACGGGATGCTCCAACACCCGGACGACGTCGCTGACATTCGGAACGTGATGCACTTCGTGCACGATTTCATGCAGCACGACTTGATGCGCCCGTACTACGGCAAGCTGATACTGCCAACGGAGGACGAGGACTGGGCCGAGTTCGCTCAGTCGACCTACGACAGCCACCACCACGGGTCCGGCACCTGCATGATGGGCTTGGCGTCGGACCCGATGGCGGTGGTCGACAACCGGCTCAAGATGCACGGTATGGACAATCTCTACGTGGCCGACGCGTCAATCATCCCGACGGTGCCACATGCCGCGACGAACGTGACCAGCATCATGATCGGTGAACGGTTGTCGGATTTCGTGCGTGAGGACGGGCGCTAAGAAGACGCGCGCCAGCTTACTCGCCGGCGGTCTGAGCGGCGCTTCGGGACCTCTTCGGGCTGTTGTTGAAGCCAATGTTCTCTTCGAACGGGCGGAACTCGCGGGCGGCGTGACAGTACTTGCACTCGCCCGCCATCTTCACGCTTGGCGCGCCCAGGACCCAGTGGTGCGCTCCCGTAGGGGAGGCCTTGCAAAAGCCTGCGTTCGGGGCTGTCTTCGTCTCGGTCTTCGTTGTCATTCGCATTTCTCCGCTTTCCGCAAATCAGAAGAGGGCGTTCGCTCAAGAAGCGTTGCGACAATAGGGTACTAAGCTCCTTATTATAACACCACCTTCCAGAATACGCAACCCATGCCTGGGTCGGCCTGCAACGGGGCAGGGAAGCCCGGCCAGAAGGCTGGTGGAGATGGGGGAGAGTCGAACTCCCCGTCCAGAAGACGCTCAGCGCAGATGTGCTACAGGCTTAGCCGGTGATTATTAGGCGCTCTGGACAAGCCCACCGGCGGGCCGTCCAACCGCCTGCCGCGAAATCTTAGGCGACTCGCAGCGGCGTCGGAGTCGCAGCACCCCGGCTATATAGCGCCTTCGGAAGCCGTCGGGGCGGGCTTCCGGGACGTGGTTGCGTTACTTACGCAGCCAGAGCGACTGGTTCGTCGGCAGTCAATTTGTTTGCCGTCTGATTATCGAGTGTGCGGCGAACTCGGCCTGCAATCCTGCCAAGCTGATCCCCTGTCGAAACCACGCATCCCCAAGGTCCTCAGCGACCTCCATTGTACACCTCCAACGAGGCCCTCGGGCCAGAGGAGTTTCGCTCAGTGAAGGGGTAGAGGTCGCAGCCGCGTCTTGCGGCCTTAGTCGACCTCGCGGCGGATGGCGCGGGCAATCTCCCGATCGGTCTCGCGGCGGATGATGGCCTGGCGCTTGTCATACCGCCGCCGACCCTTGGCAAGGGCAATCTCGATCTTGGCGTGGTGGCCCTTGATGTAGACGCGCACCGGCACGATGGTGAGGCCCTTCTCTCCGGCGGACTGGCCGAGCTTGCGTATCTCGTCCGCGTGCAGCAGGAGCTTGCGCGAGCGGGTGGGCTCGTGGCCCCAAGGGCCGGCGGCCTCCCATTGGGCGATGTGGAGGTTGTGCAGCCATACCTCGCCGTTCCGCACTTGGGCGTAGGCGTCGCGGATATTGACGCGGCTCGCGCGCACCGACTTGATCTCCGTGCCGGTTAGCGCGACGCCGGCCTCGAAACGGTCCATGAGGTCGTAGTCGAACCGGGCCCGGCGGTTATCGGCGACCGTCCTGAAGTAGGGCTGGCCCGCTTTGAGGGGCGCGGCAGCCTTCTTCTTGCCTTTCTTGCTGCGTTTCGACGGCATATCAGCGCCCCAATATCCTCTCGATTTCGGCGACGGCGGCAGAGAGCTGTTCGTCAGACGAGGACGGCTCCAGGGCGTCCGGCTCGATATTACAGAGGCTGTCGAGCGACTCGACGAGCCGTTCCTGACCGCCCAAGGAGTCCGTCTCTGTGGAGTACGCGCGGCAGAGAGCGCGGCTTAGCTCCCCAATGCGGGCGAGGGCTTGCACGTCCAGCGAATCGCCGACCTGGATATCCGGGTCGAGGCCTTCGCCCTCGATCTCGCGGCCATTCGGGGTCAGCCAGCGGGCGATGGTGATGTAGAGGCCCGCGCCTGAGTCCAAGCTGTGGAGTAGGTTCACCGAGCCCTTGCCATAGGTGCGCGTGCCGACCGCGTGGGCGCGCTCGTGGTCTTGGAGGGCACCAACGACGATCTCGGACGCCGAGGCACTGTAGCCGTTGACAATCACGACAAGCGGCATGTCGTAGGCGGCGCCGTCGCCGATGACGCTCTCGATGGTCTCCTCACCTGCGGCGTCGACCCAGCGGACGACCTCGCCGTCTTCGATGAACTCGGAGACCACGGCGATGGCGGCTTCCACCAGTCCTCCTCCGTTGTTGCGCAGGTCGAGGATGAGTCCTTCCGCGCCGTCGGCGCGCAGGTCCGCGATGGCGTCGGGGAAGGACTCCGGTGTGGCGGAGTCGAATCCAGCGAGCCGGATATAACCGATGCCATCGCCCTGGAGACGGGGCTGAACCGAGCTCACTGTGATCGTGTCGCGGATGATTGGAATGTCGAAGGGCAGGGAGATGCCGGCGCGGGAGACAGTGAGGACGACCTCGGTACCCTTGGGGCCGCGAATCATAGCGACGGCCTCCTCGAGCGTCAGGCCACGGGCCAAGTTTCCGTCCACCGCTAGGACCACGTCGCCGGGCAGCAGACCAGCGCGCTCAGCCGGCGAGCCAGGCAGGGGGCCGAGGATGACGACGTGGTTGTCTTCGTAGGTGATGCTGGCGCCGACGCCTTCGAAGTCCGAGGGCTCACCGCGCAACGACTCAAGGAAGGCCTCGTGGCGCTCCGGCGAGAGATAAGCGGTGTATGGGTCATCGATGTAGTCGAGGATGCCCTGAACGGCGGCCCGCCTGAGCGCTTCGTCCGAGAAATCGTCGCGGCCGATGAAGTCCACTTGGAGGCGATCGATCACTTCTTCGACCTCGCTCTTGCTAGTCTCTTCGGAAGCGGCGCAAGCGGCGACAAGCGCGGCGAAGATTGCTATCGCCACCGCGGTTATCGCGAGCCGCGTGGTCTTGCGCCGCGCACCCATTGTTCGCTCCACGGAAAGGATGAGGGCCGTTGCGGTGGTTGCGCCCACGCTACAGCCCTCGTAGTAAGTATACGACCCGGAACGTTGGAGCCGCCGCCCGAAGTCAACGGGGGCGGGGGAGCAGGGAAGTGGCTAATCATCCTCCGGCGCCAACTTGCGCATTCGCTTGTTTACATAATATAAATAGTGCGCACTGCACCTAAACCGCTACACCCTTCGCGAACACCGCCCATTCAGGCCCGCCTGGGGCGTCAAGACGACTCAACCTACGTCCGCCCCGACCAAACACGGCCCTCCCTGGCGACTTATCCCAAGCCGACCGCCCATTCAGGCCCGTCTGAGGCTCCAAGACGACTCAACCTACGTCCGACGACCAAACACGGCCCTCTTGCGCCTGAGGCCAGCCGATCTATGTCGGTTGTGGTGGGCCCGATACCTGGATTCCCGCCTTCGCGGGAATGACGGATCATGCAGGCCCGTCTGAGGCGTCAGGACGGCTCAACCTACGTCCGCCGACCGAACACGGCCCTGTTCGACGTTGATTGGGCCAGACTACCGGGCGGGCATGAAGCCGAGGGCCTCGTTGCCCTCATCGAGCGGGCCCCTGTAGACGAACTCGCCGTCGGGGCCTTGCTTGCTGGCCTTCAGGTCGTAGAAGTCCAGGTAGACGGTCTCGCCGCCCTCACATTCCACCGTAACGTTGTGGGCGTCCTGGTCAGTCACGCGGAGCGGCCGCTGCTCAAAGACGTTACCTGGGGCGACGGTCAGTTTGAGCAGCGGCTCGATCGACAGGATGGCTCCGACGGTGCGCATCTCGCTCCCGTCCACTACAACAAAGCCGTCTTCATCGCAGCCGAAGAATGGTTTCGCGGGCAGTTCGAACAGTCCTTCCGCCATCCGTTCATCACCTCGGTCTTGTTAGTGTCAATCCTACTTGGTCCGGTTCGGCCGCGAGCTGGCCGCATGCTCCTATCGCCTGCTCGACCGCCAGCAGCAGCTCTTGCAAGCCCAGACCCGTCACTGCCGACGTTAGGACGGCAGTCGCACTCCCCGCATCCTCCAGGAAGCTCGATTCTACGCCCGGGTCCAAGAGATCGGCCTTGTTGAGCGCGAGCACGCGCGGCTTCGCGGTCAGGCCGAGGTCTCCGATGATCTGCTCGACCACGTCGGCCTGCTCGCCCGCGTTCGGGTGCGAGATATCGACCACATGGACCAGCGCCGTGGCCTCCTGCACCTCCTGCAGCGTGGCCCGGAAGGCCGCCACCAGCGTCGTGGGCAGCTTCTGTATGAAGCCGACCGTGTCGGTGAGCAGCGCCGTTTCGCCCCCCGGCAGGCGCACTCTGCGGGTCACAGGGTCAAGTGTGGAGAAGAGCTGGTCGCGAGCGGTAACGCCCGCGGCGGAGACGGCGTTCATCAGACTGCTCTTGCCGACATTCGTGTAGCCGACCAAGGAGACGACCGGCACGCCGCTCTTTAGCCTTTGGCCGCGGTGGCGGGCCCGATGGCTGCGCACCTTCTCCAACTCGGCCTTCATGCGGCCGATGCGCCGGCCAATCAGGCGGCGGTCGGTCTCTATCTGAGTCTCTCCCGGACCGCGAGTGCCGATGCCGCCGCCAAGCCGCTCCAAGTGGCTCCATTGACCCGCCAGACGCGGCAAGAGGTACTCGGCCTGAGCCAGCTCCACCTGGAGACTGCCTTCTCGAGTCCTGGCATGGCGCGCGAAGACGTCCAGAATGAGCGCGGTGCGGTCGATGACCTTTACCTGCTCCCCGAACGCACGTTCTAGATTGCGCTGCTGGGTGGGATTCAGCTCATCGTCACAGATAATCGTGTCGAAGGCCGCAGCCTCGCGGAGGAGCTTCATCTCCTCCAGCTTGCCCTTCCCCACGTAGGTCAAGGACTGAGCGTCGAGGCTCTGAGTGAGGGCGCCGACGACTTCCGCGCCCGCCGTACTTGCGAGCTGCGCCAGCTCGTCGAGCGAATCGTCGAGGGTCCAGTGGGAGCGGCGCGACCTGAGCGCGACACCCACGAGCAGGGCCTGCTCGGGCTGGTGGGCTGTCGTGACCGTTTCTCGTCGCCGTGCTATCGGCGCCTACTCCTGCGCGCCGAGCATGTACGGGCCTGGGCGCACGGCAAGTGTACGGCCCAGGCCATGCGCGGGAAAGGGGTTGCGCGCCCTACCCAACCGGCCTGTCCGGCAGTTTCCAGCCCTCCAACCGCTTCAGCCCCTCTTCGACGCGGGCGTCAGGGGTGGTGAGGGACAGGCGAATGTAGCCCTCGCCGGCCTCACCGTAGCCACGGCCGGGAGTAACGACGACGGCGTGCTGATCCAGCAGCTCGGTGGCGAGCTGGGCGGAGGTCCAGCCGTCGGGGCAGCGCGCCCAAACGTAGAAGCCGGACTTGGGACGGTTCACCGTGAGCCCTATGGCTGTAAGGGCGTCGACGACGCGGTCGCGGCGCCTGCGGTATATCTCGTTGTTCTGGGCCTGCCACTCGGGAGTCGTGTTGTCGAGGGCCTCAATGCCCATGTACTGAACCGCCTGGGGAATGCCGGAGTCGAGGTTCGACTTGACGCGGACGAGGGCGTCGATAAGTTCGCTGTTGCCGACGGCCATGCCGATGCGCCAGCCGGTCATGTTGTAGGTCTTGGAGAGCGAGTGAAACTCGATGCCCACGTCCACGGCCCCCGGCGTCTGCAGGAAGCTGGGCGCGACGTAGCCGTCGAAGGTGACCTCGGAATAGCAGGCGTCGTGGCAAACGGCGACGTCGTACTCCTTGGCGAAAGCGACGACCTCCTCGAAAAGCTCCTGGGTGGCGAGCCCCCCAGTGGGGTTATTGGGATAGTTGATCCACATCACCTTCGCCTTGCGGGCGACATCTTCGGGAATAAGCGAGAGGTCTGGCCGGAAGCCGTTCGACTCCAAGAGCGGCATCCGGTAGGAAACGCCGCCCGCGAACATCGTGCCCACGGAGTAGACAGGGTACGCAGGATCGGGCACGAGGGCGGTGTCGCCGGGGTCGATCAGGCAGAGGGCCAAATGGCCGATGCCCTCCTTGGCGCCGATGAGCGGGACTATCTCCTTGTCCCCAAGCTCGACGCCGAACCGCCGGGCGTACCAGCGCCCGATGGCCTGGCGCATCTCGGGAAGGCCGTCGGACTCGGGGTAGCGGTGGTTGGGAGGGTCGTCGGCGGTGGTCTTCAGCGCGCCGAGGATATGCTCGGGGGTTGGGACGTCGGGGTCGCCGATGCCGAAGCTGATGACGTCGACGCCCTGGGAACGCTTCTCCGCAATCTTCCTGCTGATTTCGAGAAAGAGGTACGGCGGAAGCTGGTCGAGGCGGTTGGCAAGCTGCATGGGTCCTCCGATGGTTTGAGGGGGTCGCGTGAGATTATACAGGGACGAGTCGTCCCCGCTCGGGCGCTTTACCGAAGGTCACAAGAACGCTCCGCGAGCGGAGAGAGACAACCCTCAGTCGGGGAAATCGCCGGAGAAGACCTCGACGGCGTCGCCGTCCATGAACACGGGGCCATGCCCCGGCCAGGTGATGGTCAGCTCGCCGCCGGGCACCTCGACGCGCACCTCGTCGTCCACCATTCCGTGCAGACGCGCCGCGACGACGATGGAGTTGACGCCGGTGCCGCAGGCGAGGGTCAGGCCAGAACCGCGCTCCCATGTCCGCGAGATGAGGTGGTCCCGCGTCACGACGTTCGCAAGGTGAAAGTTGATCCGGCGGGGATACGCCTCGTGATGCTCCATGCGTGGCCCGATCCTGTCCAATTCGACGCTCCCAACGGGCTCGTCAATGAACGCCGTAACGTGGGGGTTGCCCATCGAGACCGCGGTGAGCGCGAACGTAACGCCGTTCACCGTCACCGGCGCGTCGAACGCCAGCTCATCCGGGCGCAAGCCAAGCGATCCGACGAGGCCAAGGTCCAGCGCCGCGTAGTCGCTCGGACCCATCTTCGAGAGGTCGACTGGCACGTCCACGGCGCGGAGGACAGGTTCCCCCATGTTCACGCGCGCCCCAACGACGCGTCCATCGCTCCAGTGGGGCGCTACGCTCAGCACACCCGCGCCCGTCTCCACGTCAAGCGCATTGCCGTTGGCGGCCACCATCTCCCGCTCCAGCACGAACTTGGCGAAGCAACGGATGCCATTTCCGCACATTTCGCCCTCGGAGCCGTCCAGGTTGAACATCCGCATCCGCACGGCGGCCTGCTCCGAGGGCGCGACTACGATAAGGCCGTCGGCGCCGACGCCAAAATGCCGGTCGGATATGCGCCGCGCGATCTCCGGCCAGTCGCGCTCCTCGCGCAGACCGTTCACGTATATGTAGTCGTTGCCGGCGCCCTGTAGCTTGGTGAACTGCATAGCGGCAAGATTTTAGCATGTTCCCACCCCGCGCCGACGGCCCCCTCCCTGACCCGCCCCTTGGGAGGAGTAAGGGGAATAGGCGCACCGGCTGCGGCCGGCGGGGGTAGGATTAGGACAGTCCCGGAAGGGGGTGAGGAATGAAGATCACGAACCTCGACGCGCTCATCATCGTTGACGTGCAGAACGACTTCTGCCCCGGTGGCTCGCTGGCCGTTCCCTCCGGCGAGGCGGTGGCGAGGAAGATGACGGCGGTGGGCAAGGCGTTCGCCGCACAGGGCGGCAAGGTGTTCGCCACCCAGGACTGGCACCCGGCGGGGCATTCGTCGTTCAGGTCCGAGGGCGGCCAGTGGCCGGACCACTGCGTGCAGGGGTCGCGCGGCGCTGAGTTCCACCCGACCCTGGAGCTGCCCAGCGGCGTGAGCATCGTGCAGAAGGGCGCGAGTCCGGACACCGACGCCTACTCGGGGTTCGTGGACTCGGACCTCGACGCGCAGCTGAAGGCGAAAGGGATCGGTCGGGTCTACGTGGGCGGCCTCGCAACGGACTACTGCGTGCTGAACACGGTCATCGACGCGCTGGCGAACGGCTACGAAACATTCCTGCTGGCCGACGCGGTGGGCCCAGTGGACCTGGACCCCGGGGACGGCGACCGCGCGATACACCTCATGGAGGTGAACGGCGCCGTGCTCACGACTACGGAGGAGGTGCTGGCCGGAGACTAGAACTCGTTGAGCTCCTTGGCCATCACGTTCTGCATGACGCCCCACTGCATCTCGTCCAACGCCCAACTGTGCTGCACGGGGTAGCGGTCCGGCGACCGGAGCGCCTTGTAGGGAGCCGGCAGATTCGCGAACTCGGCGGCGAACCACTCGCGAATCTCGTCGAGGGAGGGCGCAGGGCGCGTGCGGCGGCCGCTCTCCATCACGGTTTCCAGGAGCGGCCTGCCGTCTCCGGGCGCCGCATTCTCGTCGGCCAAGGCCATGAGGTCGGCCTGGTAAGCGCCGTCCGCCGCAGACTTGCGGTACACCTGTTTGCGTCCAGCCAGCGTTGCTTTGCCGGAGCTGAGCTTGAGCACCGGCCGATCGTCGTACTCGACCAGCTTGTAGACCCAATCGGACCATGGGGCGTCGGCGGAGACGCCGAGCTTGGTTCCGACCCCGAAGCCGGCGATGGGGGCCCCTGCCCTGACCAGCTCGTCGATCTCGAACTCGTCGAGGCCGCCGCTGGCGAAGACTTGGACATCGTGCAGGTTGGCGGCGTCGAGGAGCTTGCGGCACTCGACGGATAGCTGGAGCAGGTCTCCGCTGTCGAGGCGTATCGCTCGGAGAGCGTGGCCGCGCTCGCGTAGGCGCTTGCCGGTCTCGATGGCGCGCCGCGTCCCCCTGATGGAGTCGTAGGTGTCGACTAGGAGGGTGGCCGTGTCCGGGAAGGAGTCCGCGTAGGCCTCGAACGAATCGGCCTCGCTGGGGAAGCTGGTGATGAGCGAGTGCGCCATGGTGCCGACGGGAGGTATGCCGTACCGCGCCGCGGCGAGGACGTTGCTCGTGCCGGCGAACCCGGCGATGTAGCTGGCGCGCGCTAGGCGGTCGGCGGCCTCCCAGCCGTGGGTGCGGCGCGCCGCGAACTCCACGACGGCCCTGCCCTGGGCGGCGTGCAGCACGCGAGCCGACTTGGTGGCAAGCGTGGTCTGGAGGCTCACGGCGTTCATCACGGCGGTCTCGACCATCTGCGCCTCGATAACCGGCGCGGTCACCTCTAGCACCGGCTCGTCGGCGAACACAATCTCGCCTTCGCGCATGGCGCGCGCCTCGCCGGTGAAGCGAAGCGAGGGCAGCCAGTCGAGGAAGGCCGCGTCGAACAGGCCAAGGGAGCGAAGGTAGGAGACGTCGGCGTCGGTGAAGCGCAACGCCTCGAGGTGTTCCATGGCCTCTTCGAGCCCGGCAAAGACGGCATACGCGCGGTCCGGCGGGTAGCTGCGATAGAAGAGGCTGAACGTCGCGGAAGCGGTGCGGTCGTGCTGCCAGTAGGCCTGGGCCATGGTCAGCTCATAGAGGTCGGCGAAGAGGGCTCGGCTCGGTCCGATATCAGGCATAGAGAGATGCTACGGACGCGACGGCGACGCGGTCAAACGGCCTAGCGCCAGCCGTAGCCGCTGAGGAGGCCGCGCACGTAGGCGATCTGGCCGACGTGCTGGGTGAAGTCCATGGCTGTGTTGGCCAAGGACTGCCAGAGAGGACGCTGGGAGCTCCGCGCGTGGTACTGGAACGGCTGCAGGATGTCGTCGGGCGTAAGGGACTGCACGCGCCGCACGCAGGCGGCGTGGGCGGCTCGGGCGTAGCCCATGAGGAGGTCCTTCGCGGGCTTGAACTCCCCCACCTGCTCCGGCGTGTCGCCGTAACCGTTGGCCTCCGCCGGCAGACCGAACCGATTATGCCAGCCGCCGGCGGTCCACGCCGGTTCCTCGCCCACGGCCTTGGCCGTCATGCCGTCCATCCAACGGCTGTAGTGCCACGCCAGCCAGGCGATTGAGTTCGCGTCGGGCGCGGGACGATACCAGAGCTGTTCGTCGCTCAGGCCTTCGACGGTGCCCTCGAGCGTGGCGTGAGTCAGCTCCAGCAGGCGCGCGACGAAGCCGTTTACGGTAGGAGCGCCGTCCACGTTCGCCTATCTCCTCACGGACTGTCCGCTGCTACACCCGGCTAGAGGTCGAGCAGCGGGGCCGCAAAGAGTTCCTCCATGTCGGGCTTGCGAGGAATGAATCCCTGCTCGTGGGAAAAGTCGATCATGGTGTTGATCATCTTTTCGTTGCCCCTAACGCCGTAGGTGAAGGGGTCCGAGCCGAATATGGAGCGCGTCTGCGCCATGTACTGAGAGCCGAAGATGAGGTCGCTCGGAACGTTGCTCGACAACTCGGCATACCAGGCTTCCTTGGCGGCGACGAACGCGGCGTAGAGGTTGAACGCGAGCCACGGGTACTTCTCGTAGACGTCGCCCCTGATGGCGTAGCAGTGGTTGGCGGGTATGTAGCCGTGGGCCTCGAAGAACCGCTTGCCCTCGCCGACGAAGTCGGGGAAGAGGGGCTTGGCCTTGGCGAACTCCTCGGGCCTGGGGCGAATCGTGGTCGAGCGGTCGATGACGTTCTTCTCGGAGGAGAAGGCCCTGCCGATAGAGGCGGCGTCGAGCTCCCCGCGGACAAGCATGGTCGCAAGGCTCTTGTCCTCGGGGATCCGGTTGAACTTGATGCCGTCCATGGGCTTGAAGCCGGTGGCGCCGCCGTGACTCAGCTCCTCCGAGCGCTCCATCCACCACTCGACGCTGAACTGGTCGACGCCGAAGTCGTGCTGGAGGACGCCGCGCGTCCAGAGAGACGCTGTCTGCTGGTACTCCCCGACGCCTATGCGCTTGCCGTAGAGGTCGTTCGCGGTCTCGACGCCCGAGTCGACGTTGACCGAGAGCATCGCGTGCATGAAGCGGCGCGAGGGGAAGACAGGAATTCCGACCATGGGGTCGCCCTGGGACTTGGCGATGAGGAACGACGAGAAGGACATCTCGCAGACCTCGAACTCGTGGAACTTGAGCTGCCGCCAGAACGTCTCCGACGGGTCGGAGTCCGTCCACACGAGGCTCGCGCCCTCGACCTTGACCTCGCCGTCGAGGAGCTTGCCGATGCGCTCGTTGCGCGCCGAAATGAAACTGAGCTGAAGCCTGTCCGCCATGCATCTACCTCCCGCCCGCTCGATAGCAGGCGACGCCGAACATACGCGCCGCCTATAGGCGTGTCAAACGTCGGGAGGCTAACGCTTGTGGCGAGCTCCAGTGCGGCTCGAACGTTACGAACTTCCCCTATGGACGCCGCCCTGAAGCCGGAACCTGGCGTAGGGCAGACTGTCCTCCCTCACCCAACCCTCCCCTCGCCGGCAGAAGGAGAATCAGCCAGCGCAAATCTGCTACCCTACCGCGCCATGAGCAACGCCAACACAACCGCAGACGTCATCATCATCGGAGCGGGCAACGCGGCCCTCTGCGCCGCCCTCGCTGCACGCGAGGCAGGCAAGGACGTGGTCGTCCTCGAAAAGGCGCCGGAGCCCATGCGCGGGGGCAACACCTATTTCACCGGCGGCGCCATACGGTTCGCCTATAAGGGCATCGACGACGTGGCCCAGCTCGTACCGGACCTCTCCGAGGCCGAGCTCGCCGTCATGGAGGTCGGCTCGTACCCGGAGGCCAAATACTTCGAGGACCTGATGCGTGTGACCGAGGGGCTGTCCGACCAGGAAATGGCGGACGCGCTGGTGCGGCGATCGTTCCCCACGATGCAATGGATGTACGCGCAGGGCGTCCGGTTCGTGCCGTCGTGGACGCATCAGGCGTTCAAGGTGGACGGCAAGTTCCGCTTCTGGGGCGGGCTCTGCCTGCAGGCGGTCGGCGGGGGCAAGGGACTCTCCGACCAGCTCTTCGAGATTGCCATCGAGCGCGGGATCGACATCCGCTACGACCATACGGCGATGCGGTTGGAGCAGAACGAGGCCGGCCACGTCAACGGGGTGACGGCGCGCACGCCCAACGGCAGGAAGACGCTGAACGCGGAGGCCGTCGTGCTGGCGTGCGGCGGGTTCGAGGCCAACCCGGAGATGCGCGCGCGGTACCTGGGACCGGGTTGGGAGCTGGCCAAGGTGCGAGGCGTCCGCTACAACACGGGCGACGGCCACAGGATGGCGTTCGACGTCGGCGCGCAAGCGTTCGGCCACTACAGCGGCTGCCACGCCGTCGCCTGGGACCTGAACGCCCCGCCCTTTGGCAATCGCGCGATTACCGACCTCTACCAGAAGCACTCCTACCCGTTCGGCCTGATCGTCAACCACGAGGGCAAGCGGTTCGTCGACGAGGGAGCTGACTTCCGGAACTACACCTACGCCAAGTACGGCAAGCAAATCTTGTTCCAGCCGGAGCGCGTCGCGTACCAGATATTCGACCAGAAGACGCTCCACCTGCTGCGGGACGAGTACCGCATCGAGCAGGTGACGAAGGCTGAGGCGGACACAATCGAGGGGCTAGCGGACCAGATGGACATCGACCGCGACAACCTCGTCCGCACCATCGCCGAGTACAACGCGGCCTGCGTGCCCGGCGAGTACAACCCCACGGTGCTGGACGGCGTCCACACTGAGGGCGTGGAGCCCGCGAAATCCAACTGGGCCTTGCCCATCGACACCCCGCCCTACGAGGCCTACGCAGTGACCTGCGGCATCACGTTCACGTTCGGCGGCCTGCGGATCAACCGGCGCGCCCAGGTGATGGACACCACGGACAACCCCATACCCGGCCTCTACGCGGCGGGCGAGATCGTCGGCGGCCTCTTCTACCACAACTACGCGGGCGGCGCTGGCCTCATGCAAGGCTCGGTCTTCGGCAAGATCGCGGGCTCCGCCGCCACAGAGGATGTCGGGTAGCGGGGGGACTTGTAGAACCCTGCTAAGGCTCCACCTCTTAGCCTTGCCGCATCGTGGAAGGGACAGCACCTCCGCTAGTCCCACCCCTCCGGGTGGCGCGTATGCCACGACGTGTGGGACTGGTAGAGGCTGGCGGCGGATAGGATGCGGTTCTCGTCGCGGGCGCGGCCCAGGAAGAGGAGACCTGTCGGCAGGCCGGACGCTAAGCCGTTCGGGACGGTGACCCCCGGCAGGCCGAGCAGATTGCCCACGGCGCCCATCACGTCGGTGGCTTGAGAGCTTGGCATCTCCTTGTCGACCTCCGAGGCGACGGATCTGGCGTGAGGGAGCGATCAGGGCGTCGTAGGGACGCATTGCCTCATCGACGGCCTTGGCCATGACGCCGCGCAGTCTGAGGGCACGCAGGTAGTCGACGGCGGGGATAGCGAACCGCGCCTGCCACATGTAGGCGTCCTCGGGCGCGGTCAGCTCGTCCGCCCTGCCCTCGCGGAGGAACTCCTCGAATGCGCTGGCGGCCTCGGCCCCGAGAATCGTCTGGCCCGCCGGGATGTACGGCAGGTCGGGCAAGGCCGTCTCTTCGAGGTCGGCGAAGCCTTCCAGCTCGGCCAGTGAGCGCTCGAAGTTGGCTTTCACCTCGTCCGACACGAAATCGAGGGTTGAGCGAACCACGCCGAGCTTGGGGCGGCGCACGGCGGGCGTAGGCTCGTATGTCCACGACTCGGCGAGGCTCGTCGGGTCTTCGGGGTCGGGCCCGGCGATGGCGTCGAGCACGAGGCCGGCGTCGTCCGCTGTCAGGGCGAGGGAGCCGAGCTTGTCGAGCGTCCAGCACAGCGCCATCGCGCCCCGGCGACTGACGCGGCCGTAGGTGGGGCGGAGTCCCGCGAGACCACAGAACCCGGCGGGGCCTATGATCGAGCCCCACGTCTCGGAGCCGATGGCGAATGGCACGAGGCCCGCGGCGACGGCGGCCCCGGACCCGCTCGACGAGCCCCCCGTCCAACGGCCAATGTTCCAGGGATTCTTTGGGGGGCCGGTGAAGGTGGCGTGGGGCTGACGGTAGCCCATGCCGCCGGCAAGCTCGATCATCGCGAGCTTGGCGCAGAGCACGGCTCCGGCCTCCTCCAGCTTGCGAACGACCGCCGCATCGCGGTCAAACGCGCGTCCAGCGAACGGCGCGGCGCCCCAGCTGGTGGGTATGCCGTCCGACGTGGCGAGAAGGTCCTTGGCGCCGTAGGGGATGCCGTGGAGGGGGCCGCGATACTCGCCGCGAGCGATCTCCTCCTCGGCGCGCTTGGCTTGGCGAAGCGCCCGTTCCCGCGTGACGGTCACGACCGCGTTCAGCGTCGGACCGTGGCGTTCGAGCCGGTCCAGCGCAAGCTCAGTCAGCTCGACCGGCGAGACCTGTCTGCCCCGGATGAGCTCGGCGAGGTCCCGGACCGGCCTGTATAAGAGCTCACTCACTTCGCCTCCCTTCCTTCCGGCCTCTCCCCCGGTCCGAGGGCTTTGCGTAACCCCCGGTTCATTCCGCTCCGGCTCCAAAAAGCTGATCGCTAAAAGCTGACCGTTTGTATTTTCGGTTACGAGTAAAAAGCTGACCGGTTGCACCTTTCGCTACGAGTAAAAAGCTGACCGAAATACATTGAACGGTAGGGTTTTTGAGAGGTGTTTTCATGGCCATGGCCTGCTTCTCGGACTTCAGCATAAACCTGATCGGTATGTGTTTTCTTATACGCGTCCCCCTCTCGCTCCCGCCCACCCTCACCAAGGAGGGCGGCATGGACAAGTCCTGCGCCCCGGCGGCTGGAGGGTTGCGGCCTTATGGATGACGACATTATGACATTTCGTTGTAGGGCATTGCGGAGGGCTGGGCAATGGGCAGATGTCGCCGTAACTGTTCAGAGTTGAGCCGGTTGGCGGACGGGCGCGGAGACCCCCTCTGGCCTCTCCCCCGCAGACGGGGGAGAGGCCAGAGGGGAGGGGGAGGAGGGGTTAGTGGGAGCGACGTGGCGTAGGTGATCCGACTGGCTCACCACGAACCGACCTAGGCGAGACGGATCTCGTCAAGTCTGAACAGTTACAGGTCGCCGTGCGCCGGGCGCACGGCGTCTTACGCAGAGGTCTCGTCCGCGGGGGAGACCTGAGAAGGGTACGGGGTGAACGTGGTGAAGGGCTCGTCGGCGTTGTGCAGGGAAAAGGCGCGAATGTCCTCGCCGGCCTGCAGCGCCGCCGCTAGGCGCTCGCGCACCACGGCCACTTGCTCGTCGGTGAGCCCCGCGCCGAACCGCTCGCGGAGGTTAGCCAGATGGCGGTCGATCTCTTCGTCGTTGGGCATGGGATTACTACTTCAGGCGATGGAGCGTCCGCCGTCCAGAACGATGGTCTGGCCGTTGGTCATGCCGGACTCGTCGGAGGCCAGGTAGAGGGCGCACCGGGCGGTGTCCTCGGGCGTGACGTGACGGCCCAGGGGGACCGACTCGGCGGGCGGACCGGCGCCGCTCTGGCCGGCGATGCGTCGCTGCCCTTCGCCGTAGACGAGAAAGCCGGGCGCGATGGCGTTGCAACGGATGCTGAGGGGGCCGTACTCGACGGCGATCTGCTTCGTAAGCCCTGCAATCCCAGCCTTGGCCGCTGCATGGGCGGGGTGGCGCTTCGATCCGGCGGCATAACCGGAAACCGACGAGATGTTGATGATGCTGCCCGCCCGGGCGCCCATCATGGCGGGCAGGACGTGCTTGCAGGTCAGGAAGACCATAGTGAGCTCGTGGTCGAGGACGAACTGCCAATCTTCGAGGCTTATCTCGTGGAGAGAGCCGAACCGCACGAGCCCCGCGGCGTTGTAAAGGACGTCGATGCGGCCATGAGCGCCGAGGGCGGCGTTAACTAGACGCTCGTTGTCCGACTCGCCGGTGAGGTCGGCGATGACGGTCAACGCTGCAGGAGTGACTCCGGCGATACTGTTGGCGGTCTCGGCGAGTCCCTCGGCGTCGATGTCGGCGAGGACGAGCGCGGCGCCCTCGGCCGCGAAGAGCTGGGCGGCGACGCGCCCCTGCCCGCTCGCGGCGCCGGTGATGATTGCGGTCTTGCCTTCCAGACGAGCTGTCATGGCCCCCTCCTAGCCTCCCCCGCAGACGGGAGAGGGATTCTTAGGCGCCTAGGTCGGCGGTGAGGTCGCGCATCGAGGATAGCGATTCCAGGGAGGAGACCTGCTCGATGACTTTCCGGGCGCGCTCCTCGCCGATGACGGGCGCGCTCCATTCGGTGAACTTGGCCTGCATCTCCTCCCACGACATCGGGTTCTCCGGCTCGCCCTTGGGGTACGGAACAGAGCGTTCGATGACGCGTCCGCCGGAGGCACGAACGGTTACGGAGGTTCCCATACCCGCGCCCACGCCGTCCACGAGCCGGACGGAGGAACCCTGCATGATGCGGACGACCTCGGGATCGGCGAGACGGTCGTAGTCGGCCCAGGCGTAGGCGCCCCGGCTGGCGGTGGTGGCGGCGGCGAAATAGACGCTGAACTGGCCCTCAACGACGTTGGAAGGGCCGCGCTTGGCGTCGGCGGGGTCGGCGACGAGGCTAAAGCCGGTCTCGCCCATGGCGATGTCGATGCCCTCGATGTCCGACGACGCAAGGGACTCTGCGCGGACAATGTCCGAGACGGCGTCGATGGTCGCGTGGCTGTACCGGCAGCACGGGTACGGCTTGACGGCGGTGTTCATGACCTCGAAGTCGCTGCCCAAGCCGTCGAGTGAGCGCTCCGCGCCGTCCGCACCATTGGCGTAGAGCGCGAAGTAGCCGTGGCCGCCCTCGATGGGCGAGGTCGCGCCGAGGTAGCCGTGGCGGGCCATGACGAGGCTGAGGATGGCATTGTGCGCGGTCAGGCCGGTGTGGAAGCGCTTGTTCCAGGCCCCGTTCTCGAGGAACTGCGTGGAGCCGGCCGACTGGCTGACGTTCAGGCCAAGGGCGTTCGCAATCTGCCCGCCCGAGTAGCCAAGGAGCCGACCGCCGGCAGCAGCGCAGCCGAAGATGCCCGTCGTGGCCGTTGGGTGGAAACCGCGCGCGTGGACCGCGCCGCCGTGGGCCTTGCCCACCTTGCCGGTCACGTCGTAACCGGCGACGGCGGCGGTGAGAAAGTCCTGGCCCGACACTTCGTGTTCATCCGCGAGCGCCAGGAGGGTGGCGAACAGGGGCGTGCCTATATGGATGACAGCCTCGCGGTGGGTGTCGTCGAAGTCCATGCTGTGGGCGAAGGCCGCATTGAGCAGGGCGGCGTAGTGGGCCGGAAGCTTCTCCGCCCTTCCGACGACGGAGCTCCGCCCTTGGGCGCCCGCAGCGAGGTCCAGCACGCCATCGATGATGGGCGCGGAGGACTCGCCGACGGCCAAGCCGCCGTAGGCAACGCCCAGGAAATCGAGGAGCATCTGCTTCGTACGCTCCAGGACCTCGGGCGGGATGTCCTCGTACTTCAGGGAGTGGGCGTAGTCCACGAGCGCAGTCGTCACTCCGGTAGCCATCACTCGGCCTCCTAGTTGGTTTGTGCGGGCTCCGGGAACACGCCGATGCTGGGGGCGTGCTCGCGCTTCCAGACCATCACGTCGCGCTCGAAGTCGATGACGACGACGCCTTCCTGCTGGAGTCCGCGCGTCTTGATATGAACGATGCCCCGGCGTGGGTCGGACTTGGACTCGCGAACGGCGGTCACCTCGGTCTCGGACCAGAGGGTGTCGCCGGCGAAGACCGGGTGCGGGAGGCGCACTTTATCCCAGCCGAGATTGATGCCGTTGCGGCTGATGTCAGGAACGGTCAGGCCGGTAACGACGGCGAGGGTCACGAGGCTATTCATCAGCGGACGCTCGAACTGGGTGTGCTTGGCGTACTCCACGTTGAAGTGGATCTGGTTGTCGTTGTTGGTAAGCAGCGTCATCCAGGTGTTGTCGGCCTCGAGCAGCGTCCTGCCGACGGACGAGCGGTAGATGTCGCCGACTTCGAAATCTTCCAGATATCGACCTTGCCAGCCAACCTTGAGCGTCATGAGCGCCCCTCCCCCAATGATGCTCGGTACTCTATCGGTTGGGGTTGGCTGTTGTCTAAGGCGCGACCCAAGGCGCGGAGATGCCCTAGGAGCACAATCCTAAGGCCTACCCTCCCCCAAACCGCTCGGCTAGTTCGAGCGTGCGGCGGGCGCGGGCGATGACGGGCTCTTCGAGGAAGGCGCCCTTGTGGTTGATCACTCCCGTCCCTTGAGCGACGGCCTCCTCGAGCGCAGCGATGACTTCGCGCGAGTAGGCGACCTCCTCGGCAGTCGGGCTGAACGCGGCGTTGATGGGCTCAATCTGCGATGGGTGGATGGCCGCCTTGGACGTGTAGCCGAGCCGCCTGGCCTGCGCGGACTCCTCAGCGAGCCCGTCGAGGTCGTCGAGGGCCGTCCAGATAACATCGATGGCCTGGACGCCAGCCGCCGAGGCGGCAGTCGCGACGGCGGAGCGCTGGTAGATGAGGTCCTTCGCCTCGCCTGTGCGGACCAATGGAAGGCCCATCTCGCGGGAGAAGTCCTCCCCTCCGAACTGGACGGCGACGACTCGGGGGTCGGCGGAGCAGATGGCGTAGGCGTTCACGACGCCCAGGGGACTCTCGATCAGCAGCAGTAGCCGCGTCGAACCGACGGCCTGCTCTGCCCGCGCCTCAGCCTCGGCAAGCGCGGCGCTCACGGCGGCGACTTGGCCGGAATCCTCGACCTTGGGAACGACGACCCCCTCGACGTTCAGGGCTATTGTGGCTTCGATATCCGCGCCGAACAGCTCGACGTGTCTCGGATGGTTCACGCGGACGTAGCGCCTGGGAGAATCTGGGGGCGGCCTTGCAGGCAGCGCTCCGGCCAGCACGCCACGCGCCGCGGCCTTCTCGGCCGGGGGCACGGCGTCCTCGTAGTCGTAGATGACAACGTCGGCGGGGAGCTCGATCGACTTGGCGATCATGCGCGGCTTGTGCGCCGGAACGTACAGCCAGGAGCGGGCAAGGGCGTCGGTGGTCATGAGCGGGGCCTGGGTATGCCGAGCTGTTTGCATATGTCGGCAACCTTGTTGTTATCGAGTTCTTGGTGACGGGGGACGGGAGCCTTAGCGCCTGTGCGAGGGTTCCACCAAATCGAGTGGTCCCCGCCTTCATGGGAAAACCGACAGCCCGCCTTCTTCAGAAGCCGCAACACGTCCCCCCGCTTCATGCTACCGGGGCTGTCTCAGGCATGGATACGGTAATCGTCTTGTGGATGGCTTCGGGCAATGCGGAGCGCATTTCCCCTTCACGCTGGACGAGAAGCATCAGAGCGCAAGCCTCCGCCAAATCGTCGAGAGCGCCGTCAATCGTCTTCCCGCTCCCGAGTCCTCCCACCTCGGGGCAGGTAGCCAGGTACCGCTCCTCGCCGTCCTCGGTATAGGGCTTGATGATAGCGGTGAACTCGTTGTGCATGGTCCCCTTCCACGGTGGAGGGGACCCGGCCGCTTCCTTCTTCCGGGCCTCGATAATCTGTTTAGCCCGTTCGATTATCTGGTCCTCGTCGAACCGTATGGCCTTGGCTTGGCGCGCCTCGTCGACTGTTACGGTGGTGAGCGATGCTTCCGGCGGCATATCGCGCAGCCCCTCTTCCCGGCAGCCCTCCAAGAAGAGCTTGATGGAGCGCAGGAGGTCCGCCTCAGCCTCTTCCGGCGTCGCGCCCTCGCCCTTGGGGCCGTACAACTCCGTGCAGAGGGCGAAGTACCCTTCCTTGAACGCCTTCTCATCGATCACGATGTGGAACTTATTGCGCATGTCCGACCTCCCGCGTTCGCAGTATACCGCCCCCCTCAATACGACCGGGGCATGCCAAGGACATTCTGGCCTAAGTAGGCGAGGACGAGGTTGTTGTTGACGGGGGCCGTCATGAAAAGGCGGGTCTCGCGGAACTTGCGCTCGATGTCGTACTCCGTGGCGAAGCCGTAGCCGCCGAAGGTGTTGAGGCAGGCGTTGGCCGCTTCCCACGCAGCCTCGGAAGCGAGGAGCTTCGCCATGTTCGCCTCGGCCCCGCAGCGCTCGCCCCGGTCGAACTTGGCGGCGGCGTCGAAGCGCATGAGATCCGCTGCCTCGGTGTTGGCGTAGGCGTGGGCGATGGGCAGCTGCACGCCTTGGTTCGCCGCGATGGGCCGTCCGAAGACGACGCGCTCGCTGCCGTAGGCCGACGCCCGCTCGATGAAGAAGCGGGCGTCGCCGATGGCCTCGGCGGCGATGAGGATACGCTCGGCATTCCAGGAGTCGATGATGTAGCGGAAGCCTTTGCCCTCTTCGCCGATGAGATTCGCGGCAGGGACTTGGAGATCGTCGAAAAAGAGCTGATTGGTGTGGCGATTGAAGGTCATGTCGATGGGGCGGACTTCGAGGCGGCCGGCGGCCTCGCGCATGTCCACGACGAATACGGAGAGTCCCTCGGTCTTGTTCTCCAGCTCGTCGTAGGGCGTCGTGCGGGCCAGCAAGAGCATCAGATCCGATTGAGCAACCCGCGAGATGAATATCTTTTGGCCGTTCACCAAGTACGTATCGCCCTTGCGAACGGCGGTCGTTTCGATGCGCGTGGTCTCGGATCCGGCGTTGGGCTCGGTGACGGCGAAGGCTTGCAGCCGCAACTCGCCGCCGGCGATGCCGGGGAGGTAGCGCTGCTTCTGCTCATCGCTGCCGTGACGCAGGATGACGCCCATGATGTACATCTGGGCGTGGCAAGCCGCGGAGTCGCCGCCGGACCGGTTGATCTCTTCGAGGATCACGCTGGCCTCAGTGACGGACATGCCGTCACCGCCGTACTCCTCGGGGATGAGGGCGGCGAGCCAACCGAGCTCGGTGAGCTCCCGGACAAACGCCTCGGGGTACGCGCCCTGCTCGTCGAGGGCGCGCCAGTAGGCGCCGTCGTACTTCTTGCAGACGTCGCGGACGGCGAGGCGGATGTCGTTGAGGGTTTCGCTAGCGCTTTCGATGATCATGACGGGATTGGACAGGTCAGCGGCGGGGCGTGTCAAGCGGCTAAGCCACGCTGCCTTCCGCATAGAGCCGGGCGACGCGCTCGTCGTCGTAGCCGAGGACGTTCCGCAGCACCTCCGCCGTATGCTGGCCGAGCGTCGGAGGCGGGGTGAAGCGCTCCGGACCGGCAGCGGACAGCTTGAACGGGTTCCCCGTGGCCTCGTAGACCCCGCCCTCCGGGTGCTCGACCTCCACGATCATGCCCCGTGCCCGCAGCTGGGCGTCGCGCACGGACTCGTCCAGCGTGTTTACAGGGGCGACGGGGATGCCGGCGGCAGTGAGGCTACGGACCCACTCGTCCCGCGTGCCGGCGCCGACGATCGCCTCGATGGCGGCATTGATACGCTCCCGATTGGCGATGCGCCCCTCACGGTTGGCGAACGCGCCGTCAGTGAGCGACTCGGCGGCGGCGCGGGCAGCGCCTTCCAGCCCAACCTCCGGCGAATTGACCTTCTCGACGAGCGCCTTCCAATGCGGGTCTACGCTTACGGCAATGAATATCCACCCGTCCGTGGCCCGATAGGCGTTGTAGGGCACGTGAAGCTGCATCTGGTTGCCGGTGCGGGGCGTGGGTATGCCTGACATCAAGTGCATCACTGCGTGGTAGTTGATGAGAGACATCTGCACGTCCAGCATGGAAATATCCACGTGCTGGCCCTCTCCGGTGCGCTCCCTCGAAGCCAAGGCCGCGAGGACGCCAAGGGCGCCGGCCATGCCCGCGCAGAGGTCGCTATAGAGCGGCCCGGCGCGTACAGGCGAACCTTCCGGGTCTCCCGTCATGCCCATCACGCCCGCGTAGGCCTGCACCGTGGCGTCCAGAGCGGCCCTATCGCGGCCCGGGCCTGTCAGACCGAAACCGGTTATGGAGCAGGCGATGAGGCGGGGGTTGACGACTTTGAGGGAGGGATAGTCCACGCCGAGGCGCTCGGTAACGCCGGGCCGATAGTTGTCGATGACCACGTCGGCCCACCGCGCGAGGCCCTCGAACACTTCTTTGCCGCCTGGGCTGCGCAGGTCCACCACCATGCCGCGCTTGTTGCGCTGCAGGTTCATGACGTGCGGAGTCAGGGAACCCATCATCAGCGCTGGATCGCCGCCGTCAAACCGGCGGGCGTTCTCCCCGCCCGGTGGCTCGACCTTGATGACGTCCGCCCCCAAATCGGCGAGTATCGCGGCGGCAAATGGACCTGAAACAATCGTCGTGAGGTCGACGACGTGGAGACCTTCTAGTGCTTGCATCGTAGAGGGGCCATCAGGTGGCACGGGACACGGCGGCCTGCCCCGGGAGCGCTGGGTATACTAGCGACGTGGACGCGCAATCGGCAACCACGGCGCTCGGAGAACTGACTTCGTCGGCGCACGACGACCTGCCTCTCGACCGTGGCGCATTGCTCATCGCGGCGGCGTTCGACCGGGAGCTCGACGTGGACCGCGAGATCGCCATGCTCGACGGCTTGGCGCAAGGAGCGAGGGGACGCGTCTCCCCCGATCTCGACCCGCTTACGGCAATCAACGAGCTCAACGAGTACCTGTTCGATCACATCGGATTTGCCGGCAACGAGGGGGACTACTACGACCCGCGAAACAGCCTGTTGCACGAGGTGCTGCGGCGTCGGCTGGGCATCCCAATCACGCTGTCGCTCGTGTACGTCGAAGTGGGGCGTCGATTGGGGCTGCCGCTGCGCGGCGTCGGGATGCCGGGCCACTTCTTGGTGCGGCACGGGGGCGAGAGCTCGCTCTTCATAGACCCGTACTATAGCGGCGTGCTGCTGTCGGAAGCCGAGTGCGCGGAGCGCCTGAGACGGATCAGCGATACAGTCCGCTGGGACCGCTCGTTCTTGGCTCCCGTGACGAACCGAGCGTTCCTGGCGCGGATGCTCAGGAACCTGAGCGCGATCTGGGTAAAGCGAAACGATGCGGTAAACGCCATCTCGTCCTTGGGGCTGCTCATGGCCGTGCAGCCGGAGGAGACGGGACACTGGCGCGACCGGGGAATGCTCTTCTACAAGCTGGGCGACCGCACGCTGGCCCTGGACGACCTGGAGCACTATCTGGACGCGGCATTCAGCGCGCCGGACGCTTGGTACGTTCGCCGAGTCGTGGAGAAGATTCGCTCGGGCGAGCCGGACTAGGCGAGCACCGCTCGATTCCCACGCCTCCCGGGATCGACTTCCCTTCCGCGCTTACCCGCGGAAGCCGCTCGCCTGGTTCGCCGCCGAGATGGAGGACGGCGCGGCGTCCGCAGGCGCAGCCTTCGTCCCCGTGGCTCTCGCGTCGTGCCGTACGCCGAGGACGAGGCCAAAGCGGCGGGCAATCAGGGCAACGACGACCGTCATGCCCACGATGAACAGGCTGACGATACCGGCCTGTTCGAGCAGAGTTCCGTCGGCGTGAGTCATCTTCTCCAGCGCCAGGATGGATAGAGTCGTAGTGCCCCTGCTCGCGAGAAGGATGATGCTCGCGGTGGCCTGGGCGGACAGCACGAAGTTGATCGTCCCGATCAGCACCAGCGTCGGCATGATCAGAGGGAGCCAGATGCGAACATAGGTGCGCCACCATCCCGCGCCGGCCACGCGCGCCGCCTCTTCCAAGTCCAACCCCATCTGGAGATAGGCGCCCTTGATGAGCTGGGTGCTGGTCAGCTTGCCTTGGAGAATGACCACGAGCAGGAGCGCGAAGATCGTCCCGTAGAGCGCGATGAGGCCGGGGGTTCCCAGAAACACCCACAGCAGCCCAAGTCCGGCGAGTATGCCGGGGATCGACGCCGACATCCAGAAGAGCGAGTCGAGGACCGTTCTTCCAGGCCATCGCGTTCGCACGAGCACGTAGGCGACGATGGAGAAGAGGAGCGGCGAGATGAGGGCGGTGCTCGTGCTGAGGATAACGGTGGTGCGAACCGCCTGGATAAAGAAGCGGTCGCCGAGCACGTCCTGCCAGTGGCTGAGGGTCCATACGTCGTTGATGTTGAACCAGCCGACGCGGGTCATGAAACTGCCGCCCACCAGCACGAGCACCGGAATCACCGTGAGCAACGCCAAGAGAAACACCACCGAGCCCCAAGCGACCCACTGCCAGGGCCCGAGGTCGATCAGGCCCGGCTTGAAGCTTCCCGTCACCGTTGTATAGCGCCGCCGGTTCAGCAGCCACCGCTGGAGCGGAATCACGACGGCGATGATGATAAGCGTGAGGCTGGCGAGAGCGGTGGCCTGCCCGTACGCCGGCGGGTCGTAGAAGCGAATGAATTGGAAAATCTTCGTCGAGTAGACGTAGAAGTTGATGGGCGTTCCTAGGATCTGCTCGACCTCGAAGGACTGGAAGATACGCACGATGTTCAGCATGAAGACGACGGAGAGGGCGGGGATCATCACCGGCAGAGTCACCTTGATCATGGTGCGCAGGTTGGAGGCCCCGGAGACCCTCGCGGCCTCTTCCATGGTGAGGTCCATGTTGCGGAAGGCGGGGGTGAGGAGCATGACCTTCTGGGAGATGGCATTGGCCATCAGGTGCGCCCAAATGATTCCGGGCACGGAGTAGATGTTGAAAGGCCCGCCGTCAAGGCCTCGTTCCAAGAACGGAAGCTTCCAAAGCAGCTGGTTGATGAAGCCGATGTACGGGTCGAGCAGGTAGGTCCACCCAATGGTCACGGCGATGCCGGGCAACATGAACGACACCCAGAACATGAATTCCAGGCCGTAGCTGAACTTCATCTTGGTGCGGGCGAGGAGCCAGGCGATGGCGATAGCCACGGGGAAGCTTATCCCCGTGTACAAGAAGTAGACGAGGAAGGTGTTCCGAAGCGCTACGAAGAGAGAGGGGTCGGAGAATGCCGCCCGCCAATTGTCCAAGGAGAAGACGAAAGGGTCCCTGACGCGTTCCGCAACGTTGAAGCTGTTGATGAAGATGAGGGCGACGGGATAGAGGATGTATATCCCGAACACGATGATCAGCACGGCCATAACGAACGTGCCCGTGCGCGACTGGCCGTGGAAGGCCGCCTTGCTTCGAGACACAATCGCCGACGTTCTCAACATGAGCGCACTTCATCCCCCACCAAAGCTCTGCCGGAGCCTAGGACGTGAGCCCCGGGCTCCGGCTCGCAGCAATCAAGCTATTGGTATCCGTGCTGTGGCAATTCGTTCCGGAACCATTCGAGAGCGGTTTCAATCTTGCCCTGGTGGGCGGGGTCTGCGCTCGGCACCAAGTACTCGATGCCTTCCTTCGGCAGGTTGCCCGGCACTACGTTGTCCTTGGGGATGTCGATCCGCAGGGAGTTGTCGCCGTTCGCCTCCTGGTAGAGCGTCTGGCCTTCGGGGCCCAGCATCCAGTTCAGGAAGAGCTTGGCGGCGTTGGGATGCGGCGCCTGGTCCATCACGAAGATGTTGTTCCCGCCGGTGCCAATCGTCGCGCCCTCTTTCAACGGGTGCGGGAACTGGTCCTGGACCGGCAGCCCCTCGTTCTTGAGCTCTTCGACCTCGGTCGTACAAGTGAACAGGCAGAGCGTGAACCGGCCTTGGGCCAGCCACTCGGCGGCCTGGCGGGCGTCCGACGCAATGACGACCTCCATGTCGCGGAACAGCGGCCGCAGGTACGTCTCATCCAGGCCTTGGTCGAAGTAGAACGGGTGATTGTTCGCCGTGCCCGCTTCGCGGGGGTCGCGCATAACGATTTGACCGACGAACTCAGGCTTCAGAATGTCGAGGTAGGACTGGATGACCGTCGGATCGGGAAGCATCTCGGTGTTGTAGGCGATGGGCGCGTTGGACGCGTTGCCGCCGTAACCGACGATGTACTTCATCTCGGGGTCGCCCCAGAACAGGTCGCCGAAGAACCAGTTGTCCCCGTCCAGAACGTCCGGATGGATGAGGAGGGGACGTAGGTCCGTGAGCGCTCCCTCCGGGATCAGCCTGGTGTTGGTCGTGCTGATGCCGCCGGTCCAAACGTCTAGGCTGTACAGGTTGGCATCCCGCTCGGCGAGCACGCGGTCGGCCTGCTGACGCGATGAGCCGGTTGCGCTGGTGATCTCGATGCCGAAGTCTTCCTGGAACGCGTCGATGTGCCCATCGAACACGCGTCCGAGAGCGCAGCAGATGAACGCGTCGAGCTTGCCCTCTTCCTGGGCGGCGGCGGCGAGGGCCTCCCACTCCGCCTCGAACGGGTCGGGCGTCGGCGTGGGCTCAGCCATCGCCACTGTCGGAACCGGAGTGGGCGTTGGCCGAGGTGTCGGCGTTGCCGTCGGATCGCTTCCACAAGCCGCCGCCAACAAAGCAAAGACGCCTGCCAGCAGGGCAACCAAACTCCAACTACGTTTCGTCATATCCAAGTCCTCCCCGTGATGGATGACAGTCTAGCCTTGACTATTTTTACCTCTAAGTGGCGGCTCTCTCCACGATGCCCTCCCTGACCTCCGGGGCCCGGGCCCGCCGCTGCTGCATGATTCCGTCGTCCAGGTTCGTGTCGATGACCGGGTGATCGGGGTCGCGTTGAACGGCCATCGGGTCCTCGCCGCGCTCCAGCGCTGCCAGTTGGTCGAACATCAGCTTCCGGAGTAAGGCTATGCCCCGGTCCGAATAGCTCAGTTGTTCCATAGTGCGGTCCGTGATTGGCCCTTGGGTCTCCCACGCCATGTGGTCTTGAGGGATGACGTGATGCATCGTGAACTTCGCCACCGGATGCAAAGCGTCGGCGGGTTGCTTGTACGGTTCCTTAATCTCAATCGGCGGATCAAAGGCGTCCGACAAATCGTCTCCCTCGCTCGCATGCTGGCACACCACGTGGATGTGATAGGTGTGGGTGTCGTCAATCGGCACCCGGAACTGCGTGCTCGACCCCTGCCGCAGTATGTTGGGGAAGATGAGCGGATGCTCGTCCACCATCCCGTTTTTGTACGTGCGCTTCTTCATGACGCCGTACTCGGTCAGGTAGAAATCGAACATCTCAACGTCATCGGTGAACCCGCGGGTCGTGCTGACCGGCTTGCGTCCGCCGCGGCCTGCGAACTCCTGGTGCAGCACTTGGAGGTGCGCCGGGTCGACTGAGTTCTCCATCGCCTGGAACCAATTGCAGTCGAGCTGGGGATGCAACACGATCTTCCGGTGCACGTCCCCCCCTGAACAGCGTGTCGAAGTGGGTCATCGGCGGGACGGGGTGCGGACCCATGTACGTCCAGATGAGGTTCAGGTGAACCAGAGTGGGGTACGCCTTCGTCTTGACGGTCCTGATGATGGAGTCGTTGCGCTCAGGCGGCGTCTCCAGGACGTTTCCCTCGCAGTCGTACAGCCAACCGTGGTACGCACAGGAGATGCCGCGTTCCTCCACCCGTCCGTACACCAACGATGCGTTACGATGCGCGCACTTGTCCGCTATCAGACCCGTCCTGCCGGACTTATCTCGGAACAGGACCAAATCTTCGCCCAGCACGCGAACGAACTTCGTCGGCTGCTGCTCATTCAGGTCTTGAGCAAGCGCAATCGGATGCCAGTATCGCCGGAGCAGCGCCCCTGCCGGCGTCCCGGGCCCAACGTGAGTAAGTAGGTCGTTCTGTTCGGACGTCAACATCGTGGCCCCCTCCTCGCGCAGCCGAACGCTACTCGGCAGCACGGCCCCGAAGCGGGCGGCTCATGCTGCCGGTCGGGGAACCGTCGCACCCACGACGCCCCGCTGTCAAGGCTACTCCGAGAATCTACGGATACGCGGAACAGGGCGGCTGAAAACGCTCGGTCCCTGCGTCCGGCGACCAGGCTGCCCGACCGACTAGAGAGCGTCGGCGCCTGCCTGGGCGACCTCTTCGTCCTTGTCCGGCGGGCCGCCGCCTGCGCCGACGGCGCCGACCAAGCGACCGTCCTTGTGGAGGGGCACCGCGCCCTGCACCCAGGTTATCCGCCCCCCATAGAGGTCGCGCACGGTGTCGAGCAGCGACTGCGGGAACCGCGCCGCTGCAACGCCGCTGGGCGTGCCCTTGGTGACAGCGGTGGCCATGGCCTTGCCGCGCACCACGTCAGGGGTGAAGGGATTCGTGCCGTCCATGCGGGCTGAGGCCACCAGGCTCGTCTGCAGATCGACGACGGCCACCGCCATGTTGAAGCCGAGCTCCGTCGACTTGGCGATCGCCGCGGCGATGACCTTGTTCGCGTCTTCGAGGGTGATGTCGCTCAAGGGAAGCCTCCTATCCGGCGGCGTAGCGCCGTTCGAGCTCGGTAATCTCGCCAAGGCCGAGGGCATTGGCTATGGACATGCGCAGCTCTCCGCCGGAGCCGTACCGGTCCAACGCCGAGATGTGGCCGCTCTCGCGCAGCTCGACCATCATCTCCTTCACGATGGGGTAGAGCGAGAAGACGGGGCCGCGGTGGATCTGAAGCCTGAAGCCGAGCTCCTCGACCTCCGCGGGGGCAATCTCGCCGTTGTACATCTTCGGGAGGTCGCCGAGCCGCTCCGCGAACTCCCGAAGGTCGGCAGCGGTGCGAATGCCGTCGACGAATACGAGGTCGGCCCCTGCCTCGACGAACGCCCTGCAGCGATTTGCTACATCATCCCAGCCGTTGACGACGAGGGCGTCCGTGCGAGCGATGACGACGAAATCGTCGTCGTCCCGCGCTTCGACGGCGGCGCGGACCTTGGCCGCTGCCTCGTCGAGGGAAATGACGTCCTTGCCGTCGAAGAAGCCGCACTTCTTGGGAGCGACCTGGTCCTCGACGTGGACGCCGGCGGCGCCTGCCCGCTCGTACTCGCGGATGGTGCGGCGGACGTTGATCGCATTGCCGTAGCCGGTGTCGGCATCGGCGATGACGGGAACGTCGACAGCGGCGGCGATGTAGGCGGCGTTCTGCACCATCTCGGTCTGAGTGAGCAGGCCCACGTCCGGCAGTCCCTTTGACATGGATGTGCCGAAGCCGGACATGTACACGGCGTCGAACCCGGCCTCCTGGGCGACCTTGGCGGTGAACCCGTCGTAGGTGAAGGGCGCAAGCAGCATCCGGTCGGCCGTCAGCAGCTCGCGGAGTCGCGTCGTCGTTCTCATGGGCGTCACTCCTTCACCAGCTGGGCCAGGCCGGACTTCAATACGGGCAGCCAGTCCTCCAGGGGAGTGGTGAGGGGAAGCGTGATCTCGATCACGTCCCGCTTCATCATTCCGCCGTCTCCCTTGCCCCACGCGCCCGGATCTTCCTTGCCCAGCTCCACGTTGATGGCCTCCCGGTCGATGCCGAGCTCGTCGGTGACCTCGTAGACCTTTGCCATGTCTTCCATGGTGATTATCTCGTCCATACAACCTCTGCTTACGTCAAAGTGCTGATTCTGTCTATGTGTGCCTGTCGCCGTGCGCCATGCTCCGGCGGCGCGGGCCGCGTGTCAACGTGCCCTCCTCAATTCCTTCCCCGTCCGCCAGACTTTCACATTGCGGCGGACCATATCCGCACCTTCCCGTATTCGCCGTCGAACCCGGGGCTCACCTCGACCTGGCCGAGGCGGGCGCGCAGCACTCCCTCGGCTACACGTTCGCCCGCGACGGACTCGATGGCGGCGGGCGTCGCTGCGATCAGCACGTCGAGCTCCGGGCCGACGTTCTCGATAAGGCCCAAGTGGCGGCGCGCACGGCCTTGGCGGCGACGCGGCGGCCCAACGCCTCGGCGATGACCTCTTCCAAGGGGAGCAGTCGTCTGAAGGGCGGACGCTCGCCGTCCGGGTCGCGGAGCAAGCCGTCGTCCGCTCGCGGGAGCTCGGTGGCAGGACGCCTGGATAGCGCCTCCATGCGGTGAAGGACCCCGAGGGTCAGCTTGCGATTGCAGACGGGGCACCGGTCGCCGCGCTCCAGAGTCACGGCGGGATGCTGACAGACAGCGCACTTGCGGTGGCCGTCGTAGTGGTACTTGCCCTCTTGGGGGTAGAAGTCGGCCGTCCACTCGATACTGCCGCCGCGAAGAGCGTCGAGCAGGCCGTCGTAGCTCGGCTCCCCGGGAAACACCGTCAGCTCGCGGGCCATCCTCGGGGCCGAGTGGGCGTCGGAGAAGGAGACGATGGTCCGTCCGTCCAGCTCCGGCACGCGCCAGTTCATCGACGGGTCGCTCGATAAGCCGGTCTCGATGGCGTGGATGTGCGGGGTCATGTCGCGGAAGCACTCTTCGAGCGAGTCGAAGCCGCCCCTCGACCCATAGACCGAGTACCAGGGCGTCCACGCGTGGGCCGCGATCACCTCGCAGCGCGGGCTGACGGATAGCGCAGCCTCGACGACATCGCGACCCGAGAGGCCAAGCATCGGCCTTCCATCGGAGGCAAGCGCTCCGTGCGGCGAGAAGGCGGCGCACAGGCGGTCGACGGCCTCGAAGTCGGGGGCGAGCACCAGCAGGTGCAGCCGCCGGCCGCGGCCGTCCTGCGGGTAAACGCAGCTGACCTCCGTGCCCAGGACGAACCGAGGAGCCGCCGAGCCGCCGCCGTCCGGCGGGCGAACAGGAACAGGGCGGATGGATTCCGGCGCGAGGTCGAACAGGCCGTCTTCAGCGGGGCGGAGCTTGTCTTTCAGCTCGCCGAGCCATTTCGGGTGGGTGAAGCCCCCGCACGCCAAGAGGCGCACTCCTTTGACGCCCGCCCACCATGCCATCGTCTCCAAGGACAGGTTGGGGCTGGTCCCGCGGGCATACCGGGAATGGAGGTGCAGGTCGGCGGCGTAGGTCATGGGGAGCGAGTGTACCGGCAAAGGGCCTTCGCCCGCGCAACCGCCTCCTCGGTGCATATCAACCGCGTTGACACTTCGCGCGCGCGATAGGTACGATCAAGTAGGCCGTGGCCTGCTAGACGGGCTCGTCAAGCCCGGCCAACCCCACAGCCCGTTCCCCCCCCCCATGGACGGGCTTGTTCTTGCTAACCATCGGACACCGACCACGATAGGACAACACATCATGCGTACGATCGGCGCCAACGCGGTTTGCGAATCCCTCCTCAGGGAAGGCGTCGCGGTTATTTTCGGCCACCCCGGCGGGGCGATCCTGCCCTTCTACGACGCGCTCTGGCACTACCCACAGTTGCGGCACATATTGGTGCGGCACGAGCAGGCGGCGGCCCACGCGGCCGAGGCCTACGCGCGTTTGACGGGACGTGTCGGAGTCTGCGTCGCAACGTCCGGACCGGGCGCGACAAACCTGATGACAGGCTTGGCCGCTGCGAAGATGGACTCGACTCCCATCGTCGCCATCACCGGACAGGTCGCGCGTCCCTTCATGGGCACCGAGGCCTTCCAGGAATGCGACACGGTCGGCATGGCCACACCGGCGGTGAAGAAGGCGTACCTGGTGATGAAGCCGGAGGACATCGGCCCAATTATCGAAGAGGCATTTCAAGTCGCTCAGGAGGGCCGACCGGGCCCCGTGCTGGTCGATCTGCCCAAGGACGTGCAAGCAGAGGCCTTCGATTTCGAATACCACGCGAGCGGCTACGAGGCCGAGCCTCGCCGGCCCGCCAGCGAGGAGCTCCTTCATGAGGCGGCCCGCCTCATCAATCAGTCCGAACGTCCCCTACTGATAGTGGGGCGCGGAGTCCATGTCTCGTCAGCGTGGGACGAACTGCAGACGTTCGCCGAGAAGTTGAACGCGCCGGTGCTCAACACGCTGCACGGCACGTCCGCGTTCCCGCGCCACCACCAGCTGGGCTACGGAATGCTGGGCATGCACGGCATGTACTGGAGCAACATCGCAACCACCGAGGCGGACCTTATCTTCGGCATCGGCATGCGATTCGACGACCGGGTAATCGGCAGGCCGGGCACTTTCGGCCCGAACGCCGACATCATTCACCTCGACATCGAGCCGTCGCAGGTCGACAAGAACGTGCGCGCCGCCATCGGCCTGATCGGCGACGTGAAACTGACGCTGGACGCGCTCCTCCCCTTGGTGCAGCGCGACGCCCGCAGCATATGGTTCGACCGTCTGCGGGACCTCGAACACGGCCATCCCAGCATCGACATCCCAGATGTCGACGTCGTCACGCCCCAATACGTGCTGCGCGAGCTGAACAAAATCGTCGAGCACAGCGACAATCCGGTGGTCGTGACGGGCGTGGGCCAGCACCAGATGTGGGCCGCCCAGTTCATGTTCATGCCGACCGTCAACTCGTTCGTATCGTCAGGCGGGCTGGGAGTGATGGGATTCGAAACGCCCGCCCTCATCGGAGCACAGGTCGCGCGGCCGGGCTCCACGGTTTGGGGCATCTGCGGCGACGGCGGCTTCCAAATGACGCTCCAAGAGCTTGCGACCATCTCGCAGGAGCACCTGCCGGTGAAGCTCTGCATCATGAACAACGGCTATCTGGGGATGGTGCGCCAGTGGCAGGAGCTCTTCTACGACCACCACTACAAGTCGGTGGCGATGAGCAGCCCGGACTACGTGAAACTCGCAGAGGCCTACGGAATCGCCGCCTGCAAGGTGACGGATAAGCACGACGTTGGCATGGCCCTTGCGACGGCCGCCCAGCACCCCGGCCCATACCTGATTGACTTTCACGTCTCGCCCGAGGAGAACGTGTACCCGATGGTTCCCCCGGGCGCGTCGCTCGCCGACACGGTCGAGGACCCGCGCGTTGTCCACTACCGGGAGCCCGTCCACGTCATCGAGGGACTCGTCTCCTACCCGTAGCCCATCGGCGGCCTCTGCGCGGTTCGACCTCGCGCGGCGTCTATGCCGGGTAGTGCCGGAGTTCGATGGTTACGCCTTCGGGGCCTACGAGGTACGACGACTCTCCCCTACCCTGCGCGCCCCAACGCGACTGCTTCGGGCCCGGCGATAGGCCGAAGGACTCGGCCTTGGCAAGGGTCTCGTCCAGCGAGCCGGGCTCCAGCACCAGGCAGTAGTGATCGAGCTGCTGGCCCCCCGCATCCGCCGCCATCGCGTCCGATGGGAAAATGTCGATAATCGTTTGCCCGGTCAGCCGGACCGAGGGAAAGCGCACTTCACCTCTCCGCCACTCCTCGACCCTATCGCCATCGAGTCCGAGCACGCCCTGATAGAAGGCGAGCGAGCGCTCGACGTCCGGCGATTTGAGAACGATATGGTCCAGTCCCAAAACTCGCGTCATATTTCACCTCAGACGGAAAACTTACGGCATCACGCAAGACCAGCGCGATGGGTTGCGTATCCATTGTGGCTTCCGCCACCATAGCGATGCACTCCGCATTTCGAGAGTCTCAGCCTTCCCCTCAACAGCATTGACACTGCGCCGAGGCGCTCTTAGAGTCCACTCCGGCGGCCAGCCCGATTCTCGGCCCAAGAGCGCAAGAGCATCGGGTTTGCGGCACTCGGTATGTCTAGCCATTGGAGACGAAGACGCGGGAGGCGACGACGTCTCGCGCGTACACAGGCTACAGGCACACAGGCGCTAGGCGCGACCTACGCGACCTATACGGATGGTTCCTTGAAACTATTCACTGAGGTTCTGCCATGAGCAGTAGAACAGAACTCCACCTTGTCTCGGATGGCTCCATCAGAATCGATGGCGGCGTTCTCTTCGGCCAGGAGCCGAAGAGCCGATGGCAGGACTGGATGGCCGCCGACCGACGCAACCGCGTCAAGCTTGGGCTGAACTGCCTGCTCGTCCGCATCGGCGAGCAGAACTACCTGATCGACACCGGAGTCGGCGTCAAGCACTCGATCGACGAGAAAGAAGCCCACGGCCTTTCCACGAGCCAGCTCCTCACTGAACTGAGGACTCACGGCCTTTCTCCGCAAGACATCAACGGCGTCGTGCTGACAAGTCTGCACTTCGAGCACACCGGTGGGTGCACGCGGGTGAACCGGCGGGGCGAGCTCGTGCCCACGTTCCCCAAAGCGTCGTACTTCGTGCAGCGCGAGGCGCTGGAGGAGGCGGTCTCCCCCACCGAGCGTGGCGTCAACGGCTTCGTCTGCGATGACTTCCTGCCGCTGCAGAACAAAGACAAGCTGGAGCTCGTCGACGGCGAGGAGACCATTGTGCCCGGCCTCCACGTGCGCAGGGCAAGCGGTCCATACCAAGGTCACCAGATCGTCATCATCGCCCACGGCGGCGAGCGCGTTGCATTCCTCGGCGACCTTGTGCCAACGCCTTACCACCTTCAGCTCGCGTGCATCGCGGCGAGCGACCGCCAACCCGAGGAAACGCTCCTCGTGAAGCGCCAGATCCTTCGCGAGGCCGTGCAAGGGGGATGGCTGCTCGTCTTCAGCCACGGCGTTAACGAGACGGCCGGCTACCTGCAGGACCGGGGGGGACGGCTCTACCTCCGGCCCGTATCGCTCGATTAGTCGCCCGGCCCCAGCCGCAGGGGACGAGACTCGTGCCATACATCCCTATCCACGACTACGGACTCATCGGCGATATGAACTCGTGCGCGCTGGTCAGCCGCGAGGGGTCTATCGACTGGGCGTGCTTCCCGCGTTTCGACTCGCCGAGCGTGTTCGCGGCCTTGCTGGACGACGCCAAGGGCGGCCGGTGCTCCATCGACGTGGAGGGCGCGCAATCGGTCTCGCAGCGGTACGTGCCGGATACGACCATCCTCGAAACGACGTATGAGAGCGCGGCGGGCGCCGTGCAGGTCTCCGACTTCATGACCCACCCCTCTGCCCGCGACCCGGAAGCGCCTCACGAGATCATCCGCATCGTCATGTGCCTATCGGGCTCGCCGACGGTGCGTCTCTCGTTCCAGCCCCGGCTCGACTACGCGCGGGGCGAGACAAGGCTCACGCGCGTCCGCGCCGGTGTAATCGCCGAGCACGCGACTGGCCGCCTCGGGCTGACCGCGGACCTGCCGTTCGAAATCGTAGACGCGGAGGACGGGGGCCAAAGAGCGGTAGCCGAGTTCACGGTCAGCGAAGGCGACACCGTACACATCGCTATCGTCCACAACCTGCGACGGCTCCCCTCCATCGGCGCCATGGACTGCCGAAACAAGATGGTCCGCGCCGCCCGCCGGGACCGGGCGAGCGTCACCAAGCTGCACTATGACGGCTATTTTCGGGACGAGGTGGTCCGGTCGTATCTAACGCTGCGGCTGCTCATCTACGACCCAACCGGCGCCGTCGTGGCCGCGCCGACGACCTCGCTGCCGGAAGCGTTGGGGGGCGAGAGGAATTGGGACTATCGCTTCTCGTGGCTGCGGGACAGCGCATGGACACTGGGCATCCTGCAGCGCATCGGGGACTCGCACGACGGACAGGCGTACCTGGAATGGACCGTCCAGGAATGCCAGCTCGGGCTCGATTCGATGCAGATCCTCTACGGCATCGCTCCGGAGAGCGTGTTGACCGAGACGGTGCTCGACCATCTGGAGGGGTACCGGGGGTCGGCCCCGGTGCGGATCGGGAACGACGCCGCTTTCCATAGGCAGCTGGACGTGTTCGGAGAGGTGGCGTTGACCCTCTCGGTCTTCCACCGGTACACGGGCAACCTGTCCGACAACGCGTGGGGACTCCTCGCCCGAATGGCCAACCTTGCCGCGGACTCATGGCGTCTGCCCGACCGGGGCATCTGGGAGGTGCGCGGCCCGGAACAGCATTTCGTGTACTCGAAGGTCATGTGCTGGGTCGCCCTGGACCGGGCCGTAAAACTCGCTGAGGGCCACGGGTTCGACGGCAATATCGAGCACTGGCGCACCGAACGAGACCTCCTCCGCGATGAGATTTTCGCGCGAGGCTGGTCGGAGACCAAGCAATGCTTCGTCCAGGCCTACGACTCGGACGCAGTCGACGCCAGCGCGCTGCTGATCCCATTCCTTGGCTTTCTGCCCTACGACGACCCGCGCCTGCGCTCGACCGTCCGCCGCATCCAGGAGGAGCTGGCCGACGGGCCGTTCGTGCGGAGGTACCGGATCGAAGAGACGGACGACGGCCTCGAGGGCGAGGAAGGCGCTTTCTACATCCTCACCTTCTGGCTGATCGGCGCCCTCCTCACGATAGGAGAGAAGGACGAGGCCCTGGCGTACTTCGAGACGGTGTCGAAGACGGCGAACCATCTTGGGCTGTTCGCCGAGATGCACGACCCGAAGACGAGCGAGGCGCTGGGCAATTTCCCCCAGGCGTTCAGCCACATCGGGTTCATCCATACGGCGCGAAACGTCAACGCGCTGATGCGCCGGGTCGAATACGAAGAGGAGCTGCTGGCGTGAGGAGCGTCTCCCGCTAAGGTCTGCGCTGAACTTGTAGCTCCCGTTGACCGCGCCTAGAATCGACGCGCGCTCCCCGCGACGAGGGCGCTCTTTTGAGGAGGCCCTCTTGAAGGTCTACGTCACCGGTATAGGCACGGTCACGCCCCTTGGACTCGACACGAAATCGACCTGGAACGCGCTCTTGAAGGGCAAGTCCGGCATCGATTCCATCGCAGCGTTCGACGCCGAGGGTTTTGAGACGACCATCGCGGGCGAGGCGCGCGGCTTCGACCCAACCCTGTACGTGGACCGGAAGCAAGCGCGACGCCTCGACCGGTTCGCGCAGTTCGCCGTAGCGGCGACGGCGCAGGCGCTGGAGCAGGCCCACCTCGACCTGCACGACGGAAGCGTCGATGCGACGCGCGTCGGGTCCGTCATCGGCAGCGGCATCGGCGGAATCATCACCCTGTCCGAGCAATGGGCCGTGCTGAACGAGAAGGGCCCCGGCCGGGTGAACCCTTTCCTGGTGCCGATGATGCTGGCGGACATGGCACCAGGCCAGGTGTCCATCATCTACGGCGCGAAGGGACCCAACTACTGCACCGTCACGGCTTGTTCCAGCGGCGCCGACGGCATCGGCATCGCCTCGGAGATGATCCGGCGCGGCGAGATCGACATCGCCATCGCCGGGGGCACGGAGGCGCCTATCTGCCCCATCGCGGTCGCGGGGTTCAACGCATGCATGGCCCTCTCCAAGCGCAACGACGCCCCCCAGGCGGCGAGCCGGCCCTTCGACGCGGACCGCGACGGCTTCGTGATGGGCGAGGGCGCCGGGGTGCTCGTCATCGAGAGCGAGGAGAGCGTCGTTCGCCGGGGAGTCACACCCATCGCTCAGCTGGCGGGCTACGGCGCCTCCTCGGACGCCTACCACGTCACCCAGCCGCCGCCCGGAGGCGAGGGCGCGGCGCGGGCGATGAGGAGCGCGCTGGCCGAAGCCGAAATGACGCCGATCGACATCAGCTACGTGAACGCCCACGGCACGAGCACGCCGATGAACGACCGCCTCGAAACGGAAGCGATGAAGGCCGTCTTCGGCGACGAGGCGTACAAGATCAAGATTAGCTCGACGAAGTCGATGACCGGCCATCTGCTGGGCGCGGCAGGGGGCGTCGAGGCGGCGATCGCGGCTTTGGCGGTCTCCGAGAGCGCGGTTCCGCCGACCATCAACCTGGAGAACCCGGACCCGGACTGCGACCTCGATTACACCGCGCACCACGCTCAGAAAGGCGTGGTGAAGGCGGCGATGAGCAACAACCTCGGGTTCGGCGGGCACAACGCGTCGCTCATCTTCAGGCGGGTGCAGTAGAACGATGGACGAGGAAGGCTTCGGCCTTGCCCGCAGCATCGGCCTGGTCCTCTTCGTCGCCATCTCTGCTGGCGCCGGTCTCAGCGTGGGAGCCCTGCTGTCGGCGATGGTGCGGCGCGCCCGCGACGATGCCGAGCGCAAGGACCGCGACTACTGGCGTTAACCCTCGTCCAGCCTGCTCCTGCACGGGAGGGCTGCCCCCCACACGGGAATGTCCGGCAGAAACCCGCCTCGTCCCCTCTTGTTGAATCAACGCCGCGCCTGACAGGATGCGCGGGCGACACATGACCACCGACACCCAGCCAACCCTCATCGGTCAGCGGCGCCCTTGGCGTGTCGCCGACCCCACCGACCCCTCGCCCCTCGGCCAGCTCCCCTACATCGTCGGCCACCTTCTCTGGCGGCGCGGCGTTCGCGGCGCGGAGGAGGCGCGCGAGTTCCTCGATGTCGCCGAGTCCCTCTTCGAGGACCCAGGGACGCTGCCGGACATCGAGAAGGCCGTCCGGCGCCTCGAACTGGCCCGCGACGACGGCGAAATAGTCGCGGTTTACGGCGACTTCGACGCGGACGGCGTGACGGGGACGGCGTTGCTCGTGAAGGCGCTCCGGCGGTATGGGCTCAACGTCCTCCACTACATCCCCCACCGGGTGAGCGAGGGCCACGGCCTCAACCACGGCGCGATCGACCGGCTGCGCGAGAGAGGTGCGAACCTGATCGTGACGGTGGACTGCGGAGTCACGGACATCGACGAGGTCGCGTACGCCCGCTCGTTGGGCATAGACGCCGTCATCACAGACCACCACCTTACGGCGGCCCGCCTGCCCGATGCATCGGCCATCATCAACCCCCACGCGCCGCACTCCGGGTACGCGTTCGACCACCTGACCGGCGTCGGCATGACGCTCAAGCTCGCTCAGGCCCTCCTACGGCCCCGGTTCGGGGACGCGTGGGGCACGGACCTCATGGAGCTTGCAGCGATAGGCACGATTACGGACATGGCGCCGCTCTTTGGCGAGAACCGTTACATCGTCCACCGGGGGATTCTCGACCTCCAGCGCACCGTCTCGGCGGGACTGCGCGCCCTGTTGGACGCGGCGCGGGTCGCTCCTCAGCACGTCAGCGCGGAGACCATCGGCTTCGCCATCGGCCCGCGCATCAACGCCGCGGGCCGTCTCGACCACGCCGACACCGCGCTGGAGCTGCTGCTGACGGGCGACGAGGCCCGCGCCGCCGAGCTCGTGCGGAAGCTCGACTCCTACAACTCGCAGCGGCAGGCGCTGACGGAAGAGACCGTTGAGCGGGCTATCGCGCTGGTGCCGGCGGCCATCCCGCCGCTCATCCTGGTGGGCGAAGCCGACTTCAACCCAGGCGTCGTGGGTCTCGCGGCGGGCAAGCTCGCCGAGCAGTTCGGCGCGCCGGCGGCGGTGTACGGGATGAACGGTGACCGCGTGATGGCGAGCTGTAGGAGCGCGCCCGGATTCCATTGGGCCGACGCGCTCACCCGGTGCGACGACCTACTCATCCGCTACGGCGGTCATGCCCAGGCGGCGGGCTTTGCCTGCGACGCGGGCGTGCTTCCCGAGCTGAACGAGCGGCTCACGAGCATCGCAGCCGAACAGCTTGGAGAAGCTCAGCCCCTCAGTGAGGGCATCGTGGACGCGGAAGCGCAGCCGGGCGAGCTGATGGGGCGCACGTTTCAAGCGCTGCGCCGGCTCGAACCGCACGGCGTGGGTAATCCGGCCCCCATCTTCATGACGCGCGGCGTCGAGGTCGTGAAGGCGTCGACTATGGGGGCCGACGGCAAGCACTTCAGGCTGACCGTCCGCTCAGGGGGAGCGCTCTGGGATATCGTGGCGTTCAGGCAGAACTGGCTCGACGGGACCCGGCGCGTCGATATCGTCTACACGATAGAGGTCGACCACTGGAACGGCCAGCAGCGAGTGCGCCTCACCCTCCAGGACTACGCGCCGACGGCCCAGCCGCGCCTGGCGCTCTAGCCCCCTGCGACGAGACGGCGGCCGCCGTCGAGACTTGGCAAGATTGACGGCTCACGCGGGCTTGGAGGATAGTGCGCGTACTGACGCACGGAGGAAAACTGATGACAGACGCGTGGTACATATCGTCGGACTCTCACATGAGCGAACCGTTGGACCTGTGGACAACGCGAATGGACGCGAAGTTCCGGGACCGCGCTCCGCACGTCGAGGACGAGTACAACGGCGTCCCGGGGGCGTGGTGGGTCTATGAGGGCTACCAGCCCCACGATCTCGCCGTCGGAGTGGCCGCGGGCCAGAGCCGCACCGAGGAGGAGAAGGTCGAGTTCATGAAGACGGGCGGGTACGCCGACGCCCGGCCAGGCGGATGGGACCCCGTGGAGCGGCTGAAGGACATGGCCGTCGACGGAGTGGCCGCCGAAGTCCTCTATACCACCCTTGGCTTCCGGCTCTTCTGGCTGCTGGACCCGGCCCTGCAACGCGAGTGCTTCCGCGTCTACAACGACTGGCTGGCTGAATACTGCAGCTACGCGCCGGACCGCCTGAAGGGCCTGCCGTTGATTTCGCTGTACGACCCCAAGCTCGGCGCCGAGGAGCTCGAACGCTGCGCCAAGATGGGACTCATCGGCGCCATGATTTGGGCCTCCCCGCCGGAGGACCAGCCGTACAACCTGGACATGTACGACGTCTTTTGGAGCCGGGCGGAGGAGCTGGGGATGCCCCTCAGCCTCCACCCCCCGACGGGCATGGAGCGGCCCAAGTACGAGTTCGGGCGGGAGAACCGCGTCCTGCGGCCGATCATCGCGGCGCACGAGGTGCAGAAATCGCTCGCGGTCATCATCGCCTCCGGGGTGCTGGAGCGGTACCCCACCCTCAACGTAATCTCCGCGGAGTACGGCGTCGGCTGGGTCCCCTTCTGGCTCGGCCGGATAAACAGCACCGTGGGGCGTGGGTCGAGCAGGCGCGGCGGCTTCTCTACGCCTCTCAGCATGAAGCCGACGGAGTATTTCGCCCGCCAGGTGTACGTCACCTACATCGACGACGAGGTGGGAATCCGGTACCGGGGAGACATCGGCGTAGACCAAGTGATGTGGTCGTCGGACTATCCCCACGCGGCGTCGACGTGGCCGAAGTCCCGCGAGTTCATCGAGCGCGATTTCGCCGGTCCCGAGGCGCAAGAGGATATGCGGAAGATCGTGCACGACAATTGCGTCGCGCTCTACGGTTTCCCGAACTACCTGCCCGCGTAGGGCCGCAGCCGGTGGCGGGAGCGCCACGCCCAGAGTGTGGCGACCGCCACCACGATCAGGCCGACCCATTGCGTCTGCTGTAGCCCAAGGTGCGCCGGGTCGAGGCGCACGAACGCAATCAGGAAGCGCCCGAGCGCCCATGCCGCCAGCGCCGTCCGCATAAGCGCGCCCTCCGGCAGCCGATGCCGCCATCGCGCCACGGCGGCGGCTATTGCCAGGTCCAAGAGCATCTCGTACAGCGCAACGGGGTGGACGCTAGAGCCGTCCGCGAACGCTTCTGCGCCGTCGTTGGCGTAGACGACGGCCCAGGGCAGCGATGAGCCGGACGCGGCGCGCTCGCCCGCCAGCAGATCGCCACACCGCCCTATCGCAAGCCCAATCAGGGCCGGGACGACAGCGGCATCGGCGACTCGGGCGGCGGACAGCCCGCTGCGGCCGGCGCGCCAAAGGCCCGCGGCCAGCCCAACGAGCGCCCCGCCCCACAGCGAAAGCCCGCCGTTCCAGAAGTAGAAGGCCTGGAACGGGGCTTTCGTATAGAAGTCCCAGTAGTCGACGACGTGAAACAGGCGCGCGCCGACGAGCCCCCAGAACAGGGCTGCGAGCACGGTCCCGTACAACGTCCGCCTGCTCGTCCCTAGAGCCCCGGCTTGGCGCAGGAACATACCGCCCCCGGCCAGCGCGCCGGCGATCGTGAACAGCGCCACCCACGACAGCAGGGGCGAGCCGAATGCGTTTGGGTCGAGCGAGATGGTCATGGGTGCCCCCTCCGCTGAGTTCAATCTCGCAGGGCTATCTCAACCTGACGTTTCCGGCATGCCAATCTCATGCCTAGGCGCAGGCGCGCTTCCTAGAATAGTCGAACCATGACCACCTCTGTCAGAGAAGCAGTCCGGGAAGCCGATCAGCAGATCGAGGCCTTCCTCAGCCACCTTCGCGCGGAGCGCGGCCTCTCGGCCAACACGATTGCGGCCTATAGGGCCGACCTGATTCAGCTTCAGCATCTGTTGGAACGCGGGCATTCGGACATACGCTGGACGGCAGTCGCCCAGCGCGACGTGGAGGACGCGCGCCTGACGCTGGCAAAGCGCGGCTACTCGGAGACCAGCCTCGCCCGCAAGACAGCCGCCGCGCGCTCGTTCTTCCGGTTCCTCCTGGAGGAGGGCGTCATCGACGCCAACCCGGCGGAGCACATGCAATCGCGTCGCCCTGCCCGCTCGCTGCCCGATGTGCTGACGGAGCAGGACGTGGCGCGCTTGCTCAAGGCGGCTAGCGCCCGGCCCGGCCCCGAGGGCGTGCGGGATCGGGTGATGCTGGAGCTGACCTACGCCGCCGGGTTGCGGGTGTCGGAGGTCGTCGGCCCGCAGGGGCTCTCGGTCGCGGCGCTAAGCCTCGACTCCGGCTGGATACGGGTGCTCGGCAAGGGATCGAAGGAGCGCCTCGCGCCGGTGTATCCCGGCATCGTCCAGCAGCTGGCCTCTTACGTCAGGGATGTTCGTCCGCAGCTGCTCGCGCACTCGAAACGCCGGGGCCCGGTTGCCACGGCGCTCTTCCTGAACGCGCGGGGTGGCGCGATGACGCGCCAGGGGTACTGGCTGGTCCTGAAACGCGCCGGGGTCCGTGGCGATATCCGGCGCAGGCTCTCGCCGCATACGTTGCGCCACAGCTTCGCCACCCACCTGCTGCGCGGCGGCGCTCCCCTGCGGCATGTCCAGGAGCTGTTGGGGCATGCTAGTATTTCAACTACGCAGGTCTACACGCATCTGACAGACCGGCAAGTCCGTGAGACATTTGAGCGAGCACACCCCCGCGCGTAGCCACAAATGAAAATCGCCGTTCGCAGTGACGAGACGACCCTCCTCACCGATCACGTAATCGACGAGTTGCGCAAGCGCGGTCACGACATATCTCCGGCTGGAGCGCTCGCCGCCGGGCACGACGCCCGATGGCCCGCTGTCGGTCGCGAAGTAGGCGCAGCCGTCGCTCAACGACCCTGCGACCAGGGAGTCCTCTTCTGCTACACGGGGACAGGCGTTAGCATAGCGGCCAACAAGGTTCCCGGCGTGCGAGCTGCTCTCTGCGGCGACGCACCGACCGCAGAGGGGGCGCGGCGATGGAACGATGCGAACGTCCTGGTCATGAGCCTCCGCGCCACCTCGCCGGATGAAGCAACCGAGATTCTCGATGCATGGTTCGCCGCCTCTGCCGGTGACGACGAAGATGCCCGTATGATTAACATGCTGCGCGACATGGACCGCACAATAGTCAGCAAGTAGAGGAGCACGGAATGCCCGTCATCACGGTGACAGGACTCATCGGCAGTGGCGCCATCGAGGTCGGCGCGCAGGTCGCCCGCAAGCTGGGCATCGATTACATCGACCGGATGATCATGGCCGAGGCCGCGAAGAAAATCGGAACGACGGTCGCAGCAGTGGCGGAGCGCACTGAGCGCCCGCCCCGCTTGGGCGACCGAGTCGCTGGATTCGTCAAGACCGTCCTGGAGCGCTCCGCCCTTGCGGGGGGCGGGGCCGACCCGTACTTCGGCGGCGGGCTCGACGCTCTCCTCGTCCGCGAGTACCGCGACTTCCCGAGCGAGGAGTCCGAGGGCGACGAATCTCTGTCCGACGAGAACCTGTTAACCGTCACGTCCGCGGTCATCAAGGAAATCGCCACCTCGGGAAACGTGGTGATCGCGGGGCGGGGTGCGAATATTATCCTGCGGGACGATCCAGGCACCCTGCATGTGGGACTCGTGTCCGTTCATGCGGAGCGTCTGAAGCGGATAATGGAGCGGGAGAATCTGAACGACGTGGAGGCCGAGCGGCACGTTTTGGAGAACGACCGTGCGCGAGTCGCCTACTATAAGCGCTTCTTCAAGGTCGACCCGGAGGACCCACAGTATTACCATCAGGTGCTGAACACCGACTTACTGACCATTGACCGCACCGCCGACGTCATCGTGGACACGGCGAAGCTGATTGGCCAACGAGAGAGGACAAATGGCGAATAAGAAGGCTGGAAACAGAACAGCCGCCAGCCAGGCGAAGGCCAGGGAACGCGCGCGGCGCAAGGCTCGGTCTGCAGGACCGTCCCTAGCAGAGTCAGCGTACGCGACCCCTGTCGAGCCGGAAGAAGCCCTCGAGGAGACGCCTAAAGATGCGCCCACGGAGGCGCCCGTCAGCGTAGCGGAGACCCCCGGCGAGGCGGCGCCGACCCGCGCAGTGGCCACGGCCGAGCGCAGGCGAGCGCCTACCGTCGTATCCCAGCGGCGGGCGAATCAGGCGTCGGCGATGGTTCCTGCCGGTGGCCTGAGACGCGAGCTGGCGATGATCGGTTCGATCACGGCCATAGTCGGGGCCGCCCTAGCCTTTCTGAAGCTCGCGACGGATCTAGGTGCCTAAGCCACTTCCCTCAGTCCTCCCCACAGACGGGCCTTGCGTAGCACACGTCGCTGGCGCACGGTGACACTTGCCCATTGCCCAATTCCCTTGCGCCGCCTACGATGAAGTGTCGTCATACCTCCAATCGGAAGCCCCCATCACGGGGGCCAACCCGGAGTCGGCGGCATGATTTACAAAATCATCATGGGTGAGGAAGTAGTTCCGAGGCCGGGAAGCAGGCCACGGCCATGAAAAGAACTTCCCCTCCCCATGTATTTCGGGGAACTTCTCACTCGTAAGGGAATGTGCGGGTGGGGAACTTCTTACTCGTAACGCTGGCGACAAAAAATACAACTGGGGAACTTCCCCTCCCCATGTATTTCGGGGAACTTCTCACTCGTAAGGGAATGTGCGGGTGGGGAACTTCTTACTCGTAACGCTGGCGACAAAAAATACAACTGGGGAACTTCCCCACACCGCCCGGCACGATGGTCCGGGAAGTTACGCAAGGGTCTGGCGGACAAGGGAGGATATCTGGATAGGCGGTGCTCCTCAGCCGAGGAGGTTCCGCGATAGACTGGAACAGCCATGGCGACCCGCGTCCGGAAAGAGGCCAACCCCAAGGACTTTGCCGACCGCCTCAGGGCGCTGCCGGTCAAGCCCGGCGTGTACCTGATGAAGGACGAGAGCGGGGCGGTCATCTACGTCGGCAAGGCCGCGAGCCTGCGGAACCGCGTCCGCTCCTACTTCCAAACGCCCTACGGCAAGGAGCCGAAGGTGCAGGCGATGGTCCAGCGCATCGCCGATTTCGAGTTCATCGTCACCGAGTCCGTCCAGGAGGCGCTGCTGCTGGAGAACCTGCTCATCAAACAGCAAAAGCCTTTCTACAACGCGCGTCTCAAGGACGATAAGACTTACCCCTACATCAAGATTGACCTCTCGGAAGACTTCCCCCAGGTCTACTTCACGCGGCGCGTGCTGCCCGACGGCGCGCGCTACTTCGGGCCCTTCGCTAGCGCCGGTTCGGTGCGAAAGACGATGGACCTGCTCAAGAAGCTCTTCCCCTACCGCTCCTGCACAAAGGCAATTACGGGCAGTGACGAGCGCCCCTGCCTGGAGTACTTCATCCACCGATGCGTCGGGCCGTGCATCGGCGCCGTCGACCGGCGCGAATACCGCGAGGTCATCGGCGAGGTTCTCCAGTTCCTCGAAGGCGACTCGGAGGCAGTCGAGAATGGCATCCGGCTGAAGATGGAGGACGCGTCGGAGCGCCTGGAGTTCGAGCGCGCCGCCGTGCTGCGCGACCAGATCCGCGCGATCGAGTCCGTCTCGCAGAACCAGAAAGTCGTCTCCGACCGCAAGGAAGACTCGGACGTTATTGCCCTCGCCTACGACAAAGGCGAGGCCTGGGTGGAGCTGTTCAAGGTGCGGCGCGGCAAGCTCATCGACCGCGACCACTTCCTGATGGAGGGAGGCGAAGCCGAGGAAGAGTCGTTGCTATTGGAGCACTTCGTCCAGCAATTCTATGAGGCGTCCACCGACGTCCCGGCCACGCTGCTCGTGCAGCACGACTTGGAGAGCGCCGCGGCGATCGAGGAATGGCTCAGCGGCAAGCGCGGGCGGCGCGTGGCGATCGCGCGTCCGCAGCGCGGCCCAAAGCGTAGGCTGATGGAGATGGCGTCCGCCAACGCGATGGAGGCTTTAACGCAGCGCCGCATCAAGTGGCTCAACGAATCGGACAAGGTCCTGCAGGCCTTGGCGGAGCTTCAAGAGGCGCTCAATCTGCCGGAGTTGCCTGACCGCATCGAGTGCTACGACATCTCCAACATCCAAGGCTCGAACTCGGTCGGGAGCATGGTCGTCTTCGAGCACGGTCGGCCAAAGAACGCCCACTATCGCCGTTTCCAGATCAGGGGGGTGGACGGCGTGGACGACTACGCCTCGATGCAGGAGATGCTACGGCGGCGCTTCCGCAGGCTCGGCGAAGCCCGGCGCGAGGCCGCCTCGAGTCAGGTGGCACCACGCTCGGACGCCGGCGACGAGCAAGCCGACCCGCGGCAGGCCGCCGAAGCGCCGGCCCAACGCTACCGCGCCCGCCGCTTTGCTAGGACAGGCGCCCTGGCTGACGACGCGGCGTCCTTGGGAGAGCGGCGGGAGCCGCAGGACTCCTTCGGGTTCGTGCCGGGCCTCGTCATCATCGACGGAGGCAAGGGGCACCTCAACGCCGTACAGCAGGTCTTCCTGGAGCTCGGAATCACCGACATCCCGCTCTGCTCTCTGGCGAAACGCGAGGAGGAGGTGTTTCTCCCCCACATGGCGGAGCCGGTAATCCTGCCGCGGCAGTCACAAGGGCTGTACCTCGTCCAGCGTGTGCGCGACGAGGCCCACCGCTTTGCCATCACGTACCACCGGCAGCGACGCTCGAAAGCGGCGACGCGTTCCCAGCTCGACGAGGCGCCGGGCATCGGCCCGAAGAGGCGGCGCGAGCTTATCAAGCGGTTCGGCAGCGTCGCGGGCATCCGTGCTGCCTCCACAGCCGACGTGGCGGAGGCGCCCGGGATGGGTCTGGCGTCCGCCGCCCGGCTCAAGGAGTTCCTAGGAGGCGAGGCATAGGCGCGGCCAGAAGACCCATCCCCTCTTGGATTTCTGTGGGCGGGAGCGGTCGCCGCCACTCCGGTAACTGTCAGGCCAAGGCCTCACGCTCTGGTCCCCGTGGCCCCACCCATTTTGGCCGCAGTATGCGGGCTACGCACTTAACGCCTCGCTGCGCCGGAAAGGCGCCAAGCTACATCTGCAGCTGGTCAGTGGGGCCAAGCTCGATCTCAGCCGCGTACGTGGAAGCCGCATGGACATCGGTCTCGTCGTCTATGCCGACATCCTCGTCATCCAGACCGGGCAGACCGGCCTCCACCGCCAATTCTTCCTGCAACGTCCGCAGCAAGGTAATCGCCACCTCGACGTACTGAGGCGTGAGGGGAACAGAGAGGCGGCGGCCGGCCGCCGTCAGCTGCAGACCGTTGCTGTCCGGCTCGGCTAGAGGCGGAGCGGTGATAGGCTCTGGCTGAGGCATAGCAATTATCTGATCAGGAACAGAATATTCTACCTTTTTCTCTGCCGTGACCGGCCTGCCGAGCACGCGAATGGCGTCCGTCAAATGCTTTTGGATCAGAGGGGCTCGCCGGACGATTTCATCTCGGGGCGCGCGCGATATCTCTTCGAGCCCGACGAGCAAGCTCATGTCGTCCGGCACTTCGCCTTCGAAGCGCGTGTAGAGCTGCCGGAGAAGCTCCACCCTCTGGAAGGCTTCCGCCCTGGCCTCCTGGCCCTCCTCGGCGTTGGCCGGGTGGAGGACCCGCTGCGCCAACGGCGAAATCCTCAGCTCACCACGACCTTCTACGAGTCCAAAGTCGCGTAGGGCCGCGACCTTCGCGAACAGGGTGCCGCTCCCCTCGGCCATCCCCAGCTCCCACGCAAGGCCCTTCACGCTCACCGCCCCCTTGAATTTGGTGAGCACGCGGCCCGCGATTTCCACCGCGTCCCCGAACCTGATGTCGGGGTACGAGTACGGTCCCAGCTTCGCCATCTTTCCCTCCGTTCACCGAGCCCGCCGCGCCCCTCCATAGGATGCGGCCCTACGGCCGTTCTCCCCGACCGCAGAGTCAATCTAGCAGTTGCGCAGAGGATAGTCAAGCAACAACGTGGCATTTTGCTGCCATTCTGCGGCACTTATCCAGATAGTTGCTATTATCACTCCT
>CBDFLP010000012.1:0-138002 GCA_965249325.1 Dehalococcoidia bacterium | reverse complement strand
TCTTCCTGCATGAAGGAGAGCGCGCGCCAAGCGTTCGGGGTGAACCGGCCGGGCAGACCGCGGACGCCGGTCGCGCTGACGCGCGCGGTCTGCGACCTTATCGCCGACTCGTTCACCCAGCCGGGGAAGACGCGGCGCAGGTCGATGACGCCGATGAAGAGAGCGCCCAGGGAGGCCGCCAGCACCATGCGGGCCGGCGGGCCCATCAGGAACTCAGGAAGGCCCAAGAAGGATCCGGACCCGAACCGCTGCATGGGCGTAATCAGCAGGACCAGCATCGGCGCGGCGACGAGCAGGTACAGCAGCCAGGCGAATCGCCGGGTGAAGTACTTGGCTTGGCGAACACCGATGAGCATGACGCCGCCAGTCCCCGCGCCGAGGGCTACGGTGACGAGGGTTGCGATATAGGCGTTGCGAGGACTGAGTCCGCTCGGGAGCGGTCCATGGCCCAACGATGAGCCTGTCTGGTCGGCAAACCAGGCGGCCGCCAGAGCTAGCCCCCAGATGAGAGCGGACATCAAAACCACGTAGAGCGCCTGCCAGGAGGTGGATCGTTCAGACATATTGTGTCAACCAAGGCGGCGACAGGGCGCCGGGGGCAGTTTCCGTAGGATTCTACTATCGTAACCTACCGCCCGTAACCCAGCGTAGGAACGGGTTATGCCCTCCCGTTTCGGCAGTTGTTGGCGCCCTGCTCTGGCAGCCGCCCGACGACGGCGATAACATGACGGACTGGCGGACGCCGCCTATCACCGTTGCAGGAGCCCACGCCCACATGACCGAGAAACAGGCCAGCCGGATAGAGAAGGACACCATGGGGGAGATGGAAGTGCCCGCGGAGGCGTACTGGGGAGCATCGACCCAGCGCGCCGTCCTCAACTTCCCCATCAGCAACATGCGCTACCCCGCCGACTTCATTCACATGCTCGGACGAATCAAGCGCGCCGGAGCCCATACGAACGCAGGCCTCGGTCTGCTGGACCAGGAGGTCGCCGACGCCATCAACGCAGCCGCCGGGGAGGTGGTCGACGGCGCCTGGGACGAGCATTTCGTCGTCGACCTCTTCCAGACAGGGTCGGGCACCTCGACGAACACGAACGCCAACGAGGTCATCGCCAGACGAGCGCGCGAGCTCGCGCCCGGCGTGAACGTTCATCCCAACGACCACGTCAACATGGCGCAGTCGTCCAACGACGTCATCCCCACCGCCAGCCACCTGACCGCCGCGCGGGCCCTGCGGAATGAGCTGGTTCCCGCCCTGGAGATGGCGCGAGAGGCCCTCGCCGCCAAGTCCGAGGAGTTCTGGGAGATCATCAAGACGGGCCGCACACACCTTCAGGACGCGACCCCGATCCGGCTTGGGCAGGAGTTCGCCGGATACGCGAGCCAGATGGAGCTCGCGATCGCCCGGCTGCAGCCGCACGCGGACGCGCTCTGCGAAGTCGCGCTCGGCGGGACGGCCGTCGGCACCGGGATAAACGCCCACGAGGAGTTTGCGGCTCGGACCTGCGCCTTCCTGTCCGACGAGCTGGGTCTGCCGGTCAGAGAGACGGAGCACCACTTCCAAGCGCAAGGCACACAGGACACGATGCTCGCGGCCAGCGGCGCCGTCCGAGGGGCAGCGGTCTCGCTGCAGAAGATCGCGAACGACCTGCGCTGGCTGTCGTCCGGGCCGCGCGCCGGGCTCGCGGAGCTCGATCTGCCGACGGTCCAGCCGGGCTCGTCAATCATGCCGGGCAAGGTGAACCCGGTAATTCCGGAGTCGGTCGTGCAGGTGGTCTGCCAGGTCATCGGCAATGACGCCGCCGTCGCCGCCGCGGCCCAGGGCGGCTACTTGGAGCTCAACACCTACTGGCCCGTCGCCGCCTACAATCTGCATCAGGCCATCACGTTGCTCGCATCGGCCACGGAGAACTTCGTGGTCCAGTGCCTGCGCGGCATCAAGGCGACGAGCAAGGGACCGGATATGGTCGAGCAGGGACTGATGATGGCGACAGGGCTCACTCCGGCCATCGGCTACGATAAGGCGACTGCCATTGCAAAGGCGGCCGCGGCCCAGGGAGTCACGATCCGCGAACTCGCGAAGGCCGAGGCCGGACTGACCGACGAACAGCTGCAACACCTCCTCGATCCCGCGCGCATGACCGCGCCGGGCATCGTCGAGGGCGCATCGGGAGGCGGGGGGTAGCCCCTCCCCTCCTCGATTCCCTCCCCTGTCGTAGGGGAGAATGACGGGAGGATGCGAGGTTCCCGTCTTCGCGGAAATGACGGCAAGGACGGAGAGAAGTTGCGACCGGAGGGTGGAGTTATGGATATCGGCATCCAGATACGCGAGTATAGGCCCCAGAAGATCGCGGCGATACGCGCCAAGACGACTATTGACAAGGTCACTCCAAAGGTCACTCAGCTGCTGCAGGAGACCGCCGAATACCTCGATTCTGTCGGCGTGACGCCTACAGGGCCCGGCATGGGCGTGTACTACGAGGTAGGCAGCTTCCTCGTCGACGTCCAAGTGGGCTATCCGGTGGACGTGGAGGTCGAGGGCAACGAGCGGGTGCGGGCGGACGAGCTGCCCGGCGGCCGGTGCGCGGTCGCGGTCTACAAAGGCCCACACAAGGACATCGCCGACGCCCACCGCGCCGTCCACAGCTGGATGCACACGAACGACGTGCAATCGACCGGCGAGCCGGCCCGCGAGGTCTACATCACCGACCTTCGCAGCCTGGCCGACGGAGAGGACTGTGAGGCGGAGTCAGTCTGGCCCGTCGTCCACGAGACCCGCGCCGAGAAACGCCGGCAGCAGCGACAGAAGGCCTCAAACTAACCTCCTCCCTCGTCTGCAGGGGAGGATTGAGGAGGGGGTTCCTCCACGGAGCAGCAATGGACCACGCAACCCGGCAACACATCGACGACCACCTCGAAGAGACCATCGACGAGCTGAAGCGGCTCGCCGCGCAGCCGAGCGTTAGCGCGCAGCGGTTGGGCGTCCGCGAGTGCGGCGAGATGGTCGTCGGGATGCTCCGCGACGCCGGGTTCGAGGCCGACCTCGTACCGACCGCCGACCCCGACTACCCTGGCATCATCGCCGAGGCGAAGGGCGCGTCGGACAAGACGCTCCTCTTCTATAACCACTACGACGTGCAGCCCCCCGACCCGCTCGACGAGTGGGAGACGCCGCCTTTCGAGCCCACGGAGCGCGACGGCTACATCTACGGGCGCGGCATCTCGGACGATAAGGGCCCTATCGTCGCCAGGCTGGCAGCGGTGCGGGCGCTGCGCGACTCCAAGGGTGATCTGCCTGTCACCATCCGTTGGTGCTTGGAGGGCGCCGAGGAGATCGGCAGCCTCGGCTTCCAGGACTTCGTCGAGGCGAACGCGGAGCGCATCGCGTCGGACGTGTGCATCTGGGAGGGCGGCGGGGTGAACTGGGACGGCCGTCCCATGGTGATGCTCGGAGTGAAGGGGCTGCTGTACGTCGAGTTGGAATGCCGCTCAGCGAGCACCGACTCCCACTCGTCCTACGCGCCCGTCGTTCCAAACCCCGCTTGGCGGCTGGTCTGGGCGCTCAACACCCTCAAGGACTCCAGCGAGCGCATCGCGCTGCGCGGCTTCTACGACCGCGTGCGGCCCGCGCTCCAGCAGGAGGTCGCGGCAATCGAAGGGCTGCCGGACACGTCGCGCGAGTTCCTGCACAACCTAGGCGTCGAGATGGCCGTCGGGGAGGCGTCGGGTTACGAGCTCTGGCGGCGGCTCATCATGGACCCGACCGCGAACATTGCCGGGTTTGGCGCGGGATACACCGGCGAAGGCGCTAAGACGATCCTTCCCGCCGTGGCGCGCGCGAAGCTCGACTTCCGGCTCGTCCCCAACCAGGACCCAGACGAGGTACTCGCGAGCCTGCGGCAGCACCTCGACGAGCACGGCTTCAGCGATATCGACGTGAAGGTTCACAGCTCCGAGCACCCGGCGCGGACGTCGATCGACGACCCGTTCGTCAAGCAGGTCGTCGACTCGGCACGGCGCGCATACGACAGCGAGCCGTACATCATGCCGAGCATGACCGGCACGGGACCGCAGCACCCCATCCAGCACATCCTAGGAGTCCCCGTCGCCTCCTGCGGCATCGACTATCCCGGCAACCGCATCCACGCGCCCAACGAGAACATCCGCCGCGATTACTTCCGGCTGGGCATCCTCCACACCGCCGAGCTTATCGAGGAGCTTGGAGGCTGAGCGCGCCGGCAGCCGGGCGAGCGTTTGCCCGCCGGCCATGATGGGCGCCGCACAATGAAATCGCTCGTCCTCGCTCCCTTCTCGCCGGACGGCATCGCACGCCTCCAAGCGCTCGGCCCGGTGACCCATGAGCCGTGGACCGAAACGCAAGTCCTCTGGGACCCGGAAGAGCTTGGGGCGCGCCTGGCGGCGGAGGGTTTCGACGCGCTTGTGGTCGAGGCCGATTTCGTGTTCGAGGAGCTCTTCGCCGCCGCGCCGGAGCTCAGGATCGTCGCCGTGTGCCGCGGTGCGCTCAACCAAGTGGACATGGATGCTGCGACGGAGCAGGGCGTGGCAGTCGTTCACACGCCGGGCAGGAACGCGGAGGCGGTGGCCGAGCTGGTTATCGGGCAGATGTTCGCTCTAGCCCGGCATACGGCGGAGGCGGAGCGATACGTCCGCGAGGGCCGATGGGCCGACCCGACAGACGCTTACACCCGGTTCCAGGGCCGAGAGCTGGCCGGCGCAACCCTAGGAATCGTCGGCCTCGGCGCCATCGGCGGGGCCGTCGCGCGCCTCGCGGCGGGAATCGGCATGCGGACGCTGGCCCATGACCCTTACGTGGCGCAGGCGGACGAGGTGGAGCTCATGGAGCTCGACGACCTGCTGAGGGCCGCGGACTTCGTCTCCCTGCACGTGCCGGACACCGACTCGACCGCCCGGATGCTGAACGCCGACCGCATCGCGGCCATGAAGCGCGGCGCGTTCCTGGTGAACGTGACCTCGCCCTACGTGGTGGATCAGCAAGCGCTCGCCGAGGCGCTCGCGGCGGGCAGTCTGGCTGGGGCGGCGCTCGACGTGCACGAGGCGCATCCCATCCCGCCCGATTCGCCATTCCTCGGTCTGCCGAACGTGCTGCTCACCCCTCACATCGGCGGCGCGACGCGCGAGACAGTCGAACGTCACTCAGCGATGGCCGCGGAAGACCTAGAGCGTTTCGCCGCCGGGGTAAAGCCCGTGCGCCTGGCAAACCCCGACGTGTGGCGCCAGCGCCGCTAGTCCAGCAGGTAGAGCTTCGCGCAGTTGTCCCAGAGGACTTTACGGCGGGCCTCGTCCGGAAGGTCGAGCTCGAAGAACTCGTCCATCGCGTGGGGGAAGGGGCTGTCGGGGTGCGGATAGTCGGTCGAGATGACCATGAAATCGTCGCCGTAACGCGCCATGACGTCCTTAGCCATCGCCTCATCGGCCTCCATGGAGATCAGGCACTGGCGCAGGAAATACTCGCTGGGCTTGAGCGGCAGGAGGTTCTCCCGGTACTTCTCCTGCTGATCGTCGAGGCGGTAGAGAAGCCAAGGCAGCCACGAGCAGTTCGCCTCCAGGAAGGCGACGCGCAGGGCGGGATGACGCTCCAGGACTCCGGTGACCGTCAGGCCCGCGAGCGCGGACATCATCTGGGTGGGGAAGCTGAGAGCGTGGGTCATCGTGCGGGCCCCGGGGTGACGCAGGTACTTACGGCTGATGTCCTCCCGTCCAGGCGCGGTCGAGGTCCCGTGCAGGCAGACCGCCGTCCCCAGGCGCTCGATCTCACTCCATAGGGGCTCGACCTCCGGGTCATAGAAGAGTCGTCCATTGACGGGCTCGGGATGGACCGTCACGCCGACGAACCCCAGCTCAGCGACGGCCCGCCGCGCCTCCTCGACGGCGAGGTCGATGGCTTGCAACGGGAGGAGCGCGATGCCCTTCAGGCGTTCGGGGTCGGCCTTGCAGTAGTCGTGCATCCAGTCGTTGTAGGCGCGGCACAGGGCGGCGGCGTACTCCGGGTCCAGGTCGTCGAGGCCGAGGATCCAGGTCCCGCCGTTCGTGCGGAAGAGCGCCGCGACATCGACGCCTTCAATGTCCATCGCCTCCAGCGTGGTCCGCGCGTCGAAGCCGTGGGAGAACGCTTTGACCTGGAACGGCGTCTTCTCCTTCTTCTCCTTCAATGCCGCGTTGGCGTGAGCGAAGTCCGGCCACTCGTTCCAGATAGGGAAGACTTGGTCATTGATGACCCAGGTATCGACGCCGGTCACGTCGCTGCGCCGCATCACCGGCATACGCGACCTGAACGGACCGTCCAAGAAGTCCTCGAATAGGGAGGCTGGCTCGATGACGTGGATGTCGCTATCGAGGATGCGGAAGCCGTTCTTCATGGGGATATCTTACTCTCCCCGCCAGGCGTGACGGGAAGGTGTAAGCTCCCCAAGTGCTCGGCATCGTCTTTACGCTCATCTCCTCCACGCTGTTCGGCGTAACGACCGTCCTTCTGCGGCGTGGGACCGTCGCGGGATCCGCGGGCCAGGGGCTCGTGATAACCGTCATCGGCGGAGTCCCGTTATTCCTCATCGCGGCGCTGGTGAGCGGTCAGCTCTTCTCCACCGGCGACATCACCGGCCGGGGGTACGCGGCCCTGACGGCTGCCGGAGTCATTCACTTCCTCATCGGGCGGTACTGCACGTTCCGGGCCTACGCCGCCATCGGGGCGAACCGAAGCTCTCCGGTGCTCCAAGGGACGGCGCTCCTCTCCGTGCTCTTCGCCCTCACGTTTCTCGACGAGGCGATGACTCCCCTGAAGGCCGTTGGGATTGGGCTCATCTTTATCGGGCCCGCCCTGGCCGCGAGCAGCCCGCAGCCCCGACGCGCGCCCGCGGGAGCGTCCGAGGACGCCGAGGCCCCCGCCCGGCTCCTGGAAGGCTACGGCTTCGCCGCGCTCGGCACGCTGATGTTCGGCGTAAGCCCCATCCTGATCCGCTTCGCCCTCGAAGACAGCGGCGGATTGGGCGTGCTTGGCGGACTGGTCTCCTATGCCGCGGCGGCGGCGATTCTCGCGCCTATCGCGCTATTCAGCGGGCAGGCGTCCGGCGCACTGAACCTCGACCGCGGGACGCAGGTCTGGTTCCTCAGCGGCGGACTCACCATCTTCCTCGGACACATGTTCCGATTCCTCGCCCTGAGCCTCGCGCCCGTCACCATCGTCATACCGCTGCTCAGGTCGCAGACGATCTTCGCACTGGCGCTTGGGTACGTGGTGAACCGGCGCTACGAAAGCTTCCATCCGCGCACCCTCGCCGGAGTCGCAGCGGCCGTCGCCGGCTCGTTGGCGCTGGTGGCGTGATGGGCTGCGTGACGCTCGTCCTGGACCTCGGCAGCAGCCGGATGCGCTGCGTGAGCGTTGCGGGCTCGCGTCCGGCGCAGACGGTCGAGGTGGCGTCGGCCCCCTACCCCACCGTCGGCGCTCGGGTCGGCGGACTGGACCGGAGCTTCAACCTGCGCCTTCTGCGAAGACGGCTGTTCGACGTGCTCGCGAAGGGAGCCCGCGAGGTCGGGCAGGGAAACGTCGAGACGGTCGCGGTCGTCGGGCAGCGATGCGCGGTCTGTTTCTTCGACGCGGAGCTGCGGACGATATACGCCGGGCCGCAGAACGATATACGCGCGGTCTTCGAGGGCGGCGCTATAGACGAGGAGCACGGCCCGCTCGTACATGCAACAGCCGGTCATCTGCCGTCGCTGATGCTCGTTCCCGCCAAGCTCCGCTGGTGGCGGGCGCAGCGTCCGCGCACGGCGAGCCGCATCGCCAAAGCGTCAGGGCTGGACGCGTGGGCCGCGCTCCAGCTCACCGGCGCGCTGGCCGAGACGCCCCAGGGGCTGGCCGAGCTTGGTCTGCTCGACGTGTCCACGCGTGCGCCCGCGACCGGCCTGCTCGACACGCTTCGCATATCCGCGGACATCCTGCCTTGCATGCTGCCGCTGGGCGCCGCGGCGGGCCGTCTGACGTGCGGCGCCGCCGATGCGACAGGCCTCCCGGCCACCGTCGAGGTGCGCCTGGCGGGGCCGGACGCGCAGGCCGCGGCGGTCGGGAGCGGCGCCGCATCGGAGGGCTCGGCATCGGTCCCAGCGGGATGGAGCGCGCCCGCACAGGTGACGACGGCGGCCCCGACCTTCGACCCCCGGCGGCGAACGTGGACAACGCTCCAATCCGTAGACGGGCGATGGGTCGTCGAGGCCAACCCCGGCGACACGGGGGGCGCCGTCGACATCATCCGCCGCCTGCTCGGACCGCGCGTCACGCCCGCGCGGTTCGACGCGCTCGCGGCCAATGCGCCGGAGACCACGCGCGTCGTCGCGGCATTCCTTGGCCCACGGGCGCTCGACCTGTCGAACCCCGGTATGACGATGGGGGGTCTGCTGTCGCCGGTCCCCATCACTCGGGAGGGCCTCGATCCGGGCACGGTCGCCCGCGCAGCGCTGGAGAACGTGGCGTTCGCTATCCGTGAGAGTTTGTCCTTGGCCCGCGAGGTGGCGGAAACCCGGTCCCGTCATTCCTCCGAAAGTCCTCTCCATCGTCTGCGGGGAAGGACTAGAGAGGGGGCCGCGGGAGGCGTTGCATTGTCGGGGGGGATGGCGGAGAGTAGCGTCTTTCCCAGCCTCTTGGCGGACGTGCTCGACGAGCCGGTACGGGTCCATCGCAAGGCGACGGCCACCGGCGCAGCAATGATCGTGACGACTCCGCCCTTGGAGCTGGCGGCGCGGTCGGCGGCGCTCGCGGCGGAGGGAGAGACCGTTGAGCCCGGGGAAGGCTCGCTGGAAGCGAACGAGCTCTACGAGCGCTGGCTGCGTCTGGGCGCCAAGCTCGATGCGCTGGCGGGGGAGCTGTAGGTGGACCCGCAGCTCGCCGCCTTCCCGCGCCGCCGCGTCATCTGGGCGCAATACTTCATGTCCTTCTCGTGGAGCCTCGGCCTCTGGGCGGCGGTGCCCGTCATCCCCATCCTCTCGCTGCAGCTGAACGACAACCTCGCGATGGCAGGGCTGGTCGTCTCGATAGGCGGCGCCGGGCGGTTCTTCGTGAGTTACATCACCGGGCCCCTGCTGGACAGGTTCGGACGTCAGGGCATCGGGGGCATCGGCGTGTTCATCCGCATGGTGTTCTCGTTCCTGGAAGGCCTGTCGCCGACCTATTTCTCGCTCTTGGCCTTCCGGTTCGGCTCCGGCATCGGCACGTCGATCTGGGGCACGGCGCAGCAGACCATCACGGCGGACGTTTCGACACCTCAGGACCGCGGCCGCATCAGCGGGCGCAAGCAGGGGTTCGCGCAGTTCGGCGGCATCATCGGGCCGATCGTGGGCGGCGCGGCGTGGGCCCTGACCGACGATATCCGCGTGCCGTTCTTCATCAACGGCTTCAGCAAGATGGCCTGCCTCCTGGTGATGATCTTCATCATGGTCGAAACGCGACAGCTTTCGGCGCGCGCCACGCCCGCCACGCCAGCCGCCGCCAGAGAAACGGCGCGTCTCGCGAGGCCCAACCTCTTTGTCCGCTTGGGCGGCGTGCCGTCGGCCATAGCCGCCCTGGCCGCGACGGGGTTTCTGTACGTGTTGATCGGGACCTTCGCGGTGAACCTGATGCGCTCGACGGTGCAGGACCTGATACTGCCGGTCTACGTGGAGGAGGCGCTCGGGTTGGCGGAATCACAGCTGGGCATCGTAATCGCGGCGATGGGCATCGGCGGGCTGCTGACCTCGTTCGGCGGCGGATGGGCGACGGACCGATGGGGGGTGCAGGCCGTGCTCGTGCCCGGCGCACTCGCGGCGGCAGCCGGCCTAGCATTGACGGCGCAGGGCCCGGGCCTCGCCGGCATGGTGCTTCTGGCGGCGGCGCTCGGCGGGGCCGCAAGCCTTGTCATGGTCGGCACGCACGCCTTCTCCATCGACGTCTCGCCGCGCGGGGCGCGAGGGCGGTTCTTTGGTCAGACGCAGGCGGCGGGGCACCTGGCGACGTTCGTCGGCCCTTTCGCCGTCGGCGGCATCGCGGACCTTTTCGGGCTGGCGACGGCGTTCTACGTCATCGGCGTGGTCTTCCTCTTCATGGTGCCGGTCGGCATCGCCATGGGGATCGTCGGCCCTCGCGTGCGGGCGCGGCAGGCGGAGGAGGCCGGCCAGCCTCCGTCCTAGGCTGCGGGCTCTCCCCTCGGTCCTCTCTGAACCATTGGATGGGCCACCGCAAACCGCCAGATAGGCTCAACCGAACCATCCCTGCTGACTGCTATCCTTAGACGGATGACCAACGCCGACTACACACGCTATGAGCAACAGCGGCGCGGGGTGCTCGACGCGGCGCGGGCGATGCACCGCAACGGCCTCGTCGTGGCGTCGTCGGGGAACGTCAGCGCGCGCATATTTGGCGATGCCGAGCTGCTCGCCATCACGACCGCCGGCAAGGACTACGAGTCGATGGGGATGGAGCAGGTCGTTGTCGTCGATTTCGACGGGGAGCCGATCGAAGGGGATGGGCTGCCGTCCACGGAGATGCTATTGCACGTGGCCATCTACCGTGCGCGGCCCGACGTTAGCGCGGTGATGCACACCCATTCGGTGTACGCGAGCGCTCTGGCAGTGGCAGGGCAACCGCTCCCGCCGCTGATCGACGAGATGGTTGTGCTCCTGGGCGACAGCATTCAGGTGTCGGAGTACACCTTCCCCGGCACCGAGGAGATCGGCGACGCTGTCGTGGCGGCGCTGGGCGAGCGCAACGCCGCGCTCATCCGCAACCACGGGCTGGTCGGCGTCGGAGGGAGCGTCGGGCTGGCGCTGAACGTGTGTCTGCTCGCCGAGCGCATTGCCCACATCTATGCGGTGGCCAATGCGCTCGGCAACGCCTCACCGCTCCCGGAGGATGCGGTGGCGACGGAGATGGAGCTGTTCAGGATGCGCAGGGGGGCAGAGCAGGAGGGAGGAGGCATTCGATGAAGGTCCCCTCATTCCTGCTGCGGCGGCTGTACGTGAAGGGGAGTCTGCGGGCGACGGCGGACGGCTTCGCGTTCGAGCTGCGGAACCAGCTTGGATCGGGGTATGCCAAGCGTCTGCTTCCCCTCACGCTCGACGGCGACGAGCTCGATATGTCCGCGACGACGTTCGAGATCGAGGGGAAGCAGGCCACATTCGACGCCGTGTCCGGCGACACGCCCTTCACCCTCGCGATGAACAAGACGACGATAGTGGCCTACTCCGGGGGCGCAATCGCGGCGGGGCCGCACACGGTGGGGATGCGGTTCGAGGTGGCCGGGCTCGGCGAGATGGGCTTCGAATTCACCGACAACGCCGCTCCCGGCTGACGCGATGACCGCGCAGCAGACCGGCGGTGGCCCCCCCTCGACCGTGGCCGTCACCGGCGCAGCCGGGTACATCGGTAAGCGCCTCGTGGAACGTCTCCTGCGGGAGGATAGCGTCCGCCGCATCGTAGGCGTGGATATCCGGCCCTCGATCATCGAGGACGTCCGCTACACCCACGTCCAACAGGACATCCGCGCTCCCCTCGGCGCCGTATTCGAGAACGCGGGCGTCGAGGTTGCCGCGCATCTCGCGTTCGTCCTGCGCCAGACGCGCAAGCGCGAGGAGGGCTGGGGCGTCAACGTCGGCGGCGCGGCCAGCCTGCTCAGGGCGTGCGAGTCGGCGGACGTGCGGCGCGTCGTGCTCATGTCGAGCGCTACCGTCTACGGCCCCCGACCCGGCAATCCCGACGCGCTTACGGAGGAAGCGGCGCTCTATCCGCCAAAGGGGTTCGCGTACGCGGAAGACAAAGCGGCGTGCGAGGAGCACTTCCTGCGGTTCCAGAAGCAAGGGAACGATCGCGAAGTCTCGGTCCTCCGGGGGTGCGTCGTGATGGGGCCGAACGCGAGCAATTTCATCACGAGCGCGCTGGACAAGCCCCTGCTGATCGGCGTACGAGGCGCGGACCCGGCGATGCAGTTCGTCCACGAGGACGACCTCGTGGACCTGCTCGCGCGGTTCATGACGGAGTCCCACCCCGGCGTCTACAACGTCGCCGCGCCGGGAGGCGTGCGTTGGTCGGAGGTCGTGGCGATGGCGGGCAAGCGAATGCTCTCCCTACCCGCTTCCCTCGCCTACGGGCTGACTAACCTGGCGTGGACGGCCCGAGCGCAGAGCGACGCGCCCGCAATCGGCCTCGACTTCATACGATGGCCGTGGACCGTCAGCACGGCCAAGCTGGAAGCCGAGCTGGGCCACCACTTCGCGCACTCATCCCGCGCGGCGCTGGAGTCGTACCTCCAGCGCGGCTGACCGGCTCTAGAGCTCGCTGCCCTCTCTCGGGAGCGCGCGCCAGACGCGCTCGGCGAGCAGCGGCATGTCGACGGCCCCGGACCCGGCGCCCGCGCGTATGAGGGCGTCGACGACGGCGTTGGTCACGGCCACGGGCGCGGCCACCGTCGGCAGCTCGCCGATGCCCTTGATGCCCAGCGGGTTGGTCGGCGACGGCGTCTGCTGGTTCTCCAGCTGGAACACGGGCAACGACTCCGCGATGGGTATGCCGTACGACATGAAGCTGCCCGTCTGCGGATAGCCAGCCGCCGTGTAGAGCATCCCTTCGCTCAGCGCCTGCCCGATGCCCTGCGCGATGCCACCCTGTATCTGCCCGCGCACGATGACCGGGTTGATCATCGGCCCGCAGTCGTGCACCGCCGCGTAGTCTGTGAGGTGCACGTCCCCGGTGCCCTCGTCCAATTCAACGACCGCCACGTGCGCAGCGAACCCGAACGGGTTGGCGGGCAGTTCGTACTCCAGTTCCACGGTGATGCCGTCCGCCGGGACGCTGCCGCCTGCCGCGTCCATCTGTTGTTTCACTTCCAAGAGCGCCAGATAGGCCGCGTTGCCGCCCACCGCGAGGCCCCGGCTCGACGTGGTGCCGCCGCCCGACGCGAGTTCGTCCGTGTCGCCGTGGTGCAGCTCCACCGCCTCTGGAGGCACGCCGAGCGTGTCCGCCGCTATCTGCGAGAACGACGTGGCCGTGCCCTGTCCATGCGGGGATACGTCCGTGACGATGACGACGCGCCCGTTCGGCGTCATCTCGACGCGGGCGAGGCTCTTCCGCACGTTCGCCTTGCCGCCCGACGCCTTGGTGACTGTCGCGACGCCGACGCCGGTGCGGAACGGGCCGCTCTCGGATGCCTGCCGCTCGCGGAGCGCGCCGTACCCGGCCATGTCGAGCGCGCGGTCGAACGCGGCGTCGAAGTTGCCGGAGTCGTAGACGAGGCCTGTGGCCGTCTCGTAGGGGAAGGCGTCGGCGGGGATGAAGTTGCGTCGGCGTATCTCGGCGGGGTCCATGCCGAGCTGCCGTGCGGCGTCGTCCATGATGCGCTCGATGGGCACGGCGGCCTCCGGTCCGCCCGCGCCCCGGTAAGGGCCGGTGGGCGGACGGTTGGTCGTCACGCCGAGGCATTCCACGTCCATCGCCGGGATGGCGTACGGCCCGGCGACGCGCTGCACGGCGTTGCCGAGCGGCCCGCCGCTGGACGTGAGGAAGTACGCGCCCATGTCCGCCAGCATGCGGATACGGACGCCAAGAACCTTGCCGTCCCTCCGCACGGCGGCCTGCACGTCCGCCGTGAAGCCGCGACCGTGCGACGCAAGCGTGCTCTCCGAACGCTGCTCCGTCCACTTGATCGGCGCGCCGAGCTGCACCGCCGCGTACGTCGTCGCCACCTCCTCCGGCCACACCTCGATCTTCCGCCCGAAACCGCCGCCTACGTCCGGGGTGATGACGCGCACGTCCAGATCGCCGGGGAGCAGCATTGCGAGGTACGTCTTCACGCGGTGCGGCACCTGCGTGGACGTCCACACCGTGAGCCGTCCGCTCTCCGCGTCCGGCGCGGCCACGATGCCCCGGCACTCCATCGGCATCGCGACGAGGCGCGGTATCTCGTAGGTCGCCTCAACGATCTCGTCCGCGTTCTCGAACGCCTCCGCGACGTCGCCCGCGCCCGCCTCCGTGCGCATCACGACGTTCGTGCCGATGTGCGGGTGCAGCGGGCTGGCGTCCGCCGCCGATATGCGCGGGTCGAGCAGGGGCTGGAGCGGCTCGTAGTCGACGACGATGCGGTCCCGTGCGTCGAAGGCCGCCGCCTTGGTTGACGCCACGACGATGGCGACGGGCTGGCCGACGTAGCAGACGCGGTCGCGCGCCAGCACGGGGTGCTCGGGCACTGGCGTCTCGCCCATGCCCTCGCGGCGTATCGCGCCGATGTCAGGCACGACGCCGTCCAGGTCTGCCCCGGTATAGACGGCGGCGACGCCCGGACTCGCTAGCGCTCCGGCCACGTCCACGGAGCGGATACGGGCATGCGGTTCCGTGCTGCGGAGCACGGAGGCGTGGAGCATCCCGTCCAGCTGGATGTCGTCCACGAACTGCCCGCCGCCGCGCAGCAACCGGTCGTCCTCCATGCGGGCCATGCCCTGACCCCGATAGGTGGTCATGGCTAGTCCACCGGCAATACCGGAATGTGGACCTGTACGTAGGTGCCCGGAATCTGCTGCCAGCAGATGAACCGCAGGTCTTCGTCGTGCGGGTTGAGCGTCTCGTGTCTGCTCCCCGCGGGGATACAGGTGAAGTCGCCCGCCTGCACGTTGACCCGCTGCTCGCCGATGACCTCAACCCCTTGGCCCGCGATGTAGTAGCGAACGGCGTCGCCGGACGTTTGGGGAGCGCCCTGATCGGTCTTCCCCGGCACGTTCTCCATGAAGAGCTGGAACGAGTAGATGTCGAACCCAAGCTCCGGGGAGATGATGTGGTGCCTGCCGGGGCCCCATTCCATGATCGGAGCGGCGGCGGCTTTGACGTAGAGGCGCTTCTGCTCCCGCCTGCGCTGCATCTCGAGCGCGACCCGTCCGAACACCATCTGCTCTTCGAGGTACCGCAGGTAAAGCGGCCACGGCTCGAGCTTGGAGAGCTCGGCGTCGGAGAGGTCGCTGACCTCCGGCGCCTTGTTTGGCGCCGTGAAGTGGACGAACGGCGTCGCGACCTGCCGGTAGGTGCCGGGGAACTGCTGCGCGGCCAGGAAAACGAGCGGCTCCGGGTGAGGGTTCTCAGTCCCGTGCCAGATGTTGGCCGGGACGTGGCAGAAGTCGCCGACCTCCACGTCGAAGCGGACGTCCTCGATGAGCTCCTGGCCAGCCCCTTTGACGTAGTACTTGAGCGCGTCGCCGTGGGTGTGATAGCGCTCGGAGCCGCCGGCGCGTCCCGAGGTGAAGACGTGGAGGTTGTGGACATTGAAGCCGAGCTCCGGCCCAACGATCATGCGCTGGTTGGGCCCGGCCCCCTGCACGTTCGCCTCAGCGGCCGAAACATGGACGCGGCCCGCCTTGCGCCGCTTGTCCAGCGCGAGCGCCGCACGCCCGAAGTTGACCTGCTTCTCCATGTAGAGCGCGTAGAGCTCTTCGGGAGAAAGCTCCCCAAGCTCCTCAGGCAGTACGCCGTCGGTCGTCATTCCTCTCCTCCGCCTCGTGCCTAGTGGTTTGCGTGAGGCTAGGCGCGCCGACAAGGGGTGTCAACACGCCCCAGCAAGCGTAACTGTTCAGACTTCGGGGGTTGAAATCTCCGGGAACCTGGTTGGCGACGGCTGATGCGCCGCTCCAGACACTCGCCGTAGGGATGGATTCCCGCTTTCGCGGGAATGACGGATGGGATGGGCCTCCTCGACTCTGAACAGTTACCCGCGCTTCCCTCGCAGCCCTCCGGCGCCCCGCCCCTTCACTTGTGGAGGCTGGGTACAGGAAGTTCCCGGTTTTGCGTGAAAAAGTTCCCCAGCTCATTTTCGTTACCAGTGAAAAAGTTCCCAAGTTCATTTTGGCTACGAGTAAAAAGTTCCCCGTTTTGCATGGCTCCAGGCGTGAAAGTTCCCCAAAAACGCGGGGTGAACCGGGGGTTTTGGAGGGTGTTCCATGGCCGTGGCCTGCTTCCTGGGCCTCAGAACTTCCTCGTTCGAGATTTTTAATGTTTTCGCAGCGGCGTCCGGCCCCGCCCTCCCTTCTCGCACTCCTTCCGCAGAGGGAGGGCGGAAACAAGTCCGGCGCCGGTGGTTGGGATACTGCGGCCTAGGCATGACGACATTCCGACATCGCATTGTAAGATGTCTGGGGGCGTTGGGGAAGGGGCAAGTGTCAGTCTTCCCGCCGGATCAGGGGGCACGGCGTTGATTGGCGGGCCTCGTGGTTCGACTGGCTCACCACGACCGATTGGGGCGGGGTCGATACCTGGGATCCCGCCTACGCGGGAATCTCTCATGTGGGGCTGTCGTCCCACACCACAACCGACGAAAATAGGGGGTGGAGGACGGCTACATCACCTCTGCTGAGCCCTATTTTCGAGGCAATGACGGATGGGATGGGCCTCTTCGACTCTGAACAGTTACCAGCAAGCGAGCAGAAAGAGCCCTTGGCGTTGACATGCATAGAAGTGCCGCGCTTCATCCGCCAAGCGACCGCGAGCCCCACTTTCCGCCTGTGTTAGCATCCGCCACGCTATGGCCGACGACGCCCAAACCAAAGCCCTTCGTGAGCAGGTCGCTCTCGCGAACCGTCTCCTGCACCACTACGGCCTCGGTGCCTACCAGGGACACGTCAGCGCGCGGGTGCCGGACTCCGACCTCGTCCTGGTCCGCGCGACGCCCGCCGTCAGCCTCGAGCGCGTCGAGGCGGACGACCTCATGCTCATCGACCTCGACGGCAACGTCGTCGAGGCAAGCGAGCGCTATCCGGGGCGCGTCGGCTCGTGGGCGCTGCACACGGAGATATACAAGGCGCGGCCCGAAGTGAGCGCCGTCACCCACACGCACCAGAAGTGGTGCACCGTGTTCGGGCTCGCCGGACGCGACGTCCTCCCCGTCATCCACCCCCCGACGGCGTCCGTCGCGGCAGAGCGGTGGCCGGTCTACACCGGCCCGCCTGACGCCGTCGACTCGCCGGAGAAGGGAGCGGCGGTCGCGGCGCTGCTCGGCGGAAACGTCGCCTGCCACCTGCGCGGACACGGCATGGTGTTCGTCGGCACGACAGTCTCGAAGTCGATGCTTGCCGCCGCCGACGCCGAGGAGCAGGCCGAGCTGACGTGGCGCGCGATGCTCATCGGCACGCCGGAGTCCATCGAACAGCGCTACCTCGCCGACGACGCCGCGAAGCGCTGGGAGCCGCCCCGCCCCGACGTGCGCGACGGCGTCGCCCGCGGCGAATGGGGCAACCAGGAGTGGCTGGACGAGCACCGCGACGCATCCTACGTCCGCCACCCGGGGATATGACCAATCCCTCTGCCATTCCCGCCCTCCGCCGTCATTCCTGCGAAAGCGAGAATCCAGTGAGCGGCGCAGAAGGCCGCTCGTAGTGTGAGGGAGTGCAGAGGGGCCCGCGCCTCTGCCGGGGATGTGGGAGTGTCCCCCACAGGCGTTCGGGCGGGTGGATGGGAAGAAGAACGTTGGGCCAAGCGCAGAGTGTAGGAGGCGAACCGATGGACAACGACGCGCTGGCAGCCCTACGCGAGACGGTCGCGGTCTCCCACCGCCTCCTCTACCTCACCGGCCTCGGAACGACGCGCGGCCACACCAGTGCGCGCATCCCCGATACCGACACCTTCTTCATCAAGCCGTGGCCCCACATCCAGATGCACCGCGTCCGCGCCGAGGACCTCATCGTGATGGACTTCGACGGCAACATCGTCGGCGCGGGCGACCGCAAGATCACCAAGGTCAGCGAGTGGCCCATCCACGCCGAGATCTACCGCACGCATCCGGACGTCGGCTCCATCATCCACACCCACCAGAAGTGGGCGACGATGATGGGCGTCGCGGGCGCGACCATCCTCCCTCTCCTCGACCCCGAGCTCGCGACCGCCGTCGCCCACGAGCCCGTTATGTTCGACGAGGACAAAGCGCTGATACGCAGCGTGGAGCAGGGCAAGACGGTCGCCGCGCGGATGCAGGGCGCGAACGCCTGCCACCTGCAGAACCACGGCATGGTCTTCACCGGCCCGAACGTCGAGACCACGACGATAGACGCCATCGCGATCGAGCACCTGGCGGAGATGACGTGGCGCGCGCAGCTCATCGGCGCGCCGGAGGCGATGCCGTCGCTCGTCCTACAGCCGTCGCTCGACCGCCGCGCCCGAGGCGAAGTCTCCGAAGCGTGGGAGCACTACTGGAAATGGGTCGACGCCAACCCGGAGTCCCTGCGGCCAAGGTCAGCGGATATCTAGGGGGCGGATAACCTGAGGGGGGACAGCGTGGGTGAGTTAGAGAAGGGCGCTGTGCTGGCGCGCCGTCTGAGGTTCAGCAGGAAGCACGCACGATGGTCGGGTGCCAGTCTTCAACTTCAGTCATTTGTAGGTTCTTTGTTCCAAAGAACTTTCTTAGGCCCTGAACGTATTCGTCCATAGGCTCAATGTCAACGATCCTTGATAACTCTTGCCCTGATTGGGTGAGTGCAACGCCATTCACCCTAAATTCTGGGGGCTGTCGCTGATCTGTCGATACCAAAACCCAATTCCGGCTCTGGAAAGTGAATGGCGATAGTGGCTGCTCGGATTCAGAACGACTCACAATGGACAGGTGATAGTCACGCCAAGAGTTGTAGTCAGAGATTATCAATCCATATTCATTCAATCTATTGAGATTGCCGAAGCCTAATCCATACTCTTGCAACGAGTTATCTCCTGCATCGCGGCCCAATGAGGGAACATGAGCATCAATAGACAGGCCTTCATTCAGAGACAGGCCTTCATTCAGCCTAATCGAAATAGAAGCGGAACAAAGCTTTCTGAAAAGTGTAGCAGTTGCTTGATCAAGGTTTCTTAAAATATCAAGTGTCCGTAGGAATACGCTTCCAGGTCGCTCAACCTCACCCGCGAGCACTCTTGCCCATAGCGCCTGCATGTCTTCGGAAGATACGTCTTGTACTTCGTTGAAGAAACGTGCAGTCCAGTCGTGGTCGGGTTCGGTATCTGGAACCTCATTGTCGCCAAGTTGTGAAGCTGCTTGCTGCACGACTGCTCGGATATTGCTAAACCTTTTTTCTTCTTGAAACTGAATTCTTTGGTCTATAGCCTTCCCCATTTGAATTTCACCAAGAACCTTGGAATCTGGCGATATCAGAATCTCACGAGCCTCGGCTTGGGCGTTTGCAATAATTCGTATTGTGTCTGCTTTCCCTTCGGCTAAAATTCTCTGCGCGTCAGCTTCCCTGCGAGCCTTCCATCGCGCAAACACTAGGCCAGCAACACTGCCGATTCCGCTGGCTGTGTAATCGAGGAGTTTTTCTATTGCACGGCTGCTGAGGTTGATGTCCACTAGATGCCCCTCACGACCCCAGCACGGCCTCGCGGAGGGCGGCGTTCGCGCGAGTCTGCCAGCCGGGGCCGTCGGCGCGGAGCCGCGCAACGACGTCGGCGTCGAGGCGGATCGTCACGCGCGTCTTGGCATGCTCCTTGCGCGCGTAGGGCGGCAGGGTTAGCCTGCCCTCGCGGTACGCCTTCACGATGTGCGGAACAACCTCCTCGGCCGGAAGCAATGGGCCGGTTGCTTCCCATGTGTCGGGGTCGTCGGCGATGGCGGCATCGATTGCAGCCGCTTCTTCGGGCGTCGGGCTTATGTGGCCTGGCTTAAGAGGCGGCATAGCGATTCTCCTCCCTTGGATTGGTCTTCCGGAGGCTGACGACTCGGATGTTACTGCCGCGCGTCACGTAAGCGAGGGCGTGTAGGCGGTCGCCGATGTAGCCATAAGCAAGGTAGCGTTGTTCTCCGAAGCGCACTTGGGCCTCCACATGTGCTGTTCCCCACTCGAATGCTTCCACCTGCTCGAAGTCTATCCCGTGCTTCCCCAGGTTTGTCTGGCGCTTGGTCTCGTCCCATTCGTAAGGCATGTCTAGTGTATGTACACCTGCGGGTAGTGGTCAACGCGAGGCAGGAGCCTCTGACCTCACCCTAATGCCTCATGAGAACGTTCGCGCAAGCCCTGCGTGTCACACAACCCGAGAGATGCTTCGACTCCGCTGCGCTCCGCTCAGCATGACAACGTCTGAAAGCGCAGCGCCCATCCGGTGCATCCCTGTGAGCTATCGGGGTCAGCCCCCATTCCGCGACGCCTTCCGCACGTCCTTGCGGACCTTGCCGTCGGCGGTGAAGAGCTGCGGCCACTGGGCGCGGAGGTCGGCGGCCTGCTCCTGCGTCGCCCGCGCCACGGGCGGGAACGTCGCCAGGCGGTCGTACGGACGGCACGCGTCGATGATCATGCGGTTGTTGTAGTAGCGCGGCCCCTCGTCTCCGGCGTAGGCCATCGGGTCGAGCGACGTGCTCCACATCCGCTTCACGATGTCGACGTCCTCCGTCACCTCCGTGCGCGTGCAGAGCGCCCACAGCACCTCGTTCGTGTCGGTGGGGTCGATGTCGTCGTCGACCACGATGACGAACCGGTTGGCGTACGCGCCCGCGTGGACGGCGGTCGTCGCGTGACCGACCTGTTTCGCGTGGCCGGGGTACATCTGCTTGATGGAGATGACGTTCAGGAAGCGCCCACCGCCGGCCTCGTGCGACCACGCGCCGACGATGCCCGGCACTCCCGCGCGCTCCAGCTCGTTCCAGAGCATCGCCGCGCGCAGCGGACTGCGGAAGTACGTGTTGTCGTTCGGCGGCTTGCCCGGCAGGCAGCCCATCACGATGGGGTTGTTCCGCCAGTTGATCGACTTCACGTTGATGATGGGCATGTCGCGCTCGCCGCCCGCGTAGTAACCCGTCCACTCGCCGAACGGACCTTCCTGGTGGAACTGGTCCGGCGGTATCTCGCCCTCGATAACTATCTCGGACGTCGCGGGGACGGGCAGACCGGTGAGCGGCGCGGCGATGACGTCCAGCGGCTCGTTGCGCATGCCGCCCGCAACCGCGAACTCGTCCTCGCCGTAGTCGACCTCCAGCCCGCCGAGCAGCAGCAGCAGCGGGTCCTGTCCGAACGACACCGCGACCGGGCACGCCTTGCCCTTCGCCCAGTACTTCTCGCGGATCATGCGGCCGTGCTTGCCGGGCGAAATCATGATGCCGAGCGTGTTCTTGTCGTGCACCTGAACGCGATACGTGCCCGCGTTCACCCAGCCGGTGTCCGGGTCGCGCATGATGACGATGTTACCGGTGCCGAGGAAATTGCCGCCGTCCTCGGAGTGCCAGAACGGCGCGGGGAATTGCGTCACGTCCACCTCGCCTTCCTCCTGACGGTTGTCGAGCACAGGCCCGTCCTCCACCTGTCTCGGCGCGATGGGCGTGAACTCCTTGAGGCGGTCGCGCCACGTCTTGACGAACTCCTGGCGCGTCAGCTCGGTCGGGAGGTCGAGGCTCAGGCAGATGCGCGGGAGCGACGTGAGGACGTTCGAGATGAGCCGGTAGCCCTCCGAGTGGCCCTTGATCTTCTCGAAGAGCAAGGCGGGGTTCTCCATGTCCCACTGGTAGAGGTCGGTGAGCCCGCCTATCTCCAGGTTGGGGTCGGCGCCCTCGATGCGGGTCAGCTCGCCCATCTCCTCGATGCGCGCGATCCACTCACGCAGGTCCTGCACTGGCATGTCGGCCTCCTTTAGCGAGTCGAGCGGGATTGTAGCGGACGGAGGCAGGAGGCGCAGAAGAAGCCACATCGATGGGCAGACATCGAGGAGGAGCGCCGGATGCTATCCTCCGCGAGAACCCTCGCAATATGTACCGCGAGCCTTAGGATCAGCTGGGATGACCACGGAACACCCACTTATCGGTTTCCTCGAAGCCGTCGTGATAGACGTTGCGGACATCGATCGCGCGGCGGCGTTCTGGTCGCGGCTGCTGGGGTGCGCGTTCGCCGCGCCCACCCAGTCAGGCTTCCGCCGGGCGCAACTACCCAGCGGTCTCTGCTTCCTGCTGCAGCAGAGCGACGAGCCCAAGGCGGGCAAGAACCGCGTCCACTTCGACTTCGAAACGGACGAGATGGACGCCGCAGTGGCCCTCGTCGTGGAGCTCGGCGGCCAGGCGCTCCGAACCATCGACAACGGCCTGGCCGATTTCACGGTGTGCGCGGACCCGGACGGGAACGAGTTCTGCATCGGCCCCCCGGAGTCGCGTCCGCCGAGAGAGGCAGGTTAAGGGGGCTGCTTCCCACCCTGCTAGACCGACGTACAGCCACTGTACTGGTCGCGGCCGCTGGTCAGCCCCCCAGCTCCGCCGCAATGTTCCGGCTGAACTCGACGCGGGTCTCTTCCGCCTTGCGCTTCACTACCGTGTTCCCCAGCGTCGCAAGTCTACCGAACAGGTTGAAGTCCAGCTCGTAGCTGACCTCGGTCCGGTCCGCCGACGGCTCGCTGAGCTCAAGCGCGAGCCTATTGATGCGAAGCCTGTTGCCCATACGGTCCTTCCCTCCGCCCGAGACGACGATGCGACGCCCCTGTTCGACCTCGTCGACCGCCATGTCGATGTCCATGGCGACTTGGAAAGGGCCAACCTTCTGGACCAGCCGCGCCCTGTACGTGGAGTCGCTGGTCGTCTCAATGCTCTCGCAGCCGGGCAGACAGCGGGCCACGCGCGGCAGGTCCCAGAAGAAGGCCCACGTCTCATCCGCCGACGCGCTCACGGCGAAATTGTCCGCTAGCTCCACTAGCCCTTGCCCCGGACGGCGGCCTCGACCGACCGCAGTATGCCCGCATACCCGGTGCAGCGGCAGATGTTGCCGCCCATGTACCGGATGATCTCCTCCCGGCTCGGGCTTGGGTTCTCGTCGAGAAGCGCCTTCGCAAGCAGAATCATCCCCGGCGTGCAGTAGCCGCACTGCAGCCCGAAGTTGTCGACGAAGGCTTGCTGTATCGGGTGCAGGCCATCGGCCGGCGTGAGGCCCTCGATCGTCACGACGTCATGCCCCTCGGCCTGGCCCGCCAAGAGACTGCACGAGCTCGCGGCGCGACCGTCGAGGAGGACGGTGCAAGCCCCGCAGACGCCGCTATGACAGTATTCCTTGGTCCCCTTCAGGCCGAGACGGTCGCGGAGCAGGTCGAGCAGCGTCGTGGACGGGGGAACGTCCATGCTGCAGGCCGCGCCGTTCACCGTGAGCTCTAGGCGCACGCCTACTCCTTCTCCGCCGCGTAAAGCGCTTCGAGCACCTTGTACGGGAGCAGCGGAATGTCGTGGAAGAGGACGCCTGTCGCGTCGTACACCGCATTCACCACCGCGCCAGGCAGGATAACGGCACCGATTTCGCCCATGCCCTTAGCCCCGAACGGCCCCCCCTCGAAGGGGTGATCGACCAGCTCGGACGCGTAGCTTGGCATCGTTTCCATGGTGGGGAGCGGATAGTCCATGAGCGCTGAGTTGATGAGCTGGCCGCCGTCATCCCAGACCATCTGCTCGAAGAGTGTCGGCCCGAGCTCCTGGCCGACTCCGCCCTCGAGCTGCGTCTCGATGGAGTGCGGGTTCACGGCGGTGCCGGTGGTTGCGGCGGCCCCGGCCATGACCAAACGCACCTGCCCCGTCTCCGTATCGACCTCCACCTCCGCCGCACACGATGCGAACGTCCAGAATGTCGAGGCTATCGGATAGTCCTTGCCGTCCGGCGCGCGATACGTGCCGCCAACGACGCACTCCCCGGTCGCGGCCAATGGCTCCCCAACATGGCGAACCAGGTCCGACAGGCTAACGCCGGCGCCGTCCCCATCCGGCCCAACGACGCCCTCGCCGCTGACCGTCAGCTCGGAGGCCTCGCGTTCCAGCAGATGCGAGGCGGCCTCGACGATCTGCTGCTTGACCTTCCCCGCGGCTTCGACGACCGCGACGCCCATGTGGTACGTCGACCGGCTCGCCGTCGTCGAGCTGTCGACGGGGACGCGGCCGGTGTCGCTGTGGACGATTCGTATCGAATCGAGACCAACTCCCAGCGCGTCGCCCGCTATCTGCGCCATCGCGGTGTCGGACCCCTGTCCGATGTTCACCGTCCCGATACGCGTCTCAAAGACGCCATCCTCGCCAAGGACGATCTCGGCGCTGTTCTCGGACATCTGCCGCGGGGGAGTGAGCGTGTACTTGATGGTGCAGGAGACTCCGCGCCCGCGCAGCGTCTTGCCGTCCAACGAGGGAGCGAGCGGTTCGCCCCAGCCAATCGCGGCTGCTGCCCTATCGAGGCACTCGTGGGCGTGAGCCGAGCGCAAGTAGTCGCCCGTGATGTGGATATCGCCGTCGCGGACCAGGTTCTTCCGCCGTATTTCGAGGCGGTCGATGCCGAGGTCCCGCGCGATGCGGTCGAGCTGGCCCTCGTAGGACATCGTGTGCTGCGTCGTCGGCAGGCCGCGGTACGGCGCCGACGGAGGCTTGTTCGTGTAGACGGCGTAGCAGTCGACGCGCGCGTGGGGGACCTTGTAAGGGCCGGTCGCCACCTTGAGGGTATTATTCGCGCTGCGGGCGCCGCTGATGGCGTACGCCCCCACGTCCACGTAGAAGCTGTTGTGCCGCGCCACGATAGTGCCGTCGCGCTTCACGCCGGTCCTCATGCGGTTGGCGTAGGCGGGGCGGAGGTAGGTCAGGAACGTCTCCTCTTGGGTGAAGACGTAACGCACCGGCCTGCCGGCAAGCTTCGCCGCCGCCGTGATGACGCACTCGATGCGATCCCTGCTCTTGCTGCCGAACCCGCCGCCGACGTACGGCACGATGACCCGCGCAGGCATCTTGAACATGCGCTCGAGCTCGCGGCTGAGGGGAAAGGGCGACTGGCAGTTCGTCCAGACCGTGATACGTCCATCGTCGACCTGAGAGATCACCGCATGCAGGTCGAGCGCGCAGTGCTGTACCGGCGGCGCTGAGAACTCGTCCTCGTATATGAAGTCGGCCTCCGCGAACCCTTGCTCCACGTCGCCGTGCGCCAGCGTCGCCTGGTGGCAGATGTTGGTGCCTTCCACCGGACGCAGCTCCGGCGCGATGGGAAAGAACTCCTGGTGGACGCGAGACGCCCCTTCCACCAGCGCGGCCCTCACGTCCATCACGGCGGGAAGCTCGTCGTACTCGACGTCCACCTGCTCGGCGCCCGCCTCCGCTGTGGCGATGTCTTCCGCGACCACTACGGCCACGATATCACCGTGGTGTCTGACCTTGTCCATCGCCACCAGAGGAGCGTCCCGGTAGACGAACCCATACAGATCCTCGATGTCCGGGTCGGCCCAAATCTCGTCGCGGGTAAGGACGCAGATGACCCCCGGGAGCGCGCGGGCGGCGGACGCGTCGATGGAAACGATGCGCGCGTGGGGCAATGGGCTGCGGACGACTTTCGCATGCGCCATGCCCGGCACGACGAGGTCGCCCATGTACTCAATGCGCCCCGCCGCTTTCTCAGCAGCTTCCAGGGTAGGCATCGAGGTGCCAACGAGGCGCGTTACTCTTGGGCCCGTTGCAGCGCACATGTCAGTGCTCGCTCCACCAACACCTTCGTGATCCTACGCTTGTACCAGACTGGCCCCCGCAGGTCTTCGATGGGGTCGGTCTCCTCAGCGGCGGCGGCGGCGGCCTCCGCCACCCGCGCCGGGGACGGGACATCACCGACGAGCCCGGCGACGGCCTGAGCGACAACGGGCACTGGCCCCGTAGCCCCCATGACGACGCGAGCCGCGCTGCACACTCCGGAAGAGGCGTCCACCGTCACCAGTGCGGACGCATTCGCAACCGGCTTGTTCTCCGGAGAGCCAACGGTGAACTTGAGATGGCTCCCGCCGGAGCCGGGCGCCGGACGAGGCGTATCGATACCCGACACTAGCTCCCCTGGACGCAGCACCGTCTCGTACGGTCCTAGGTAGAACTCCTCGATCGGCGCCGCGCGGCTGCCTCCGGGTCCGGCGATTCGCACCGTAGCCCCGAGCGCCGTCAAAGCGGTGGGCGTGTCCGTCTGCGGCTCGCCGTAAGCGACTGCCCCTCCAACGGTCGCGACGTTCCTGACGCGCACGTTGGCGACCTGCGACGCGGCCTCCGCCAGAAGCCCGTAGTCGCGCCGGATGTTGGGGTCCAGCTCCAGCGTGCGGATTCGCGTGAGCGCGCCAATGTGCAGGCTGCCGTTCCGCTCGATTCCGTTGAGCTCCTCGATACCCCCCAAATCAACGACGTACGCCGGTCGGACGACGCCAAGCTCCAGCATAACGACGGCAGCGCTACCCCCGCCGAGGACGAGGGATTCGTCCTCGTGTTTGGCCAGGAACTTCGTCGCTTCGGCGACGGTGGACGGACGGACGTATTCGAAGGGCTGCATAGCGTTAGGCCGACTTCCGGATAACGTCCTCGGCAAAGCTGAGGAGGTACTCCTTGCGCGCTTCGAGCGTCTTCGGCAAGTTATAGAAAGTCATGCCCACGTAGCTGACGCCTTGCTCCGCGAGCCGGCCGAACTGTTCCAGGCAATCGCCGCTATTCCCGGCCACCGCCCAATCGTCGACCATTGAATCGCTGTCTATATTGATCCGCACCATCGTGTCCTCCTGCATGTTCCAGGTGCTGTACATGCGGTAAGAGGACTCGGCGGCGGCCTGCGCCTCGGCGATAGCGCTCGAACGGTCCTTGGCGAAAGCCACGCCTCGGGAGACTGTCACGCGCCCGGCCGGCTGGCCGTTCGCCTCGCGCTCCTCTCGATAGACGCCGATGAGCGCCGGAAGATCGTCAAAACCAACTTGAGGAGCGATGTAGCAGGCGTCCGCGATGCGAGCCGAGCGACGGACAGCGCCGTCGCTCTGGCAAGCTATCCAAATGGGGGGATGCGGCTGCTGGACTGGCAGGAACCCCATACGGGCTTCATGAACGCTCCAGTAGCGGCCCGCGTGATTGACCTCCTCGCCGGACCACAGCTTCTTCATCAGCTCGATGGACTCAGCGAGACGAGGCGCTCGGTCCTTCCTGGTCGCGCCGACGGCCTCGAGCTCGGTCTCTCTGTACCCGATGCCGACGCCCAGCGTGAATCTCCCGTGACATATGTGATCGAGCGTAGCCGCGTCCTCAGCAATCTGCACCGGATTGTGGAGAGGCAGCAGGATGATGCCGGTGAGCAGGCGCATGTCGCCCGTCTCGGGCGCGAGGCGCGCAAGCACTTGGAACGGCTGAGGCCAGATCGTGGGATGCGACACCCAGTGCTGCGGCATCGTCACCGCCGAGAACCCGGCGTCTCGAGCAACGTGACAAATCTCCACAAGTTCGTCGATCTGCTCGTACAACGGACGTGCGCGATCGGTCAGGAAAGACCGCAGGTAGAGGCCAAACTCCATGGGCTAGAGCCTACCAGAGCGGCGCGCGACATGGGGAGACGAAGGCTGGTCACGCGGACGGAGGGAGAATGAACGTGCAGGTGGGGCCGGCGGCGCGGCCGAGCCGTTCATCGAGAGTTACGAGCGGGCAGTCGAGTGCTTCCGCGAGCGCCACGTACCAAGCGTCGTAACTGGTCAGGTTGTTTCGCAGCGCCCATACCCGCCGGGCGTACGGGGCAAAGGGGAACAGCTCCAGCCTAAACTCGGAGAATTCCTCTCGCGCGCTCATGGCGTCCGGCGACGTGACCTCACCCGCCAACTCCACGCGCCTGATACCGTTGTAGACTTCTGCGGGCATCATCTGGGTGCTGAGTATCCGCTGATTCTGAAGCTGTCGGTTCACCCAATCGCCATCCGGATTCCTGCCGGTCACAGCGGATATGAATGCTGAAGCGTCAACGACGATCATGTGCCTTGTCGGCATCCAGCGTTGCCAAGATGGTCTCTCGAGAGACTCCTCTGCCTGACGCATTCACGCGCTGGCGTATCCGGTCGAGCAGCATCTCGTGCGAAGGCTTCGACGCGAGTTCCTCCAACTTCTCGTGGAGGAACTGCTGCATAGACTGGTGCTTCAGCGCGGCGCGCGCCGCCAACTGATTGCGCACCTCTTCGCTCACATTCCTGATGGTGATCTGCACGGCCATACCGTCTCTCCTAAGCGAAGATGCAATCACAATGCCAGTATTGCAAGCATTATGCAAGCACACTCACTCCAACAGGAACGCCCGCACGGTCGCCGCGTAAGCCTCCGGTTGTTCGAGATGCACCCAGTGCCCCCCGTCCGGAATCTCGACAAGGCGGCAGTCGGGGATCGCCGCCTCCATGCGGACCGCCACGTCGTGCCGGAGCAGCGTGCTGTCCGCTCCCCGGACGATGAGCGTTGGGACGCCGACCCGCGCCAGCTGGTCCCACACGTCAGGCCGGTCGTACTGACTCACCACGTCGCGGCTGCGCTTCCAGGTGTAGCCGCCGTTGTCTGTCGGCTTCGCCAGCGCAGCGACGTCCCGCCGCAGCTCCTCCTCGCTCGCGTTCGGCTGACGGGAGCGCAAGCGCTCGACGACCGCGTCGAAGTCGGCGTAGTCGTCGGACTCGCCCTTGTACCGCGAGATCATGGCGACCGAGCCGGGGTTGTACGAGTCCGGGTCCATGTCCGTGATGACGAGCCTCGAAGCGATACCCGGATGCTCGGCGATGCACATCCACGCGTTCTTGCTGCCCGCCGAGTGGCCAATCAGCGTGACCCCGGCCAGCCCAAGGCGCTCAACGACCTCCTTCGCCTCCGCGACATAGTCGGCGAGGCGGTACGTCTTAGCCCGCGGGCTGTCGCCGTGCCCTCGGTGGTCCAGCGCGACCACGTGGAAGTCGCCGCAGACCGACTCAGCAAAGGCGGCCCAGAGCGCGGCGGAGTCCTGCAATCCGTGAAGCAGCAGCAATGGCGGCGCGCCCGGGTTCCCCCAATCGAGGTAGTACAGGTCGAGGCCGTGGGCCTTCACGGTATGGGAGGTTGGGGGCGTGGCAGTGGTCATGTCAGGCGCTCTCGTGCAGAGTAATGGGCGCTGAGGGTAGGCAGACGCAAGCGAGGCGTCAACCGTCGGAGGTACGCACGCCACCTCCTCCCTTGCCCCCGCTTGCCGGCGCGGATAGCATCGCTCGCGCCTGGCGTGGCGCGATGAAACCCTTTCAACTACACGAACCCACCACCGTTGAAGAAGCTGTTGAGCTGCTCACGGAGCTCGGCGGCGCAGCGAAACTCTATGCGGGTGGCACCGAGCTGCTGCTGGCCATGAAGACCGGCCTGCTCCAATACGACGCGCTTGTCAACGTGAAGAGCATTCCGGGGTTGGACCAGATTGCAGTGGAAGGCGACGAGCTCGTTATAGGCGCAGCGGCGACGCACAGCGACATCGAGCACGACGCGCTCGTTCAGGAACGGCTGCCCCTGCTGGCCGAGGTCGAGCACAGCGTCGCGAATGTGCGTGTGCGGAACGTGGGAACGCTTGCGGGCAACCTCTGTTTCGCCGAGCCGCACTCGGACCCCGCCACTCTACTGCTGGTCTTGGGAGCATCCGCCACGGTGGCCGGCCCGTCTGGCGTACGCAAATCGGCCATGGCCGATTTGCAGGCAGGCCCCTACGAGACCTCGCTGGCCGACGACGAGATGCTCGTCGATGTCCGCATACCCCTGCCGCCGAGCGGCATGCGCGCGGCCTATATGAAGTTCGGCTATCACCACAGGCCAACTTTGGGCGTCGCGGCGGCGCTCTCCGTTCGAGACGGCGTCCTCGCCGACGTGCGGCTTGCCCTCGGCTGCGTCTCGCCGGTCGCATCGCGGCTCACTCGCTCCGAGGACGTGCTCAGGGGCGTCGGCGTCGGCGCGCTGACCGAAGGGTCGGCGGCGCTCAGAGAAGCCGGCCGTCTCGCGGCGGAAGACGCGGAAGCCGTCACCGACCTGCACGGGTCGGCGGAGTACAAAGAGCACCTGACGAGCGTGTTCGTGGAACGCGCGCTCCTCGCGGCGCTGTCGAAGAACGGAGGCAGGTAGGTGAGCGAGCAGGTGCCGGGCGTCAACGTCGCATTCGAGCTGAACGGGAAGCCGGTGGAGACGGTCGTCGAGCCGCAGGCCGCGCTTATCGACATGCTCCGCGACAAGTTCGAGATGCGCGGCGCAAAGCGTTCCTGCGACCTGCAAGTGTGCGGCGCCTGCACCGTCCTGCTCGACGGCAAGGCCGTGAGCTCCTGCACCGTGCCCGCCTTCGAGGCGCGGAACAAGGCAGTCCTGACGATCGAAGGCCTCGCCGCGGACGAGGACGCCCGCCCGCTGACCGAGGCGTTCGTCGATAACGCCGCGTTCCAGTGCGGGTATTGCACGCCCGGAATGCTGCTCACCGCGAAGTCGCTCTTGGACGCGCGCCCTGCGGCTTCCGAGGACGAGATCAAGGACTACATGCGCGGTAACCTCTGCCGCTGCACTGGATACAAGAAGATCGTCGAAGCTGTGCTACAAGCAGCGGAGGGTGGACGATGACTAGCTCGCCGAACACAGGACAGTCCGCGCGCGGCTTCCGGACCGTCGGCCAAGCGGTCCGCCGTGTGGACTCGGACGAAAAGCTCTCCGGGCGCGCGCAGTTCACCGGGGACATCCAGATCTCGGGGATGGCCTACGCCAAGCTCGTTACGAGCCCGCTGCCGCACGCGCGGATACTGAGCGTGGACGCGAGCAAGGCCCGCGCGCTGCCGGGCGTCTACGCCGTGCTCACCAGCGCAGAGCTGGTCGGCATGGAGACCCACTTCGGCTCCGACAAGAAAGACCGACCCGTTGTCGCCATCGACAAAGTGCGCTTCCAAGGAGAGCCGATTGCCGCAATCGCCGCCGTCGACTTGACCACGGCCGAGGCGGCGGTCGAGTTGGTGGACGTGGAGTACAAGGAACTCCCCACGGTGATGGGATTGGAGACCGCGCTTGACCCCTCCAGCGCCGCCATCCACGACTCCAACCTCTGCCACGAGTACGGCTACGAGTGGGGCGACGTCGATGCGGCGTTCCGTAGCTGTGACCACGTATTCGAGGACACTTTCACTTTCCCGATGGTCTACCACTATGCGATGGAGCCCCACGCCTGCATCGCCAGCTACGAGCCGGACCGTATCCGGCTTTGGACGTCGGCCCAGCACCCGTTCCTGGTCAGGGCCGAGATCGCGCGGCTGTTCCGGCGTCAGCTCGACCAGGTGCAGGTCGTCTCTCCGTTCGTTGGCGGCGGCTACGGCAGCAAGTCGTACACGAAGATTGAGCCGGTCGTAACGGCGTTGAGCAGGGAGGCTGGAAGGCCGGTGAGGCTGGCCCTGACCGTCGAGGAGGCGATGCGCACCGTTCGCCGTCACGCCGCCAAGGCGACGATTCGGACGGGGGTCATGCAGGACGGACTGATCGTCGCGCGAGAGTGCGTCGCCTACGTGGACACGGGCGGCTACACCGACAACGGCGTCCGCGTGACGGAGCGCATCGCGGACCGTATGCCCGGCCCCTACAAGCTGGCGCACGTCCGCACAAAGTCCTACGGCGTCTTCACGAATAGCACGCCCGCAGGCTCCTACCGGTCCATCGGCGGCCCGCAGGCCGTCTGGGCGGGCGAGTCCCAGATCGACATCATCGCCGCCGCCCTCGGCATGGACCCGGTCGAGCTGCGCATTAAGAACCTCGTCCCGCAGGGCGAAGAGGTCCGGCGCGGCAAGCGGCCCATCGAGGGCAGCCTGGAACCCTCCCTCCGCCTGGTCGCCGAAGAGTTCGGCTGGTCGTCGTACACGCCCGCTCCCACGCCGCCGGGCGTAAAGCGCGGCATTGGATTCGCGTGCAGCGTCACCAACTCGGGGGCCAGCCCCACATCGACGTCCCTGGCCCGCCTGCATGCCGACGGCAGCGCGACCATCTACATCGGCAGCGCCGAGATGGGACAGGGGTCCCGCTCGGCGATGGCGCAGATCGCCGCCGAGGAGCTACGCATCCCCTACGAGAAGGTCCGAGTCATCGGGTCGGACACGGACGCGGTCCCGTTCGACCGTTCGACCGGCTCCAGCAGGTCGACGACGCTCATGGGCCTGGCGGTCCACGACGCCGCAGTCGATATACGCGAGCAGGTGATCAGGCTGGCGGCCGAGTACTTCGAGACCTTCCCCGAGCAGTTGGAGGCGGAAGACGAGAAGGTGACCTTCAAGGGCGAGACGGTTACGTTCGCGGCGCTCGTCCGGGACATGTTCGGCGGCTCCGGCGGCGAGCTGATCGGCAGGGGATACGTAACGCCCAAGCACCCGAGCGGCAGGCTCCGCATGGACCCGGTCTTCTGGGAGGTCAGCATCGGCGCGGCCGAAATAGAAGTGGACACCGCCACCGGCGAGCTGCGGCTGCTCCGTTACTACTCAGCTTCCGACCCCGGCAAGGCCATCAACCCGAAGCAGGTCGAGGGACAGGACGAAGGGGCCGCAATGCAGGCCATCGGCCACACGCTCTTCGAGGAGATGCTCTACGAGGGCGGCCAGCTCCTCAACCCCAACCTCATCGACTATCGAGTGCCCATATTCACCGACTTGCCGGAGGTCTTTGAGACCGTGCTCATCGAGAACGGCGACGGCCCCGGGCCTTACGGAGCGAAGGGCGTCGGAGAAGGCGGCATCGTCGCCGTGGCCCCCGCCGTCGCAAACGCCCTCTTCAACGCAACCGGCGTTCGCGTCAAAGACCTCCCTCTCACTCCCGAGCGCATCTGGCGAGCCCTGCGCGACCACTAGTTTTGCCTGGGCAATTCCTCTCCCCCGTTTGGGAGACCTTTGCGTAATGTTTCCTGAGCTGCCGTTCGGTTGGAATGTGGGGTTCGACAGGCGGTTGAGGGGTCTGATGGCGGCCGGTGGCGGGTCGTTCCTCCCCCGTTGCCCCTGGTTCTCACGGCCTTCCGGGGCCTCCGCCGCCCCCAGCGATTAGGCGGCGGCGAGCACGAGCCGGTCCGCCCTCCGCAGGTTGTACGCCATGCACTTGGACAGCAACTCCGTCTGCGGGTAGTATTAGGATGCCCCCGGTACGGATGCGCCCCGTGCTGGCGAATTCCAGCTGCACCGGGAGGTCCCATGCTGAAGAACGCTGCCGTCGTCGTCCTGCTGATTATCGCCGCCGCCGACTCCTCCACGATGGTCGCGCAGGCCCAAAGTGCTGGCGAGGTCGAAGTCCGCCGTGCAGCGCCTGCAAGACGGGCGCACCGAGTTCGCCATCCAGCAGCGGCAAGGAGGCGGCTGGAGCGAGCGAATCGCTCCGCGCGCCCGCTTCCTCCCCGCGGAGCCGCCAGTCAACCGATGGCTATTCAGCATTCCCGTCACAACCGCAGCACAGACTATGCTGCAGCCCGAGAGCGGCGGCGAGAGCGGTGGCGGGATCGAAGTCCGCATTACCGCCCAGCTCCTGCAAGACGGGCGCACCGAGTTCGCCCTCCAGCAGCGCGAAAGCAACGGCTGGAGCACCCGAATCGTCCCGCGCAACCGGTTCCTCCCTGCTGAGCCGCCTCTCGATCAATGGTTCGTGAGCACCCCCGTCACCATCGGCGCGCCGACGCCCGCGACGACGGACAGGGCCGTCCTCATCGCGCTCTACAACGCCACGAACGGCCCGGACTGGACGAACAACGCCAATTGGCTGAGCGACGCCCCTCTCGGCGATTGGTACGGTGTGACCACGAATGACGATGGCCGCGTTGAGGGGCTGTTCCTCGCTGTCAACCAGCTAAGCGGGCCGATACCGCCGGACCTGGGCAATCTCGCCAACCTGAGCGATCTGCGCCTCGGTGGCAACCAGCTGAGCGGGCCGATACCGCCGGAGCTGGGCAACCTCGCCAACCTGCAGCTGCTGTCCTCTGGGACAACCAATTGAGCGGGCCAATACCGCCGAACCTGGGCAATCTCGCCAACCTGAGCGTGTTATACCTCCATGACAACCAATTGAGCGGGCCGATACCGCCGGAACTGGGCAATCTCGCCAACCTGATAGGGCTGTGGCTCAATGACAACCAGCTAAGCGGGCCGATACCGCCGGAGCTGGGCAATCTCGCCAACCTGAGCTCGTTGAACCTCAGTGGCAACCAGCTGAGCGGGTGCATACCGGCCAGCTTGCAAGCCCAGCTGGGTGACTCCCACGACAGTGATCTGCCGTTCTGCCAGGCAATCGCCGCGACGACGGACAGGGCCGTCTTCATCGCGCTCTACAACGCCACGAACGGCCCGGACTGGACGAACAACGCCAATTGGCTGAGCGACGCCCCTCTCGGCGATTGGTACGGTGTCACCACGAATGACGATGGCCGCGTTGAGGGGCTGTCCCTCGAATCCAACCAATTGAGCGGGCCGATACCGCCGGACCTGGGCAATCTCGCCAACCTGCGCACGTTGGACCTCAATGCCAACCAGCTAAGCGGGCCGATACCCCCGGACCTGGGCAATCTCGCCGACCTGAGCACGTTGGACCTCAATGCCAACCAATTGAGCGGGCCGATACCCCCGGACCTGGGCAATCTCGCCAACCTGCGCACGTTGTTCCTCCATGCCAACCAATTGGGCAGGCCGATACCGCCGGCCCTGGACAATCTCGCCAACGTGAGCGAGCTGGCCATCCCTGACAACCAGCTAAGCGGGTGCATACCGGCCAGCTTGCAAGCCCAGCTGGGTGACTCTCACGACTAGTGATCTGCCGTTCTGCCAGGCAATCGCCGCGACGACCGGGGCAACTCTCGGGGCGGGGTGAAGCGAACGCTAGTCAGTGACAATAGGGCCTGGCGCCCCGGCTCTAATTCCCTTCAGACGCCCCAGGGATCAGGTTACGCAAGGTCTCCCGTTTGGGAGACCTTTGCGTAGTCCCCTGCCCAGTCCCACGCGCGGGTGAAGCGACTTCGGTTTTCGGGAAGATTACGGATAGGAAGTCCCCGATTTTCGATGACGTTACGAGTAAAAAAGTATCCGAAAGTCGACGACAAAGAGGGGTTGACAGAGAGCGTTTTCATGGCCCTGGCCTGCTTCCTGGAGTCTAAAACTACTTTCTGACTGATGAACTCTTTTATTTCCCTCCCCCACGACCCTTCCCCCCAGACAAGATCCAGGGGCCCGTAGGGGCATCGGAGCGTGGAAAGCGCCGTGTGGTTGGGCATGGGAGACAGGATAGGGAGCGATGGTCGTTTGCGCAACGAATAGATGTCATAATAGCGACGCTTGCGCTTGGGCGCCGAGGCGGGAACCAGCCCCATCTGCGCTTCTGCGCGCCCTGGATTCCCGCGAAGGCGGCAAGAACTGAAGAGGAGGAGCTGCGCCGGCCCAATCAACCTTGACATAGGCCGTGGCGCGCTCTAGCCTATTGTTGACCTAATCAATCGACAATTACAGAAAGGCTGTCGCCAGGGCCCTCCCCCTGCACGTTACATGACCAATCGCACCGTCGAAGAAATCGCCGAGGAGTCGTACAAGTACGGGTGGACGACCGATGTCGAGGAGGAGTCCGCCCCGCCCGGTCTCAGCGAGGACATCGTCCGCTGGATATCGGCCAAGAAGGGCGAGCCTGAATGGCTGCTCGATTGGCGGCTCAGGGCGTACCGCCACTTCGTGAAGCTCCTCGATGAGGAGCAGACCCCCACGTGGGCGAACATCGCCCATCCGCCCATCGACTACCAGGGCATTTACTACTACGCCGCCCCCAAGCCCAAGTTGGATTTGGAGAGCCTCGACCAAGTCGACGAGGAGATTCTCCGCACCTACGAGAAGCTTGGCATCCCGCTGCAAGAACAGAAGCGGCTGGCCGGCGTCGCTGTCGACGCCATCTTCGACAGCGTAAGCGTGGCCACCACCGCCAAGGACACGCTGGCCAAGTACGGCGTCATCTTCTCTTCCGTCTCGGAAGCAGTGAAGGACTACCCGGAGCTGGTGCGGAAATACCTCGGCTCCGTGGTGCCCTACTCCGACAATTTCTACGCGGCGCTCAACTCGGCGGTCTTCTCGGACGGCTCGTTCGTCTACATCCCGCCGGGTGTTCGCTGCCCCCTTGAGCTATCGACCTACTTCCGCATCAACGCGGAGGGGTCCGGGCAGTTCGAGCGCACGCTGATCATCGCCGACAAGGGCTCATACGTGAGCTACCTGGAAGGATGCTCGGCGCCGATGCGCGACACGAACCAGCTGCACGCAGCGGTCGTCGAGCTCGTCGCGATGGACGATGCCGAGATTAAGTACTCGACGATCCAGAACTGGTACCCCGGCGACGAGAACGGCAAGGGCGGCATCTTCAACTTCGTCACCAAGCGCGGCAAGTGCGCGGGCGCGAGGTCGAAGATTTCTTGGACGCAGGTCGAGACCGGCTCCGCCATCACGTGGAAGTACCCCAGCGTGCTGCTGCAGGGCGACGACTCCACCGGCGAGTTCTACTCGGTGGCCCTCGCGAAGGGCCGTCAGCAGGCGGACACCGGCACGAAGATGACCCACATCGGCAAGAATACGTCTAGCCGGATCATCTCCAAGGGCATCTCCGCCGGCCACGGGAACAACACCTACCGCGGCCTCGTAAAGATGCTGCCAAACGCGCGCGGCGCGGTCAATTTCACCCAATGCGACTCGCTGCTCATCGGCGATCAGTGCGGCGCGCACACGGTCCCCTACATCGAGGTCGAGAATAGGTCGGCGAGCGTCGAGCATGAGGCGTCGACCACGAAGGTGAGCGAGGACCAGATCTTCTACTGCCAGCAGCGCGGACTGAGCCGCGAGGACGCGCAGTCGGTCATCGTCAACGGGTTCGTGCGCGAGGTCGTCCGCCGCCTGCCGCTGGAGTTCGCCGTGGAGGCGAACCGTCTGCTGGACATGAACCTCGAAGGGACGGTCGGCTGATGCTGGAAATCCGAGGACTGCGCGCTGAGGTCGGCGGGGTCGAGATACTGAAGGGAATCGACCTCTCCATCGGCGACGGCGAAACACATGCAATCATGGGACCGAACGGCTCCGGAAAGAGCACCTTGGCTTACGTCCTGGCCGGCAGGCCGGGCTACGAGGTCACGGCGGGCGCCGTGACGTTCGACGGCGCCGACCTCCTCGCACTGGCGGCGGAGGAGCGCGCGCGCAAGGGGTTGTTCCTGTCGTTCCAGCACCCCATCGAGATTCCCGGCGTGCGAATGGACCACTTCCTACGCGCCGGCTACAACGAGCTCATGAAGAGCAAGGGCGGCGAGGAGCTCGATCCGCTCAAGTTCGACCGCCTCATCCGCGCCAAGGTGAAAGTCGTCGATATGGACCCGGCCCTCACCAAGCGATCGGTGAACGAGGGCTTCTCGGGCGGCGAGAAGAAGCGGAACGAGGTGCTCCAGATGGCCGTGCTCGAACCCCGGCTGCGCATCCTCGACGAAATCGACTCAGGGCTCGACGTAGACGCCCTCCGCGAGGTGTCGGCGGGCATCACGGAGCTAACGGGGCCCACCGCATCAACAGTCATCATCACCCACTACGAGCGGGTGCTCTCCTACCTGGAGCCGGACTACATCCACATCCTCATCGACGGGCGGATAGTGCGCTCGGGCGACAAGTCGCTCGCCGCCGAGATCGAGTCCCGAGGTTACGACTGGCTCGATTCCGCCGTCAGCGCGTAGCCGTGCGATGACCCAGCTCTCCGAGTCCACGGCACGCTACCTGGAGCAGTCCCGGGCGTTCGAGCGCAACGGCGCGTCGATTGACCCGGCATGGCTCCGCGACGCCAGGAGGGCCGCCCTCGCCGATTTCGAACGTCTCGGCTTCCCAACGGCGCGCCGCGGCAACGAGGCGTGGAAGTACACCAACCCGCGCCCCATTGCCGAAGCTCCCTTCACCCTGGCCCAAGGCCACCCCGGCGCCACGGTCGATCTCGCCGCTTACGAGCTCCCCTGCCCTCGCGTGCATCAGGTCGTGTTCGTCGACGGCAGGTACGAGCCCAGCCTGTCCACGGAGCCGCCGAGTGAGGCCGCCCTTCGCAGCGACGTTATCGGCCATCCCGGCGATGGGCCGATTGTTGGCCGACTGGCCGACGCCATCGAATACCACGTGCCGGCCGTTCGGGAGCATCTCGGACAGCTAGCCTCCACTGCCGAGAGCGGGTTCACGGCGCTCAACACCGCGTTCCTTCACGATGGAGCGTTCGTCCAGATACCCGACGGCGTATCAGCGCGCGAGCCAATCTATCTACTATTCATCTCCACGGGCGCCCAGAACGTGGCGACGCACCCCCGCGTGCTTGTCGCCGCCGGGCGCGACAGTAGCGCGACAGTTCTGGAAAGCTTCGAGAGCCTCGATGGAGGCTCGTACCTCACGAACGCGGTCACGGAGGTCTTCGCGGGGCCCGGCTCGGACCTGCGCCTCTACAAGCTGCAGCGTGAGAGCGAGTCCGGCTACCACGTCTCGACGACCCAGATCGAGCAGTCGAGGGACAGCCGCGTCGCGTCCGTCACCGTCGACCTCGGGGGCAAGCTCGTCCGGCGCGACCTCAACGCAGCCCTCGCCGAGTCCGGCGCAAGCGTGGGCCTGTTCGGCCTGTACTACGGCGACGGCAGCCGTCATGTGGACAACCACACGTTCATCGATCACGCCGTTCCCGGCGCTTCCTCCAACGAGGTCTACAAGGGCATTTTGGGCGACGCATCGCACGGCGTGTTCGTTGGGCGCGTGCTCGTCCGGCCCGACGCCCAGCACACCGAGGCGCATCAGGTGAACAAGAACCTCTTATTGTCGGATAGCGCTGAGATTGACACCCAGCCCAAGCTGGAGATATTCGCCGACGATGTCGTCTGCACCCACGGCGCGGCCGTCGGGCAGCTCGACGGAGAAGCGCTCTTTTACCTCAAGAGCCGGGGCATCGGGGAAGACGCGGCGCGCCGGCTCTTGGTGCAAGGGTTCGTGGCCGAAGTGGCGGAAGCAATCGAGGACGATGCCGTCCGCCAGTACATCGAATCGGCAGTCGCCGAGCGCTTGGGCGAGGGCGCGTGATGTACGACATCCAGCGTGTCCGCGAAGACTTCCCCATTCTGGAGCGAAAGGTCAACGGCGTTCCGCTCGTCTATCTCGACAACGCCGCTACGTCCCAGAAGCCGACGTCGGTGATCAAGGCGCTCGTCGATTACTACGAGGGCTATAACGCGAACGTCCACCGTGGAGCGCACACGCTCGCGATGGAAGCGACAATCGCCTACGAGGAAGCCCGCGAGAAGGTCGCCCGCTTCATCAACGCTCCCTCGCCCGAGAACATCGTCTTCGTGCGGAACACAACCGAGGCAATCAATCTCGTGGCCCACACGTGGGCCATGGACAACCTAAGCAAGGGCGACCGGATCGTGGCGACGGAGATGGAGCACCACTCCAACTTAGTGCCCTGGCAGCATGTCGCACGGGTCAAGGGCGGAGAGCTCAAGCTCATGGCCGTCGGCGCCGACTCCACGCTCGACCTCTCCGATCTAGACGACCTCCTCACGCCGAGCGCAAAGCTTGTCACGCTTACCCACGTATCGAACGTGCTGGGGACGATTACGCCCGTGAAGCAGGTCTCCGCCGCCGCGCACAGAGCGGGCGCGCGCGTGCTGGTCGACGGCGCGCAGAGCATCCCCCACATGCCGGTTGACGTACAAGACATCGGGTGCGACTTCTTCGCGTTCTCCGGCCACAAGATGCTTGGCCCCACGGGCATCGGCGCGCTCTACATCTCGCCGGACGTCATCGACGAGGTCCAGCCATTTCTGCGGGGCGGCGAGATGGTCCTCGAGGTGACCTACGAGGATGCCAGCTGGGCCCCAGCCCCGATGAAATACGAGGCCGGCACGCCCAACATCGCCGACGCGATAGCCCTGGGCGCGGCGGTCGACTATCTCACGGGCCTCGGCATGGAGAACGTGCGCGAGCACGAGACCGCCATCACCCGCTACGCGCTGGAGCGCTTCAAGGAACTGGAGGACGTCGAGACCTACGGCCCGACGAACCTTTCCGTGCGGGGTGGCGTCGTCTCTTTCTACATGAGCGACGTGCACCCGCACGACATCAGCCAGGTCCTCGACAACTGCGGAGTCGCAATCAGGGCGGGCCATCACTGCGCGATGCCCCTCGTCCGCAGCAAGCTCCACGTTCCGGCGACGGCGCGGGCCAGCTTCTACCTCTACAATACCGAGGAAGAGGTCGACGTCCTCATAGCCGGCCTCAAGCAGACAATGGAGTATTTCAGCGATGCAGGCGCCCGAAGGCCTCGATGACCTCTACCAAGAGGTCATCTTGGACCATTACAAGCGACCGCGCCATCAGGGCGTCCTGGACCACCCCGACCTGAGGTCCGAAGGCTTCAACCCCTTCTGCGGCGATCAGGTCATCCTTACCCTTGGTCTAGGCGACGACGGCTGTATCGACGAGGCGGCATTCGAGGGCCAAGGCTGCTCTATCAGCCAGGCGTCGGCGTCGATGCTAACCGACCACCTTGCGGGCATGACGCTGGACGAGGCAGAGGCGCTCGTCCACACGTTCAAGGGCGTCATGCAGGGCTCAGAGCTGAGCGAGGAACAGGAGGAGGACCTCGGCGAGATCGTCGCCCTCCGGGGCGTGCGCGCGTTCCCCATCCGCATCAAGTGCGCCCTACTCGGCTGGACCACGCTCCAAGACGCGATTGCCGAGTACCGGAAGGAGCACGCGGGCTAGGCCGCGGCTTCCTGTCCCGGCCTCTACGCTTCATCCTCCACGACCACCGCCGTGCCGTAAGCCAGGAGCTCCGACGCGCCGGACATCACCATGGAGGTGACGAAGCGAATGCCGACGACGGCGTTCGCTCCCCGCGCCTCTGCCTCGGCGACCATCCGCTGCGTCGCCTGGGCGCGGGACTCCGTCAGCAGCTTGGTGTATTCGGATATCTCGCCTCCCACGATGTTGCGGAGCCCAGCCATGATGTCGCGCCCCACGTGCCTCGCGCGGATGGTGTTTCCTTGCACCAAGCCCTTCACCTCGGTTACCCGCTTGCCGGCCACCTGGTCTGTCGTAGCAAGAATCATCTCTCGTTCTCCTCGAATCGCGCACGTTTCCGCTCGGCAATTCTATCCCGCACGACTACGCCCACAAGCAGCAACAGGCCCGCCAGTATGGCAAGCACAGCGACCCGGACCAGCACGGGTACGCCCTCGTACCCAAGGAAGTCACCGAGACCCTCGACCAAGTCGTCCAGCGCATACCCGATAAGAATGGCGGCGGCCCCGGCTAAGAGGACCCACGCAATCTTCTCCATGCCAACCCCCTGTCAGACCAGCTCCACCTCAGTGGCGCCATCCCCCCCGCGCTCTGTAGGCGCGAAAGCATAGTTGCCCACCACGCCGTTGCCGGCCAAGTGACGCCAAACTGCCTGGCGCAGCGCGCCCGTGCCCTTCCCATGGACGATTCTCACGTTCGACAACCCCTGGGCAACCGCCGCGTCGAGACGCCTATCGAGCTCCTCCAGGGCCTCGTGGACACGCGCGCCTCGAAGGTCGATCTCCTCGCTCACCCTGGGCGTCGCTTGCGGATAGGCGAGGCTGATGCTCGAACGACCCTCCCGCTCTACGACGGGCTCCCCAGACCTGCGCAGCCGTGACGCATCCAACTTGAGACGCGCCGAGCCGACCTGCACCTCGATGCGCTCCGAAGCGTCTGCTTCCGTGAGTACAACGCCCGTGAAACCGAACGAGCCTATCTCGACCGTCTCGCCCACCCGGAGCTTGGCCTTCCGACGCGACGGCGACGGGCTCTTGCCCCAGACCTTCGACCTGACGGAGCGCTGCACGTCGGCCACGTCATCCGACGCCTGCTCGATGACGCGCGGAGGCGGCGGCTCGCCTCTGAAGGTCTGCCATTCCGCCGCTGACGCGGCCTGCCTTAGCCTTCCTTGAACGCGCTTGGCCTCCGCCAACAGCTCCGCACGTGCCTCTTCGACGACTGTCGCCTGCGCCGCCTCCAGCTCCTCGATCTTTCGCTCGAGCTCTGCCGACAACCGCGCGGCCTTGGCGCGCTCAGCCTCTGCCTCATCAAGCTTCTCGCGGGCGCTATACCGCTCCTGCTGAATGCTCGCGAGGAGATTCTCCACCTCGCGGTCGCGCGGGTCGAGATAGCGGTGCGCCGTCTCGATGACCCCTGCATCCAGCCCGATGCGCGCGGCGATGTCCATCGCGTAGCTGCGGCCCGGCAGGCCCATCGTCAGCTTGTAGGTGGGCCTCAGCGTCACAGGATGGAGCTCGACACTTGCGTTCTCGACCCCTTCCTGCTCGTCAGCGAACCCGGCCAGCGAACGATGGTGCGTCGTTACGACCGTCGGCGCCCCCCTCTCTACGAGACGTGCGACGACCGCCTTAGCCAGCGCCGAGCCCTCCGCGGGGTCGGTCGACGCGCCAAGCTCGTCCAGTAACACCAGCGAGTTCGGCGTCGCGTGGGCCAGGACGCCGGCAATCGCCGTAACGTGCGAGCCGAACGATGAGACCGCGCGCTCGATGCTCTGCTGATCACCGATGTCGGCGTACACTCCATCGAAGAGCGGGAGCTTGGTGGCGGGATCGCACGGCGGCATCATGCCGCTCTGTCGCATCAGCGCCATCAGGCCGAGCGTCTTCAGCGCCACGGTCTTGCCGCCGGTGTTGGGCCCGGTCACGATCAGCACGCTTACCGGCGGCCGCAGCGCGAGCGTCACCGGCACAGCGGCGGACCCCAGCAGGGGATGGCGGCCCTCGACGAGGTCAACGTGGTCCGCGTGCTCCGACAGCGTCACGCCGTTGTAGGTCTTGGCGTACCGCGCCTTCGCGAGCGCCGCGTCCAGACGCGCGGTGATTTCCAGGGCCCGTGAGGCCTCGACGGCCCGGCGCGACACGCTCGCCGACAGCTGCCGCAGGATGCGGACCTCCGCCTCCTGCTCCGCCGCTGCCGCCTCGCGCCAGCGGTTCGTCTTGGACACGTTGGCCAGCGGCTCGATGAAGAGGGTGGCCCCGGAGTCCGAGACCCCGTGGACGATGCCGGGGATCTTGCCCTTGAAGTCGGCCTTGATCGGCAGCACGAGGCGGTCTCCACGCACGGTGAAAAGCCGGTCTTGGAGCGCTTCCGCGGCGGCGTCCGTGTCCATGACGGCCTGGATGCTGCTGGACGCCGACTGGTAGGCGTCGCGGCTCTCGCGCCGGAACTGGCGCAGCATGGGGGTGGCGTCGTCCTTCAGCTCGCCGAAGGGCGTGAGCTTTCCCCGGATCTCGCGTTCGAGCGGACGCAGGTCGGCAATGTTCCGCGTGAGGTTGCGCAGCAGCGGCGTCTTACCCCGCTCCGACCCTCCCAGCGCCTTCGCTTTCCTGACCAGATCGAGGGCGTCTGCGACGGCGATCAGCTCGTCCCCCGCCAGCACGCCGTGCATTGCAGCTCGTTCGAGAAGCGGCCGTGGGTCACGAGAGAGCGTCAGATCGGCGCCGCCGTCAACCAGCCGCGCGGCCTCCGCCGTCTCCTGCTGGAGATCGGCGACCGCCGCCGCGTTGTACGACGGCCTCAAGCCGAGCGCTTGCTCCCGCGACATAGGAGACCGGGTATGCTCCGCGAGCGCCTCGCGGACTTTCGGGAACTCCAAGAGCTCGATGGAGCGCTCGCGCAGCTCAGCCCCGCTAGGGGGAACGGGTATTGGGTCTGGAAGGTCCGACATCCAAGGCAATTCTACAGGGGCCTAGTCAGCCTGTGGTACGCCCTCCCGCCGCATGCTAGACTGAGCTATTGCGCCGTGACCGCCAAGGCCGTGACGCAAAAGCGGAACTTGGGGTTGCTGTGCGGGTCATTGGTCTTACGGGAGGAATCGGCACAGGCAAGACTGAAGCAGCCAACGTCCTTGCAGGACTAGGCGCAGCTGTCATCGATGCCGACGCCGAGGGACACCGGGCTTACGCAAAGGGCTCCATCGGCTGGAGGCGGATCGTCGAGATCTTCAGTAGCGAAATCCTAGACGACGACGGCGGAGTCGACCGCGCGCGGCTTGGCGCTCTCGTTTTCGCAAAGCCCCAGGCCCTTGCCTGGCTGAACGCCGCCATCCATCCCCTCATCCGTCAAAGGGTTAGCCAGGCTATCGGGGAGCACCGCGACTCAGGACAAGGCGTCGTCGTTCTCGACGCCGCGCTCCTCTACCAGGCGGGCTGGGACGACCTGACGGACGAAGTATGGGCGGTGTCCGCATCGCCTGTCGCCATCGTCGAACAGCTAAGGGGCCGCGGGCTGTCGCCGGACGACATACAGCGCAGGCTCGAGGCCCAGGGGCAGACCGAGCTCCTCCTCGCAAGGGCGGACGCGCTCATCGACAACTCAGGCTCGCTCGACGACCTCGGTAATCGCATACGGCAGTTGTGGGAAGAGAGAATCTTATCTAAGGGCAGTGCAATCCATGGCAGAGCAGACTAGCCAGCTTTATCAGCAACACAGCATTGAGGAATACTTCATCGAGGAGGAGCCGTTCTACCTGCCTGTCGCCGACGAAGTCGACATCTTCGAGGCGGCGTACGCCCAGCGCGTCCCTATCCTCCTCAAGGGACCCACCGGCTCAGGCAAGACCCGGTTCGTCGAATACATGTCCTGGAGCCTGAACGACGCCCGGAAACGCGATGGCCGGGGGCATCAGGTATCCCCGCTGGTCACGGTCGCCTGCCACGAAGACCTCACTGCCAGCGACCTCGTCGGACGCTACCTCCTGGAGCCGGACGGCACCCGCTGGATCGACGGGCCCCTCACGCGGGCGGTCAAGCACGGCGGCATCTGCTACCTGGACGAGGTCGTCGAAGCGCGGAAGGACACCACCGTCCTCATCCACCCGCTATCCGACCACCGTCGACTGCTGCACATTGAGAAGATCGGCGAGGTCTTGGGAGCTCACCCGAACTTCCTCCTCGTCATCTCCTACAACCCAGGCTACCAGAGCGCCCTGAAGGACCTGAAGCACTCGACCCGCCAGCGGTTTGTAGCTATCGAGTTCGACTTCCCACCTAGGGACTTGGAAGGCCCCATCATCGAGCACGAGAGCGGCGTGGACCGGGTGACTGCGCAGCAGCTCGCCCTACTCGGCGAGAAGATTCGTAATCTCGTAGGTCAAGGTCTGCAGGAAGGCGTCAGCACGCGCCTGCTCATCTACGCCGGCAAGCTCATGGAGCAAGGCATATCGCCCCGGCGGTCCTGCGAGGTTGCCGTGGTGTGGGGCCTCACCGACGACCACGACATCCAGGCAAGCGTGATGGAGATCGTTACCTCGATCTTCCCCTAGGGAACGACCTGTTGCAGACCACCACTATCCCAGCGGAGGCGTCCGCGTTGATCGAGGCCATCCGGCAAGCCTTGGCAGGCCGGGAGCCCTCGTTCGACCCCGTCGACGGAGCCCGCCCGGCGGCCGTCCTCGTTCCACTCCAGTATCACGACGGCGATTGGCACGTGATCCTGAACGTCCGCTCGCAGCACGTCGGGCTCCATCAAGGCGAGATTGCCTTTCCCGGCGGAAAGCTGGAACCGGCCGATCGGGACATGCTCGCCTGCGCCCTCCGCGAGACCTGGGAGGAGATGGGGATCAGTCCAGGCGACGTGGACGTGCTCGGCCCGCTGGACCCCATCATGACGCGTACGAACTACATCGTCTGGCCGTCCGTTGGCGTTGTTCCTCACCCTTACGCGTACACGGTGGATGAAGGGGAAGTCGCAGAGGTTATCGAGATACCCCTAACTTATCTCTTGAGCGAGTCCGCGGTCCGGCGTGAGGCCCGGTTGGGCCCCGGCGGCCAGCTTGTCGAGCGAGTCGCATATGCTCACAACGAACACTTAGTGTTCGGAGCAACCGCTTGGATACTCACTCAGTTGGTGGAGATTGCGCAGGGACTAACGCGAGCTAACGGCCTGCGTGGCGACAAGGAGCGGGTGTGACCAACGAGCACGACAACGTCATCGAAGAGATGAAAAAGCACCCCTCGGCGCTCATATCCGCCTATGAGGCTGCGGTCGAGTCCGTGGCCGCCGTCGTCGGTCCCGCGCCAGCCCTTCGCTGGGCGCAGGAGGGCGTCCGCATCGCTCAGCAGGGCCCCCGCGCTTGGGAGGCCGCAGCCGAGTACTTCAAGGCGTCGCCGGCCGTCGTGCAGGTCATCGGTTTTCCACAACTGGAGCGCTGGGTCGAGAGCGGCATCGAGCTTACTGTCGACGCGCCGGTCATAGCGGCGTCCTACTTCCGCGCGAGCCCGCGGGTCCTTCCGACGCTAGCGCCGAGGCACATCGCAGGGTGGGCCGCGCTGGGACGCGGGCTGTCGAAGGGCACATGGAAGTCGTCCAGCCTCGCAGCCCGGTTCTTCGACGTCAGCGACGACCTCGTCCAGCAAGTCAGCTTCCATGAGATGCAGCTGTTCGTCTCGCTCGTGCAGACCCTGGCGAACCGCTCCTACGACCTCGCGGCTGAGGCCCTCGTCCTCGGACAGCGGGTGCTCCCTGCCGTCAGCGAGCGCGAGGAGCTGATATCGCTGGCGACGGTGCTCGCGGAGACGAGCTGGCGCGAGGTGCGCGGCTCGTTCGAAGCGGCCACCCGCGTCGGCGCCAGCTTGGACCGTCGCCTCCGGCCCCGCTACTTCGCACTAGCGGAGAGGCTCGCCCGCCAGGGACTCGGCAACGTGTCGAGTTTCATGGTGGAGAGCGCCCAGTCCCTCGCGAGACTCCCCCAAGACCAGCAGATGATCGTCTTGGAGCGCGCGGAAGACCTTGCCGATACGTCGGCCGAGGCAGTCAGCGCCTTCCTCCGCACTGCTCCCCAGGTCCTTGATCGCATCAGCCCTGCCCAGCTCGACACCTGGTTCGGCCGTGGCGTCGAGTACCTGCGTGATAATCCCGACGGCGGAGTCGCCTACTTCAAGCTGGAGTCCGCCCGCGCGGAAACCCTCATCGACCAGCTGTCTTCCAGCATTGAGCTGGAGAAGGTCCATGGCCTGCTCCGCATGTACGCCAATGCCCTGGCCGGGACCGAAGTCGAGCTCCAACCTGCGGACGACATCACCCACCGGAACATCGGCTGGGTTTCCGTCGAGCTCGCCACCACGGACGGCAAGAGCGTATTCCTCCCGGCAATGGTGGACCTACGCGACACCAAGAAAGGAAACTTCGCCTGGCTGAAGGTCGTCACAACTCACCAGGTGGGACACTTGGAGTTCGAGAGCTTCAAGTTCGACTTCCACGCGCCCTCTAACAGCTTCAGCGACTACCGCGAAGGGCTGGCCGAGGCCCTCAACGCGGAGCCCGGCTCTACAGACATAGCCTCCTTCTTCGACCTGTTTCCTGTACGCGCCATGGCCGCCGACGTCTTCTCGATCGTCGAGGACGCCCGCGTCGACCACCAGTTGACGACCCAGTACCGCGGCCTAGCTCAAGACTACTCCCAGGTGCAGAGCGAGGCCCTCGCGAACCGCGGGCCAATCGAGATGATGCCGGCCCAGCAGTCGCTGGTCGAGATGCTCATCCGTCTCAGCCTGTATCAGACGTCGAACGCCCGCGTGCCCACGAAATACGTCCGGCACGCCGAGCAGCTCGCGGGACTCCTCAAGACCGTCCAGAACCGCGACACCAGCGTCGAAGACTCCTCGGAAGCGGCGCTGCGGATGTACTACGCCCTCTCCCACGTGCCAAACGAGCTCGTGCCCCTCGACGATTGGGAAGAGGTCGACCTCACCCGCGCCCGGTACGAAGAGCCTGAGCTCCAGGAAATCATCGACCGCCTGCGCGCCGAGGCCGAACAGATGGAGGAAGAGGCCGCCGGCGACGACTACGAGTCCCCCGAGGACGTCGAGTACCGGGGAGACTTCAAGCCGGAGATGGTCCAGCTCCTCGCACAGATGCGCGGTCAAGCGGAACCTGGCGACGACGAAGGCGCCGAGGGCGCTCAGGGCATCTCGCAGGCCGAGCTCGAACAGGCCCTGCGAGACTCGACGGAAGTCGACTTAGGCGACGACGCCGAAGTAACGACCGTCGCCGCGAACATGATGAAGGAGATGGGCGCGGACGCCCCCCAGAACCCCGCGGGTTCCGGCTACAACCAGATCCCCCACGTTGATGAGGACGGCGGCCCGCTCGAACCACGCGAGCCCCGCTCCTATGCCTACGACGAATGGGACTTCCGGGCCAATGATTACCGCCCCCGCTGGTGCATTGTGCAGGAGCGCATCGCCGTGGCAGGCGAGCCCGGGTTCTACGCCGATACCTTGCACTCCTACGCCGGACTCGTGGACCAAATCAAGCGCCAGTTCGAATCGGTCCGACCGGAGATGTACCGCAAGGTCAAGCGTCTTCCGGAGGGCGAGGACATCGACATCGACGCCGGCATCGAAGCGCTGATCGACCTCCGAAACCGCATGACCCCGGACGAGCGCATCTACTGGCGCCGCAACAAGGACGAGCGCGATGTCGGCGTCGTCTTTCTCCTCGATATGAGCGCGTCGACCGCCGAGGCCGTGGAGGAAAGCTCCAGAGACGCCGACTGGAACGCGCCGGGCGATCCCGTCGCCTACACCGCCTGGCTGCGCGCCCGCCGCGGCGAGACGGCCCGACGCCCCTACAAGCGCATCATCGACGTGGAGAAGGAGTCGATGGTCCTCCTCATGAACGCTTTGGAGACTATCGGCGACCGCTACGGCGTCTACGGCTTCTCCGGCTTCGGCCGCGAGAATGTCGAGTTCTACGTCATCAAGGAGGTCGAGGAGCACCTCACCGACCGCGTGAAGCGCCGCCTCGACAAAGTCGCCCCCCTCCACGCTACCCGCATGGGCCCCGCCATCCGCCACGCGACGACCAAGCTCGCTGCTATCGACGCCAAGACGAAATTCATGTTCGTCATCAGCGACGGCCGTCCCCAAGACCGCGGGTACTCTCGCGAGGGCGTCGAGAAGGAATACGCGGTCCAGGACACCCGCATGGCGCTGATGGAGGCCCGCAAGTACGACATCACGCCCTTCTGCCTCACCGTCGACCGTAACGGCCACGACTACCTCCGCACCATGACCGGCGACCTGAACTACGAAGTCCTCCCCGACATCCTCGAGCTCCCCCGCCGCCTCCCCCAGCTGTACAAGAAAATCACGTTGTGAGCGAAGCCGGGAGGCCACGCTACCCTCACGCACGGCGCCCCGCTATCCGGTAACATCCGCCACCATGGACTTCGAACTCGCATGGACGCCTGAGCAGGAGACCTTCCGCAAGGAGGTCAAGTCCTGGCTCGAAGCCAACGTCCCTCGCATACCCGACCACGCCGACCCCGCCAAGCTGACGCGCTCCGAGTACGAGCAGCAGCGCGATTTCGGACGCAGGCTCGGCGCCAAGGGTTGGCTCTACCCCGCCATGCCCGCCGAGTGCGGCGGGGGCGGCCTTTCCATGGAACTGGCCATGATTCTGGAGGAAGAGCTCGACGCCTACAACCTGCCGTTGCCCCCCTACTACGACACCGGCGGCAAGCTCGGCTCCATGGCCATCCTCGTTTGGGGCGACGACGACCAGAAGGCCCACTTCCTCCCCAGGATTCTGCGTGGCGAGGTACGAACCTGGCAGCTGCTCACCGAGCCCGAGTCCGGCTCCGACCTCGCCAGCGTCAAGACCACCGCCGCCCGCGACGGCGACGAGTACGTCGTCAACGGCACGAAGATATTCGTGGGAAGCAACCATGGCGCGGAATACTCGTGGACAATCGTAGTCACGGATCCCAGCGGCGATCGCCACAACAACCTCGGCTGGCTCATGATTCCCATGGACTTGCCCGGAATCACCGTCGAGCCGATGGACCTGCTCTTCGTGGGCGGCGAGCGCGGCGCCGCCAGCGGCGTGAAGAACACCATCTTCTTCGACAACGTCCGCGTGCCCGCCTTCAACCTCATCGGCGGCGAGAACAACGGCTGGAAGGTCGCCGGAACGCACCTCGAAATCGAGCACGGGTTGCTGCGCAGCGCAGTGCGCGAGGACCCGCTGACCGAGCGCATATTCGAGTACGCGCGGACGACGAAGCGCGGGGGCGTGCGCCTCGCGGACGACCCGGACGTGCAGGACCGTCTCGTCGACTTCTACATCGACTCGGAGGTCACGCGGCTGCTGCATTTCAGAAACTACGCCTGGCGGGGCCAGGGCAAGCAGCTCACCTACGAGGGGCCCCAAGCCTACCTTTACCAGAAGCGCGGCCAGCTCACGAAAGCCCGCGCTGTGCTCGACATCATGGGGCCGCAGGCGCTGGTCGCCGAGCCCGACGAGTGGGCGGTAGCGGACGGCCATATCGAGGCGCACCAGCGCGCATCGATCGTCGACCAGCACCCCGGCGGCACCGCCGAGATTCAGCGCGTCATCATCGCGCGCCGCCTGGGCATCGGCCGCGACGCCCGCGAAGAACCGGGAAAGCTCCGCTAACGGCGATGGACCTCCTCCTAAACGAGCAACAGCGCATGCTGCAGGCCACCGTCCAGGACCTACTGCGTCGCGACCTCCCCAAGAACGTGCTCGCCGCGTTCGATGCGGGCGCGGACAACGTCGGCTCCCGTTGGAGCGCTATCGCATCCACCGGCCTCCTCGGGAGCCTCATACCCGAGGAGTACGGAGGAGTTGGCGGGACGTTCTCCGACGCCGGCGTCGTATTCGAAGAACTGGGCAAGGGCCCCGTGCCTGGTCCCGCCTTCTCGTCCGGGGTGCTCACCGCGCTCGCGCTCTTGGAAGGGGGCAGCGACGAGCAGAAGGCGGCCCACCTGCCGGCAATCGCTGAAGGCAGGGAGACGTTTGTTGCTGCAATCACCGGCCCCGGCTGCGGCTGGGATACCGCCCTCGTCGATTTCGACGCCGTCGACGGTAAGCTCAGCGGCGTGAGTCTGAACGTGTTGGACGCCGATACCGCAACCCACTTCTTAGTCGCGGCCAGAACGAGTGACGGCCCTGGCGTCGGCCTCGCGATCATCCCGGCCGACGCGCCTGGCGTCTCCGCGAGGACCGTTTCCGGCATGGCGACCGGCCTAGGCGAGCTACGGCTTGACAACGTTCCCGTCGACGACCACGCCGTGCTCGATGGCGGTTCCGACGGCTCGCGTGCTTTCGACCGCGCCTTGCTTCAGGCCACCGCCGTGCTCAGCGCCTACCAGGTGGGCGGGCTCGACCGCGTCTTCGAGATGTGCCTCGCCTACAGCCAAACGCGCCGCCAGTTCCAGCAGCCCATTGGCCGCTTCCAGCGCGTGCAGGACCACATCATCGACATCATCAACCATCTCGACGCCGCCCGGTGGGCTACCAACGAAGCCCTCTGGAAGCTCGACACCGGCCGGACGGCCGAGGCGAGTGTCCACATGGCCGCCGCTCTGGCGAGCGAGGGGTATTACCTCGCCTGCAACGCCGCCCACGACGTTCACGCGGGCGTCGGGATTGTGCGCGAGTACGGCCTCACGCTCCACACCAAGATGTCGCGCACGCTCTACGGCCATCTCGGCAGCCCCCGATCCCACCGGCGTCAGATCGCCAAGGCCCTCGACCTCTAGCCGGGGGACGCCTCACTTGCTCTCTCCCTATCGCGTCATCGACCTCGCCGACGAGCGGGGCATATTCTGCGGAAGAGTGCTCGCCGACCTCGGCGCGGAGGTCATCAAGATTGAGCCTCCCGCCGGAGACCCCGCCAGGCGCGTCGGCCCGTTCTACAAAGACGAGCCGGGCATCGAGAACAGCCTCTATTGGCAGCTCTACGCTGCCAATAAGAAGAGCGCCGCGCTCGACATTGAGCAGCCTGCAGGAAGGGCTGCGGTGCTCCGGCTCGTCGCGACCGCCGACTTCCTCGTCGAATCGTTCAGGCCAGGCTACCTCGACGCCATCGGACTCGGCTTCGACGACCTCCGCCGCCTCAATCCACGGCTGATCTACGTCTCCATTACGCCCTTTGGTCAGGACGGACCCTACCGAGATTTCCTCGCCACCGATCTGACCGGCTCGGCGCTGAGCGGGTTCGCCTACCTCACCGGCGACGCGGACCGGCCTCCCCTGCGCGTCAGTGTGCCCCAGTTCTGGACGCTCGGCGCCGCTGCGGGCGCGGCGGGCTCCATGGTCGCGCATGCGGACCGCCTCCGCACGGGCCGTGGCCAGCGCGTCGACGTCTCATGCCAGCAGGCCCTGACTCGCACCCTCTCCCACGCCCCCCAGTTCTGGGACATGAACCAGATCATCCTCCAGCGCTCGGGGCCCTTCCGCCCCATCGGCAACGGCCGCGCGCTCAGGGTGAACTTCGAGTGCGCCGACGGCTACGTGAACTACATCCAGCCCGGCGGCGCGACCGGCGGACGCGCGATGGCGTCCCTAAGCTCATGGATGGATGAGGAGGGCGAAGGCCATCCCCTTCTGCGCGACACGGACTTCGGGGCCTACGGCTTCGGCCAGCTCCCGGACGAAGTCCTCGACGCCATGAGCGTCACCCTCGAAGCCTTCTTCAAGCCCCGGACGAAACGCTACCTATCCGAGCAAGCCATCGCGCGCCGCGTGCTCCTCTTCCCCGTGAACGACCCCGCGGACATCTGCTCGTACCCCCAGCTCGCGGCCCGCGGCTTCTTCCGCGAGACGGAGGCGCCGGACGGCGGCGCGCTGACGAACCTTGGCCCGTGGATCAGGTCTAGCGAGCGGCCCATCGAACTGCGCCGCGCGCCCCGGCTTGGCGAGCATACCGACGAGGCGCTCGCCGCCGCCGGCTTGCCGGCGCCGGCGGACGTCGCCGAACGAGATTCGCGCCCTGCGAGCGTCAGGAGTGGCCGCATGAGCGGACCCTTCGAGGGCCTGCGGGTCCTGGACTTCTGTTGGGTCGTCATTGGGCCGATGACTACCCGCTATTTCAGCGACTTCGGCGCGACGGTGCTGCGAGTCGAGTCCTCGCTGCGCCCGGACGTCATCCGCCACGGCTTGCCCTTCGCCGAAGGCAAGCCCGGCCTCAACCGCAGCGGCTACTGGGCGAACTACAACAGCGGCAAGCTTGGCCTCGGCCTGAACATGGCCGACGAGCGGGCTCGGAAGCTGGCCTTCCGCCTCGCCACGGAGTGGGCGGACGTCGTCACCGAAAACTTCACGCCAGGCACCATGGAGAAGTGGGGCCTCGGCTACGATGAGATTAGCAAAGGGAATCCGGGCGTCGTGATGTTCAGCGCGTCCATGCTCGGGCGCGGCGGCCCCCACGACTCTCAACCTGGCTTCGGGCCGGTGCTCACCGCCCTCTCCGGTCACACCAACTTCACCGGCTGGCCCGACCGGGTGCCCGTCAGCCCTTACGGCGCCTACACTGACTTCCTCATCCCTCACATCGCCTTCTCCGCCGTCGCCGCCGCGCTCGATCACAAGCGGCGCACGGGGCGAGGCCAGCACCTCGACCTCTCCCAGTTGGAGGCGGCCCTCTACTTCGCCGGCCCTCCCATTCTCGACTACACCGCCAACCAACGAGTCCAGCAACGCGACGGCAACCGTGACTCTACGATGGCCCCCCACGCCATATACCGATGCGCGGGCGACGACCGTTGGTGCGCCATCGCCTGCGAGAACGACGCGCAGTGGCAAGCACTCGCTGGCCTCATTGGCCGTCCCGCCCTCGGCGCCGACCCCCAGTTCGCCCGCTTCGAAGGCCGCAAAGCGCGCGAGGCCGAGCTCGACGACGCGATTGAGTCGTGGACGTCCGCCCTCTCCCCCGACGAAGTCATGCGCCGCTGCCAGGCTGCGGGAGTCCCTGCCGGCGCCGTCCGCGACTCCCGCGACCTCTTCACCGACCCTCAGCACCAAAGCCGAGGCCACTTCGTCTTCATGGACCATGCCGACATGGGCCGCTACGCCTCGGACGCCAACTGCTTCGCCCTTTCGGAAGCGCGGCCCGAGTACCGCCCCTCCCCCCTCCTAGGCGAGCACACCGAGCAAATCATGCGCGAAATCCTCGGCATGCCCCCCGACGAGTACCGCGCCCTCGTGGATGAGGGTGTATTCGAGTAGCCGGTGCGCGCTCTAACCCCCACATTCCGGCCCGCCCCGTTCGATGATAGGCTCCGGCGTGCGCCCGGCACGGGCGCCGTGGAGGGCTCGGCTCGTGGCCGTCAAGACGCTCGAAGGTAAAATCGCCCTCGTTACCGGCGCGGGAAGCCCCATCGGAATGGGACGCGAGATGGCCCTAGCTATGGTCGAGGCCGGAGCCAGGGTCGCGATGATGGACATCGACGACGGCGCCCTCGGACGCAGCGTGAACGACGCCCGCGAGGTTGGCGGCGACGATGCGGCCATCGCCGTCGTCGGCAGCATCAGCAGTTGGGACGACGCCCAGCGGGCCGTGCGCGAGACCATCGACGGCTTCGGCGGCCTGCACATCCTCGTGAACAACGCAGGAGTCCGGAGCTACGGCAGCGGGCCTACCGGCGACGGCCCATTCTGGGAGCTGACGCCCGAGGAGTGGGTCCGCGTCTTCACCATCAATGCGAATGGCTCGTTCATGATGTCCCTCCCCGCCGCCGGCCGCTTCCGGGAACAGGGCTGGGGACGCATCATCGGCGTGACCACCAGCTTGGACACCATGATTCGCGGCGGCAACCTGCCATACGGTCCGTCGAAAGCCGCTCACGAAGCGATGATCGCCTCCATGGCCCAAGATCTCACGGGTAGCGGCGTCACCGCTAACGTCCTCGTGCCTGGCGGCGCCACGAACACCAACTTCCTCCCCGAAACCCTCGCCTTCGACCGTAACGCTCTCGTTCAGCCGGACGTGATGCGCGCGCCCGCCGTCTGGCTCGCCTCGGACGAGGCTAACGACGTCAACGGAAGGCGCATCGTCGCCGCGCTGTGGGACGAGAGCCTGCCCATAGCCGAGCGTCTGGAGAAGGCCGGCGCGCCGGCCAGCTGGCCTCAGCTTGGACGCCCAACGATCACCAATCGATAGCAGCGCCACGCGATAAGGAGTTACGCCATGCAGCGCCGCGACAGCCTCCAGGAAGCAGCCCTCGCCCATCTCTGGATGCCCACTCAGGACTGGAGCGAGCTCGCCGAGGACGGCGTGACCGTCATGACCGAGGGCGACGGCGTCCGCATCAAGGACTCCGAAGGCAACTGGGGCTACGACGGCGTTGCCGGCCTCATGCTCGTGAACGTTGGCCACGGACGTAAGGAAATCGTCGACGCCATCGCAGCGCAGCTCGGCGCGCTCCACTACGCCGACACCTTCAAGTACGGCGCCGAGCCGGTCATCCGGTTCGCCGAAAAGGTCGCGTCGCTTACTCCGGGCGACCTCAACCGCGTTCACTTCACCAGTGGCGGCTCCGAGGCCGTCGAGACGGCGTTGAAGATCGCCTACCGCTACCACTACAACCGCGGCGAGCCCGGCAGGCGCAAGTTCATCGGACGCGACGGCTCCTACCACGGCACCACGCGCGGGGCCCTGAGCGTCTCGACCTCCGGTAATCTGGACCGCCCCGGCTACGCCGAGATTCTGCCCGACAATTTCCGCGTCGCCCCCCAACCCGCCTTCTACCGCCGCGAGGACCAGTCCCTATCCCTGTCTGAGTTCACGGTCCAGTGCGCCCAGGCCGTCGAGGACATCATCATCGAGGAGGGTCCCGAGACCATCGCCGCCGTCATCGCCGAGCCCGTCTCTTTCTCCGCCGGAGTCGCCATCCCCGGCGACGAGTACTGGCCCATGCTCCGCGACATCTGCGACCAGCACGGCGTCCTCCTCATCGCCGACGAGGTCATCACCGGATGGGGGCGCACCGGCAAGTGGTTCGCCATGGAGCACTGGGGCGTCATGCCGGATATGATGACCATGGCCAAGGGCATCACCAGCGGCTACTTCCCCGTCGGCGCTTGCGTCGTTCGCAACGCCGTCTTCGAGGAGTTCAAGGGCGGCCCCGAGAAGACCTACCGCCACGGCATCACCTACGGCGGCCATCCCGCAGGCGGCGCAGCCGGACTCGCAAACGTGAGCATCATGGAGCGCGAAGACCTCATCGGGAACTCCGAGCGCATGGGCAAGCGTCTTCTCCAAGACCTCGAAGGCCTCTACGGACACCCAACTGTCGGCGACGTGCGCGGCCTCGGCCTCATGTGCGCCGTCGAGCTCGTCTCCGACAAGGACACCAAAGAGCTCCTGAATGACCTCCCCGGCGCGACCAAGCTCCTCAACCAGAAGCTGAACGACAGCGGCCTCTACACCCGCGCGACTCGCCAGGTCTTCTTCGCTCCGCCCCTCACCGTAACCGAGTCGGACATCGACGACATGGTCGGCATCTTTGACCGCGCCCTCACCGAAACCGAAAGAGAGCTCGGCCTCGCGTGAGGCGCGCCCACCCCTCAGGGCCATGACGCTGGCCGCGTGCGCGTGCGTCGCCGCCGCTGCGCTGACGGCGTGCAGCCCCGACCCGACGCCCTCACCGACGCCCGCGGAGGTTCGCGGTGAGCCGGAGGTCGGCGGTGAGTCTGTCGGACCATCCACACCAACGCCGTCCCCCATCCCAACGCCAACGCCGTCTCCCACCCCCACGCCGACGCCGCCCCCCATCCCAACACCAACGCCTTCTCCAACCCCTACGCCAACGCCTTCACCCATCCCCACTCCGACGCCATCTCCTACTGCCACACCGTCACCTACGCCTACCCCGTCCCCCACTCCCACGCCTACGCCGACGCCTCTGTCGGCCTCCTACCGCATCGCCTACAACGGCGTCTCGTTCACCGGCGCAGGCGATGGCTACGTGCACACTGAGCTCTCGCTTACGGTCACGAACACCGGCGAGGCGGCAGGCCAGGACATCCCGGTCCTCATCGTAACTAGCGGAGGCGGGTCCCGGGACGACGGCTCCATCAGCCGCTTGGCGAGCGGCGAAACGGCGACCCTCGCCATCGCACAGCCGCGTGAACCGGGCGAGCACAGCATTACGTTCAGCGTAGGCGGAGCGGAGCACACGGCGACCGTGAGCGTGCTCGCAACCGACCTCACGCTCGAATTGGTCGATTACGCCGTCGCTGGAGACGGCTCCATGGCGTTCCAGGCGCGCGTAACCAACGCAGGCGGCCTCGCAGCGGAGAATGTCGCCGTCAGCGCGACGTGGACGGCCCGGCCCGGCGATGACGACGGTGTTGATGGGCGCGCCGAGCGCGTCGCCGCCATCGAGCGCGTCCCTCCGGGCGCGAGCGAGACCACAACCCTTCTCCTCCCAATCCCCACCGGCGCATACGACCTCACACTCTCCGCCGAGACCTCCAGCCTCGAAGCCGCGACGGACGACAACGCGGCCAAAGCCGCAGTAGAGGTGGAATACGTAGACCTCACTCTCTCGGTCGAGACGGCGCGCATCACGGGCTACGAGCACGACGGCGACGGCATCGTGGAGATCCCGTTGCGCGTAACGAATGAGGGCGTCTCCCCTAGCGGCTCCCTGACGGTTGGCGCGCTCTGCGGCAGCGCTCCTCCCGCCTGCTCCACCTCCACAACGCTCGGCTCCCTACCCGTGGGCGGCAGCATCAACGCCGCTCTCACGCTCGTCCTGCCACAAGGGGGAACGCTCGTGACCGTCTACGCCGGAGCGCCGGATAACGGCTATCGCTGGGGCGAACGCAACGCCATCCACGACGCCATCCTCGTGCCGGACAAGCCGGCGGTCGCGCTCATGCTCGACGCAACCGCAGACGTGCTCGGCTACTGGTCGGACGGCACGGCTGAGGTGGAACTGTCCTTTTCGCTCAGCAGCGACGGCTACCGTCCCATCGAGGACGCCCTAACCATCGCAGTGACCTGCCATCGGGACGGAGGAGAAGCCATCAGCAAATGCGGGGGCGCCGTTGACAGCTTAACGCTGCAGGATGGGTTCGGCCCCGCGGAGCGCGTGACGCGCCTGCGCGTCCCGATGGGCGTGGACCTGCACGCCGCCCTCCCCGATGGCGCGGCGGAGTCCAACGCCTTCAACGTGCCAGAGCGCATCCTCGGCGTCGACCGATACATCTGGGAATGCTTTAGCGATCGCCCAGACCGTCCGCGTGATGACGAAAGGCTGGAAGGATGCGGCGGATGGATATCTCAGACAGTCCAGAAATGGAGCCTGAACAGGCCGGTGCGGGTATGGACAACTGGAGATTCGGACTACCTCAGCGTACTGAACACCCTCCTGAAGGAGACACCGTCACTCCTGCGTCTCAGATTTGAGCTGGTCGGATCGAAGGAAGAAGCCGATGTGGAAGCGTACGTAGGAGTCCCACGTTCCACATCTTTTGAGCTTGGGTGGGGCGAGGTTTGCGCAAATGCAAACGGCTGCGCCGACTGGTCAATAGACGCTGGGGTCGTCAAACATGGCAGGATAGGCGTTTGGCATCGGGGCGACCTTCGGGACATCTATGAGTCCGTGAAGGGGGATATCTATCACGAGTTGCTACACGTGATGGTCCCGATAGGGCACCGGCATACTCTGGACGCCCTTATGGGAGGAAAAGGAAGACTGAGCATCGTTGACAGGGCTCTGATTCGGCTCCACCAGCATCCTCTGATTAGGCCGAATATGACTATGCGCGAGGTTGAGGAGCTCATCGTCCTCGATGACGAGCTCCTCGACGCCCAGAGCCCCAACGCCTATGAGATGGTTCGACGCGCAGTTGCAGCATTGCAGGAGGCAGGGTCGGCCCGCTTCAGCCTGAGAGGGAGATGGTACGGGGACAGCTGCGGCCATCCCGAGTTCGGGTGGGCAGACTACGAAATAGGCGCCATCGGGGAAAGCCGTTCGGGATTGACGCGCCTCCGAGACGACGCCAACCACTACTTGATAGTCGGGGGGTCCAACTATTGGAGCGAATCGAGAGGTCAATGGGAGAAGATCGAGTTCCGCGACATCTTTGCCGCTACGGCTTGGAATCACAGGTATACGAGCCCGTTCGCGGCACTCACCCCCATCCTGCTCTTCGCCGATGCGGATACTCTCAAGGTTGCTGAACGCGCCAATGGGCATATTAGGGTAACGGCTGCACCAATCGAGTCGACTATAACGAGCGGTCTCGTAAAGGCCATCTCCTTGGTCCTCCACGAGGACACCTACCAAATCGCTGCTTACCGCCTGACACTGCGCTTTCCTCCAGGGTCGTGCCGTCTGTCAATCGAAGCTAAGGACAGCGAGTACGGAATCGAGATACCCATCCCCGATGAGATTGCCGCCGCCGGCTAGCGGTGAACGCATTCCCCCCCCCCCCCCCCCCCCCCGCTGGAACGCCCCCCCTCCCCATAAGCCTCACGCTTCACCGGCCTCAGACCGTTCGGCTATCGGCCGGCTAGCTCCGCTATTGTTGTGATTGCACGCTCCACGTCGCGCTCGTCATTGAACGCCGCTGTGCACAGCCGTACACCCGCTGGGTACTGCACATGCCGCGCGACCACTCGATACCTTTGCCAAAGCGCCTCGGCGAACTCCGGCGCGTCCCAGCCCTCCACGCTGATCGCAGTGATAGCGCACGCCGTCTCACCCTCAGCCGGCCCATTGATACGGACCCCCGCAACCTCGGACAACCCCGCCCGGAGCATCACGGCTAACCCCTTCGTGTACTCCTCAACCCTTTCCGGGCCCAGCTCGCGATTGATGCGGACTGCTTCAGCGTACCCGGCTCGCGCCGACACGCCTTGCGACGCCAGCGCATATGCTGCGAGACCTTGGCGCGAACCGAGGCCGGGTCGAGTAAACAGCGGCGTAAGCAACTCTCTTCGGTCCGGCCGAACGTAGAGAGCTCCGCTCCCCGTCGGCCCCAGCAGCCACTTCTGTCCCGACGAGGCGTAGAAATCGATGTCCATCGCAGCCAGGTCCAGTGCAATCTGGCCCGCCGTCTGCGCTCCATCCAGCAACACCAGCACTCCGGCCTCATGGGCCGCTGCCACGATCTCTTCGGCCGGCACGCGAAGCCCAGTCGTAAACATGATGTGACTGAGCGCTAGGACTTTGACTGGAGAAGCCAGGGCAGCCCGCACTGCCTCCATGCACTGCTCAACGGAAGCATCCGGTGGAATCAGGATGCGTTTGACGGTCACTCCGCGCTCCTCGAGCACCCCGGCCGGAGCCTTGATTCCCGGGTGCTCCAAGTCGGTCGTCAGCAATACGTCGCCCGGCTCCCAGGCAAGGCCGTGCAAGACGATGTTGACGCCTGCCGTCGTTCCATGTGTGAGCAACACGTCATCCGCGTCCACGTTGAACAGTAGTGCGGCCTCTCTTCTCGCCTCCTCCTCTATCTCTCCGCCGAACGCGAGCCCGGCCGGCCCAGCGGGCCCAGCCTCGCTCTCCCGCGCCGCAGCTTCACGCATCCGATCGACCACGCCCGCTGGGCTGGGGCCGGCCCATCCCGCATTGAGGTAAGTCATCGTTTCCATACAGGCTATGGACTCGCGCAGTGAGGCAACGTTCATGTTGACAACCCCTCGATTCCGACAATCATCTTATGCATGACCGACAACGTCCGGCGCCGCCACACCCTGTCGGTCTGCTCCTCTAGAGCAAGGCATCCCATCTTTCTTCGCCGTGAGTCGGCGCGCTCGTAGGCCCAGTCTACGGTTCCGCCCCCTCGCGCGCGCAAGCCCCATCCCGATAGAATCCTCCTAACCTGCGGACGGAGACGGCTATGCCTAACTACATTCTCCTAATGACCCTCACGCGGGAGGGCCAAGAGGCTGTCCTGCGCGACGCCGACTTTATCGTCGAGGCCGCATCCGAGACCCACGTGCAGGACGTGCGAGGCCTCGGCCTCTACGGCGTCCTCGGCCCCTACGACTTCGTCAGCATCATCGAGGCGCCCGACAACGACGCGGCGGCGCGCTACTCGATACGCCTCGGCGTTCGGGCCGGCGCGCACATCACCACCCTGCCGGCCGTCCCCATTTCCCTCCTCCACGAGCGGGATACAGTCGACGACTCGTTCTTAGCCACCGGCGTGGAGCTCACTCCCGGCGATCTTCCAGGCGTCAACTGACGCCTACCGCCCATCGTTCCCCCGCAGGCAGATGGATTCGTCATGCGCGTGAAAGCGGGGAATCCAGGGTGCGCGGGAGTGCAGCCGAGGCGTATAGCAGCGGCCCGCCGAGGGGGCGAACGCCCGTGCTACAATCCCGCCAACCTGCCCATAGGAAGGCGCACGCCATGACCACCAACCTCGAAATCATCGTTGACGGCGATGGACACATCATGGAGGACATCAAGGCGATGGCCGAGTTCCTCCCGCCCAAGTTCCGCGACCACCCCGCCCGCAATCTAAACTCGAGCCTCTTCCCGCCCCTCGACCACCTGCACGCCGGCCATTTCGTCGAGACGCCCGGACGCCGGGACCGCAAGGGCGCGTTCGTCGGGCCGGACGGCTGGGAAGTCTTCCTCAGCGAAGTGGGCATCGACGCAACCGTCCTCTATCCCACCCAGGCCCTCTCCTACGGCAAGATCGTCAGTCGCGACTGGGCCATCGCAACCGCCCAGGCCTACAACGACTGGCTGTACGACACCTATGTCAAGCGCGACCCCCGCTTCAAGGGCGTCGGCCTCATCCCCATGCAGGAGCCCGCCGAAGCTGTCAAGGAGCTCCGCCGATGCGTCGAGGACCTCGGCTTCGTCGGCGCTATGCTCCCCTCCTTCGGCCTGCCGGACCACCTCGGCTCCAAGCTCTACTGGCCCGTCTACGAGGAGGCGGAGTGCCTCGGCTGCGCCATCGCCGTCCACGGCGGCGCGCACAGCGGCATCGGCCTCGACCACATGAACGTCTACGCCCCCATCCACGCCCTCGGACACCCAGCGGGGCAGGCCATCGCCCTCGCAGGCATGGTCTTCAACGGCGTCTTCGAGCGCTTCCCCAACGTCCATTTCGGCTTCCTCGAAGGAGGCATCGGCTGGTTCGTCATGTGCCTCGAACGCTTCGACCGCTCCCACTCCACCCACATGGAGTACCAGCTGCGCGACGACGACATGATGGGCCCGAAGATCGGCGACAGCGTCCACGAGTACATCCAACGCCAGATCGACAACGACCGCCTCTTTATCGGCTGCGAGGGCGAGGAACCAGCGATTGCCTTCGCCGTGAGCCAGGTCGGCAACAAGCCCTTCTTCTTCTCCACCGACTTCCCCCACGAGGTCACGACCGACTCCTGCAAGGAAGAGCTGCAAGAACTGCTCGACAACGCCCAGCTCACCGACGAGGACAAGGAAGCCATCCTTCACAAGAACGCCCGCCGCTTCTACCGGCTATAGGGCGCAAGGCGCCAATCCAGCACGGCGACGACCACTCCAACGACAAGCGAGGCAAATCCAACATGATTCCCACCCAGCAGAACGAACGCCTAACCCAAGTCGGCCCCGGCACGCCCATGGGCGACCTCCTGCGCCGCTACTGGCACCCCATCGCCGCCACGGGCGAGCTTGTCGACAGACCCACCAAGCCCGTCCGCCTCCTTGGCGAGGACCTCGTCCTCTATCAGGACAAGTCTGGGACCTACGGCCTCATCGACCGCTTCTGCCCCCACCGACGCGTCGACCTCTCCTACGGCATCCCCGAGGAGAACGGACTCCGTTGCATGTACCACGGCTGGATGATGGACGAGACCGGCCAGTGCATCGAGCAGCCTTTCGAGGAGACCGTCCACCCAGACGGGCGCTTCAAGGAGAAGGTCAAGATTGCGGGCTACCCCGTCCAGGAGCTCGGCGGGCTGCTCTTCGCCTACATGGGACCCCAGCCCGCCCCCCTCATCCCACGGTGGGAGCAGCTGACGTGGGACAACGCCGTGCGCGACATCGCGATAAGCGTGCTCCCCTGCAACTGGCTCCAATGTCAGGAGAACTCGGTCGACCCCGTTCACACCGAGTGGCTGCACTTCTACTTCGGCAACTACGTCCGCAACGGCGTCGCCGCCCCCCCTGAGAGCCAGCCCAAGACCATGAAAATCGCCTTCGATGCTTTCGAGTACGGCATCATCAAGCGCCGCCTCCAGATGGGCTTCCCCGAGGATGGCGAGGACTGGGCCAAGGGCCACCCCATCATGTTCCCAAACATCCTGTTCGTCGGCGACCAGGTACGGACCACCACCCAGTGGCGCGTGCCCATCGACGACGAGACTACCTACCACGTCTCCTACTACGTCTACCGCCCCGCGCCGGGCCACGACGCCCCTAGGCAGGACGTCGCCGCCTACCGCTACACGCCTCTCTACGAGCCGGACGGACGCTTCTTCACCGGCGTGACCTTCAACCAGGACTACATGTGCTGGATCACTCAGGGCGCCATCGCCCGCCGCGACAAGGAGATGCTCGGCGAGTCCGACGTGGGCATCATCCTCTTCCGCAAGATGCTCCAGCAGCAGATGACGGTGGTTGAGGACGGCGGCGACCCCATCAACACCTTCCGCGACCCGGCCATAGCCACCCGCATCGAGCTGCCAATGGAGAGCGTCAAACACGGCATCAAACCGGACGGCCGCTACCGGGCGGGCGAAGGCGGCGAAAGCCCCATCATCCCCATGATCGAGGAGGTGCTCCGCACCTGGGTCCCCGAATCCGTCGAGGCCCCCAAGGACCTCAGCCTCTTCTAGGGAGGCCAGCAGACTGGCCCCCTTCTCAATCCTCCCCCCACAGGAGGGGGGAGGATTGGAGTTTCCACTACGAGGGCAGGACGGCCATGATCTGGCACTGCATGAGCATCCCGCCGCCGAGGTCGGCGTTCTCCGCGTGGCGCGCCGGCCGGTCCTCGGGGTCAGGGAACATGGCGAGCCAGTGGGGGTCGACGTGCTCCCGCAATGAGCGGTCCTGAAGCTTCAGATGCATGTAGAGAATGTCGCTCGGCGAGCCTCCGGCGGCCTCCATGACCAGTTCGATGTTGCGGAACATGGCCGCGGCCTGGGCCGGGGCGTCCTCGGGCATCGTGTCGTTCTCCGAGTCTCGTCCGCTGATCCCCGACGAATACAGAATGTTGTCGATCTTGACGGCTAACGAGATCGGCGCTCTGTGTCCCATACCTGGCAGGTCTACTACTTGACGACGTCCCATCGTGTCTCCTCCTTAGATTGCCCAGCTGGTTTCGTTCGGTCGGTAGTCCTCGCGTATCTCCGGGAGGCCCGCATGCCCGGATCCCAGAATGCCGCCCGGGGCGGCCTCAGTCCTCCGCGATGGCGAGCACTCCGTCCTTAACGACTATCTGATGCCCGCTCAGCTCCATCGGGGCCTCCGCCGCGAGCAGGTACTTGGTCCCGACCACCTCGGGGACGCTGGCCATGCGCGCTCGCGCTTCCGCCGGCGCTTCCTCGGTCGCGATGCCCCGGCGCCGCTGGCCGTCCGGACCAACCATACTCCCGCCGCCCGGCCCCATGCTGACGATGCAGATGTTGTGGTCGGACTCCTCGATGGCCACCTTGTTCGTAAAGGCCCGTATCGCCAGCTTGGACACCGAGTAGATGCATGACCCTATCGAGTCCGTGCGCTCCTCCGGCGCGAGCGTCCCCTGCCCGACGTTGATGATGTGGCCGGAGCCCTGCTCTTCCATGTACGGGATCACGTGCTTCGTGCAGAGGAACGTCCCGCCGAGATTCGTCCGCATCACGTTGTCGAAGAACGAGAGGTCCATGTCGCGGACGCGGTCCCAATGGGGAAGGCCCCACTGGAAGTGTGGAACGATGCCCCCGTTGTTGATGAACACGTCGATCTGTCCGTAGGCGTCTTTCACCTGCTTCATCAGCTCCGCGACCTGCTCCTCATCGCGGAGATCGGTCGGGACCGCGAGCACCTCGGCCTCGAGTTCCCTGACCTCCTTGACCACCGTATCCATGGGGGCGATGTCCGCGATGGCGATCCTCGCGCCCTCGGCAGCGAACAGCCGGGCGTTGTACCGGCCGATTCCCTTGGCCCCTCCCGTGATGACTACGACCTTGCCTCGAAGCGACATTCAGTACCTCCGAATCGGACAGCGCTAAGGGAGCTCCGCCGATGATACCCGACAGCGGCGCTCTTGGCTCCCAAGACCGCCAGGGCTTGCATTTTCAACGCAGCCGTTGACAATGCGCCACGGCGGTTCCCGCCCTAGGAGGTTCCCATGTCACGTGAGATCGACGAAATCAAGTACGAGGTCGCCATGGCGACGCGCATCATTTCCCACATGGGCCTGGCCACCGGCGTCACCGCCGCCCTCGGCCACGTCAGCATGCGCGTCCCGAACCAGCCCGACAAGTTCGTGGTCAAGGGCCGCGGCTACGCCATCGACGCCCTCGAGGAGATGCAGTACTACGACATGATCGTCTGCAATCTCGACGGCTACAAGATCGACGGCCCCGCCCGCTCCACCCAATGCTCCGAGGTCAAGATTCACTCCTGCATCTACAAGGCGCGCCCCGACGTCAACTCCGTCGTGCACGTCCATCCACGCAACGTCGTGCTTATGACCGTCCTCGGCGAGCCGATCAAGCCGATGGCCCAGGAAGGCGCGGCCATGGTCCAGGGGCAGCCCCACCCGCTCTACCCCCACACCAAGACCGTCTGGAGCGACGAGGAGGGAACGGAGCTCGCCAACACCCTCGGGGGCCACAAGTTCGTCCTCATGCAGGGCCACGGCGCCGCCATGACCGGCAGGGCGCCCGAGGACTCCGTCGTCAGCATGCTCCAGCTCGAAGAGCAGGCGCGCATGAACTACTGGGGCCTCCTTGCCAAGGGCGCCGACCATCCCTTCATTCCCGACGCTCTCGTCAACGAGATGAGCGACCGTCCCCCGCAGAACGAGTACCCCCACTTCAAGGAGCTGATGCGCCGCATCGGCGGCAACCCGCCCCGCGACGGCGTCTGGAACTCCTACAAGAAGAAGGTCTCCGGCGACATGGTCGCGCCGTAGGGCGGCGCCGACGGACAGCGGAACGTTCACGTCTTGCGAGGCGGGATTGTCCGGGGCCGGCCAAACGTTGCCGGGCGCACAGGGACGCTGGCCCGGCCGTCAAAGAGATAGGCCGCCGGTCTTGGCGGCCTATCTCCAACCCCACCTCAGTTGGCGGTGAAGGTCGCGCTCATCCCTTCGAGGAAATGACTCTCCGGATTGCCTTCCTCGTCCACCTCTTCCTGCTCCACGATGTTGCAGATGAGGACGTAGTTGCCGGCGTCCAGTTCGAACACGCCTCCACGTACCTCACCGGGATCAAATTCCTCAATTTCGCCGATGAACTCAACTCCGGCCACGCCCTCCTCTGGCAGGAAGCCACGCTCATCTGGATTCGCTATGGCGATCTGCTCCAGCTCATCAATGGGCAGGTCAGTCTTGAAGATGACAAGCTCATGCGGGTCGTCCGGACCTCCGTTCGCAGCCGTAAACCGCACCAGTCCGGCCGGGACGTTATCGGGCGTGGACGAAAGACTAAATTCCCTGAGCGACGCACCTACGGAGGAAATGGCCTCCATTCCCTCGGTCGCCTCGACCTGACCTGCCGCGAAACCCTCAGTTCTGGCAGCCTCGACAGCCGCCTCGTGTTCCTCCTGGGAGACTCCTGAACTGCACGCCAAAGCCGCAAACACCAGCAACGCCGCCATCACCAGCAGGATTACCCTCTGCATGCTATCCACGCTCTCCGCAGGCATTCGCCTCATCAACGCTGAACAGTTGCCCACGACACTTGCCCCTTCCCCAACGACCCGAACGCATTACAATACAGTGTCGGACTATCGTCATGCCTAGGCCCCAGCATCCCAACCACCGGCGCCGGACTTGTTCCCTCCTCTCCCGTCTGCGGGGGAGGATTGAGGAGGGGGTCTGGGGGCCGGAGCCCGGACGCCGCTGTGAACATTAAAAATCTCGAACTGGGAAGCTCTTAGACCCAGGAAGCAGACCACGGCCATGAAAACACTCTCCAAAACCCCCGGCTCACCCCCCGATTTCCGGGAACTTCCACGCCTGACCAACATGAAAACTGGGAACTTTTCACTCGTAGCAAAAACGCAACTGGGAACTTTTCCACTCGTAATGAAAATGCAGCCGAGAACTTTTTTCGCGCAAACCGGAAACTTCCTGTACCCAGCCACCACAGGTGAAGGGGCGAGGCGCCGGAGGGCTGCGAGGGTTCCCGCCTTGCCTGCGAGCGAATATTGAGGAGTAGCCCCGCCCTGTGCTATCATGCCACCGGCATGAATTACTCCCGCCGCCAAAACTGCGCTTGTTGTCGGCCCTAGGGCCCAGCTAGCCTGACGCGTCGTCTAACGCTGCGCCCTTCTCGAGACCTAGTCCTGAGAAGGGCGCGCTTTGTCAGCAAAGGGTTCCCACACGAGGAGAGGTAATGACCACTACCGCGCCAGTCCCCATTGTCAGGGGCGTCAAGACCATCGAAGAGAAGAAGAAGTTCGACTACTCCAAGGGCGTGCTCCCCTACGTCCCGGAAGAAGTCGATGACTTCGAGACCGAGGCCACCCGTTACCTGAACGGCGAGTGGCGCGAGGACCAGTTCATCATGTACCGCCTCGTCCGCGGCGTGTACGGCCAGCGCCAGCCCGACGTGCAGATGATGCGCATCAAGGTCCCCGGCGGCGCCATGACCGCCGACCAGATGGACGCCTTCGGCGAGCTCGTCTCCAAGTACGCCCCCCTCAAGAAGGGGCACATCACGACGCGCGAGAACCTCCAGGTGCACTTCGTGAAGCTGGCGGACACCCCCCACGTGATGCGCATCCTGGGCGACGTGGGACTCATCACCCGCGAGGCCTGCGGCAACACGGTGCGGAACGTCGCCGGCGACCCGCTCTCCGGAGTGAAGCCTGAGGAGCCCTTCTTCGTCGCGCCCTACCTCACCGCCTACGCCCGCTACTTCGTGCGCCACGAGTACACCCAGACTCTTCCCCGCAAGTGGAAGACCTCCTTCTCCAGCGGGGGGGACGACGAGGTCGTCGCCGACATCCACGACCTCGCCTTCATCCCCAAGGTTCAGGACGGCGTCAAGGGATTCGAGATGCGCGTGGGCGGCGGCACGTCCATCATGCCCCGCATCGCGTGGGTCCTCTCCGACTTCGTGCCCGTCACCGAGTACCTCAAGGTGGCCGAAGCCGCCATCCGCGTCTTCCACCGCACGAGCGAGCTGCGTAAGAACAAGATGCGCGCCCGCATCAAGTTCTACGTCGACCGCATCGGCATCGAGGCCTTCAGGGCCGAGGTCGAGAAGGAGATGGAGGGCGATTGGGCAAAGGCCGACTTCGACCCCACTCCATGGATGGAGCTCCCGCCCGAGATGATCGACGAGCCTCCCCCGCTCGTCCCTGTAACCGGGAATCACTCCGAACCCGCCTTCCTCAAGTGGAAGGCCACCAACGCCCTCGCGCAACAGCAGGACGGCTACTACGCCGTCTACGTCACCCTGCCCCTCGGCGACATCTACGAGCGTCAGTTCCCGGCGCTGGCCGAGATTGCGCGGAAGTACGCCGGCGGGCGCATTCGCACCACGACCGAGCAAAACCTCCTCTACCGATGGGTGCCGGAGGGCCATCTCCACGCATTCTGGTCCGACCTCAAGGCCATCGGCCTGGCGGAAGACGGCGCGAACAAGATTACCGACGTCGTCTCCTGCCCCGGCACCGACAGCTGCAAGATGGGAATCACCTCGTCCATGGGCGTCGCCGAGGCGCTGCGTGAGACGATCCGCGAGAAGGAGATCGAGGACCCGTTGGTGAACAGCTTGCACGTCAAGGTGAGCGGCTGCCCGAACGGCTGCTCGCGTCACCACATCGCCAACATTGGCTTCCACGGCGCGGCGGCCAAGGGCGAAGGCGGGCAGCAAGCGCCGGCCTACGAGGTCTTCCTCGCCGGCAACTACGGCAACCAGGACCCCGTGCGCTTCGGCCATCGCGTCAAGGCCAAGGTGCCCGCCAAGCGCGTTCCGGCCTTCATGGACGACATCATCGCCCACTACCGGAGCGAGCGAAACGAAGGCGAGCCCTTCAACGACTTCGTCGATCGCGTCGGCACAACTCCCTTCGAGCAGCTCGCCAACCAGTACCGCGAAGTCGGCGCCCTCAACAAGGAGAACCTCGACACCTACGTGGACTGGGGCAAGACCATCCTCTACAAGCTGGAGCGCGGCGAAGGCGAGTGCGCCGTCTAACCTCCTTCATCCTTCTCCCCCGCCGCAGGCCCTTGTGCAACGGCGGGGGAGAATTTATTCCCCCACTCCTCCGCAAAAAGACCCTTGCGTAACCTCGACGCAACAGCATGTCCGACCAGCGACTCGCAGACATGAACGAGCGCGGCATCGACTGATTCGTGGTGAGCCTGTCGAACTATGAACCGGCCTGGAATACCAGGGAGTGCAGAGGGGCCAAGCCCCTCTGCCGGGGGCGTGGGGGTGTCCCCCACAGCATAACGGGTGGGCGGGTGGGAAGAGCTACGGCCGCCGGAAAGAGTTACGCAAAGGCCTCGCAGACAGGGAAGGACTGAGAAGGAAGCCATCGCAATCTCACGGATCAAGGCGCTCGACTACGCGGAGCGCCTCATCAACCGTCCGCGCGGGGAGACGCCCGTCGCCATCCGGCGCAACAAGAACGGCTATTCGCTGCTCTATAACGGCCGCGTCCTCACCAAGACCCACGCCTCGGGCGTCGGCGAGATGCAAGCGCAGGCGATGGCTCTTGCCCTCGGCATAGAACTCCCCACCGAAATCGGCGGAGAGACGACCACGAAGGTCGGCTCAGGCGTCCTCTATCGGGCTATCGGCGTCTCGTCCCTAGACCTTCGCCGCCCCGAGGCCCACGTAGTCCTAGAACAACTCCTCTCCACCGCCGCCCTCCAACGCGGCGTCTTCAACACTTTGGAGATTGGCTAGGCTAGGCAGCGGGTACGATTGGGGCGAGATAGAATTGGGGTGGACGTACAAACACCGGTCCGGGTCAGTTGAGGAGCGTTATGCTTACTCGTCTAAAAATCTCGGGTTTCAAGAATCTCGTTGACGTGGATATCGCCTTTGGCCCGTTCACTTGCATCGCGGGCCCGAATGCGACTGGCAAATCGAACCTATTCGACGCAATCCACTTCCTCAGCCTCTTGGCCAGCCGCCCACTCCTCGAAGCAGCGACGACCGTCCGTGAGGAGGGCGGTAGGTCAGCTGATGTCCGAAGCCTTTTCCACCGATCAGGCGATAGCCAGGCGTCTACGATGGGCTTTGAGGCCGAAATGATTGTGCCCGGGACGGGGAGAGACGACCTCGGGCAAGACGCTCACGCGACCAGCACGTACCTCCGGTACTCGCTGGAGCTCGCCTACCGAGAGAGAACTAGAACAGGCCCCAACAGCATTGAGATTACAGAGGAGACGCTGTCTCACATCAATAAGACGGAGGCCCCACGACGATTGGGGTTTCACCATACCCCTACCTGGCGAAGATCAGTTGTCACAGGACAGCGTGCCGCACCTTACATCACCACCGTAGGAGACGGTGAAAGCCGCGTCATACGGCTCCATCAAGATGGGCGTTCAGGCCGAACCCTCAATCGATCGGCTCGTGACCTTCCGCGAACAGTCCTATCGGCAGTCAATGCCGCGGAGAGTCCAACTGCCCTTCTTGCGAAGAATGAAATGTCATCCTGGAAGCGTCTACAACTAGAGCCTTCTGCACTGCGTAAGCCCGATGAGTTCACGTCGCCCATCCACCTTGGGATGGATGGCGCTCACGCAGCCGCAACACTCCACTACATGGCGACAGTCCCGCAAGTTGAGTCCGGCATCCCTTCCGCAGTTGATGAAGAGGCCGTCTACACTGACATTTCCAATCGACTCGCTCAACTGATTGATGACGTCGGCAAAGTTGTGGTGCATCGGGACGACCAACGAGAGCTCCTGACCCTTCAGGTGCGCCTTAGCGACGGCACGCCACATGACGCCCGTTCGCTATCAGACGGGACGCTCCGGTTCCTAGCTCTCGCCATCCTAGAAATGGAGGAGGACTCCGGAGGACTAATCTGCCTGGAGGAGCCCGAGAACGGCATACACCCGGCGCGTGTCCCCGCAATGCTGCGTCTCTTGAACGACATCACAACGGACCCAAAGAACGACTTCCCGCAAAGCAGCCCCCTGCGGCAGGTCATGGTTAACACTCACTCTCCGGTGGTGGTTACTCACGTGCCGGAATCAAGTCTGCTGGTCTCCCAATCAGTCAACAGGCCTGCTCCCTCTGGGGATGGCCGCGCAGCGTACGTACGGTTCGGATATCTCCCCTACACCTGGAGAGAGGAACTCGATACAAAGGAGGGTCGGCCTCCTAACCCAATCGCTCTTGGGACGCTCATGTCCTACCTCAACCCCGCAGGCGTTCCAGATGACGAAGAGGAGCCTCAGGACTCTGACCAACCCTCCACACGCCGGCGCGAAAAACTTGTCGCACAGCGTAGCGACGTTCAGCTCATGCTGCCCCTCCCCGTTTAGACAGCATGGCGCGCGAACTCCACTACACGCTTTTAACTGACGGGCCATCCGATGAGGCACTTAAGCCGATTATCAATTGGCTCCTAACGGATATCGAACCTAACCTAACGCTTGTCCCAGCATTCGCCGATCTTCGAGGGGTTCCTCGCCCGCCGAGCCTCCTTGATGGCCGGATTGCGATGGCCCTAAGTCTCTTCCCCTGTGACATTCTCTTCGTCCATCGTGATGCTGAGAGTCAATCTCCCCATGCCCGCCGAGCCGAGATTCAGGTTGCTGTGGACAGAGTCACGTCAGTCGCCAAGCACATTCCCGTCATCCCTGTCAAGATGACGGAAACGTGGCTGCTTACCGACGAGCAGGCTATTCGGAACGCAGCCCGGAACCCCAACGGCGCGACTCTCCTGAGTCTGCCCACAACCACCCACTTGGAGGACCTACCCGACCCAAAGAAGACACTCCGCGACTTAGTCTCCTTGGCAGCCGAGGCCACCACCCGCCATCGCCGGCGGGAACGCAATCTCTTCACGGCGCGTACTTGGATTAGGATCGCTGAGGAAACCAAGACCTTCGCCAATCTCTCACAATTGCCTGCATTCGCCGAGCTACGGAAAGATGTGGAAGCAGTGCTGGCTACCTAGGACACCGATTACTGAGGGCCACCCCACACGCCCCCACCTCGCCATCGCGTATCATCCCCACATCGAACACCCCGCCCGGAGGTCGCCCTCATGTCCAACCTCGAACTCTCCTTCGCCATCACTGCCTACGACCGCGTCGTGCCCATGATCTCCGGCGAGGTGAAGCCGGACGGCATCGAGCTCGACTACAAGGGCATGCCGGGAGCCGTGCCCCGCGTGTTCTACGAGCAAATCAAGTTCCAGCGCTACGACGTCTCCGAGATGTCCATGTCGTCGTACCTGCGGATGCGGCCCCTCGGCTTCCCCTACCGCATGCTCCCCGTCTTCCACAACCGGACTTTCTCCTACACCAACGTCTACATCCGGAAGGCGGCCGGCATTCGCCAGGACCACCCGGAGGACCTCAAGGGCAAGCGCTTCGGCATCGGCGACTACCAGCAGTCCGTCGGGCTATGGACACGCGGCATCCTCAAGCTCGAGTGGGGCGTCGAGCCCGAGGACATGACCTGGTTCATGGAGCGCAGCGAGCACTACAGCCACACCGGCGCCTCCAAGGACGCGGGCCTCGGCCTCCCCGAGGGGTTGGATCTCCGCCACGCGACGACCGACTTCAGTTCGATGTACTCGAACGGCGAGCTCGACGCCTCCATCGGTATCGGCTCCGTCCGCGGCTCCGGCATCGACCGCCAGCAGAGCCGCGACCTCCGCAACAGCCCCGACTTCCCTCCTCTCTTCTCCGACCCCAAAGCCGAATCGGTCCGCTTCTTCAAGAAGCACGGCGTCTTCCCGCCCCACCACGTCACTGTTATCCGAGAGAGCATCCTCGAAGAGCGCCCTTGGGTCGCCGTAAGCCTCATGGAGGCGTTCGAGTCCTCGAAGCGCATCGCCATGGAGCGCCTCCGCTCTCTGCCCCCGACGCTCTATGTGTTCGGCGCGCAGTTCCAGAAGGAGGTCGACGACGTGTTCGGCCCCGACCCCTTCGCCTACGGCATCGAGCCCAACGCCAAGGCGTTCGACATGGCGCAGCAGTTCTCGGTCGAGCAGGGCCTCAGCCCCGCCAAGCAGCCCTGGGACGAGATCTTCCCCGAAGAAGTCTTCTACCGCGAGGAGCGCTCCTCCCAGCCCGGCCACTAGCCGAACGGTGGACTAGACGTCCTACGTCAGCCTCACATAGGTCCGGTTCGGGGTAACGAACATCAGCAGCGCGGCCCCGGCCCACATGCCGGCGAGGACCCACAGCGGGAACACGTAGCTGCCCGTCGCCTCGAACACCGCGCCGGCCATGATGGGGGCTCCCAGGGAGCCGTCGGCTTGCGCCGCCATCACGTAGCCCCGGATCGTGGAGTAAGCTCGGCGGCCGAACAGCTCGCCAAGAATCGACCACATCAACGGGTAGAGGCTGCTCGACCCCGACAGCAGTAGGACCGCGACCCACAACCCCACCCCAGCGCCGCCGACGTTCAGCAGTAAGACGCCAGTCCCCACGAACAGGCACGCCCCGCCCCCGACACGGAATCGGCCTAGCCGGTCCGCAAGCGCCCCGACCGCCGCTATCGTCACGACGCTGCCCAGCGCCCAGACCGTGAGCATCAACGCTCCCTCCACCTCGGTCAGCCCCTTCCATACCATCACCGGCACGAAGTGGATGCCCAGGGCCGTCATCGCACCGCCGAACAGGGTGGTCGTCGCCACCATCATCCAGAAGCTCGGCGTGCGCAACGCCGCGCCGGCCGACGGCCCGGCCAGGGCGCCGGGCGGGACCGACGCCCACCTGACCGGCGCCTCGCCGTCCGGGTGCAGCCCCATCTCCTCCGGCGTATCCCGCGTGGCGAGAGCAGTGGGAAGCCCCACCGCCAGGATGATTGCGCCTGCGAGGAGCGACGCCTGTCTCCATCCCCACGCATCGATGGCGAACGCCAGCGCCGTGATGATCGCAAGCGACCCCAGCCCGGAGCCTCCTTGCATGAGCGCGAACGCCGTGGACTTGTAGCGATTGAACCAGTTGTTGATGATCCCTGACGAGGCATTGAACGCGATGTTCAGCATGACGAGGCTGATCGGGCCAAGAAAGATGATGAAGGCGACCATCAGGTTCGGCGAGCCTGCGAACAGACCGTAGCCCGCCGCGCCGATCAGCACGCTCCATATCAGCACCCGCCGCGGGCCCCACCGGTCCATGAGCATTCCGCTGACGGGCGCCGACAGCCCGCCTATCACGCCCCCTATGGCGAACATCAGCGACGACAGGCTGCGGTTCAACCCCAGCGTCTCTTCGAGGGGGATGACGAACAGCGTGTTGCCGAAGACGTACACGCCGTTCCCGACCGACCGGGGCCCGAGCATGAGGGCGACGATGCGCCAACCGTAGAAGCCAGACCGGGCGCGCCGGATCGTGGAGCTAAAAATGGCCACCTACACCCCTATCACTTCCGAAAAGCTGACCGTTTGCACATTAAAGCTGACCGTTTGCATTTTCGTTACGAGTAAAAAGCTGACCGGTTGCACATTTCGTTACGAGTAAAAACCCTACCGGAAAACAGGGACCGGTCAGCTTTTCGGGGGGCGTTTTCATGGCCGTGGCCTGCTTCCTGGGTTAGGGCTACAACCTGACCGATAATGTTTTTTTATTTCATGCGGCCTGCCCCCTCTCAGTCTCCACCGCCGGTGGTTGGGGGCCTGCGGCCCTGGGAATGACGACATTATGACACTTCATTGTAGGGCATTGCGAAGAACTGGGCAATGGGCAAATGCCGCCGTTCGCCTCCGACGCGTGTTACGCAAAGGTCTCCAGACGGGAGAGGGGTCCTGCAGGGGGGGTTGGAGGCATCAGCCATTTGCTCAGAGGGTTGCCTAGGCAAGGGTCTCGCCGACACTGCTCGCAGGCAACAGAGGATTGAGGAGGGGGCCGAACAAGGGTAACGTAACCCGGTGCGCAACGCTCTGGCCCGACGCTTCGAGTTCCTCTCCGTCCTCCGCACGAGGTACTACCGCCGCTACTGGCTGGGCCTCGTCGCGAGCGTCACGTCGCATCAGGCGCTGCTCACCGCCCAAGGATGGCTCGTCTACGACATGACCGGCGAAGAGGTCGCCCTGGGCCTCGTGGCGGCTGCCCAGGCCATCCCCGCAATCATCTTCAACCTCGTCGCGGGCGCCCTCGCGGACCGGATCGATCCCCGGCGCCTCATCCTCTTGGGCGAGGGCTTCTCGGCCATCATCATCGCGGCGCTGGCCACCCTCGTATTGATCGAACGCGTCGAGGTCTGGCACATCGTCTTCTCGTCGTTCCTCATCGGCATCTCGACGTCGCTGGACCAGCCCGCGCGCCGCGTGGTCTGGCCCGCGCTCATCCAGCGGAACCAGTTCATGTTCGCGACAGCTCTGAACCAGAGCGTGTGGAACGGAACGCGGGTGTTCGCGCCCATGATCGCGGCGGGGCCGATCGCCATCGTCGGCGCAGTCACGGGCGACTTCCGTCTCGGGGCTGCTGTCGCCTTCTACCTGATCGCGGCGGGGTTCGCCGCCATGGCCATCGCCATCGTAACCATCAAGCTGCCTGAAGGGATGCGGCGCGCGACCGGCAAGACCATGCTGCACGACATCGCGGACGGCCTCAAGTTCGTCGCGAGGCATCGCATCTTCCTTCTGCTGCTCATGATGAGCTTCTCCATCGGTTACTTCGGGCTCTCCTATCAATGGCTGCTGCCCGCCTACGCGACGGACGTGCTGGGACTGGGCCCCGAGGGCCTCGGCCTGCTGCAGACCGCAAGCGGCGTCGGAGGCCTCATCGGCATCTTCCTCTCCGCTTCGTACGGACAGCACCAGAGCAGGGCGCTCATGCTCGGCGGCGGCGCGGGGCTGCTCGGCCTGTCCGTGGTGCTGTTCGGCGTCAACGGGATCATGCAGTGGTATTGGCTCGCCCTCGCCATGGCCGCGGCGAGCGGCGGGCTCTACTCGGTGTTCCAGACGGCTTCCAACACGCTGCTCAACCTGCTGGTCCCGACGGAGTACCGCGGGCGCGTGATGGGGCTTCGGGGCGTCATGTGGAGCCTCGCGCCCCTCGGCGCGCTGCAAGCGGGCTTCGTCGCCTCGTTCACCAGCACGCCCTTCGCCATAGCCGTGGGAGGTGCCGCCGTCATCGCCGTCACCGCCCTCGCGTTCATCTTCAGCGGCCAGATAAGGGCGATACACCGCCTCGTCGAAGAAGCGAACGCCCGCGAGGCGGCGGCGACAGGGTGAGGAGTGGGATGAGGCTGCGCAGGTCGTCCGTGACAATGTCTGATTGACACGTACGCAGGCCAAACCTACATTGGACGCGTAGGCACGTTCCTAGGACGCTGGGCGCCACGAGAGGATGCGACAATAGGAGCAACACACGTAACCGTTACCGTCCGAAACCCCGCCGACCCCGAGAAAACCTGGGAGGGCCTGTTTCTGGTCGACACGGGAGCAATGGACTGTCTCGCGCCCAGGCAATACCTGGAGGCAATCGGCCTCGCGCCCAAGGGAGCACGCGTGTACGGCCTCGCCGACGGCAGCGAGGTGAGGAGGGAGATTGCAGTCGCTCAGGTGGAACTCATGGGGGAGGTTACTGCTGCGAACATCGTATTCGCAGAGGAGGACGCCGAGCCGCTGCTGGGCCTGACTGTTCTGGAGTCCATAGGCATCGAGGTGGACCCGCACAACGAGACGCTCAGGAAGCTCCCCTCAACGCGGCTCCGTGGCGGATTTCGGGCGAGGGGGTGCTAGGCAACCTCCGTTGCTGCGGCCAGTGCCCCGATTACCAGAAGAAGAGACGGGTAGAGAGTCACCAGCGTCGATGAGCAAGCTGCTCTCCATACACTCCCGGACGGGCCAGGGTGGGTTGTCATCGTGAAGTAGGATTTGGTGCTGAACTCTGAGGCCGCCCCTGTGCGCACTTGGTTGAAGAGGGCCCGGAATCGACGTTCCCTCGGCAGGTAGAAGGCATCGAGCCCCCATAGGCTAAGCAACGCCACGCCCCCCAAACCGATTGCCGGAGTTGAAGCCGCGACCGTCGCTGCCACGATGGCTGCGGTAACCGTTGACGCAGCAGTTTTGATCACGAACGAACTCCTAGCGAGACGTTCGATTACCTGCTGAATCAGCTTCAGGTGCTCAATCCTGGCGGCTTCCTTGTCCACGCTACGCCTGCCAGCCCGCTCGACCGGAGTCTATGGTGAACCACGGTTCCAGTGTCTTCCACGGCCACCGCACTATTGCCCCTGCGTTCTTCACAGGAGACCCGTACCTGCGCTTTGGCTTGAGCTGGAACCGAGGCTTGTTCAACCCTACGGCAATGCTTACTTCACGAAGCACACCGGGAGCTTGGTGGGCGTTCGGACCCATGATAACCATGAACACGTCGCAACTCTGGATTCGGCGATTGGTTTCTGCGACCCACTGGGACTCCGGTTCCGCTTCGACTAGCGATGCGTCGGTGATGGCAATTTGGACATCACGCTGCTCCGACTGACAGACAAAGTCGTTCTTCAGGCCCCGGTCAGCGTAATCGAAACTGATAAACACCCGCTTCTTGCGCGCCATCGCTTGTCCCCCTGATCCGATCCATTGCTCACAGTATCACCTCCTCACGTCGCCACGCCTAACCAGCCTGGGCATCCAGGCGGCGGGAGTCCCATGTCCCTCTCCTCTCTCTTTGGCTCCCCTTCCCTAGCTCCCCCTCCGCAGACGACGCGTGACACAACATTGCTGAAGCGGCGCAAGACTGACATTTGCCCCATCCCCGAACACCCCTGCTCTCCCTACACTGGTTACGCGACACTGGTTTAGGCCCTGTTCCCCTCCTTACCAAGGAGGGGCTAGGGAAGGATCCGCCAGGAGTAAATGGCACTTAATGGCACGAAATGGCACGCTTTTTTCGAGAGGCAGCCCTCGCGCACTCGTAGGCCGGGGAACGTTACGAGTGAGATGGCGGAGGCATCTTCGGACAAAGCAAGCCCCAACGGTCGTGCGATGCGCCGGGCCGGAGCCGATTCCGGCCTCACCGGGCATCATGCGTCGCAGACGGGGGGACCTAGAGCGGAAGGGGAGGAGAACGTTGATTGCGGGCGGCGTGGTTCGACAGGCTCACCACGAACCTATTGGCAGCGACCACAAACCCGTTGGCAGCCACCACGAACCTATTGGGGCGGCGCTGGGGGAGGGAGGCCGGTACCTGGATACCCGCCTGCGCGGGTATGACGGGAGGTGGGCGGGTATTACGGAAGGTAGACGGACGGGCCCCCGCGCTTGCGGACTTCCGAGGCGCGGGCGATACTCAACTGCATCCAATATCCCCTTCTAGAGGTGAGTCCATGGCAAGGAGAGTGCTGCACATCCCGGGCAACTGGCACGGCGGACAGCCCATCCCCCCCGCGTCCAAGACCGGCCCACTCGTTACGTCCGGAGGCGTCAGCGGCCTGAACCCGGAGACCAACGAGATGCCCTCTGACCTGACTGAGCAGGCCCAGTGGGCCTTCGAGCACGTCCGGCGCATCGTGGCGGAGGCCGGCGGCACGACCGACGACATCGCGCACATGAACGTCTACGTGAAGAGCCGCGACATGCGCCCCCTGATCAACGAGCAGTGGGTCGCCATGTTCCCGGACGAGGAGAGCCGCCCCACCCGCCACACCATCCAGTACGACGCGCTCGCGGGCGGGATGGAGCTGCAGATCCAGTTCACCGCTTACGTGGAAGGCTAGGCCGGGAGGCAATCATGGCAGTCGACGAATGGGTCGAGCGGCTAGGCAAGCTCGACTCCTGCGCCGTCTCCGACGCGCAGGACAAGCTGGGCATCAAGGGCACGGTCATCGGCATCCTCCCTCTCTACGAGACGGGCCGGATCGCCGGTAGGGCGGTGACCTTCAAGCTCAAGACCAAGGGCAACGAGACCACTGTCCGCCACCTGGGCACGGCCGCCGTCGAAGCCGCCGACCCCGGCGACATCATCGTCTGCGACCACCGGGGCAGGACCGATGTCGCGGGATGGGGCGGCATCCTCTCGACCGCCGCCAAGACCAAGGGCGTCGTTGGCGTCATCATCGACGGCGCGTCGCGGGACGTGGACGAGGCCAAGGGCCTCGGGCTGCCGCTCTTCGCAAGGGCCGCCGTCCCCCTGACGGCGAGGGGCCGCATCGTCGAGGAGTCGACGAACGAGCCCATCGAAATCGGCGGCGTCTCCCTCGCGCCGGGCGACTACATCATCGCCGACAACAGCGGCGTGGTCGTCGTCCCGCAGGACCGCGTGACCGAGGTCGTCCCGGAGGCGGAGAATATCGTCGCCCGCGAGCAGGCGATGGCGGCGGACGTGATGGCCGGCAAGTCGGTCGTCGAAGTGATGGGTATCAACTACGAGCAGATGCTCGCGCGCTAGGAGAAGCAATGACGCAGACAGTCACACGCCCGGACACCGCGCTGATCGAGGCGGTGAAAGGCATAGGAACAGCAACCCTGCACGAGGCCGGCGGCCAGATCGGCGCGCTCCCCTCGTACATCAAGCCCGTCTCCCCCAGCTGGTACGTCTGCGGGACCGCCCTCACCGTCCTCTCCCCGCCCAAAGACAATCTCTGGCTCCACCGCGGCATCTACCACGCCCAGCCCGGCGACGTGATGGTGGTCGACACCGGCCACTTCCACGAGGCCGGCTACTCGGCGAGATCATGACGCACGCCTCCAAGCAGGTCGGCATGGCCGGCCTCGTCATCGACGGTTGCGTCCGCGACGGCCAGCTCCTCGAAGACCTGCACGCCAGCGGACAGGGCATCCCCGTCTTTTCCGCCGGACTCTGCATGCGCGGCACCACCAAGGACTTCGACGCCTACGGCGCCGTCAACATCCCCATCCGCAACGGCGAGATCTGGGTCTTCCCCGGCGATCTCGTCGTTGGCGACCGCGACGGGGTGGTGGTCGTGCCCCAAGCGCGCATCGCCGAGGTCACCGAGAAGTCCATCGCCCGCGAGGAGAAAGAAGCCGGCACCATCGCCTCGCTCAAGGCAGGCCAGCGCAGCGTCGACCTCTACGGATGGGGGATGACCGGACGCCCGCAGTAGCCCCTGCTTAGCGCACGGAACGCACACAAAGGGCCGCCCCCCATTCGACCTTCGAAGGGGCGGCTTCTTAGTGCAGGCGAAAGCGACCCCGGCCCTTGGCGGCGCCGCGGACTTAGCCCTCAGTTCACCCTGTTCCGAATGGGCTTCCCCTCGAGCGCCTCGCGCACCGTGCGAGCGGCCTTGACGCGCATCTCCGTCTCCGACTCCTCGCTGTAGAACGCCGAGTGGGGCGTGTACACCAGGCGGTCGCGCACCCACTCCTCCCCTGCCCGCCAGGCGCGAATCAGGCCTGGCTCCGGCGACGGGGGCTCGACGGGCAGCACGTCCAGACCCGCGGCGGCCACCCTACCCTCCCGCATCGCGGCTTCCAGTGCGTCCACGTCGATCACCGCGCCGCGCGACGTGTTGAGCACGATTGCTCCCGGCTTCAGCGCCGCGAAGAAGTCGGCGTTCGCCATCCTTCGCGTCTCATCCGTCAGCGGCGTATGGAACGTGACGACGTCCGAGCCCGCAAGCAGCTCCGGCAGCTCCAGGCGCCGCAGGCCAAGCGCCTTGTCGGTCCCGTCGGGAACGTACGGGTCGTGGAAAGCGACGTCCAACCCGAGCGCGGCAGCCCTGCGCGCGACGGCCGTCCCTATCCGGCCGAGCCCGATAATCCCAATCCTCTTTCCGGCCAGCCGGTAGAGGGGAGCCGCGCCGGACCAGCCCCACCGCTCGTTCCCCGCGCGCATGTTGTCGTTGTAGCGGACGATGCCGCGCGAGATCGTCAGCAGCAGGCCGATCGTGTGGTCGGCGACCTCGTCGGTGCAGTAGTCGGGCACGTTGCAGACCGCGATGCCGCGAGCCTTCGCCGCGTCCATGTCCACGATGTCGAACCCAACGCCGATACGGATGATGAGGCGGCAGGATTCGAGCTGTTCGATGACGCGGGCGCGAAAGGGGACGCGCCAGGTCATTATGGCCTCAGCGTCCCGCAGCTCCCGGCCAAGCGCCTCGTCCTCCGTCGCGCTCCAGGAGCGGAGGTCTACGTCGTCGCCGAGCTCCCGCCGCTCAATCGCGTACTCGGGGTCCATGTGGTTGGGCGAGATGTGGACAACGTGTTTAGGCATACGAGGAACCCTCCGGCCGATCGGGATGCGGGGCCACTATAGCGCAGCGAGCCGGTCAGGCTCACGGCGCCCGCAAGCGCACCGACGCGTCGCCGAGGAACAGGTGCTCTCCCCTCAGCACGCGCATGAATAGCTCGTGAGTGAGGTCGAGGTCAACGCGGTTGTAGTCAATCAGCCGCTGCGGGGCCTGTCGCCAGGCGCGAGCGTTCTCCCGATGGTCCCATTACACCTTCTCCTCGCCGAAGGTGTACAGACAGAGGCGGTCCAGGCTGATGCGGCGCCCGGCGGCCACTACGATTTCGGCCATCAAATCGTAGTGCCGCCGCACGGAGACCGGCTCGCCCAGCACGTCGCGCATCCAGCGGTCGAGCATCGGGATATCGAAGTGCGCCCCGTTGAAGGTGACGACCGGACCGTCGAAGCCCGCGAGGAGCGCGTGGAGCTGCGCCAGGCTCGCGGGGTCGGACGTGTACATGCCGTAGGACATGTCGCAGCGCGTGCCGGTGAGCAGCAGCTGAAAGCCTTCCGGAAAGTTGTTCATCGAGCCGCCCGCGGTCTCGACGTCGAGCACTATGAAATCGCCTGCGTCCATGGATGGAGCATAGCGCCGTCAGCCTGTCTCTAGCCAAGAGGCCCGCAGCCGCTTATAGTCACCCTAACCGAATACAGACCCTTGGCGCGCGCCGAATAGGCATCCGTGAAGCCGGTCAAAGTCCGGCGCTGGCACGCAACGGTAGGCCCTCGCGAGTGGGGGAGAGCCCGGTCCGGAGCGCTAAGAGTCCCAACCCCGCGAACGCACGGGACGAGGAGCGAGCGCAACCCCTGTCCTAACGAACGGGGGTCTTTTGTTGGAGGGAACAAATGCAGCAAGCACAGATGCCTTGGCGCGGGGGCGCCCCCCGTAACATGCGAGAGGGAGTCCTGGGCCGGCCCTTGGTCCCGGACGTCATCCTGCGAGAGGCGGCGGTTCCAGGCGCTTTCGTGGCCCTCATCCTGGCGTCTAATTACGCCCTGTCGGCCCTGCCGAACGTCAAGCTCTTCGACCTGCTGGTCTTCGTGGCGGGCTACACGCTTGGCCTGCGACGGGGGATCACGGTTGCCGTCGCCGCGTGGCTTGTCTATGGACAGATCAACCCGTGGGGCGTGGCGCATGCGCAGCTGCTGATGACCTTGATGGCATCCGAGGCGCTATACGCGGTGGCCGGGGCCGCCGTGCGGCGATTCGTCAGCCCCGAGCGTCTATCCCTCCGGCCCGGCATGGTCTCGCTCGCGTTCCTTCTCCCCGCGCTCCTCGTCACGCCGGCATACGACCTGGCGACGAACGTCTACACGGGCTATTACTGGGCGACGGTCGCGGGGAGCGGCGAATACGCGCGCTGGCTGGGCCTCGCGCTCTTCAATCCAGGCGCGCTCTTCTTCATGGCCGTCCACCTCGGCGCAAACCTCGTGCTCTTCACCGTGTTCGGCCCTCTGTTCGTCAAGGGGGCCCAACGAGCGAGGGAGCGGACTGGATGGCGCTAGCGAGCGTCACGCGCTCCGCGCTCTACTTGCTCTTGCTGATTGCGGCGGCGGTCGCCGTCGCCGCCTGCAGCGACAATAACCCGACGCCCGGGCCTATCGCCGCCAGCGTGCTGATCGAGGCCGACGCCTCCTCGCCGCAGTGGTTCCGGGACGTCACCGTCCCGAAGGGCATCGACGGCTACGAGCTGCTCGAAGAGGTGGCGGAGGGCGACATCGTGGCCGATTGGTTCCCAGAGTTCCGGGCCCACTTCGTGAAGGAAGTCCTGGGCGTCGCGCCCGAGGGAAGCGAGTTCTGGGGTGCCTTCATCTGGAATGAGAACGCGAACGACAAAGCGGGCGGCTGGGAGCCGTTGCCGTTCGGGGCGGACCTCCTCTCAGTCAAGGACGGCCATATTATGGGCTGGGCGCTGGTGGAGTTCGACCCCGATCAGCCGCAGCTCCCCGTCAGCTTGCCCTCGCTCGCCCCCTGAGCCCTCTCCCTCCCCCTGAGAACAAAGGGTCAGCAGGGAGGCATGCCTCCCTCGAACCGAGCGCGCGGGGCCTGCGTCCTGAGCCGGGCGCGCTCTTCACCCTCCCCATTCGTTGAAGGAGAGCTTCCCGCGACGAGGAGACGGGGCTCGGCCTCTTCCGTCGCCTCGTTCCCGGCAGCCTCGGCCTCCACGGCAACGGGCTCCGCCGCCTCGCGAGCCGCGTTCTCCCGCTGTTCACGCCGCTCCCGGATGCGGAGCCCGTAGTGGACCGCCAATGCATGGATGACGCCCATCGTGGGCACTCCGAGCAGCGCTCCCGCGAGACCCGCGAGCCGCGCTCCAACCACCACGGCAACGACGACGAGCATGGCGGGCATCCGCACGGCGCGGCCCAGAATCCTGGGTGTCAGCAGGTTCAGCATCACCTGCTGTATGAATAGCAGCACCGCCAACACGATGATAAACGTGAGGAAGTCGCCCGCCACGGCGGCCACGATCAGCGGCAGCGCGAGAGCAAGCCAGTCTCCCACGAATGGCACCGCCAGCAGAATGCTGGATATCAACGCCACCGGCAGGGCCGCCGGCAAGCCCGTCCCAATCATGACTCCCGCGGTGCCGACGCCGTAGATCATCGACACGAGCAGCATGCCCCGGACGTACCCGTAGAAGGTGTCGTCGATGGTCCGAAGGATGAAGCGCGCCTCCTGCTCGGCCCTGGGCGGCAGCACCTTCAGCGACTCATGCAGGCGGCGACCCCCGTCGAGCACGATGTAGAACGAGATCACCACCACCAACGAGACCCCAAAGATCAAGGTCACGACGCTCTGAAGGATCTGGCCCGCGTTGTCCGCCACAACTTGGGCAGTGCTGGTGGCGAGGTCGCTCAGGAAGTCAAGCTGCACCCGGTTCTCGAGGTCGAATTCAATGCCGGCGCGGGCCAAAGACCCCTCAACCCATTGAATGAGCTCCGGCGCCCGATCGACGTATTCGGGAACGACCTCCGTCAGCTCGGTGATCTGGTTCACGATCGAAGGTATGACCAGGAATCCAAAGACGGCCACGAGCATGAGAAAGACGGCATATACCAAGAAGATCGCTACCGGCCGCGTCATGTGCGGCACGCGCATAACGGCGTTCACCACGTGAATCACCAGCGAACCAACCAGATACGCCAGGAAGAAGATGAGGAGGAGGTCCCCCAGGAATCCCCAGATGCGCCCGAGGATGCTGAAAAGGAAAACGACGGCGCTGAGCGCCACGGCCACGACGGCCGTCCTGAACCAAAAGCCGCGTTCAACCATATTCGCTACTCTAGGCTCGTCGTGGTGGTCCTGCATAGCCTCGCCCGCTGCGTCCCAATCCTACAGCCTGCGGCAAGTCGAGGCCCGCGTCTGGCGAGCCGGTTCGTGTGAGCCCGTCACCCTCCAAGCTGACCGGCGAGCACGTTCGGGTCGCTCGTCGGCAAGTCGCACGAATACCCGTGGCACACGTAGGCCGTCGGAACGGCGGACTCCGTTCGGCCCTCGATAAGCGGAGTCGAGAACGAGTAAGGATCGCCCGGGGCGACGCCCAAGAACGCCGCCGTGGGCATGAACCGTTCGCGCAGCGGGGCGAGGAGCGCACGAGTCGCCTCGGAGGACGGGTCTCCCACGATGACCACTTCCGTCGGAGAAGCTAGGTGAAGGTCGATTGCTCGAAGCCAGTTCCCGAACCCCATTGGATGCCTCGATGCAAGCGGCGCGACGCCCCTGAGCAGTCGGGCCGCCTTTGCGGCGTACTCTTCGTCCCCAGTGAGCGCAGCCACCCGCAGAAGCGCCTCCCCCGCGGCGGAACCGCCGCTCGGGACCGCGTTATCGAACGTGTCGCGGGGCCGGACAATCAGCTCCTCGTGGTCGGTCCCCACGTCGTAGAACGCCTCCGCTGTGGCATCCCAGAACAGCCCGATCATCTCGTCGACCAGATGCTTGGCTTCCACGAGCCACCGGCGCGAGAAGGTCGCGGCGTGCAGAGAGAGCAGCCCGTTGATGAGCAGCGCATAGTCTTCCAGATAACCGGCGAGATGCGCCCGACCGTCCTTCCAGGTCCGCAGTACACGCCCGTCCGGGCGCAGCTCGCGGAGCAGGAATTCGGCGTTGCGTTCAGCCGCCTCGCGGTAGTCGGGCCGGTCCAGCACGAAAGCGGCCTCCGACAGCGTCCGCAAGGCAAGGCCGTTCCAGCCCGTCAGCACCTTATCGTCGGTCGCGGGCGGGATGCGCTTGGTCCGCTCCTCCAGAAGCGTCTGACGCATCGGCGCTAGGCGCTCGGTAAGCTCGTCGACGCTCACGCCCAGGTCGGCCGCCGCGGCGGCGGCGCTGTCCGGGACATTGAGTATGTTGCGGCCCTCGAAGTTGCCGTGCGAAGTCACCCCGTAGTAGCGGATGAACAAGGCCGCATCATCGCCCAGGAGACGTTCGACCTCGCTCTGCGCCCATACGTAGTACTTCCCCTCGACGCCTTCGCTGTCGGCGTCCTGCGACGAGAAGAAGCCGCCGTCGGCATGCCGGAGATCGCGCAGCAGATAGTCCAGCGTCTCTTCCACTACCACCCGGTAGCGTTGGTCGCCCGTGATTTGGAACCCCTGAAGGTAGAGCGAGGCGAGAAGCCCGTTGTCGTACAGCATCTTCTCGAAGTGCGGCACGAGCCAGAAACCGTCCGTTGAATACCGGGCGAACCCACCGCCCAGGTGATCGTAGATGCCCCCGTTCGCCATCCGCTGAAGCGAGACCTCCACCATTTCGCGCGGGTGCTCCTCACCGGTCCTGGCGTAGTACCGGAGGAGGAACTCTTGGGGCATCGACTGTGGAAACTTGGGAGCGCCGCCGAAGCCTCCATGCTCTGGGTCGAACATCGACGCCAGGCCCCGGTAGGCCAGGTCCAGCGTCGACTCCCGCACCGCCTCATCGGGCGAGTCCATCTGCGACGACGTCCTGAGCGCCTCGGTCAGGATGCGCGCGTTCTCCAGGACTGCGTCCCGGCGCGTGTAATAGGCGTCCGCCACCGCGTCGATCACCTTGGACCAGGAGGGCATGCCACCGCGGTCGGTCGGCGGAAAGTACGTCCCCCCGTAGAACGGCCTTCCGTCCGGCATGAGGAACACGTTGAGCGGCCAGCCGCCGTGCCCGTGCATGCGCTGGATTGCCTCCATATAGATGCCGTCGATGTCGGGCCGCTCCTCGCGGTCGACTTTGATGGGGACAAGGAGGTCGTTCATCTTCTGCGCGACCGTCTCATCCTCGAAGGACTCGCGCTCCATCACATGGCACCAGTGACACGCCGCGTAGCCGATGGAAACGAGGACGGGCTTGTCCTCCGCCCTGGCCTTCGCGAACGCTTCCTCGCCCCACGGCCGCCAGTCCACCGGATTATGAGCGTGCTGCAGCAGGTAGGGAGAAGTCTCGTTGATAAGGAGGTTGGGCATGGACGCTACGCAGCAGTAAGCCGCCAGCCCCCCCGTTCATCCTCGACGACGGAGCGGTTGTGAGCGCGCGCGACCATCTCAACCTTGAGCGAATCGCCGGGCATGTTCAAGAACAGGATGTCCCTGCCGCCGGACAGATGCGCCACGGTCGATAGCAACTGTTCGAGCACGGACGGCCCCGCAGCCTCGACGCCAGAGAAGTCGAAAATAATCTCCCCGCTGCCCCTGGCAGCTGCGTCAACTATCTCCGGCGCAACCGCCTTCACCGAGTCACGCGCCGTCAGAACCCGCTTGTGGATTAAGTTGCCAATAGCGATGTGCGACATGGGGCTAACCAAAGTTGACGCTCGCTGAAACGTACGTGCCCGGGAACACGATGTCATCCTCACGACTGTGTGGAGGAACCTCCTCCGAGCCTATCACGACAACTCCACCGCCGGAGTGTACGGTCAAGAGGGGCGACGATTGGGTGACCCAAGACAGGCCTATCCCACGGGAGGGCAGTCCCGTCCCGCTGTTTCGTTCGCGGAGCGCAAGTTCAATGGCCTCGCTATCGGTCGTGCGCCGCAATGTTGGATTGCGGCCAAGCGCTTCTCTGATTCCCAACCCTCCGTCGGCGACGGCGCAGGCCAGATGCCGAGCGCTCTGAGGGGACCGCCCATCCTGGTAGAACAGAATTATGCCGAATGCCCCCACGGGGGACTGGGCGTGTTCAGCAGCATTGTTCGCAAGTTCGCCGAACGTCTCCGACGCCTGGCTGCGTAGATTGCCTGGAATCTGACCTTGGTTCCACCGGTCTAAAGCCTCATAGGCCAACTCCTCGGCCCCATTGGTAGTCGAGAAATTCGTGATCGGAAGCACTACGACGTGGTCGATTGCGAATTCAGTTGTCACGGCCTCGACCGTAACGCCCCTGTCGCCCAACGCGGAGAACAGTCCTAGCTCCCTGAGATAGGCGGCCGCGCTCAAATCCCTGGGAGCCAGCAGGCGACACGCGACACCTGCGTTCCGCACCAAGGACGCATATACCGCGCACCACAACGCGGCGGGGAAGTCCACGCGGACGCATTCGCGTAGGTCGAGAACGACTTCATCCTCGGCGAACGCAGACGCCCGCGGGTCTTGCAAGACAGGATCGTGGTCTAAAGACCATCCCCATGAACCGGGAAAGGGGAAGTCCCGGGGGGCGCGTATCTCCAGCATGCGCAAAGTCTACGCCAATGCCAGGAGCGCCATCGCCACCGACGCCGCCAGCGGCACGGTGATGTTGTCGTCGATCGGCAGGGGCGCGAGCTCCGCGGCGGCGGCGACGACCGCGCCGGGGACGATCCACCACGCCAGCGGAACGTCGGGATGGAGCGACGCCAGCAGGCCGGCGCCGATGGCGGCGCTCGTGAAGGCGACCGCTCCCGCCAGCGACTTGCCGAACACGCGCGTCCGGTGGTCCCGAACGCCGATGAGGGCCGCGAAGGGGTCGCCCACGGACAGGAACAACAGGGCGAGCACCGCGACCTCCTTGTCGAATACGAACACGATGAACGTCGCCGACAGCGTCATATAGGTCGCGCCGGTCACCTGCCAGCGCTCCGAGTCTTTGAAGAACGGCAGACGTCGGACCGCCAGCTCGTTCATCGAGGGCGCCAGACTCCGCACGAGCTCGAACAACACCGCAATCACGCTCGCCGCAATCAAGCCCCACTCGACCACGTCCCTCGGCAGAAAGAGGATGACGACGGGTATGGACGAGCCGGCCAGCAGATGGAAGACGCGCCGCGGCCAGATCGTCGGCGCGACCGGCGGCTCGTACAGGAACTCCTCGAGCGGCGGTGGGAGCCTCACGCGATTGCCTAGCCTCTCCCATTTCGGGAGAGCGCCCGCAGCTTGGGCGCCAAGCGGGCTATCGTCTCCACCACGTAGTCCACCTCCTCCTCGGTGTTCTCCGGCCCGACCGTGAGCCGGAGGCTCGTCCTCGCCGCCTCCGTCGACCGCCCCAACGCCAGCAGAACATGCGACGGCTCCAGCGAGCCCGCCGTACACGCGCTGCCGCTCGACGCCGCGATTCCCGCGAGGTCGAGCCCCATCAGCAGCGGCTCGGCCTCCACCCCGGGGAAGGAGACGTTCACGTTGCCCGGCAGCCTCGCGTCGAGGTCTCCGTTCACCTCGACGCGCTCCACCCGTTCGAGGATGCCGCTGACCAACCGGTCGCGCAGCCCGGCGCAGGCCGCCGCGTTCCGGGCGCGGCGGCGCTCCGCGTTCTCGAGCGCAACGCTCATGCCGACGATGCCCGCGGTGTTCTCCGTGCCCGCGCGCCGGTCGCGCTCCTGTCCGCCGCCGACCTGCGTGGGCGTGAATGGCGTGCCGCGCCGGACGTACAGCAGTCCGACTCCCTTGGGGCCGTTGAACTTGTGGGCCGAGAGCGAGAGGAGGTCGACGCCTAGGGCGTCCACGTCCACCGGCATCGCTCCCGCAGCCTGCACCGCGTCCGTGTGTACGACAATCGACCGGCGCTCCACCGATGCGCGCTCCTTCACGAGGCGCGCGACCTCGGCGACGGGCTGGACCGTCCCGATCTCGTTGTTCGCCAGCATCACGCTCACGACGGTCGTCTCCCGCCGCACCGCGTCTAGCACGTCCCCCGCACGCACGACGCCGTCCTTGCTGGGCGCGACGTAGGACGCTTCCCAGCCGAGCGTTTCCAGCAGCGCGGCCGCGTGCAGCACCGCGTGGTGCTCGATCTTCGTGGTCACGATGTGACGGCCTTGGTCCTTCAGCGCCAGGGCTGGGCCCATGATGCCGGCGTTGTCCGACTCGGTCCCGCCGCTCGTGAAGACGATCTCCCCCGCCCGAGCGCCCAAGACCTTGGCGCACCGCTCCCGCGCGTCGTCGATGGCGCGACGCGCCTGCTGCCCAAGCGCGTAGATGCTCGACGGGTTGCCGTATCCCTCTGTCAGGTAGGGCCGCATCGCCTCGACCACTTCAGGCGCGATGGCCGTGGTCGCGGCGTGATCCATATAGATGGTGCGGTCAGGCCTGCTCGCCATGGCGCTCACTCTATCTCTTCCTCCCCCATCCGCGGGGGAGGACCGAGGAGGGGTGGGCATGAGCCCCCAGGGAAGCCTACCCCCCAAGCGACGCGTAAGCGATAAGCTTGTACGCCAGCTTCGCGGCTGTATATGCGCACGCCTCGGGACCCTCGCCGGGCGATAGCTCGACGACGTCGAAGCCCACTATGCGGCGACGCTCCCCCACGGCGCGAAGTATCCGCAGCGCCTCCCACCAGCCCATGCCCCCCGGCTCAGGCGTGCCGACCGCCGCCATGAACGACGGGTCGAAGGCGTCGAGGTCGAACGACACGTAGACGTCCTCGGCGAGCGTGTCGACGATTGCGCCCACGTCCGTAATCGGCTCAGCGCCCCGTAGGAACAGAGGAACGCCCCGCTCCGCCGCGAACGCCGCCTCGTCCCCTGTCATGCTGCGGACACCGACGATGGTCGCCGCCGCGTGATCGAGCATCCGTCGCGTAGCGCACGCATGGCTGTACGCGGCGCCCTGATACTCGTCGCGCAGGTCGGCTTGGGCGTCGAACACGAGGACGCTCAGGCCGGGCCGCCGCTCCGCTAGGGTCGCCACCGCCCCCGACGAGATGGAGTGCTCGCCGCCAAGCATCCCCACGAGCTTGTCGGCGTCCGCGTACGCGCCGACGGCCTCCGCGACTCGGCGGGCCATCGCCTCGGGACCGGCGAGGGCGGGCTCGATGGGCGGGGCCGTGTAGATGCCGGCGTCGCAGGGGTCGTACCCGAACTCTGGGTCGTAGTCCTCCATCTCAACCGACGCGCGGATGATGGCTGCAGGACCCGCCTGCGTTCCCTTCCGGTAGCTCGTCGTGGCCTCATAGGGCACGGGCAGGATGACCCACCGCGACCGCTCCAGGGAATGCTCGCTCGGGTCGAGAGCAAGGAACGTAGGAGGTATGGTCGGCCACGCGCCGGAGGTCACAGGCGCCCTCTCTACGCGCTAGACGCGCTGGCGAACGGCTTCCCGTTCGGATTCGACGACCTGCTTCGCCGTAGCGGGCTGCAGATGTTCGAGTCCGCGGTCGAGCACCCAGCTCTGCGCATCTTCGATCGCAAACGTCTCCGTAACCTCGCGCAGGGCCGTATCGGCGTCAAACTCCTTGCACGAGAAGACATCGATGTTGATGTAGCCGCGGTCCGGGAAGGTGTGAACGCTGATGTGGCTCTCCGCGATGATCACGAACCCCGAGACGCCCCAGTCCTCGGGAGTGGGCCCCTGGTAGGTGTACACCGCGGGCGGCGTGATCTTGGTCATGGAGATGCGGTCGGGGAACTCGTCCAAGAAGCGCCGCACGACCTCCGGGTCGGAGATCTGCGACCGCTCGCAGTTGTGACCGTCGATTACCAGATGCATCGTTGCCGCCTACACGCAGAAGCGCCCCGGCTCACCGGGACGCGGGCGTAAGGATAGCACCCCCCACGCACGCTCACAACCGCGCCGTGTCCGCCCGCCATTCCCGCGAAGGCGGGAACCTCGCCCCCTCTGCCGGCGCGCGGGGAAGAAACGTGTGTTTCGAGGGAGCAAATCTGCTTCTTGATGGGATTTTCACTCGTAAGAATTGGTGAGCAGTGTCGCTGAAAGGGGTACTTTCGCCTTCTTGATCAGGGCTGTTTAGCAGGCCACGGCCTGCTTCCCACGATCAAGAGTGCGAAATAAATGTGAAAACACTTTGTTCCAGGGCCCCCCTCTCTAACTCTCCCCCGCAGACGGGGGAGAGGACCAAACACCCTCCCGTAGACAGGGGGGAGGATTTTCGGGGGCATCGGCAGCGCGGCAGGGTTGGGGTATCAGGGGTAGCGCGGGGATAGGCATGATGGGATTCCACGGTACGCGATGGAGGCGGGTTGGCGTAAGGGGCAAGTGTCGTAGTGGTGGTGAGGTGTTGCGCAAAGGGCGCCGCCTGCGTCCGAAAGTCCTCTCCACCAACTGCGGGGGAGAGCTAGAGAGGGGGCATTCCCGCGCGGGCGGGAACCTCGCAGCCCCTCCCATTCGTCACTACCCCGAAGTCCCTCCCCCACAGACGGCGGATATCTAGCGAGGAAGAGGCCCCCTCAACGTCCACAATGCCGCATAGGGGGCGGGCGCTCCGTCATTCCCGCGCATGCGGGAATCCAGGAATCGCCGTATCGCCGCAGCAAACGTGGGCTGTAGTGAATGGCGCTGCCGTTCATGTTGAGTCTATTTTCTTTTCCACTCGCACTGCCCACTCAACATCGGCTGGGGCATCGGGAGCGTCAACTTCTATCTGCACCTGCCCCTGCGTTGCATCACAGTCGGATGGGCACACCTTCAACAAATAGACTGCGGCATCATTGAGGGACTTCCTGCCCACTTCGTATAAGATTTTTGGGTCTTTGTCCCCTTGCAATAGACTTAGGCGAAAGGGTTCATCCGTATTGTTTCTCAATGTCAAGTACAGGTAGTAGCCGCCGTCTTCAACACAGATGCCCTGATAGTCATCGTGGACGATGCCCTTTTTCTCGAATGCCGAAAAGTCTGTCTCGCACACGACGGGCGTAGCCGTGGGACCTGGATCGCCGCCGCATCCAACTGCCACACAGAGCACGGTGAGCAAACCTACGCCTAGGACTTTCATCGTTCCTCTCTCTCCTCCTTCACCTGCTTGGCCTCTGCCGGCATAGATGCTCTGTCCCGTGGAAGACCATTGCAAGGGTCATCGTAGCAGGCGGGGCGGGTGGGGTCAGCGGGGTAGTGTCACGTTCTGGGGGGTCGGTGTCACAGGGGGGTTGGAGTTGGCCCCGCAGTGGGAGTTGGGAGTGGTGTCGCAGTGGGGGTTGGAGTTGGCCCTGCAGTAGGAGTCAACTTTAGCAGCTCATTGGAAAAGTAGCCTTTAGGAACCAGGATGCAGCCAGTCAACCTGACAACCTCATCGGCCCTATCTAGTCTACCTGCAACTAATACCGTCTCCCCAATATTTAGAGCCAACACGTAACGGTCCTCTGGGAAGACACACTCAACATACTTGTCTTTCCCCAGCATTACTTGCCGAATATGGAATTGAATTTTCGAACCCTGAATGCTGGTAATCGGTCCTTCGACAACATGAAGTGGCCTGACTTTTATTCTCTGCTCTAGTCGTGTGGGGTTAGCTTCACGTTCTCGCTGATAGGTTTAGTATAGCCAGTTGTATGAAACAGGTGTGGGAAGTGGTTCCGGTGTTGCATCTTGGCAAGAGACGAACAACACCAGAGCCATCACCATCACACTCATCATTCGCTTCATGCTTACTGGAACCAGCATAGCGTCGCCCACGGCGTCCTCCCCTATTTCGCCCCCTCACGATACGCCGGGATAGAGGCTGTGAAGACAGGCTAAGGATGGGCGCGGCGAACAGGCAAGGGCCAACTGTCATCCGTTTGCGTGAAGAGACCTCTTGATTTCCTGGCTGGGAAGGTCATGCCGCCTGGATTCCCGCTTTCGCGGGAATGACGGAGGGGGCGCGGGAATGACGGGTGGCGTGGGCTGCGCCTCCGCAGACAGCCCCCACCCTAACTCTCCCCCGCAGACGGTGGAGAGGATTTTCCCGCCTGCGCGGGAATGAGCGGAGACGTGTGAATCGTCCTTGCTATACCTGGCGCTTGCATGTACGATTGACGTACATCGTCACACGATGTGCTATCTTCTTACCATGATTCTCGGGTACGGGGGCAAGCGGACCGAATTATTCGCCGGCGGCGCGTTCGTTGCAGCATTCCAAGGATTCGAGCAGCAGGCGGCCAAGCGGCTCTCAGTCCTGAACGCTGCGCCGTCGCTGGATACTTTGCGAGCGTTGCCCAGCAACCGCCTGGAGACGCTCAGGGGTGATCGGGAAGGACTGTATGCCATCCGCATCAACCGGCAATGGCGTATCTGCTTCAGCTGGCCTAGCGGCCACGCTGGTCCAACCGAAGTCGAGATTGTCGACTACCATTAGAGAGGAGACGATGGGAATGTTCAGGCGCGCTGTTCACCCCGGAGAGGTGCTGAAGGATGAGCTCGACGAGCTGGGCGTCAGCCCGACGGCGTTCGCGCGCGCAATCGATGTCCCGCCCAACCGCATCAGTCAGATTATCGCGGGCAAGCGCTCAGTGACCGGCGACACGGCCCTCCGCCTGGGACACTGGTTCGACGTCGACCCCCAGTTCTGGCTGAACCTTCAGACGCAGTTCGATCTCGCCGTCGCCGAGGAACACGCCGGAGCAGCCGTGCGGAGATTGCCTGTCGCGCCGAGAAGCGCATAGCGCCCGCCTGGGCTGACGCCCCCTCTCTAGCTCTCCCCCGCAGACGGGAGAGAGGATTTTGCGCCTGGGCGATGACGGGTGAGAGCCCCCACAGCGAGGGAGCGTCCGGGCCGGTGCTATACTCGCGCTCGCTATGAAGGCTGAGATCATCGCTGTCGGCACCGAGCTCCTCATGGGCGAGACCCAGGACACCAACTCCTCCTGGATCGGCCAGCGCCTCCCGGAGTTCGGCCTCGAGCTCCAGTTCGTCACCATCGTCGGCGACGACCTCACCCGGCTCACCGACACCCTCGACCGCGCCTGGCGCCGCTCTGACGTCGTGATCGCGATGGGCGGCCTGGGCCCAACCCTCGACGACCTCACCCGCGATGGCATCGCCAATATGCTCGGCGAGGAGATCACGACCGACCCCGAGCTCAAGCGGTGGCTGGAGGAGAACTTCGCCCGCCGCGGCGCCCAGCCGATGCCCCAGCAGAACCTCCGTCAGGCGGGGATCATCCCGTCGGCCAAGGCGATCCGGAACGCCATGGGCACCGCGCCGAGCTGGTGGATCGACACCGGAGCAAAGATCCTGCTCACCCTGCCCGGCCCGCCCCGCGAGCTGACCAATATGTGGTCCACGGAGATCGCCCCCCGTCTGAAGGAGCGCCTGCCGGGACAGAAGATCATGTCCCGCACCTTCAAGACCATCGGCCTGAGCGAGGCCGCCGTCGACGAGGCCGTGCGCGACGTCTACGACCTCGACGGCATGGACTTCGGGGTGTACGCAAAGCAGGACGGCATCTACGTCCGCGCCATCGCAAAGGCCGACACCGAGACCGAGGCGCTCAATACGCTGCTCCGCGCCGAGGCGATGATCAGGGACGCCCTCGGCGACTACATCTGGGGCTCCGACGAAGAGTACCCGCCCCAACGGGTCGGCGAGCTGCTCCGGGAGAAGAAGCTCACCCTCGCCGTGCTCGAATCGTGCACCGGAGGCATGGTCGGCGCCGCCCTCACCGAGATTCCCGGCTCCTCCGACTACTTCGTGGGCGGGGGCATCACCTACACGAACGAGGGCAAGGTCGCCGCGGGCGTGCCTGTCGAGGTCCTGCGCGAACACGGGGCGGTCAGCGACCAAACGGCGCGGGCCATGGCGGAGGCCGCGTGCCTCGCCTACGGCGCCGACTGCGCCATCAGCGTCACCGGCGTCGCGGGGCCGGGCGACCAGGACGGCGTCAAGGCGGGCACCGTGTACATCGGCGTCGCCACGCCGGACTCCGTGACGGTCGCCCGCCACGAGTTCCCGTCGCGCCGCCCCCTCGTCCGCAACCGCGCCGTCACCGCGGCCCTCCTCCAGCTCATCCAGGCCCTCCAGGCCTAGGGGGACCTCTCCGCAGACGGGCAAAGCCTTCGGCTATCTCACTCCCGCCCAGTTCCTCACCCGATGGACAGCTTGTACCGAACGAGTACAGCCTTTTACTACGAGGCGGAATCTGCTATTCTTGAAAAGCATATACCTGTAAGGTCGAGCAGCGTTCTCTCCTAGGCTCCCACGTCAAGAGCAGGAGAGGCGCGCTTTTGCATTCAACGCCGTGAGGCCGAGGAGTAATCGGTGGCAAACGTTTGGAAAGGTGAGCCCTTTGGGCTGTATCGTCCCGAGTTCGAGCACAGCGCCTGCGGAGTAGGCGTCGTGGCGAATGTCCGCGGCGTGAAGTCCAACGAGGTCGTTCGGAACGGGCTCGAGGTGCTGACCAACCTCGCGCACCGTGGCGCGGCGGGTAGCGACCCCGAAACCGGCGACGGCGCCGGCATATTGCTCCAGATGCCGCACGACTTCCTGCGCCGCGAAACGGCGAAGCTGGGGATCGACCTTCCGGGACCGGGCGGCTACGCGACCGGCATCGTGTTTCTGCCGCAAGACAGCGCAGAGCGCGAGGCGTGCGAGGCAATCGTCGTCCGCGCCACTGAACAGGAGGGGCAGCGGTTCCTCGGCTGGCGCGACGTTCCGGTGGACCCGTCCGTCATCGGCTACGTCGCCCGGGAGTGTCAGCCGGTGATTCGCCAGTTATTCATCGGCATGGGCCCCGGGTCGGACTCCGCGGCGTTCGAGCGCAAGCTGTTCGTCATTCGCAAGGTCGCTGAGCGCGAAGTCCTCGATGCGGGACTCTCCGGCGGAGGCGAGTTCTACGTCTGCAGCCTGTCCTCGAAGCTGGTCGTCTACAAAGGCTTGCTCATAGGCACCCAGCTCGAGGGCTTCTACAAGGACCTGGCTGACCCGCTCGTGGTGAGCTCATTCGCGCTTGTGCACTCGCGCTTCAGCACCAACACCCTGGGCTCATGGAAGCTGGCGCACCCCTACCGCTACATCGTCCACAACGGCGAGATCAACACGCTGCGGGGCAACATCAACTGGATGGCGGCGCGCCAGAACGCCATGGCCTCGCCGGAATTCGGCGACGATCTCGACAAGCTGTTCCCCATCATCTGGCCGGGCCAGAGCGACACCGCTTGTATCGACAACGCCTACGAGCTCATGCTGCACACTGGGCGCCCGCTGCACCACGCGATGATGGCGCTGATCCCGGAGGCCACCGGCCCGAAGGTCCAGATGTCGCAGGACAAGCGCGACTTCTACGACTACCACGCCTGCCTCGTCGAGCCCTGGGATGGGCCGGCCCTCATCGCCTTCACCGACGGAGACCGCGTTGGCGCGGTGCTCGACCGCAACGGACTGCGTCCCTTCCGCTACCTCGTGACGACCGACGACACGTTGGTCATGGCCTCGGAGGTGGGCGTTCTCGACATCCCGCCTGAGAAGGTGCTGTTCAAGGAGCGCATTCACCCCGGACGGATGTTCCTGATGGACCCGGAGCGCGGCGGCATCGTCGACGACGCCACGATCAAGTCGGAGTTGTCGGCGAGCCAGCCCTATGGCGAGTGGCTGCGGGACAACTTGGTGCACTTGGACGCGCTTCCGGACCCCGAGCCCGGCCGCAACGGTCGCCATGAGCTCGACGAGGAGTCGTTGGTCGACCTGCAGCAGGCGTTCGGGTATACACAAGAGGACCTCCGCATCCTGCTGGAGCCGATGGCGGTCAACGGCGCGGAGCCCACCGGCTCCATGGGCAACGACGCCCCCTTGGCCGTGCTCTCCGATCGCCCGCAACTTCTGTTCACCTACTTCAAGCAGCTGTTCGCCCAGGTGAGCAACCCGCCGCTCGACGCGATCCGCGAGGAGCTCGTGACGTCGGTCAACATCAACCTCGGCGCTCAGCGCAATCTGTTCGAGGAGACCCCCCTTCACGCTCGTCAACTCCGGCTGCCCAACCCTGTCCTCACGGAGCGCGACCTCGAGAAGATCAAGGCGGTCGACCGGCCCGGCATTAAGGCGGCGACGCTGTCGCTGCTCTTCCCGGCCGACGAAGGGCCGGGCGCGATGGACCGCGCGATGGACGCTCTGCGCCGCGGCGCGTCGGAGGCTATCGAAGCGGGCTGTACGATCCTCGTCCTCTCCGACCGGGGCGTGGACCCGCATCACGCGGCTATCCCCAGCCTGCTGGCGACCGCCGGCGTGCATCACCACCTCATTCGCGAGGGCGAGCGCACGAAAGTGGGAATCGTCGTAGAGAGCGCTGAGCCGCGCGAGGTGGCCCACCTGGCCTTGCTGATCGGTTATGGCGCGGGGGCGGTCTGCCCATATCTCACGTTGGAAACACTGGAGCATATGCGCCGTCAGGGCCTCTTCCCAGACGCGGCGGAGGCGGCGTACAACTACATCAAGGCGACAACCAAGGGTCTGCTGAAGGTGATCTCCAAGATGGGGATCTCCACGATACACAGCTACCACGGGGCTCAGATTTTCGAGGCGGTCGGGCTGAGCCAGCGGCTGGTGGACGAGTACTTCACATGGACGGCTTCACGGATCGGCGGCATCGACACCGACGCCATCGAGGCGGACGTGCTGGCACGCCACGCGCGCGCGTTCCCCGAGGTCGCGATCGACGCGGCGCTCGACCTGGACCCAGGCGGGTTCTACTACTGGCGCCGCGACGGGGAGTACCACATGTGGAACCCTGACACCATCGCGAAGCTGCAATTCGCCAGCAGGACCAACGACGCCCGCGCGTACCGCGATTTCGCGGAGCTCGCCAACGGCTACGAGCGCCGCCTCTGCACGCTGCGCGGCTTGCTCGATTTCGAGACCCTGCCCCAGCCTATTCCGATCGACGAGGTCGAGCCCGCCGTCGAAATCGTCAAGCGGTTCGCGTCGGGCGCAATCTCCCTCGGCTCCATCAGCCGCGAGGCGCACGAATCGCTGGCGATCGCGATGAACCGCATAGGCGCGCGCAGCAACAGCGGCGAGGGAGGCGAAGACTATCGCCGCTACACCCCCGACTCGAACGGAGACCGGCGGCACAGCGCCATCAAACAGGTGGCGTCGGGCCGGTTCGGCGTCACCACGAACTACTTGGTCAACGCGTCCGACCTGCAGATCAAGATTGCGCAGGGGGCCAAGCCGGGCGAGGGTGGACAGTTGCCGGGCTACAAGGTGGACGAATACATCGGCTGGATACGCAACTCCACGCCGGGTGTAGAGCTGATCTCGCCTCCGCCCCACCACGACATCTACTCCATCGAGGATCTGGCGCAGCTGATTCACGACTTGAAGAACGCCAACCCGCGCGCCCGCATCCACGTGAAGCTGGTGGCCGAGGTTGGCGTCGGGACCATCGCCGCGGGAGTATCGAAGGCGCACGGAGACGTCGTGCTCATCAGCGGCGACACCGGAGGCACTGGGGCGTCGCCCGAGTCGTCGATCAAACATGCCGGGTTGCCGTGGGAGCTTGGCATCGCCGAGACGCAGCAGGTGCTCGTCCGGAACAACCTCCGCGGCCGAATCGTGGTGCAGACCGACGGCCAGATTAAGACGGGCCGCGACGTCGCGATCGCCTGTCTCCTCGGGGCCGACGAATTCGGCATCGCGACCGCCTCCCTGGTGACGCAGGGCTGCATCATGTTGCGCAAGTGTCACCTCAACACCTGCTCGGTAGGCGTCGCGACGCAGGACCCGGAGCTACGGAAGCGGTTCGCGGGCCAACCCGAGCACCTCATCAACTATTTCTTCTTCGTGGCGGAGGACTTGCGCGAGATCATGGCCCAGCTCGGGTTCCGCACGGTCAACGAGATGGTGGGCCGAGTCGACAAGCTCAAGACCGGCTCCGTTATCGACCATTGGCGGAAGACGAAGGGCATCGACCTGACCGACCTGCTCGCGAAGCCCGAGGCGCCGGACTCCGTCGCCCGTTGCCACTGCGAGGACCAGGACCACGGCCTCGAGCGGGCGCTCGACCACGAACTGATTGCGCATTCGCAACGGGCGCTCTCACACCGCGAGCCGGTCACCTTTGAGTCGCCGATCCGCAACGCCAACCGGACCGTCGGCACGATGCTCAGCGGCGAGATAGCCCAGCGCTACGGCGAGGACGGGTTGCCCGACGATACGATCAACGTCACGTTCACCGGCTCCGCGGGCCAGAGCTTCGGGGCGTTCCTCGCCAAGGGCGTCGCGTTCACGCTGGAGGGCGACTCCAACGACTATTTCGGCAAGGGCGTCTCCGGCGGGCGGCTGGTGGTGGTCCCTCCCCGGCAGTCGACGTTCGTGGCCGAGGAGAACATCATCGTCGGCAACGTGGCCCTCTACGGCGCCACCGGCGGCGAGGTGTTCATCCGCGGCCTAGCGGGCGAACGCTTCGGTGTCCGCAACAGCGGCGCGCACGCCGTCGTCGATGGCGTGGGCGACCACGGCTGCGAGTACATGACCAACGGGCGCGTGATAGTGCTGGGCCCGACAGGGCGGAACTTCGCCGCCGGGATGAGCGGCGGCATCGCGTACGTCCTCGACGAGGCGGGCGACTTCGACATGCGCTGCAACCAGGAGCTCGTGGACCTCGAGCCGGTGGTCGAGCCAGAGGACATCGAGGAGCTCCGCGCGATGGTCCAGAAGCACCGCAAGTACACGGGCAGCGCCAACGCGGCGCGCGTCTTGGACGACTGGGACGCATTCCTGACAAAGTTCGTCAAGGTCTACCCGAGGGACTACCGTCGCGTGATCGAAGCGGGCAAGCAATCAGCGCTCCAAGCGGTTGGCAGTGGGTAAGGCGACCGGATTCCTAGAATTCGAGCGCGAGCCTCCTGAGCGCCGGCCCGCCGGAGAGCGAACGAAGGACTACCGCGAGATCTACGAGGCGTGGTCCGACGACAAGTCTCGGGTCCAAGCCGCGCGCTGCATGAACTGCGCGCTTCCTTTCTGCCACAAGGGTTGTCCACTGGGCAATCTCATCCCCGACTGGAACGACCTGGTGTACAAGGGACGTTGGCAGGACGCGCTGGCGGCGCTGCACGCAACCAACAATTTTCCCGAGTTCACGGGCCGGATATGCCCCGCGCCCTGCGAGGCCTCCTGCGTGCTCTCCATCAACGAGGAGCCCGTCACGATTGAGTACATCGAGAAGGCCATCGTGGACCGCGGCTTCGACGAGGGATGGATGGCGCCGCACCCGCCCGAGAAGCGGACCGGCAAGCGCGTCGCCGTCGTTGGGTCCGGTCCTGCCGGCCTAGCCGCCGCCGTCCAGCTGAACCGCGCCGGGCATCTGGTCACGGTTTTCGAGCGTGACGAGTACGTGGGCGGGCTGCTCACGCTCGGCATCCCCGACTTCAAGCTGGACAAGAGCGTTGTCAATCGACGCGTCGATTTGATGGCCGCGGAGGGAATCGAGTTCCGCACGAGCTGCAACGTTGGCGTGGACATTCCCGCGGACAGCCTGCTGCACGAATACGACGCCGTCTGTCTGACTGGGGGCTCGACGATTGCTCGTCGGCTGAATGTCCCGGGCGAGGAGCTCGAGGGCGTACACCCCGCAGTTGACTACCTAACGCAACAGAACAGGATCAACCGCGGTCTGGAAGTGCCTCCCGAGCAGCGCATCACGGCCGAGGGCAAGCGGGTCATTATCCTGGGCGGCGGCGACACCGGCGCCGACTGCCTGGGCACCGCGCACCGCCAGGGCGCGGAGATGGTCGTGCAATGGGAGATCCTTCCGGAGCCGCCCGCATCGAGGTCGAAGAACAATCCGTGGCCCCTGTGGCCCCTCATCCTGCGCAGCTCCGCGGCCCACGAGGAAGGCGGCGTGCGCGACTACTCCATCCTCACGAAGCGTCTATCGGGCAGCAACGGTCGCGTCGAGCGGCTCCACGCAGCCCGCATCGAATGGGGTCCGCCGGATGAGACGGGCCGGCCCACAATGACCGAGACGCCCGGCAGCGAGTTCGAGTTGGAAGCGTCGCTGGTGCTGCTCGCGTTGGGTTTCCTGCACCCCCAGCATGAGGGGATGCTGGAGCAGCTTGGCGTTGAGCTCGACGGACGAGGCAACGTCAAGACAGACGTGTCCAAGATGACCAGCGTGCCCGGCGTGTTCGCAGCAGGAGACATGGCGCGAGGCCAGTCGCTCGTCGTGTGGGCAATCGCGGAAGGGCGGCAGGCCGCCCACGGCATCGACGCCTACCTCATGGGCGCCACGGCGCTCCCGTCCGTCGACCTAAGCAGCTGGGCGTAGCCGCGCCTGTCGGCCGTGCCCAAGAGGATGAAGGACAAGTCTTTCGCCCACAACGCGAGCCACGACTTCCTCTCTCGTGGCGCTAAGGCACTGGGAGTGGACCTAAACATCGGGAACGATGACATAGTCGCTTGCAGTCGTGGAGTGGATGTTCATGCAGTTCTTCAAGCAAGCGGGTCAAGCGAGGGCTCTGGACAACCGGCCCGCGCAGGCTACGGGACGCCGCCCACGGCGGAAGCTCCTGATGGCAGCCGCGCTGGTGCTTGCAGTCGCGGCGTCTGCCCTTGCGGCCCTTGCCCCCGTGGGCGCGCAGGGCACGGACGTGTGCCGCCCGGGGTTGATTGTTGGCTCCGGGGAGAGCTGTACGTATCCCGGCGCAGCGTCGAGTTCTCGGTCGACTCGTCCGGTCGCGGGAGTTTCCTGTTCTTCACCAGCAGGAGCAGCATCAACATCACGGATGCGACCATCAACGGTGTGGTCTACAACTTCGTAGCGCAAGCTCTGGCATCTGCGGGCGCACAACTGAGGTGCGCGTCGAGTTGCTGCGCCTGATCGAGGCTGATCAGGGCGTGGCCATCGACTGCGCCGACGTCACCGACGCCCATCTCGCCGCCATCACCCGTCAGCTGGATCTCAGCAACCAGCGCATAGCTGCGCTCGCCGAAGGGGACTTCGACGGGCTGACCTCGCTGAGGGAGTTGGACCTGTCATATAACGCGCTGACCACGCTTCCCGACGAGGTGTTCGACGATTTGACGGCGCTGACGGAACTGCAGCTGTACAGCAACGCGCTGACCACGCTTCCCGACGGGGTGTTCGACGACCTGACCATGCTGACGGAACTGAACCTGAACAGCAACGCGCTGACCACGCTTCCCGACGGGGTGTTCGACAACCTGACCGCGCTGGAGACTCTGGTCCTGGGCAACAACCGTCTGACCACGCTTCCCGACGGGGTGTTCGACAACCTGACCGCGCTGGAGACTCTGGCCCTGGGCAACAACCGTCTGACCACGCTTCCCGCCGGGGTGTTCGACGATCTGACCGGGGTGAGGATTTTGCTTCTGGGCAACAATGGCCTGACCACGCTTCGCGCCAGGGTGTTCGACGGGCTGACCGCGCTGACGGATCTGAGTCTGAACAGCAACGCGCTAACCACGCTTCCCGACGGCGTCTTCAACGATCTGACCGGGCTGGCGAATCTGTACCTGGGGGATAATCCAGGCGCACCCTTCGCCCCCACGGCGGATGCCCGGCCGGATGACGGAGCGGTTCCGACTGCGGGGGGCGATGTGACGCTCGACGGCAGCGGCAGCGATGGCGGGCCGTGGGGCGCGAATGTCATTTACTCCTGGGCGCTGACCAGCCCCGCAAGCGGAGTGACGGTAAGGTTTGACAATCACGGGAGCGCCACTCCGGTGGTGACGATTCCGGCGCTGGCGGCGGGAGTCGAACTTACTTTCACCCTCGCCGTAAGCGGGCGCGGCATCGGAGACAACGCAAGAGGGGCCGCCCCTGCCACCGATACCGCCAGGGCGACGGTGACGGCGACGGTGACGGCGACCCCGATGCCGACCCCGACTCCAGTCCCGACTCCAACTCCGGTCCCGACTCCGACCACCGGCGGCCCTCCGCCCGTTGCGCCTGCCAACCAGCGTTACGAGTACGACGGCTCGGCCATCGTCCTCACCTGGGACGCCTCCGCGGATGCCGCCTCCTACACCGTCTACTACGACAACTTCTTCGACTCGAGTTGCCGGCTGGGTAGCAGCGGACCGAGCTTCTGCGACGAGCTTGCGACCGAGCTTACCGCCACCAGTTACACACACCGACCCCGACACCAGCCGCAACTACTATTGGGTCGTCGCCTGCAACAACTATGGCTGCTCCGAGATCGACAGCGCCAACCCCGCCCAGCTCGGCGGCTCTCCGCCCGTTGCGCCCGCCAACCAGCGTTACGAGTACGACGGCTCGGCCATCGTCCTCACCTGGGACGCCTCCGCGGATGCGGAGTCCTACACCGTCTACTACGACGACTTCTTCGACTCGAGTTGCCGGCTGGGTAGCAGCGGACCGAGCTTCTGCGACGAGCTTGCGACCGAGCTTACCGTCACCAGTTACACGCACACCGACCCCGACGACAGCCACAACTACTACTGGGTCGTCGCCTGCAACAACTATGGCTGCTCCGAGATCGACAGCGCCAACCCCGCCCGGTCCGGCGGCACTGCCGAAGACCCAACGGAGGAGCCGCCCGACGAAGGGACGCCTGAACCCGTAGCGGACGGGGATCTGATGACGGAAGCCGTTGTGGAGGGCCGGATCGTTGCGCGACTGTTGGATGATGGACGAATCGAATTCGGATTCCAGCCCGTGGGCGGCGAGCGCATTCTGCCGAGCTCTCGCTACTTCCCGGTCGAGTCGGTCGGTCGCTGGCTGGTTTCATCTCCAGTGGAGCATGGCGGTGAGACACTCGGGCGAATCACGGCGCAGCGCCTCGAAGATGGACGCGTCGAGTTCGGCTTCATCCCGGCCGACGGCGAACGGCTGTTGCCAAGCTCGCGCTACTTCCCGGCGAATGCGAGAGTTGACCGTTGGTTGCGCAGTTCAGTGATCGAGTTCACGGCCGAATAGATCAGGCGCGAGTCGCACGCGTCCGCCCGCACCCGGGCCGTAAGTTCACCGAGGCGCAGTTTGACCGGCAGCGGAAGTTCATCACCGAGCGGCTCGAGAGTCTGCAGGCGAGGCTGGACGACTACCGCGCCAGGGAGGCGAGTGAAGCCCACCCCCACGTCGGCTCCCCCTCCGCCTCCGGCCCCTGAAACGGAGGAAGGCCCGCCACTAGGGTTGGTCGCCCTGATAGCGCCGGGGCTGTCTCAGCGGCAGCTGCCATCACGGCATACGTCCGCAGACCACCAGTATTTACTCTTGATATTGATTCAGTATGGTGCCCCCGACAGGACTCGAACCTGCAACGCCCGGGTTAAAAGCCCGGCGCTCTGCCATTTGAGCTACAGGGGCACAGGACTAGCTTAGCGGATGGCGCCCGTTAGGAGAGGGCGGGCGAACAGCGCGCTGAAGCGATTGAGCGGCCAATAGGCCACCCATATCTTGCCGACGATATTTTCCGCCGGCACGTTCCCCCAGTGACGGGAGTCGTCACTCTGTCGGCGATTGTCGCCCATCACGTAATACTCGCCATCCGGGACCGTCCGTTCCGCAATGGTTTCCCCAGACTCCCTCTCGACGTAGGGTTCGTCGATCACGGCTCCGTTGCGATAGACATTGCCCCGCTGGATGCGAATGTTGTCGCCCGGCAGGCCGATGATGCGCTTCACGAAGTTCTGGCGCTCGTCCCGCGGCCAGCGGAAGACGACTACGTCGCCGTATCCCGGCCCTCCCACCGGATGCCACGACTCTTTGTCGCCCGCCTCCAGTCCCGGGATCCAACGGGCCGCTCGCTGCGCATCAACCTCCGTGTAGGCCAGCTTATTGACCAGCACCCGGTCGAAGTTCTCCAGCAGCGGGAGCATGCTCGGACCCTCAACCCGGTAGTTCTGGACCGCCGATTGGAGCAGAAGGACGAGGAAGACCGCCAGGGCGACCGTCTCGATTGTTTCGCGGAGGACGGATTGCATAAGGAGAGGGCGGCCCGGAGCAGCCGCGCCCCTTCATTATACTCGCGGGCGATAGAATGCCCCCTCGGAGCGGCGCTGGAGCCTCTTGCGGAACCAACCCGAACAGACCATTTCGAACGCCGACGAACAGGAATGGGTCGCCCGCTCCCAAGCCGGCGACCTCGTCGCGTTCAACGCCATCGTCGAGCGCCACCAGTCCCTCGCCTATAACGTCGCGCTCCGGATGCTGCGGGACCCCGCATCGGCTGAGGATGTCACTCAAGAGGCGTTCTTTTCCGCGTACCGGAACATCAGCCGTTACCGGGGCGGCAGCCTGCGAGCGTGGCTGCTGGCCATCGTGACGAACCGCGCCCGCGACGTCCTGCGCTCTCCCGCCCACCGGCGCGCCTCATCGCTGGAGCAGTACACGGAAGGCGGCGATCCAGCAGACCCCTGGCCCGACCCCGGCCCGCAACCTGACGAGTCCGCCGAGCGCGCCGAGACCGTACGGCTCGTTCGCGACGCCGTCGCCCGCCTGCCCGACGACCAGCGCCTCGTCGTGACGCTCGTGGACCTGCAAGGCCTGGACTATCAGGAAGCGTCCCTGGCGACGGGCGTGAATATCGGCACGGTCAAGTCGCGGCTGTTTCGCGCGCGCCAGCGCCTCCGCGAGCTCCTGCGAGACCAGGTGGAACTTTCCAGCGAGCACTCCCGTCAGAACGGAGAGGCGGAATGATAGGCGGACTGTTCAGCAAGAAGCGGCGCAGACGCGAGGAGCTGCTCATGCGGCGCCTCGACGGCTCCCTCGACGCGGCAGGCGAGCGGGAGCTTTCGGACGCAGCTCGGACAGACCCGGCCCTGGCCCAAGAGATCGCCGAGCTCGAAGGCGTGACGGCGCTCCTGAGGGTGCAGCCGGATGTCCCGGCGCCCCGGTCCTTCGCGCTGCCCTACGCCCCAAGGCCGACTACGGCGAACGAGGGGCGCGGGCTGCTGCGGTGGATGCAGACCGCAACAGCAGCCACGGCCGTCTTGCTCGTCGCCCTCATCGGCGCGGACATCGGAGGCGTCGGCCGCGACGCCGAGCGCTTCTCCGCCGACTCAGCCGACTTGATGGAAACGGAGGGCCTAGCGTCGGACAGCATGGTGATGCAGGGCGAGTCCCTCACGTCGGAGGCCGCGCCGGTCGGAGCAGCCGACCCGATTCCCGAGAGCATGCGCCAGGCGAGCGAGCGGTTCGCGTCCGCGCCGGATGCGGCTTCCGAGGCGGCTACGGCCCCGCTCGCCCTCGAGGCCAGCGACGAAGCCGAGCTCGGCGGCGATGGCGAAGCCACCGGTCCATCGGCCCTTCGCTGGGCGCAGCTGGCCCTGGGACTTACCATGGTGGTCCTCGCCCTCGGAGTCGTCGCTCTCAGGCACCGCGCCTCGCGCACCGAGACCTAGTAGCGATGGGAACTTTTTCACGTATCGTTCCGTCTACCCAGTGACTGGACGCCATTTCCCCTTTCCTCCTGTGGGCAATTCCAACGAGAGGGGAAAGGACCAGGGGCGGGACTCAGGAGGCATGAAATGACTATTTCGGACGTGGTACGGCGGCGGTCGAGGGGACTGCTGCTCCTGGCAAGCGCGCTGGCGGCGATGGCGCTGTTCGCGGCGTGCTCGGGCTCCGAGGAAAACGGCGATAGCGACGCCCCGTTGCCGGCTTCAGCAGTCAGCGGAGACGTATCCATCTATAACACGACGCAGGTCGGCATCCACGCATCCGGCTACGGAGTCGCATCCGGCACGCCGGACATCGCGGTCCTTTCGCTCGGCGTCGAGGCGCTGCGCGACAGCGTGAGCGAGGCGCGAGCCGATGCCGCAAGCGCCCTCACGGCCATCGTGGCCGAGCTGCGCGCGGCAGGCGTGGCGGAGGATGACATACGGACGTCGTACTTCTCCATCAATCCACGCTACCAGTACTTGCGCGAGGGCGAGCAGCAACTACTCGGCTTCCAGGTAACGAATACCCTGAACGTTACGCTCCGCGACCTCAACGCCACCGGCGACGTCGTGGACCGCGCCGTTGAGGCGGGCGGCGACCTAACGCGCGTCAACAGCATCGTCTTCCGCATAGAAGACACTACCGCACTGAAGCGCGAAGCCCGCATCAGCGCGATACAGGACGCCGTGGAGAAGGCGGACCTCTACGCTACGCAACTGGAGGTCACTCGCGGCACGCTCATCTCCGTATCGGAGGGCAGCGCCGACTCCTTCCCCTTCGCTGAGGCGCGATTCGCGATGGCGGCCTCGGACTCAGCAGGCCCGCCGACGCAGTTCTTCGCCGGCGAGCTAGAGGTTAGCGTGGAAGTGCAAGCCGTATTCGCCATCGAGTAGCGGCCTCGGTCGCCCGTTAAAGATAGGGGGAGCGCCCGTGACAATCGCGGCGCTCCCCCTGCGCGTCGGCTCGTTCGTTCGACCGACAGTCGCTTCCCCGCTACGTCTCCAATGGCGTGTCGTCGCGGTTGGCCCATTCGCCCATCGAGCCGTCGTACATGCAGGCTCGAGGGTGGCCGATCAACGCCAGGACGAATGCTGCGTGCGCCGCACGCACTCCGCCCTGTCAGTAGATATGTACGGTCTTCTCAGGCGTTATCCCGAGACCGCGCGTGAGGGCCTCCAGCTCCTCCGGGGGCTTGAACGTATCGTCGGCGGCCATCAGATGCGTCCATTCCAGATGAACCGCGCCCGGCACGTGACCGAAGCGGGCATTGCCCCGAGCGTTCTCTCCGCTGTACTCGGCGTCCGAGCGGACGTCCCAGATAACGACGTCGTCTCGTCCGATCGCGTCCTTGAGCTTCTCCACGGTGGACTCGATCTCGTGGTCCGGCCCCTTGGGGGTGAACGCGCCACCGGCGGCGACCGTCGAAGGGCCCGACGCGACCGCCCTCCCCTCCGCCAGCCACTTGGTCCATCCGCCGTTGAGCACCTTCACGTTCGTGTGCCCGTAGTAGTTGAGCACCCACCACAAGCGCCCAGCGTCGCGACTGTGGAAGCGGTCGTAGCCGACCACCAGCGTATCGTCGCCGATGCCGACGGACTCAAACCAGGCTTTGGCCTCGTCCGGGGGCGCGACCAGCCGCGTGTTCTCCGTTCCTTTAATCTGCCAGGTGGGAGAGAGCGCGGCGCCGGGGATATGCCCTGCCTCGAAGTCGCCGCCTTCCTGGGCCATCTCAACCACTCGGACGTTGGGGTCGCCGAGGTGGTCGGCGAGCCAATCAGTCTCGACGAGCAGGTCTGCGCGAGCGTAGTCGGCCATGTCGTCCTCCGAAGCGTTATGGGTCGGCGGGAGTGTCCCCAAGGGCGTTGCTTCTGTCAACCGCAATCGACGGCGGACGGGCCAGGAGCGCGCTGATTGCGCCCAACGCCAGGACGACACTGAAACTCACGAACGCCCATGTGTGCTCCCCGCCCGTCGCGTCGAACACCAGGCCAGCGAACAGCGGGCCCGCCGCATTCGACCCCACCACAATCGGGTGCGTCAGGCCCCTGATCGTCCCTATCGACTCACGGCCAAAGTAGTCTGCGTAGACCACGGGCAGCATCGCGAAGATGCCCCCGAACGCCATCGACTCCAAGAACGTGAAGACCGCGATAGGCGCGTCCGGCGGCACGACAAGGGCGACGAGCATCGCCGCCGCCCCCGCAGCCATCGATACGGAGATTACGACGCGGCGCGGCATGAATCCCATCAGCCACGCCGCAAGGAACCCGCCGATGAGCATCCCTATCGCGTGAAGCAACAGCACCGGCCCAACCCATGCGTCGGCGAGGCCCCTATCCAAGAAGAAGGGAATGCGATGCACGCCGAACCCTCCGCCGACGAGCATCACGCCCATGTGCGTCAGCATGAGGAACCAGAACGATGACGTACGGACCGCCTCGCGCGCCGTCCAGTTGCGCTCGGCCCAAGCGCGTTCGGCGGGACTGATGCGCGACCCAGCCGGCGACGTCGCCGGGCGCGGGCGGCCGTCGGGGTGCAGGCCGACCTCCTCTGGCCTGCGCGCGATGATCGTCAAGAGAGGCGCGGCCGCAATCAAGGTCACCACCGCCCCCAGCGCCCAGAACGCTTCCCGCCAGCCCACGTTCGCTATCACCAGCGCGGCAAGCACCGGCCAGATGCCCAGCCCTATCCTGCTGCCATTCACGGCGACCGCGGTCGCGAAGGCCCGGCGCCGGATGAACCAGTTCGCTATGACCGTATGGGCCGCCAGGTTCTGGATGCTCATCGTGGCAGCCCGGCCCACTGAGAAGACCAGATAGAGCGCGACTAGGCTTCCGACGAATCCCATGCCGATGAGCGACGCCCCCATCATCAGTGCGCCGCCCCCCATCACCAGCCGGCCGCCGTACTTGTCCAACGCGCGGCCCACGAGGGGCCCCGCCAGCCCGGCCATCACCGTCGCGAAGCTGAACGCGCCGGCGATAGCGGTGCGCGACCACCCGAACTCCTCAGTCCACGCCGGAATGAATATGCCGAAGATGGGGGCGGCAAGCGTGCCGCTCAGCATCATGGTGACGGACACCGCCCCCGCGACCACCCACCCGTAGTAGAACGGCGTCCGATGCGCTAGGCCGCTGAAAAGGGGCACGCGCCCCTACGCCGAGGCCGGCGCGCGCTGCTTCACTAGCGTCTCGCGGGCGACGAACAGGAGCAGGAACGCCGCGATGAGCAGCGCCGGCGCGTACACGAGGAACACCACCCCCGCCCCGAACTGAATCGACAGGTAACCGCCCAGCAGCGGGCCCGTTATCGCCCCGACCTCCGCAAACGTCCGCCGCAACGCCTGCAGACGCGCCCGCACCGCCTCCGGCGCGACGTCGTACGTCGACGTCGCCACGGAACCGAGCGACAAGCCATTAGAGAAACCCATCAGGACCGCTATCACCATCAACGGGCCGAAAGAGTCCATGAACGGAATCAGCAGGAACGCAACGCCCGGTATCGCCGTGCTCGGGACCGTCGCCCACTTCCTGCCCACCTTGTCCACGATGAACCCGGCGGGAACAATCATCACCAGCGACCCCATCGACACCACGAAGAAGAGCCTCCCGATGTCCGCCGCCGACATGCCGATTTCGGCGGAGTAGACCGGCAGGATGCCTTGGTACGCCATGCGGTACAGCATCATGCTCGCCGTCGCGAACACCAGCACAACGTAGGTCGACCGCAACTGCGGGTCGATCTGCAGAATCAGGCCCCTCAACCGGGCGAACCAGCTTTCGCGTTGAAGGGCGGGGGCCACGTCGGCTTGGGGGCGGTGATGCCGGTGGCCGCTCGGAATGAACAGTCCCAGCAGGAAGACCCCCGCCGCCAGGCCCGTGTAGACGTAGAACACCGGTCGGAAGCCGATCTCGTCTCCGAGCACGCCGCTCAGCAGCGCGCCGAGTCCCATGCCGACGCCGTGGAACCCCATGAACCCGCTCATCAGTCTGCCCCGTTGCTCCGGACGCACGAGGTCGACCCCGGCCACCTCGCGCCCCAGCATCCACCCGCTGTCCGCCGCCCCCGCAATGAACAACGCGACCAGCAACGGCCAGAACCACGGCGTCACCGCGCCAATGAGCACGGACACGCCTATCACCAGGGGCCCGACCGTCACCGCCGGGCGGGTGCCGAAACGGTCTATCAGGACGCCGCCGAGGGGCTGGCCGAGGAGACGGCCCGCGGCGAACGCCGTCACCGTCTGCGCGCTGATGCCGCCGGAGATTCCGAACTCGCTGGCTATCAGCGGAATGATGGGGAACAGCATCCCGTGACCGGAGCCAAGCAGGATGGTCGTCGAGTACAGCGTAGTGAGTCCGCGAGTCGTCGGCCCAAGCCTCATCGGTGCTCCGGAGCTAGAGATGCGCCAACTATAGCACCGCATCGAAGCGCCGTAGCCTCGCCCCGGCTGGCACGCGTGTTCACGGGCATGACGAGGGGGCCAAGATTTCCCTGCAAGATTGCCTGCCGCTTGAAATATGGCGGATAAGGCCGCGGATTGGCGCCGCTCAGACGAAATTCGGGATTCTAGTAGCACGACGCCGAAACGGACGCAGCACAGCCTTGGTAAACGGCATTCCCTAGACGGTGGTGAGGAGCAGAGGGTTCTTGGCGGCGCCTCGCTTGCGACTGCCCCAGCCCGGTCTGATTGGGTAAAAGCATGGCCACGGCCTTGCCCACGCCCATTGCGGCACAGGCTTCACTGCGATGCCGGTTTGTGACGTTATCGCCGCAATCGCTGACGGAATCGCGAGATTGACACCCTCTGAAACTCTGCCTACTCTAACGCGAACTCGCCGCCGATCGGCTGGCTGCAAGCCACTCCGAGGTAAAACGGACCGCTTCCCCCGTAGCCGAACAAAAGGCCGGCAACAGGCGAGCTACCCCCCTTTTCGGTATTCCCGAAGCAGATTATCCGTACTGCCCTCGCCCCCTGACACCTCAAAACAGAAGGCGCGGCGCGGAGGATTTTGACGCGCCTCGCAGGGGCGGCAAATACAAGCTCAGGACTACGGCTCCCATGCGAAGGACAACCCGCCGCTTGGGACTATGGATGAGGTGCAATAGATGGCAGAAGAGATGGCAGAAGCAACCGGCATCGAGACCAGCAGGGCCAGGTGGCTGCGCATGGCAGCGCTCATCGCGCTGGCTATCGGGGCGCTCTTCATAATCGGCGCCTGCGGCAATGACGATGGTGATGATGGCAGTACAGGCTCTGGCGAGCCGAAGACCGGCGGAACTCTCACTGTGACGCTGGTGTCGGAGAACAACACGCTTGACCCGCTGTTCACGTTGGGCACGGCGGACACCATCATCACCCAGCAGATGTACGACAACCTGCTGATGATCCAGCCTGATCTCTCCATGAACCCTGAGTTGGCCACGTCGTGGGAACCCAGTGAGGACCTTTCGTCCTACACCTTCCACCTGCGGGAGGGAGTGGAGTTCCACAACGGCAAGGAGTTCAAGGCAGAGGACGTCGTGTTCTCGTTCGAGCGCCTGTTGGACCCGGTGCTCGACTCCCCTGCCCGGTCCACGTTCGAGGTCATCGAGAGCATGGAGATCATCGACGACTACACCATCCGGTTCGACCTCGTCAGCCCGAGCGCATTCTTCCCAGAGGTGCTCTCCATCTACCAGGCGAGGATCCTGCCGTCGAACGTCGACCTGGAATCGTTGGCATTGGGAGGCGTGGGGACGGGCCCCTTCATCCTGGAGGAGTACCTGCCCGGCCAACGGACCGTGCTCACGAAGAACCCCGACTACTGGGACGATGGCAAGCCGTACTTGGACGGGGTGGTGTTCCAGCTTATCCCGGATCCATCGACGCGGGCGGAAGCGCTCAAGAGCGGCGACGTGGATGTCATCTACCAACTCGAACCGCCCACCGCTCCCAGCATCGAGGCTAACCCCGGAACCGTGGTGCTGGAAACGGCCAGCTCTTCGCACATCGGGCTGGACCTCGGCAACTGGGAGGCCCCGTTCAACAACAAACTGGTGCGGCAGGCCTTCCAGGCCGCGACCGACCGCGAAGCCATACGCCAGGCTGCGCTCTTCGGAAGAGGCAGCATCGCCTACGATCACCCGATAGCGCCCAACGACCCAGTGTTCACTACGGAGTGCGCTCCTCCGGACTACGACCCCGAGCTCGCGAAGCAGTTGCTGGCGGAGGCCGGCTATCCGGACGGGATAGAGGTCACCCTGTACACCGGCAACGTCGGCCCGGGCATGCTGGAGCAATCGGTCGCCTTCAAGGAGCGGGCGGCACCGGCAGGCATCACCGTGAACCTCGTGCAAAGACCCGAGGACCAGTTCTGGGCGAACACCTGGCTGGTGGAGACGTTCACCGTGGTGTACTGGTTCGGCCGGACGCCTGACCAGGCGCTGAGCATCCAGTACATGAGCGACTCCTCCTGGAACGCCCCGCGTTACTACAACGACGAACTCGACGCGTTGATCGTCAAGGCCCGCGGGCAGGTGGACGAAGCTGAGCGCGCAGAGACGTACAAGCAGATCCAGTGCATCCTGGTGGAAGACGTGCCGCGTCTGGTCACCGCCTTCCAGCCGGTGCTCTACGGCGAGCGGGACGATGTCCGCAATGTGCTTCCGCACCCGTTAGGCTGGCTCATCCTGAACGAAGCGTGGCTCGACAGGTAAGCAAAAGGTAGGTAAGCGCCATGACACGATTCTTGGTGAGGCGGATCAGCCTAATCGTCGTGACCCTTCTAGTGGTCTCGCTGGCAATCTTCGCAATAACCGAAATCCTACCGGGTGATGTCGCGACGATGATCATGGGGCAGGGCGCCACCGAGCAGAACCTGAAGAATATCCGGGAGACGCTCGGCCTGGACCGCCCCGCTGTGGTCAGATATCTGGACTGGATCGGCGGGGTCGTCCAAGGCGATATGGGGGACTCCTTCGTGCAGAAGAGGCCGGTATCGGAGGTGATTACGCCGCGGCTGGCGAATTCGTTGATCCTCGCGGTCTTCGCCTTCTTCGTCGCGGTGCCTTCTGCCATCGCCGTAGGAGTGTGGGCGGGAGTGCGTCATGGCTCGAAATCGGACCACGCCGTGTCCGCCGCGAGCCTTGTGGCCATCTCGCTTCCTGAGTTTGTGACGGGCGTGCTGCTGATTGTTGTGTTCTCGTCGTTCCTCGGCTGGCTCCCATCCTCGAGTGCGATCTTGCCTGGGACAAGTCCTCTGACGAGACCGCTGATACTCGTGCTGCCGACTCTGACGCTGACCGGTGTGCTGTTTGCCTACATCATGCGGATGACGCGCGCCAACGTGATCGAGGTCCTGGATACGGACTACGTTCGTACGGCGGTGCTCAAGGGACTGCCGATGCGGCGTGTGCTGAGGAGCCACATCATACCGAACGCCATGCTCCCGACGATCAGTGTGATCGCCGTGAACATGGGCTGGATGCTCGGCGGACTGATCATCGTTGAGAATGTCTTCGCCTACCCCGGCCTGGGGCAACTGCTGCTGACCTCCATCAACACGCGCGATGTTCCCCTGCTGCAAAGCCTCTCGCTTATCATCGCGGGGACGTATGCGCTGAGTAATCTCTTAGCGGATCTGAGCTATGGCGCTCTCAATCCGCGAATAAGGCTTGCGTGATGGCAGCACCCGCGCTTTCCCCAAGAGTGCAACCGAATCCTCTGGGTGCAGCGGGCCCGGTCGTGGCTATCCTGCGGACGCTCAAGTCGTGGTTTCGGCTTGCTCTCAAGACGCCCGCAGGCAGAATCGGCCTGCCGCTGGTGGCGCTGCACATGGCGCTGGCGCTATTCGGGTCGGCGGTGGCGCCGTATTCTCCGACCGAGTTCCACATTGAGGAACACCAACTGGAACCTCCGTCTCTCCAGTTCCTGCTGGGCACCGATCAGTTCGGCCGGGACGTGCTCAGCCGGGTTATGTCAGGCGCCACGTCGCTGATATCAGTGTCCGTGGCGGGCGCTCTGCTCGGCATCATCCTGGGCACCGTGGTGGGGATGAGCAGCGCCTATAAGGGCGGCCGGACCGACGATATCGTCATGCGCATCATGGACGGCATGATGTCCTTCCCGTCCCTGCTGATTGCGCTGCTGGCTCTCACGAGCCTGGGCCCCAACCCAATCAACATCGCAGGGACGATCGGCGTCGTGTCCATCGCGCCTGTTGCGCGCGTGATGCGTTCCTCGACATTGGCGGTGAAAGGCCTAGAGTTCATCGATGCCGCACGCCTGCGCGGAGAGCCGGATATCTACATCGTCTTCCGCGAGATATTGCCCAACATCCTGCCGGTCCTCGCCGTCGAGGCTTCGGTGCGGTTCAGCTACGCAATCCTGCTGGTCGCCTCACTGGGGTTCCTCGGGCTGGGCGTGCAGCCGCCCTCCTCTGACTGGGGGCTGATGATCAGTGAGAGCCGCATCTACATCGTCGCTGCGCCTTGGGTCGCGCTTGCGCCCGGAGTCGCGGTGGCGTCGCTGGTGACCGGCGTCAACCTATTAGCCGATGGCATTCGGCAGGCCAAGCAGTTGCCCCTGAAAGGGGACGATGCATGAGCTATAACGGCAACGGCGACGTTCCCCACCATGACGAGAACGCTCCCCTTCTGAAGATTGACGGGCTGTCTGTCACCTTCCACACGCCGTCCGCGCTGGTGCATGCCGTTCGCGAAGCCACGCTCGAGGTGCATCGCGGCGAGGTTGTCGGCATCGTCGGCGAGTCGGGGTGCGGAAAGTCGACGACGGCGTTCGCCATCATGGGCTATCTGCCCGAGACGGCGACGGTTGGGGGCTCGGTCCTGTTCGAGGGACAGGACATGGTGCAACTTGGGTCTGCCGAACTCCGTAAGCTGCGAGGAAACCGTATCGCTATGGTCTACCAGGACCCGGCGCTCGCGCTGAACCCGACCATGAAGGTCGGCCTTCAGATCCAGGAGGTCCTCCAGGAGCATCTGAGCCTCGACGCTTCGCAGGTCGTCGACCGAGCGGCGGAGCTCATCGTGAGCGTCGGCCTGCCCGACTTCGAGCGGATTGCTCAGAGCTACCCTCACCAGCTCAGCGGAGGTCAACAGCAGCGCATCGTCATCGCCATGGCCTTGGCGTGCGACCCCGACCTCCTCCTGATGGACGAGCCTACTACCGGGTTGGACGTTACGACCGAAGCAACCATCCTCGACCTCGTCGCAGACCTCAAAGGCCGGGTGAACGCCGGTATCCTGTACGTCAGCCATAACCTCGGCGTCATCGCCCGTGTGGCCGACCGTGTGGTGGTCATGTACGCGGGGCAGACAGTGGAGCAAGCGTCGGTCCACGATCTGTTCAAGAACCCCCGGCACCCATACACCGTCGGTCTGCTGAGCTGCATCCCCAGGTCGATTGCCGACGCCGGGGCGGTCACGAGGCTACAGAGTATCCAGGGGTCCGTTTACGACAGCGCCCTAGCGGACTCCGGCGCATGCCTGTTCGCCGACCGGTGCCCCATGGTCCAGGACCACTGCCGCAGCGACGCCCCCGAGCCGGTTTCCGTGGGCGAAGGCCACCAGTCTCGATGCTTCTTTCCCGACGATGTCCGCCTGGACCTCTGGGGCGAGGCCGTGGAGCAGGCGGCGACGCAGCAGACCACTGGCGAGTCAACCTTGACAGTCAAGGGACTTCAACACGTCTACGGTCGATGGCAGCGGAAGTACCTCTTCTTCGGCCCAAGGGTGAAACCACCCGTCCGAGCCGTGGAGAACATCGACTTCAACGTTGGCGCCGGGCGGACCGTCGGTATCGTCGGCGAGAGCGGCTCAGGCAAGACAACCGTAGCTCGCAGCATCGCCGGCCTCGTGCCGCGAGACAGCGGAGACCTAGAGCTGAAGGGAGAAGACCTGCCGCCGGGCGCCGAGGACCGCGACTCCGAACAGAAGGCGTCGCTCAGGATGGTCTTCCAGAACCCGACCTCTTCCTTGAACCCGAAACTCCCCGTGCGCCACACCATCCTCCGGCCGCTGCAGAAGTTCACTGACCTGGATTCGAGGGAACGGGAAGACCGAGCTATTAGGCTGCTGGAGGCCGTCGGCCTCGACGCCTCTTACATGGACCGCCCCCCGCTCGAGCTGAGCGGGGGGCAGCAGCAGCGAGTAGCGCTCGCGGCCGCGTTCGCCGGCGACCCGGAGCTCATCGTCGCCGACGAGCCTGTCTCCGCGCTCGACGTCTCCGTCCAAGCGCAAGTGCTCAACCTGCTGGAGGACCACCAGCGCGAGAAGGGAACGTCATTCGTTTTCATCTCCCACGATTTGGGAGTCGTGCGCTACGTGTCCGACGAGATTGTCGTGCTCTACGCGGGCCATGTTGCGGAATCGGGCCCTGCCCAGGATGTCCTCGCCACGCCGTCGCACCCGTACACGGAAGCCTTGTTGTCCGCAGCACCCATTCCCGACCCGGACGCCATCCCCCCGACCATCCGTCTCAGCGGCGCAGTGCCGACGCAGCACGAGGAGTTCGTGGGCTGCTTCTTCGCCGCCCGCTGCCCGCGCAAGATTGGGGCCATCTGCGACGAATCCCCACCCCCGGTGCAGACCGGCGCAGACTCGCCAACGCACGAAATCCACTGCCACATCCCTCTCGAAGAGCTGGCTCGACTCCAAAGCGCCCCGAGCGCCCCAACCGCCTAACCCTCCCTGCATCCGAAGAGAGGCCATCAGTTCCTCTCCCGTCCGCCGGGCGCGGGCGTCCGCCGGGAGTCGGTGCGCGTCGGCTATACTTACTCGTACCGCGTAACGGCCAGTTGCGCAGGCCATGGAGGCGCCATGACTGGTGTGGATCTGAGTAAGATCGTCTCCCTCGCTAAACGGCGAGGGTTTGTTTTTCCGTCGAGCGAGATTTACGGGGGCATCGGCTCCAGCTGGGACTACGGCCCCCTCGGCGTCGAGCTCAAGCGCAACGTCAAGGAGGCCTGGTGGCGGGCGATGGTCTACGAACGCCCCGACGTGGTGGGCCTCGACAGCGCCATCATCCAGAACCCGCAGGTCTGGGTCGCCAGCGGTCACGCCGCCAACTTCACCGACCCCCTCGTCGAGTGCCCCAACTGTCGCAAGCGCTACCGCGCCGACCAGCTCGACGACCCCTCACGATGTCCCGACGACGGAGCGACGCTCTCCGACCCGCGCATGTTCAACCTCATGTTCAAGACTTTCGTCGGCCCCGTCGAGGACTCGGCCAATCAGGTCTACCTGCGCCCCGAGACCGCCCAAGGCATCTTCATCAACTTCGACAACGTCGTGACCGCGACACGCCTGAAGCTGCCCTTCGGCATCGCCCAGATCGGCAAGTCCTTCCGGAACGAGATCACTCCCGGCAACTTCATCTTCCGCACCCGCGAGTTCGAGCAGATGGAGATGGAATTCTTCGTCAAGCCAGGCGACGACGACGAGTGGCACGAGCACTGGATCCAGCAGCGGTTCGGCTGGTATACGGCCCTCGGCATCAAGGAGGAGAACCTCCGTCTACGCCCCCACGACCCCGACGAGCTGGCCCACTACGCCAAGGCGACCTCCGACGTCGAGTACCGCTTCCCATGGGGCTGGGGCGAGCTCGAAGGCATTGCTAACCGCACCGATTTCGACCTCAGCCAGCACCAGGCCTCCTCCGGCAAGACCATGACGTACTTTGACCAGGAGCTGAACGAGCACTACTTCCCCTACGTCATCGAGCCCGCCGCCGGTGTGGACCGCGCCGCCCTCACCTTCATGTTCGACGCCTACGACGAGGAGATGGTCCCTACCGGAGACGGCAAGGAGGAGGCGCGCACCGTACTCCGCTTCCACCCGGACATCGCCCCCCTCCAGGTCGCCGTCCTGCCTCTTAGTCGCAACCAGAAGCTCGCCCCCACTGCCCACGAGGTATACGCGCAGATGCTCCGCTCCTTCCGCTGCCAGTACGACGACGCCCAGTCCATCGGCCGCCGGTACCGCCGCCAGGACGAGATCGGCACTCCGCTCTGCGTGACCATCGACTTCCAGACCGTCGAAGAGGACCAGGCCGTCACCATCCGCAACCGCGACACCATGGCCCAAGTCCGCGTCCCCATAGCGGAACTCGACGACGCGGTACGGGAGCAGCTCCGGTCGATGGGCGGACGAGGGTAGATTGGTTCACATGAGCGGGACTTACGCAGACCTGACCATCTCCGGGGCGTCCGCGACGGACACTTTGCGATGCCTCATCGATACCGGCGCGACCTTCACGAAGATTCCACTGTCACTGGGGCAACGGCTTGGCTTGGAGGTCGTCCGTGAAGTGCAGGTCGAGCTGTCCGACGGTCGCGTGGTCCCTAAGAGCCTGGCCCTCGCAAACGCTCATCGGAGTGACGACCCTCGAGTATCTCGGATTCAAAGTCGACACCATCACCGAACGGCTCGAACCTAGAACGGCGATCGAATACTAGGACGCCCCGCCACAGGCGTCACCCGTGGCGGAGCGCGATGACATTGCTTCGAAAATAGGCCCTTCCCAGAGGTGGTGAGCCAAACCAGCGGGGGGAGAGTTAGAGACGCGTCCTCCTCCCGCCCATTTTCGTCGGTTGTGGTGTGGGCCGACAGGCCCGCATGAAGGATTGCTCCTGCTAACGATGTAACCCCACACCCTCCCTCTGCCATCCTCCCCCACTGACAACTGCCCATTGCCCCGCCGCCCCCGCTCCTCCTACCATGGATGGCGTGCGGTCGCCGACGTTCGGCGCGCCCGTCCCTTACGAGTGAAATGTCCCAGAATGTCCCGAAATGTCTCACTTCTAAGAGAAATCCATGCGCCTCCTCCACATCTCCGACATCCACATAGGCGTTGAGTCCTACGGCCGACCCGCGACCGAGGAGGACATCGCCGCGCTGCCGGCCTACTTCGCCCCCGACCAAGAGCGGTCCCAGTACGTCGGCGTCAGCACGCGCCTGCTCGACTTCCTCACCGCCCTGGACTACGCCGTCGACTACGCCATCAACCACGGCGTCGACCTCTTCCTCTTCGCGGGCGACGCCTACAAGTCGCGCGACCCGTCCCAGACCCACCAGCGCGAGTTCGCGCGCCGCATCGCCCGCCTGTCCGCCGCGGGCGTCCCTGCGCTCCTCACCGTAGGCAACCACGACCTGCCCCACGTCGCGAACCGGGCCTCCGCCCTTGAGATATTCCCCACGCTGAACGTCGACAACGTCATCGTCAGCCAGACCTTGGAGACGCGCCGCGTCCACACGAACGCAGGCGACATTCAAGTCGTCGCCCTGCCTTGGATACGCATCGGCCACTTCATGGCCCGCGAGGAGACGCGCGGACTCACCCTCGAACAGATCAAACTGGCGGTCGAGGCGCGCCTCACCGACCATCTCCGGGAGGAGGTCGCCGCCCTCGACCCCAACACCCCCGCAGTGCTCTGCGCCCACGTCAACGTCTCCGGCGCGAAGACTGCCTCCGAGCAATCCATGATGCTCGGCAACGACCACGTCATCGGCCTGGGAACCGTTGCGCTGCCCCAGTTCGACTATGTCGCCTTGGGCAACATCCACAAGCACCAGACGCTGACCCAGAACCCCCCGGTCGTCTACGCAGGCAGCATCGAGCGTGTCGACTTCAGCGAGGAGCGCGAGGACAAGGGCTTCGTCATCGTCGATATCGACCCCGCCAAGCCCCAGGGCGAACGGCTCGTGAGCTACGAGTTCGTGGCCGTCGACACCCGGCCCATGCTCACCATCGACGTGCCAACGCGCGCTGCCGAGGACCCCACCGACGCTGCGCTGGAGGCCGTCGGCAAGCACTCGGGCGAGGGACTCGAACGCTCCATCGTCCGGCTCCGGGTCGAGATGACCGCGGAACAGGAGCCGGCGTTCCGCGAGTCCGCTGTGCGCCAGGCGCTAACGTCGGCCTTCCACATCGCGGGCGTCGAGCGCCGAGTGCATCGCGACCGCCGCACCCGCCTCGCAACCGACGACGCGGAGCGGCTCGGCCCCATCGACGCGCTGCGCCGGTACTTCAAGGCCAAGTCCACCCCCGCCGACCGGGAGCAGTCCCTCGTCGCCTACGCAGAGCGCCTGCTGCAGGAAGATCTCGCCGCGCGGGGGGAGTAGCGGCGACGGTCTTGTGCGCGGTCCAAGCGGGGTGTGCCATAATCGCAGCGAGGAGTACCGCTCAAAGGAGACGGACATGCTGACAGCATACATACGAGCCAGCATGCGCAAAGCGCGCTACGAGGCGCTGGATGATGGCTCGTTCTTCGGAACAATCGAGGGCTTTCAAGGCCTATGGGCCAACGAGAATACCCTCGAAGCCTGCCGCGAGGAATTGCGGAGTGTATTCGAGGACTGGCTCCTCCTTGCCCTACGCGAGGGAGATGACCTGCCCACCATGGACGGCATCAGCCTGAACCTCGCACAGACGGCCTGATGCCGCGCCTGGGGCCTATCGACCGGCGCGAGTTGATTGCAGCCTTACGCCGTGCAGGTTTTACCGGCCCGCGATCTGGCGCACCTCACGGATTCATGAAGCGTGGCCGGACTCGCGTTCCACTGCCCAACCCCCACAGAGGCGCCATCCACACCTCTCTTCTAATGAGCATTCTGCGGGAAGCTGGCGTAAGCAAGGCTGAGTGGGAGTCTCTTTGAACTCGCAGGTAAGGCCCTAGTACGCTGACCATGGCCGACGTACTCATCAGAACGTTCGAGATGCGCGACTACGAGCAGGTCGCAGCCCTTTGGCGCGCCGCCGGGCTGACGCTACACCTATCGGACGACGCTCAAAGCATCCAGCAGAAGCTCGAACGCGACCCTGAACTGTTCATCGTTGGCGAGGTCGATGGCCAAGTCGTGGGCGCGGTGTTGGGCTGCTACGACGGACGTCGCGGGTGGGTGAACCACCTCGCTGTCGCTCCGCGCCGACAGCGGAACGGTCTCGGCACGATGCTCATGGCGGAGCTCGAAGCGCGCTTTCGGGCGATTGGATGCGTGAAGGTCAACCTTCTCATCGAGCCGGATAACAGCGGCGTCCAGCGCTTCTACGACGGCATCGGCTACATCCGCGACGAACTCGTCTTCATGGAGAAGACTCTCGTTTAAGCATTGTTAACGCCTGCGGGTTTGACACGCCCGCCACTCGGTGATACACCCACCTCACGGATTCTGCGGAGGAGCTGTAGATGGCGAAGAGAACCCTTGGCGTCGCGATGGCCGGCATCGGCGTAGGAGGCACGGAGATGCTGCCGGCCTTTGAGCAGATGGAAGAGATCGACCTCATCGCCGGCGCCGACATCAACCCCCTTACCAGAGAGCGCTTCCAGGCCCGCTACGAGGCCAAGGTCTACCCCAGCATCGAAGAGCTGTGCGAGGACCCGGAGGTCGAGGCCGTCTGGATCTCCACTCCCAACCGCTTCCACGCTCCCATGACCATCTACGCCCTCGAGCATGGCAAGCACGTCGTCGTCGAGAAGCCGATGGCCCTGAACCTCGCTGAAGCCCAGGCCATGTGCGACGCCGCCAAGCGCACCGGCAACGTGCTCATCGCCGGCCACACCCGGTCGTTCATCCCTCCCTTCCGCAAGATGTACAGCATCATCCAGTCCGGCCAGCTTGGAGCGGTCCGGTCCATCAACTTCATGGCCTACACCGACTGGCTCCTCCGCCCCCGCGTCGCCGAGGAGTTGGACCTGGCGCAGGGCGGCGGGCTCGTCTACCGCCAGGGGCCCCACCAGATAGATACGGTCCGTCTCCTGGGCGGCGGCATGATAAAGAACGTGCGGGGCGTCGTCGGGCAGTGGATGCCCGAACGGCCCATCCCCGGCTACTACTCGGCGATATTCGAGTTTGAGAACGGCGCTTTTTCCACCATCGTCCATAACGCCCACGGCTACTTCATGGGTGCCCAGATGGTGCCCTGGGGCCACGACCGCCAGCGCTACGACGAGCCTGAACGTATGCTCGTCCGCAACGGGATGATCACCGGCAGCCGCGACGAAGAGTCCGATAAGCAGGCCATCCGCATCGGCGGCGAGAGAGAGGTCGAAATCTTCAAGCGCGAGGGCCAGAACCGCGATCCAGGCGGCGAACCTTGGGTCCCCGCTGAGCCGGGCTTCGTCGTCGTGTCCTGCGACCGTGGCGACATCACGCGCTCCCCCTACGGCATCACCATCTACGACAACAACGGCCACCACACCATCGACCTCAAGCCCCCCAACGGCTGGGCGATGAACCGCCGCGCCGAGCTCAAGGAGCTCTACGAGGCGGTCGTCGAAGGCGCGCCCGTTTACCACACGCCCGAGTGGGGCATGGCGACCCTCGAAGCCACCCTCGCCGTGATCGAATCGGCCAAGACCGGCAAACTGATTGACCTGCAGCATCAGGTGCCGGTCCATGAGGAGTACTCGAACGCGAAGATATTCGACCAGCTTCCCGCAGAGGCAGGGGAGCTCGTAGGATAGAATCGACTTCTGAAGCGGGACTCCCGCTTCTCGATACCAACACACCGCGCCGCGGAGGATCCGATAGGCGCAAAAGGGAGAGACTATGTTCAAAGGCACGAAGGTTCTTGATGTGCACGGCCACGTATCGGCGCCGAATTCGGTCCGCTCGTGGATCGTTGGAGGGTTCTCCTCCGGGCACGTAGGCGCAAGCCCGCTGCGGGCGACCGGCTCGGCGGGCGGCGACCTCAGCGACGACGCGTTCGCCGCGACGAACAAGATGCACGCGGAGTACATGGACGAGCGGAACATCGACGTGCAAGTCATCGGCCCGCGCCCGTTCACGATGATGGGCTGGATGCCCCGCAACCTCTACGACCCATGGTGCGAGTTCACAAATGACACCATCCGCAAGCAGGTGCAGAACCACCCCACCCGCTTCCTCGGCGCGTCCATGCTGCCCCAGATTGCCGAGGCCCCGGACCTCAGCAACTGCATCCCCGAGTTCGAGATGAACGTGAAGGACTACGGGTTCGTCGGCACGTACCTGAGCCCGGACCCGGACGGCCGCCACAACTCACCCGGCATGCACGAGCCCTACTGGCACCCCGTGTATGAGAAGTGCCAGGAGTGGGACGTGCCGGTGTTCATCCACGGCACCAACTGCCTAGATCCGCGCATCGGCCACATCCCCGGCAACTACCAGGTCGGGTTCGTCGTCGAAACGTTCCTCGCAACGCGCATCCTCGCCTACAGCGACATCTTCGAGAAGTTCCCCGGCCTCCGCATCTGCATCGCCCACGCGGGAGGCGCGCTGGACCGCTTCATCGCTTCCTCCGGCCACCGGGGCAAGTGGAAGGGCGACAACCTCTTCTTCGACACCTGCACGTACGACATCGACTACCTCGAGCTTGCCATCAAGCAGTGGGGCCCAGCGAACATTGCCTTCGGCACCGAAGCCCCCGGCTCTGGCCGCAACGTGCGTAAGGAAAGCGACCACCCGTCCCAGACCGCAGTCGGCCTCACCTCCGACAACCTGCTCCCGGTCATCGACTACCTGCCTTCGCTCTCGGAAGAGGACAAGATCACGATCATCAACACCAACCCGTTGAAGGTCTTCCCGGCATTCGCCAACGTCCCCGACTAGACGGCTCCGACGCTGACACGCGAACGAGCAGAGGGGCGGGAGATATACTCCCGCCCCTCTTGCATTGCAGGCGAGTAGGCCCCTGGCTCAGTCGCCGTCGGCAGCGGGGGCAGAGTGATCGTGGCCCATGTCGAGCCCCAGCGCCTCGTGCACCGGCTCGCCGTGGTCGAGCCTTCCGACTATCTCTTCCATGTGCTCGTTGGGCGCGTCGCCAAACGAATCGCCCATGCGGCGGAAGAACTGCGCCATAGAGCCCGGGTTCGTATAGTCGACGCCATCCAACAGCTCCGCCTTGTTCAGCTTGCTAGGGTCGGCGGCGGGCTTGAGAACGCGGAAGGTCGAGAAGAGCCGTCGCGTGTCGGGACTGCCGCACCGGCTGCACTCCCCTTTCGCATCGGTCGTCATGTGCCGGAAGAAGAGAGCGGACTTGGCCCCGCACGCATTGCATCTGAACTCATAAATAGGCACGATCGGCTACGTCCTCCTCCGGAATCAGGCCGCCGTGACTACGCCCGGCGGAGCTATCGCTATCAGGATATGCCAATCAGCCCCGATCCGTCCGCCCTTTGGCTGCTTCGAACTGCCGCGCCGCCACCGCGCCTCCCATGAAGCGCGGCAGTCCCTCCAGCGGCGCGCGTTGCGGCCGGAGCCCCACGATCTCGCGGTAGAACGTGGCGGTGGACTTCCCGCTGCGCTTCAGCTCCCGCGACGCGATGATCTCCGTGAGCGCCCACTCTATGTCGTCCGCGACTGTCCATGCCGCCCGGTAGGCGACGCGGCCCGTGTGATCAACGATCCAAGACATGTTCGACACGCCGCCGTACACCCTGTGCACTTTGCCTTGCAGGGAATCGATTGCGATCGTGCGCTCGATGCCCAGACGCTCCCTGAACGACCTCGCGTGCAGCGTCTTCTGCTCGTAGTACTGGTGCGGCGGGTAGGCCTCGCCGGGGTGTGCTTCGCGGACGTAGACGAACAGGAAGTGCGCGTCGTCCGCATACCGCTTGGCCAGCTGTTCCATTAGCGGAGACTCCGCTACGCACGGCGGTCAGGTGACGGAGCCGAACTCAATCATCACCGGCTTCCCGCGCAGCGACGAAAGAGTAATCTCTCCGCCGTCCAGGAGCGGGAGGGTGAAGTCCGGCGCGACTTCGCCAGCCTTCGGAGCATGCTCCTGAAAGTACCGGTGCTCGGCGTCCTTAGGCTTCCAGACCGACAGGTTGTATAGGCCGCCGAGGAACTCAGGCGACTCGTCGAGGTCGGGGCGCAGGGCGAACTGCTCCGCGAGGTCTTGCGTCGTCGCCGTCTCGGTTTGCTCCCTCACCAGCTCATCGACCATGGCCCACCTCTGCAATGATTGTAACGCCGCTGTCCAGGTTCACCCGCTCTCAGCAGGCCAAAGGCCATACTCCGACGAGATGAGGTCACCCCGCCCGCCAGAACCTCCGCACCCATTCGTCGTTCTGGATCTTGGCGAAGGACGCGCTGGCGACGTCGATCTTGAATAGATGGTAGTCCTCGTCGCCCGTATCCGTAGGTGAGAAACCTAATTGCTCGTAGAGTGCGGACTCGTAGGCCGCGCGCTCGTCGGGGTCCGTGACCTCGACGGCGCGACCGAATAGCTTGAACTCGCCGTCCGGGATCATGCGGTCATGGACCGTGTTCATAACCGTGCAGCGAGAATCCCGCAGGAGATCGAGGGCTTTGCGCGACTGCCACATCATGCCAAGGTAGAGCTCCCCGGAGAGGAAGAGCGGCTCGACGGGGCTGATGCGCGGCCAGCCGTCCTTCCGCAGCGAACCTAGGAGCGTGAGCTGGGTCTCCAAGAACAGCGCCCGCCCTAACGCCGCGAGCTCGGGGTCCGCCGCCTCGAAGTCGCCCCAACTCGTCATCGTGGCTCCTCGCGCCGACGTTCCCCGCCGCCGTCAATCTCCCTGAGCAACGCGCTCACGCCCTTCACTCGCGCAGCCAGCGCGGACGCTCGCTCGCGCAGCCGCCGGTCCGATGTGTAGACAAGCGCATCGGCTCCGTTGGGCAGCGAGGCAAGGAGGCCCACGATGTGGTCGTCCGCAGCGTCGGGGCCTCGACGTTCGGCGTACTCCACGCTGAGCGCGTGCGCCGGAGGCGTAAGCTCGCCCCTTGGCGGCGCGCCGTCGAACACGACGGTCCACTGCCCGCCCAAATCCAGGGCGACGCTCGCCAGCTGCTCGACCAGTCGCCGCTCCGCTGCCGCGCGGCCGCGCCACCACCCGTCCGGGCGCGAGCCCATCAAGTTGTTGCCGTCCACGAATACATGCGCGCCTAGATGCACCTCAACCCTCCGCCGCCTGCCCCCGCAACTCGGCAAGCTTGTCGAGGGCCTGACGGGGAGTGAGATTGTCCACGTCCAGCTCGCGCAGCTCGTCGAGGAGCGCCCTGGCTTTGGGCGACAGACCACCGAACAGCGACAACTCGCCCTGCGCGGGCGCACCTGGGAGCGCGCGCCTGCCTCTGGCCCTCGTCGGTCCTCCCGCCTCATGCTCGATCAACAACTCCCTGGCGCGGTCGATGAGAGGCCTCGGAAGGCCCGCGAGCTGCGCTACGTGCACGCCGTAGCTCTTGTCCGCTCCGCCCTGCGTGATGCGATGCAGGAAGACCACCTCGCCTCCCTCGTCGGACACCGCGACGCTGTGGTTGCTGACGCGCGGCAGCCGGTTGGCGAGGGCCGTCAGCTCGTGGTAGTGGGTCGCGAACAGCGTACGGCAGCCGAGCATGGGGGCATTGTGGATATGCTCGGCGACCGCTTGGGCGATGGAGAGACCGTCGAAGGTCGATGTGCCCCGGCCAATCTCGTCCAGGATGACCAGGGAGCGGCGCGTGGCGTGGTGGAGAATGGCGGCCGTCTCGACCATCTCGACCATGAATGTGGACTGCCCCGCGGCGAGGTCGTCCTGCAGGCCGACCCGCGTGAAGATTCGGTCCACCAGCCCCACGTGCGCCTCATCCGCCGGCACGAAGGAGCCGATCTGCGCCATCAGCGCTGCCGTCGCCACCTGCCGAAGATACGTCGACTTGCCGGCCATGTTCGGCCCCGTGAGAATTACGAGCTGGTCCTTGTCGGTCGAGAGGTCGGTGTCGTTTGGGACGAACGAGCCGCTGGGCAGGAAGCGCTCGACGACCGGGTGACGCGCCTTGCGCAGGAAGAGCCGCTCGCCCTCGTCCAGCGTCGGTCGAACGTAGCCGTAGCGCACGGCCGCCTCCGCCAAGGACAGCAGCGCATCCAGCGTCGCCAGCCCCTGGGCCGTCGCCAACGCCTGCGCCGCTTGGCCCGTCACCTGGCGGCAAAGCTGGCGGAAGACTGCCGACTCAAGCTCTTGTAGGCGGTCGCCCGCATTCAAGACGCGATTCTCGTGTTCCTTGAGCTCCGGCGTGTAGAAGCGCTCCGCGTTGACCAGCGTCTGACGGCGGACATAGTCGTCCGGCACGTTGGCTAGATTGGCGTTCGACACTTCGAGGTAGTAGCCAAAGACTTTGTTGTACCCGACCCTCAGATTCGATATGCCGGTGCGCTCGCGTTCCTTGCGTTCGAGCCCCGCGATGTAGGAGCGGGCGTCCTGGGCCGCGGAGCGCACTTCGTCCATCTCCGCTGAGTAGCCCTCCCGGACCACCCTGCCCTGCCCCACGTCGCCCTGGGGGTCGTCGGCGATCGTCGTCCTGATCAGATCGACGATCTGAGCACAGGGCTCCAGGGCGCCTGCGAGCCAGCCCAACCCCTCGCCGACCTCTTCGGCGAGGGTCCTGAGCGCAGGAACGCGCTCCAGGGAGTGACGCAATCCCACGACTTCCCGCGGGAACGCAGCCCCGGCCCCGATGCGCTGCACCGCCCGCTCGATATCCGAGACCTCCGCCAGCTGCGCGCGCACCCGCTGGCGGCGGGCATCGGACTCGTGCAGCCACGCCACGGCGTCGAGCCGTTGCTCCAGAGCCGGGATGTCAAGCAGCGGCTGGCCAAGCCATCGCCGCAGCAGCCGCGCCCCCATGGACGTTACCGTGAGGTCGAGCACTTTCAGGAGCGACTGGTCGCGCCCTCCCCAACGTCCGCCCTCGAATAACTCGAGGTTGCGCCGCGTCTGCGGGTCGAGCGTCATGAACGACTCCGTCGAGTAGGTCCGCAGTCCTGTCAGCTGAGGAAGCGTAGCCTGGTGGGTCTTGCCCAGGTACTCGATAATTGCGCCCGCGGCGCTCGTCGCCAGGGCCAGCGACTCGCATCCGAAAGCGTCCAGAGAGCGCACTCCGAAATGGTCCAGCACACGCCGGCGGGCCGCGTTCGGCGCGAAGCTCGCGCCGTTCAGCCTAGTAACGCTGTATTGGGCCGACTGCGTATCCAAGCTGGACGCCCCGCTCTCGGATACGATGACCTCGGACGGAGCAAGCCGCGCAAGCTCCTCGGCAACGGCGCCTGACGCAAGCTGGGTTACGGCGAACTCTCCCGTCGTGATGTCGACGTAGGCGACTCCGGACTCCGCGCCGCCGAGGGCGACGGCCGCCAGGTAGTTGTTCGCGCCGGAGTCGAGCAGGCCCGGCTCGATCACCGTGCCCGGCGTAACTACGCGTAGGACGCCGCGGTCGACGAGCCGCTTGCCGTCGGGCTCACTGGTCTGCTCGGCTATCGCGACCCGGTGACCCTTGCGAATAAGCTTGGCGAGGTAGCCGTCCAGCGCATGGAACGGGATCCCCGCGAGGGGCACGACCTCCCCCTCCCCCATGTCGCGCTGCGTCAGCACAATTTCCAAGTCTCGCGCAGCTAGGCGGGCATCCTCATCGAACGTCTCGTAGAAGTCGCCCATGCGATACAAGAGCAACGCATCGGGATAGCGCGACTTGATCTCGAGGTATTGCTTACGAACGGGGCTCGCCACCCGGAGATTCTAGCCAGGCGGGGCGTGGAACGGAAAGTGGAGGCAGCCGGCCTTAGAGCGCAAGTTGCTTGGCCGACGCGAAGTCTTCCCTCCACGTCTCGGGCTGCACGTCGATGTACAGCTCAACCTCATTGCCGTCGGGGTCGAGGATGTACAGGCTGTGGGTATGGCCGTGATCTGACGAGCCGATCACACGCACTCCCGCTTCATGCAGCTCGGCAAGCGCTGCCTGAAGCTCCTCGTCCGTCGTCCCGATCTTCACGCCGATGTGATACAGGCCCAAGCGAGGGCCTTGGGGGATGGGCTGCGCATCCTCGCTAACCTGCATCAGGTACAGTTCGTGGTGCGTTCGTCCGGTGGAATACGTGGCCGTGCCCGGACGCGCGCCCTCACGGCGCAGCTCGCGCCAGCCCAGGATATCGGTGTAGAAATGGCGCGAGCGTTCGACGTCGCTAACGAATAGAACGACATGGCCCAACTCTTTGACTTCCATCAGCGACCTCCCGCGGGGCTTGTCCCCTAAGCCTCGTCTTCCTTCCAGAACCGCTCTTCGTAGACGTTCCAGCCATTCCCCGCGAGGCGCTCCTTCACGTCCTCGATCATGCCGGGGTTGCCGCAAAGGTAGACGGCAGTGTCCTCCTTGGGCAGACTCCAGCGCTGGGCGTACTCCTCTACGAGCGTGTTCACCCGCCCGGTCGGCCCGTTCCAGCTGCGGTTGCGCTCGGCCTGCGGGCGGCTCACCGTCGTCACGAACGTGACCATCTCCGGGAGGCGCTCCGCCAGACGGTTCAGTTCAGAGTCGTAGACGAACTCGTCCTGGTGGCTCGCGCCCTCCATCACGTAGAAGTGGTGCCCACGAGTGTTGTCCTTCAACGCCTGCCGGATCATGCTCACGTAGGGTGCCACGCCCGTAACCGTGCCCAGCATCAGGTGATGGTGGAACTGCGGCTGAAAGACGAACAGGCCCTTCGCGCGGGGCCGCATCGACACCGAGTCCCCAACGTGGAGGTTCCACAGCAGCGGCGTGAGCTTCCCTCCATACTCAGGCAAGACGTACTCGACGAACAGTTCGATGAGATTCTCGTAGGGCGCTGACGCTATCGAGTAGGGACGCTCGATCCCGCCGGTCCCGATGGTGATGTACTGGCCCGGCTTGAACCGGAAGGGCTCGTCGGGCCGCAGCCAGAGGAGGAAGAGGTCCTCCGCCACCTCCTGCTTCTTGGCCACGTATGCGCGTGGCAGATGCGCCAAACGGTCTTGTTGTTGGGTCATGCTTGCTCCGGCTGTGCGGGGCCGATTCTGGCCGGTGCCGCATTGAGTCTGGGGATATGGTTCGTCGGGTCCGGGCGGTCCGAGGAGTCAACCTCAACCGCAAGCTCTCCAAACAAAGTGGTCAAGGACACGACGCCTGCTGGGACGGCATCCGACGCCGCGACCATACCGCGCTTCTCGAAGCCTTGCTCCGTGACCACGACCGCCTGCTGTCCGTCGACGAGGCCCACGGCTGCGGCGTCAGCCGGGTTCAGGACGAGCATCTCCTCGCGCTCGACACGGTTGCGCTTACCGTCGCTGACCACTTCCGGCTTGCGCCCCGATTGGATCAGCACGCGTCCGTGGGCGAGCATCATCGGAAACTGCGAGTTCCGCGCCGGGCGGGGATGCCACGCAACCGGTTGAAGCGCCGCCTTGCCGTGACGAAAGCCGTTCGCATACATCACGGGCGCGCCGGCATCGTTCTCGTCCTTGCACGGCCATTGAATCCCGGACAGGACGTTGCCCGTGTACATAACCTGGGTCGGTTGCGGCTCGTTGTCCGGCGGCGTCGCGACCTCGATTCGCTCGCGCAGCAGCCGCCGGTAAGAGATCCCGGCATACTCCGGGACTACCCGCGCGATTTCGTCAAGCGCTTGCTCCGGCCCCTCGTAGTCGAACCCGTCCCCGCCCATGGCGCGCGCGATGCCCGCAATGACTTCGAGGTCGCTCCTGGACTCAGTCCGCTTGTTCTTGAGCACCTTGCGCAACGGCTGGACGCGGCGTTCGATGTTCGTGTACGTGCCAGTCTTCTCAGCCCATACCTCGGCCGGGAAGACAACGTCAGCCCTTTCTGCCGCCGCGGACATGAACGCATCGCTGACGACGAGGAAATCGAGCTTGTCCAAGCCCGCCAGCGTGTCGCCTAGGCCGCCGTCCTCATAGTGGACGTGGTCGCCGAGGACGACCATGGCCTTCACTTGGCCGTCGCGCGCGTTGTCGAAGACGTGCCGGTTGCCGACGCCGGGCTCGCCGGATAGCTGAGCGCCCCAGGACTCTCCCAGCGACTCGACAGCTGACTGCTCGCTCAGGAGGTGGTGGCCCGGTATGGAGTTCGACCACACGCCCATGTCCCACGCGCCCTGCTCATTGGCCCCGTGGTAGACCGGCATAACGCCGGCGCCGGGCTTGCCCACGTTGCCGGTGGCGAGGGCGAGCGCGGCGGCCATGCGGGAGATGGTGCGCCGCGTGCCGCCCACTGAGTTGTCGCCGCCAAGCAGAATCGCGCCCGCGACGGCCTCTGCGTAGAGGCGCGCCGCCTCTTCAATGCGGTCGGCCGGCACGCCCGTCTCCTTCGCCACCGCCTCGAGCGTAAAGGGTTCGAGGGACGCGGTCAGAGCGTCCCACCCCTCTGCGTTCTGATGGACGAAATCGAGGTCCGCCAGACCGGAGTCGATGACGGCTCGCAGCAGCCCGCCGAGCAGAGCCGGGTCCGTTCCCGGGTAGGGGCGCAGCCAGACATCAGCGTAGCGCGTTAGCTCCACCTCGCGGGCGTCGATCACAATCAGCCGCTGTGTCCCCGCTCGCACCGCCCGCTTGATGGGCACTGCGAGCACGTTCTGCTCCTCCGTGAGGTTGGCGCTCACCGCCATCACCACGGACGAGCTCATCAGGTCCCACGTGCTCATCGTACCCGCGAAGTAGCCGAACACGTCCTGCAAGCCCTCGACGATGCCGGGACTATTGTTCGACGCAACGTCAATGCTGTTCGAGCACATGACGACGCGGGCGAACTTCTGCGCCACGTAGAGCTCCTCGTTCGTGTTCCGCGGGTTCGCCATGAGCGCAAAGTGGGCGCGTCGATGCGGGGCCAGCCCCTGCGCCGCGGCCTCGATCGCCTCGTCCCACGTCGCCTCGTGGAGCTCGCCGTCCCGCCGCACCAAGGGCTTCCTGAGCCGGCGCTTGTCGTTGACGTACTCGAAGCCGAACTTGCCCTGGAAGCACGCCTGTCCGAAGTTGGCTGGCGAGTTCAGCTCCGGCACGGCGCGGACCATTCGCTCCCAGCCATTGACCTCGTAGGTCATCGTGCATCCGACGGGACACTCTCCGCACACCGACTGCTCAACCCGCGCGGCCCGCTCCCATTTGTGGCTCGTCTCGGTCAACGCGCCCACGGGGCATACGTCGATGCACGCGCCGCAGAATTCACAGCCCGATTCGAGGAGGGATTCCCCCATCACCGTGCCCACGAGCACCTGTCCGGCGCGCTCAGTCATGCCGATTGCAACGTCGCCGCGCAGCTCGTCACACGAGCGCGTGCAGCGGGCGCAGACGATGCAGAGGTTGTAGTCGCGGTCGTAGAACGGGTCCTTCGTCTCGACCTGAAGGTTCCGGTACTGGTACGTCAGCGGCGAGACGAGGTCCTGCGCGTGGAAGCGCGTCGTGTCCTTCAGCTCGCAGCGCTCATTCTTCGGACACGTCACACACCGGTCCACGACGTCGACGTGCCGCAGGCAGATGTCCTGCGGCCCGCACAGGTCGATGCGGTGGCAGGTCAGACAGCCGTGGGGGTGCTCGGAAAGCAGCAGATCGAGGGTTGTGTTGCGGACCTTCGTCGCGTCATCGGCCTTCGTGTTGACGACCATGCCGTCGCGCACCGGCAGCGTGCAGGAGGCCGGCGTGCCGCGCGCTCCCTCTACCTCGACGACGCACATCCGGCAAGCGCCGTAGGGCTTCATGCCGGGGTGGTAGCAGAGATACGGGATGTAGAGCCCGGCGTCGTTGGCCGCTTGCACCACCATCTTGCCGGGGGTGGTCTTCACCTCCTGCCCGTCGATGGTGATCGTGATTTCGTCGGCCATGCGACGCTACTCCTCGCCCTTGCCGTTGGCGCGCGACGCTGACGGCGCGATGTGCATTACGAAGTCCGCCTTAACCGAGGCCGTCGGCGTATCACCCGACATCTGAGCGCCGCGCCGCGTTGACACCGGACCAACGAACGCCCCTATGGGTATTGGGCCGTCGCCCTGCAGCTGCGCCCTGAACTCGTCCCCAAAGAAGCGGACGGCGCTGGCCAGCGGGTTGTACCCCAGTTGCCCATGCCCGCAGAGCGAGCCCAAGCGCATGTTCACGCCAACCCGCTCCATCAGCTCCATGTCCGTGGGCCGCCCCTGCCCGTCCGCGATCCGCTCCACGATCTCCAGAAGGTGGCTCGTCCCGAGCCGGCAAGGGAAGCACTTGCCGCACGACTCCATCTGATCGAACGCCAACAGCGTCCGCGTCAGGTCGACGACCGAGCGCTCCTCGTTGCAGACGATTAGCCCGCCCGAGCCGAACATGGCGCCCGCCGCGACCATCTCGTCGAAGTCGAGCACCATGTCGAACTGGTCGGCGGGCAGGACGCCGCCGAGGGGGCCGCCGGTCTGAATGAACTTGAGCGCCTTGCCGTTCGGGTCGCCGCCGCCCAGCTCCTCGATAATCTGCCGGACCGTCACCCCGAAAGGGACCTCGACGAGGCCCGGGCGCGCGATGTCCCCGGACAGGCACGCAATAGCCGTGCCCGAGCTCTTCTCCGTGCCGATACCCGCGAACCACTCCGCGCCACGCCGCACAATCTCCGGCGCGTAGCTGAGCGTCTTGATGTTGTTGATGTTGGAAGGCTTGCCCCACACGCCGAACGCCGCAGGGAAGGGGGGACGGAATCGCGGCATGGACCGCTTGCCCTCGATCGCCTCCATCAGCGCTGTCTCTTCGCCCGCGACGTAGGACTCGCCGACCAGCGAGACCTCCATATCGAACGAGAACTCGGCGCCGAGAATCCTCTCGCCGAGCAGGCCGTTCGCATAGCAAGCCTCAATAGCCGCCCGCGTCCGGTCGATGGGCGAATCGTGGCCGTGACGGATGAAGACGATGCCGTTCGAGGCCCCCGTCGCGTACCCCGCGATGATGCAGCCCTCGATGAGCGTGAACGGGTCGGTTTCGAGAATCGTCTTGTCGTTGAACGCGCCGGGGTCGCCCTCCTCGCAGTTGCAGAGGATGTACTTCTGAGGCGACGGGTTCCCGGATAGGAAGCCCCACTTGACGCCGGTGGGGAACGCCGCGCCCCCCCTGCCCCGCAGGCCAGAGCCCTTGATCTCCTCCAACGTCTGCTCCGTCGTCAGATCCGACAGCGCCTTGTCGAGACCGGCGAAACCGCCGAGGGCGATGTAGTGGTCCACCTCGACCGGGTCGATCTCGCCGGCGTTGCGGAGCGCGACGCGCACCTGGCGGCGCATCATCGGCAGCTCTTCCATTCGCGGCGCGCCCGGCAGGTCGGCGTCGACGGACGCCAGCGCCAGCGCGGGAATGGGCTCGCCGCCCACAACGTGCTTCTCGACGATCTCAGCGGCGCGCTCCGCGTCCACGTTGCCGTAGAGCACGCGCGGCCCGCCCGGCGTGTGTACGTCGACGATCGGCTCCGCGTAGCAGAGGCCCCTCGTGCCGACCTCCGAGACCGTCGCCTCGACTCCCGCCTGCGCGATGCTCCTCCGCAGCGCGTCGAGGGTCGCGCCGGCCCCCGCCGCCATGCCCAGGAGTCCCGTGCTCACGCGCACCCAAGGCTTGGCGTGCAGCTCCGCCCACGTAGCGGTGGCGCGTTCGACGAGAGCCTGATAAGCCTCGGTCACGCCTCCGGCTCCCCTGCGCCGCCGGCCAAGTCGGGAAGGCCGTCTGCCGCCTTGAGCGCCTCGACACGGCGGAGCGCGCTGTCCAGCGACACATGCCCCGCCAGCTCGTGGTCGAAGCTCATCGCAGGCCCATGCGGGCACACGCCAAGGCATGTGTTGTACTTGAACGAAATAGCCCCGTCCTCCGTATCGCCCTCGCCCTCCAGCCCCAAGTGATGAGCGACTCCCTGCAGGATCGGCTGCGCGCCCAGCACGTGGCACGTCGGCCCCCAGCAAATCTCAACGGAGTGACGCGCGGGGGGTGTGAAACGGAAGTTCGGATAGAAGGACGCGACGCTCCAGACCTCGTTGACGCTGGCTTCCGCGTACCGCGCGACCTCGTCTATCGCCTCGTAAGGGAGATGCCCCAGCTCGTCCTGAGCAGCGAGAAGGGACGAGAGGACCGTCACGGTCTTTGCCGGTTGCTCTCGGACAGCGCGACGGACCCGCTCGCGCAGCTGGTCGGACGAGTCGGAGCCGGGAGCGCTGGACGGTCTCGAGGTGGTCGTCATCGGGCGCGCTGGTTCGTGATTTTCCTAACGAACGGTGCGCCGCATCGTAGCACGCGCCCCCGAACAGGGACAAGAACGAGGCCGGGATTCCCCGTGACGCCGGTCCTCAACTTACGTCCCGCGCATACGGGGTTGTTCGGGGGCCGATGGGGACTGCTCCACGAGCTTCACGCTCGATACCCCGGCGACGCTCCTGATGGCCTCGAGCATCTCGTCCGGGACCGGATCGTCGAAGCCGACAATCATCGTCGCCGCCCCGCGCGGGGCTTCCCGCCCAACCTCCATGAAGGAGATGTTGGAGTCGTACTCCCCCGCGAGCGTGCCGACCTTGCCAATCATCCCCGGCTGGTCCGTGTGAGAGGTGAACACCATGTACGGGGCGCTCGTCTCCGTGTCCAGTGAGAAGTCGTTGAGCCGGAAGAGGTGGACCTTCCCGTTGACCGCCGCTCCCGCCAGATAGTTCGCCCCGCCCGTCGCTCGCACCTCGACGCCGACCAGGTTGACGTACTGCCCCGCGCCTTCCGGGTCCCGCTCCTCCGCGACCCTGATGCCGCGCTCGTTCGCCATCGCCGGCGCGTTCACCAAGTTCACCCTCATGTCGGTAGCGTCCCTGAGCACCCCCACGAGGGCGGCGGCTGAGAGAATCGACGTGTCGTAGTCGGCAATCTCGCCCGAGACCCTAACCGACACCGACTCAATCTGACCTTCCGCGAGCTGCACCCCGATGCGCCCCATCGTCGTCGCCACTTCCAGGTACGGACCCAGCGCTTCACGCACCTCGGGAGCGATAAAAGGCATGTTGATCGTGTACGGGGCCGCCCCGCCTTCGAGGATTGCCATCAGCTGATCGACGACCTCCACGGCCACCTCGACCTGGGCCTCCTCGGTGGAGGCGCCGAGGTGCGGCGTCAGGACGGAGGCGTCGTCCTGGGTGAAGGGCAGCTCCGGCGGAGGCTCGACCGGAAACACGTCCAGCGCCGCGCCGCGCACTGCTCCGCTCACGAGCGCCTCATGCAGCAGGCCCTCGTCGACGAGGCCGCCGCGCGCCGCATTGATGATCCGCACGCCCGGCTTCAGCAGCTTGAACTCCGGCGCGCCGATCAGGCTCTTCGTGCCCGCCGTGAGCGGCGTGTGGATAGTGATGAAGTCCGACTCGCCGAGAAGCCGCTGCATCGACACCGTCTCGACGCCCAAGCTTCGCGCGCGCTCCTGCGAAACGTAGGGGTCGTGGGCGATGATGTGCATCTGGAACGCCCGCGCCCGGTGTGCGACCTCCGACCCTACGCGGCCAAGGCCGATGATGCCCAGGGTCTTGCCCCGCAGCTCCACGCCCATGAACTTGGACCGGGTCCATTCGCCCCGCCGCATCGAGGCGTCCGCCTGCGGAATGTTCCTGGCGAGCGAGATCATGAGCGCGAACGCGTGCTCCGCGGCGGCGATGGTGTTGCCGGTAGGGGAATTGACCACGGCGATGCCATGTTGCGTCGCGGCGTCCACGTCGATGTTGTCGACCCCCACCCCGGCGCGGCCGATGCCGAGCATCTTTGTCGCGTGCTCGATGACCCTGGCCGTAACCTTGGTCTCGCTGCGGACGATCATTGCGTCGTACTCGCCGACGATGGCGACGAGCTCGTCCTCGCTGAGGCCCCTCTTCACGTCGACCTGGTGCCCCGCGTCCGTGAGGCGCTCCACGCCCTGCGCGTCTATGGGGTCCGCTACCAGAATCCTTGCCATCTGCGCCTCTCGTGCGGCTCCCCCACCGGAGGAGGGTTTGTTCTTGCTCTATCTTCCCGCCTGCCGGGAAGAACCGAAGAGGAGGCTCCCCGTCATAGCTTCTGAAATCCTCTCCCCCGTCTGCGGGGGAGAGTCAGAGAGGGGGCTCCCCTCGGCGCCTCTTCATCCGCCAACCGCCCACCTACTCTTCCTCGGTTGCGATGTGGGGCGTTAGCGGCCCGCCGGCCCAGGGAAACCTAGCCGACTTTGGCGGGCTCGTAGCCCAGCTTCGGCAGCGCCTCCCGCAGCGCGGCGAACACGTCGTCGAGGTCTTCCTTGGACACATAACCCATGTGGCCGATGCGGAAGACCCGCCCGGTCAGCAGACCCCGACCCTCCGCCGCGATGATGTCGTAGTCGTCGCGCAGCGCGGCCAAGAGCGCCTCGTCCGTGGTGCCCTCCGGCACCCACGCCGCGGTGACGGTGTTGGAAGCGAACCGCTCGTCCTTCGCCACGAGCCCAAGCCCCATCGCCTTCAGGCCGTCGCGGGTGTACTGCGCCATCTCCTGATGGAAGTCATACACCGCCTGCATGTCGCCTTGGGCCAGCATGTGCTGAACGGCGTAGTCGAGGCCGAACATGATCGAAATGGCAGGCGTCCACGGCGTCTGGCCGAGGACAAGCGACTTCTTCGCCTCGGCCATGCTGAAGTAGAACTTTGGCATCGTGGAGGTCTCGGCGGCCTTCCACGCTCGCTCGCTGAAGCTGATCATGGAGAGCCCCGGCGGGCACATCCACCCCTTCTGCGACCCGGCGACCACTACGTCCAGG
>CBDFLP010000011.1:0-38007 GCA_965249325.1 Dehalococcoidia bacterium | reverse complement strand
ACTTCTACCGCAACTGCTACGCGACGTTCTTCAACGACGCCGTCGGCGGGCAGCTGCTCTCGTGGTGGGGCCAGGACAACTGCATGTGGTCGACGGACTACCCGCACCCGAACTCGCCCTGGCCGAACTCGCGGCGCGTGCTCGCGGAGAACCTGGGCCACCTGTCGCAGGAGACCATTCACAAGCTGGTGAACACGAACGTCCGCAAGATCTATCCCATCGGGGAGTAGCTTTGGGGGCAAGCTCGACCTTCTAGTCGCCCTTCAGCAGGGCGGCTAGTCCTCGTGTCCTGGCGACGGTCCTCAGATAGAGGATGAACGCGGGGAGCCAGATGAGGTCGTTTGAAATGATCACCAGCCCGAAGCGGAACGGCAGCTCGCCGACCAGGTAAGTCGCCAGGAAGCCAATCGGGCCGAGCACCTTTCCAGCCGTGGCGATGAGTACGAGCTGCGGATGGTGCCACGGATTGCGCGCAGCCCACCAGAAGGCGGGCGCGTACACGAGCAATAACATCCCGACGACCCGCCACAGCGCCGGATGATCGAGCCGGTCCATCCCCATCAGCTCGAAGTAGGCGTGGGGGAACAGGATCGTCGCCATTCCCCATGCCGCGTTGTAGACGGCCGCCGCATAGAACCACGGCTTGTAGGCAGCCAGCGGCGGCCTGTCATCGGGGGCGCCGCTCATTCCGAGATAGCCCTCAAGCCGAGATGACCCTCAATGTTCCGTGGTACCCGACCAGCAGCTGCCCCCAGGGCATCTCTATCCGCACGTTCACGTTCATCTCGCCAGCCTCGACTTGCCGCTCGGCGCCCGACGTGCGTATGGACAGGCATCTCGGCGCGAGCAGGCGGCGCCCTCGGAGGGATAGGATCATCTCGCTAGAGGTGAGGGTCAGCGTATCTTCGTCAGCGGCGGCGACCATCGGGAATAGCAAAGGCCCATAGCTCTCGACTATGAGGCCATCCTCCGCCCACTGCTCGGTGCTGAGCCGCCATGGGCCTATCCCCCTATCCCAACGTTCCCGCTGGCCGGAGCGCGTCACGCGGAGCTCGACCGGCATCCGCCCCTCCGTTGTAGGCATCCGCAGCGCCCTCCGGATGAGACCGGCCCCCATGGACCGGCCCAGCATCACGTCCATCTCGCCGACGGCGGTCACCTGCGCATCCGTCCCATGGACTCGACGTAGGACACCGGGCAGCGAGGCCCACGATTCGCCCAGCAGCAGCTCGTACAGCCCTACGCCGCCGGCGGCCATCCCGCCCGATTCTCCTTGCAGGACGACGAACCGCAGCCCGGACCACGTCTCGTCGATAGCGCAGACCTTGTTGTCGACCATCCCCGTCGGCAGGCCGACCTCGCGGAGCACGTCCTCGGTGATGTCCGTCGGGACGCGCGACGAACGCTTGGGCCACGCAATCCAATAGCCGCCGTCGGGCGCGATGCTCCGAGCCTGCCGGGCGAAGCTCGCCTCCAGCACAACGCGGTCCGTGTGGAACGCGACGAGGACGTCGAGCGGGACGTCGCCGAGGCCGACCCGCGCAATGCCTTCGGGCAGCTCGCCGAGCGTCGCGTCGAAGCCGGGAGGCGCATCCTCGATTGCAAGGGTCGCGCCGGGCCTGATGCCTAGCTTGCGGGGAAGGGGCGTTCCAGAATAACCGGCCACGTCGGCTACACCTCCGCGGCGATGCCCCTCCGGACCGAGTCGTCCTCGTCGAAGGCGTCCGTCGAGGCGATCTTCGTCTGGTAGGAGCGCACGCGGTATGCCTCGCCCTTGTGAACGATGACGGGGATGGTCCCCTCCATCAGGTCGACTGCCGCCTGCATCAGGATGCGGCGGGCGCCCTCGATGGCGCCGTCGCTCGGGCCGAGCATCTCATTGGAGCGGTCCACGATCGTCCCCATGCTCTCCTGGCACGCGATGGCCATCTCGAAGGACGTCTCGAAGCGCGACGCGAAGTCGTTCGGCTTCTCCTTGCCCTCGGGGACGAACCCGTTCTGCTTGTTCCGCTGCCGACGGTAAGAGTCCTCTTCCAGCTTGGGATGCACGCGCTTGCCCTGCCGTATCTCGGTGAGGAGGCTCTTGCTGAGGGGCTTGCGCGGGTCGTAGGTGACGGGGAACGCCATCGTGCTCTCGTCGTCGATGGGGACCCACGCCACGCCCTCGTAGATTCCCCTCTTGCCAGCCGTGGTGGTTGTGTAGAAGGGCATGAGCCAATGGGTGACCTGCAGGTCCGCCTTGCCGGCCGTGGGCTCCGCGGCCGTGCCGACCAGCAGCCCGTACTCCGTGTCCTTAGCTTGCACGGTGTGCGCGGCGTCCTCGCCCATCGGGTCTCCCGGCCCAATGGTGCCGGCCTCCATCAGCGCGGCCACGCGCGAGGCGTCGAGTCCACCCTCGACCGCCTGCATGTAGTTGCACTCGACGAAGAAGCGCGATAGGTAGCGGTGCTTGGGCTCGACGCGCGTCCACTCGAACTCCGGCAGCTCCGGCGTCTCATCCCGGGGGCCGTAGTACGCCCAGATCAGTCCGCCGAACTCGGTGATCCCGAAGGCAGGGGCTTTGACCTCCTGCCATAGCGGGCTGTCAGGCGGTTCGAGGGGCAGGTCGAGGATGTTGCCGTCAACGTCGAACTTCCAATAGCAGCGTCCGCAGCGGATGCCGCCCTCCTCGACGATGCCGAACGACAGGTCGGCACCCCGGTGCGGACATCGAGCGTCCAGCAGGCCCAGCCGCCCTTGGGTGTCGCGGAATGCGACGAAGAACTCGCCGAGCGATTTGACGCGGATGGGGGGAGAGTCCGGCTCCGGCAGCTCATCGGCAAGCAGGATGGGGACCCAGAACCGCCGGATGAGGTCGCCCATCGGCGTCTCCGGCCCGACGCGGGTGAGCAGCTCGTTGTCTTCTTTGGAAAGCGCCATAGCGGGTTGATTTTAGCAGGCGGCGCCGCGCTTGGTCTGCGGAACGGCCAAGCCCCCGTCCGTAGGGCGTCTCCACGCGGCCTGAGACCATGTGCTAGAGTCGCCAACGGTGCATCTCTCTGAGAGTCCGCGGCCTTGATAGACCTAGTCGGAGTATCGAAGCGCTACCGGATCGGCCCTGTCGAAGTGCGGGCGCTGGACGGCGTGGACCTGCACGTCGAGAGCGGCGAGTTCGTCGTGGTCCTCGGTCCATCGGGGAGCGGCAAGACGACGCTGCTGAATATCATCGGCGCCTTGGACACGCCTACATCCGGAAGCGTCTCCGTCGCCGGACGCGACGTCACTGCCGCCTCGCGGTCGGAGCTCTTCGCTCTCAGGCGTCAGACCGTCAGCTTCATCTTCCAGAGCTTCAACCTGTTTCCAGGGCTCACCGCCCTGGAGAACGTCGAGTTCGGCATGGACGTGGCCGGCAAGCGCGGAAGCGCGACCCCGGAGTCAGTGCTGGAAGCCGTTGGGCTCGGCCACCGAACCGGCCACTTCCCCCACGAGCTATCCGGCGGCGAGCAGCAGCGCGTGGCAATCGCCAGGGCGCTAGCCACCGGCAACTCCATCCTCTTGGCCGACGAGCCTACGGGGGAGCTCGACTTCAAGACTGGGGCGCAGATCCTCGAGCTGCTCATCGCGCAGGCGTCCGAGAACCGCGCAGTGCTGGCGGTGACCCACAACCGGGAGATATCACGCATCGCCGACCGGGTCGTCGAGATGAGCAGCGGTCACGTCATCAGCGACGGCCCGCCGCCCGGCGGCAAGACCCCTCTCTCGGAGCTACGCTGGTAAGATGGGCCGGTCCTCCTCGACGCGCTGGCTCCTACGCCCGTCACTCTTCACTCTCGAGCAACCACCTCCTTTTCACGACAGCCGCCACCCCGAATATGCCGGTCGCGACCAAGGCCATGGCCGGGCCGGAGGGCAGGTCAGCGTGGTAAGAGAGATATAGACCGGCCACCGCCGAGGCCGCGCCAATCGCCGCGCCGATCACCATGACTCCCACGAACCCCTTGGCGAGCAGGTACCCCGTCGCCGCGGGCGTGATGAGCATCGCCATAACGAGGACAATCCCTGCAGCCTGGATGCCTATGACGATGACGAGGGCGAGCAGAGCCAGCAGCACGTACTCGACGTGGCCCGTCCTGATTCCGGCAACTGTCGCGCCCACGGGATCGAAGGTGGTGTAGACGAGCTGCCGGTGGAACGCGTAAAGCCCAACCATCACCAGGGCTGTCAGCCCGACCGATACGAGAACGTCGGTCTGCGACACTCCGAGCACCTGCCCGAGCAGCAAGTCTTCGATGTTGACGTTGACGTTGGTCGCTCTCGAAAGCATCACGAGTCCGAGCGCGAACATGCCCGCGAAGATGATGCCTATCGACGTGTCCTCGCTGATGCCGGCGCCCCGGCTGACGTAGCCCATCAACAGCGCGATCGCGATCCCCGCCGGGACCGCCGCGAAGAACGGGCTGATTCCCAGCATGAACGCAACCACCATGCCGGGCAGAACCGAGTGGGCGAGCGCGTCGCCCATGAACGCGCGCCCGCGGGTAATGACGTAGGCGCCGAGAAGGGGGCACATCACCCCAACCAGCACGGAGACGACCAGGGCCCGTATCATGAAGCTGTATTCGAACGGCCCGATGAGGTAGTCAATCATGACAGGCCTCCCGAGTGTCTATGCTGGCCTCCCATGTGTCCCGCGTGGCTATAATGATCATGGGCGAACTCGACCCCGTGGGAGCCGTAGAGCTCCTCCAACACTGCGGGAGTGAACGCCACGTCGGGCGGTCCACACGCGCACACGTGATGGTTGATGCACAGGATCTGGTCGAAACGTTGGGCCAGATTCGTGAGGTCGTGGGTGGCCAGGAGAATGGTCTTGCCCTCGTCGCGCAGCGACTGGAGGACTTCGATGATGCCCTCCTGAGCCCCCACGTCTACGCCGCTGAACGCCTCGTCCAGCATAAGAATGCTCGCATCCTGGGCCAGCGCCCGCGCGATGAAGACGCGTTGGCGTTGGCCCCCGGACAGCTCCGTTATCTGAGACGAGCGCCGCTCCCACAGCCCGACACGCTCCAAGCACGACCGGACAATCTCCCGGTCTTGCCCACCCATGCGCCGGAACCAAGCGATGTTGCAGTACCGCCCCATCGTCACCACGTCCAGCACGGTGGCGGGGAAACGCCAATTGATGCTGTCGCGTTGTGGAACATACGCCAGGGCGCCGTTGCGGGACTCCGCGCCGTGCAGGTCCACCCGGCCCTCTGCGAGAGGGAGTATCCCCGCTACGGCGTCGAACAGCGTGCTCTTGCCCGCGCCGTTCGGACCGACAACGCCCACTAGCGCGCCCTGTACGAACTCGAAGGACACGTCGGTGAGCGCGTGGTGCCCGTTGCGCTCGACACATATTCCCTCGACGGTTATCGCCGGCTCAGCAATCATCGTTCGTCTCCTATCTGAGGCCCTCGGCTATACGGCTGACGTTCGTCCGCACCATCTCGATGTACGTCTCCGCACCGCTGCCCTCGCCGCCGAGCGCGCCCGAATAGAGCCGGACCAGCTTCGCGCCGGACTCCTCCGCTATGGTATTGGCCAGGCGCTCGCTCACCGTCATCTCGCCAAACACCGCCGGGACGCCTTCCTCCTCGACCTCGTCCACCAAGTCAGCCAAGTCCTCCGCCGACGGCTCCCGCTCGGTGCTAACCCCCAGAATAACGCCGATGACCTCGAACCCGTACAGATTGGCGAAGTATCCCAGGCTGTCGTGGGACGTGAGGAGCAGCCTGTGCTCCTCGGGCACGACTTCGACCTGTTCCAAGGTCCAGGCGTGCAGCTCGTCGAGACGCACGTTGTAGGCGGAGGCGTTGGCGTTGTAGACGGCGGCGCGATCCGGGTCCATCGCCGACAGGCGCGCCGCGATGTCGTCGATGGCGACCTTCACGCGGAGCGGGTCGAACCAGAAGTGGGGATCCTCGACGCCATGGCCGTGGTCATCGTGCTCTTCCTCCCCCTCGACGGCGAGTCCCTCTAGGGCCTCTATGGCGTCGGCGGCGTCCATCTGCCCGGCTTCGAAGGCGTTGAGTATCTCGAAGGCCACGGCGGCAGGCTCGTCTTCGTCGCCGTGGCCTTCGTCCTCTTCTTCACCCTCGTCCTCTTCACCGCCCTCGTCGGCGTGGTCCTCGCCTTCTTCACCTTCTTCTGCCCCCGTGAGCAGGTCTTTGACCTCCTCCAAGCCGACATCCGGCATAATCTCGCCTTCCTCCACCTCGTGGACGATATGGCTAAGTTCTTCCAGGAGCTCGACGTCCTCAGCGTGGCCCTCGGCAAACTCTATGGGGCCGATGGCCTCGCCCAGTTCAACGATGCTCGATGAGTCTCGCGCGGCGTTCTGCACCAGCTCTGTGAGCCAAGAGCCCTCAAGGCCAAGGCCGACGCTCAGGACGAGGTCGGCGTCGGCAATCTTGGCGACGTCCCGGGCTCCCGGTTGAAATCCGTGGGGGCCGCCGCCCGCGGGCACGATGCTGAAGACCTCCACGTGGTCCCCGCCGATGTGCTCCACCCAATCCGCAACGATGCTGGTCGTTGCGACTACCTGGACGGGAGTTGGAGTGGGAGTCGCAATGGGCGCCGAGGTCGGGGCGCTGTCCCCCGAGCACGCGCCGAGGACAAAGAGCAGCGTGACCGCGAAGAGCACGGCGCTCGCAAGCTTCAGCGTCCGGTTAATGATACTCTGTATCATTTTTGCGTGATGGGTTGTTCCTGTCGAGCTGGGCTGAATCATGGGAGAAGTGGACTCCTCAGTTTTCGATACTAAGTCTCAATAGCTACTCAACAAATGACCTGATCGTATCATGGGCTTCTAGGCGCTCCCGGCCTCGAGGCACTGGTCACAGGTAACGTAAAGCTCGATGCGATGGCCGACGATATTGCCGGGGATGTCGTTGCCCAAGGTCCTCAGCAATCGCTCGACAGTGGCGGCGCGGAACTCGCCGACGTTCCCGCACTTGACGCAGACCGTGTGGTGGTGGTGCTCGACGCGGGACAGGCTGTACCTAGGGGCGCCGTCGATGAGGTTCAGCTTGCATATGACGCCGACTTCCATCAGAAGCTTGAGCGTCCGGAAGATGGTCGCTCTCCCCACCTCCGGCAGCTCATTGACGACCTCTTCGGCTGTAAAGCCCTCCTGCTTGCCGTCCAGGACCCGGATGATTGCGCGCCTCGGAGCGGTCGACCGGTAGCCCCGGTCTTCGAGGATAGCCATGATCTCCGGTCGTGAGGTGAGCAGCGTCGTCATGATACCTAATCTCAGTTTCACTCCGCCACATAGCTGAGCAACGCCATCCTAGGGAGGACTGTTCGGACCTGTCAACCCTACCTCAGACCCCGGTCAGCGCCGGTCATCTCGCCGGGCGCGCCTCGGCCAGCAGGTGCTCAACGTGGTGATTCTCGGCGGGGCAGCTCGCCCCCGAGAGCTTCCAGCTGAACAGTGACGTGGCTGATGCCGAAGTTGCTGTGGACGAGCTCCTTTGTTCGTTCGAATAGAAGGGCGGTGTCCGTGTAGAGGGGGTCCACGATCACGTGTGCCGTGAACGCTTCGCTGCGCGAGGTGATGGTCCAGACGTGGACGTCGTGGATGACCGTCACGCCTTCCAGGTCTTCGATGTCGCTGCAAAGCTTGTACACGTCGATGTGCTCGGGGACGCCTTCCAGCAGCACGACCATCACCGACTTAATCAGGCGCCGGGTGCTGTACACCATGAGCACTGCGATGACGGCGCTGAAAACCGGGTCGGCGAGGTCCCAGTCCAGTGTCAGAATGAGCACCCCGGCAACGACCACCCCCAGCGCGCCCAACACGTCGGCTATCACATGCAGGAAAACCCCTTGCACGTTCAAGTCATCCCCAGCCGACCGGCGGAGCGCCCACGCGGCGGCGAGGTGGATTAGGACGCCCCCAATCCCGACGATCAGCACCGGCCATCCCTCGACGTGATGATGGTCATCGCCAACCTCCCCGACGAAAATCCGCTGGTACGCTGCTATGAGCACCCACGCAGCGAACAGCCATAGCACGAGGGTGTTGACCATCGCAGCCAACACTTCGACACGTTGAAACCCGAACGTACGCTCGGAGGACGCATCCCTCCCCGATATCCACTGCGCCACGAGAGCCATCGCGATGATGGCGACATCGGTAAGCATGTGCCCTGCGGCGGCTATGACGGCCAAGCTGCCCCAGATCACGCTCGCCCCCACCTCGGCTACCGCTTAGGTCGAGATGAGCGCCAGGGCCATGATTAGACTGCGCCTGCTGGCCCCTCGTAAGTCGTGAGAGTGGTCGTGGTTGCCGTGCCCGCCGTGCCCGTGGGCATCGTGGTCGTGACCTTCGTGGGCATCGTGGTCGTGACCCTCGTGAGCTTCATGGTCATGCCCCTCGTGGGCCTCGTGATCGTGCTCCTCGTGGGCTTCGTGGTCGTGCTCGTCGTGGGCTTCGTGGTCGTGCTCGTCGTGAGCGTCGTGATCATGGCCCTCATGGGCGCTGTGATCGTGACTCTCGTGGCCTGGTTCGCGCATGACTCAGGAACCTCCCCAAAACCGTCGCCCACCTATTCGGGGCCTTGCGGGAACTATACGGGCCTTACGGTCGCCTTGCGCTCCGAATCCGCAACGCCCTACGCGGTAGCGACCGCCAACTGCCGAAGGCCCGGCCGGCGTTCGCCTCTGCCTAGGTCCTGCCGGTCGCGCCGCCCTAGCTCTTCGGGCCTATCAGGTCGTTTCCGGAGAGGTGCTCGACCGTCTCGCCGGTGGACGCGAACGTGCGGGTCACGCTGGCTGAGGCGTACACCCACATGATCTTCATCGGCGCGTCGCCGGTGTTGCGGAAGCAATGGACAACCCCGCCTGGGATAAGCGTGGTGTCGAAGAGCTGCACGGGCCGGACGACGCCGTCAATCTCGCACTCCCCGGAGCCCTCGAGGACCGTCACCATCTCCTCGACGTTATGGGAGTGGAGCGGCACCTCGAGGCCGGGCGGGAACTGGCTGATGCCCGCCGTGAACGCGTCCGTCCCATCCTTCCCGCCGACCAGCGGATAGCTGACCGCCCCGTTCCCTCGCGAGATGGGGGTCTGCTCCTCGAATCGCATGTACTTCAGGTCTGTCATGACATTTCGCTCCTGTTAGGGGACTGTCCTACTCGCCGCCGCCTGCCAAGACGGTGCGGAAGGTAAGGGATAGTCGGCGCTTGCGCTGGCGTCCGTCGCGCTCCTTCTGGCGTTTAGCGATCCCGTGCCGCCACTTCTTGCGGGCGTCGCCCGTCAGGATAAGCGCCGAGCCGCACTCCAACATCATATGGGATTTGGCTTGAAATCCATCGTCTGGCCGGGAGAAGTCCATCTCCCAGTCGTCGCCCAGCGACACCGTCGCAACCGCAGGCCCGAAGCCCGGATGGTCCGTGTGCATCGCAATTCCCTGGCCCGGTTCGTACTCGTTGACTGTGGCCTGCTCCGGAGGACGCTCGAACAACCCCGTCTCTTTGTAGAGCCGTTGCGCCAGCGCCTGCAGCCACTCCGGCAGCGGGCCGACGCGCATGTCCGAGGTGATCGCCCGCGCCCTGTAATCGTAGCGCCAGCCGTACTGCTTCACCCTGCGGCCCACGTTGCGGCTCGGGCCGGGGAGGCCGGCATCCTCGCTCTCTTTCACCCAGGGCTTTTCGCTCTGGTCGATGGCGAGCCAGGGCTCCTTGCTCCGGTAGACGTGGCGGATGAACTCGTCTTGTTCCTCCGTGCTCAGGAAGTCGGGCAGGTAGCGCATGCCGGCTTCGCCGCACTCCCGCGGCAGGCCGTCGTTCGAGTATCGCTCAGGAGCAAGTCCGAGCGGGAAGACGGTCTGCTGCTGCTCGGCCACGGCTCTCTCTCCTACCTATCCCCCAGCTCCGTGACCACGTCCACGAGCGCGAGGCGCCCGTTCTCCAGCACTTCCCGCTTCGCCCGCTCCAGCGCACCGCGCAGCTGCGCCGGGTCCTCGATGGGGCCCTCCGCCCATGCGCCGAAGGAGCGCGCCATGCCCGCGAAATCGACGTATGGGTCGTCGATGTCGATGCCGATGGTCTTGTTCTCGTCGGGCCGGCCGCGCACCTCCGCCATGAGACCCTGGTGGCCGAGGTCGTTGCCGTAGGTGCGGTTGTTGTACATCACGACCAGCACCGGGATGCGGTGGTGGACCGCCGTCCAGACCGCCGCCGGCGTGAACAGGAAATCGCCATCCGACTGGATGTTGATGGTCAGCCGACCCTTCCCCTTGTTGGCGAGAGCGACGCCGAGCGCGTGGCCGAACCCCTGGCCCAGACCGCCCCCGCCGCGCGACTCGATCACCTGATACGGCGCCTTGTAGTCCCACAGCCGGTCGGTCCAGCCCCGTAGGTTACCGTTGCCCAGCACCCAGTCCGCGTCCTTGATGACCTCCCACATCTCCGACGCGAGGAACGGCAGCGCGATGGGCGACTCGCCCGAGCGGGCCGCGACGACCCGCTGCGCCTCCGCCTCCGCCGAGTCGTGCAGCGCCGCGACGCGCGCATGCCGCTCACGGAGCTCGCTCGTCCGGTCGGGGCCATCATCGAGCCGCCGCTGGATGAGGTCGGCGAGCGCGGGGACGGCGACGCCAATGTCCGCCTGCACCGAAAGCGTCGTCGGGTAGAGACCGCCGTAGTCGTGCGTCCAGCTGTGCAGCGTTAGCTGACGCAGCGATACGTCGATGAGCTTTGCGTCCGGGCTGAGCAGGTGCTCGAGACTGCGGGCGCGGTAGTCCTGCCCCGTCAGCGATTGCTGGAGGTCGTACACGTCCAGCGCGAGCACCACGTCCGCCTCCTCCACCAGCTGCCGCTTGGACCGCGTGACGTTCAGCGGATGGCGCGTCGGGAAGTTGTAGAGGTCGCCGCCGGAGACGACGGGCGCCGATAGCATCTCCGCTAGCCGCACCAGCCCGCTCGCCGCGTCCTCGGACCTTCCCATGAAGTCGGCCAGAATCAGGGGCCGCTGCGCCGAGACGAGCAGACCCGCGGCCTGCTCCAACGCCTCGGGGTCGGCCTGGATGCGCGTCGGCGCCGGGAACGTCGAGAGGTCAGGCAGCTCGACCGGCGCCTCCAGCTTCTGCTCCTGCGTCGCGACGTCGAAGCAGACGTACACCGGGCCTTGCGGGGCGCTGGTGGTGATGTGGTAGGCGCGGATCAGCGACTCGATCGCCGCGCCTACGCTGGCGGGCTGGTCGTCCCATTTCACGAAGTCGCGCACGGCGTTGCCCTGGACGTTCGCGGTGTGTATCCAGTCGATCCAAGGCCGCCGGCCGTCGGCGGCCATGGGGCCGGTGCCCCCCAGAACGATGACGCTGGACCGGTTCGCCCAAGCGTTGTAGACCGCCATGCTTGCGTGAAGCAGGCCCACCACGTTGTGAACGTAGGCGGCCATCGGCTTACCGGCGGCCTTCCCGTAGCCGTGGGCAATGGCGACCGCAATCTCCTCATGCGTGCAGAGAATCATCTCGGGGCGCTCGTTCCCCAGGTAGTTCACCAGCGAGTCATGCACGCCCCGGAACGTGGCCCCCGGATTGAGCGCCACGTACTCGATGCCCAAGTCCCGCAGGACGTCGACGATAACGTCGGAGCCCCACTCCGCCTTGCTCATTCTTGCGCCGTTGGGTCCGATAGCCGTCACTGGTCTCCTCCGGAATTAGGTCGGTTAGATCGTCGGGCGGCCCTCAAAGCGTTCGCGCCAGCGGGGTATGACGTCGCGGTTGAACACATGCTCGGGCACCTGGCCGCGGAGCGCGCGCAGCACGTCCTCCGTCGCCCACTGGATGCCGGGGCCGATGCCGGCGCCGTGATTGTGCGCGGCGACGTGCGGTGACAGCAGCACGCGGTCGTCCATCTGCCGCAGAGGACTCTCCAGCGGCAGCGGCTCGACCTCGAACACGTCGAGCCCCGCGCCCGCGATGGTCTCGTCCTGGAGCGCCTTCACCAGCGCCTGCTCGTCGACGGCCGGCCCACGGGACGTGTTGAGGAAAATGGCGGTCGGCTTCATCAGGCCGAACTCCCGCTCGCCGATCATGTGGTAGGTCTCCGCAGTCAAGATGACGTGAAGCGTGACGACGTCCGACTCTCGCAGCAGCGTATCGAGGTCAACTCGCTCGACGTTGGCGTGGATGAAGCGGTCGATGGGCTGGTACGGGTCGTACGCAATCATGCGGACCCGCCACGGCGCCAGCATCTGCGCGACACGGCCGCCGATCCGTCCGAGGCCGATGATGCCGACGGTCAGGCCGGGATAGCCGTCCTCGCGCCTGCCGATGTGCGTCGCGGTCAGCTCGGGCGTCCGCCAGGCCTCACCCTGCTTGAGGGCGGCGTCGCGCTGGCGCGACTTCTTCAGGAGCGTAAGCATCTGCATCATCGTCGTCTCGACCACGCCGCCCCAGTTCGCCTCGGTAGGAGCGTGAGTCACGATGATGCCGAGCTCCGTCGCCACGTCGGTGTCGATTTCGTCGACGCCCACGGTGTACTTGGAGACGATGCGCAGGTGCTCCGAGGCAGTCATCACGCTGCGGTCGATGCGACCGCCCTTGATAGACGTGCCAATCAGCGCGTCGGACTCGCGGGCCATCTGCTCGAGTTCAGCCGTGTTGTTACCCCTGGGGTCGGACCACGACGCCTTCCCAAGGACGACCTCGCAGCCAAGCTCCTCGAAACGTTTGTAGCTCTCCTCGTCTCCGGGTGCGAAGACGACAACTTTCGGTCCAGCCATGGCGCCCTCCTCTAGAACGGGCGTCATGATGCGCCACGGGCGGGCGGCGCGCAACCTGCGGAAGGCCGGGGCTTGGTTCGTGGTGAGCCTGTCGGATCACGCCCTCCCTCAGGAGGCGGGCTGGGACTCCAACGACAGCAACACCTCGACGCGCACCTCGTCGCCGAGGCTGACGACGCTGCGGACGGAGGGCTTGGGGAGCTGCAGGTCGTCCCACGTGAAGGTCGTGCGCCCGAGCACGAACAGGGCGTCGCCATCGTCGCGCGCCTGCACCGCGAACGTGAGCGGCGCGTCGTACCCTTTGATGTTCAGCGTGCCGACGACATCCGTTGCTACTTCATCGCCCGCCGTGAAACCGTCCGGCAGCGGAGTGAGGTCACCGAACGTGATCGTCGCCGAGGGGTCGTTCGGGAACATACGGGTGCGGACGTAGCGGTCGCGGAACTCTTGATCGCTCGTCATGCTATGGAGGTCGATCGTCACCTGCGACGGGCCGCCGTCGAGCCGCACCTCGCCGGCGAGGCCGATGGTCTGCATAACGGCCGCGTAGCCCGGCAACGTACCGCTCGCCAGCTCCTCATCGACGGAGAACGTCGCCTTGGAACCCTCCGACACTACGAACACCACGCCGTCCACGTCGCCTGTCCCGCGCTCGACCGGCCCGCTGTCGACGGCCGCAGTTGCAGTGGCGATTGGCGCCGAGCTGTCGACGACGGGCGCATCGGGAGTCGGCGTCGGGACCAGCGTAGGCGTAGGCGTGCCGACGACAGGAGTACTAGGCGGTACGGGCGTATGCGTAGGCGCGCCCGGCGCGAGAGTGGGCGTAGGGTCGCCGCCACCGCACGCCGCCGCGGCCAGCGCAAGAAGCGCTAGGGGAACTACCTGAAAAGCACGTCGCAGACTCAGTCTCATCTGGTTGTCTCCTTAGTCCATGCTACCGGAGTCGGGGCAGTGCCGGCGCGGGGAGGCAGTTCCAACCGTCCGCTCGGCTGGTCTCCGAAGCCTGCGAGCCCAACGCCAACAATGACAGCTACGGCGAGTGCCGCGAGCACGACCGGCAGCCGCGTCGCCAGCGGCGCGCGGGATAGCCCCTGAGTGAGCAAGCCGATGCCGCCGAACGCTATCGCCGCGAGGGGGACGCTGAACGAGACCATGCGCTCCAACACGGTCTCGAGGGCGAACGCGACGCCCACCCATGCGACGAATCCCACAGCCATCGCCGCCGCGAGCCAGCGCCCGGCTTGCTCCCGGCGGTGCACTCTCCGCCAGACGAGACCGACGGCCACGGACAGCGCAAGCACTCCCCACACGACGCTGGCCGTGTTCAGCAGCGCATCGTGCGGCGAATGCAGCGGCAGCGATACGAGCGCGGCCGCAACCGCCGAGACAGCCCCCGCGACGAGCGCGGCGCTCAACGGCTTATGCACGGCTGGACCCATGGCTTAGATATAGCGTAGGACAGTCAACGAATTATGGGGAAGCCGCCAAGCCGCAGAGGCATCCGGACGAGCGTGGCGAAGCACCGCCCCGCGCCAAGACTACCGGCCCACGGATTGCCACGGCAAACAGCGGCTTCCTCAGTCGGATATCCCGTAGTGCACGCGCCGCATGGATAACGCAGGAGGTCGGTCCTGCCATGGACCACCCTCTCCTTGCGCGAAGGTCTATGCTGGCCGCCACACGGTCTGAACGGGATGCCAGGGTAGCGACGGTGGACCAGCAAGAGACAACGCAAGAGAGCCCGCGGCGCGGGCTGCGCCGGAAGGTCTACTACGGCTGGACCATCGTCACGGTCCTGTTCCTCGTCGAGTTCATCTCCTACTCGACCACCGGCAGCACCATCACCCTCTTCTTCCCAAAGATGTCCGAGGACCTCGGCTGGTCGCTCACGCGCCTCAACGGGGCCGTGACCGCCGCCGGACTCGCTGGGATGGCGGCCGCGCCGATCACCGGACCGCTCCTCGACCGCTACGGCCCTAGGCCGGTGTTGGCGGTTGGCGCAGTCGTCGCAGGCGCAGGGCTTCTGCTCATGGCTCAGGTGCGGGAGGTCTGGCAGTACTGGGCGCTCTTCGCGCTCATCGGCGCGCTTGGGATGGGAGAGCTCGGCCGCCTCTCAACGTCCGTCGTCGTATCCAAGTGGTTCATACGCAAGCGAGGCCGGGCGCTCGCGTTCGCCGCGTCGGGGAACCCGCTCGGCGGGATGCTGCTATCGCCGGTGGTCGGGCTGCTCATCCTGGCGTTTGGATGGCAGAGCACTTGGGGAATCCTGGCCGGGGCCGTACTGATAATCAACCTCCCGCTGGTCCTCATCTTCATGCGAAGGCAGCCTGAGGACATGGGCCTGCTCCCCGACGGCGACCCCCCGCAGTCGGACGTGCGCGACGCGCCATCCGCCGGCGAGCCGCAAGCCGGCCCGCGGTTCGACGGTCTGGAAACGACGTGGACGCTGAAGGAAGCGACACGGACCCGCACGCTCTGGATGATGGTCATCGGCTCGAATCTGGTGGGGTTCGCCACGGCTGGCGTCTCTTTCAACCAGGTGCCGTTCTTCGTGAACGAGGGCATGTCCATCCAGGGCGCCGCCCTCGTCCTGAGCGCGAGCGCGATGGGTACCGCTTCCGCCCGATGGGTATGGGGGTTCATCGTCGAGCGCTACTCCGTGCGCTCCTGCCTGACCGTGATGGCGGGCATACGGGCGCTCGGAACGCTATCGCTGGTCGTAGTCCCTTACCCCTTCAACATCCCGACGTTCGTCTTGGGTTGGGGGACGTTCGGCGGCGCGTTCGGACTGCTACAGCCGATTGCGTGGTCGAACTACTACGGACGGCGTTTTCAGGGGAGCATCCAGGGCTCGATGCGCCCGTTCATGACCATCTCCCGGCTCATCGCGCCGTCGGCGATAGCCGCCCTATTCGACATCACCGGCTCCTACAACGTCGCCTTCGTGGTCGCGTTCGGCATTGCCTCCTGCTCCATGCTGCTCTTCTGGGCGGCGAAGCCCCCGACGCTTCCGGCCCAGACACCTTAGTCGGTAGGCAACCGGTTTCGAGCTGATTGTGCCAACCGCAGATGGTTTGGCCCGCGACGACGCGATTCGCATCGCGGAGGCCGTGGTCCGCGAGTGCTACGAAATGGGTGCGCCTGAGCATAGTCAGTCGTAGTCGGCCTCCTTCCCCCGCCTTCCAAGGCCGCTGGAAAGGAGCATCTGGAGCCACCGAACGGATTTGAACCGTTGACCTGCTGTTTACGAAACAGCTGCTCTGCCACTGAGCTACGGTGGCCCAAAAAGAAGTGTTGCCGCCGCGAAGACCGCGCCTAGCCGACTGCTAGAGCGTCCGACCCGCGCCTGTAACTCTGCAGGGACTGGCCTGAGTCCCGGTTCACCAGCTCCCGCCCGTACATCGGATGGACCATGCTCCGCACCTCGTGCTCGAGCTCGTACAGCTTCTCGCCCGTGTCCGGGTCGACGATGTCCACGAAACGGTACTGGGAATCGTTGCTCTCCTCGCTAACGAGGCCCATCTCCTGAAGCGTTCGGTGTGGGCCGGAGAAGTCAGCCAGGTACACCGCGATATGGTGATTGTCGTAGGCCCTGGTCTCGTCGAGATCCTCTCTGAATATCATCGCCTGATGCTTACCGGCCAACACCCGCGCGGCGGGAGACCCGCGGCGCTCCACCACCCCCGCCTGGGCGCCCATGACCTGAGAGTAGAAGCGCGCGATGCCGGCCGCGCTGCCGGGAGGAGTGTTGAATATCAGGTATTCCAGCCCCAGCCGCGCGCCGCCCAGCCGCTCACTGGCCGGATGACACCTGAAGAGATTGCCCCACGGCCCAACAACGTCGAGGTTGGCCCCTACCCTCTCGAAGGAGAACTGGGTTCCCGCCAGCCCCTCCGCCACACTCTCCAAGCTCGCCTCCAGCTGGTCCACGTCCGGCACGACGAGCCCGATTCGGCCCCGAAGCTCCTGGGCGGTGTCCCGCGTAGGCAGGTGGAACTGCTGCCGGCCTATGTTGATCCACATGTTCTGGAGCCCAACGGTCATATACGGGTCCCGCGTGAACCCCATGCCGACGATGTAGAACAGCGTCGACACCTGCTGGTCGGTGATGGTCAGGTTCACGTGATCGAGCGATACGACGTTCCCGACGTCTTGCGTACTCCGGTCGAAGCTCCCCATAGCAGCGCCTCCTTAAACGAGGTTGGTTGATACTTGCGAGAAGACGAGAGCGATTATAGACCCTCGCGGAAGGCATGTGCGCCTGGTAAAGGGCCGTCGTTCCCGCTTGCGCGGGAATAACGCATCTTTCCCCTCTCTCGCCTGCGAGACCTTTGCGCAACCAACTGCTTCGTGATGAGCCTGAGACTGGTTCGTGGTGGGCTTGTCGAACCATGAATCGGCTTGGATACCGGAGAAGCGCAGAGGGGCGACGCCCCTCTGCCGGGGGCGTGGGGGTGTCCCCCACAACATAACGGGCGGGTGGGTGGGAAGAGTTACGCCCCGCCAGAACGCAAAGGTCTCATTTGCGGGAGCGACCGGAAGAGAACCGCATTGACCGGCTTTCCCGTCGCCGCTGATAATCCCTTTCGTCGTCGGAGCGAGAAGTCGGTGAAGCCCAGCGGGCGGTGAGGATTGTTCGGCAGCGTCGCCACCAGCACCCACTCAATCGATGCCTACACCCGTTTCGTCGGCGAGAAGGCAATCGACGACCTTCGCGCGGCAGCCGCGCCGTTGGCGGGGTTGCGTGTCCTGTACCTCTCCTCTCCTGCCGCGAGCATCGCCGTCCGCAGTGTCCTCCAGAGCTCCGTTCCCCTCCTCGCCAACCTGGGTCTCGACATCCACTGGCAGCAGGTGCGCGTCGCCGCCGAGCACCTCGAAATGGACGGAGCGCTGCGGCGGGCCCTCTCGGGCTATCTCGTCAACTGGAACGAGCGGTACGAGAACGACTGGCGACAGTTCAATCAGTCCAACGCCCAGATGTTCGACGAAGACTTCGATATCGTCGTCGTGCACCACACGGCCTCCGTTGGCCTCCACGCCGCCTTAACCCAACAACACGGCAAGGCGCCGGCGGGCGTCTGGCTCTGGGACTCCCACCGGGACTACCGCTCGGCGTCTCCTCAGGCCTGGTCGTTGATACGCCACCACGCGGACGGCTTCGCTGCCTCCGTCTACGACTACAAGCCGTTCATCCGCCCCGACGCGCCCACGAAGCGCACGTACGTCGTGCCTCCTGGCGTCGACCCGTTGAGTCCCCGGTCCCTGCCCGTCTCCGAAGAGGTGCGCGAGACGATCCTGACGCAGCGCGGGTTGGACGTGGACCGTCCCGTGCTGGCCCAGATCGTGCTGAGCCTCCGTGAGGACGACCCCCAGCGCGTCCTGGACGCCTACGCCCTTATCAAACGCCAACGACCGGACATTCAGCTCGTCATCGCGAACCTCCAAGCAGAGGACATGGCGTCGATCGAACAGCTGAACGTCCAGCGTGAGCGCGGGCAGCAGCTCGGCGACGTGCTCATCCTCACCGAGATGGACCGCGTCGGAAACGTCGAGCTCTCCGCTTTACGCGACGAGGCGACGGTCCTTATCCACGAAGGCTACCCACGCGGCATCTCCATGGAACTGATGGAGGAGATGTGGCAGTCCCGGCCCATCGTCAGCGCCCGTAGCTCTCCCGCGGAGGCCCTGCTGGTCGCCGATAAGACCGGCCTGCTCGCGGACTCCCCCGAGGAGCAGGCGGCGGTGGTGGAGCGACTGCTCGCTGAACCGCGCCTGGCGAATCGGGTAGGACGCGCGGCCCACCGGTACGTCGCCCGCCGCTACCTCATTACCCACCACCTGGCCGGCTACCTCAAGGTGTTCCAGCAAGTGCTCGGACGCCGCCGGAAGGCATCGAGCAGTTAATGCCAACGCCCGTCCCCATCACCCCCAAGGCGCTCTCGGAGTACGGGCCGCACATCAGCGAGTCGCGCATGGAGGAGATCCGGCACCTCGCCGAGCCTCTCCAAGGCGCCAAGGTCCTCCACCTCAACGCGACCGCCTTCGGGGGCGGCGTTGCCGAGATACTCAACAGCTTCATCCCGCTCCTTCGCGACCTGGGAATCGACGCCGACTGGCACGTCATGGAGGCGTCTCCCGAGTTCTTCAACGTCACCAAGAGCATGCACAACGCCATGCAGGGTATGTACATCCCTTGGAACAAGACCATGGCGGACCTGTGGCGCGAGACGAACCAGGCGAACGCCCTCGCCATGGGCGGCAGCTACGACTTCGTCTACATCCACGACCCCCAACCCGCCGGCATCCTCCAATTCCTCAAGGAGCACGACCCCCACATGCTCGGGGCGAAGTGGATATGGCGATGCCACCTCGACACCACCGATGCCCTGCCCGAAGTCTGGGACTTCCTCCGCGGCTACGTCTCCGTCTACGACGCCGTCGTCTTCACCATGGCCGAATACGTCAAGGAGCCCTTGCACGGTCCGAAGCTGGAAGTCATCTGGCCCGCCATCGACCCCACCAGCACGAAGAACTCCGACATCTCGCCGGCCGTCGTCCGGGACATACTCGCCCGGTACGAGATCGACCCCGACCGCCCCCTCATCGCGCAGATTTCGCGGTTCGACCCCTGGAAGGACCCCTTGGGCGTCGTGGACGTCTACCGTCTCCTCAAAGAGAAACGCCCCGACCTCCAGCTCTTGATGATTGCCGCCATGGCGAACGACGACCCCGAGGCCTGGTCCTTCTACGAGCGCATCGTCAGGAAAGCCGGCGAAGACTACGACATCCACGTGCTCACCAACCTCAACGGCGTCGGCAATCTCGAGGTCAACGCCTTTCAGCGCGCCGCCGACGTCGTCATGCAGAAGTCCATACGCGAAGGTTTCGGCCTCGTAATCTCCGAAGCCCTTTGGAAATCCAAAGCATTCGTCGGCAGCGAGGCCGGGGGCATCCCCCTCCAGCTGGACTACGGGCGGGCCGGCAGGGTCGCCACCACGACCCAGGACTTCGCCGAAGCCATCGGAGAACTTCTGGACAACCCGGAAGCTCGCGCCGGCCTCGGCGAAGTCGCCAAGGAGCACGTCCGCGAGCACTTCCTCACCACCCGCCTCTTGGAGGACCACCTCCGCCTTATGAACGCCCTGGCCTCGGAAGACCACCGCAACTCGTCCAATGCCGCCAATGGGGCGGAGCAATCTCGCCCGGAGTAGCCCACGTGCCTGACACCGTTGTCCTCGGCATCGACCTCGGCGGAACGAAGATACTCGCGCTCGCCGCGACGCCCGATGGCGTCACCCTCGCATCGGAAGTCGCCGAGACGCCAGCTCGCGAGACGCCGGAGCGCATCATCACCGCGATGGCCGACACTGCCCGCGCCGCAATGACGAACGCCGGGCTCGGCGCGGACGCTATCGCCTGCGTCGGCGTCGCCGCCGCGGGAGCCATCGACACCAAGGAAGGGGTCGTCGTCCACTCCCCGCACATAGGCGGGATGTCCAACACCCCGGTGGCCGCGATGCTCGCTCAACGGCTCGGCATGCGCGTAGTCATCGGCAACGACGCAAACCTCGCGGCCCTCGGCGAGCAACGGTATGGAGCGGGCGCGGGCGCGAGCGACCTCGTGTTCATCACCATCAGCACCGGCATCGGGGCAGGCGTCATCATCGGAGGGCGTCTCTACACGGGCGCGGCGGGCTTCGCGGGGGAGGTCGGCCACATGACCGTAGACGCCCGTGGCCCCTACGGCGCAAGCAAGACACCCGGCGCGTGGGAATCTCTCTGCTCCGGGACCGCGCTCGCTCGTATCGCGCGGGAGCGCCTCACGGCGGGCGAACGCTCTTCCATGAGCAGCGCGATGCACGATACGAACCAGGGAGAGCTTACGGCGCGCGACGTCTTCGCCGCCTGCCGCTCCGGCGACGTGCTCGCACGGTCGATCGTGGAAAACGCGATCGTCTACCTTGGCGCTGGCCTGACGAGCATCGTGAACCTGCTGAACCCGGAGAAGATCATCATCGGCGGCGGCCTCTCCAATGAATGGGACGCGTACATCGCCCCGGCGGTGACGCTCATGCGCGAGCAGTCGTTCGCGGGAATCGGCAACCTCACCCCGGTAGTGCCCCCCGCTCTCGGCGTGGACGCCGGCGCCCTAGGCGCAGTAGCCCTAGCCAGCGACACCCTCCCCTAACGCGCCTCGCCACAAACGCCCTAGATGCCGATGCTTCCTGGACTCGGGGCCTCCTGAACGGGGCGACGCGACTTGACAACTAACGATTTTATCGTTAGTTTCGGGCAATGGACAACCACCAGAGCCCCGCAAAACAGATCATCGACCGCTTCGGGAACCAGTCCGCGTTAGCCACCTTGCTGGGCAGACGCCAGAGCACCGTGCAGCACTGGGTGAAGACCGGGAGGATACCCGCCCAATGGCACACGCGGCTGCTGGAGCTCGCCCGCGAGCGTGGAATCAGCCTCGACCCCAAGGACTTCGTATCGCCAACCGCACCCCGAATAGCGCCGGCGGATGGCAAGCTCGGCGTCCTCTTGGTAGGCCTTGGCGCGGTGTCGTCGACCCTCATCGCAGGCGTCGAGCAGGTGCGGCGCGGCGCCGGACAGCCCATCGGGTCGATCAGCCAGATGGCGACCATTCGACTCGGCAAGCGGTCTGACCGGCGCGCCCCGCTCATACGAGACTTCGTACCTCTCGCACGGCTCGACCAGCTCGTCTTCGGCACCTGGGACCCGATCCAGGACAACGCCTACGAGGCTGCGGTCGAGTGCGGCGTGCTGGAACGGAACGGAGAGATTGAGCCCATCGCAGACTTCCTCAGGACGGTTGAGCCCATGAAGGCCGTCTTCGGCGGCGACTACGTCAAACGCATCCGGGGCGTCAACGTCAAGACCTTCGACAACAAGCTCGAAGCCGTCGACGCCATACGCGAGGACATGCGCCGGTTCAAGGCGGACAACGAATGCGACAGGCTCGTCATGGCATGGTGCGCTTCCACCGAAAAATTCATTACCGAGAGCGAGGCGCACCAGGACATCGAGAGCTTCGTGAGCGGCCTCAGGGAGAACGACCCGAACATCGCTCCTTCCATGGTCTACGCCTACGCAGCCCTGCTTGAGGGCGTCCCCTTCATCAACGGCGCCCCCAACTTGTCCGCCGACGTGCCGGCCCTGGAGAAGCTGGCAAGCGAACATGGCGTACCGGTCTGCGGGAAGGACTTCAAGACGGGCCAGACGCTGGTGAAAACCGCTATCGCGCCGATGCTCAAGGCGAGAATGCTCGGGCTGGACGGCTGGTTCTCCACCAACATCCTGGGCAACCGCGACGGCGAGGTGCTCGACGAGCCCGAGAACTTCAAGACCAAGGAAGAGTCCAAGCTCGGCGCGCTGGAGCACATCCTGCAGCCCAACACCTACCCCGAACTCTATTCCGACGCCTACCACAAGGTGCGCATCAACTATTACCCCCCGCGTGGCGACGCGAAGGAGAGCTGGGACAACATCGACCTGTTCGGGTGGTTGCGCCATCCGATGCAGCTCAAGATCAACTTCCTCTGCTCCGACTCAGTCTTAGCCGCTCCTTTGGCCCTGGACCTCATCCTTTTCATGGACCTAGCGCAGCGCGCCGGCATGGGGGGCGTGCAGGAGTGGCTCTCCTTCTACTTCAAGAGCCCCCAGCACGCGCCGGAGGTCTACCCTGAGCACGACCTGTTCATACAGCAGACCAAACTGAAGAACACGCTGCGCTGGCTGATGGGCGAGGAGCAGATCACCCACCTCGGCATGGAGTACTACCATTAGGACTAGCGTCCACTCGGACTCCACGGAACGGAACGCTCAGCCGATGAGGCGACAGCTATGCTGGAAATCAAATGACAGGCGAGTCCTTGCGAATGACTCCCCCCAAGCTGGTCATCTTCGACTGCGACGGTGTATTGGTCGACAGCGAGCCTTTGACCAGCCGGGCCATGAGGAGCGTTCTCGCACGCTACGGCCTGCGGCTGGAGTTGGACGAGGTTCAGGCGCGCTTTCACGGGGTCTCCAATAATCAGATCCACGATACAGTGCTGGCGCATTGGGGCGTGCAGTTACCGGACGACATCGTGAGTCTGATCGAGGAAGCGGAACGGGTCGCGGTGGAGGAGGGGCTCCGTGCGGTTCCCGGGGTCGTCGACGCAGTGCGCGCGGTCGCGGCTTCGGGGCTGGCGATGTGCGTCGGTTCGAACGGCTCACCCGACGCGATAGAACAGCGGCTGAAACTCACCGGCCTCTATCCCTGGTTCGAAGGGCGGCTGTTTAGCGCCGCGACGATGGCGCGCGGCAAGCCTTATCCCGACGTGTTCCTCCACGCTGCGGAGACGATGGGATTCTCTCCGTCGGATTGCGTGGTCATCGAGGACAGCGATGCAGGAGTCCAGGCCGCCCAGGCCGCCGGGATGAAGGTCCTGGCATACGTGGCGAGCCCGACCTGTGACGTCGCCGACTCGAGGGGAGTTGAGCGGTTCGCTGACATGGCCTCGCTGCCTGCGCTGCTTGGACTCGGCGAACTCGGGCGAGTCCAATAAAGCTCCTGAACGGCGTCCGCCTAGGCGAGCGGTTCGGCATCCTGAGCGAGCCGAACGTCAAACCGCCGTTCCAAGTCAAACCGCTGTCCCAATAGGTTCGTGGTGAGCCTGTCGAACCACCCCGCCCGCCACAAACGCCCCGGCTCCTCCGCCCCCAACATTAGGAATTTACGCAAAGGTCTCGCCTGCGCGGGAGACTCCCCCAACCTCTCCCCCGTCCGCTCAGTTCCCTCGCCCGTCTGCGGGAGGGCTAGGGAGAGGGGCGGACCGCGACACTTGCCCCTTCCCCCATCCCCAACCAATCCCTACCATGGACTCCGACAAGCGAAGCCGACGCACTCCCCCGCCCTGCTCCATAGACCCCAAAGCCATGCGGACTGGGGGGGGATTTGTGAATTCTTGGATTCTTACCCCCCTTCCACCGCGCCACGGCCTGGTAAACAGGTTCAGAAATGTCCGGGGACTTTCTGTTTCTAGCCCCCCGCCCCGTCGCCCGGCGACCGCATCACGGCCAGGTAAATCAGAGACTCCAAGAACAGAAGGAGCCTGCGAAAAATGTTCTTGCTCCACAGACGGCCCCCTTCTCCAGTCTCCCCCGCGTAGGCGGGGATCTCGCCCCCTCCCCGCACCGCAAGAAAGCGCAACTTGATTCTTGGCCCTCAAAAACCCTCGAGACCGCACCACGGCCACGGAGTTAAGATGCGAAAGGCCCGGGAGATTTCGCATCTTGACCATCCTCCCACACTCCTACGCCACCCCTAACCCAAGGTGCGAACCCTCTGGATTCCCCATCTTGTCCATCCTGTGAATACTCCCCTTGCCCACCATGGAGGGAGTTACGCAAGGTCCCGTCTGCGGAGCAGACCTGGGAGGGGCGGTCTGCTATACTTTTGCTCGGCCTGCGCCCCTACGGGGTTTGCGGGCCGGAAGTTTGTTTGCCCGAAATCCGGGCGGAGTAAGTGCTGATGCCCGCCTATGGCATCGTCGGCGCCCAATGGGGCGATGAGGGCAAGGGAAAAGTCGTCGACTTCCTCGCCGAGGAAGCGGATGTCGTCGTCCGCTACTCAGGCGGGAGCAACGCCGGCCACACGGTCATCAACGAGAAGGGCAATTTCGCCCTCCACCTCGTGCCGTCCGGAATTTTCCGCCCCCACGTCGACGCCGTCATCGGCCCCGGCGTCGTTCTCGACCCTGACGTGCTCCTCGGCGAGCTCGAAAGCCTCAACGAGAGGGGAGTCGACACCAGCCGCCTATTCATCAGCGACCACACGCACATCGTCATGCCGTACCACGTCCAGCTCGATCAGCTGGAGGAAGAGGCGCGCGGGAGCCAGGCCATCGGCACCACCGGACGCGGCATCGGTCCCGCATACGTCGACAAAGTCGCCCGCGCCGGCATCCGCCTCGGCGACCTGTTGGACTCTGCCTACCTCACCCACCGCCTCGAGGGCATCGTTGCCCAGAAGAACCGCCTCCTCACCCGCGTCTACGACGCCGAGCCCATCGATTTCGATACGCTGCATGAGAAGGTGCGCGCGTGGGGCGAGGCGCTGCGGCCCTACGCCGCCTCTGTCGAGGAGCGTATCCTCGACAGACTTGCAAGGGGTGCCCGCGTCGTGCTCGAGGGCGCCCAGGGCGCGATGCTCGACCTCGACCACGGCACATATCCGTACGTCACGTCTTCGTCCGTTTCCATCGGCGGCGCGTGTACCGGCCTCGGCATCTCCCCCCGCGAGATCGTCGGCATCATCGGCGTGTTCAAGGCCTATTCCACCCGTGTCGGCGCCGGCCCCATGACCGCTGAGCTGGACGACGAGGTGGCGTGGGACATACGCGAGCGCGCATGGGAGTACGGGACCACCACCGGCCGCCCCCGGCGCGTCGGATGGTTCGACGGGCTCGCCGCCCGGTACGCCGCGACTGTCAACGGATTCACCTCCGCCGTCCTCACTCGTCTCGACGTGCTGGACGGCATCGACCCTGTCAAAATATGCGTCGCCTACGAAGCGGGGGGCAGGCGCATCCACCGCTTCCCCAGTCAGCCGGGCCTCCTCGAGCGCGCCAAGCCGGTCTGGGAAGAGATGCCCGGTTGGAGCGCCCCGACCGCGGGCATTACGGATGTCTCCCAGTTGCCCTCCGAAGCCGCCGCCTACGTGCGCCGCATCGAAGACGTGATAGGCTGCCCTATAGACCTCATATCAACCGGCCCCCGCCGCGACGAGACTATCGTGGTCCGGCCTATCATCCTACGGTAGAGCCCGGTCTGGCCTTCCTGCTCTGCGCGGGAAGCCGGACGCCAAACAGACCAACGACACAGGAGAAGCACGCATGAAGCTTGGCTTTTTCAACGATTGGACACTCGGAGTAGTGAAGAACGACACCCACATCGTGGACGTGTCCGAAGTGCTGGAAGGCGTGCACGCCCACGGCGCGCAGGAGCTCATCAATCTCGTCATCTCCCACTTCGATCAGGTCCGCGACCCCTTCGAGAAGCTCGTGAGCGTCTCGGAAGGCGTGCCCCTTACGAACGTCTGCATCCGCCCGCCGATTCCCCGGCCAAGCCAGATCTTCTGCATGGCCGTGAACTATCTTGAGTTCGGCCAGCGTCCCATGCCCGAGATCGACGCCTTCCAGAAATCGTCCGACTGCGTCATCGGCGACGGCGACACGGTCCGCCTCGACCCCGACTGCCACGCCACCATCTTCCACCACGAGGCCGAGCTTGCCGTCGTGATGGGCGCCGAGGCGAAGAACGTCTCCCAGGACGAGGCGATGGACAAGGTGTTCGGCTACACCGGCTTCATCGATGTCTCCGCGCGTGGGTTCGAGCCGGGCGGACGCACCAGCTTCTTCCAGGTCAAGTCCTGGCCTACCTTCGGCCCCATGGGGCCGTTCATCATCACCAAGGACGAGGTTCCCGACCCCCACGACGTGAGCCTCCACATCACCAACAACGGCGAAGACCGCCAGGCGTTCAACACTGACGACATGGCCCACAAGATTCCCGAGTGCATCGAGTTCATCTCCCGCATCGCACACCTGAGCGCCGGAGACGTCGTCAGCACCGGCACCAACCATCAGGGCCTCGGCGCTCTCCAGGACGGCGACAAGATCGCGTTCACCATCGGAGGCATCGGGACGCTCCACGTCAACATCGAGGACCCCGCCAAGCGCGAGTGGCGCAGGGGCGTCGACACGGAAATGGCCACCCGCATGCGCGAGGCCGGCGGGTCGTCGATGGGCATGGGGCCGCGCAGCTAGCCCGGCCACCGCTTTCGGCGTGAGGAAACGCCCATGACCAGCGCCCTCCCCATACGAGTCGCCGTACACGGCGCGGCGGGACGCGTCGGGCGCGAGGTGCTCCGCGCGGTGAACGGAGCGCCCGACATGACGCTGACCGTCGCGATAGACCGCGTGCCCCCTTCCGACCTCGCCCCCCTGCCCGTCTCACTGCCGTATCACACGGACGTCAGCGAGGCCCTCGAAGCTAACCCCACGGACGTCGTCGTCGACTTCAGCTTAGCGGCCGCGACTCTCGCGATGGTGCCGCAAGCGCTCGCCCTTGGCGTGCGCCCCGTCATCGGGACGACCGGCTTCACCGAGGAGCGGACGGACTACCTGCGCCGACTCTGCGGCGAGCACGGCCTCGGCGGATTCCTCGCCCCGAACTTCACCATCGGCGCCGTTCTGCTAATCAAGCTCGCCGCCGTCGCAGCGCCCTATTTTGACTATGTCGACCTCGTCGAGGAGCACCACGAAATGAAGGTCGACTCGCCCTCCGGCACGGCCATGGGAATCGCAAAGGCCATTCGCGACGCCCACCCGGGGCCCTTCGCACACAACGACCCTGAGCGCGAGCCCCTTCCCGGCGCTCGTGGGGGCGACTACGAAGGCATCAGCATTCACGCCGCCCGGATGCCCGGACGCATGGCCCACCACCAGGTGACGTTCGGCGGCCCCGGCCAGACGCTCTCCCTCCGCCACGACACCAACGACCGCGAGTGCTACATGCCCGGCGTCCTCCTGGCCGTCCGCAAGGTGCGCGAGATGACCGGCCTCACCGTGGGCTTGGACAAGCTCATGGGCCTGTAGCGGCTCCCCGTCGGGTACCATAAGAAGTACGCAATATCTGCCGAGTATGGCGAGAGGAGCGGTCAGTGAGTGATCCGAGAGTAACGATAGTTGGAGCGACGGGGGCCGTCGGCAAGGTGGCCTTGGCCGTCTTGGAGGAGCGCGCCTTCCCCATGAGCAGGCTCCGCCTTACCGCCTCACAGCGCTCCGTGGGCAAGCGGGTCGCGTTCGCCGGCGAGGAGATCGCCGTCGAGGCGACCACGCCCGACGTCTTCGCCGAGTCCGACATCGCGTTCATATCCGCGAATGACGACGTCAGCCGCGAGATGGCCGTCGCCGCGAAGGAGCGGGGATGCGTCGTGATCGACGATAGCGGCGTCTGGCGCATGGACCCCGCCGTCCCCCTCGTCGTTCCCGAGGTCAACGCTGCCGACGTGGACGGCCACCAAGGAATCCTGGCGATACCCAACTGCTCGACCACTCCGCTCGCCATGGTCCTCGACGCGCTGCGCCAGGCGAGCCCGCTGCGGCGCGTCGTCGCGGCCACGTACCAATCGGTCTCCGGCACAGGCGCCGCGGCGATGGCTGAGCTCGACCAGCAGTCACGCGACCTGCTCGCGGGAGGCGAAGCCCGCCCCGAGCAGTACCCGCACCCCATCGCCTTCAACCTCCTGCCTCACATCGGCTCGTTCCGCGAAAACGGCTATACCTCCGAGGAAACGAAGATGCTGAACGAGACCCGGAAGATCCTGCACGAGCCAGACCTTCCCCTCTCCGCCACCTGCGTCCGAGTCCCTGTCCAGGTCTGCCACAGCGAGGCTGTCCACGTCGAGCTCGAGCTCCCCGTCAGCCCCGGCGAGGCGCGGGAGCTGCTGGCCGCCTACCCCGGCATCATCGTCGTGGACGACCCCTCGGCCAACGCTTACCCCATGCCCATCGACGGCGCAGGAAAGGACGAGGTGTCCGTGGGCCGCATCCGCGAGGACGCCGCCCTCCCGAACGGCCTCGCCCTCTGGCTCGTCTCCGACAATCTCCGCAAGGGAGCCGCGACAAACGCCGTCCAGATTGCCGAAGAGATAGTCCGGAGGGGCGCGTGGCTCCGTCAGCCCGCGCAGCCCCGGTAGTCCTTCCGAATCGGAGCCCAGGGATGAAGAACAACTCCCGCGACCTTACCGGAATGGTGGGACGTGCCGCCTCCATCGTGTTCGGCGCGCTCATCATCGAGCGCGGCGTTACCGCCTACTTCGGCCCTATCTGGGGCGCCGTGATCGCGCTCTCCCTCACCCTCGCCGTCTTCGCAGGCGTCTATTTTTGGTCCCGGAGGAACCAGGAGTAGCGCGAGTCTCCCGCTCACGCCCCTCCACCATCCGCTACAATGGCCCTTACCCCTCGCAGGAGGCCTGGGCATGAGCGAGATAGGGCGGCTCATCACGGCGATGGTCACGCCGTTCGATACGGCGATGGAAGTCGACTACGGCCAGGCCAAGCGCCTCGCCAAGGCCCTCGTCGCGTCGGGCAGCGACGGCCTCGTCGTGACCGGCACGACCGGCGAGAACCCCGCCCTCGCCCATGAGGAAAACCTGCGCCTGTGGAGCGAGGTCAAGCAAGCCGTCGGCGACTCCGCCACCGTCGTCGCCGGGTCCGGCACCAACGGAACCGGCGAGACGATCAAGCTGGCCGCGATGGCCGAGCAGTCCGGCGCGGACGCCCAGCTGCTCGTCGTGCCGTACTACAACAAGCCCCCGCAAGAGGGCCTCTACCGCCACTTCCAGGCCATAGCTGAGAGCACCTCCCTGCCCTGCATCCTCTACAACGTGCCGAGCCGGACCATCGTGAATATGACGGCGGAGACGACCCTGCGACTCGCCCATGACGTGGACAACATCATCGGCGTGAAGGAGGCTTCCGGCGACATCGAGCAGATAGCCGCCATCCTCCACGACGCCCCTGACGACTTCCGCGTGTGGAGCGGGAACGACAGCGACACGTTCGATGTGGTGCGCCTCGGCGGATGGGGCGTGGTCAGCGTCGCGTCTCACCTCATCGGCAAGCAGATCAAACGGCTGATCGAGCTCACTGCGGCGGGCGACATTGAGGCAGCCCGGGCGGAGCACGAGCGTCAACTCCCCCTCTCGACAGGCCTCTTCAAGATCTCGAACCCGATGCCCGTCAAGTACTGCCTGAACAAGGCCGGATTCGATGTCGGCAGCCTTCGCCTGCCGCTCGTGGACGCCGACCCTGAAACCGCCGCCTTCCTCGACGACCTCCTGGCGCACTACGAGATTGACCTGCCAACGACCGTCGCCGCCTAGGCTCCTTCCTAGTCCTCCCCCGCTGACGGGGGAGGAGGAGCACTGGGACAGTCGACGCGCGCTGGCGCCCCCAGCGGGATTCGAACCCGCGATCTTCACCTTGAAAGGGTGACGTCCTAGGCCGCTAGACTATAGGGGCGCACGTCGCAAGCGGGCACCGGCGCGCTACGGGTAGCCCGTTACGGGCAGCCCGTTACGGGCAGCCCATTACGGATAGATGGCGAGCTGTTCCAGGCCCGTGGCCTCCGGAAGCCCGAACATCAGGTTCATGTTCTGCACCGCCTGGCCCGCCGCGCCTTTGACCAGGTTGTCCAACGCCGAGAATACGACGAGCCTGCCCGTCCTCGAATCGACTGTCGGGTAGACCAGGCAATCGTTGTTGCCCCACGTCTGCTTGGTCTGAGGCGCCTTGTTGACCACCTTCACGAACGGCTCGTCCCGATAGTAGTCCGCGTACAGCTCGGCCACTCCCGCGGCGGCCTGCTCCGGCGAGCTGAACGCGCCATCGACGAAATTGGCGTAGACCGTGTCGAGGATACCGCGCGTCATCGGGATGAGATGCGGTTGAAAGAGCGCCTTCGGCTGATAGCCGGGCCTGAGACGTTTCAGCTCCTGCGTGATCTCCGGAAGGTGCCGGTGACCGCCGACGGCGTAGGCGAAGACGTTCTCGTTTATCTCGGAGAAGTGTGTGGTCAGGCTGAGGCCGCGCCCGGAGCCCGACACGCCCGACTTGCAGTCGATGATGACCTGCTCGGTGATGAGGCCTTGCTCGACCGCCGGGGCCAGCGCCAGCAGCGCCGCCGTCGGGTAGCAGCCGGGGTTGGCCACGAGCTGCGCCCCAGCGATTCCCTCGCGGTCGAGCTCCGTCAGCCCGTAGACGGACGTCTCCAGCAGGTCGGGAGCGGGGTGCTCGGCCCCGTACCACTCCGTGTACTCCGACGGGTCGTGCAGGCGGAAGTCGGCCGAGATATCCACGACCTTCACGCCGTCCCGCGCGAAGGGGACGCACGCCTCGGCGGAGGCCACTTGCGGCAGCGCGGAGAAGACCACGTCGACGCTCCGAGTGATATCCGGCTCGATGGTCATGTTCATGCGCCAGAGGTGCGGGAGCGCGTCGCCCAGCTCCTCGCCCGCCTGACTGCGGCCCGTGACACTGACCACCTCGGCCTCGGGGTGGCGGTGCAGGATGCGCGCAAGCTCGATGCCCGCGTATCCCGTGACGTTGATGATGCCTACCTTCATTGCCCTATAACCTCTTACGCTAACCCTCTCTCCTTGGAGAGGAGACCGTCGGCGCTCACGCGTCTAGCGACACGAGCTTCTGATGGAAGGGCTGGACGATCGCCTCCGCCTGCAGGCGCATCTGTTCCAGCATCTCGTCCGCCCCGCACGCGGGGTTGAACACGAACTTGGTCGCCCCCGCGTCTATGTACTCGCGCAGCCGCGCCATGATCTCGTCCTGTGTGCCAAGCAGGTTTATCTGCTCGGGCGTCACGTCCGCTCGACGCTGCAGCAGGAAGCGCTCCTTTACGTGGTCCGGGACCGTCCCCTGCTCGACCATGTAGCTGCTTATCTGGAGGCCGAAGTGATCGTCCGGTATCTCGCGGCCCGCCTCGGCCGCATACGCATTGATTCTCGCGATGCCCGCCGAAACCTCGCCGGGCGTGAGCTGCGTCGGCAGCCAGCCGTCGCCGACCCGTCCGGTGCGGCGCAGTCCGGCCTCGGAGCGGCTGCCTATCCAAATCGGCACGTTGGCCTGCTTGGGGCGCACGCCTATCGACGCGTCCGTCAGCTTGAGGAATTCGCTCTCGTAGGTCACGCGCTCCTCGCTCCAGAGCCTGCGCATCACCATAATCGCCTCGTCGAGCCGCTTGCCGCGGTCCCTCTTGCGGACGCCCATCGCTTCGTACTCGGCGGGCGACTCTTGCCCGACGCCCACGCCAAGCACCAGCCTGCCGTTCGACAGCAGATCGATGGTCGCGACCTCGCGGGCGGTGGCCACGGGGCTCCGCACCGACATGAGCAGCACGCCCGTGCCGAACTTCAGCTTCTCGGTGCGCCCCGTCACGATGGCCATGCCCGCCAGCGGGTCCATGCGCCATGCCGGACCGACGATGCGGTCGGAGAACCAGACCGAGTCCCAGCCCTGCTCCTCGGCGGCATCGACATACGCCAGGAAGGACTCGCGCCCCTCCCGCGCCATCACCGACGCGCCTGCCAGGCCAATCTTTACCGACATACGGACCTCATCCTTCCGTCATTCCCTCGAAAACCCCTCCCCGTCTGCGGGGGAGGGCGGGAGGGGGACCGTCATTCCCGCGCAGGCGGGAACCTCGCAGCCAACTTTCCGGATTCTAGCATGCTCCCACCTAAGCCTTCCCCAAGGGGGGATGGGCTTCGTCGCCCGTCGACGAGACCCTTGCCTAACTTCCCGCCTGATCCGCGCCACCGTGTGAGAACCTCCCCAGTCGTATTTCTTGTCGCCAGAATTACGAGTACGAACTTCCCCACCCGTACATTCCCTTACGAGTGAGAACTTCCCCGAAATACATGGGGTGGGGAAGTTCTTTTCGTGGCCGTGGCCTGCTTCCTGGGCCTAGAACTACTTCCCCACCCATGATGATTTTAATTCATGCCCCTCCTCGTTCCTCCCCCGCAGGCGGGGAAGGGAGAATAGTCCAGAGCCCGCGGTTCGGTATCCGGTCCGAGGCATGACGGCACTCCATCGTAGGAGGAGCAAGGGGGTTGGGCAATAGGCAAATGTCGCTGAGCGCCCGGCGACGCGCGCTATGACGACAACGTCCCCATCCGGGGCATCGCCGGCGACAGCAAAGATCTCGTTGCCTGGGAGGTCTGAGGAGGGGCTTAAATCAAGCGCCCCGGCCCGTTGAAGAGCCGAGGCGCTCGTCCCATTCCCCGAGTCCACGTCGCCGAAGCGCGCTTTCTCGGGGCGCACCCTGCTGCGCCGCCCGAAGGACCCACCGCTCAGGTCCCACGGGACACCGCGGGGCGACCGGTATCGACCAGCCGGTCCCTAGCGGTAAGCAGCGGGTGACGCAGCAGTGCGAGGTAATGATGTTGACACTACTAGATCACCCCCTTTCTACGGCCTATCGCCGCAACCCCATCTTAGGGGGTACAAACGCGCCTGCCAAGGCCCGCCAAGCCCGTTTCAGCCGAATTCTCGCCCCTCTCCGACCTTCCCGCCCCGGCCTCTCCCACAAACGAGCGGAATCCGCCAGTCCCTCCCCCTCCTTCTTTCCCGCGCAGGCGGGAGTCCAGGGTTGGCCGACCGAGGAGGGCAACTAGCGTGATATATGGCCCTTGCCTCCTCTGCCGTCTGCTGAGGAGGAATAGACGACCTACAGCCAACATGCGGCTACCGCTAAGTTGAAGAAAGTTGCCACCGTAATAACTGCTGTCATACCGCGATACCCCGAGTCAACCTGGGCATTGAGTCTGTCTGCCGCTTCTGAGACCTCCGATTCGTCCAGGTAGTGCGCGGGAATGATGGGGGCCTACTCGTCCGTTTCCGGCAGCCAGCCCCAGGGGAAGGGGCCGTAGTCGACGTTGTGCTGCTCGCCGCCCTTGAACGTCAGCACGGGACGGAGGGCCTGCTCGCCGATGAGCGTTACGTTCTCGGAGTCGGCAAAGCTCCACCGCCCTTGGAGGGCCTCCAGAATCGTCACGTCGGCCGTCGTGCCCTCGGCGAGGGAGCCGAGCTCCGCCTCCTGTCCGATGATGCGGGCGGGGGCGAGCGTGCTCATGCGGATTACGTCCGGGAGCGAGAAGCCCAACGCCAGGAACTTGCCCATCGTGTGGGTCATCGACTTCACGATGTCGCGTCCGGGCTTGGTGATGTCCGTGCTGATGCTGGCGGGCGTGATGTCCTGGTCGAGCAGCCTCTTGGCGACCTCGAAGCTCAAGTTCCACCGGCCGTGCGCGGGATCGAACAGCACGCCCCGGTCCTTGGCGTCCACGAGCTCCGGCAGCACGCGGTTGGCGTCGTCGATGGCCTTGCCGGGCTTGCCGGTGTAGAGGTGGGTGAGCAGGTCGCCCGGACGCAGCAGCGGGAGAAGCTGCCGCGTAATCGTGGGGTCGGAGCCGAACTGAGGGTCGCCGATGTGGACCATCAGCCGCACGCCGCCCTCGTGAGCGGCCGTCAGCGCGGACTCGATGTAGGCGATGCCCATCGCGTCCACGGCGGGCCCACACGCGCGAACCTTCACGCCGATGATCTCGCCGGGGTGCGCGTGGACCATCGCGATGGTGTCGTCGAGAAGGATGTCGTCCGCGTCGCGCGCCTCGGGCATGAAGGCGAGGCCGGCCTTGGCGATGTGGATATTGGTGAGCACGCGCGTAGCGGCCCGCTGAATGACGAGGTTGTGGAAGCCGGTGTAGTTCGAGCTCCCGGCGCTGCCGCCGTCGACGATGGTCGTGACGCCGGAGCGGACTCCCGCCAGATCGGGGTCAAGTCCGTTGCTCGAGCCGTGCTCGAAGATGTGGGCGTGGACGTCGATCAGGCCGGGGACGACAAGCTTGCCGCGCGCGTCCACCCACCGCACCGCCTCCGACGTGTCGATGTCCGCCGCCACTTTCGCGATGCGTCCGCTTTGGATAGCGACGTCGAGGTTTTTGTCGGTTTCGGAGGCGGGGTCGATGACCCGTCCGCCCTTGATCAGCACGTCGTAGGCCATGTTTCTCCTCCAGGGACGCCTAGGCTGAGGCTTGCGGCTCGAATAGGTAGCGAAGGTACCCCCGCCGCCCCTGCCTGGCAACCTCGCAGCCGCCCCCTCCCCCTGGCGGGACCTTGCGCAACCCACTGTTGGGAGCAGAGGAACCGGAGCGTTTGTAGCGGGCGGCGTGGTTCGACGGCTCACCACGAACCGATTGGGGAAGGCGAGCGATTAGGAAGGCGAAGGATTTGAAAGGGCGGTTCACGAACTGCCCCTACGGTCATGCAAGGTCTCGTAAACGAGACCTTTGCGTAGCCCTGTTTCCCGGGCGGGGCACGCCCCGGCAGAGGGGCATCGCCCCTCTGCGCTCCCCAGCATTCCCAAGCCGGTCCATGGTTCGACAGGCTCACCAGAACCAGTTGCGGTTGCGCAAAGATCTTGTCTGCGGGGGAGGCAGGGAGAGAGGGGAGGCAGGCGCCGATTGACAAGCGCCCGTGGCGGTGGTTTAGTGCAGCGAGCGTGGACCAGAGGCGCAGGCCATTCTGTATAACCTCTATACACCTGGCCGCACACCCCTGGCGGAAATAACGCGTGTGAACGGGAGGAGACATCATGGCCAACCTCATCACCGCCCGCGGGGAACGCTCCCTTCGATCGCTCATCGACGCCGAAAACGGCACCGTGAGCCGGGAGCTGTACGTCAACGAGGACATCTTCGAGCAGGAGCAGGAGCAGATATTCGGGAAGTGCTGGCTGTTCCTCGGACACGAGAGCCAGGTCCCGAATCCAGGCGACTTCATCGTGACGCGCATGGGCACGGAAGAGGTGCTCGTAGTGCGCGACCGCAAGGACAACCAGGTCCGCGCCTTCCTGAACTCCTGCGCCCACCGTGGCATGAAGGTCTGCCGGTACGATCAGGGCAACGCGCTCCTGTTCACCTGCCCCTTCCACGCCTGGACCTACGATTGCGCCGGCAGCTTGGTGGGAGCGGCCTACCAGTTCCACTCCAACTCCTTCGCCGGCGAGCTCGATAAGGAGAATTGGGGCCTCACTCCCGTAGCCCAGTTCAAGAACTACTACGGATCTCTCTGGGCGACCTGGGACCCGAAAGCGCCCTCCTTCGAGGACTACGTGGGACCCTTCGCCGAGGGCATCCGGTACGACTGCGAAGCCAGCGACGGCACGGAGGCGGGCATCGAGGTCTTCACGCCATTCCAGAAGTGGCGCCTCCCGACGAACTGGAAAGTCCCCGCCTTCTCCTCGTCAACCGACCTAACCCACGCCGCGATGACGCACCGCTCGGTGAACGCCGCCGCCATCGGCCCGGACCGTGGCACCATGTCCGCAGGTGAACGCGGCAAGCGTCGAGCGCCCTTCCCTGCCGACCGGTACGCGGTGGGCGACCACAACCTCGGCCACGGCGGCAACTGGACCGTGTTCCAGCAGTCCGGCGTACCCGAATATGTGGACACGTGGTTCGAGCCGGGGGTCGACGAGTACTTCCGCGCCGCCCACGAGCGCAAGGCGGCAAAGTACGCGAACCGGGTACTGCCTCCCCACGGCCACGAGGGAGGCCACTTCTGCGTGTTCCCCAACTTCATCATGGACAGCTGGCGCTGGCGCTGGTGGCATCCCCACTCCGTGGGCATGGTCGAGCGGTGGAGTTTGTTCGGCGTGGACAAGGACGCCCCGAAACACGTCAAGGACGCCGTGCGTCACTACGTGATGCGGTACAACGGCCCGACCGGGGCAACCGAGTCGGACGACATGGAGAACTGGAACTACGTGTTCTCAGCAAGCCAAGGGGCGAGGGCGCGGAAGCGCAACTACTACTTCGCAAACGGCCTGAAGCGCGGCGCGGAGAGCGGCGAGTTTCCCGGACTCGTGTTCAACGGCTCTCACACCGAGGAGGCGCATCGGGCCCGCTTCAGCAGATGGCTTGCGTTCATGGAAGCCGGGAGCTGGGACGAGCTCTACCCAATCAACAAGAGCACGTCCCACCGAATCTGGTAGGAGGGCCGCCGTGGCGTCGTCTCAGGAGTACAACCTGTCGGGAACGGATGGTTCCGTGGTCTTCCGAACGCTGGGCGAAGGGCTGAAAGTGGCGCTGGCGGACGGCGCCGTCGGAGAAATCATCGGCAACCCGGGCGACGGTGCCTACCTCATAGTCCGTATCGTGGAGTCCGAGGCGTTTCCCGCCAGAGTGGACGGGGTAGAGTACGTCTTCTTCGGCGACGTGAAGGCGGTCGTGTGACCTCTCGCCTCCTCTCCCACCAGGCGGGAGAGGACCGAGGAAGGGCCGTTTGTGCGGGAGGCTTGAGGGGGTAGCGGAATCATGGAACAGACAAAGATACCCACGATAACGCCCGACCAAGTTGTGCTGCTGAAGGAAGTGGAGCAATTCCTGTACAAGGAGGCACTGCTCCTCGACGAGCGCCGTCTGACCGAGTGGCTCGACCTGCTAGCCGAGGACGTGCACTATTGGATGCCCATCCGCCGGAACATCAAGTTCGGCGACTGGGACCTGGAGTTCAGCGACCCTGAATCGGAAATTTCCTACTTCGACGAGGGGAAGGACATCCTGACGGGTCGCGTGCGGCAGATCAACACAGGAGTCCACTGGGCGGAAGAGCCGGTCTCCCGCTTCGAACACCTGGTCTCGAATGTGCTGCTTCTCGAAGTGAACGGCGACGAGGTGAAGGTGAACAGCAAGTTCTTCTGCTACCAGAACCGGCTCCAAGACGAGGTGAACCTGTTCGTGGGGAGACGCTACGACACGCTGCGCAGGGACGCCGACACCGGGTTCAAGGTCGTCAAGCGCACGATCATCCTCGACCAGAACGTCCTGCTTCCGAAGGTGGTCAACACCTTCTTCTAGACGCCTGAGCGACGAAAGCGAGCGGATGCGATTCGAGTGGAGAAACAAGAACCACGAGGACGACGCCCTCTTGGCCGTCGAGGAGGGCAGCGGCGCAGTAGTCGACGCCTGGGAGGCTGATGCCGCGTCGATTGCCGATTTCTTGAATGAGATGGCCCTAATCAATAGCCGGGAGCGGCGCGGGGGCGTGGACGCCGACAAGCGAGACCCTCAGGACTGGGGCGGCCTCGTGGTCGCCAGGCTAGACAACGGCGCTGTCGTCGGCGTCGACCCCGGGCTGTACTGGGACCGCATGCTGTACGTGTTCCGGTCGCGCGGAGACGATCCCCACCCCTGGCGCAGGGACGGATAGCAGAAGGCGTTCCGAGTCCCGTGACGCCCCTAGCGCCCCGTCACCGCTAGACGGCAGCACTGCTCGTCCTGCTCAGGCGTGCTGCCTGCGACACCGATGGCGCCGATGACGTACGGCCTGCCGATAGGTATGCCGCCAGCCCCGGTGACGAGCCGGGAGCGGTCGAGTGACTCAGGCGCCCGTTCGATCGCCCGCTCGGTGACCTGCGACGTCGACAGGGCCAAGCCCACGGCGCTGTACGCCCGGTTGGCAGCGGTCTGCCGCTTGTGGGGGTCGTCGGACTTCGCCTGGGCTGTCGCCACCGCTTCGCCGCGGGCGTCCACCACTACGACGCTCACATCGATGCCCAACTCGCCCGCACGGACCAGGGCCGACCGGACCAGC
>CBDFLP010000010.1:0-37847 GCA_965249325.1 Dehalococcoidia bacterium | reverse complement strand
GCACATGGGCATCTACCCCACATGGGCAACCGGTTGCGACGCCCAGGGCGCCGCGGGTGTGGCGATGGCCCTGCAGGCCGCCGCCTACGTGAATGCGGGGCTCGCCAAATACGTGCTGTGCGGCATGGGCGCCGCCGCAGATCCGGCCACTCGCCGCCGGCCCGCCGCAGGCGCGCGGACCGAGACCGCCACGACGGAGTTCCAGGCTCCCTTCGGCCCGACGGTCGGGGCGAACGGGTGGTACGCGATGATTGCCCAGCGGTACGAAGCCCTCTACGGGGCCACAGTGGAGAAACGCGCCAAGATCTCGGTCGACCTCCGCTACAACGCGAACCACAACCCCATGGCGATCTTCCACGACACGTCCCTGACCACAGAAGACGTCGTCAACTCACGTATCGTCGCCGACCCGCTGCATCTTCTGGAGTGCGTCATGCCGTGCGCGGGGGCATGCGCATTCATCGTCACGCGCGCCGACCTGGCGCGGAGCCTGCCACATAAGCCGGCCTACATCCTCGGCGGCGGCTTGGGAATCCTCCGCGGTAGCTTGACCCACGTAGGCGAGATCACCATCAGCCCCGTGGGGCGCGGCGCTCGGAAGGCATTCGAGATGGCAGGCTGCGGACCGTCGGACGTGCAGGTGATGGAGATCTACGACTCGTTCACAATCACGGTCATGTGCGAGCTGGAAGAGTCGGGCTTCTGCAAGAAGGGTGAGGCCGGAGACTGGATCCAGGACCACGACTTGACCTTCAAGGGAGATAGGCCGCTCAACACCCATGGCGGTCAGCTCTCCTATGGGCAGGCGTCGACCGCCGGGGGTTGCGCCCAGGTGACAGAGGCTGTCAGGCAGATCCGGCGCGATGGGGGTGGGCGCCAGGTGCCGGGGCCGACCGACCTCATCTACGTGACCGGGTCGGGCGGCTCCTTCTCACAGCAGTCAGCCATGCTGCTTTCCAGCGACGCGGCACTGTAGCAGCACCGGACCTAGGCGTTCACGTGACCACGAATGGCGGGTACAACAAGCCTCTGCCCACCCCAAGCGCGGTGAGCCAGCCATTCTGGGACGCGGCCAGAGAGCACCGGCTGGTGTACCAGCGCTGCCGTGTGTGCGGCACTCGCGTGTTCTACCCACGGGACGTCTGCCCCGGCCCCCAGTGCTTCGGGGTCGGCACGCTTGATTGGGTGGAGTCCTCCGGCAAGGGGTGGGTGTACTCCTATACAGTATCGTACCAACCAGCACACCCCGGGTTCGCTGACGACGTCCCTTACGTGCTGGCGATCGTGGAGCTCGAAGAGGGGTGGCGGATGAACACCAATATCGTCAACGCCGACTCCAAGGACATCGAGATAGGGGCGAGGGTTGAGGTGGTCTGGGACGACGTCACCCCGGAGTTCACTCTGCCGAAGTTCCAGCTCGCACGCTGACAGCGGAGGCACGCAGGCGGTAGGACTGACGGCGCAGCGGAGGACGGTGAGAAGATGACCCTGCCTCTAGAAGGCTTTCGAATGCTCGACCTCACGCGGTTGGTCCCTGGACCCACCGCCACGTGGATGCTCGCCGACCTGGGCATGGACGTCCTCAAGATAGAGGACGTCGCGGATCGCAGCGCTTACCGCAATCAGCAGGCCGCCCGCGAGTCGAGAGAACGAGTCGGCATCGACCCGAAGGTCGCCGAGGGTGAGTTCCGCTCGAACGCCTGGGACCACATCGGCCGGAACAAGCGCAGCATCGCTGTCAACTTGCAGAAGCCCGAGGGTCAAGCCATCCTCCACAGACTCGCCGAGGATGCCGACGTCTTCTTCGGCTCCTTCAGGCTCCCCGTCTACAAGCGGCTGGGCGCGGACTACGAGACGTTGAGTGCCCTCAACTCCCGCCTCATCTACGCCACTCTGAGCGGGTGGGGGTTCGGCAACAGCTTCTCCGACTGGCCCGGCAACGAGCGCAACTCCCAGGGCATGTCCGGCTTCACCGCGATGACGAGCGGACAAGACGCAGAGCCCGCCGACATGCTCTTCACCCCGGTAGACAGCTACTCGGCGGCCCTCGCAGTCATCTCGATCCAAGCGGCGCTGATAGCGCGCGAGCGGACGGGTGAGGGGCAGCAGGTAGACATCGCGCTGGTGGAAGGCGGAACAGCAATCCTGAACGGCGCTGTCCCCGGATACTTTCGCGAGAAGAGCTTCCGCCACCGCGGGTGGCCCAGCATCGGCAACCTGAAGTGTAAGGACGGCAAGTACATCAGCAACGCCGCCGCCTACCAGAACCACTTCTGGGCGCCGTTCTGCGACGCCGTCGGCCTCCCCGAGATGCGGGAGAACCGGCCGGAACGGGACGAGGCGGCGATCAGGAAGGTGAGGGAGCACATGCTCACCAAGACGCGCGACGAGTGGATGGCCATCATCCCGAAGGAGGTCGCCGTCGTGCCTGTACTCGAGTTCGACGAAGTGCTGGAGGGACAGTACGCCCGCGAGCGGGGGATGGTCTGGGAGATCGACCATCCGACGGAGGGGAAGGTGCGCCAGCTGGCGTCGCCGTTCCACCTTTCAGGTACGCCGACAGCGTTCCGCAACTTCGCGCCGCTTCTGGGCGAGCATACCGCCGAAGTCCTGCACGGGATCGGATACAGCGACGCCGACGTGGAGCATCTGGACGCGGATGGCGTGGTGCGCGTCAACCGTTGGGAAGCAGCTCCGGTTGAGCGATAGGAGGACTGGGGATATGGCCACCACGATCGACGCGGATACCCACGTAGACGAGACGGAGGGGACTTGGGAGTACATGCTACCGAGCGAGGCTGCCTATAAGCCGGTTGTCGGATACCCGAGCAATCCAGACCCCAAGCGAGTGACCCAGCGGTTCTGGGTGATTGACGACCTGCGCCAGCCGCGGTTGCACCGCGATGACAACCGGACGATGACGACAGTCGAGGCGCGGGAGCTGCTCGACGTGGGGGTTAGGCTGCGTGACATGGACTCGCTCAACGTTTACGCACATGTGATGTACCCCACGCTCCTCCTCGTGCAGCCCACCACCAAGCCCGAGATCGACGTAGCACTGAAGCGTGCGTACAACAGGTGGCTGGGCGACCGCTACGAGCAGTCGGAGGGCCGTCTCCGCTGGCTGTGCGTGCCCCCCTTGATGAACATGGACGAGACCATCAATGAGATGCGCTGGGCCAAGGACCATGGCGCCGTGGGGGTGTTCAAGAAGGGCAACCGGGAAGCCGACAAGGGACTGACCGACGAGTACTTCGAGCCCCTCTGGAAGGAGGCCAACGACCTCGAGATGCCGGTGTGCATACACATCGGGAGCGGTATCCCGAACACGAGGGAGAACCGGACGGAGAACGATGCGCGGGGGCCCCGTGTGCCGTTCGCCTCGCTGCCGGACGCGTTCACCACGTTGGTCATGCACAAGATGCCCCTCAGGTACCCCAACATCCGGTGGGGATTCATCGAGGCGGCCTCCGGCTGGATCCCACACGAGCTGCATCAGATCAAGCGCCGGCTCGATCACCCAGGCTCGGGGGGGCCGTCCTCGACGCAGCTCAGCCCAGCGGACCTCCCGGATGGCTTCGACACGCTGCACGATACGCTGCGGGAATGGAACATCTTCGTGACCTGCCTCGTGGACGAGGACCTGCCCTACATCCTGAAGTTCGCAGGTGAGGACAACCTGGTCGTGGGTTCCGACTACACGCATGCGGACCAGTCGCAGGAGCGCAATTTCCAGGAGGCGCTCCAGTCCAGGGCTGACGCCGGCGAGATTCCGCAGTCCGCCGTTGACAAGATGCTCTACGACAACCCGAAGCGGCTCTATGGGCTGTAAGTGGTCATCCAAGTAGAGGGAGGCTCGCTGCCCATCCATCGTCGGCCCAACCGCGACGGGGCGCCAGATCAGCAGGCGTCGCTCTTTGGAGGAACTATGCGGCCCGTTCTCGAAGGACTTCGAGTTATCGACCTGACCACAGGCATCGCGGGGCCAGGCACTGCTGTGTACCTCGCGGACCAGGGCGCGGAAGTCATTCGGATTGAACAGCCGCCCAGCAACGCGACCGCCGACCCAGCGGCGGACGGTGGCGCCGGCTACGTGGTGCAGAACCGCAACAAGCGGAGCTTGACGCTCAATCTAGCATCTCGCGAGGGCAAAGCAATCTTCGATAAGTTGGTCGAGCGGTCGGACGTGCTTGTTTCGAATATGCGGCTTGCCGCAGCAACCAAGCTTGGCGTCGACTACCCAGCAATTCGAGAGATGAACCCCCGGTTGGTGTACGCTTCCATCTCGGCATACGGTTCAAAGGGGCCCTACGCTGCGAAAGCCGGATACGACCGGCTTACCCAAGGCTTCTCCGGCGCCCAGTACCGCAGGTGGGAAAACGGCACGCCGGTCAGCACCGGGATCTTCCTCTCCGACCCCGCAATCCCGATGCTGTTGGGCTATGGGATCGCACTCGCCCTCCTGCAGCGGGAAAGGACTGGGGAAGGGCAGCTCGTGGAAACTTCGCTTCTTCACGCTGCCATCGCCATGCAGATGACCAACCTGGTCAAGTTCGAGAACTCTTCGGAGCCTCTTCGAGACCTCGATATGCCAACCTACGGCATCTACCGCTGCGCCGACGCTGCCTACATCAACGTGACCGCACTCCGGCCTCCGCAGTTCCGGCGGCTCTGCGCCGTCCTGGACCTAGAGCACCTCATGGACGACCCGCGAGCGAAGGACCCCACCGGCTCCCGGGATTTCCGGCACGAAATCTATCCGATCATCGAAGCGGTGTTCGAGACGAAACCCGCAACCGAGTGGCTGAAACTGCTCGACGACGCCGATGTGCCGGCGGCGCCCGTGCTCGAGCGGAACCAAGTGTTCTACGAACCTCAGATGGTCGAGAACAGCATGTTCGTTCGAGTCGAGCACCCGACAGCTGGTCCGGTGCTGTCCTTTGCACCGCCTTTCACGTTGTCCGGAGCGGACGCCGTGACGCACCAGGCGCCGCCCCTGCTGGGCGAGCACACCGTCGAGGTGCTGGAAGAGCTCGGATACGGCCCTAGTGAGATAGAGGACCTGCGGGCCAAGAACGTCGTTTAGTGATCCTCAGGCGGCTGGTTGGGTCTCCTCAACCAGTGCTCCGAAAGTAGGTGCGTCCGATGGCAACGGTCCACTATGAGAAGCGTGAGCGCGTGGTCCTCTTGACCATGGAGGGCGACAACGACCTGAACCTCGGCATGGTCGGCGCCGAGCTGCACGAGCTCTTGGCTGACTATGCCAATGACGACGAACTTCGCTGCTGCATCGTGACGGGTGCGGGAGAGCGTGCCTTCTCCGCGGGCGCGAACCTCAAGAATGCACCGGAGGGCCGCGTCGGCGGGGTGAGGTCCGTTTGGGACCCATCGACGCTCACACTGATCAACGGGCTCGAGATCCGGAAACCCATCATCGCCGCCGTCAACGGGTTTGCCATCGGCGCTGGCTGCATGCTTGCCCTTGCATGTGACATTCGCATAGCGTCGGAGAACGCTGAGTTTGGGATCCCCGAGATCAAGCTGGGGTTCCCGTCCGGGATGGGCGCCCCACAGCGGTTGCCCCGTCTCATCCCCTTCGGTGCGGCCCTCGAGATGCTGCTCACTGGGGATCGAATCAAGGCGGCCCAGGCCCTGCGGTGGGGCCTCGTCAACCGCGTCGTGCCCCAGGAGGAGCTCTTGGACGCGGCGTTCGACCTCGCCAACCGTATCGCGGCCAACCCTCCTCTGGCCGTGCGGGGCATGAAGGAGATCGCCTACCGGTCCCGCGAGATGTCCTTTGCCGACGGCATCAGGATGTCGGAGCTCCTAGGGTTCATCGGCAGGAATACGGAGGACGCTAAGGAGGGACTGCGCGCATTCGCCGAGAAGCGGCCACCCGATTTCCAGGGGCGATAAGCGGGGCGCCGGCCAGTTGAATCCGTACGGAGGTGTTCGGTGTCGACGGACATGGAGTTGTCACTGCACGAGGCGGCAGTGTCCTCAGGCGTGACCATCGCTGACCGGCGCGAACCGGTGAGCAAGCACATCCAGGCTGGCGTCAGGTTGCACTACCTGGACTGGGGCAACGAGGGTAAACCGTGGATGCTCTGCGTGCACGGGAGTGCGCAGAACGCTCACATGTGGGACTTCACCGCCCTTGCCTTCTGCGACCGCTACCACATCGTCGCGGTCGACCAGCGTGGACACGGCGATAGCGACTGGGCCCCGAATGGTGAGTACGACCGGACCTCGTACGTGAGCGACGTTGGCCAGGTCGTCGACAACCTAGGCATGGACAAGCTGGTGCTGATGGGCCTGTCCCTGGGCGGCAGCAACGCCGTTGCCTACGCGGCGGCGAACCCGGAACGCCTACGCGCGCTTGTCGTCGTGGACGTGGGCCCGGAGTCCTCTGGTACCGGAGAGCGGGCTGTCACTGCCTTCGTGACTCAGACGGACGTGCTGGACACCTACGAAGAGTTCGTGCAGCGAGTCATCGAGTACAGTCCCTTCCGGCCCGAATGGCAGGTACGGAGCAGCCTGCGCCACAGCGTCCGGCAGCTGCTGGATGGGCGGTGGACGTGGAAGTACGATCCCGCGCTTCGCGACCCGACCCGTCGTGCTCAGAGGCAGGCCGCCCGCCCGGAGTCGGCCTCGCGGTGGGAGCTCTGGGAGCGGGTCGCATGCCCAACGCTCATCGTGCGCGGCGGGAAGAGCGACATGCTCAGCCGCGATGTCGCGGACCGCATGGTGGAACGCAACTTCAACAGTCGCCTCGTCGAGGTCCCGAACGCAGGGCATCGTGTGCCGGGAGACAACCCCGCCGCCTTTGAGGCAGCGCTGCGAGATTTCCTGAACGAGCTCGGTGCCTAGCCCGCGGACGTCGAAGCCGGCTGCTGGCCCCACTGGGCTATCGGTCGAGCGCCAGGAACCGGTAGGCCCGGAATGATTATGGTGCCCCCAAGGGGAGCCGATTTTATAAAGATAACCCCTACTCGTCCGTGGTAGAATCGCGGCGACTCGGCTTTTGTACCACGCATAGGAGAGCAACCGATGGAGTCGAAAGTAGGGATCGTTGTTGAGTTCGGAGAGGTTGTCGCGATGAGCACAGGGCATGGGCTAAGGCCTACGGCTTCCACCTCAGCCGGATCATTGACCGTGACCCCGACGGTGAGTACACCGGGATAGCAGTCGCGCAATGCGACCCCGGGGTCTGCTGGTGCGGAGGGGCCCCGATTCACTCGTAACCGTGGAGGCCGGTCTGAGGGTTGGGGCTGTACGGTAGCTCAGACCGCGCTCCTCGCCCTGTCAGCCGCATGTAGACGGCGGCCTCAGTCCACCCCGATCCCGCCGCGATCCGCTGGTAGGTCCATCCACGCCGCCGGAGTTCCCGCCAGCGCGCGACCTCTTCGGGCATGATGATGCGTTCGCGTGGTGGGCCCTGGAGTTTGCCGTTCAGGTGGTCCCACACAGTCACGGCGTACCGCCCCGTCGCATCCCCGACTCGGTGTCTCGCGGCTTGAAGCTCTTAAGGCTCGCTGCCGCCTCGATCAGTGTGCCGTCCACCGTGAAGTGCTCGTCCGACAGAAGGCTTCGCCGGTCCGCCGCCAAGACCACCTCGTCGAACAACTGCTGGCCTACTTGGTGCTCCAGCAGCCGCAGCCGGTTCTTCGTGAACACCGTGGCGTCGAAGCTGCGCTCCATCAGTTGCATGCCCAAGAACCAGCGGAACAGCAGGTTGTAGGCCAACTCCTCGCAGAAGGCGCGCTCGCTCCTCACCGAGAACAACGCAATCAGCAGCGACGCCTTCAACAGGCGCTCGGGAGGAATCGACGGCCGCCCCACGTCGGCATACATCCGGTCGAACTCGGGCGACAGCCGGACCAGGGCCTCATCGGCCAAGGCCTTGATGGCGCGGAGCGGGTGATCGGCTGGCACGCGCTCCTCCAGATCTACGAAGGCCAACATCGTCACCTGCGGCTCCTGCCGTCCACGCATGCGCTCCACCTCCCTCTTGAGTGCTCCGATCTTCACCCGCCCCACCCTCACCCGCCACCGTGCGCATCCACGTTTTTCAGCAGCCTGCTAGACGTCGACTCGGTCGAGGGCACCACGATGGGGAGCGGTGGCCGCAGAGTTCGCCCTCTGCGGCATGCTTCATGAAGGAGATCATTAGTGACACTGAGCCTCCTTTTGCTGAGCTTGCCATTGAGGACGGCCTGGGCAGGGGTGAGATAGGCGAGGGCCTAGTGTGGACGAACCGCGTTGTAGGTGCGCTCCCAGCCAGCAGCTGGGCGGTTCAGGGCAGCAATCTCCAACGGAGCACCTCGGTGGCGCTGGAAGGCCCTCAAACGGCGCGGCAGGAGCGCATCCGACGGGAGCATCTACGCCCCTGCGGCGCGTCCTCACCCTGCGACTCTCGTGGGTAGGCGCCGCCGACATGATGTTGCTGCATGGGAGCAGGCAATCTGCTTTGGGATGGGCCGCACACTCGGTGGACACCGCCTTTGAGCGAGGGTGGTCCAGTCCGACCAATGGCGACCGGCTCGATAGAGCGGAGAGGACGTCTTCGGTACTAAGGCTCTATTGCCTTAGGAATCGGAGTTCCATGGCCCCTTATCCCACTGCTCATCCCACGGTCTTGGCTCGGTGCGGTTGCCCCCGGAGAGAGTCAGAAACCTGTTCCTAGAGCGGTTCATCCAACACCTGTAGTGTTCCGCATTGGCTCAAGGGCTCGTGATTGGCCGCGGCAGCCGACCTGCCTGCGGCTTTCGAGGGTGGTGGAGGATGTACTAGGGATTCTTCGCGTCGTCGCCCAGCCTTCTACGAAGTCTTTTCACGACGACGCGCTCCTGCCTGGAATGGCTTTGCTCGGGCGAGCGAACGCGGTGAGAACACCGGCAGCGCAGATGAGGCGCTCCTCTTGTACCACGGCGCTGCTGATGTTCTTCGAGAACTCGACGCTCCAGACCGCCTGCCCCGTCCAGCTTAGGACATCAAGCCGCTTCCGGTCCCACATGTACAACCCTTCGGACCATATCCCAACTCCCTCCGCTGTTACGTCCGCGATGTGACGAAACCGGTCACGCTCCCATCGAAAGAGCGCGTCGCGGTTGTAGGCTGCGACAAGCGTACCGTTGGCATCCACGACCAGACGTGCCCAGCTTCCTGCCAAGCTGTGCACCTCCCGGAGTTGACCACTCGTCGATAGGATTAGGAGTTTGCCATCCGAAGAGCTGACAAGGACCGACTCACTGGTCGCAATGAGGTGCGAGACAGTCGGCTCCATCTGCCGAATGATGATAAAGACCCCAGGCGTCAGAGAATCTTCCTCATCGGCATCACGCGTCGAGAGCGCTGGCCGAGCCTTTTCTGTGTCGTTGTCCAGTGATTCTGTCAGGGTTGTTGTTCAATGATTATGTCAGTAGTGCTCTCCTCCGAGGTGGTTGGGCGCTGACTTGGCGGGGATGCGGGCCGGGGTCTTCGCCGGGGGACGGGGAGCAGTTGTCTGTGCGCGGTGACCGTCACGGGCTGGTCGGGCTGGCGAGTCGGCCGGCAGCTGACCGTTGGAGCGCCGGCCAGTGCGGGCCCTGAGCGCGACGGGCCCGGCGGGGGCCGGCTCCGTGGCCACGGTCCTGCCCTGGTGGACGACCACGATGCTGCCGTCCAGCCGCTCTTGGACTTCGACGCGGGTCCGAGCGTAGCTGGTCCTGCGCCCATCGGGGAGCGCCTGCAGCGCGGCGCCGTTGAAGTGGATGGTGTTGTCGTTGGCCACAGTGCGCAGGTACTTGAAGCACAGGACCGCATCAAGGGAGACGCCCGGCGGCAGTGGGCGATAGGCCGGTCCCGGCTGGGCCGGCGCCACGCCGAACTGCCGATCGTAGCGCGGCAGGAAGTCCCCGAGCATCCCGTTGGCCTCCTCGATGGTCGCCGCGCCCGCGAGGCGCATCTCCGAGACCAGCCGGTCCTGGAAGGTGTCCCACGCCCGCTCCACGCGACCCTTCGCCTGCGGCGTATGGGCCAGGATGAGCTGGATGCCCAACTCCTCGAGCGCCCGGGCGAACTGCGTGGGCTCGCGTCTGCCCTGAAGCTGCTCGTCCCGGCTCTCAACCTCCTGGGGCGAGCGCTGGAAGATGCTATGCCGATCGCTATAGAGAGCCATCGGCACGCCGCGCCGCTCGATGATCTCCTTGAGCATGAGCAAGTAGCCGTGGGCGTCCTCCTGTTCTCTGAATAGGGCGAAGGGGACCGTCCCCGTGGCGTCGTCCACGGCCCCGATCAGCGTCAGGCGGGGTCCCCGACCCTCCAACCAGTCGTGCCGGCTCCCGTCGATCTGCAGCAGCATGCCCTCCTGGGGGTAGCGCTCCCTGCGCAGATAGCGCTTGCGCGCTCGGCGGCGGCGGGGACTGCGAACACCGCCCGCCAGCAGGACCCGCCGGACGGTGGAGCGAGAGAGGCGGACGCCCTCCCGCTCGGCCAACAGCTCGGTCAGGTGCGAGTGGTTGAAGCCGGCGTAGCGGCCCTTGGCGAGGGCCCTCACCTGTTCCTGCGTCTCCGGGCTGGTGGCGGTCGACGGCCGTCTGCCCCTGTTTCCGTGAGCCACGCCGGCAGCTCCCTCCTTTCGATACGTCGCCAGCAGTCGCCACGCGTGGCGCTCGCTCACCCTCATCAGTGCGGCCGCCTCAACCAGCGACACCTGCCGCTCGATCACGCCGTTCAACACCTGTATCCGCGATTGCTCTCGGGTGGTCAACGTCAGTCCTTTCATAGACTGACATTTTCATTGACCACTTACCCACTGACCGAATCATTGAACAATGACAGGCCGAGCCTTTTCTGTTGACATTGCGTCCGTGAGCGAGATGGGGGCCGTGACGGCGTCGTTGGGTAGCTGGAAGTGCCACATAGTGACTCCGCCGGAACTGATACAGTAGATGTCGCCCATGCTCGAAATCACGACCCGCTCCCCGTCGGACGCGACGAAGTACGGACAGGGCCGCGAGTATGCGTTGCCGTCGTGGTTGTGCGACCCGGGAGTCTCCCACCGCCATAGAAGCTCTCCCGTTTGGCGAAACGTATAGAGGTACCCGTCTCGGCATCCGACGTACCAGAGGCTTGACGCAGCCACGACTTCCGATATCGCATCCGGGACTTGGGGCGTCGCCACTACTGTCAGGTTCGGAGCGAGGAAGGTGAGATTGGTCACGCCGGATCCAACACGACCGGTCCGGACAGTCCCAAGCCCATACCCGTCCGGCGAGAACCGGATCATGCCAAAGGCAGGGAAGTCGGTGTACCGGCCCACTTCGGAACCATCAGTAAGCGAGACGTCAACAATCGTGCCGACACTCTTGCTGACTCCGAAGCATCTAGCTATCGACCCCTGGACGTGCGCCGAACGGATGGCAGGACTGACCCGAGTTTGGAATACGGGGCGGAAGGCATCTTCGCCGACTCGTACCGAGTGGGTGGGCACGTCGCGCCGTTTCCGGCCCTCCGCGTGAGCCTGGCATCTCTCGAGGCGCTTTCGAAGCTGTTCCTCGGTGTCGGCGGGGAGATGACGATCCAGTGCCTGTTCGATGATGGTGATCGCGTCTGCGTAATCGCGCTGGCGCTCGCGATGCGTCGATAGCCGGTTCGCAGTCGTGGGATCGTCGCTCCCTTCCTCGAACGCGACCCTCCACAGACCGAGCGCCCTATTGAGTTGACCGGCGCGCTCGAAGATGTAACCGAGCACGCCGATAGCTGCCCAAGATGCCTGCCGGTCGCCGGCTTCCCGGGCCCTCGTGGCAACCCGGTCGGCAACCGCTTCCGCGAACTCCGAGTCGCCTGCACGGTCGGCCCTTCGCGCACGAGCGAGGAGCCCACTCCAAGGCCGCTCGGTTCCGCGAGCACTGTTATGCCATTGCATGGCCATGTCGAAGAGGCCATCCACGTCCCGGCGACGAGTCATGATTTCGAGGTAGTCGTCCCAGATCGCGGGAATGTCGGTTCCCCGCCTGATAGCCTCGTCAAGCACCTCTGCTGCCTCATCGACTCGCTCTCGGTCGAGCAGGTAAGCACCGAGGCGGCCCAGCGCGAAGTCGACGCCATCAGGCTCGGCATGGCGGTACGCGTGGACCCCCTCTCTGAGGAGGCGCTCCGCGCGCTCATGGTCTCCGGCCTCCCACGCCTCAAGTCCGATTGCGACGTAGTCGAATGGCTCCACTCGGTGTCGGACATCTTCAATTTCGCGCGCGAATCTGGCAGCCGGGTTCGATGCGCGGGACTTGTCAGTTCCGAAGATGCCCTTCAGCCAATCCATCTTGGCCTCCTCCTGTGCTTGCAAGAATCTCCATCACCGTGCCACTCTCAGGCGTTACGCGGGCTCGCCAGCCAGCACGGTGAGTTGTTCGTTCGGGCGAGTGAGTCGCTTCTCTTCCCACGACCTGACGTCGTCCTCGTGGGTGAACAGGATCACCTGTACCGATTCGCTGATCGACAACAGCGTTTCACTCTACGATGCGGGGGACGCACCGACCGACATAACCTTCATCACCTCGTCGCCAAGGTGGTTGATGACCTTGACGGCGATGCGGCCCCGCGTCGGCCTGGGGAAGGGGCGCGAGACGTCGCTGTGCAGGCTCTCCCACGCCTCCTGGTTGATCTCTGCCCGTAGCGTCGTTTTGAGCGACTTGTACGGGTCGTTCGCGCCGAGGAAGTAGGCGTGGCGGACGAAGAAGCTCTCCTCGTTGTAGTCTGTGTCCACAAACCAGCAGGCGATGCCCTCCGGCCCGTCGCTCCGCACCTCGCCTTTGGCGGGATCGAATACATCCACACCGAGGACGCGCACACGGAGTGCTCCCCCGTCCGCGTCCTCCAAGCGCACGTCCGGCTCGCCGAATATGACGAACAGGTTGCCCTTGTCGGTCGCCTTCAGGTCAGTCGCCATGTGGAGGTCGGCGTTCATACGCGCCTTGAGGACGGTCACCCTACCGAGGCTGTTCATGTCCGTGGCGCGGGCGTCATAGCTGAACGCGCACGCGATGAGCAGATCGAACCCCATCTCCGCAGCCTCGCGCGCGGCCGCCGTCAAGTCTTCCTTGGACACCGTCCCGAACTCCGGCCCGACGAATATCCCGGCCCGCCGCTCGGTCTCACCCTCCGTGAACCGCCCCTCCGCGCAGACGTAGCCGTTGCCCGGCCAGCCGTTAACAGAGCTGAAGGTGATCTTGTCCTCTTTGTGCGCCTACTGCACGCCCGCCACGCGCAGCTGCTCCAGCATATCTGCCGCGAAGTCGCGCTCCGGCGCCTCGCCCTGGTAACGGTGTCCGGGGCCTGCTTCCCGCCCCTCGCGCGGGTCACTGCCCGCGGGCTGACGTAGCTCGTCGTCGTCCACGAGCGGGGCGCGGTGCGGCGACAGGTTCTCGACCGTGAAGGGCCCTGCGACGCGCACCTTGCTCCGGTCCTCGTACGGCTTGTCGTAGAGGTACTCGGTCTCGGCGTTATTGGCGATGGATGCCTCAATCTCGCGCTGGCGAGCGGCGCGCTGCTCCCACCATGCGGCGTGGAGCTCGCGGGTCCTCTGAGGCCAGCCCTCAGCCGCCTCACGCGGAATCTCCCACTCCTCCCACGACTCTCCGAGCGCGGAGTTCAGCTGCTCGCGCAGCGGCTCTAGTGTCTCCTGGTAGTTCTCCCAGATGACGTCTATCGCTGCGTTGTTGGCGATGTCGCGCAGTTGGATATGCGGCACGCGCTCGTAGACAAACCCCTGCCGCACGTCGCCGTAGGTGGGAGCGTCCGACGGAATACGGTGCGTGACTTCCGCCTCCTTCCGCTGTCCTTCTTCACTGTCTGCCAGCAGGTAGTAGGGATAGCGGGCGCCCATGATGCGGGCGCGGGCGAGCGCAAGCGCTACGCGCGACGTGTCGATCGTAATCCAACGCCGCCCCCATTGCTCGGCTGCGTAGGCCGTTGTGCCTGCACCACATGTGGGGTCGAGCACTAGGTCCCCGGGGTCGGTAGTCATCAAGATGCAGCGTTCGACGACCTTTGCACTGGTTTGCACAACATAGGTCTTGATGTCTATATAACCCGGTCGATTCGTATCGGACCAAAGATTAGTGATGGGTTGAATCGGAAAATCGTCAAGAAATCGGACGTAGCGAATACTGTTTGTAGAGCTTTCGATTCTCCACGCGCGGGCTAGTCGGGACATCCCGCTAGGCGAAGTTTTCCAATGGGCATTTTGCCCGCATTTGAAGACACGCCCCTCGAAAATGAATTCTTCGCTGCCCGTTATGGTCAATCCTTGTGAAGAGATACCGTCTAAGGAATAAGGTCGGATGTTCTGCTCTGCTTCAGTCAAACGTCGAACCTCCGGTACGCCTATGTTACGACGAGTAGCGTCATCGAATTGAACGCGTGAATGTGCCCAACCTCCTCCCTCTCGAAGATCCTTGCCTTGATAGAGCTGGCGATACTTGAGGGAGCTTCTATCTTTGGCATACCAGACCAGGTAGTTGAAGATGTTTCCTAGGTCCGATGCAGACTGACCGCCGGTGGTCACAAATGGAATTATGGAGATGGAATTCTCCTCCCCAAACACCTCATCCATCACCGCTCTCACCCTGTGTACGTTCTCGTCACCGATTTGAACGAAGACGCTGCCGCTTTCCGTGAGCATGTCGCGGGCGGCGGTGAGTCGGTCGCGCAGGTAGGAGAGGTAGGAGTGGACACCGTCGCGCCACGTGTCGCGGAATGCCTTGACCTGCTCCGGCTCGCGGGTGATGTGGGCCGGGTTGCCGTCGCGCACGTCGCGGCTCGTGGTCGACCACTGGAAGTTGGAGTTGAAGCGGATGCCGTAGGGAGGATCGATGTAGATGCACTGCACCTTGCCGCGCAGCCCCTCCCGCTCGGCGAGGGACGCCATCACCTGGAGGCTGTCCCCGAGGACCATACGGTTGCTCCAGTTGGCGTCGTGCTTATAGAACTCGGTCTTGTCAGCGCCTTCCGGCAAGCCGTTGAAGTCGGCGAAGAGGTCGGTCTGATACTCGTCCGTCTCCTCTTCCGAGTCCCGCGAGTGGCGGATGAGGTCGTCGATGAGCGCCTTGGGGTGCACCTTCTCCTCTATGTAGAGCGGGGGCGCAGGGGTGACGAGGTCTGTCTCGTCCTGCTCGTCCTTGCCGCGCCAGACGAGCTGCGGGTCGAGGTCGCGGTTCCGCCGCTCGTAGGCGACGCGGATGCCCTCGCGGTCGGCGTCGGACATGACGGGGGCGAGTTCGGCGGTAGGAATGTTACGCCGGGCGTCGCCGGTGTGAGTGATAGCCTCGACTTTCGAGCGGCGCCGCGGTTTCTGGTAGCGGACCATCGTTTTCGTTCCCCCTTAGGGCGTCTCGGCGAACGCAACGCCCCAAGCTTCACTGACCCGCTTGAGCCTCACGTCTCTCGTCCACAGGCGTGCCTTTCCGTGGCGTAGGGTAGCACAGAGCAGGTGGGCGTCTATGAAACCCATCCCATTCCCCATGAACCCGTGTGACTCGATGAGCGACAACACTTCGTCATGCCGTAGCTCCTCGATCCGAGGGTAGCGACAGCCATTCGCTCAGCTTCTGGCGGCGGTCCCGCATAGTCCACAGGCGAGTTCGCCGATGACCATCGGATGCATGAGCACATTGCTCGCGTTCAACTGCGCGATTAGCTCTGTCTCGGAACTACGCATGTGGTCAATCCATACCGACGTGTCCACGAGGATCATTCCCGAATCTCGCTCCTGCGGCGGGGGATGTACGGCATGTCCGGGTCGCTGCCGCCCATCATGGCCAGCCGCTTAGCTGCGATTCGCTCCGCTTGCTCCGTTCGTGGCCGCCTCGCCGGTCTCCACCAAGATGCGGAGGGCCGCCTGCATCTCAAAGGGATCCCTGAGTTCTATGAACGCCCAGCGCCCGTAGTTGCCGAGCGCGTTGACGCCGGGGACCCAGAACGAGCGTATCGCGTTCGCCTTCTCGATGTCGTCCTCCCGCCGGTAGCCCTTGGTCTCGACGACAACGCGCAGGGGGTTGTCCCAACCGCGGCCGTCGTCCAGCAGGACGATGAAGTCGGGAACGTACGTCCGCTGCCTGCCGGTCTGCTCTCCGCCGATGTAGTAGGGGACTTCGAAGCCGAGGCCGTGATTCTTCACGTAGGCGAGCACGAGCGGGTCATCTTCGGCAACGCGGCAGAACTCGGCCTCCCACCCGCTGTCGCAGATTGCCCAGTTGACGTGCGACTTGTCCGGACGGGTCTGCCAACGGATGCGCTTGGCGGTGGTGAAGTTGACGAACCGAGTTGAGCCGGTCGGGTTGTAAGGGTCAATGACGGCCTTGATGACGGGAGGCTCCGCTTCGGCGTCGAGCCGCGCGGCGTCGGCGATGGCGGCGTGGATGCGCTCGGCGGCTCGGTTGGCGACCTCGCGGTAGAGGAGCTGCGCAGGATAGGCGCCCTCGGAGCACCGCAGATAGCCTTCTTCGATCCAACGGCTGGCGATGCTCCGGAGCTGCGGGAAGAGGTGCGCTTTGGGCGGCTCGCCCGGTTCGTGGAAGTGCGTTCTGAGCAGATGCCACCCAAGGTGGTAGGCGATGGTCTGCGTGCGCGTGTCCTGCAGGTATTCCGGGGTGAGCGTAACGCCTTCGCCGACGATGCCCTCGTTGCGCGTTTTCGTGGGGCCGACGAGCTTCCCCGTGAGATGGAGGGCGGAGTCGTCGTTGAAGCGGGCGTCGAGGCGCTCTTCGGGCAGTTCGCGGCGGTAACCGGCAACGCGGGGGAAGACGATCTCCAGTGCGTCGCGCTCGGGACTGACAGCGCGCACGCGAACCACCTCGGCCGGGGGCGTGGGCCTCACCACAACGGGTTCCGCGGTGAAGTCGAACGGGACTCCGAGCACGTCGGCGTACTCGGGGTCGAACAGCCCTTCTTCGTTGAGTTCGTAGGACTGACGCCGCAGCGCTCGTCCGACGACCTGTTCGCAGAGGAGCTGTGTCCCGAAGGCGCGTACGCCAAGGATGTGGGTCACTGTGTTGGCGTCCCACCCTTCCGTAAGCATGGAGACCGATACGACGCAGCGGATGTTCCCGCCGAGGCTTCCCTGCTTGCCGACGGTGTTCATCACCTCGCGCAGAAGCTCCGCATCGGAGATTTTGTCTTGGGCCGCGCCACTGCGCTGGGCCCGCTCGCGGCGGAACTGGTCGATGGCCGCGGCTTCCATCTCGCGGAAGTCTTTGTCCAGGGCGTCGCCGGACTCCAGCTGCTCGCTGTCTATGAGCAGTGTGCGCGGCGACGCGAGGCGGTTGCCGCCATCGCCGTAATTGGAGAAGAGCCGAAGTGCGCCCAGGAAGGGGGCTGGGCTCTCCCCGTCGTTCCCTTTCGGGTACTCGAACCCCGATATGTAGTCGTAGATGAGCTTGGAGGTCGAGGTGTTATTGCAGACGACAATGAACACCGGCGGTTCAGGGATGCCCGCCTCTTGCCACTGCTCGAAGACCTTCGCGTAGTGGCTGTAGAGCGCGCCCAGCGCGGACTCCAGTTCGACGGGAAGACTGAGTGGATCGAGGCTCGCTGCGTTGCGCCGCCCCTTCCTCGGCATCTTCTTCCCTACGTGCTCCCACAGGTTGCGGAACAGCGGACTCGTGTTGTTGGGCAAGTTATCCGCGACGGGAACCCTCGGCACCTTGACGATGCCGCACTCGATGGCGTCCATCAGGGAGAAGTCGTTCACCGTCCAAGGGAAGAGCGTGCCCTCCGCGTAGCCGGAGCCGCGCAGGAAGAAGGGAGTGGCGGAGAGGTCGAGCACGCCGCGGACGCCGATCCTGCGCTTGACGATCTCGATGCCGGTTATCCAGAGGCGGGCGGCCTCGTTGTTCTTCCGCGCTTCGTCCTTCTCTTCGCCGGTGAGATCATCCGCCTCGCGCGCGCCGGGGCGTTCGCGGTAGCAGTGATGGCCTTCGTCGTTGAGGACGAGGACCGGCCTCTTCCCGCCGATGAGCTCCGGCATCACGCGGCGGAGCATCTGACCCTCGGTCTCAGTCGTGTCCACGGCCTCGCCCCGTGGACCCTGGACTAACGCACGCGTGCCCTTCGCGATGCTCTCGCGCTCACGCCGTCGAAAGGCGTGGTAGTTGGTGAGGACGATCCTGGACTTCCGAATCGCGCCGAGCATGTGCTTCGGCACGAGGTCGCGGTGCTCGTAGTAGTTGTCAGGATCGTTCGGCAGCAGCACGCGCAGGCGGTCGCGGATGGTGATGCCTGGCGTAACGATGAGGAAGGAGTTGGTGAACATGCGCGAGCTGGGGTTCCGGGCGGCGTTGACGGCCTGCCAGGCGATGAGCATGGCCATCACCGTCGTCTTGCCCGCGCCGGTGGCGAGCTTGAGCGCGATGCGCAGCAGTTCCGGGTTCGCCTGCTCGTTCGCGCCTTCGAGGTGCTGGCGGATGTTCGCCAGGTCGGGGGAGAGGCGGGGACGGCCTTCGCGCAGGATGCCGGTAACCTCCGTGAGCCATATCACCGTCTCCACTGCCTCGACCTGACAGAAGAAGGGGCGGACGCCTTGGAACTCGTGCGCCAAGCCGCGCCAGTGCTCCAGCAGACGAGCGGTCTCTTGCGAAACGCCCCACTGGTTGGAAGTCGGTATGGTGCGCCATGCGTCCACGCGGCGGCGTATGTCGTTGATGTTCGATGTCGGGTCGTACTCCAACTGAGCAGTGGAGAGATCCTGGACGCCCAGCACCATCGCGCCTTGCGCCGGCCTGCCGCGTTGCCGCTGGGGCTTCGGAACAGGCGAGATGTACTCCGACGAGCGGCGCGACTCGACCACGCGGTCCGTCGGCACGCCGTTCTCGAGCTGCCAGTGACGGCTCGGGTACTCGTAGGGCGAGTTCAGAATAGGTCGTTCGTAGAACGCAACGCTCATTTCAACAGGCACTCCATCGTCCGGCGTAGCGGCGAGTGGGGGGATTCTACTACGGCTCAGTTAGATCTGCGGACTCGCTCAAGCTCCGGGGATGGGCAGATGAGAAGCTTCCACTCTTGGAGAAATTTCTAGTAGTGGAGAATCACCGATGTCTCCCCAGGGGATTTCTTCTGTGCGGCTATGAATTGAGGCAAAGTACGGCCCAGAGGAGTGAACTACTCAAGCCCTAGCAACCAAAGCGGGGCCCGGGAAAATTGTGTGATCGAAACGTCTTGCGCCAGAATCTTGGTTGCAGTTCGAACAGAGAGCGCACCTTGGAGAGCAGACATCTGACTACTCGCTCTATCTTTAGCTTCTGCGACGTCAGTCCATAGGTCCTCAAAGCTCTCGATGTCGGAGGCTGTCTCCCAAAAGCCCAAGTCTTTGCCGAGTCGTGACCACCAAAAGTATAAGTCCGATTTTGACACGTCTGCAGTCTTGAGCAAGGATGCAGTGCTCGCAGATGCAATCCGAAGCATTAATAGGCTACGCGCCAAAATAGGGACGGCACGCCTTCTGCTACTCTGGTCTTCAGCTGCCCGAAAGATTTTACCGGCGCATGGGTCTCCCAAGATAAGGGATTCATAGGAGCGGAGTGACATGCTACCTTTCAAGGATTCTATTGCAGAGCGATATGTTGGATAGTTGCAATTCCCATCCTTGACCACAAGCTTAATTGCTTCTCGAAGAAATGCAAAATCCAATGTAGCTTTTGTACCGGAAACTGACGGTTCCAGTTCTATCCAAGCATTGAAAAGGGGACCCACCATTTCTGAATCTGAGTCCACTGGCCTTGATGCTGGCACACGAATACGAGTTGGCCGGTAACTCATCTCGTTTCGACGATAGTGATCCCTTGACAGTATCTGCAGGTCTATGCTCCAGGCACTAAGCCATTTATCTGCTATGGATCCCTGTATAGACTGGCCAGATCCAATCAACTGAAGCCATTCTGACAAGTTCTTGTATTCGACATCGATACCTTGCAATAGCCTGATCGCTCTTCCGGGTTGCTGCGACCAAGCAGCTACAGCGAGCCAGGTTACGGCATGGGTAGACCCGCGCATAATCGTGGGAGTCAACTGCATATCAAGGGCAACATGGCAATCGTTAAAGATACCAATACCTTCAGTAGCAAGTAGTGACATGGCGGCCCGCAATTCCGCGTAGTATGCAAGATGATATGCAGTGGTCCTATCACCTCTAGAAGAGGCGTCAAACGCTCTAGAGAGATAGTCCCATCCGTCGGCCAAATGCAGAGGTGCTGAGCAAGCGATGTATTCACCCAACTCCTGAGCCTTAATTGTCGATTGGCTCAGGTTTCGGATGGTGCTGCTGTTGTACGGATGGTTGAGACTAAGCCAGCATCTATTGCGGCGCATTCGTTTCGCAGTTTCCCGTAGGCAATTCACCATGGAAGTCGGCGAAGCAGCAGTCACTAGAGCTTGCGCGTTCGCCAATGAAGGAGCAGCCACTCAGCTACTCCTGGACGTAGTTGAGTGCTAGAGCCACTGATTGAGCACTCTTAGCGAGGCCGGCCTCGCCTTTTCGGGCTAAGTGGAATAGTAACTGAAGGCGAACCTGCTTATAGCCACTCCCTCCTCGATAGCGACTTTGGAATATCTCTGTTTCGGTGGGCAACCTAGGTGCCACCGCAGACCTCCAGTCAAAGGCCGATATATCGTGCGCGAGACGCTCTATGAAATCCATGATTTCGCTGTGCTTGCGAAGGTCGTCAAGAGCATTGGAGACTTCTTGTTCGTTAGTAGCTGCTGCCAGTGTGAAGCGCTGCCACCTGCTGAATGGAATAGCGTGCCGTTGTTGATAGGAAATGTCGTTGCAAACTTGTAGGAAACCACGCACACCTTGATCTGTGGCTAACAAGGAGAATCGCCCGGCAAACGCAGGATCTGACCCTTCCCTTTCTTCCGGGGATGCGACTTCGCGAAGATGCGCGGCCCATTCCTCATCAGAGGTGCGAACGGCGTGTTCTAGGTTTGACCATAAGGCTAGAAGATATGCGGCTTGCTGCGCTCTAGTCCACCGCAAGACGTCGGTTTGTTCATCGGAGAGGGCAGTACCAAAGAAGCCACCAATGCCAGTGCGTTTGCCTCCGGACCACCCGCGGACAAAGCTGAGAGTTAATGACCGCACAAATGCTGCCTGCGTAACTTTCCCTTTCTCTCGCCCCAGCATGCCGATGCGTTGTCTCCAAGGACTCTTTGGGTGGCTCCACAATGCTTCGGTAAGTTCTTGAGCGCGAGTCTCACGATATGTCATTGGCCCTTCGACGTGGGCCAGCCAGTCAACTGTTCTCAACAAGGGATACAAATCATAGGCCATGGACGGATTGATTCTCTTTGGCGTCACATTTATGGACCAGAAAAGATAGGCTTGCCAACTGATGTCCAGGTCCTCGAAGAGGACGACAGGGAGTTCGAAGGCGCCGTCTAGATCCTCCCCCATTTCGAATGCGTAGAGTCTATGCTGTCCGTCAATGATCTCAATGGGTTTTAGCCCTGAGGGGGAAGGCTCCCAAGATGCCTCATCCGAACCCTCGGGTAGAGTGAGGTGGAAGAAACCGGTATCGGACTCTTCAACGGCGATCACATCATTGGGATCCGCTTTGATTCCCGACCTCTCTGTCGTTGCACTAACCAGGTTCGCTACGACGGCGGTCGGCAACCAGCCGGGCTTTCGCAAATCGGGGAAGAGATTCTGCTGTTGGGTGTTCAGGCTCGCCCAGGGGTAGCCCGCCTTGATGAATCGGCCTATTTCAATGGATCTCTCCTCGTCGTGCCCGCGTTGAATGCCTAGGTCGGCCTCTCGGGGCCCTGTGGCTTCCCGCCGCTGGACACCAGACAACTTCCGTAGCAGAGGTGCCGACATGGAACAAACGTAGAAGTGAGGGTTCGGTTTGCGCTGACGCGCCTCTTCATCAAAGTTGTAACTGTCCCATTCTCTCAGCCACTGCTGTACTCTGATGGCAGGTATGCGCATTGCGTTGCCCTCAAGCTTGATCATCCCGTGCAGGTGAGTTGTAGGCCCTGCCCGTGGAGGGAACCCCATCATCCTGGATGTGAAAGCGTGTCCTAGGTGTATGGCGTATCGTCGATTCGATCGGGATCGGGTCTAAAAGCAGCCACGATGTGCGGCTCGCCGCCTATTGGCCGTTCTGTGCGAGGTGCGTTCCAAAACCTCCCTGAGGAATACCAATAGCCGTCTATGTCAGAACCTTCAAATCTCAGGAAAGAGAGCCGCGCGTCTATGCCAAATTTCGAGAATGGCGGGCGAACGATAACGGAGTCGGTGATGGAAAGCGCAGCCTGTTGCGCTGATTCGCTTTCTAGGACGAGTTCAAACTCTCCTGTCACAAGGTGATGGGCTTGCTGTGGCCGACGACAGCTTTCCTTTGCGCGCACCCACAATATCTCAACTCCTGCCCTCTTAAATTCGTATGCCAATAGCTTGGCAAACTTAAGAAGTCGCAGTTGAATAATGGTCTGATGGAAATCTTCTCTGCGAAGGCTATCGTTATCTATGCGAGATAGAAAGTGTTCCGCTGACCGCTTTGTTTGTTCGTATAACTCTGCATACTTCGAGGTGAGTTCGAGGCCACATCCCACTCTGCCCATTGCTTCTGCCATGGCGGGCACTGACCCGATGCCTGCAAAGGGATCCAAGACCATGTCTCCCTTTACCGTCGTCAGCGACAACATCCTGTACGTTAGTTCTTCAGGGAATGGGCAGAGGTGTGTTCGGATACCAGCCCATGAGCCTTGCGTAGGGATAGGAATGCTCCACAAGTTCGTCGGCATGGCTCCATCCGGGGAGTATCGTTCCGGGTATCTGCGCCACCAAATCGAGTTGGGGATCGGTGAGCGGAGTTCAGTGGCATCGAATCGGAAGGTGTCGGATTTCGAGAACAAGAGCACTTGTTCAGTGACGTCCCTGAGTTCGCCGTGATGAGTCCACGGTAAAGATTTCTGCTTGTCCCAGGTGATCGCCTCGCGGGGGATCCAGCCTGCTTGTTCGGCATGGACGGTTAGCCTATCAGGCAAGGGAATTAGACGCCTGTCCCTCCGCACGGCTCCAACAACCAGCCAGAACGTGGCGTCCGCCGCCGCTACTTGGTAGCAGTCATGGAACAACTTGAACATTTGCGCAAAGTAGTCCTCGACGCTCTGTCCGCGGACGCCAATCTGTGAGGCGTTCCCATAATCATGCATATCAAGGTAAGGCGGCGAGGTGATGATTGAGCGGGGAGAAGGGAGACCTCGCCACAAATTGAGGAGATTCTGAGCATCCCTGACGTTTACTCCTCGCTGAAGCGTCGACTGTTCCATAGCTCAACCGTGATTTCCCATATTGGCAGTGTTCAGGCGCAAAGGGCAATCGAAACGAGATGCTGGCATCATATTCAGGTCCTGCGAAGCATGTCAATCGCCGGTGTCTCCGGGCTCGTGTCCAATAAGAGGGGCAAAAGCATCGGGCTGATTGTCCTCGGCTGCGCTAACCTGTTACGGCTTTCGAACGGGAACGGGCGATTCCTTCCTGGGCGGGCCGCGGACGAGCTCTGCGCCACCCGACGTGGCCCCTTGCGCGGGAAATGGGCATATGTCGCACCGGGGCGAGGGACCGGGCGCCGCACGAGCCACGGGGGTGCGCGACAAACGGCATGGGCTCAGCGGCGCGCCGGAGTCGGGCCGGTCGGTCGGGCCGCGCTGTCGGCCGGTCTGGCAGTCTCGACACGCGATTTTCATTTGTGTGGCTCGTAAAACGACGCCGGCGCAGCTGGACGCCGCGCAACCCTGCAGGGCCCCGGCCGCTGCAATCTGACGGGGGGACTTGGTACAATGGGGGCGTTGGGCGTCCGTTGGGCCTCGGGGCCGTTCACCCCGAGGTGCCTCCTCACAGTTCGACCCCAGAGTGATGACCGGGGTCGAATTGTGTCAGGCGCGCTCGGGCGGTTTCCACAAGATGCCGCGGCTCCGCCGTGTCTGCGTCCAACTGAGCGCCCGGAGGCAGTCGACGACGGCGCGACCGTGCTGTGAGCTGGCCTGCGTCAACGCGGACGCGCGATCGTGCGCGGACCCTGCCTCAATGAGCATGTCCCAGAAGCCGACGGGCGGGCCTCCGGCGTGCGCCTCGGTCAGGGCGTTCGCGACGGCCTGGGCGTCGGGCAGGTGGGCTCCTGCCCGCATGAAGCGGGCGGCGAACTCGCGCTGCGCCTGTTCGTCCGCTTCATGCGCCTGGCCGCGGCGAGCGGAGAGTTCTCCCAGCCTGGCCTTCACGTGCTCGGGCGCGGCGATGAGCGCCGCGTCGGACTGGGCCTTGAGCCTCGCCTCCTGCTCGGCCCTGGCGACATCGCGGGCCTCGGCCCTCAGTGTGCGCACGTGCAGGCGATGACGTTCGCTGTCGAGGTATGGGTTATCGCTCATGTCGGCGGCTCCTGTGCAAGCGTGTTGTGCTCGTAGTGTAGTGAATCATATCACCGCCCCTAAACACGGGAGCATGAATATATACGGGGTCTAGTTCTTGTCCAAGGTTCGGCCCTGTTGTGGCCGCACCGTGACGGATGGTGCGACGAGGGTCACGATTACCCCCAACTCAGGGAACCTCAATGTCCGCCTGCCTAATGGCTGGGGATCCTGGGTTGGCTCCATGGACCAGGCTGTGCCACGGGCAATCAAGCTGTGCGTCGAGGCGGAGACCCAACTGACCCCCGAAGCTGCCTACCAACAGATGGCCGACTACGTGAAGGACTGCCCCTCCCCGTAAGCCCCTGGACTACCCCAGTCGGGCAGGACGGCGCGTCGGCGCGGGTCCGCGCGGCCCTACGGCGCGCCTCTGAAGAGGTCGCGGCGCCGTAGGCCGTAGTCCGCCGGGGTAGTTCGAGCGCGTCCGCCGGTCGGAATCGCCCGATCCGTCGCAGGTCCTGCGCTGACGGGGTAGCGCGGGCTCAGGGCTGTCCGGAAGCAGTCGGGCCGAACTCCACAGGTCGGATTCTCAGGAAAGGCCCACAGGCAGGCCATAGAGCCGATTCTAGCCGCGTTCGCCGTCGAGATCCTATTGCCGCAAGGCCGCGCGGCCCTTCCGGACGGTGCGGGGCCGAGACGGGGCCGGATCGGGCCGGTGTCGCCGGTCTGACAGCGCGGCCGTTGGATTCACGAGTAACCCGTGATCGAGCGCAGGCCCTGCAGCGCGCGCTCAGCTCCGAGGCCGCTGTCGGCAAGCTGACGGCTCACACCCGGCAGCCGGAGCGACACGGCCGGACTCGCCATGCCGTCTCGGTCTCGTACCGCGCCCGCTTGGCTATGGCGGCCCAGGCCAGGTCCCAGCGCTGCCACGGGCGGGACTCGACGCGCCCGTCCCGCACGACGTGGTAGTGGCGGAAGTTGCTGACGCCGGTGTCTCGGCTCATGGCGTGGACTCCTCCTGCTGGGGCTTGAGGGAGCGGACGGCAGCGGCCAGCAGCTTGGCCGCGAGTGCAGACGAGCTGAGCCCCGGTCCTGGGCCAGCCGGTCGAAGCGGGTGGCCACGTCGGCCGTCAGGTTCACGGTGAGGCGGCGGGTGTTGCGTCCAACGGGCATGGGCTCAGAATACCACGAGGTCCTGCACCATGACGGCCAACACGGCCCACACCGACCGGGCCAGCCCCGTTAGAGTTTTGCAATTCTATTTTCCCTTTTATATCCATGCTCCCGCGTTTTCGGGCGCTCAGCAGATTCATACGGTTTCACTCTTGAATCGTCACCGAGATGTCGCCAGAATGTTTTGCAGTTGCGCCAACACTGTTACGCAAACGGGAGGCCCAAATGTCGCGGCACTTACGAGCGCGGGACGTCCTGAAAATCCGCCACTACTACTCCTGCGGGTGGTCCTCGGGCGAGCTCGCACAGGCACTCAAACTACCCCGCGCCACCGTCTCACGCTGCGCCAACTTCAAGACTCACGCTGACGTTATCTTCCCTCCGGGTTGGCGCCCGCCGGACGACAGGACCTTCGAGCTGCTCGAGCGGACGCGCCGCGAGGCAGCCGAGGAGCTGGAGCGCAGACGGCGCGCCGCAGCGCGCGCACAGGCACTCCAGAGGAAGGCCGAGCGGGACGCCGCTGCCGAGCGCGAGGCCAGGGCCAAGGCCGCCGAGGAGCAGAAGGCCAAGCAAGCCGCCAACCGCAACGACCACGCGGCCAAGCAGGCCGAGGCCAAGCAGGAGGCCGACAAGAAGGCCGCGGCGGATCGCGAGGCTCAGCTTGAGCGCGAGCAACGGGAGAAGACGGCTCGCGAGGAGCGCCAGCGCGCCGCCACCCTGGCCCAGGCGCGAGCGGACGCGGAGCGCCAGGCCCATTGGGCGGCGTCCGCTCCGCGCAGGGCCGCGGACGACAAGGACAGACGCGATCGCGAGTCCGCGCAGCTCGAGGCGCTCTGGTGGCGCAACAGCCACGGCTGGCGCCGATTCGTACCTTTCCTGGAACGCTGACAAGCAAACGGCCCCGGAGGGGGTACGTCCGGACGGTGCGATCACGTCCCAATTGGTGCGCGGCTGGGCTCGGCCACCGCAGTCGACACAGACGCCAGCGTACTTGGGCTGCAGGTCCAGTCGCGCCGTCATGCCTCGGTCCTGGCGGCCCATGCCTTGTAGGTGTACGCCCCGACCACAACGTTGACGGCCACGATCGAGGCGGCGATTGTCGAGCCGAACCCGAAGAGCACGGGCACCCAACCAGTCATCGTGAGCACGACAGCCCCCATGATGAGGCCCCAAGGCGTAGCCGGCGCGGTCAGCATGAAACCAACGAACACGATTAACACGATCATCAACTGGACCATCACAGGGCCGCCTGGCGTTGTCGCGGACAGCCACTCCGCGAAGCTGTCCGGCTCGGTCGCCGGCGCGACCAGGGGAGCCGGTGTCGCCGGCGCGGCCGCCGCAACCCTCCTGCTGAACGCGAGCGTCACGAGCTCGCCGGCGCGGTCGGCCCAGTCGACCGACGGGATCGGCGTGGGATGAACCGTGGGATAATGGCCCATCGACTCCCAGTACCACGGCTAAACAAGCCTTAGTGTGGGCGGACTACCTGACCCCCTAGTCTCCGGGGAAGCCGAAACAGCGCCAGGCCGCGTCTAGCCTGCGTTGGGCGGGCCGCCTCTGGCCTCGGCTCTTGCATCGAGACGGCGCGGTCGGCCTGCGAACCCTCTCAGGGCTACTAGTTGCTCCCAGCCGTTGTCCGGGACCTCGACCTCTGCTGCAGGGCCGGAGAGGAGTTGGCGCTGCGCGAGCGGTGGGGGGCGCTGGAGACCTACGGGGTGGAGTTGCGCTGGGAGCGGGCGCAGGAGGCTCCATCGCCAGCGGGGCCTTCGGGCTCCACGCCTATGATTGGGACTCGGACCGCCAGAAGCGGGTGGGAGACGACGACTATCGCCACGAGAGCCGCGGCTCCCAGCAGAGCGATCAACCATATGAGCCGGCCTTCTTCAGGCTCCGAGGCTGGAGGCGGTGGCGGGGCAGCCGACCGAGACCTAGTGGGGGTAGGCTCCGGCGCTACTGTGGGAGTGGGGATGGCGGTCGCGGGCTCCGGCGTGGGCGTGGCTGTCGGCTCTGGCGTTGGCGTGGCCGTAGGCTCTGGCGTGGGCCTAGGCGTCGGCTCCAGTGTTGGCGTGGCCGTCGGCTCCGGTGTGGGCGTAGGGGTCGGCTCCGGGGTCGGCGTTGGCGTCGGCTCTGGAGTGGGCGTCGGCGTGGGTTCAGGGCCAACCCTGATGCTGGAACCGCCCCCAACCGCTTGCTCGACCCGGTGCGAGTCAAGGAGGACCCCGGAGAAGGAGTGGGGACCCTCCGCGCTGGGAGCGGCGACCGTGTACGTGAAGCGCTCGTCCCCCAGCAGCGTGAAGGCGACGGTCTGGCCCTCGACTGCCACCGCCGCTCCGGACAGGTTGGAGCCTTCGTAGCTGAACCCAGACGGCAGCGTCTCCACGACCTGGCCGAAGCCTCCGTAGTCGCTGACGGCGATCGTCACATCGAGCCGGCCGCCCGGAAGGACCCACGATGCAGAGAAGGACCGCACGGCGCTGTGCGACGTCGCCTCCGTGGGAGTGGCGTGCCACAGGCCCGCGGCTCCAACAACCGCCACGGCGACCGCCAACACCGCCAGCGCTTTCCTGACCAAGGCTCTGTCTCCCTTCCTTCTATCGTTACCCAGCCACGGATCAGCGCGCGAAGTAGAGCTGAAGGACCGCTATCGCCTCTTCCCGGGTCATGCCGCCGCTGAAGTAGTCAGCGAGAGCCGTGATGGCCTCGTCCCGGTCTATCGCCTCGTTGCCGTCCGCGTCATAGGCATCGCCCGATGGACTACCCAAGCCCACGTTCGTCACCGCGATGGTCACTGCGACGGTCGCGCTTAGGCCTGATGAGTCCGTGGCAGTGACGGTCACCTCGTAGACGTTCTTGTCCGCCTCGTAGTCCAGCGTCGTCCCGGCGCCGACTCTGATCTGTCCCGTGGTTTCATCGATGGTGAAGATGTCCGCGTCGGCGCCGCCGAGGGCGTAGGTCAAAGCGTCGTCCTCGGCGTCCGTGGCCGCGACCGGAGCGCCCACGGCTTCGCCCTCGCCCGTGTTCTCCGCCACGCTCCTTTCTAGCCCGCCGTCCTGCACGCCGGGGAACTCAGGCGGGGTGTTCGATGGGACAGGAGCAGCCGTCGCCGCGTCCGCGCTCTTGCGCGGCCCTTGCGCGTCCGTGTAGGAGGCCGTCGCTCGCAGGTAGCTGCCCTTGTCGGCGGCGACCGGCGTGTAGGAGGCCAACGCCGCTCCGCTGATGGCCGTCCACGCGGTCTGGTCCGTAGAGCGCGCCCACGACCAGACGACGCGGTCGAGGCCGCCGTCGAGGTCGGTCAAGGATGCGGTGAGCGCGACGTCGACATCGGGCTCCGACAAGGACAGGGTGACCGTCCCGGGCTCGTCCTCGTTGGTGACGGTGATGGCGACCCTGATGACGGTGTCCCGCTGCGTGTCCGGTCTGCCGATGGCGTTCTTGTTGTCCTGGACCCAGACGAAGACGGTGTAGCTCGCCTCGGTCTCGTAGTCGAGGGCGGCCTTGGTCAGCAGCTGGCCGGAGGAGGAGTCGATGTTGAAGAGGTCGGAGCCGAGCCCGCGCAGGCTGTAGGTCAGCGTGTCGCGGTTGAAGTCCGTGGCGGCGACCGGCTCGCCGATGTCCGCGCCCGCGGGCGTGTTCTCGGCAACCGAGCGGGTTGTCCGGTCGCCCTCCGTGAACTCAGGCGCCTGGTTCGCTGGCGCGCCGCCGCCTCCCCCGCCGCCGCCTCCCGTTCTGGGTGGGGGAGGGGGTGGGGGTGGCGGCAAAACCCTGTCGTCGTCATCGACTATCCGCACCGCCGTTTGAGTCGTGGCGCCCTCGCTCACGCCGTCAGGCAGTCTCCCGAAGGTCAACTCGACGCTCTCGCCATCATCGTCAGTGCTGTCGTCAACCGCCGTTACGGTGACGTTCTTGGACGTTTCACCGGCGTTGAAGACAACCTCTGTCGGCGCCGTGTAGTCCCCAGGGGTCGCTCCCCCGCGCGGCGTGGCGGTCAGGGGAATCGTCAGCGTGCGAAGCGGGTCCTGATCCAGAACAACCGTAACTGTGGCTGACGCGCCGCCTTCCTCAGCTTGGTACGACGTTGCTTCGAAAGAGACGCTTACCTGGGGCGGCGGATCCGTAATCGTCACCAGCGCGTTGATCTTGACCGGGGCGTTGCCAACCGTGTCCTTCAGCGGCTTGTAGTTGATCTCCATCAAGCTGTCCTCGGGGACGTGTCCGAACGGGTCGTAGTAGGAGACAGTAAGTTGGTCGGTCGCCGAAATGGCCGACGACAGCGTCAGGGTCACCACCTGGCCCTGAATCGAGACCGCAGTGATCCCAAGGAAACTGTTGTCGCTCGTATTTTCGACCTGGAAGAGGGATGAGCCGGTCGCCGAGTCTTCGTCCAGTGCCTTGTCCCATCTCAGTGCCAAGTCCGTCCCACCGGCCACGATGTCTGCCGAGACCAGGGTTGGGCGAACCCCGTCGACGAGGTGGTCGGACTGAAGACTTCTCTCCAATCGTGCCGGAGCTGTGGCCTTCGTCGAGGCATATCGAACCAGGCCCGGGCCGGTCAGTTTACTAAGCTCTCTCCCGCTGCTCCTAACAAAAATGCCGTCGGAATCGGTGTCACGTGGAATCACTGGATAGCGAAAGACCAGGGAGGATGTGCCCGAACCGCTGTGGTAGGCTGCGCGCCTCGTGTTGCTGCCGATCTCCAACTGTATCTCCGGTAAACCGTTCACGATCACGGGTTCGCCGAAGGTCACCGTCACCTCGATAGAATCCTGCTTGCCGTACCCGCTGTTGTAGCTGTAGGTGTTGTCAGACCCGGGATTCGAGGTAATGGCAACCTGAATTCTGTCATTGCGGACCGACTGATTGGAAAAGTCCGCGGCCTTGTTCCCGCCGGAGTCTTTGAGCGGCATTGCTCCCGATCCGGTCGGGGCCGTATAGCTCACCTTCAACGAGTCGATCGCGCTCGTGATTCCCGAGACCCCGATGGTTACGACATTGTCCTCGATTGATACGTTGCCGCCGCGGCTTACTCCATTGACGGTCACGGTGAATGCGGTCGATGGCGGCAGCGAGGATTCATCGAGAGCTTCGTTATAGGCAAGCCGCACCCCGCCGTCGAACCAAGCCCTGAGCAATTCCGGCTCGGTCGTGTCGGTCGCGGTCGGTGTTGCCGTTGTCTCTGCTGCCGCGCCATCGCCGTTGTGGTTGTAGGCCAACACCCGAATCGAGTGACTCTCGTCGTTCGTCAATCCACTGATCGTATGCTGCAGGTCCGAGAGGTCCGTGACCGTTGCCTGCCGGGATGCGTGGTACTCCTGGGTGCCGGACTTCCACTGGATCCTAAAGCCCTCGATCGTCGATCCGCCGTCGTAGAGCGGCTCTTCCCAGGACACGGTCAGCTTCCCGCTGCCAGCTGCCGTGACCGACACGTTCGCGGGCGCCTCGGGCACGCAGCCGCCGTCCTGCCATGGATTGCGCGTGATCCCGCTGCCGAACGCCGAATCGGTCGCCTTGTGATTGTCGCAGTAGCCACCGAATGCGTCCCGCAACTGAAAGACGACAGCCGCCCGAAACCCTCGCCCATTCGTGTCATTCTCTATCGCCTTCACGTCACGCCAGACACGCGCAAGGTCAGGGTTGCCGTCAGAGTCGTTGTAGTTATCGGCCAACCAGGACGGCATTTGCCCCGATTGCGCACTCCTGACGACGGCGAGGGCTTGCTCGCTCACGGTGTCCTTGGTGATGGGGCAACCGGCCCAATAGGAACCTGAACTCTGATACTGGTCCCCAATCGTGAGAATCCCCGCCGCATCGGCGAATATCTCAATGGGAGCGCAGGACGGTTCCGCCAGGCTGCCCTGAGAAGCCAAAACATGGAAGTAAAGGCGAGCAATCCCCAACGGACCGGGCGTAGCCGTCACGCGGTTCGCCAGTGTGTACACATGCGCCAACTCATGAGCGATCCCATAGATCAGGTTGATGTAGAACCTGGAGATATGGACCTCGTCCGCATCACATTCCCTCAATTCCGACGGGATCACGGAGGAGCAGAGAATAAAAGCTGCGCCGCTCGGCCCGGGAGTCCAGAACACAGGAACGTTCTGAGTGGTGATGTAATCCCAGGTTTCCCGCAGCCAGGGAGACGAACTTTCGAAGATCGTGACGACCTCGTTTTCCCAGAACTCCCGCGCCTGGCCGGGCTGGGAAGCTGGTGTGCCAGTCGCCGTGGCGGAAGGGTCGCTGTCCCCGTTGGCGTTCGTGGCGATGACCCGCACCGTGTACTCTGCGCCGTCGGTCAACCCGGTGAGGGTGTCCACGTACCGGTCGCCCGCCGAGGTCGACTGGTCAATCTCGATGCTTGTTGCCGGATCGCTTGAGAGTTGCCTGGATGAGTCGAACTCCTCGCTTCCCGACTTCCACTGAATCTTGAACGATGTGGTCGAGGCCGCGTCGGACGTGGACCAGCGCACTTCGAGCTTCTGGCTCTCAATGCTGTAGACCGCGACCGCCGGCGGCGCGTCGGGCGCCTCTGCCTGCGCACTGGCCCAGCCTCCGTCCAGCAGGAACGGAGCGAGAACGCCCAAGAGGGTACACGCCACCAACGTCCGTAGCCTGGGCGAAGACAGCACACCAATCATTCGCTCTCTATCCCTCACGCGGGGGTACGCTAGAACACGAAGGTTACCAAATGGCCTGGAGCGGGGACTCGAATCACGTTATGGGCTTAGGGTGCCGCGTTCGCCTCAGAACCCACGGCTACCGCGTCTCCGGGGAGGCCGAGACAGCGCCAGGCCGCGTCTAGGCTGCGTTGGGCGGGCCGGACGGGCTTCTCGCCAGCGGCCGCGACTCCAACCAGCCCGTGATGTCGCTCTCCCTCCACCGGACAGCCGCGGGGCCGACCCGTACGGGCGGCGGGAAATCTCCGTCTTGCATAAGCCGATAAATCGACGAGCGCGCCATGCCCATGTACCGCGACGGACAGGAGGCCCGGTTGCCGGACTCGCTCAAGTCGTTACAGGCAGCCGCGACCGACACGGCGCGAGCCCCCGACCAGATCATTGAGGATGCCGTGAGCACGTGGGCTGAGGGCCGCGACGGATTCACCATGGCGCAACTCGCTGCTGGCGTGGGGATGGCAGACAGCCCAGAGAAGGCGACGCGGCTTCATATGGGCGACCAGTTGCGGCTCGGAAAGGTCCTCTCCGGCTTGGGCTACACCAAGAGACAGGCGCGATTGGACGGCAAGCCCTCGATGCGCTGGTACCGCCCAGACTAGAAGGGCGAGCGGTTCGGGAGGATGAAGTCGCCCCATGCTTGCATGAGGGGCCGACGCTGCTCCAGGAGCGCCGTGCGGAAGTAGGCTTGCGACGTGGTGGTCCCGATCTGGTGCGCGAGGCTCAGCTCAATCGCTTCCCAGCTTGCGCCGGAGACCTCCGCAGCCCAATCGCGGAAGCTCGACCGGAAGCCATGGGGAACGCAATCCAGCCCCTCCTTCACGAGACGCTCCTCCAGCGACTTCGCCGATATGGGCCTGCCGTTGCCTGGATTGGGGAAGAGCAGTCCGTGCCCGTCCCCGAGCTCGCGGGCCCCACGCAGGACCGACAACGCCTCCCTGCCGAGGGGCACGACGTGGTCGCGGCGTGACTTCATCTTGGCGGCCGGTATGGTCCAGGTCCGCGCCTTGAGATCGATCTCTTCCCACGTTGCGTTGCGCGCTTCACCCGGACGTGCTGCCGTCAAGATCATGAACTCGATGCATCCGAGCGTTGCGGCCCATGGCTTGCCCTCGAACGCGCCCCGGTACCGCCGCAGGGTGCGCATGGCGTCCGGGACTTCCTGATAGGGCAGGGCCCGGCGATGGACCGGGACAGGCCGGCGCAAACGCGCCGCAGGGATCCTGTCGATGGGGTTGGCCTCTATCAGCCCGTCTTCGAGCGCCTGTTGGAAGGTCTGCCGCATGATGATCCGCAATCGCTTGGCCGTCTCGGGCATCTCGTTCGCCAAGGGCCTCAGGATGTCGTCACGGAGGACCGCGACGGGGACCTCGTCGATGCGCCTGCTCCCGATAGCGGGGAAGAGGTGCCGCTCCGCCCGGTGAATCCAGTTGTCGGCGTTGCGTTCGCACCACAGGCCGGCGTCAACGTTCACCGCGTGGACGTTGCGCGCCATGGCCTCAAACGTCATCCGTTTGGCGCGTGGTAAAACCGCACGGTCGCCGCCGCGGTTGCGGTCGCCGCGAGGCTTGCTCACCTCTAACCCACCGCGCCGAATCGAGACCCTCGCGTCCTCAGCGAGCCGCCGGGCCGTTGCGAGCGTGACGGTCGGATAGCCGCCGAGCCCTCTATCGGTCCGCTTGCCCCCTTGCTGGACCCGCAGTACCCATGACTTGCTGCTGCCCGGCGCGACCACGAGGTACAGCCCGTCTCCGTCGCCGTACCGCCCCGGCTCGGTGAGGCGCTTCGCCCTATCGGTCGTGAGCGTCCCCATTTCGCATACCTCCCCGGTGTTTCTCCTACCACGCCATTCTACCACGCATCAAACCGGCGTCAATAGGGTTTGCCGGGGAGTCTCAGGAGTGAATGGTGGTAAGGTTGGTGCCCCCAAGGGGATTCGAACCCCTGGTCTCCACCTTGAAAGGGTGGCGTCCTAGGCCGCTAGACGATGGGGGCGCTGGCGCGGCGGCGGCCAAGCCGTCGGCTCTCCGATTGCGGTCGGTCCTCCGGCTGGCTCATTAAGGATAAACCGCGAGGTGTTCCAGCCCGGTGGTCTCCGGCAGCCCGAACATGAGGTTCATGTTCTGGACAGCCTGGCCCGCCGCGCCCTTCACCAGATTGTCGAGCGCGGCGAACACGGTCAACCGGCCCGTCCGCACATCGACCGTCGGATAGACCAAGCAGTCGTTATTGCCCCACGTCTGCTTGGTCTGCGGCGGCGCGTCGACGACTCGAACGAACGGCTCGTCCCGATAGTACTCGGCGTACAACTCCCGCACGCCGTCGCGCGCCGCGGTTGGCGACGCGTACGCGCCGTCCACGAAGTCGGCGTACACGCTGTCCAGGATGCCGCGCGTCATCGGGATGAGGTGCGGGACGAACGTCAGCCGCGGCTCGAAGCCGGGACGGAGCCGCCTGAGCTCCTGCGTGATCTCGGGCAGATGGCGGTGGCCCTCCACGGCGTACGGGAACACGTTCTCGTTGACCTCCGAGAAATGCGTGGTCATGCTCAGGCCGCGGCCGGCGCCGGACACGCCCGACTTGGCGTCGACGATGATGCGGTCGGTGATGAGCCCGTGAGCAACGAGGGGCGCCAGCGCAAGCAGCGCGCCGTTCGCGTAGCAGCCTGGGTTGGCCACCAACGCGGCCTCGGTCACTCCGCGGCGGTCGAGCTCGGACAGCCCATACACGGACGTCTCGAGCAGGTCGGGCGCCGGGTGCTCCTTGCCGTACCAGGTCAGGTACTCGCGGGGGTCGTGGAGTCGGAAGTCGGCGCTGATGTCGACCACCTTGACGCCGTCGCGCACGTAGGGGACGCAAGCCTCGGCGCTCACTACCTGTGGGAGCGCCGAGAACACGATGTCAACGCTCTGCGTAATCTCGGGCTCGATGGTCAGGCCAAGCCGCGAGAGGTGCGGCAGCGCGTCGCCCAGTGTCTCGCCGGCGGCGCTGCGCCCCGTGACGCTCACGACCTCCGCCTCGGAGTGGCGGTACAGGATGCGGGCGAGCTCAATCCCGGCGTAGCCCGTAACGTTGATGATGCCGACTCTCATGCTCTCACCCTGCCCGCTCTCCTCCCGAAGAGTCCTCCCGGCGCCGTGCGCCCTTGGAACTATGCTCAGCCCAAGGGCACGAGCTTCTGGTGGAAGGGCTGCACAATGCCCTCCGCCTGCAACCGGAGCTGGTCCGGCATCTCGTCCGCGCCGCAAGCCGGATTGAGCACGAACTTTGTGGCGCCCGCGTCGATGAACTCGCGCAGCCGTCCGATGATCTGATCGGGCGTGCCCAGCAGGTTGATCTCGTCGGGCCGCACGTCCGCGCGCCGCTGCAACAGATACTGCTGCTGCACGCTGCTCGGCACGGCGCCCCGCTCCACCGCGTAGCAGCTGATCTGCAAGCCAAAGTGGTCGTCGGGAATCACCCTGCCCGCCTCGGCGGCGTACTGGTGGATGCGCTCAATCCCGTCGGCAACCTCCCGCGGCGTGAGCTGCGTCGGAAGCCAGCCGTCGCCCAGCTGTCCCGTCCGGCGCAGGGCCGCCTCGGCGCGGCCGCCGATCCAGATAGGCACGTCGGAACGGACGGGGCGAGGCTGTATGCCGGCGTCGGTAAGCTTGAGAAACGGGCTCTCGTACGTGACTCGATCCTCGGACCAGAGCATACGCATGACGCGAATCGCCTCGTCCGAGCCGCTTGCCGCGGTCGCGCTTGCGCACGCCCATAGCCTCGTACTCGACCGGCGACTCCTGGCCGACGCCAACGCCAACGACGAGACGTCCCGGCGCCAGCACGTCGATGGTCGCGAGCTCACGCGCAATCGTGACGGGGCTGCGCACGCTCATGATGAGCACGCTCGCGCCGAACTTCAGCCGTTCCGTGCGCGCCGCGGTCATGGCCATGCCGGCCATCGGGTCCATCCGCCAGACCGAACCGACAATCCGGTCTGAGAACCAGACCGAGTCCCATCCCTGCTCCTCGAGCGTGTCGAGGTAGTGCAGAAAGGCCGCGCGGCCCTGACGGGCCATCACGGATGATCCGGCTACGCCGATCTTCACGGACATCTCAGTCGTTCGCTCTCCGGGCGTCCGTGGCTGGACCTCGCTGGTCAGCCCACAGGCCCCGCGCCAGATTCTATCCTACCCTACGTCGTTCTACGGGCTATCGCCGCGCAACGAGAAGCGCCTCGTCTTTCCCGGAAGCTCCGGAGAGAAGACGAGGCGCCCTTTCCTCTACCCCGGTTGCACCGGGGTGCACCGGCTGCGCCCACCGCTGGGACCCACGTTAGGTCCCGCGTACCGCAAGGTAGCCAGAATCGACCTCAATGGCTCCTAACGACGGGCAGCGGGTGACGCATCAGTGCTAGGTAATGAGCTTAACAATGATCACCCCCTTTCTACGGCCTATCGCCGTAGGCCCATCTTAGGGGCAGCGCTAGCGTCTGCCAAGTCCCCGCGAGCGCGAATTTTCCCTCATCACGCCGCTGCGGGGGCCGGCTGCGCCGACCTGCGGCGTGTGCCCAATAGGAAATCCGCGAACGGCAGCACAATGTTCAGATTGGTGTCGTGCCTGCGGTGATGCTGGAAGTGATGGTCGTTGATCCACCGGAACGCCCAGGAGCGCTCGAACCAGCGATTGCGCGGGACATGCATGCAGAAGTGGAAGTACTCGTAGCTGGCCTGGTACAGCGTGAAGGCAAGGAAGGTCCCGGCGGCGGCCGGCAGGCTAACCCAGATGGCGATGGGCGCGAGGTAAACGGCCTGGGAGAGGACCGGGAGCGGCATCGCCCACCAAGCAAGCGTGAGTTGCACGAGCGGACGGTCCCCAACAACATAGGACGAGTCGGCCCGGTATACCCCATGATGGACCAGAGCGTGCCCCACATAGAAATGCCTGAACCGCAAGACGGGCCGGTGCATGAGCATCCGGTGGATGAACCACTCTGCGAAGCTGGCGTAGAAGAGGGCCAGCGGAATAACGGCCACGGCGATCACGATAGGTTCTAGCATTCGTGGGTCTTCCTCATATCCATTAGTCCATTCTCGGAATTCCCGCTCGGAGGCGCGAATGACGGAGTAACGGCCTGCCAAGCATACTTGATGCGCTCTCCCCGCGACACTCCGCCCGCGCGCACGCTGACGCCGGAGACTGGCGCTACGTCGTCGCTAGCTCCTCGGGCTCGGTCACGCGCACGATAATCTCGTGGTAGCCCTCGGCGCCGTCGGGGTGGTTGTCCTTCCGCTTCCCCGACTGCACAGCGCCGGTCCCGTCGGTCGCCCTAACGAGCACATCGTGTCCGCCGATCATGGAGGCGGGCCATTCAGTCGTCCAGAGGACCCACGAGAATGGAGACAGCGGATCGCGCACCTCCGCCTCACGCCAGTCATGGCCGTCGTCCACGCTCAACTCGACCTTGGAGATGCCGCGGAGGCCGGCGAAGGCGACGCCGCCTACCTCGATGCGGCCCGGCGCGATCCGCTCACCGTCGGCCGGCGCATCGATACGGGAGGAGGTCTTGACGATGGCAGTGTCGGCCCAACCCCGCTGCTGCCAGTAGCCGCGTACTTCCGATGCTGCGGGATATATCTCCGTGAG
>CBDFLP010000009.1:0-28728 GCA_965249325.1 Dehalococcoidia bacterium | reverse complement strand
GGCTGTACGGACTTTGCCAAGCAACCAGATTCGGCTTTCGGGCTGGGCCACGATGTCCTTGGCTCCTTCGTTGCATTCACCGCACAGGGTTCTCAAGTTGCTAAGGGAGTCTGCCCCGCCCTCATTCTTGTTGACGATATGGTCAACCTGGAGCCGGATGCAACGTCCCCTGACGTCCATGTCACCGGCGGCCGCGCCGCACATCTGGCATGTAACCCGTTGCGAGCCAATGCCTGCGCCCGTAGCCGCTGAGATATCCCGCGTTTGAACATTGGCGGCGGATTCTCCGGCGGCGGAGACGCAAGGCGATACTCGTCCTGTTTCAAGTCGCCGTCGTCGTAGTGCGTTCGTACGTCCCAACCGTATTCGCCACGAAGTTCGCGTATGCGGCGGGTGTATTCGCTTTGCCTACCACTGGCTTCGAAGAGTTCGCTGTTGTGGATGACCTTGCCCACTCGTGCCGCTAGGTAAGCGGCGATGCCGCGCTTGCCTTTCAACTCAGTCACTTTGTCACCTGTCCAGCGATGGCCGCTACCAGCGGCGGGGAAGCATCTTGCCAATCTGCCGACACTTCCTTGTCCGGCATTTCATGCGTCGTAAGCGCCATTTGCCGGGAGCCTAACGCAGTGACAATCTGTTTGCCGACCGCTTCCGCTACCGGTGGAGGGAAGGCGTTTCCCACTTGGCGGTACGCCGAGGTCTTGCGCCCCACAAACTCCCAGTCGCTCGGGAAGCCTTGAAGCCTCGCCACCATGCGAACAGTGAGCCTCGGGGCACCCCGGTAGCTTGGGGCAGGAGCCTCGTCCGCGACTCCCATCCCATCTACTCCGAGACTAGCCCAAGCGCGTCGCGCTCGTACTGGTCCGAGGTCAGGTCCGCCATGCTTATGCGAGCCGCCGACGATGGTTGGGGCGATGTCAGCCGCAGTCTTGCGCCAAGACTCGGCCCCGGACCAACCGCCACAGACCATGAGGTCGAACAAAGTATCGCCGACGGTCGGCGGAGGTTTCGGTGATGGCTCCGGCCATGTAAACGATTCCGCGAGGTGCTTCTTCAGCGCGACCATGAGCACCCGAGGGCGTAGCTGAGCAAGGCCGTAGTCTGATGCCTGTAAGAGCGCCCATTTAGGCTCGTAGCCCAGGTTATCGAGCGCAGTGTCAATCTCCGAGCGATAGCCCTTGAACCGGCGATCTAGTAAGCCGCGTACATTCTCAATCATGACCACGGTAGGTCGAATTTCATCGGTGAGCCGTAGAACGGCTGGAAAGAGGTTCCGTTCATCTTCCCTGCCGAGCTGCCTGCCTGCAATCGAGAAGGGGGGGCAGGGGATGCCTCCCGCCAGCAGGTCGACGCCTTGGTAGGGGCGGCCATCGAATAACCGAACATCTTCTTGGAAGACGTTCCAAAGCGGCCTGTTGTACCGCAGCGTTGCGCAGGCGGCTGCGTCGAGCTCGACCAGGGCAGCGTGCTTGAAACCAGCCCGTTCGAGGCCAAGGGCTTGGCCTCCAGCTCCGGCGCATATTTCGACAGAAGTAGGAGTGGAGAGATGGTCCATGCTGCTGCGGATGTTAGGGCGCGGGAGCCTCATCTCACAAGCGGCTAGTGTCACGAGAAGACGCGAGGCCACTACTTGACACAGCGCGGTGCTCCTTAGCATGGCCGAAGTAGCGACTTCGTAGGACGGGAGAGCGGCAGAGTAGGGACTGTGCGCTAGAGCAGCTCGCCTATGCGGTGCGCTGTGGTGAAGGCGGTGAAGGCAGCTAGCTCCTCCGGCCAGCTCCGGGCCTCGTCCTCCGCGCGCTGAGCGACCGCTTGGTCGGCGAAGACGAAGATTGCACGCACGAGGCCGATGTCCTTGAAAGCCTCGGCGACTGTGCGGACGCCTGCGAAGGAAGAAGACGGTCGTATCTCCACCCCGATCTCGTCCGGGCCCGCCTGCAGCACAACGTCCACTTCGACGCCGGGGTACGCCACCCGCTCTCTAGAACGGAACCCTCGCAGGGCGGCGTTCTCGCGCACCACGGCAGACAGGTAGGGGCCGATGGTCATGCGAGGGTACGACCCGAAGACCTTGAGCAACGACGCTTGCTCCTGAATCCGTTCCAAGACCTGGGCGACCGGGGGATCCTCGCGATGCCCTTCGATATCGACCAGGAAGTAGTACCTGCCCAGGCCCAGCCGCGTCGGCCGTGACTCGATCTTCGTGAGGTTGAGGTTGCGGTCCGCGAACTCCTTGAGCACTGCGAAGAGCAGGCCGGGCCGGTCTTGGGAGAAGGCCATGGCTATGGAGGTCAGATCGTTGCCCGTTCGCGGATGGTCCTCCTTCGCGAGCACCACGAACCGTGTAACGTTGTTGTCGTCGTCCTGGATGCCGGAGGCGAGCGTCTGCGCTCCGTAGAGCTCCGCCGCGCGGCTTGGCGCAATCGCCGCGGCGGGGACGTCGGAAGCCAGGGCCTGCTCGACAGCGCCCGCGGTGCTGAGGGCCGCGGCGAGCTCCGCGCCGGGCAGTCGCCGCTCCAGATAGCCGCGGCACTGGGCGAGCGCCTGGGGGTGCGAGTAGACGCGCTTGACGGCGGCGAGGGGGGTCCCCGGCTTCACCATGAGGTCATGGACGACGTCGATAGCGAGCTCCTGGCGGATGCGCAAGCCGTCCCTGTGGAGGAGGGCGTCCAGCGTGTCGGTGACGGCGCCCTGCAGGCTATTCTCGATGGGGCAAACGGCCTCTTCGGCCTCGTCCGTGAGCACCGAGAGGGCTGCCGCGGTGATGGAGGCGAAGGGCACGAGATCCGCGCCGCGCGCGTAGTCGTGCGCGGCTTGCTCGGAGAAGGTGCCTGGAGGGCCAAGGTATGCGATGCGCATGGCTACGGGCCGCCGGTGAGCGCTCTCCAGAGCTGCGCCTCTTTCTCCGGCGGCGTGATGGCGACGATCTCGTCGTCGGGAGACAGCTCCGGGTTCGAGGCGCCCGACCGCAACTCGCCGTTCTTGCTGATGACGGCGGCGAGGATGGTCCCAGAGGGTAGATTGACCCGCGAGACGCTCCTGCCAATGACGGGAGAGTCCTGCGGAACTCGGATGCAGACGATGCCGTTCGTGGCGCTCCTGAGCGGCAGAACATGAACGAGCGGCCCGCCGATCATCTCTTCCTGCACATGGGACAGGATCAACTCCGTCGTGCTGATGGTCACGTCGACGCCCAATGAGCGGAAGAGCGGGACGTGGTCGGGGTCGGTGACGACGGCCATGGTCTTGGGGGTCTTGAACGAGTACTTGGCCACCTGGCAGGCGACGAGGTTGGTCGCGTCCGAGCCGGTGGTCGAGATGAGTATGTCGGAGCGCTTCGCGCCAGCTTCATCGAGCACCGTGGGCTCGGTCCCGTCGCTCGTAATGACGATTGAGCCGAACTCTTCGACCGCTGTATCGCTCACCCGAGCGTTGCGCTCGATGAGCGCGACTTCGTGTCCGGCCGACAGCAGCTCGCGAGTGAGATAGAACCCGATCTTGCCGGCGCCTACGACTATCACATACATCGCTAGGCCTCCATCGCTTCCAGAACGAGGTCGGCGAGCATCTGGGTTGGACTGACGGTCTTCAGGCCGAGGTCCTCGTACATAGCACGCCTGATTGGGTCGTTCACCCGGCAGACCACGCTGGGGACGCCGAAGGTGGTTTGCGCGGATTGGGCCGCCAAGGCGTTGGTGGTGTCCTGCCCCGTGGCGGCGATGAATGCGTTCATAGACTCGATGCCCGTGCGGCGGAGCGCCTCGTGCGAGGCGCCGTCGCCCACGTACATGTGCAGCCCCGTCCGCGCGCGGAGGCGGCGGAAGTTTTCCGGGTTCGTGTCGAGGATGGTCACCTGTTCTCCGCGGTCGAGGAGCGTGTTCGCCAGGGTAGCCCCGAGCCGCCCGCAGCCGACAATCATCACTGAGGTGCTCATACTCCCGCTCTCTTCGCTGGTTGAGTGTTGCGGTAGACAACGACTTGGCACGGGCTGTGCCGGAGAATGTACGGAGTCGTCTCTCCCAGCGTTGGACTGCCGTAGCGCTCCGTGTAGGGCATGCCGGCGACGATGACATCGACGTTGCGGTCCACGGCCTCCCGCACTATCGCTGCTCCGATGTCGCGCGCTTGGAGAATCTCGCCTTCGACCTTGCACTTGAGCACCTTGCCGAGGTTCTCCATATGCTGGAGGGTCTGCTCCCCGCGCGTCGTTTCGGCGGAAATCTCTGCGTCCACCGGCAGGCGCCGCGGGACTTCAATGACGTATAGAAGCCACACGAGGCCTTTTGAACCGCGGGCGAGGTCGCAAGCGAGGGAGACGACGGCGTCGTCCTCAGCAGAGCCGGTCACGAGGGCGAGAGCGCGATTGACCTTTGACATCAGCGGGAGCCGAAGCGCTCCAGGGTATCCTCCGGCCCAGCGATTATGAGCTGGTCCCCTTCCCTGAGGGACTCGTCTTTCGAAGGCGACAAGATTGGTTCACGTCCGCGCCGGATGGCGATTACCGCCGCTCCATACTTGTCGCGGGCAGTGCTGAGTCCGGCCTGCTCCAGCGTGGCCCCAATCATGTCGATGGAGACGTTGATCTTGCTGAAGCCGAAATCACTGGTGAGCTCCATGTACTCGAGCACTTCCCGCTGGAAGAGGCTGTGGGCCGTCCGCAGGCCTGTCTCCTGCTCCGGGTAGACCACACGGTCGGCGCCCACCGCTTCGAGCGTTTTGCCATGCAGCCCGTTCGTTGCTCGGGCGACGACTTGCGGGACTTCGAACGTGCGCTTCAGCAGCACCGTGGTGAGGACGCTGGACTGGATGTCTGTCCCAATCGCGACCGCGGCAGTGTCGAGGTTGCGGATGCCGATTTCCTCGAGGAACTCCATTGAGGTTGAGTCGCCGGTGACGGAGTACGTGACCTGGCCCATCATCTGTTGAGTGAGAGCCTCGTCTCGATCGATGGCTAGAACGTCGTGGCCGATGCGGTAAAGCTCGTGGGCGAGGCTAATGCCGAACCGCCCCATGCCAATGACCGCTACCTGGTGGGCCATGTCATACTCCTATCAACCGATTCTAACGCGTTCCTCGGCGTACCGGTACACGGCCCGGCGTTCACGAAGCGCCAAACCAAGGCCGATGGTCAACGGTCCCAGCCGTCCTGCGTACATCGCGAGGGTGACGACCAGCTTCCCGGGCTCCGACAACTCAGGCGTGATTCCACGGGACAGCCCCACAGTGCCGAACGCTGAGACCGTCTCGAACATCACGTCGGCGAATGCGAACGCGCCAGATTCGAGGCTCGCCTGCTCCGTTACGCTGAGCAGCGCCATGAACAGCACCACGCCCGACAAGGCCAGCGCCAGCACCGCAAGGGCGCGCGCCACCTGCACGTAGGGGATCTCTCTTCGCAGCATCTCGGCCCGCGGACGACCCCGTAACGCCGCCAGCGTCGCGACGATCAGCACCATCGCCGTGTTGATCTTGATGCCCCCCGCCACCGAGCCGGACGCTCCGCCCACGAACATGAGCAGGATGAAGAGGAAGTCCGTTCCGGCGCGCGTTTCGGCGAAATCAATCGAGCTGAACCCCGCCGTCCTTGCCGTCGTCGCTTGGAAGGCTCCGTTGCTGATCTTGTTGACCACGGACATGCCGCCGAGCGTGGCGTCGTTGCCCAGCTCGAAGACGATCATCGCCAGCGCGCCGAACGCCCACAGGCCCAGAGTCCCTATCACTACGAGGCGAGTGTCGAGCGTCCAACGGCTCAGGCCCTTGCGCCGCGCCACCTCGTTCAGCACGGGGAAGCTGAAGGCTCCGAGGATGATGCTGACGCCGATAGTCCACATCACCACCGGGTCGGAACGAAAGGCTGACAGGCTGTCGGACTCAGGGAAGATAGTGAATCCCGCGTTGTTGAATGCCGAGATTGCGTGGAACAGGCCCTGCCAAAAGGCCTGGGCGGCCGAGTAGTCGAAGATGAGCCGCAGGAAGAGCAGGGCGAACGTCACCAACTGCGCCCCAATCGCGAAGAATATAACGTACCGTCCAAGCCGCACCGCGCTGCCCAGAGACGCGCCCCCCAGCGTCTCGCGAACGACGAGCCGTTGGTTGAGCGAGATGCGTCTGCCCACCGCCGCTAGGATGACAAGGCCCGCGCTCATAATTCCGAGCCCGCCCATGAACATCAGCGCCGCGAGAACCGCCTGCCCGAACCCGCTCCAATACTCCCCGCTCGGAACGACGACCAACCCCGTGACGCAGACCGCCGACGTGGCGGTGAACAGCGCATTGACGAAGGAGGCTCCACCCGCGTCGACGCTCGCGAACGGCGTCATCAGCAAGGCTGTGCCGAGGATGATGAGGGTCGCGAAGCCGATCGTCAGCGATAGGAACGCGGACGTGGAGGCGGGAAGGTTGAGTCTGCGGCGCGGGTGGTGGACGCGGATGCGAACGGGCGCCGTTTCACGCTGCCGCGGCCGTCTGACAACGCGGTCTCCCGGCCTGAAGTGCTGGCCGTTGCTCCTCAACTAGCGGTCCTAGGGTTTGGGTTAAGGATTGTGGTATGAGGGATGATCGAATCGGACACGATTCCACGTCCGAGGTGTCTCACAGAGCCCGCGTCAGCCGCTAACGGGTCGAGGCGGTCGGATTCTAGGAGCGGTCCCGATGCGAGTCAACGCGAGTCGGCGACGGATTCCGGTCGGCGGCGCGCCATGCATGCGGCTAGAATCCGCTTATGGCTTACATCCAACGAGAAGGGCTGCACGCCCTCGTGGGCAATACGCCTCTCGTCGAGCTTCGGAGCATGAGCCCGAAACCCGGCATTCGCATCTTCGCCAAGCTCGAAGGCCAGAACCCCAGCGGGAGCGTGAAAGACCGCATCGTGCTTTCGATGATCGAAGCGGCCGAGGCGCGGGGCGAGCTGCACGAGGGCGACAGGCTCGTCGAGGCCAGCACTGGCAACACCGCAATAGCCCTGGCCGCTCTCGCTCCCCGCAAGGGGTATCGCGTCCATCTCGTCTTGCCGAGGGGCATCGTCCCCAGCATCGCCGATGTCCTCGACCTCTACGGGGCGACCATCGAGTGGCGCGAGCCGGAAGGCGGCATGCGCGGCGCGATCACGCGGACATTGGAGCTTGCCTCGCAGCCCCGCCACCATGCCCTCGGCCAGTTTACGGACGCCGCGAACGTTCAGTGCCACTACGCCGGCACCGGCTTGGAGATAGCGAACGCCATCGACCGCGTGGACGCATTCGTGGCGGGCATCGGCACCGGCGGCACGATCATGGGCGTCGCCAGGCGTCTCAGGGAGCGCTGGCCCCACATGCAGGTCATCGGCGTGGAGCCCCGCTTGGGCGAGCGGCTCCAAGGGCTCCGCAATCTCGCCGAGGGGTACATCCCCCCGCTCCTCGACCTGGACTTGCTGAACCGACGCTTCCTCGTCGACAGCGCGGACGCCATCGCCATGGCGCGCCGCGTGATCCGGTCTGAGGGGATATTCGCGGGAGTGTCGTCGGGCGCCACGATGCACACGGCGCTCCGCGTCGCCGAAGGCATGGACGAGGGAAACATCGTCATCATGTTCTCGGATGGCGCCTGGAAGTATCTTCCCTCTCACCCGTGGGACTCAGCCGAGCAAGGGAGCGAGGACCTCAATGAGGTCCATTGGTGGTGAGAGGCTATTGCCCTGAGTCTTCCCTCGCAGCCGACCCCCTCCTCAGTCCTCCCCCGCGGCCGGGGGAGGAGGGAAGGGAGCTCGAAGGAATAGCGAACGGGCGCTAGGAGACGTTGAAGACCTGCTCGAGGGCGCGGCGGGTAAAGACGACCGACATGTCGCGCTTGTACCAGGCCGACCCACGCGGGTCGTCCGTCGGGTCGACGATGTCGGCGACGGCCTGGGAGACTTCCCGCAGACGTTCCGGCGTGGCCTCTTGGCCCGCGAGCGCCTCCTCGACGACCGTGGCCCGCAGCGCAGTAGGGGCGACCGCCCCCAAGCCCACCCGCACGTCAGCGATCACGCCGCCGTCCAGCTTTCCGATTGCGGCGACGGAGACGGTCGCGTAGTCGTCTTGGGTGCGAGGCAGGTACTTGATGTAGGTCCACTGCGCGTCCGAAGGCTGGACCGGGACCTGGACCTCCGTCACAATCTCGTCCGGTTCGAGGGTCGTCTCGTAGTAGTCCGCGTACACCTCGCTGATGGGCAGGGTGCGTTCGCCTCGGGGCGATGTCGCGGTGACCGACGCGCCGAGGATGAGCAAGGAGGGGGGCGGGTCCATTGCCGGGTCGGCCTGCGCGATGCCGCCGCCGACCGTCGCGACGTTTCTGATGCGGACAGTGGCGACGCGCCGGTACGCTTCCGCGAGGAGCGGCGCATTCGCCTTTACGACATCGGAGGTCTCCATCTGACGCTGGGTGACGAGCCCGCCGATCCGGAGGACGCCGTCCGATGCTTCGATGGAGTCGAGCCCGGCGACGCGGTGCAGGCTCACGATGTGGTCGGGCGCGATGAGGGATTGCTTAAGGAGGGTGGTGAGCGACGTGCCGCCGCCCATGACCTTGGCGTCGCCGTCGTGCTGCGCGAGGAGCGCCAGCGCCTCGTCGAGGGATGCAGGAGCGTGGAAAGCGAAGTCGTGCATGGCTACTTTGCCTCCGCCGCGGCCTGGATGGACTCGATGATCTGGTAGTACCCGGTGCACCGGCAGAGATTGCCCATCATCCACTCTTTGATCTCAGCCTCGGAGGGATGGGGGGTCGTCTCCAAGAGCGCCTTCGCCGCCATGATCTGGCCAGGCGTACAGGCACCGCACTGGAAGCCGCCGTAGTTGATGAACGCCTCTTGGACCGGGTGCAGGGTGTCGCCATCCGCGACTCCCTCGATGGTCGTGATCTCCGCTCCATCCGCCCTGGCAGCGAGGGTGATGCATGAGGCGGTGATGTGGCCGTCCATCTCGATGGTGCAGGCGCCGCAGACTCCGACGCTGCAGGCCTCCTTCGTGCCCGTCAGGCCGAGGTCGTAGCGTATGAAGTCCACCAACGTGCGGTAGGTGGGAACTTCTTTGGTGTACTGCTGGCCGTTCACGGTGACCGTGACGGTCTGCTTAATGGGGGTAGTCGTCATGGGCGTCCTCGATGAGCTGTGGTTGCGCCTAGGCCCGCGCCAGAGCCGCGCCAGAGCCGCGCCAGAGCCGCGCCAGAGCCGCGCCTCCGGATGCTATCGCAGATGGGCGCGGTAGCCAAGCGCGGGCCGTTTGGGCGAGTGTTCGGGGGAGGTGGCGCCACTCCGCCTCACGCACGGGAATGGCCCTCACGCCACGCCGACCGGGAGGACCCTTGGTCACGCCGCGCGTGTGTACACGAGGGTGTTGCCGTCCTTGCCGCAGACCTCGATGATGCCCCCTTCGCGGAAGCAGAAGGCGGCCTTCTGCGCGAGGCCGCGGGTCGATGAAATCGACGCGGCGATGTCGTTCGTCGTGAACACCTCAGGCAGTTGGGCGTCGACCAGGGTGAACAGGTCGGCCATTGACGCGATGGTGTGGGTTTCGACGACGTCCACGAGCCGGCGGTCGACGCGGCTCCAATTGCGGAGCCACCGTCGTCGTCGTTCGCTCGGGGCGCGTACCTCGTCCTCGACGGTCATCACGACTTCCAGCGTGAGGTTGGGGTGCGCGAGCAACGATGGAATGCTGACCAGGACCGAGAAGACGTCGAACACTGAGCCGTGCCGGGGCGACCTGCGCCGTGTCGTCGGGAGGGTGGGATCGTCCGTCACCTTGACGATGTACCGGTCCCTGGCAATGGGATGCACCAGTGTAACCGGATGCGCATCGAGCAGGCGTAGGAGCTTGTTCCTGAGCGGCCCGAAACCGCCGGTCTGTATCTCCACGATGCGGCCATCGGTGACTACGTCTGTCACGAAACCGTCGATGACGTGCTCGGTCTCGCTCCCGGCCACCGCATAGCGCTCCTTCAAGGCCCGGTGCAGCGACCGTTCGTTGAGCTCGCCGATGGACGTCATTGGGCGTACATCCTACGGGCGACTTACTCGACAGGGCAACGGGCTAGCCTCGCGTTGTAGAGGCCCTGGGCAACCGCGCTTGGCGCGCCACTGTTCTTTCCCACTCACCCGCCCGAATCATGTAGGGAAAGGCGCACATACGGTCAAGTCTGGACGCGAGCCGTATGGGATAGTGGACTCATGCGTTCCGCCACCGCCGAGGATTACTACAGTCGACTGAAGAAGGCTCTCGTCTTTGTCGTACGCAGTCTAGACCAGCCTTGCACGATCGAAGAAGTGGCGGCTGAAGCAGCGTTTTCGCGCTATCACTTTCAGCGCATGTTCAGAGCCATGACCGGCAAATCAATAACCGAGTTGGTGCGGCGATTACGCCTTGAGCGCGCCGCTCATCGCTTGCGCCACGAATCGGTCAACGTCCTTGAGGTCGCCCTGGATGCAGGCTATAGCTCGGAAGAAGCGTTCTCACGGGCATTCCGCCGCGGCTGTGGGATAAGCCCCAACCAATCCCGCACGACGTGGCCTCCTCCGGTGTTCAGAGGCCCGGCCGCTAGGGTCAGTTATTATCCGGAGGAGAAGCGAGTAGAAATCGATCCCCTAACTGGAGGCATCAGCATGGAAGGCATCAGCGTGGAAGCTCGTATCGAGACCTTTGGCGATATCGAGGTGGCGCGCGTCCGTCATACGGGTCCCTACAATGAGGTTGGGGCGTGCTTCGAGCGTCTGTTTGAGTGGGTAGGAACCACCGGGGCGCGACCCGGTCGTGTCCTGACTCTCTCCTATGATGACCCCGACACGGTGGAGTCGCAGAGCCTCCGCTCTGACGCGTGCGTCGAGATTCACACGGACGCCTCGCCGCCGCCTGGCATCTCGATCGACAGAATTGAATCTGGCCGGTACGCCGTTTACACGCATCGCGGCTCGTACGACGGCATTTCGGAAGCGTATAAGCGCCTGTTCGGAATGTGGTTTCCGCAGAGCGATGAGGAACTGGACGACCGTCCGTGTGTGGAAATCTATCGCAACACGCCGCTCAATACCGCTCCTGCTCAATTGCTGACTGACCTGTGCCTCCCATTGCGGTCTGCCCCCGGAGGCTAAGGTAACGGCGCTCTACTCCTGGGCGGCAAGCTGCTCCCGTACGAAGCGCTGCGCCTGGGTGCGGCCGCGCGCGATGCCGTCCAGCACGGCGTTGCGGAGCGTGGTCAACATCGCGCCGACGGCAGGCCCCGACGGCACGCCGAGCGCGGCCGCGCCGTGCTCCGCCGGCAGGAAACGAAGGGCAACACTCAGAGTAGGGTGACGGGGGTAGTTGCGAGCGAACGCTTCTCCTCCCCCGCGCGTCCGGTCCCGCAGATGGGAAAGGGTTGGGCGCTCGTCACTCTCGGGTACGGCGGAAGGCCCACCATGCGGCTAGGACTACCGCGGATGCTAGGACTGCGCTGAGGACGCCAAGGGCGGCGGCCTCGCCGGTGCGCCGGCCCCATAGCTCCCACACGAGGGTGCTCACCAGGTGGGGCGGCCCGCCCCGGTTTATGACCAGCGGCAGCGTCAGCTCGCGGAAGGCGAACATGGCCAGCAGGAGCCAGGCGCCCGCCCAACTCGGCCGGAGCAGGGGGATGCTGATACGTCTCAGCGTGGGCCATATTCCCCCTCCCGAGACGTGGGCCGCCTCCTCGAGCTCGACGCCTATCTGAGTCACGCCCGCCCGCTCTATGCGGTAGGCCACGGAGATGCGGTAGGCGTAGGCCAACACCAGCGCCCACACCGTGCCGAAGAGCGGGACCCACGCGGGCAGCACGCTGTTCACTCGCAGATAGAAGACCAGCAATCCATTCGCCGCGATGATTGCCGGTATCGCGATTGACGACGACGCCAAGGCGTCGAGGGCGAGCGCCGGGCCCCGCGGAAGGAGTCCGCGCTGGGTCGTCCAGGCCACGAGCAGGGCGACGCTCACCCCGAGCGCCGGGGCGAGGACCGCGACCACCGCCGTGTTGCCCAGTGCGCCGAAGAGCCGACCGTCGGCGAAGAGCGCCCGGTATTGCCCAAGGGACGCGTTCCCGAGCGCGTCGATGGAGGGCTGGATGTACTGGGGGTGCAAGCTCGTCCAGACCAGCGCCAGGAGCGGCGCTATCGAGGCAACGCCCAGAAAGAGCGCGACGCCGCAGAACACGGGCCATCGCCACCGGCCGAGGGGCGCCGGGGCTTGGGGGTGCCATCGCGTCATCGCAAACCGTCCCCTGTCTCCGGCCAATCGTTGGTAGGCGAAGAACAGGACGTAGGTGACGACGAGGAAGTGGACTCCCAACGCTCCCACCGTCCCGTAACGCGGGGGGCCGCCGGAGGCGTCGTTCAGCGCGAAGTAGACGCGCGACGCGAGGATGTCGGCGTCGGCCCCGAGAGCGAGGAGCAGCGGGACCTCGAACGCCTCGATGGCGAATATCAACGAGAGCAGCACCCCTGCGAGCAGGTGCGGACGCAGCACGGGCAGGGTGACGCCGGTCAGCACGCGAAGCCACGACACGCCTGACGCCCGCGCCGCCTCTTCCATGCTGGGGTCGATCCCCCGCAGGGCGGCGACGAAGAACACGACGAGCAGCGGCAGGAGCGCTAAGCCCTGCACGATCACCATCCCCAGCATCGAGAAGACGTCGATGGGCCCGGCGCTCCAGAACGGCAGAAGCGACCTGATCAGCAGGTTGAGCGCGCCCGTCCGCTCCCCCAGCAATACCACCCACGCAATGGTTGTGACGATGGAAGGCAGCAGCACGGGCAGCAGCAGCAAGGCGAACACGGGGCCGCGCAGGGGCAGGTCCGTCCGTTCCAACACCCAGGCCAGCGCCAGCGCGAACGTTCCGCCCACGGCCACCGACGCCACCGCAAAGATTGCCGTATCGACGAACGTGGACGCCAAGGCGCCGCTCGTGTAGAGCGAGGTGAAGTTCGACAGCCCCCATGACGCGCCGCCGTCGAAGGGCAGGCTGTCCGCCGGCACGCGAAATGCGCTAATGAGCGTCAGGGCGAGCGGCGGCGCCACAAGGTAGACGACGCCGACAATCGCTCCGAGGACGATTAGCCGACGCGTCGTGAGTAAAGCCGTTAGGCGGTTCAGGCGAGTCCGGACTGCCAGGGGCCCCCCTCTCTAACTCTCCCCCGCAGACGGTGGAGCAACTGTGTTGGAAGTCAAGCCATCTGGGGGTCCCACGGAGTCCCGTGCCGGAGCATGGCGTTGAGGACCGTGAGCAGCTTGCGCATGCATGCGGTGAGCGCCACCTTCGGAGGCTTGCCCGCTTTCACCAGGCGCGCATAGAACTCCTTGATCACCGGGTTGCATCGCATCGCCGTGACCGTCGGCATGTAGAGGGCCGCCCTCACCTCCGCGCGACCGCCCCAACAGGTGCGCGCTCCACGGAATTCCCCGCTGTCTCGTGCGAAGGGCGCCAGGCCCACCAGGGAGGCGACCTGCTTGTTGCTGAGGGCGCCCAGCTCGGGCAGGCCCGCCAGCAGGGTAAAGGTGAGCGCCGGCCCCACGCCCGGCACACTGCGCAGCAGCTCGTCGCGCTCCCGCCAGAGCGGCGACTCCCGCAGCCGCCGCGTCAGGTCTTCATCGATCTCTTCCAACTCTTGATTGTAGAAGGCGATTGCCCGGTCGATCCCGCGCCGCACAACAGGGACCGCTTGCTTCCGGTGCTGCAGTTCGACCGTCCGCATGCGGACGACCTGGCGGCGGCGGGTCACGAGGGCTGCGAGCTCCCGCGCCTCTGCGGGGACCGGCGGTTGCGGTTGGAGTTCACTGACCTCGCCGAAGTGGGCAATCACCGCCGCGTCGAGCCGGTCCGTCTTGGCCAGCTTCCCCTGGGACCGTGCGAATTCGCGCACGTGGCGGGCGTTCACCACGGCGACGGGGAGGCCAGCGACAGCGAGGGCAGCGGCCGGCAACCGCTCGCACCCGCCGGAGGCTTCCATGACGATGAGCCGGGGCCGCAACGCGTCGAGTTGCCGGACCAGTTCATCGATGGCGTCCTCGTTCTGGGCCGCGCGCCACGCGGCGCCGGTGGGCCGGACGGCGACGTCCAGCCAGTCCCCGGAGACATCGATGCCGACGAACACGTTCTGAGGGACAGTAGACACTTCGTTCCTCCTGCTTGGCCCGTCCTTGTGCGATGCGGGCTCGCTCTGGCCCCGGCAACTGTTCGGGCTCTCTGGTGGGGGCGGCGGGGCGACCTCGCTCTCCCACGGTCTCTTCCAACCGAGAGGACAACGGCCTGCCCCGCCATCTCCGACAACATACAAGAGGACCAGACACTTCCCCTAGGCGGTGGAGAGGACCAGGCGCCCGTAGACGGGGCTTGGGGAGGATAGCCGTCAGCGGCCCGCGCCGAATACGTTTTCCTGGAAGTAGCCCGTACGCTCGCCGCGGACGCGGAACGTGCTTGGGCTCTCGTAGACCAGCTGCAGGTCGGCGAACCGTCCGCTCACCAGCTCCTCCGGCCCATGCCCGAATGCGGGCCAGCCCTGGCCTAAAGTCTCCCAAGAGAGCTTGGAGGCCTGAGGCGACGAGGTCCACGCCGCGAAGAGCCGCGCAGCCTGGGGATGGGGGGCGTCCGCAGCGACAGCGTGGCTGAACAGATTGACGCCGAGCCCCGGGTTCCAGAAGGGCTCCACGTACCCCGTGCCCAGAAGGGTGTGGGGCGCTCCGTATCCCATGTACATAAGCGGCCGCTCGCCCGAAACGATCAAGGGGTCGCAGTCGTCCGTCACCACCACGTCCAGCGTGTCGAGCATTCGCTTGTGGAGCTCGACCATCGTGTCAGGGTCGTACCACAGGCCAAGGAAGCCGTTTCCTGCGCGCAGCAGGAAGTCCGGAGCGCAAACGAGGCCCTCCCACTGGGGGTCGAGCCAATCGAAGACGGTTTTCGGCACGTCGCCGGGGTCGACCAAGTTTGTGTTCACGAAGTGGGCGTACTGGCTCTGGACGACGCCGACCGCGTTGCCCGCGTCGCCCCCGGACCACGTCCGCTCCTCGGGAACGCCCATGCTCCCCCAATCTACGCTCGCCGCGAGGCCTCGGTCGAAGTACTGGGCCATCTGCGACATCGAAAGATAGACGACGTCGGTGACGGCGGCGCCAGCCTGGCGCTCCGATGCGAGCGTCGTGACGATCTGCCCCGCGTTCACCGCGCGCCCCGTACACGGCACGTCCAACTCCGCGGTAAAGCCGTCGCACCATGCGTCGATCTGCCCCTGGTCATAGCCGGTCCAATGCACTCCGCCCTCGGCCCGCGCCTCCGCAGCTATGCGGTCGAGGAGCGAACGCTCGGGGGCCCATTCGTCGTCGATCTCGCGGTACGCCTCGCCCTCGCGCAAGCTCGCCTCGTCAATCGAGGGCGACGGCGCTTGGTTCAGGGGTTCGAGCGTTGGCTCGTCCGGCGAGCATGCGGCAGCGGTCAGCGCGAGCAGCGCGGCAAGGAGGGCGACGCCGAGAGGCGTTCGATGAGGGAGAAGGATGAAGCGGGACAACGCACTAAATGTTACCTGGGAGCGAGGCTTTCAGCCAGACAGCCCCTCTCTTTGTCTTGCAGCAGTCGGCCGGGCCTTGCAGCAGTCGGCCGGGCCTTGCGGCAGTCAGCGGGCCTTCCGGCAGTTCAGCCGGCCGCGAGCCCGCTTAGACGCTCGCGCCATCCCGCCTCGCCGCCACCGCCGGACGTTGAGTTGAAGGTGATTACGCCATCGGCGCTGACGCCGACCTTGGTCGCCTGCGCCCGTATCCCGAACTGCGGCGCCATCTCGGGAGGGCCCACGACGAACGCGCCAGGGAACCCGTGCTGATCCTGGTACTCGGCGACCGTATCGAGGGAGGCGGAAGACCCGAAACCGACTACGATGAGCGCCACGTCGTCCTGGTAGTCCGGGTAGATTGTGTCAAGCGTCCGTAACTCGGCGCGGCAGGTCGGTCACCACGTCTCGAAGAAGTACAACAGGACGGCTTTGCCGCCCGCCGCCTCTTCGAGCGTCTCCATCGAGCCGTCGCGGAGTGTGAGGATGGGGTTGTGAGACGAGTTGCCCACCCGTCCGCCGAGGTTTCCGGTCATCAGCCATCCGCCGCCTGCGTTCGAGGTCTCGCCGCCGGAGGCACCGGTCGGCGCGTCAGTCGGCGTGGGGGTAGGGTCCGGCGGGGCTAGGGTCGGAGTGGGAGTGGGCTCGTCCGCGCCGCCGCACGCAGCGAGGAAGAGGGCGACGGTGAGGGCCATCACCGCAGTCGCGGGGCGGATGCGGGAGAGTGCGTTCACGCCCTTCATCATAGGCTAGGCGCCTGCTCCTCTCAATTGGTCGAGCACGCCCCGCCAGTAATTGCTGCCGCCGCTCCCGTAGCCCTGGCTCAGGATAATCACGCCGTCGGCCCCGATGCCGACCTTGCTGGATTGCTGAAACACCCGGTAGTCGCGCGCGAGGCTCGACGGTCCTTCGCCGAATACCCACTCAAGGCCTTGCGCCGACGCGTAACTTCCCAGGGTTGACGCGTTTTCGTTCCACGCCACGGCCAGGATGACTACGTCGTCGCGGTAGTCGTTGTAGAGGGTCTTGAGCGTCCGAAACTCGGCGCGACAGGTCGGTCACCACGTAGCGAAGAAGTAGAGCAGGAGGGGCTTGCCGCCGCTCACCTCCTGAATCGTCGCCGTCGAGCCGTCGGCTAGGGTTAGCGTGGCGTCAGTTGCCCGCGCGCCGACCGTCGCTCCGATGGAGACGTCGGTGCGCCAACCGGCGGCGACGGTCGGCTCCGGGGTCGGCGTGTGGGTCGGCTCGGGAGTCGGCGTGTGTGTGGGCTCCGGGGTGGGCGTGTGAGTGGGCTCGGGCGTTGGCGTGTGCGTGGGCTCAGGGGTGGGTGTGTGCGTGGGCTCGGGCGTTGGCGTGTGGGTGGGCTCGGACGCAGGCGGCGTTGGCGGGAGAGCGCCGACGTCTCCTCCCTGGTCTACGGGAGGCTGAGGAGTGGGCGTCGGCGTTTGGGCGGGGACGGCCGTTGACGTGTCGATGGGGAGAGCGGGCGGCAATGGCGGAATGGGGTCTGCTCCTCCAGCCCCGTCGGTGGGTTGTGGGGTGGGTTGAGGAGGGGGCGGGGGAGGGCTAGTGGGGGTTGGATCGGGCGCGCCTTCGGGCGTGGGTGGGTCGCCGGAAACAGGGGTCGGCGTAGGGGCTACGTCTGAGGGCGCCTCCGAGGGCGGGGAGGTGGGGTTGGGGGTTGGCGTCGCGACGTCCGGCAAGGCGGGGATAGGCGTCGGAGTGGGCGTTCCGCATGCCGCGAGCGCAAGCGCGACCGTGATGGCCACAGTCGCCATGCAGAGGAACGAGCGTTGGGAGCGCGCGCGCATCGCCATTGCCAATTAGATTACCGCAGGCTACGGGAGGATGCTCCGGATTTAGGCGGGAGCGGCATCCCTGAACCCGATCAGCTGGCCGGTCACCAGCAGTCGATGATCGTACCGTAGGCGTGGGAAGCAGGTCACGAGAGTCACGCGGGCGTCGTCCGAGCCGTAGAGCGCAAGCTCGTCCCTGTGGAGGAGGTCGGTGCTGCTAATGGAGTAGAGGTAGTCGCGCCCATCCGAATGCAGGATCACGTGGACGTCTTCGCCGTTGCGAAGAAGGTCCGGCACACGAGGAAGGCTAGCGAAGACGTTGCCTTCCCCGCCCACCGGGCTTTCGAGATGGCCGAAGTACCACCCGTTGCCCTCCGAGCCGGGATTGGGCGTCGCGGGGATATGGCCGACGACGAACTTGGGCGTCTCGTACTCCGCGCTCGACGCCAGGTTCTTGATGCCCAGCTCCTCGACTGCCGAGTTGATGTGCAACTGGGGGATGATGATGCGCTCGGCCCTGCCGACGCTGCCGCTGATGAGCGGCTGTCCTTGGCTGCTCAGGGGGGTGAAGCCGTCGAGGTCTGGCTGCGCGAGCGCAATCGTCCCCCGCGGGTCCGCCCACTGTCGCGCTGGCATCAGCGAGCCGGGATAGAGCTCCTGGAGCTCGGGCGCAGGGCGTTGGGGAGCAGTAGCCGTAGGCTGAGGTGACGGCGACGGCGACTCCCCCGGCTCCGTGGGCGTTGCGGCTAGGGGCTGTGGGGTCGGCGTCGCCTGTTGAGGGTCTTCGCGGGCGGGCGGCTCGAGCACTTCCGTCACGCCGGGGTTCACGGTTACCAGGTCGTCGAACCCGCGGGCCGCGAACAAGCCATAGCCGTAGTACGCGCCCGCCGCCACGAGCAGCAGCCCTCCGATGCCTAGGAGAACGGCGCCGAGCCAGAAGGACCGCCCAAACCGAGCAGGTCGGGTCGAGGTCGCCATAACTCCATTATGGGCAAGTATGGTGCCTGCCGGTAGTGCGTTCAGCCCCGAGCTCGCTCCGACAAGGGGGTCCGCGCGGTGCCTCTCTTGCTGGACTCGCCCCTGTGGGCGGCCCTATACTCGAAATAGGGCCGGGGCGGTTAGCTCAGTTGGTTAGAGCGTCGCGTTGACATCGCGGAGGCCAGAGGTTCGAGTCCTCTACCGCCCACCATTCACTGACCATTCCACTCGGCGCAGGTTCACCCTGCGCACACGCTAACGGGGATAACGGCAAGGCCACCCTGTGCGAACGTCCAACCCTTTTTTGTTACTTCCTCAAGAAGCTGGTCACGTAGTCTGCGTCAACAGCCGGCATCGTTAGACCAACCTCCGAAAGGGCCTTGACGAACTGCCTGATGTCATAGACGCTGGAATCGGCCAGGTACGGCTTGACTGATTCCAGGGACCGGACCAGGACTTTCGATTCCATGTCCTCATCGCGATCGGCCTTATCTTCCAGTCTTGCCTTCCACTCCCCTATTGGAACACGCTCTGACACGTATCCCAGGCTCTCCATGTGGGCGAAAACGTGGTCGGCGGGGACGGGTTCCTGTTGGACCACGTTGTAGACCTTTCCGAAGTGGTTCGCATTGTCGGCGAGTTTCGTGATAGCGGTTGCGAGGAAGTTGGCTGGGGTCATTTCAAAGGACCAGCCTGGCGCAAGGGGAGCACACCCCAAGCGGGCACAGGCTTTGACTATCAGGGACAGGAAGTCATTCGGATTGACTGCGCCCGTAGCGCTGTGGTGCCCAATGTTGCCCGGGCGGAAGATGCACACCGGTAGCCCTCGAGAGACGGCCTGCCATACGAGCCGTTCCGCAGCCCACTTGGCCTGGTTGTAGCCTCCCTCCATTCTGTCCAGAAAGCCGTCAATATGGCTATTTTCCAGGTAAGGAGCATCGTCTCCTCCCGGGAAGACGCCATTAGATGAAATGTATTGAATTGGTATTGTGGCGGCGCAGGCAAACTTGAGCATCTCCAATGTCCCTCCGACGGTGTGGGACTTGGCCGCGGAATAGGGATAGGCATAGTTGACGGAGGCGGCGCAGTGAAATACCAGGTCTATCTTGTCCGCCAGTTCCCAATACTCGCCAGATGTCAGTCCCATACAGGGTTGAGTGAGGTCTCCCGGGACCGGGATAATCCGGCTTTCCTCAGACTGACCAGCCAGGCCATAGAACTTCAAAGTCTCCAACACCCGGTTCCCGGGCCTTTCTCGCCTTGAAGTCTGGTCCCTTACGAGACAGTAGAACCGGGCGTCTTTTCCGGTGGTGCGCAGCAACTCGTCAAGCAAGAAGGCCCCCAGGAAGCCTGTTGAGCCCGTGACCAAGACCGAAGACGCTTCGCTCAAGCGCGTCCTCCTCACGACGCCCTTCGGTGAGATTTCCGGGTCTAGTATCGAGTCTTCGGCAAGGGAAACTCTTGATTCCATATCGGGCCCTCGATGTTGCAGGTATGCCGCCAACTCGCCAATGGTTGGGTATTCATAAACCTCAGCGCCACTGAGTTCAGTCCCAAGCACCCGTTCAATACCAAGGGTGATTTCCAGGCCCGCCAGAGAATGACCGCCGAGATCAAAAAAGTTCCAATCATCCTCCAGTGAGTCGCCGTCGACCTCTAGGACCTCGCCCCATAGCTCTCGCAAAGCTTGGCGGCGCTCTTCCTCGGTGGCATTCTTTGGAAGCGGTTTTCTCTCTTCCACTCCGAGCCTCGCTACCCGCGTTGCCGGAAGGGCTTTTCGTTCCAGTTTGCCTGTCTGTTGATTTATCGGAAGCGCTTCCAGCTGCACGAAATGGCTGGGCACCATGTAGAACGGCAGATATCGCTCCAACATAGTCCGCAGGTCCTTGCTTGTCCCGCTCCTGGCATCGACCTTCCATGCCGCTTGCGGCGTCGGGACAACGTAGGCCACGAGCCGCTTGCTGGTGTCGTCTACCGTTTCAGCCAACACAGCGGCATCTGCCGCGTCACAATGCTTCCTGAGCGTTTCCTCAATGGCGCCCAAGTAGACACTGTAACCCCTGATTTTGACCATCGAATCGTTCCGGCCGATGATTGTAGTCATGCCTTGCGAATCGACTCTAGTCAGGTCGCCGGTGGCGTAATACCTCTCCCCATTCCAGCGGACGAAACTCTGGGCATCCAGGCCGGGCCTCTTCAAGTAACCCTGCGCCACTCCCCTGCCGCCGATGAATAGCTCGCCGGCGCCTTGTGAGGTAAGAGTGGATTCCCCTTCCGGGAGCACTCGGACCGTCACTCCGTCCATCGGCAGACCCACCGGGCACACATCCATTCCGTCCAGGCGCAAGTCCGTCAAATCAACGGTACAAACATCGTGGGTCTCGCTAATGCTATACGTGTTGAACACACGGGCTGAGTCGGGCAAGACGTCGATGGCAAGCTTCAAGAGGCTTGTTGGGACTACCTCGCCATTCAACCAGATCACTCGTAGTGAGGACAGCTGGGCGCGTAAGAGTTTATCGTCTGCCGAGTTCAAGACTCCCTGCAATAGAGAGGGAGTGAACAGAATTTCAGAGATCTGGCGCTCTGAGATAAACGCGGCGAGGGCACGAGGCTGGAAGACAATTTCATCAGGGATCACGTATACCGTTCCCCCCTTCAACAGGGGACGGAGGAACTCCCAAGGGAAGAAGACGTTGCAAGCAACCCGGTCTCCGGACTGGTAAGAGCTGAACTTGTACCTGGCAAAGTAGGACGACATGACGGAGTCGCTGGTCAGCATTACTCCCTTTGGGTCTCCGGTCGTGCCGGAAGTGTATGGGATGAAGGCCAAGCTATCGCCGCCAGGGTCGGCCTCAGGGGTTTCTGCCTTGAAGTCCCTCCAGTGTGAGTCGCCGTCAACGGGTAGTAAGTGCGTACTGGTGATTTGACGTAACCGGGACAAGTGCCGTGTCTTGGTGATTATCACCTTGGGCTGTGATTGGGACACGATGGAACGGAGCAAGGGTTCTGGGGAGTCAAGGGACATTGGCATGAAGGCGGCGCCAGCCTTCAAAGTCCCGATGCTTGCCACGATGTACTCCGGGCAAGTATCCATGAATATGCCCACGGGGTCGTCAGTTGATACGCCACAACGTTGAAGATAGGCGCCCAGCGCATTTGTCGCTTGGTCCAGTTGAGCGTAAGTTGTCCGCTCATTGCGGAAAACTATAGCCACGTCGCCTGGGGTCTCCGCGGCCTGAGCCCTGAACAGCTGGTGCAGGCCACTCTCAGTGGGATTCATTTCGTCATCTCAAGCAAGTCCGAACGCACCGAGGAAAGCGGGCGTGTGGAGAGGATTTTGATGTGTAATTCCCGGAGTCTACTGATTTCAGCCGCAATGTAAACTAGCAACATGGGATTGCGATCTTTCTTCGATGCCACCCAGCAGACCGGCTCATGGGCAGCCGTATGCAATTCGACTCGCTGGGCTTTGCAAGGAACATGCTGGGAAATACTTTCACCTATCCCACGAATTGAGGCGCTTGCCTCCTCTCCCGGCCGTCCCCCATGATGGGAGGGATAGGGCAGACGGGAGGCCGGGCGTTAGGCAAGGGAGCAGATGCGACACAGAATCCGGGCGGCGGCGATAGTGGTGGAAGGCGATTCAGTTCTTCTCGTCAAACACCAGCACAACGAGATTAGGAGCGGGCAACCTTGGTGGGTCCCGCCTGGCGGCGGCGTGGAGGATGAGGAGCCGCTCATCGAATGCGCCAAACGCGAGACCCTCGAAGAGACGGGGGTGTCGGTCGAGCTCGGCAGGATCGCCTACATCCGAGAGTTCGTAGAGCCGGGCTTCCACCACTGCGAGGTGTTCTTCATAGCGGACTCGTACTCAGGGACTCCTGCGGCGGGGAGCAACTCCGGCATCTTCGACGTGGACCACATAATCAAGGACGCGAGGTTCGTCCGGAGAGACGAGATGGACGGGATGGTCATCTACCCAGAGGAGATCAAGAAGGAGTTCTGGGACGATCTGGCCAGCGAGTTCCCGGGGACCAAGTACCTGGGCGTGCAGAAGTCGGAAGTGAAGAACTACCTCGATAGCCAAGTCGAGCCGGAGTGACCCGCGAGTCCGCCTTCGCTGAGTGCGCCGACTATCGGCGCGCCGCCATGATTGCGTCGGCTGCCGCATTGCCGCTTCGCACCGCGCCCTCCATCGTTGCCGGCCAGCCGGTGTCGGTCCAATCGCCGGCCAGCATCAGGTTGCGAAGCGGGGTTTTCGTCGGCAGGCGGTTGGCTGGTCCGCCGGGCGGCGAACGGAACGTCGCGCGTTGCTCCTTCACGATGGCGAACCGCTCGACCGTGGCGTCGCGCGCGAGGGGCAGCGCCCGCGCCAGCTCCTGAGTGAAACGTTCGCGCAGCTCGTCCTTCGACAGCGGCCACCACTCCCAAGCCCCGCTCAGCGAGACGGTCAGGTAGTCGCCGGGGCTTGGGAGTCCGGCGATGCGCGTCTTGTTGAACACGAATTGCAGCGGGCTATCCACGAACGCCGCCCATTCGAAATCGGCGACAGGACGGTCGTACCAGACATGCAGATTGACGATCGGCGCGAAGGTGTGGCTCGCGGCAGCCGCCAGCGGCGAGCCGTCGCGCAGGCCATCCGGCAGGACATCGACGAAGGCTTGCGGCGGTAGCGCCACAATGCACCAGTCGGCGGTCAGCACGTCGCCGCCAGCCAGCACGACTCCTGCAACGGCGCCGTCGTCCGACGCCAGACGCTCGACCGTGCGGCCGAGCACGAGGTCGACGCCCAAAGCGCGCAGACGACGTTCGACAACGTCACCCATGACGTCCGACAAGCCAGACCGCGCGAAACCGATGTCGGCGCCGTGGGCGTCCTTGAGCAGCGCCACCTGGAAGACCGTGAAAGCCATGCTGGCGGACACGTCGCGTGATGCGTCGTTGAGCGTGGGCACAATGATGAGGTCCCAGAAATTAGCGATGGCCCGGTCAGACTGGCCGTTCCGGCGCAGCCAGTCCTGGAAAGACATGTCCCGCAGCTCGTCCCTATCGGGATTGCGCTCCATCCGGATACGCAACAGCGCGGGCGACGCACGGAGCTTGTCGCGCCAGCCAAGGTGCGGGTAGCGCAGGAACGATGGAAACAGATGGAGCGGAGCGGGGAGAGGAGCGGCGGAGAGCACGCCCACTTTTCCCGATGGGCTACGAACCTCGACGCGCAGCCTGTCCTGCTTGACCGTTCGGTCGAGCGTCCCGATGGCGCGCAGGAAGTCGATATAGGCGGTGCAACAGCCCATGAAGACGTGCTGGCCATTGTCGACCTGCACGCCCGTCTCGCGGTCGACGTAGGAATACGCGCGGCCGCCGAGATAGGGCCGCCGCTCGACGAGGGTGACGCGGTAGCCGGCGGAGGCCAGACGCCAGGCCGCGGCCATGCCGGCCATGCCGCCACCGGCGACGACGACACTGTCTAGTTGGGGTTGCTGCGTGGGAGCAGGCTCGTTGTCCAAAGCTTGGCCATGATACGCAGCTTCTCCACTGAGGAGAGCCGCACGCGTTCGCCGTAGACATCGAAGCCGCGCTGCTCGATGCGGTCGAGCAGCCGACTGTAGAGGCCATGGAGGACCGCCGGGCACGCGCGCGACCGGGGCGCGAGGTAGGCCAGCAGCGTCTCGCCCGACCGGAAGTACTCGCGGGCGCGCTGGGCCTCGAAGCGCATCAGCTCGACGAAGGCGTCGTTCACGAGGCCATGCATCAGGTCGTCCTCGGTGTAGCCGAACCGCCGCAAGTCCTCTTGAGGGAGATAGACCCGGCCCGCCTCGGCATCCTCTCGGATGTCCCGAATGATGTTGGTGAGCTGCATGGCGAGACCCAGGTCGACCGCTGCGGCCGGGGCGCGCGGGTCGGTGTAGCCGAAAATCTCGATGGAGATGAGCCCGACCACCGATGCAACGTGGTAGCAATACTCGCGCAGTTCGTCGAATGTCTCGTATCGGCGCGGCGTGAGGTCCATCTCGACGCCGTCGATGAGCCTTTCGAAGAGTGCGGAGTCGATGCCGTACTCGTCCGACGCATGGGATAGCGCGAGCAGGACAGGTCCGTGGGGCTGTCCCGCAAACGCCTGCCGGAGGCCCGCGCGCAGCTCGCGGAGCTGCTCGGCCTTGTCGGAGCTCGACGCGTCGCCGTCTGCAATGTCGTCCGCAAGCCTGGCGAAGGCGTAGGCCGCGTAGATAGCGCGGCGCCGCCTGGCGGGCAGAGTAACGAAGGCGAAGTAGAAGTTGCGCGCCTCCCGTTTCGTGACCGCCTGGCAGTGGTCGTAGGCGGCGGTGATGGCGGGGGCGGTGGTCACGCGGCCCTCCGCAGCGCCAGCCGCATGGCTGTGGACGCCATGAGCCATAGCTTGCGGCCGGAGGTGACGACAGGACGGTTCGTCAGCACGTCGTAGTCCTGGCGGCGTATGGACTCGAGGATGCTCATGCCGCCCTTGGTGAATAGGGCGATATCGAGCTTGAACCGGCCTTCGAGGCGCTCGATGAGGGCGTAGCCCTGCTCGAACAGCCGCTGGGCGCGGTCCACCTCGAACGCCATCAGCCCGCGCAGGTTGTCGTTGACGACGCTCCCCGCCAAGTCCTCTTCGGAGTAGCCGGAGCGCGCCATGTCCTTCAGCGGCAGGTAGATGCGGCCCATGTCGTAGTCCCGCTTCACGTCCTGCCAGAAGTTGGCCAGCTGAAGTGCAGTGCAGGTCGCGTCGGACAGACGATGGCTCTCCTCGGAGCGGTCGCCAAGCACGAAGAGCACCATGCGCCCGACGGGGTTCGCCGAGTGGTCGCAGTAGTGCAGAAGGTCGTCGTACGTGGGGAATCGGACCTCGCCCTGGTCCATGCGGTTCGCTTGGATAAGCTTGCGGAACGGCGCGTCGGGAATGTCGAAACGGCGGATGGCGTCTTGGAGCGCGACCATAATCGGATGCGACGGCTGGCCGTCGTAGGCTTGTCCAAGCTCCTCCTCCCACTCGCTGAGCTGGGCCAGCCGGTCGCCTTCAGCCTCGTCGCCGAGGTCGTCAGTGTGGCGGCAGAAGGCGTAGACCGCGTAGAAGTAGGGCCTCACCCTGCGGGGCAGCAGCAGCGAGCCGATGGTGAAGTTCTCGTAGTGGGCCTTGGCTAGGCGTTCGCAGTAGGCGTATGCCTCGTGCAGGCCGAGCGGCTCGCCCATGACGCGATGCGTTGCCACGCTTGCTCCGGCAAGGGGTAGGGCCTACGGCCGCGCGACTCGGGCGCCGCCCCTCGCCAATCTAGGTCAGTAGGGGCATTATGCCTCACTTGTCGCGAGTGACGAAATAGTCCGCCATCGCCCGGATGCTCTCCCTCGCCTCGGGGTCGAGCGGAAGGCCGTCGAGCGCGCCCATGGCGCCGGAGGCTTGGTCGACCGCAGTCTGCCGAACGACCTTCTCCCCGTCGAGATCGCCGAGCAGGCTAAGAACGCGCTCGACGTCGTCGCCCGCCACCTCCTCCGCGGCGTAAGCGGTCCGGAGCCACTCGCGTTGCGCGGCGTCCGCCTGTTGGAAGAGATAGACGATGGGCATGCTCTTCTTCTTGCGCCTGATATCGGAGCCTACCGGCTTGCCCGTCGCCGCCGGGTTCCCCCAGATGCCGAGCTGATCGTCGCGCACCTGGAATGCGAGGCCGAGCTTCCGGCCGCACGCGCCGAATGCCTCCGCCGTCTTGGCGTCGCCGGTGGCCAGCAGCGAGCCAAGGTACATGGCGCAGTCGATGAGCGCGCCCGTCTTGCGCGAAATCATGTCAAGGTAGGCGTCGGTAGTGACCTCATCGGAGTCCTCGAAGGACATGTCGAGGTACTGGCCCTCGATCATTTCTAGATAGCGAGACGTTAGCGCGACAGACGCCGCCATGACGATGGACGGCGCCAGACCGGCCTCCGACAGCGCTTGGAGCGTCCGGTCGGCTACGACGCGCATGGCGTTGCCGGCGGCAATGGCCTCGTGGACGCCGAACAGCGTCCACGCTGTCGCACGTCCGCGCCGCGTCGTGTCTTGGTCTTGGATGTCGTCGTGGAGCAGGGAGAAGTTGTGAATCAGCTCCAGCGCCGCTGCGGCAGGGAGGGCGTCATGCCAATCGCCGCCGGCGATCTCGCAGGACGCAAGGACGAGCGCGGGGCGCAGTCCCTTGCCAGCGTCCTCGTCGGCGGGATTTCCGTTGCGGTCCTGCCACCCCGAGGTGATAGCGCAGAATGCCGAAGAAGCCGGTCTCGGAGTCGGGCGCGGAGCGTCGGATCTGCCGCCTTACATCGGCGGTGTACCGTTCGACGAGAGCCGAGACTCGGCGTTCGGAGGAAACCATCAGACCTATCCCCTAGACCGATGCGTGGGTTCCGCGACTACCCGGCCGCAGCTTCGCGGTTAACCGGCCTTCGATTCTCTTGCGGCGACGCGTCGGGGAAGAAGGCGTTCAACACCTGCTGGGTGATGCCCTCTGCGTCGAGCTCCAGCAGATGCCTCTGGGCGGCAGCGGTGTTGTGCTCGATGAAAGAGTCAGGGAAACCGATGCGGTGGACCGACACGTCCTCCATCCCGGCCTCGGCAAGCGCCTCGAGTACGGCGGAGCCGAACCCTCCGGCGAGGACGTTTCTCTTCCACGGTGACGATGCGCCGTGTGCTACGGGCCGCGTCCGATAGCAGGTCGACGTCGAGGGGTTTTACGAAGAGGGGATTCACGACGCCGCACACGATGCCGTACTCAGCCAGCTTGTCCGCCGCTTCCACGGCTGGGCTGCCCGGCTTGCCCAGGGCGAAGATAACGACGTCCCTGCCCTCCCGGACCACGGAGCCGCGTCCGAGCGGCAGCTCCCGGAGGTTCTTGTCGAGCGGCGCGCCGGTGGCGGCCCCTCTCGGTATCCGGATGGCGAAAGGGCCCTGGTGCTTGTAACGCGGTATAGACGAGATGCTGCAGATCGTTCTCGTCCGCGGGGACCGCGACGACAGCGTTGGGGATGCATCGCAGGTACGAAATATCGAAAGCGCCGTGGTGGGTCTTGCCGTCCTCGCCAACGATGCCTGCGCGATCGGCGATCAGCGTCACCGGCAGGTTCTGCAGGCAAACGTCGTGCACGACCTGATCGAACGCACGCTGGAGGAAGGTGGAGTAGATGGAGACGAAAGGACTGAGGCCGGCGGAGGCCATGCCCGCCGCCATGCTGACGGCGTGTTGCTCCGCGATGCCGACGTCGAAGACTCTGTCGGGGAATTCGCCCCTGACTTCCTCCAGGCCAGTGCCTTCCAGCATCGCCGCGGAGATGCCCACGACGGACTCGTCTTCGCGCATGAGGCGTTGGATGGTCTGAGCGAACACCTTCGAGTAAGTGGGCGCTCCCGTCGACGCTCCCAGAGGCGAGCTCGGCTGGTGAAACCGAATGGGGTCGTCCTCGGCGGGCTCATAGCCGTGGCCCTTGTGAGTGACGACATGGATGAGAGGCACGAGGCCGCTGGACGCCTTGGCCTGGCTGAGCGTCTGTTCGAGCTGCTTGAGGTCGTGGCCGTCAACGGGACCCAGGTACTGAAATCCCATCTCGGTCCAGAATGTGGTGGGCACGATGATGCTGTTCAGGCCGCCGCCGAACCGCCTGACGAGCCGGTAGACCATGTCGCCCATAGGCGCCCTCTTCGAGAGGGCCTTCATGCGCCCGATCATCGCTTGGTACTCAGGATGGGTGATGACGCGCTTGCGCCAGTTGGTGAGGAAGCCGATGTTCTCGGAAATGGACATCCCATTGTCGTTCAGGACGACGATGAATTTCTCCGGGTTGAGATGCACGATGTTGTTCAGCGCTTCGAAGCTGGAGCCCGACGTCATTGCCCCGTCGCCCACCACCGCAATGGTCCACGAGTCCGCCCTGCGGTTGGCTGCGCCTTGCGCTATGCCCAGAGCTATCGAGAGGCCCGTGCCGGCGTGGCCAGCGGCCAGAGTGTCGTGCGGGCTTTCGCTCGGCTCCCCGAACCCGGACAGCCCGCCCTCCAGACGGATGTCCTGGAACTCGTCGCGCCGGCCCGTCACCAGCTTGTGCGCGTAGCATTGGTTGGTCGTGTCCCAGACGATGCGGTCGATGGGGCTGTCGAAAACGCGGTGAAGCGCCAGAGTAAGCTCGACGACGCCCAGATTCGACGCCAAGTGACCGCCCCGCTCGGTTATCACGGAGATGATGGTCTCTCGGACCTCTTCCGCCACCTGAGCCAGCTCTTCCCTCGTCAGGGGCTTCAGGTCGCTCGGCGCATCGATCTGGTCCAACAGACGGCTTACCATGCGAGGATCTCCTTATGGAGTGTCGACTGCGATCAGCGCCTCGGCAGTCCCGTTTCCAATCAGTCCGCGGGAGATACGGTACACG
>CBDFLP010000008.1:0-53871 GCA_965249325.1 Dehalococcoidia bacterium | reverse complement strand
GCCGAGCTTGCCATACAGCGACTGCACGTAGCTCTGGGAGTGCAAACTGACCTCGTTGTGGCCCAATCTCCGGGCCTCCGCCTCCAATGCGGCCAGCATCAGCCCCGCAAGGCCGCGCCGTCGGCGCGGAGGCAGCACGGCCACGCGCCCGATTCGCGTCTCGTGGTCTCGTGTCAGACGGGCCGTCCCGACGATTTCGCCGTCGCAGCTCGCCACGACGTGGATAGCGGTCGCGTCCGAATCGTCGTGCTCGAGTTCGGCCGGCACGCCCTGCTCGACGATGAAGACCTCGCGGCGCACCGTGAGCGCCGCCTGCCAGTCCTCGTCTCTGGCGACGATACGCACCTCGATTCGCTCGGACTCGACCATGCCGCGATTATAGGCGCATCTCGCCCTCCTCCGACTTCCTTACTCCTGCTGAGGCCTTCGCATAATGCGAGTTGCAGTGGCGCCGCGACACTTGCCCATTGCCACATCCCCTGCTGGCCCCCTACTATGGAGGGCTGCTATCCCCCTGCCCGGACGAGCCCAATCCCCCAACCCCGCGCTGGCCAAATGGGAACGCAAACAAGATTTCGAAACCAACAACTTTCTTGAGCCGGGAAGCAGGCCACGGCCACGAAAAAAACTTGTGAAACACCCGTCTCGCAGGGCAAATCCAACAACTTTTTACTCGTAATCGACTGTATAACCCAACAACTTTTTACTCGTAACGAAAAGTTCGCCCGGCAACTTTTTACTCGTACCCCAGATTGCAACCCGACAACCTTCACCCTAGAGGCGTCTCCCATGAAGCTTTCCACCGACCGCATCCTCACCACTCACGTCGGCAGTCTCCCGCGCCCCGATGATGTCGCCGAGCTGCTGCTCGAGAAGGAGCGCGGCGAGCCCTACGACGAGGACGAGCTCGACGCCCGTGTGGCGAGAGGCGTGGCGGCGATTGTGGCCAAACAGAAAGAGGCGGGCGTCGATATTGTCAGCGATGGCGAGATGAGCAAGGTGGCCTACTCCACCTACGCCAAGGACCGCCTTACGGGGTTCGAGGGCGACAGCGAGCGCAGGCTCAACTTGGATGTCGCGCCGTACCCGATCTTTCGGGAGAAGATGGCGCGCATGACCGGCGCCCAGCCCATGCGCCGGCCTCAATGTGTGGGGCCGATCGAGGTCAAGGACCGTGAGCCGCTGAGGAAGGACCTCGCGAACTACAAGGCCGCCCTGGATGGCGCGGGCGTGACCGACGCCTTCATAACCTCTTCCTCCCCTGGAGTGGCCTCCGTGTTCATGCCCAACGCCTACTATCCCACCCACGAGCGCTACATTGACGCGCTCGGCGAGGCGATGAAGGAAGAGTACGAGGCTATTGTCGAGGCGGGGTTCGTCCTGCAGGTGGACTGTCCGGACCTGGCCATGGCCTTCCACACGGGCTTCCAAGACCTAGGCGAAGAGGCGTTCCTGAAGCGGGCCGAGCACCATGTCGACGTGCTCAACGGCGCGTTGGCGAACGTTCCCGCCGAGTCCGTTCGCATGCATATCTGCTGGGGCAACTACGAAGGCCCCCACGACCACGACATCCCCGTCGCCAAGATCATGCCCATCGTGCTGCGAGCGAAGCCGTCGGCTATCTCGTTCGAGGCGTCCAATCCCCGGCACTCCCACGAGTGGGTGGACTGGCGGGACGCCCGGATCCCCGACGAGAAGGCGCTCATCCCCGGCGTGCTGGACTCGACGAGCAACTTCATTGAGCACCCGGAACTCGTTGCCCAGCGCATCGAGACCTTCGCGGGCATCGTGGGCCGCGAGCGAGTCCTCGCAGGCTCGGACTGCGGCTTCGGCACCTTCGCCGGTTTCGGCAAGATGGATCCGGAGATTGTCTTCGCAAAGCTCCGCGCGCAAGCCGAGGGGGCCGCTATCGCCAGCGGGCGTCTGTGGGGCTAGTGGGCTGCCGTCGGCGCGGCTACCGGACCGCCTTCAGGAGGACGATTCGGTCGGTCTGCGGCGTCACCTCGACGCTCTTGAACCCGGCCTCCTTCAGCCATTGCACGTGGGTGTCGACGCCGCCGGCCTGGGCCGCATAGTCCAGGTTTGCGAACACTCCGCCATCGGCGGTTAGGTCGGCGATGTCCTTGTAGATGCTCGAAATCAGGTCGTCGTCGTACATGTTGTGAATCGCTATCGCCGACACCACAAAGTCGAACGGCCCGCCCAGCCCCGAGCTCCAGTCGCGCTGCGAGAAGTCGCTGTTCACGTAGGACGTGCGGTCCGAGTAGTCCGCGAGCCGCTCTTTGGCGTGCTCGAACATCGGCTCGGAAACGTCCTGGAGCGTGACCTTGGCCTTCGGGTACTTCGAGAGTAGATGCTTGGAAAGCAGCCCATACCCCGCTCCAACGTCCAGCACCTGAAGCGGCTGATCGAGGGGGAACGACGCCGCATTCACCGTCGCTTCGATCATCGGGCCGCGCTCGTCCTGCCTTCCGTCGTCCCGGGCGACCCAATTGTTTACGAACTCCTGCTCCTGCCACTGCTCAGGCACGTCGTGCGTCTGGGCGTGGCTAGAGGGTTGGTGTCGGTTGGTCATAGCTGCGTCTCCTCTTGCCTAGCCGAGCGGATGGGCTCCCTCGAGTATCGAATCTATCGTATGGCGCAGCGGCTCGGTGAGCCGCGGCCCTAGCTGCGTCACGATTCTCGCAGATGTGAAGGAGCCAAGCCTAGCGGCGTCCACCGGGCTCATGCCTTGCGTCAGGCCAAAGAGCGCTCCCGCCGCGAAGGCGTCCCCGGCGCCCGTCGTATCCACGACGGGCACGGTGTACCCCTTAACCTCCGTGATAGTCCCCGAATCGTAGACCATTGCCCCGTCGCCGCCGCAGGTCATGAATACGAGGGGCGCATCCTCCCCTGCCGCGCGCAGCCGCTCTTCGCGCGAGCCTCCCCCGGCGTATATCTCCGCCTCGTGCTCGTTGCAGAATAGGATGTCCACGTAGCGCTTCGCCGCCTGCTTGAACGGGTCCAAGAAATGCGTGGCCATGGCGGGGTCCGACAGACTGAGCGACACTTTCGCACCGGCTGCCGCCGCCGTGCGCATCGTCAGTTCCGCCGCTTCCGCCCCCGTTGGCGAACCGAAGAGGTATCCCTCCACGTATGCGATGTGGCTGGCCGCGAGCCGGTCGGTGTCGATATCGGCGCTCGCCAGACGCGACGACGCTCCAAGGCTCGTCTGCATCGACCGCTCGCCGTCCGGCGTCACGAGAATGAGGCATGAGCCCGTCGCCTCGCCTTCGACGGGGTCGACCTCGAAATCGACGCCCGCCTCGGCCATGCTCTCGCGGTAGAGCGCGCCCTGCATGTCGTCGCCAATCTTGCCAACGAAGAACGCGCGCCCGCCGAGCTGCGCGACTCCGACCATCGTGTTCGCCGCCGACCCTCCTGCCGCGTTATGCAACGGTCGTCCGTTGAGCCCGTCGAGCAGCCGCGCCTGCGTCTCCGTCGAGACCAGGGTCATGATTCCCTTGTCCACGCCGTGGCTGGCTAGGAGTAGGTCCTCGACCTGCGCTTCAGTGTCGACTATCGCGTGGCCGACGCCGTAGAGGTCGTATCGGTATGCCATGGAGCCGTTCCGTCCTCTTCCGTTATGAGCCCTAGCGTTCAACGCTGGGAGTGCGATGGCGCAAGCTACACCGGCCTAGGCAGACCGTCAACGCATAGCCCTTTACAGCCTCGTTGACACTGCAGCCTGCGCCCCGTACACTTGCGTAGCCCGTTCATACCCCCGCTGGTTCGGCGTGCCCCGCCGACGATGAGGCTGGGGCGAGCGGATACGAGAGAACTAACTTTAGTATGTACGGCGAACGCCGACCGGAATTCGATCCGGACCAAGTACTGCGTAACCTCAGGTCCAATTGGGGCAACATGCGCGGTCGCCTGCCCGGCGGCGGGCTCTTCATCTTTGGCGTCATTGCTCTTCTGCTAGTTGCCTGGCTAGCCACCGGCGTATACACCGTTCAGCCCGGCGAGCAGGCAGCTGTCCGCCTCTTCGGCCAGTTCCAAGGCACCGAGGCGCCAGGCCTGAAGTGGTACTTCCCGGCGCCCATCGGCACCCGCAATGTCGAGAACGTCCTCGAGACCAAGACCATGGAGCTCGGCTTCCGCAGCGAGCCGGCCCGCGACGTCCCGCAGGAGTCCGTCATGATTACGGGCGACCTGAACATCGTCGACGCGACGCTGGTCGTTCAGTACAACATCTCGAACTTGGAGCAGTTCCTCTTCCAGATCGACGACCCCGGTGACGCCGACCGCGATCCCCGCGAAGGTAGGCCCGACGGCCGCACGCTCAAGGACGCGACCGAGGCTGCCCTCCGGCAGGTCGTGGGTCAGCGCTCCGTCGACGACATCCTTACCGTCGGCAAGGAGGCCGTGCAGCAGGACACGCAGACCCTCCTGCAGGAATTGATGGACGGCTACGACTCCGGCATCCAGATACTGGAGGTCGCTCTTCAAGAGGTCACGCCTCCAGACGCTGTCCGTGCCGCTTTCGACGACGTGGTCGCCGCCCGCTCCGACCAAGAGACGCGAGTCAACCGGGCGAGCGCCTACGAGCAGGACCAGGTGCCGAGGGCCCAAGGCGCGGCGCAGCAGACCATCCAGGCTGCAGAAGCATTCAAGGAGGCTCGCATCGCCCGGGCCCGTGGTGAGGCGGCCGAGTTCCTCGCCATCCTTGCCGAGTACTCCCAGTCCGAGCAGGTCACGCGGACACGACTCTTCCTAGAAACGATGGAGGACATCCTTCCCGGCGTCTCCATATTTATCGTTGACCAGGGGACCGGCGGTGTACTGCCCTTCCTGCCGCTCACCGGCGGCGTTCCTAGCATCCCCGGCGTCCTTGAAGCAACAGGAGGCACACCGTAATGCGCCTCCTAATCCCGCTGATTATTCTCATCGTCGCCGCGGTTATCATCGTGCCGCAGGCCGCTTACACCGTCGACGAGACGCAGTACGTCATCGTCACCCGGTTCGGTGAGATTCAGTCTGAGCAGCTCCGGCCGGGGCTGAAGTTCAAGGCGCCTTTCATCGACACTGCGAACGCTCTCGATAAGCGCTTGCTCCGCGTCGACGTGCCCCCCTCCGCTTTCCCTGACATCGAAAGCCAATTCCTTGACGTCGACGCCTATGTCAGGTATCGCATTACGGATCCGAGGACCTTCCGGGAAGTGCTGACGAACGAAGTGTCCGCGGGCGCCCGCATCAGCAACCTTGTTGTCGCCGCCCTCCGCGAAGAGGTCGGCCAGCGGCAGCGCGAAGAGATTATCGGGGGGCGCCCCTTCTCCCTGCCAGATGGCACCCAGCGCGTCGAGCCGATCGTCGAGAACGGCGTCGCGGCCCGCGAACAGCTCACGCGGAATGTGCGGGAGATTGTCGACGCGCGCGTCAAGGAACAGGCGTTCGGAGTCGAAATCGTGGACGTGCGTATCAAGCGCGCCGACTTCCCGGACTCCATTGTCGAGACGGTGTTCACCCGCATGCGCTCCGAGCGCGAGATTCAGGCCAACGCCCTTCGCGCCCAAGGCGAGGAGGAGTTCCTCACCAAGACCGCCGACGTGGACCGGCAGGTCGAGGTCATCTCCGCCGAGGCTGACGAGGCTTCCAACCGACTGCGTGGTGAGGGCGAAGCCGAGGCGATTAGCATCCTCGCCGAGGCCCTCGAACAGGACCCGGACTTCTTCGCCTTCCGGCGCAGCCTCGAGGCCTACCGCGAGTTCCTTGGCGGGAACACGACGCTGGTGCTGCCAGCGGACTCGGACCTCTTCCAGTTCCTGCAGACGCCTCGAGGCAACAGCGCAGCAGAATCCGAGGATATCGGCGCCCTGTTCTCCCAGCTCTTCCAGATGCTTCCGGACGGCCTCCTGGGCGGCGATCTGGACGCTGGCGCCTCGGGCGGCAACTAGGGCCCATCCTCCCTCTTCGCCTATCATCCCGCGAACGCCGGGATCCAGGCGTCCGGCCCGTCACGCCCGTTGTGGCCTGGTAGAATCGAGTCGTGGACTCTTCCCGCATCCGCAACTTCTGCATCATCGCGCACATCGACCACGGCAAGTCAACGCTGGCTGACCGGATACTCGAGATTACCGGCGCCGTCTCAGCCCGCGAGATGCAGGACCAGCTACTCGACTCCATGGACCTCGAGCGCGAGCGGGGCATCACCATCAAGGCCCAGGCCGTCCGCATGAGCCTGACCTATGGGGGGCAGGAGTACGAGATCAACCTGATCGACACTCCTGGCCACGTCGATTTCTCTTATGAGGTGTCGCGCTCTCTAGCCGCCTGCGAGGGCGCGCTGCTCGTCGTCGACGCCTCCCAGGGTATCCAGGCCCAGACCCTCGCGAACGTGTACCTCGCGCTTGAGCACGACCTCGCCATCATTCCCGTTGTGAACAAGATCGACCTCCCGGCGGCCGAGCCGGAGCGCGTCATCGAGGAGCTCGGTGTGGCCTTCGGGTTTACCCCCGACGAAGTGCTCCGGGTCTCGGCCAAGGAAGGCCACGGCGTGCGCGAGCTCCTCGAAGCCGTCGTCAGCCGAGTCCCCCCGCCGGAGGCCCACTCAGGCAAACCGCTGCGCGCGCTCGTATTCGATTCGAAGTACGACTCCTACAAAGGCGTGATGGCCTACGTCCGCATCGTGGACGGCGAGGTCAAGGGGACGGACCGGGTGCGCATGATGGCGACGGGCATCGAGGCCGAACTCTTGGAAGTCGGCGTGTTCAAGCCGACCATGGCCAAGATTCCCAGCCTCACCGCCGGCGAGGTGGGCTATCTGGCCACCGGCCTCAAGAGTGTCGGCGAGTGTAGGGTGGGGGACACCATCACGCTCGCCCGTCGAGGCGCCGACCAACCGCTCCCCGGCTACGGCGAGCAGAAGCCTATGGTTTTCGCTGGCCTCTACCCCTCCGAGGGCAGCGAGTTCCACGAGCTGCGCGAGGCCCTCGAACGCCTGCAGATGAATGACGCCGCGCTCGTGTACGAGCCGGAGAACTCCCTCGCGCTCGGCCCCGGCTTCCGCTCCGGCTTCCTCGGCCTGCTGCACATGGAGATCGTGCAGGAGCGGCTTGAACGCGAGTACGGCATGGACCTAGTGGTGACCGCTCCGAGCGTCGTCTACAGGGTCACGATGAACGACGGCTCCGTGCGCGAGGTCTCGCGGCCGACAGACCTGCCCACAGGCGGCGAGTCAGAGAAGGTGGAGGAGCCGTGGCTGGAGATATCGCTCCTCACCCCGTCGCGCTTCATCGGCCCCATGATGGAGCTCATCAATGCGAAGCGCGGCGAGTTCAAGCGCACCGAGTACCTCGACACCGCCGTCGCGCGCCCCACAGGGGCCGACTCGCCTCCCTCGTCTGACCCGCGCGTGGTCTTGGAGGCGTTCGTTCCGATGGCCGAGGTGCTCGTCGACTTCTACGACCAGGTCAAGACGCGCAGCCGCGGCTACGCCTCCCTCGACTACTCCTTCAGCGGCTACCGCGTCGCGCCCCTCGTTAGGCTCGATATCCTCGTCAATCAAGTGCTCGTCGACGCCCTCTCCCTGATTACCCACCGCGATCGCGCCTACCACCAGGGCCGCATGCTCGTCCAGCAGCTCCGCAAGCTGATTCCCCGCCAGCTATTCGAGGTGCCCATCCAGGCCGCTGTCGGCAGCAAGGTCATCGCGCGCGAGACTGTCCACGCCCTCCGCAAGAACGTGCTCGCTAAATGCTACGGCGGTGACGTGACCCGCAAGCGCAAGCTGCTCGAGAAGCAAGCCGAGGGTAAGAAGCGGATGAAGCGAGTCGGCCGCGTCGAGGTCCCCCAAGAGGCTTTCCTCGCTGTCCTCAAGATGGATAGGTAGGCGGGCGAGCTCTGCAACCCGGGAATGGGGTTGGTCTACGGGCGCCGTGGTTCGACGGGCTCGCCACAAACCCGCGAAGGCTCATCACGGACCGTCAGGCCCTCCCTTTCCGGGGAGCGGACCAATGGTCCTCCCCGCACGCGCGCGCTTCCGGGCTGCTCAAGTACGCCGCCAGGTTCCGCGGCGTGTAGGACGCGTCCGCCTCGAAGCGGTCGCGGGCCGTCCGGTGCACGGACTGCGTCGCGTCCCCGCCGATCACCCGTAGATGGGCCGGCGACAGCTTGAAGAGCCCTTTCCTCGAATCGCGTAGCGCGCCCATCGGACGGGGGTGGACCGACCGGCGCACGCATGCCTCATCGAACGCTAGGCCGACTTCCGAGGCTTTCTCCACCATCCATGTGAACGGTCCGTCCACGAGTGAGCTGTCGCCGTAACTGCCGCCGATGTCGCCATGCGCGCCTGCGAACCACGCCTGCTCGACTGTCTGTCCGGCTTTGGGTTTGGCCTTCCAGAGCGATGCTCTGAACGGGCGCCGCTTCTCATCGATGGCGAGCGCGTGGTAGCCGTGCTTTACACCCCTGCTCAGCTCGACGTCGTGGAACTGATGGCGGGCCGCCGTCAACCTTCCCAGTCCTCGCAGGGGGATGCCGAACGCCCCGACCGTGTCCCAGACGCCGATGAATGTAATGACGATCTCGTGGGAATACGTGGCCCGGAACGCGATGGCCTCCTCCGAGCTCGGCGGGGCGTCCAAGCGCCGGTAGAGTCGGTACGCGTCCTGGAAACGGTCAGCCTCGGTCTTCCGCAGCAAGCCGGCGTTGCGGACCAGCCCGGCCAGGCTGCGCACCGTGTAGGCTCCTCGGCTGTACCCGAACAGGTATATCTCGTCTCCCTCCTCGTAGTTGTGCATGAGGAAGCGATAGCCGTCGCCTACGTTCTTCTCGATGCCCTTTCCGGTCACGCCGCCGGGCAACCGGGTCAGCCAGCCGCCGTCCGTCCCAATTCCCGCGTCGTAGAACACCACCTGCGCCGCGCCGTCGGAGGCCGTCGGCAGCACTGCGCGGGCAATGCCCGTGACGTTCGTGGGCGCTGGCTGGCCTGGCGTGTTCCAAGTCCCGTCCGAACAGATAACGATGCGTTTCATGCGCGTTCCACCTCCTAGGCGACAGCCTAGACAGGGGTGCAGCAACGGCGCAATGGGTACTTGTCAGAATGATGTTGAATAAGTGACAGCGCGGTCGGCACGCCTGACGTACCCTACAGTCGCGCCGCCAGTTCCCGGAGCCACGTCCGAACGTCGTCGGCGTACTCCGGCCTCCGGAGCGCTATCTCCACCGACGTTTGCAGGAGCCCCAGCGGCGTGCCCGCGTCGAAGCGGTCTCCTTCGAACCGGTAGGCGTGGACCGGCTCGCGTTGCGCCAGGAGGTCGACGCCGTCGGTCAGCTGAAGCTCGCCGATGGCGCCTGCGGTGATCGACTCCAGGCAGCCGAAGATTGCCGGCGAGAAGACGTACGGACCAACTATCGCCAGGTTCGAGGGCGCCTCGTCCCGCGGCGGCTTCTCTACGCACCGTGTGAGGCGCGTCGCTCGGGTGGAGGTTGCCTCGCCCTCGACGACTCCATAGCGGGACACGTCCTCCCACGGGGCCTCGATAACCCCTAGGACGCTTCCCAGCTGTTCGTACGCATCGAGCATCTGCCGCGTGACCGACGGCTCGCCTAGGAGTATCTCGTCGGGCAAATAGACGATGAACGGCTCATTGCCGACCGCCTCCTTCGCCGTCATCACCGCGTGGCCGAGCCCCAAGGGCTCCTTCTGCCGCACGGTGATGATCTCCGCCATCCGCGACACCCGCTCAACAGGGTCGAGCTTCGCGTTCCCCCTATCGCGAAGCGTCCGCTCCAGCTCGGGGGCCAGGTCGAAATAGTCTTCCATCGCCGTCTTACCGCGCGAGGTCACGAGCACCACTCGCTCAATCCCCGCCTCCACCGCCTGCTCGACGGCGTACTGGATGACGGGGCGGTCGACGAGCGGCAGCATCTCCTTCGGCACGGACTTGGAGATGGGCAGGAAGCGGGTCCCAACCCCTGCGGCGGTGATGACGGCGGTTCGGACGCTCATGGCGCGATAGAGGATAACAGGGATTTGGGGGATTCGTGAGGGGCCGAGGCTGCTGGGAGGGCTGAGGAGGGAGTCCCGGCGTTGACCACCAGCCTCTCGACGCCTACGATGGCGTACGGCCGTGCTAGACGGGGAGTTAGCGGCGCCCTGCACCCGAAATCCGCTATAGCGGGGTTGAACTCCTCCCCTGAGGGCCGGTCCCGCCGCCTCTGGTCCGGAAACGGATGTTGAGAGCCGGGCCCTGCGCGACGGAGTCCCGTGAACCGCGTCAGGTCCGGAAGGAAGCAGCGCTAAGCGGAGTGCTCCGAGCGCCGCAGACTAGCCTGGTTCGAGTCCGAATCCTATGACCACGCGTCGGGTCCCCGGTTCGAGGGGGGGGTGCACGGCCGCTCCTCTCATCCTCATCGCCGGGCAACGCCGGGGGCGCTCGCGCCCTCGGCGCGTTCCCTGTCGAGGTCTTCCTTGCTCATGCGCCCCCCGAAGAAGAGCCTGGGCCAGCATTTCCTGACCGACCGCAACATTCTCGCTGCGGTCGCGGACGCCGTGGCCGTCGGATCGGACGACGCCGTCATCGAGGTAGGCCCAGGCCGCGGATCGCTCACTGCCGTCGTGGCTGAGCGCGCCCGCGAGGTTATCGCCGTTGAGCTCGACGCGGAGCTTGCCCGCGGCTTGGCGGCCTCGGCGCCCCCGAACGTCCGGGTCGTCGAGGCTGACGCCCGCGTCACGGCGCCTTCCGTGCTCCTGGAAGGCTGCCGTCGCTACAAGCTCCTCGGCAACTTGCCCTACTATGCCGCGATGCCCATTCTGCGCGCCTTCCTCGAATCGGACTGCCGCCCGATAGCTGCCGCCATCCTCGTCCAGCGGGAGGTCGCGGAGCAGCTGTGCGCTGCGCCAGGCGCCATGTCCCTCGCGTCCCTTGGCGCGCAGCTGTTCGGCAAACCGCGCATCGTTCGCATCGTCCGTCCCGGTTCCTTCAATCCCCCGCCCAAAGTGACCTCTGCCGTCGTCGCCATTGAAGTCTATGACCGGCTCGCCGAGGGCATCGACGACGCGCCCCGCTTCTTCAAGCTCGCCCGCGCCGCGTTCAGCGCCCCTCGCAAACAGCTGCGGAACGCTCTCGCAGGAGGACTCGCCATTCCCCCCGGGGACGCCGAGACGCTCCTCGCCGCCGCCGCCATCGACCCCAAGCGCCGCGCCGAGACCCTATCCATGGCCGAGTGGGCCGCGCTCTACCGCGCGTGGGCCCCATGAGCGGCGTCACGATCAACGGCGAGGGCCGCCTCAGTATGGACCCGCCATGCGAGCAGTGCGGGGCTACTGGCGTCCGCGAGGTCCCGTATTCCGAGCGCGGCCAGCCCCTTCTCCCCAACGAGCTCGACTCCCTGGCATGGACCGACTACCTCTGCGATTGCGGGCTGGTGCGCCTACGTATCGGCAAGCGTCCTGAGTAGGGGGCGCGCCAGCGGAGGCGGCTAGAATGGCAGTGAACATCCTTCCAAGTCACTCTACGAGGTGAGGTTATGCTGGGCCGTCCTGTGGCAGCCGTGTTCGGTCTGGGTTCGCTTGCGATGTTGGTCCAGTTCGTCGGCAGTCCGCTCTATGCCGATTGGGTGGATGTCGGAGCCATCTGGGATATGCTTAGCTGGGTGATAGCGGTGGTCTCGCTGTTGGCTTTGGTCGTGACATACCGGCTGAAGACCGAGGCCGCGGCCTCCAAGAGCGGCTCTGCGGAGGAGATACTCTCCACTATCGCCTTCTATGCCACCGTCTTCCTGGTCGTCGTGTTCTTCCGCAATTGGATCAGCAGCCTCATGCACCTGGAGGCGGACGAGGCGACCCGGCGCGTCTGGTGGGTGGCCATAGACGCGCTCTTCATCGTCATACCGGGGTACCTCGCCATCCGCCTTTGGCGAAACCACGCCTGAACGCTTGCTGTCCAGGCGACGCTCATCCCCTATGAGTAACCCTGCTCCTCGTAGTACCGTTTTGCGCCGGGGTGCAGAGGCGCGCCTACGATGTTCTCGTCCCACTGGCGGTTGATCGGCCCCGTTAGCGACGACCAGTACGTTGGCCTGATCATCGGCAGACCTCCGGCCTCGCCGTTGTCGTAGTCGATTTGGATGGACGTTAGCTCGATGTCCCGCTTCTTATCGTCGATTGCCTTCGCCAGCAGATAGGCCAGCTCGTCGTCGAGGTCCGCGCGGCACGTGAGAACGATGTGCGAGTCGTCCAGCGCGGTGAGCGTCCTATCGACGCCGGGCACGAACCCGGCGGGCGTCACCTGGCGGCGCAGGCCCTTCGCCTCCAGCCGCTGCATGACCTCCTCGCTGATGCCGAGGAAGCGGTACCCTCGCGATCCCACCCAAGGCCACGCAGAGAAGTCGTAGGCGCTCCCGTCGCCCCAGAACGCGTCGAGCTTGCCGGCGTCGTAGCGGGCCTTGGCGTCGCGCGCGGTGTGCTCCATCCGTCCCACCGAGCCGCCCCACCGTTCGATGTCGGCGTAGCTGAAGCCGTACTCCTGCAGCACCACCTCCGCGCCGCTGCCGGCCATGTGCAGCGCGGGCTTCTCTGCCACGAGCTGCTCGAAGGACTCGATGCCGGTCCACGGCGCCATGGCGAACAGGAAGCGGTCCTCTTGTGGGAGCCACGCGATGGTCCTCAGCCAATCGTCAGGCTTGCCGCCGGCGTAGATGCCCTTGCCGGAGTAGCGGTGCTCATTCACCACCCACTTGGAGAAGACCACGTCCACGCCGCCGTTGGCCAGCGCGCCCATGCCGCCGGGTCCCAGGACATGCACCGACGCATTGACGCGCTTCAGCTCCGAGAGTCCCCGGCCTATCGCCTGCGTAAACCGGAACTGCGTCGACCACGACGCCCCGAATCTGATGCTGGGTACAGACTGCTCACTCGTCATGCTGCCTCCTCGTTTCTACGGGAACGCTCGGGCCAGTCCCCTCCGGCGCGCCGCCCTCTCGGTCTCCCCCGCAGACAGGGGAAAGGTCTGGGGGAGAAAATCAGCTTCTTGATGGGGTTTTTACTCGTAAGGGTTGAAAAAATTATGTCGTCGGAGGGGGTTTTCTGTTTCTTGATCGGGGGTGTTTAGCAGGCCACGGCCTGCTTCCCGCGATCAAGGCGCCGCCAGAAATGAGAAAACACGGCAGCGACACGTTCCTTGGGGGCTTTCCAGGGGCGCCGGGGTTGGCTGGGGCGGCCAGGGTTGGGATGTCGGGGCGGGGCCAGGAGTTGGGCATAGTAGAGATTTCAGGATACGCGCCGGAGGCGGGTTGGGGTAAGGGGCAGATGTCGCGGGGGCGTGGGGTTGGTTGGCCGGCAGACGCGCAGACCCTCTCTCTAGCTCTCTCCCGCAGACGGCCAGAGAACCGGAGCAGACGGGGGAGGGGGCGAGGTCCCCGCCCGCGCGGGAAGGCGGGCCTAGGCTGCGGTCTGCTCGACCGGCTCCGGCTCACGGACCGGCGGCGCGGCGGGCAGGGTCTCGTCCCACTCCATGCCGCCGCGCTTCCACTCATAGGCCCATCCAGCCATCATCGCTGCTGAGAAGAAGAGGACCGCGCCGAATGCCGACCAGCCAAGCGCGCCGGCTTGGCTCGCCCACGGGAAGAGGAAGACAACCTCCACGTCGAACAACAGGAAGAGAAGCGCGAACCGGTAGTAGCGCACGTTGAAGCGCTGCCAGCGTCCGCCCTCGGGCTCCATCCCGCACTCGTACGGCGAGTACTTGAGCGGGTTCTGCCGGAACGGCCGGACGTTTATCTTGGAGCTGAGCTGCGATATCAGCAGCACGCCGGCCGGCAGCGCCACCGCCACGACCGTCAGCATCAGAATGAGCCCGTATTGCCGCAGATAGTCTTCCATCGTCGTCATGCTATGGAGGGCGGGTTGGAGCGTCAAGTGGTCCACAAACTGCTACGCTGCTCTTCACCATGATTAGGATCGGAATCATCCTCGCCGCAGCCCTGGCTGCCGCGAGGAGATTCTCGCGGAGGCAGAGGCGGCGATGGCGCAGGTCGAGTCCTTCGCCTCCGTCTACGAATGGACCATAGGCGGCACTGAAACCGTGACCACTGAGAACGAATTCCAGGATGAGCGGAACTACCGCAAGACTAGGAGCGTGTCTACCGAGGGGGTCCTGTTCATTGGGCCATCGGAAGTCGCGGTGGTGGATGGCGAGACCTTCTGGAACAGCGCCGACACTTGGTCGGATTCTCCGCCGGCCTACGCTTTCCCCTCCGACCTGGGCGACATCGAACGCCTCGACGATACGACGTTGGAGGGCGCACGTGTCCACCATCTCCGCGGTTCTCGACCGCCCAGTGGGCTGACCGAGAGCGGTGTAACGACGTCAGACTGGACGTTCGACATGCTCATCGACGCCGACACGCTCCTGCTGGTCCGCTCCGAAGGCAGGACAACCCTTACGTTCCCACCGCAGGGGGCCTCAACCGAGGAACAGTCTCTTGAGGGCTTCTCTGTAGCCGCCTACGGCCGCTTCGGAGAGGATTTCAACATGGTCCCTCCCGGCCCGACGCCCACGCCAACTCCCGATCCAACGCCTACGCCCAGGCCCAGCCCCACGCCTCCGCAGTAGGACGACCGCTCCGTAGGTGCGGAGCGTCGCCCTGCTTTGGTATCCTGACGCGTGGCGGGGAGGGATCGCATAGTGGCCTAGTGCGCCCGCCTGCTAAGCGGGTTGGGGGTGATGAGCTCCCTCGCGGGTTCGAATCCCGCTCCCTCCGCCACTCTACCCCCCTCTTGCTAGGCGTGAAATGGCTGTTGTGACGCCTAGTTTACTCATTATCAAGCCCTAAACGTGATTCTCACAAAGTCTCATGCCGCGCCTTACAGACTCATACAATCTCAGCTAGAGTGTGGGGTAAAAAGGGGGGTGAGCATGGTGGAGAATCGCAAGCCGCCGCTGACTGCGGCACGAGTGCGGACGGAGAAGCGTCCAGGCCGCTACCTCGACGGTCAAGGCCTCTATCTGCAGGTGGACCCCTCCGGCGCGCGGCGATGGCTGCAGCGCGTCGTGATACGTGGCAAGAGGACGGACCTCGGACTCGGGGGCTGGCCGCTCGTGTCACTGGCCGAGGCGCGCGAGCAGGCCCTGGAGAATCGGAGGATAGCGCGCTCAGGCGGTGATCCCCGGGCGGAGAAGCGAGGCATTCCAACCTTCGCCGAAGCGGCCGAGAGGGTCATCGCGTTCAATCGTCCGACCTGGCGCAACGCCAAGCACGCGAAGCAGTGGTCATCCACGCTCCAGACCTATGCCTTCCCTCACTTCGGCAGCCATCCCATCGATGGAGTGTCGAGCGCGGATGTGATGGAGGCGCTCTCGCCCATCTGGACGACCAAGCCTGAGACAGCGAGGCGAGTGCGCCAGCGCATAAGCGCGGTGATGAAATGGGCGATAGCTAGTAGCTACAGGCTGGATAACCCAGCCACCGATTCTATCGATGCAGCGCTTCCCAAGACGCCTCGCACCAGGGTTCACCACAAAGCGCTGCACTACACGGCGGTCCCAGCCGCGCTCGCTGCTATCCGCGCATCCAACGGGGCAACCGCATCCAAGCTGTCCTTCGAGTTCATGGTTCTGACGGCCGCGCGGCCCGGCGAGGCCCGAAACGCTGAGCGGGGGGACGTTGACCTGAGCACCCGAACCTGGACCATCCCAGCCAGCCGCATGAAGGCCGAGCGCGAGCACCGGGTGCCGCTGTCAGATCGCGCCATTGAGATTCTCAGGGCGGCGGGCGACCTGAATACCGGCGGCGGCCTGGTGTTTCCGTCTCCGATAACCGGTGGCCCGCTCTCGGACAACACGCATCGTATGATGTTGGCCTACCTGGGCCTCCACGCTGTGCCGCACGGCTTTCGGTCGAGCTTTCGAGACTGGGCGGCGGAATGCACGGACGCAGCTCACGCGGTTATGGAGGCGGCTCTGGCCCATACGGTCTCCAACGCAATCGAGGCTGCCTACTTCCGCTCAGACCTCTTTGAGAAGCGGCGCGAGCTGATGGACCACTGGGCCACGTATCTGAGCAAAGGTAGCGGCTGAGGGTGTAGGCAGAACCACCTGCGTCAAAAGTAAATGGCGGACGACGAAGCGGCGCTAACCCAGTTACGAGGATAACCTCTCGCCGACTGCCAGTGGAGCCAACTTCGCAGCGTCATTGACCATCCGAAAGCGGATCGACGATGGACGTGAACCGACCTCGAAGCAGGTAATCGCCGCCGTTGTCGCCGCCGTATCGAAGGGGAGCAACTTCGGCTCGAGCACGTGAATTGAGCGCCCGCCAAGTCCGTCGAGAAGCAGGCGGCGGATGACCTCGCCGTAGTTCACATCGAGCCATTCGGAGCTCGTCACGAAGCAGCCCACGTCGCCCGGGCGACCGTGCAGAGCCGTCGCGAGGAAGAAGTAGGCGTGGAGCCCGGCGAGGCCGGAAATCGACACCCCGGCGCGACCAGCAGCTAGCTGCGCCCACGCCTTCGCTCCGGCGTTCAGGCTGTGGTGACGGAGGTACGGAGGATTCCCGACGAACGCCGTCTTGCCGTCGAAGATTGGTAAGGCGGTCTGTGTGAAGCCGTCATTGATGACCGTCGCCGGGCTGCCATTGTGAGCGGCAAGTCCCGCTCGCGTCACCAGCGTCGAGAGGGGATCGGTATCAAATGCAACGATGTGCACGTTTGCGCAATGCCAGCCCCTCAAAGCCTGAAAGTGGGGCTTCATCGCCCCTTCCTCCGTGGAGCGTCGGCCCCTTTGTAGTTGACTACTTGGCGCAGCGTGTGTACCGGCTCACAGAGGCCGCTCTGGGCCTCCATCACCTGGTCGATGTCCTTGTACGTCAGCGGGTGCTCGTCAAGCAGCGCCTGCACATCGCTCCGGTTCCACGCCCTGCCCGCCATCGCCTCGACCAAAGACTCCTCGGTTAGCTCGCGGCGGGCCTGGCCGCGGCTCATACGACGGCCAACCCCGTGGCTGCACGACTCATAGGAGGCCGGATCGCCCAACCCGCGCACGATGTAGGAGCGTGCGCCCATACTGCCTGGGATGATGCCCAGAGCGCCCCTGCCGGCCCGAATCCTCCTCGTGTAGTGAGGAGGAGTCCGTTCGCAAAACCGTCGGCACCCAAGCGGGGGCTCAGCAACGAATCTCAACGGTGGCTAGAGAAGGTTCTCGGAGACGGTCGGCGAGGCCGCCACGCACCCTTCCGAGTGTTGCGTGCCCTCGCACTGGCCAGCCTGATCGTCGCGGCTGGCGCCGCGGTAGGAGTGCTCTTGATATTTCCATTGCTGCCCAATGCCGCTGCAGACCGCTTGGTGGACCTTCAGCAGCGCCTCGGCGCATTCTTCGGTTCCTGAGGACGGGCCGACTGTGAATAGCAAACAGCCTAGTGGTGGATAGCGCTGAAACGGGTCCATCGCATAACGGCCTACAAAAGCCACCGTAGCTCAGTGGCAGAGCAGCTGTTTCGTAAACGTCAGATGCCTGTTTCGCCCAGTTCCACGGAGCCCCGTCTAGAAGGCCGTAGACTGGCTCCCGTCGCATCCACTGCTAGCATTTATCGCGCAGTTGCGGCCAAAGGATTAGCAAAAGGATTAGCAAACGGGGCGCCTAGCGAGCTACCGCCTTGACTGGCAGCGCACCGCTCACCGGTTGTGGTGAACGACTGTGAGGGACGGCGTAACGTCCACTATGCCACCCATTAGGGCTTCCTAACCAGCTTGTACAAGAAGTGGGCCACAAGGCCGGTGAGTACTCCGGCACCGGCTCCAATGGCAAGTGAGACGAGATATGAATAGTCGTCTTGCAGGTAGTTCATCACGAGGGTGGTGACGACGGCAGTTGGTACGGCGATTACTAAAGTATTTTTGGTGTCCACGATTTCTCACCTCATCGGTATTTGCCCAGCAGTGTGACACGGCACAAAACACGTGAGGAACAGGCCAGTGTAGCGTGCGCCGAGCAAGCTAGACCACGGCGGGCTTGGTGTTCGCGTCCTAGGCTTATAGCGCCCTCAGCACAGCCCCTGCCCCTACCCCCTCCCAGTGTCGTCCGGCCCGGTCTGCTCCCGCGCCTTCTTCATGACGTCGGTGAGCTCCTCGAACTGCTCTTCGGTCAGCTCGGGCGCGCCTTCATAGTCCAGCATGTCCGCCGCGTAGAGGTCGTCGCCGTCGGTTACGAGAGTCCAGGTCCCATCGGGGTTTTCTCGCCAAGTGCTGCCCATCAGCTCGTCTTGATGACCTCCATCTCGACCTGGTGGACCCGGCGCTTGGTGAGCGGGAAGAGCCTGGCCTCGGGCGCGACACCCCAGGAGTAGGCATGGGCGAGCAAGCGGCCGGCCAGCGAGGCGGAGATCGCCGCCTTTCGGGGGCCCGTCTTGCTGACCCGGACGGTGAGCCTGTAGCTAGCCCCGGAAGGCGCGATGTCGGCGGGAGTGAGCGCCAGGCACTCGGAGACGCGAAGCGCAGCATCGTAGAGCGTGAGCACCAGGAGCTCGTCGCGCGAGGACTTCGCGGGTCCGTGGGCCAAGGCGCCGGCCGCTGATGCGAGGTGACGGACGTCGGCGTCGGGCCAGTGGCCAACCGCGGAGCTCCGCAGCTGGCGGCGCGAGATTGCCTGCTCGCGGCTTTGTGGCAGTTTCGCGGGCGCGGCAAGCTGGTGGGCAGGAACGAGGGCTTGGGACTCGGTCATGGTTCTCAGGCTGAGACTACCACTTGGTCGGTCTTCGTGGCAGCGCCCTTTGACCAGGCCCACGCAGCCCATGGATGGAAGATGCCCAAGCCCAAGGAGACTGTACTGCGAACTTTCGAGTTGGCCGTGGCGCTATGAGCCTCGGCTGCGGGATGTTCCTCAAGTGTCAGTCTTGGCCGGGTGGCTCCTAAGACTTCTTCCCAGTCCTATATCCGGCTGCGTCGCACCCCAACGATGAGAGCAGCTCCCGCGACTACCCCGATTACTATCACCGTGACCCACCAAGGGAATCCTCCGTCTCCGCTACCCGCCTCGGGCGACACTGGCCCCACCGTCGGCTCTGGCGTCGGGGTGACCGCAGGCTCCGGCGTCGGGGGCACCGTCGGCTCCGGCGTCGGGGTAGGCGTCGGCGCAGGGGTGGGAGTGGCCGTCGGCTCCGGCGTCGGGGTTGGCTCCGGCTCTTCAGTCTCGTCTCCGCCCGGTTCCGACCAAGGGCTCGCTCCCTCGGCGCTGATCGCCCGCACCTGTACCTCGTAGCGGGCGCCCGGTGTCATGTTGTCCAGCGTCATGGATGTGCCAGTGCCGTCGTACCCAGCGTCTTTGAACTCCCCGTCAGCTTCCCGGTAGCGCACGCCGTAACCCGTGATCTCCGGCCCCTGGTTATCGGGCGCTGTCCAACTGATCGTTAGGCCAGCCGGACCGCTGCTGCTCACTACTGGAGCTCCCGGCTGCAAAGGCGGCTCATCCACATCCGATACGGCAATCGTGACGTCGATCACATCACGACCACCGTAGCCATCATCCACCCTCATCCGCACCGAGTATTCGCTCTGGGTCTCATGGTCCAGCAAGACCGTCGTAACCAGCTGTCCCGTACCAGCATCCACGTCGAAAGGCCCTCGCCCGTCACCTAACAACGAATATTGCAATGGGTCTCGATCCCTATCGATGGCTATCAGAGGCTCACCCGCCTCTGTCCCTAGCGCGGCGTCCTCCGGGACGGTCCGGGTGGCGCGGTTGCCTTCGGTGAAAATGGTCGCCTGTTGACGGGCACCCTCTCTCTGACCGTGACCCTGACCGTGCTCGTGTCCGCATGGCCAACGCCGTCCTGGGCCGCCACTGTGAGCGTGTAGAGCGTCGTCGTGTCGTAGTCCAATTCCCCCACCACCGTGAGGGTTCCCGTGCTCGCGCCTATCGCAAACATCCCGTCGTCGTTCCCCGCGGTGATCGCGTACGTCACCGTGTCACCGTTCGGGTCTGTCGCCGACACGGTTCCCAGGGCGAACACCGGCGATACACACGCCGTCGTGGCCGCTGACGCCACGGCCGATGGCTCGCTCCACGCCGCCGCATAGATCGTCCCGCTCCCGTATGCGCTCACTTGGAAATGGTATGAGCTCTCGCAGGCCAGTCCGTCCACCGTGTGCGAAGTCCCCGTGATTGTGTCGTCGTCCACCGTCGCATCCCAGCTCAGATCGATGCTGAACTCCCCCGGCGTTCCGGCGCTCAGGTCCTCCGGTGCAGGCGGCGCGCAGTAGAGTAGATTGAGGGAGCTCAGGTCGTTGGTGGCGACGTCTTCCAGCGCCACCGGTATGCAGCCCGTGAGCTGGTTCCCCGAAAGCCGGACTTCCGTCAGGTTGAACAGCAAGCCCAGCTCAGACGGAATATCTCCCGTCAGCGCGTTCGAGCTCAGGTCCAAGACCGTCAACTCGAACAGCCTCCCCAGCTCCGCCGGGATGCTCCCCGTCAGGCCCTCGCTCGATAGCTCTAAGCTCGTCACCCGACTCGGGGTTCCACTGGTCGTCACACCCTCCCAGCCCGTGATGGCGGTCTCCGCGCTCCAGTCCAGCGACCCTGTGCCCCGCAACGTGTCCTTGGCGGCCAGCAGCGCCTCGCAGTCGTGGACCAGTCCGCGGTTCACGCCCGGGTCCGCCACTGCGGTCCCGCTGGCGCAGGTCAACACGGGCGGCGGCTGCGCGGGCGTGAACGTAGCCGTCTCGCCGTCGTCCGGCGTGATGTCCCCGTATGCGCCGATCTCCTCGTAGTAGTCGTCCAATTCGTCGACGTTCTCGATCCGGTCGTCAGCGAAGTCGTCCGATCCCGCGGCCGTCTCGATGCGGTCCTCTAGGTTGGCCAGCGTTTGCGTCTGCTCCGGGTCCCCCTCCGGGACGCCGTACCGCACCGCGTGCACCACGTCCTCATCGTCCGTCTGCAGGTCCCACTGCTCCATCACCTGCCACGCCTCCACGGCGACGTTGCCGTGCGCCCCCATCGGCGCTAAGAACACTACGTTCTCCCGGCCTTCCAATGCAGCGATCAACTGCGCTTCTGCGGTCTCCGCTATTCCTTGCCGCAGAGCCATAAACTCCGGCAAGGTCAGTTTGGTCTCGCCATCGATTGCTCCGGCAGCATGGGAGTTGCTGTACAGGCTATAGGACGGCAAGCGCTGGCTAAGTCGTACACCACCGTCAGTGCGGATCCGCCCGTGCCCAAGATGTTTTCATTGATAGTGTACTGGGCGTAACAAGTCAGGAAGACATACTCAGTGCTGAGCCCGCCATTCACAATGGCAGAGACGTTTGCCATCCACATGGGGCGGAACGATGGCTCCACCGCGTTCACGTAAGAGGTGAACAGCCGTTTGGCCTCTTCCATGGACGGGTCCGGGGCATCCTCTTCGATGCCCAGCCAGAACCGAATTGCTTCCTCTCTGCGCTCTGCAGTTCGTGCGATGCCATGCCAATCGCAGCGAACTGTCCCTCCTTGGATTGCCGCACGCACGGCAATGTGGACAGGAGACTGTCCGGAAGTGAGGAATCCGGTTTCCAGCACTTCTTCTACGGTGGGAATTTCGATAGCGGTGTCAAAGCCCACGCTTCCTGAAGATACGGACAGTATGATGTGCAGATTGCTGATCTCCCGTGGCTCGCAATCCACCCCGGCCCCGCATGGCCGCAGTGGATCCGATGTACCGCAGGCGGAGGCCGCCAGGAGCAGCGTTCCCGCCGCGAGCAACCATCGCTGCCGAACGGCGCCTATGCTCATGGGCGCGCCTTTGCATCATCAGGGGACGTCCACATCCAGTCCAATGCGTCGGGCGGCGGGCTCCCGTGCGCCGCTTCCCACCTGTTATTAGCAACTTCATCCCATCTCACCAGGACGCGCTTATCCGAGCCGTCAGAGGCCATCGAAAAAAGCCTGACGCCGAGAGGGCCGTCAGGAAGCAAGACTGCGATTCTTGAGCCGTCAGGAGACCACTCGGCCTGGCTGGCGCGTCGCGCCCACATGATGCGCAAGTTCGAACCATCGACATCGACGGTTACGAAGGGGCTCCAGTGCAATCGTATCTCCGATCCGTCGGGTGACCATGACATCCACCGTCTCCACGGTCCTCCCCAGCTTCCTGGCAGAGGCCAGTGTTTTGTTGGCACTGCAGCTTGGGACACTGCTTCAGGGAGAGATGCCACCTCACGCAAATCAGACCCGTCCGGGCGTATCGTAGCAATCGTCTCCACCCCGTTCTTGGATTGAATGAAGGCTATGCGGCTGCTGTCGGGAGACCACGCCGGGCGACTCACCGTCTCGGAAACGCGCATCGCTTCAGAAGTGTCGACGTTGATGACTTCGATATAGACTGGACAGAGCTCCTCACCATCACGGTGGCAGTCCCATAGCAACAGCGCGATATGCCGCCCATCTGGAGACCATGTTGCCGGCTCGTTGTACAACATCATAGGTGGGGTGGCACGCTCGTAATGGCGTACATCTGAACCTTCTCTATTCACTGTGTATATAGTCCGGAATGATTGCTTTTGCCCGTCCGGCGTTTCCAAATTCGCCATTCCAACAAAGGCCAGACGCGTTCCGTCGGGCGACCAGGCGGGGTGATAAGGACCAAGCGGATACTCCTCTGCGAGTAGACGGCGTTCGGACCCGTCGAGTAACGCCGTCTCAATCTCAAAATAGTCACCACGCTGGTAGCTAGTCAACGCAATGAGGCCATCGGGCGAGATGCTCCATGCATGCTCGAGCGAAAACTCACCGCCGTGAGGGAATAAATAGAGACGGGACCCGTCAACTGAGGCGGAGTATATCCGTTGATCCGCGTTGAACACTATCTGCTGTCCGTCCGGGCTCCATAAAGGAGGACGAGGATATGCAGCCTCCTCAATCTTTTGCGTTATGTACGTTGGATCACCGCCGTCACAGCCAGGAGAAGATGCAGTGAAAACCAAGACAAGAGCTATTCCTCCTAAGACTAAGGTCAAGGGTCTCTTGTATTTTGGAAAGACTCCAATGCTCATGGTCACTCCCCTTGATATAGGGCAAACAGCGCCATTATATCGAAGGGATGGGGTGAACAGTCAGGTTCATTACCAAGGTCATAGAACGGAACCCTGTGATCGTAGTTCATCACAGACGCCGGAATAACTGGATGGGACATCACATATGGCCCAAATGGAATAATAGGCTCGAAAGGGTCAACAATACTAGCAATGAAGTTCCAGACAAGAGTAAGAGTTGCCAAATCAGCGACTGAAAAACCAGACATCCCTAATGCATGTCCGGCTTCATGAACAATCAACGCGTACGGTCCAAAGGCACCTTCCGTACAGGTATTGAATCGAATCTTGTCGAGGTTAGGGGCAGAAACTGCTGCACGGTCTTCTCCATTAATCAACATATCAACACTTCCGACTTCGAAAGTTAAATTCGTAGCAGCTTCAGGGCCGGACCAAGCAAAGTAAGTAGGTGATATAACGCAGGCGCCCGCCTGGAAGACACATAACGGTAGTAATTCAATAACTGTTGCTCCCGGAGACCATGTCTGAGCAAAAGTTACTAGAGCGCTGTCCGTAATAAAGCCAATCGCCTCAGCTTTAAATGTGTCATAGTCGGGTTTTTTTGTCATGAAGACTTCGTTAACTTCGTTATGGTGCGCCGTCGCTAGACCCAAAGGAGTGGTGTCGCAGTCCGTTACGGTAGTAGCAGAAGTATATATAATGTTCGTGTTGGCATTTAAGTCGTCCGGCAATTCCCATACCTCAAAAGCCTTCTCCACGACTTCCGTCCAATCGGTTTGATGATTGGTAGGGAATTTCGGACGGGGCTGCGCAGCTTCTATTCCAGAGTCCGATCTTTCATGCACTCCAGGTCGGGCGGTACGATCGGCAGGCCCGGATTGCGAGTTACGAGCAGCAGTTCAACTGCCGCCTAGTTGTGCTTGTTGATGCGCTGCTCCTCCCTAGCGTGTCTCTCCTTGAGGAGCTCATCTACGACGCTTCGCGTGACGAGGACCTGCACGTTCTGCTCCACTCACCCGGCGGTGACGGCGAAACGGCCGTAAGGCTAATCCGCTCAATGCAGTCACGAAGCAGAGAAGTAACCGTCATCGTGCCCGATCAAGCTAAGAGCGCGGCGACGTTGCTCACGTTGGGCGCGCACCACATCTTGATGGGTTCGACTAGTGACCTGGGCCCTATCGACCCCCAGGTTCCCATGGGGACAGGGGGGTCCCCGGAGCTGGTGTCAGCCAAAGACATCATTACCGTCTTACGGGGACCGGGTAGGAAGATGCACCCTAACGCACACAGGAGTTCCCGATATATGGGGGTCAAGATGTAGCGAAGCACCTCTGAAGTGATTGGCTCACCTACTGCCCAGTATCGCAACTCATTGAATGCTGTAGCAGTGCCTACTTTGGCCAGGTGAGCCCTGAGGGCCCTGAATGGTCTAAACCCTTTCACTTCGGGGTTGATCCGATAGAACTGGACTGCGTCTTTAAATGCGCGGTCGAGGTATTCGGCCGACTGCTTGTCGCACTCAACTAGCGTTTGATAGAGTTTGTTAAGGCCGTGTATGTCATCAGTGGTCTCACCAGCCTCAGCTATGAGCACCTTGAGTCCTCTCTCTATCGCAAGATGAGCAATGGGGAGACGGTTCGTCAGCTGGGCTATATTGACCTCGTTTACTAGGTCCCAGCGAACGGGGGCTGAGTCTAGGATTGCGATGACATCCCTTGTAGATTCTTGAATCTTAATGCGGGTCATCATTTCCATATCACATACACTGTAATATAGTCGTTGGCCTAATGCCTACCAACTATATGACTCTTGGGGAGAGGCATCGCTCATGGCGTTTTCCCAGAGCAGGCGCATCGGCACCGCGTAGAGCCCGTTGCCGAAGCTGGCGCTGATCTCACCGTCGTAGAGCACCGCTCCCCCGGCGAAGCGGCTGCCTGCGGCATCCCTCAGTTTCCGCAGGCCCCGGAAGTCCGATGCGGTCACCGTGGCGCTGGCCTTCACCTCCACGCCTGCCAAGGCCTGCGCCCCCCGCTCGATGACGATGTCCACCTCAACTCCGTCCTTGTCCCGGAAGTGGAAAAAGGACATGAGGGACTCGTGCCAGCTCGCCTGCCGCCGCAGCTCCTGATAAACGAAGGTCTCCAGCAGCTGGCCCAAGAGCGAGCGGTCCGCCGCGAGTCCCGGGGCGTCTACCCCCAGCAGTGCGCAGGCCAATCCAGTGTCCCCCAGATGGAGCTTTGGCGTCTTGACCAGGCGGCTCAACCGATTGCTGTGCCAGGGCGGTAGCTGGTCCAGCAGAAACACCTGCTCAAGGAGGGTCACGTAATCGTGGATGGTAGGGCGGCTCACCTGAAAAGGTGCGGCCAGGCCGGAGAGGTTGAAAAGCGTGGCCGTCTGCGCCGCCGCATGGGACAGCAGCCTGGGCAGTACATCCAGGGAGCGGATGCGGGCGATGTCGGGCACGTCCCGCTGTACCTGGGCATTCAGGTAGCTTCGATACCAGTTGGCCCGCCTCCGGCCAGCGGGCCGCGCCAGCGCCGCTGGATAGCCGCCCGATACGATCCGCTCGCTGAGCTCCCTCCCCAGACGTTCAACACGCCTGATCTCGAACCCACCGCCGAACAGGGCGTCGAGAAAGCCAGGGAACCCCTCTGCGGTGACAACGGAGGTCGAGCCACCTTGCAGCTCGCACTGAGCCAGGGGATGAAGCCTGACCGTCTCCATGCGCCCGGCCAGGGAGTCCGAGAGCGCCGGAGTGTGCAGCACATTGCTCGACCCCGTTAGCAGAAAGCGTCCTGGAATCCGCCTGCGGTCCACCTCCATCTTCAGCGCGGTAAAGAGCGCGGGCGCCCGCTGCACCTCGTCGAGCACCACCTTCTCCGGCAGGTCGGACACGAACCCGATTGGGTCTGCCTGCGCGGCTGTGCGCAGCACATCGTCATCGAACGTGAAGTAGCCATAACCGCCTACCGACTCGCCCTCCGTTGATAAGGGGCCAGACCTCGGAGATGGCACCGCAAGTGGGATGATTGGATGGCTGATGGGAATCGGGTTGCTTACGGCAATCGGGTTGCCTATGGGAATCGGGTTGCTTGTGGGAATCGGATGGCTTGTGGGAATCGGATGGCTTATCTCGATTACCCGCGAGCCTCGCCGCCCCGGTTGGTCTGAGACGCACAGAGTCTGGGCGAGCGTCGACTTGCCGGATTGGCGCGGGCCGTGAATCAGGACGACGGGAGAGTCCGTCAGCGCCTCAAGGAGCCGCGGTTGCACATAGCGGGGGTATAGGACGTTCTCCGGCATCGGCCAATTGTAACCTTCCAGGTCGTCCAATTGCAACCTTCATGGTCATCTGATTGCAACCTTGGCCCTCGGCGGATTGAAAGGCGCGCCACTACCCGGCTTCGATGCGACAGGCAACGGACGAAGCGCGGGCGGTGAAAGTGATGGAGTTGCCCCGCTGGATGGCTTCGACGCGACGGAGACGGACGAGGCATCGGGCGCGGCGACAGACCTCGCTCCCGAGTCCCTGAGCAAGGTGGGTGATGATGATGCGTCAGCTCTTGGACGATGTCGATGACATCTTCCAGTACGCGGACCGGCTCGGAGCAACTATCGATCGCTATGAGCCGAGCGAAGGCTAACGAAATGCCCGGCTCGCCGCGGATCTAGGAGTCTTGCTCGGTCCTGGTGGACCACGCCCGCCGCCGTAGGCGCGACCGTCACATCTACGTGGTGCGGACCGACGAAGGGGCTGGTGGTCAAGCGGGCCGGCGAGGGATGCGGGCGGAGCCTGGCAACTGCTGAGCGACCATCCGGCTTGGCCACCGCTCACATGGCCCAGCGACGCTCAGGTCATCGGCGAGGTCCGCTGGGTGGGCCGGTGAATCAACACCTGGCCCGGCGGACAGGGGACTAGGGGAGGGAAGATTCCGACGGTCGCCGACTTAGAAACCCAAAGCGAGACCCAAGCCGTCCTCCGCCATAGCCAGGGCCTCGTCCCAAGAATCTCCGCCGGTGATTGCCTCAGGGATATCGGGGAAAGTCACCACGTAGGCCTCCCGCCCCTGTGGCCCTCCTCTCTTCGTCATCACGGACAATGTTGCACGGGTAAGCGTAGCGCATGGTCTAGAACTCCTTCGGGTAGATGCTCAGTTGCTTGAGCATCGCCGCCAGCAAGCCCCGGCGTATCTCACCTTGCTTGACTATCGTCTTCCGCTCTCCAACAGTGATCTCTTGATGACTGCCCTATCTGTACGATTTTCAAGGGTGATGGCGGTTAGAATGAGGGACCATCGCCGCAAGCGCGGCGGGCGCTCCTGGTCGGTGGCCATCGACGTCGGTTACGAGGTTCGCTGGGCGGGCCGGACGTTGTGAGGGTGAAATGTGGGGTAGGCGGATGCGGCAATCGACATGCGCCACATGATGATGGGGTAAACTGGATTGAGTCGGAATCCCGCTCCCTCCGCCATCCTGCCAAGCGCGAGCATCGCCGGAGACTATGGGTACCTTCAGCGTAAGAGTCACTTTCGAAGGTTCGCAGGGGCAATTGGAATGCGACGCCCTCGTGGAGACGGGCGCGTCCTACGCCATATTGCCCGCGAGTATGTTGCGGAGCATCGGCGTCGAGCCTAACGAACGCAGGGTGAGCTTCCGCAAGCGCAGCGGCGAGACCGTCTACCGTGACATCGGCCACCTGTACGTGCGGTACGAAGGCTCCGCAACGCCGAACGTCGTGGTGTTCGGAGACGAGGACGTGGCGCCTGCGCTTGGGTTTACGACCCTGGAGTGCATGGGGTACGAGGCGGACGAACCCAACGAGCGCATCGTGCGGGCACGTGGCCTGATGCCGTCAATCCGGCTCGTGTAGAGACTTGCCCATGACCTCCTACTACATATGGACCGTCGGATGCCAGATGAACAAGGCCGACTCCGAGCGCATGGGCTCCGGCCTCGAACAGCTTGGCCTCGAATGGACCGGCAACCCCAAGACCGCCGACGTCATCGTTCTCAATAGCTGCGTCGTCCGGCAACAGGCCGAGGACCGCGTCGTCGGCATGCTCACCTCCCTCAAACCCTGGAAGCAGCGCTTCCCCGAGAAGACCCTCGCTCTGATGGGCTGCATGGTCGGCCCCAAGACCGACGACCTCCGCAAGCGGTACCCCTACGTTGACGTCTTCATGCAGCCCCAGAAGTTCGAGCCTCTCATCGAAATGGTCGGCGACAAGCTCGGCGTCGACCCCGACGGCTGCGTAGGGCCTCTCGTCCCTGGCCACCCCTCGGTCACTACGCATGTCCCCATCATCCACGGCTGCGATAAGTTCTGCACCTTCTGCATCATCCCCTACCGCCGTGGGCGCGAGATATCCCGGCCTGTCGAGGAGGTCGTCGAGGAGTGCCGCATGCTCGTTGCGCGCGGCGTGAAGGAGGTCACCCTCCTCGGCCAGAATGTCGACTCCTATGGCCACGACCTACCGGCTCAGACCGACCTCGCCGACCTCCTCGAGGCTGTCCACGACGGCGTGCCCGACCTCGCCCGCATCCGCTTCCTCACCTCCCACCCGAACGACATGAGCGACCGCATTATCGAGGCTGTCGCGGGCCTGCCTCGCGTCATGGAGAACATCAACCTGCCTTTCCAGGCCGGAAACGATGAGGTGCTCGCGAACATGCGGCGCGGCTACACGAACGCCCGATACCGGGAGATTGTCGCCCGCGTCCGCGAGGCCATCCCTGGCGTCGCCATGGTCACAGACCTCATCGTCGGCTTCCCCGGCGAGACCGAGGCCCAGTCCGAGGACTCCCTCGATATGGTCCAAGACCTCCGTTTCGACAAGGTCCACGCCGCCATGTACTCGACTCGTCCCAACACCTACGCCGAGCGCAAGCTCCCCGATGACGTGCCCCACGAGGAAAAGCGCCGCCGCCTCCACGCCATCGAGTCCGCCCAGGAAGCCATCCTCACCCAGCTCAACAACGCCTACTTCGGCACGACCCAGCAGGTCCTCGTCGACGGCCGCAACAAAGGCCGCTGGCAAGCCCGCACCCGCACCGACAAGCTCGTCTTCTTCGATGATTCGGACGAAGGGCCAAGCGCAACTCTCGGCGACGTGATGAACGTCCGCATCACGCGCACGACGCCGTGGTCCTTGCAAGGCCGAGCGCGCATTCCTTCCGCCGGCGGGGCAGAGCAAGGGTAGGGAGAACATCCCGCCCCCATCGGCGCCCTGACCCGTCATACCCGCGCTGTCCCACTCGTTACTCCCGTGGTCCTCTGACGGTGGAGGAGTGGCGGGCGCCGCTAGGGGAGGGCAGGGTTGCGCGCTCTATGAGAACCCCAAACGGAATGTTAATATCCTGAACATCCTGGCCCCCCGGGAGGAATATCATGGCGGAGCGCGACGATGCAGGCGCGGCAGCGTACGCGAAGACGATCAAGGACCCAAAGCCCCTGGACCCGGCCTTTGCCGCCGAGCGGCTGAAAGAGGTCAAGCGCGTCTTCGATGAGCTGGGCGTCTTCTTCTGGCTGGGCTCGGGCACGTGCCTTGGCGCCGTCCGCGGGGGGCGCTTCATACCCTGGGACGACGAGATGGACACGGCCGCGGTCATCGGGATGCACGGCCTCACGGTTGAGACGCTCGACCGGGTCGCCGAGGCGTTCAGAGAGCGCGGCTTCCACTGTCCTGTTAAACACAACTCCCGTTACTCCAGCGTCAACTTCATAAAGGACGGCGTCAGGGTGGACTGGACCTGCCACCACATCGTCGACGGCAAGGCCTACGAGTTCCCTGGGGTCGAGTTGCCCCTGAGCATCTTCGAGCACCCGAGAGAGATTGAGTTTATCGGCGAGACGTTCCGGATTCCGGACCCCCCCCCCGAGGAGTACCTGCGGCTGAAGTACGGCCCGGAGTGGCGAACGCCGAAAGGGCCTGGCTTCGAGGCGGACGTCGTCATGAAGATCGAAGACGGCACATTGCTCAGCCGGGCTCGCAGAGTCCAGCGCGCCATCACGATGGGCCGGCTGCCGCGCCCCACGACTAGCTTGCGAGTCTTCAATCGTGAGGGGGAGGCGGTCAGCGGCGCGGAAGTCATCGTCGCAGGAATAGGCCGCACGAGGACCAACGCCCAAGGCCGGGCGAGGTTCTTCGTGCCGGACGAGTCCTACTACTCCGTCGTCGTCGCATATCCCGGCCATCGGGAGATCCTCTACGAGGAGGTCCTGGCGCCGGGCGGCCGCTACGTATACCGCCCCGGCCCCATCGTGACTCCGGAGGAGCATTACAAAGCGGGCGTGCGCGCGCTGGCGCTAGTCGGGGAATGAGCGGCGTCTGCACAGCGGTAGTGGGAGAGCACCGTTGAGGCGAGAGGATGATGGGTGAGCGGAAGGCTATGGACGACGCCGGGGAAGCAGCCTATCTGAAAACCCTGGCCTCCCCGACGCCGTTGGACCCCGAGATGGCGGCCGGGCGCTTGGTGGAGGTGAAGCGGGTCTTCGACGAGCAGGGCATTACGTTCTGGCTGCGCTCCGGCACCTGCCTCGGCGTCGTTCGTGAAGGCCGGTTCATCCCATGGGACGACGAAATGGACACCGCGTCCGTTATCGGTATGCACGGCCTCACCGTCGAGACCGTGGACCGTGTGGTTGACGCTTTCAGGGCCCGCGGCTTCGTCGCTCAGGTGCTGCGGAATGCGCGCTACATCGCCATCTCCCTCGTGAAGGACGGGATCAGGACCGACTGGACCTGCCACCGCACTGTCAACGGGAGGGCCTATGAGTTCCCCGGCATTGAGCTCCCCTTGCGCCTCTTCGACAGCCTCAAAGAGGTCGAGTTCATTGGCGAACGCTTTCTCATTCCAAACCCGCGGAGGAGTATCTGCAGGCCAAGTACGGCCCCGATTGGCGGACTCCGAAGGGCCCCGGGTTCGAGGCGGACGTCGTGCGGCAGATCCCGGACGGCTCAATGATCAGCCGGAGGGTCCGCCTGCTGTGGAAGCTCAGCCGCGGCAGCCCCCCCGCTCGTGCGTCCGCCTCCGGGTGTACGACCGCGTTGGCGCGCTCGTGCGCGGCGCGCAGGTGGCCGTCATCGGCGTGGGTCGTACGCTAACGAACGCTCGAGGGCTGGCCCGCATCCCCATTCCGGCTGACGACTACTACGCGGTGACGGTCGCGTATCCCGGCCATAGCGAGATTCTCTACACGGAGATGCTGGCTCCGGGAGCAAGCTATACGTACCGCCCCGGCCCCATCGTGCCGCCGGAGGAGCGCTACAAGGCCGACGTCCGTTCGATGGCGCTGGTCAGGGAGTAGCCTTTCTCAGACGGGGAGCTGGTCGGCGTCCGGGGCCGCAACGACGCCGAACGCGGTGTTGATCGCCGAGATGTACTGGTACTGGCCGACGGTGGCGGCCAGCTCGACGAGCCATCGGACTCCTTTGCGGCCCTCCAGCGCGTCGAAGAGGTCTTGCTCGACCTTGTTGTTCTGTAGGAGTTGCCGTACGAACTCGATGATGTCGCGTTCGTCCTCTTCGAGGCCGCTGGTGTCCTGCCTGTGTCTGACCGCTTCGATAGCCTCTTCCCGCATGTCGGCGGCGCGTCCGGCTCTCACGTGTGCGGCCCACTCGTAGGTCGCGTCCTTCTCCCTGGCGACCGCGATGATGGCCAGTTCGCGCTCGACCGAGCTAAGGGTCGAGCCCAGCCTGACCTGCGCGCCGGCCTCCATGACTTTCTGGGCGAGGCCGGGGCTGTGCATGAGGACAGCGAAAGGCCCGCGCACTCCGTGAAGCGTCTCAACGATTGCGTCGAACTCAGCGTGCCGGTCCTCGGAAATCTGGGCCTTGTCGGTGATCATCTCGATGCGTGGCATGACTTCTCCTGGCATCGTCGGCACCCAATCCGTTCGCCTGGGCCATCAAGGCTCCGACGAACGGATTGGGTGGAGTGTCCTTTGCGGGACGGGGAGGCGGGGAGGGCGGCTTGCCCCTACCGGTCTGTCCCGCGAGCGCCGATCACCGCGCCTTCCTCTTCATCGGCGCTGTACCCCCACTTGAAGCCGGCGTTCTGGTACGCCTCCTCGGGCATGAGGCTTTCGAGCCCGCGCAGGCCCAGCTCGTGCTCGAACTTCTCGCGGATCCAGGGCTCCTCGCGCGGGTACTCGATCTGGTCGCGCCGCCGGTCCTCCACTTGCTCGCTGTGCCCGGAGAACTGGGGCAGGGGCGCCAGCGCCAGGTAGCGCGCGGGCTCGATGCTCACGTTGAAGTGCTGGTGGAACCAGCGGTCGGGCGGCGTGAACATGCTGCCCTCGTGCCAGGGAGCGATTATCTTCTCGCCGCCCTCGGGCCACAGGATCGAGTAGCCTTCGCCGCCGGGAATCACGATGACCCGGCCCGGGCCGTGCCGGTGCCCCTTCTTGTAGGTGCCCGGCGGGAACACGGACATGTGCCCGCCCATCTGCGAGTTCGGGAACGAAACGTCCACGACGTGCCCGCCGCCCCCGCGCTGGCGGTGGGGGACCAGGTCGTTCCACCCGCCCATGTCCGTGAAGAAGTTGCCGTACCACGTCGCCCCGCGGCCCATGCCCGGCGCCCGCTTGGCGACCGCATACAACTCGTCCTCGCTTGGCCTGAGCAGTTCGGGGTGGCCGTAGGGGTTGTTGAAGAAGAAGTCCGGGTCCGGCTCCAACGACATTGCGACCGGCAAGTAGTTGTTGTGCAGTATCCGCAGCGGCTGATCGCCCCGCGCGTTCGCAAACTGCCGGTGCGCCCCTCGCGGGAGGAGGAACAGGCTGCGCGGCCCGAACTCGAAGCTGTGCTTGTCCACGCCCTCCGTCCAGACTGTCGCGATGCCGTGCCCCGAGAGCGCGTAGACGACCTCGTCGAGCGCGAACTTCATCGGCGGCGTGGTCGCCCCGGGCGGCAGCTCGGTCAGCCGCGCCTCGGCGACGCCCTCCATGCCCGACACCTGGATGAACGCGGCGTTGCACTCGCGCTCGTGCCACGGAGCGACTTCCACGGTGCGGAGGTCCTCGATGAAATAGCCGCGGTGGATTGGCACGCCCTGCGCCTCCATCCACCGGTCGTAGACGAAACGGCCGTCGCGGCTGCCGCCTCGCGCGACACTGTCCTGTACGTTGATTTGCTCAGTCATTCGTCCCCTCCTACATGGCTCTCCGACAACCCAAATGCTACTCCATATCTCGCTCTCGCGCTTAGGGGTTGCGGGGCTCCCCTTGGAAGGGGAGTGAGCGCATGGCCGACGAGTCCTCATATAGCAGACATAGCGGTTGACGCTAATAGCGTCATGCGCTATTATGAGCTTGTGATTATCAGCTTCCGGGACAGGGACACGCAGGCGGTCGCTGAACGAAGGCGCGTTGGCAGGCTGCCCGAAGACATCCAATGGCGAGCTCAGCGGAAGCTGATGGTCCTGAACAACGCCAGGGATTTGAATGATTTGAGAGTCCCGCCGGGAAACCGCTTGGAGGCCCTATCGGGAGGCCGGCGGGGGCAGCACAGCATCCGCATCAACGATCAGTGGCGCATCTGCTTCGTGTGGACCGACGGAGACGCCAATAGAGTGGAGATAGTGGACTATCACTGAGCGCCGAGCGCTGGACGCGGGGAAGAGATAGAGAACGATGGGGGAGAAGAACGAGATGAATACGACTAGGACAATCGAGCCGGACATGGAGCGGCTGCCCCCTATTCACCCGGGAGAGGTGCTCAACGAGGAATTCCTTCTCCCGATGAAGGTCACCCAGTACGCGCTGGCCAAGGCGATCGGCGTGGACCCGCGCCGGATCCACGCTATCGTCCACGGAGAGCGGTCCATCACGGCTGAGACGGCCCTGCTCCTCTCCCGCTTCTTCGGGAACTCCCCGCAGTTCTGGATGGGCCTGCAAAGCCAGTACGACCTGGAGGTCGCCGAGGACCGCCTTTCCCAGAGGACGACGAGGCGAGGGTACGCTCCCCAGCACGGCCTACCGGCGAGTGCTCGAATGGCTGCCGAGCCGCCTGCGGGCGGTTACGGGGAGGGCCGGCCTCACGGGGACGCATGATTGCGCCGCTCGGCGTAGAATCCACCTGCTCCTAACCCCCGGAGGTGTGAGATGGCCGAAGTCTTTGGTTACCCTGGGTTCCAGTACGAATACGTCCCCGATTGGGCCAAGCTGCCGGACGGCTACTCGCTCCACGAGTGCCCGGGCGTCGCCGTCGACTCCAAGGACAACGTCTTTCTGCTGACGCGCGGCGAGCACCCCCTGATGCAGTTCGACAAGGATGGCAATTTCATCAAGTCCTTCGGCGAGGGCTACTTTTCGAAGAATCGCACCCATGGGCTCTACATTGCCCACGACGACTCCCTGCTCGTCGCCGACGACGGGATCCACACCATTCAGCAGTTCAGCCCGGACGGCGAGCGCATCACCGAGCTCGGCAACCGCGACAACCCCGCCACCAAGTGGAGCGGCGAGCCCTTTAACCGCCCTACTTCCGCCGCCATCCGCCCCTCCAACGGCGACTGGTACGTCTCGGACGGCTACGGCAACGCCCGCATCCACGTCTACAGCCCCGCCGGCGAGTACAAGTTTTCCTGGGGTAGCCCCGGCATCGACGCCGGCGAGTTCATGCGCCCCCACAATATCGCCTTCGACAACAACGATCGCGTCTACGTCGTCGACCGCGAGGCGCACCGCGTCCAGATATTCGACGGCGACGGCAACTTCATCACCATGTGGAACAACATCCACCGCCCAGACGCCATGGTGCTCTGGCAGGACCACATCTACATCGGCGAGCTCAACGGCGTCGGCGGCTTCGACTCCCCCAACATGGGCCACCGCGTCGAAGTCTTCGACCTCGACGGCAAGCTCGCCTCGCGGTTTGGCGCGGCCGACGAGGGCGAGGGCGCAGGCAAGTTCATGGCCCCCCACGGCATCGCCGTCGACTCCGAAGGCAGCCTCTACGTTGCTGAGGTTTCCTACACCATCGTCGGCAGCCATCTCGACCCGCCGCGTGAGCTGCAGAGCATTTCGAAGTACAAGCGCCGCTGGTAGGCCCGCTCGCCGATGGTGACCGACCGTCAGTCGGCCCCGGCCAAGATCAACCTCACCTTGGAGGTTCTTGGGCGGCGGGGCGACGGTTACCACGAGGTGCGCACGGTCCTCCAAGCGATTGATCTCGCCGACTACCTGGAGCTGGCCGCGCCTCCGCCCGTGCCTAGCTCTGCGCCCCCTGGCGGGAAGCCGGGGCTCACGTTCGACGTCGAGCCTAAGGGCGCGGCGCCGACGGAGGCCAATCTCGTGCTCGATGCCGCGCGCCTCTTGGAGGTCGAGACGCGCGGCGACATGGCCATTCGCCTCGTCAAACGCATCCCCACCGCCGCGGGCCTCGGGGGCGGTAGCAGTGACGCCGCCGCCGCTTTGCTAGGCCTGCGCCGGTTCTACGGCCTCGATCTCAGCGACGGAATGCTGTCGGCCATCGCGGCCAAGCTCGGGAGCGACGTCCCCTTCTTCCTCTCCGGCGGCACGGCCCTCGCAACCGGCCGCGGCGAGCAGCTATCGCCCTTGCCCTCGCCCGTCGAGTGCTGCGCCGTCGTCGTCGCGCCCAATGCGCCTGAGCTCGTCAACAAGACGGCTCGGATGTACGGCCTCCTCGGTCCCGGGCACTACTCCGAAGGCGCCGCCACCGCCGAAGCCGTTCGTCGGCTCCGCGAGAGAGCGCCCCTCGACGGCGCGCTCTATAACGTGTTCGACGCCGTCGCCTCCCGCGCCCACAACTCCTACGACGCGATGCGCGAGCGCTTCCTTGCAGCAGGCGCCCGGCAGCCGACCCTATGCGGCTCCGGCCCCGCGATGTTCGCTCTCGCCAATGACGAAGCGGAGGCCGCCGAAATCGCCGCGCGCATGGAAACCCAAGGCTACAAGGCATTCGCAACGCGCCTGCTGCCCCCGACCGCGAACCCCGCATAACCCACCCTCATTCCCGCGTAACCTACCCGTCATTCCCGCGAAAGCGGGAATCCAGGTATCGGCCCCCATTAGTAGTTTGCTCCCCCCTCGTCTGCTCCCCTAAACCTCTCGCTGCCTGCTTCCTAAACCTCTCCCCCGTCTGCGGGGGAGACTGAGAGGGGGCCGTCTGCGGGGGAGACTGAGAGGGGGCCGTCTGCGGGGGAGGAGCGTTACGGGACAGGCTTCAGGGGGGAGATTCTTACCGTCATTCCCGCGCAGGCGGGAACCTCGCCACGGCGCAACGGCCTTCCCGCCTGCTCTGCTGCGGAAGACTAGGAAGGGGCGGCCTTTGTAGGGCGAGCGGCGTCGGGTGTAGCCTTCCACTCACAACATTCCTTCCTCTCCCGTCTGCGCGGGGGAGAATTGAGAAGGAGGACGAATGGCGACAGTCGAGCATCTACAGCCGGAGGGCATGTCTCCCAACGGCAACCGCTACACCCATGTGGTCAAGGTCGGCCCGTGGGTCCTCATCGCCGGACAGACCGCATCCGATACGGACGGAAACGTCGTCGGCGTCGGCGACCCTAGGGCGCAGGTCGGGCAGGTGATGAAGAACCTGAGGACAGCGGTCGAGTCCGTCGGCGGGCGGTTCGAGGACATCGTCAAGACGACCGTCTACGTCGTCGGCGAGGAGCATCTCGACGCCGTCCGCGAAGAGCGTGCCGTCTACCGGCCCGAGAAGCCCCCCACGAGCACCCTGGTGGTGGTCTCGCGGCTCGCGCGGCCCGAGTTCATCGTCGAGATAGAGGCTGTCGCCTACGTGGAGTAGCATGAAGCGGGCAGCCAACTACCCGATAACCAACTAAGAGGAGAGAGAGAAATGCCAGGACTGAATCTGCATCCGTCCATGACCGTCGAGACCATCCAGATAGCCGGACACAACGGCGACACGATTGACGCCTACGTGGCCAAGCCTGCCGGTGATGGCCCCTTCGCGTCCGTCATCGTCGCCCACCACATGCCCGGCTGGGACGAATGGTGCATCGAGGTCACGCGCCGCTTCGCCCACCACGGCTACCTAGCGATCTGCCCCAACCTGCACGACCGCATGGGGCCCGGCACCGCGTCCGAGATGTCCGCCCGTATCCGAGACGACGGCGGCCAGCGCGACGCGCTCGTCGTTGGCGATCTCCAGGGTGCCCTCGACTACGTCCGCGGGCTCGACGACACGACGGGGAAGGTCGGCATCATCGGCTTCTGCTCCGGCGGGCGCGTCTCCTACATGGCCGCCGCTAAGCTCGACCTGGATGCCGCTGTCGACTGCTGGGGCGGCAACGTCATCCCCACGCCGGACCGCATCAACGAGAACCAGCCCGTCCCCGTCATCGACATGACGCCCGAGATTAGCTGTCCCATCCTGGGCCTGTTCGGGAACGACGACGGCAACCCGGACATCGAGCAGGTGAACGCGATCGAAGCCGAGCTGAAGAAGCACGGCAAGGAGTACGACTTCCACCGCTACGACGGCGCGGGCCACGCCTTCTTCAACTGGGCCGGAGCCTCCCACCGCCCCGAGCAAGCCGCCGACGGCTGGAAGAAGGTCTACGCCTTCTACGAGCAGCACCTCGGGTAGACGCTTCGATTAACTGCGTTCGCGTCCATATCGACGTTCTGAGGTGAATCTGCCTAATCGCTGGCCGGCATGGGTCAGGTTGCCTCTGCACTTCTAGCCTCCAAGGCGCAAGGGCTCTTCGAGCACGTCGAGGATGGCTTTCGCGCAGTAGACGCGGTTGCGCCGCGCTTCCCTGACCTGGGCGACAGCGCCTGCTTCCGCCAGCCGGTCGATGGCCCGCTGCGCTGTCGTGAACGCGACGTTCAGCCTGGCGGCCACGCCGCCAACCGTCCAGAAGGGGTTCTCCGCGAAGAGGTCGAGGGCTCTCTCCGGGAGCCGGGACTGCCCGTGGACCAGCCCCTCCTTCCAGCGCGAGAACAGCCCGTCGATACGTTGGATCCGGTCCACGGCGTCGTCGGACTGGAGAGCGACGCCTTTCAGGAAGTAGGTCAGCCACTCCTCCCACTCGCCCCGCTCCGTCACGCCGAGGAGGCGCGCGTAGTACTCCTCGCGGGTGGCCTCGAAGTAGGCGCTCAGATAGAGCAGGGGCGACGGTAGGACGCTCCGGTCTACTAGCAGCAGCGTGATGAGCAGGCGGCCGACCCGGCCATTGCCGTCGAGGAACGGGTGTACTGCCTCGAACTGGGCGTGGGCGACGGCGGCGTGCGCCAGCGGGGGTAGGGCGTCGTCATGCAGGAACCGCTCCCAGGCGCCCAGGCACGCCATCAGCTCCGAAGGCGGCGGCGGGACGTAAGTCGCGTCGTTCAGTGCGCATCCGGGCGGTCCGATCCAGTTCTGGCTGCGGCGGAACTCCCCGGGAGTGGCCGCGTCGCCCCGAACGCCGCGCATGAGGCGTTCGTGCATCTCGCGCACCAGCTGCAGCGACAGGGGCAGCGTTCCCAAGCGTTCCAGGCCGTATTCCAGAGCGGCTACGTAGTTGCCCACCTCGCGCAGGTCGGCGGGGTTCCGCTCGACGGCTGCGCCTGCCTCGGCGGCCAGCAATTCTCCAAGAGTCGCCTGGGTCCCCTCGATGCGGCTTGAGAGTACGGCTTCCTTTCGGACGAAGGGCCGGATCAGGATGATTGGGCAGGCGCCGCCCTTCCCCCGCAAGCCTGCCGATAGCCCGGTCGGCAGACGAGAGGCTGACGGCGAGGTCGGCGTCCCAAGTCAGGGGCGGCGGGGGCGGGGCGGGCACGTAGGCGCGATACCCGTCGGAACAGTCCACCAAACGGCCATGAGGTTGACGACCCAGTTCAGATGCCACGTGATTCCTTAATTAGCGGAGGCGAGAGTAGCTGAGGTTCTTATTATCGCATAAGCCAATCATCTTATTAGCGGCGGGCGAGAATAGCCTGGTACCTTATTTTCGTGCGGGCTGCTTTATGACAATAAACGTGGCCATGCTTGCCCCTTATTAGCGGCGGCGAGAATAGCCTGGCGCCCTATTTTCGACGAATCCGCTCAATGAAAATAATATGGCCAACGGCCGTCGCCTCGGCGGAGGGATCGCGACATCCCCCGCGAGAGACCCCGCCTGCGGCTAGGAGTGACCGGGAGAGAACAAAGGCGAACGCAAGCCGCAGCCCTACGCGTACTCGTCGTAGATGCTGTCGAATTTGCCGAGCTTGAAGCGGGCCATGTTGCGGCAGACGGCGCGGACGCGCTCTTGCTCCTCGTCAGTCACGGCGAGCTGGGCTATCGCATTGGCCGCGCGCTCCGTGTGCTCCACGTCCGCCCCCATGTGCACGACGAAGAACTCCATCGCCTCGTCTGGAATCCCATAGTCGCGCAGGTGGGCGTCGAACTCCGTCGAATAGCGCTGGACCATCGTCTCGTTGGAGAGGGCGTTGGCGCGCATCTGCGCCGGAGTCGCGAGATACATGTCGTGGAGGCAGGCGGCCGTGTGCGCGAGGCACCCGTAGGCGGGCAGGGCGTTCTCGAAGTCGGCGTCGGTCAGGCCGAGCGCGAAGCCGAACTTCTTGCACATGTCCGGGTGGGTCAGCTCCTCGTTCAGCCCGCCCGCGTAGACGCGGAAGAGGTCGTTCGTCGACGCGGCCTGCACTGCGAGGAGCGCAAAGCCCTTCAGGATGCCCATGTTGTGCCGGTAGTGCTGGATGGCGAAGCCCTGCATTCGCCGTTCCGTGAGCGTCCCTGCGCGCAGGTCGACGAAATAGCGGCTCTCCAGCAGCCGCTCGACGCCCGGCTCGATGATGTCGCTGATCACCTCGTCGACGAATCTGCCTGCGGGAGCGTCGGTGCTCATGGCCTGCCTCCGTGCCGGACTGCTGTGGACGCTCGCATTCTCAGAGCGGCGACGGGGCTGGTCAAGCGGCGCCGCCGCCCTTGCGACGCCGCTCGCGCTCCCTTACCGTGCATTCGATGACTGAGTCCCCCTATCGCATGCGCCTCCTGCGCGCCCATCCGCTCGACGCGCCCGTCGTCGCGCTCGCCGCGCAGACGACGGGGCCCGACCCCGAGCACAGCCGGCTCACCGCCGTGGGCGCGGTGAAGTTCCACGGCGACCGCGTCCTTGGCTCCTTCTTCGCCGATGACGCGGGGGGCGTAGCCCAGCTCGCCGAATTCGTCGGCGACTCTCCCATCGCCGCCCACGGCCTCGCGGCGACCCTCGGCTTCGTGGCTGGCGCGGGCGGATCGCTCGGCGACGCGCTGTGGGATACGCAGGAGCTGGCCGAGCTCATCATCCCCGCGAGCGCCGACGACTCCATAGCCCAGCTAGCGGACCGTCTGGGCGTGCCTCCCTCTTCCCAGGCCTCCCGCTCGCTTGCCCTGGCGGACGCCGAGACGACCCGCGCCGTGTACCGGGTCCTGGTCGAGCGCGCCCGGGGCCTTCCGGCGAGCGTGCTCCGCCGCCTCTCCGACCTGCTGCTGCGCGCCCAGAGCCCGCTGGCGGACCTCGTCGCCGCCCTAGCCGAGTCGCCCGCTGCCGCCGACCCGGGGCCGATCGGCGGGATGAACCAGAAAGAGATAGCGAGCCGCCTCGAGAGGCCGCGCTCGCTCGGTCAGCCCAAGCCGCCGCAGCTCGTCGACCCGAACGAGATTAGCCGCCTACTGGCCCAGGACGGCCCGTTCGCACGACAGTTCCCCCGCTACGAGGCCCGGCTCGAACAGATTGCGATGTCCAGGGCTGTCGCCGAGGCCTTCGGCTCGCGCGCCGACGCCGGCGAGCCCCATCACCTCGTCGTCGAGGGCGGTACCGGCATCGGCAAGTCCGTCGCCTATCTGCTGCCCGCCGTCCTCTTCGCCGCCCGCAACAACGTCCGTGTCGTCATCTCCACGAACACCATCAACCTCCAGGAGCAGCTCGTGGGGAAGGACATCCCCGACCTGCTCACGGTGCTGGAGAACGTCTCCGGCCTGGACCTCGCCAAGTTCCGATACGCCCAGATGAAGGGCAAGGCCAACTACCTCTGCCTGCGCCGCTGGGAGGCGCTCGCCAACTCCGAGGCGGGCTCCCCCGACGACGCCCGGACCATGGCCAAGACCCTCGCCTGGCTGCGCGAGACCCGCACCGGCGATCGCTCCGAGCTGCGCCTCTCCGCACGAGAGCTCGGCTCATGGGACCGAATGAACGCCAGCGGGTTCGGCGCCTGCCCCGGCGCTCGCGAGGGCGCGTGCTTCTACCGCCACGCCCGCGACGAGGCCGCCGCCGCGCACCTCGTCGTCGTGAACCACTCGCTGCTGCTCTCCGATATGCAGGTCGGCGGCTCCCTGCTCCCGGAGTACGACTACCTGATCGTCGACGAGGCCCACAACCTCGAATCGGAGGCCACTCGCCAGTTCGGCTTCCGCGTCTCCCAGTCGACCGTGGAGGAGATCGTCGAACGACTCGGCGCCCTCATCCATAGCCTGGGCAACGTCGTCCGGGTCAGTGGCCTAGCGTCCGAGCGCAAGGAGATCGTTCAGCGCCGCATGGAAGAGGCGCAGACGCCGCTCTTCCGCGTCAGAGACGAGTGGGCGCAGCTCGTCGCCGGTCTGGCGGCGTTCGTCAGGGACCAGCGCGCCGCCGAGTCCGACGAGGGCGAGGTCCGCATCACGACGGCCCAGCGCGCCCAGCCCGCGTGGTCCGAGCTCGAGATCGCCTGGGACGCCTTCGAGCGAAGCGCGTCCGACGCCAATCAGCGGGCCGGCGCGCTGTGGGGGGAGATGGAGGAGCTGCCCGGCGAGATCGTTCCGGGGCTCGACCAGCTCAAGGGCGACCTGGCCGAATGGCTCGTCGACCAGTTCGAGGCGCGCGTCAAGGTCCAAGGGTTCGTGGCCGACCCCGACTCGGAGACCGTCTATTGGATTGGCCGCGGCGCCAATCTCTCGCTGAACGGCGCCCCCCTCGACGTGGGACCTCGCCTGCACGAGGAGCTGTTTGACCCCAAGCAGACCGTCGTCCTGACGAGCGCCACCCTCGCCGTAAGCGGCAGGTTCGAGCATATCCGCGCCCGCTTGGGCATCGAGGAGCCCAAGGAGGTCTGCCTCGGCTCTCCCTTCGACTACGAGAAGGCGGCTCTCCTCTGCCTGCCCACCGACGTCCCCCAGCCCAACGCCGACGGCTACGGTGACGCCGTCGCGCACGTCATCGACCGCCTCACGGAGATAGCCGGCGGCAGGACGATGGCGCTCTTTACCTCCCACGCGAGCGTCCGCGCGGCGGCGGCGAAGCTCCGGCGGACGCTGCCGGAGCGCGGGATCGACGTGCTCGCCCAGGGAGTCGACGGCGCGCCCCAACAGCTGCTCGGACGCTTCCAGCGGCGCCCGCAGGCCGTACTGCTCGGCACGGCGTCGTTCTGGGAAGGCGTCGACGTGGGAAACGAGACCCTCAAAGTGCTGGTCGTCGCCCGGCTGCCGTTCAACGTGCCGACCGACCCGATCTTCGCAGCTAGGTCCGCCCAGTACGAGCAGTCCTTCATGGAATACGCCGTGCCCCAGGCCGTGCTCCGGTTCCGCCAGGGCTTCGGACGGCTCATCCGCAGCAAGGGCGACCGGGGCGTCGTCGTCGTCCTGGACAGCCGCATCGCCTCGAAGGGCTACGGCCGCTCCTTCCTCGGCTCGATACCTCCCGCCACGACGCTCCGAGGCCCGTTCGACCGGCTCGCGCCGTCAGTCGGCGAATGGCTCGCCCAACAACCATGACCGCCCCGCTCGTCCTTCCGGTCCAAGGCCCGCTGGACCTAGCCAGTTCGCTCGCCTCGGGCCAGTGCTTTCGCTGGCGCATCGACGACCAAGGACGCTGGACCGGCGTCCTTGGCCGCAACATAGTCCGCCTCACCGCCGTTCCCTCCTCTCCCGTCATTACCGTCCCCCCTTCCGTCATTCCCGCGCAGGCGGGGACCTCGCAGCCCCCCTCCCGTCTGCAGGGGAGGGCGCGGGCGGGGGCCGCCCTCCTGATCGAGAGCGCCCCGACCCCACCCGGCGAGATGGCCGAGGCCGTCGCCGCCTACCTCCGCCTCGACGACGACCTCGCCGCCATCCAGGACCGCATCGGCTGGGACGAGCGCGTCCGCTCCGGCATCGACGCCTACCCCGGCATGCGCGTCCTCAGGCAAGAGCCCTGGGAAGCCCTCGCCTCCTTCATCCTCTCCTCGACCTCCAACATCCCGCGCATCAGCCGTACCGTCGAGCTGTTGTCGGAGACGTTCGGCGACCCCGTGGAGTTGGACGGCGTCGTGCGTCACACATTCCCCACTCCCGCCCGTCTCGCCGAGGCTGGCGAAGCGCGGCTGCGCGAGCTTGGCTGCGGCTTTCGCGCGCCCTATCTCGCGGGCGCTGCGGCGGCCGTCGCTTCCGGCGAACTGCCCCTCGCCAGCCTGCGCCTCGCCTCGTACGAGGACGCCCTGGCGTCCCTCGTCGCCCTGCACGGCGTTGGGGAGAAGATCGCCGACTGCGTCATGCTCTTCTCGCTGGACAAGATGCAGGCGTTTCCCAACGACCGCTGGGTGGTGAAGGCCCTCCACGAGTGGTACAGCCTCCCCGTGAACGCGAAGTACGGCGCGATGCGCGAGTGGGCGTGGGAGCGTTTCGGGAACGACGCCGGCTACGCGAACCAGTACCTCTTTTGGAACGTCCGCCAGTCCACACGCCCGCTCCGCTTCACCGCCACGATATGAGTCAGATTGACTCATATCGTGGCGGCCGGATATGCTGGCCTGCATGACAAAGCGATTGCAAGTCCTCTTGGACGAGGACGAATACCAGGACATCAAGGCCGTTGCCCTTGCCCAGCGCATGACGGTCGCGGAATGGGTGCGCCAGACCCTGCGCAGAGCCAAGCGCAACCCCCCGAAGTCTGTCGAAGACAAGTTGCGCGCCATCGAAGAAGCGTCACGGCACAATCACCCCACCGCCGACATCGACGTCATGCTCCAGGAGATAGAAGCGGGGCGGGACGCTCGTGATCTTCGTTGATGCGGTTGTCCCGATGTATCTGGTCGGCGGCGCACATCCGAACAAGGACCGCACTATCGAGCTGCTGGCGGAGTTGTCGCGGCAGGGAGAGCAGTTCGTCACGGACGTGGAGGTCTACCAGGAAGTACTCCATCGCTATGCTGCCATCCGCCGCCTCAACGCCGCTGACGACGCGTTCAATGCCCTAGATCGGATCGTTGAAGAAGTGCTGACTTTCGGAACGCCTGAGATTCGTGCGGCTAGGGCGCTTGTAGAAGCAGTACCTAGCCTCTCAGCGCGAGATGCCTTGCACGTGGCAGTAATGCGTACGGCGGGCGTCGAGCGCATCATGAGTTTTGACCGCGGCTTCGACGCCTGCCCCGGCATTGAGCGATTGGAGTGACCCCATGACCACATCCCCTGACCTCACCGGCAAGGTCGCCCTCGTGACCGGCGGCAGCCGAGGCATCGGACGCCAGCTCGCCATCGCGATGGCCCGCTGCGGCGCGACCGTCGTCATCTCCGCGCGCAACCTCGACTCCTCCCCCGGCCAGGGCGGCACGCTGCGCGGGACCGCTGACGCCATCGAGGCCGAGGGCGGCGCGGTTATCGCCATCCCCGCGTCGATCACGACTCCCGAGGGCGCCGAGGCGCTGATTGCCCAGACCGTCGCCCAAGCCGGACGCATCGACGTCCTCGTCAACAACGCCGCCATATTCCCCGGAGAGTTGATCGCGGACACGTCGCCCGAGGACTGGGAGTACGCCGTCGCCGTCAACCTCAACAGCGTCTTCTACCTGACGCGCTACGCGCTGCCGGTGATGGCGGGGCAGGGGGGCGGCAGGATCGTCAACGTGTCCACCGACATGGTGGTGCGCTACCGACCGGGACGGGTCCCCTACAGCGCGACCAAGGCCGCCGTGGACCTCTTGTCCCTCGGCCTGGCGGAGGAGACCCGCGCCCAGAACATCGAAGTGAACGTCTGGACGCCCGGCCACGTGCGCACCGACATGGCCGGTCCCGGCGCGCCCGACGCCGTCGAGAGCGTCGAGGAGTCCTTCATGTGGATGCTGGCCCAGCCCTCACTGGCCCTAACCGGCCGCATCCTTCGCAAGATCGAGTTCGGCGAAACCTGGGGGCCGGGGGTTTCGTAAGACGCGACAGTTTAGTGTTGCGCGGTCGCACCGGATGTGCATAGGCTAGTCCTATGCCTAGAGAAATTGGCGCTTGGACACTGGATAAACTGAAGATAGTTGAGCAATACCTTCCTGCCTATCTGACCGCAACGCAGCGTGCTATAGAGCGTGTCTACATAGATGCTTTCGCCGGGCCCGGCACGAATCGTATCGATCGTACAGGGCAGATAGTTGATGGTTCACCGCTGATAGCGCTATCTGCAAGAGGCAGCGATGGTCGAGGCTTCGATCGTTTGTTCTTTATCGACAAGGAGGGTGGCCTTACTAATGAGCTGAAAGCCGAAATCTAACGTCGTGGAGAAGGCGGGAGAGCGGTGGTCATTCAAGGTGACGTCAATACTGTACTCCCACAAGTGATGGAGCAAATCAATCCTCGGTCACCAACGTTCGTGTTTCTAGACACGGAAGGCAGAGAGCCCAGTTGGGAGACGATTGAATTGTTGTCAGAATGGCAGACGGAATTGCTAATAAACTTTCCGTTAGGCATGGCCATCAACAGGAACCCAGACTCAGCAAAGACCGAGGCTTACTTTGGGACGCCAGCGTGGCGCCCTCTCTGGGAAGCAGGACGACTCTCGCGAACATCAGGGTTGATTAGCCTCTATCTGAAGCGACTTGCGGAGCTGGGCTGGAAGAATCAAGTCAACGACTCGCGCCTGATCAAGGATGACGCTAACCGCAACTTGTACTATCTGCTGTTCGCAAGCAAGGTAACGCCAGGCAAGAAGATTATGGACTCAGTGTTTCGGCAGCCAGCCTCGTCAGGGCAAGCACGACTCAGGCTGGAGTTTCCTGACTGACAGGAAACCCGTCCCAAACTCTGCCATCAAGTTCCCGCCCCGCCTTCTTCTTGCCGACGCGCTTGCCGTTGGCGTTGAACGCGCCCCACTGCTTGAAGAAGAAGCCGACATTCGCCTCCGCGCACTGGTCGCGGATCGAGCGGAACCACTCCGGTTTCGGACGCCGCGAGCCGGGACCGCTCTCGCCGTCCGCGATTACCCAGTGGACGCCGGAGAGATTCAGGCCGTTGAGCGGACCGAGCAGCGGCTCGCACGAGAGGAAGCGCACGGCGGCGGGCACGTCGCGCAGGGCGTCTATCCGGCGCGTCCAGTACCTGTTCTCGACCGACACGCCGAGCCAGACGTTGGAAGGTGCTTCGCGGCCCGCAAAGTATCGCTTCATGCGTTCGGCCCGCTTAGTGAGCACCTGGAACGTGTGCTGCCCCGCTTCCTCCATCACGTCGAAGACCTGCCCGATGTACTCATCCGGCACCCCCTCGTGGAAGAGGTCGGACATGGAGTTGACGAAGATGCGGCGCGGCTTCTCCCATTCGAGCGGCTGGCGCAGTCGCTCCGGACGCAGTTGCAGATCGAAACCGCGCTCGTAGGGATGCCCCGGCACGCCACGGAACCGGTTGGCGAAGCGCATCGCGTAGCAGTGCGCGCACCCCGGCGAGATCTGCGTGCAGCCGGTCACGGGGTTCCACGTCGCCTCAGTCCACTCGATCTTAGAGTTGTCGCTCATGGCGCAGGCATTATGCCGTCTGCGAGCCACAACGCGCACCTAGCGTTTGTCAGTCACACCCTCCTGCCCCCTGAGCGCCCCGCCCCTCCGCCATTCCCGCGAAAGCGGGAATCCAGGAAACCCCTCCCGTCTGCGGGAGGGGACGCGCAAGCGCAGCGACGCGCGGGGGAGGAGAACGCCCCGCCCGCCAACCAGCACCCCGCCCCTCCGTCATTCCCGCGAAAGCGGGTACCCAGGAATCCCCCTCCCGCCTGCGGGAGGGGACGCGCAAGCGCAGCGAAGCGCGGGGGAGGAGAACGTCCGCCCGCCGCCAGCGTCCCGCCCCTCCGTCATTCCCGCGAAAGCGGGAACCCAGGAACCCCTCCCGTCTGCGGGAGGGGACGCGCAAGCGCAGCGACGCGCGGGGGAGGAGAACGCCCCGCCCGCCAACCAGCGCCCCGCCCCTCCGTCATTCCCGCGAAAGCGGGAATCCAGGAAACCCCTCCCGCCTGCGGGAGGGGACGCGCAAGCGCAGCGACGCGCGGGGGAGGAGAAGCGATAGCCAGCAACTACCCCCGTTCACCCCATACCCCATCCGTCCTTCCCGCTCCCTCTTCCGCCATCCCCGCCTCCTCCCGTCATTCCCGCGCAGGCGGGAACCTCGCAGCCCTTTCCCCCGTAGGGGCGTCCCTTGTGGGCGCCCTGCCCCGGGCTCTATCAGAATTGTGACACTTGGCCGTTGCGCAAACGAACTCCCCTCATTACCCTGTCTCCGGTGGCCCTTGATCTCGCCCGCGGCAGAGCCGGGCGCAGGTCCGGACCCTAGAGGTGGAATGAGACCGAATGAGACCAAATGAGACCGCTAGAAAGTACGGCAGCTCCCTCTTCCATCTGCGGACGACGGCTGGGGAGGGGGTGTGAATTACAGAATCATCATGGGTGGGGAAGTAGTTCCAAGACCCACGAAGCAGGCCACGGCCATGAAAACGCCCCTCGAAACATCTGATTTCCCATGTTTTTCGGGGAAGTTCTCACTCCTGGGGGAATGTGCGAGTGGGGAACTTCTTACTCGTAACGCCGACGGCAAAAAATACAACCGGGGAACTTCTCACGCCGTGGCGCGGCAGAGGCCGCCGCTCCAGCCGCCCTCAGCGCGCGCTCTGCCGCGGCCTGCGCGCCAGGAGGAGCAGCGTCCCGCCGACGGCGCTCAGGCCGGCGCTGATGGTGTAGATCAGCGAGTAGCTGCCGGTGGCGTCGTAGGACCAGGCGGCGGCGAGCGGGCCGAGGGAGTTGCTCAGCATGTGCACCGGCGAGACCATCCCCCGTATCCCGCCGAGGGAGTCACGGCCGAAGTAGTCGGCCCACACCACGTTCATCACCGTGAACAGCACTCCCGTCGAGATCCCGAACGCCACGCCGAAGGCGTAGGCCGTCAGCGCGTTGTCCGCGAAGAGGAAGAGCACGATGCTCAGGGACATCGCGTAGTAGCTCGCAGCCATCAGCCTCTGCACCGGCACACGCTCGGCGATGAACCCCGCGCCGACGGAGATGGGCATCGAGACCAGCGGCGACAGGGACAGCGAGATGACCGCGGCGCTGCTCGACACGCCGATGTCCGTCAGATAGCTGAACCAGTGGAAATGGATGCTGGTGGTGACGAAGCTCTGGACGCTGGTGGCCCCCGTGATCAGGTAGAAGGCGGGCGTGCGCAGCGCGGCGCGGCGGTTGAACGAGACCTCCCGCGCCTCCTCGCGCAACCGCGCTCCCCTCACGTTCGGGGCGTCCCGGTCGCGCAGGTCGACGCCGTCCGGCAGCAGTCCCATGTCCTCGGGGCGGCGGCGCAGAAAGAGCAGCGTCGGCAGGAGCGACGACGCCCAGACGGCGATGCCCATCGCGACCCACGCGGTGCGCCACGTGCCGAACTGCAGGATGCGCTCCACCATCACCGGGAACCCGATCTGGCCGAAGCGCTGGCCCAGGTTCGCGAACGCGACCGCCCTCCCGCGCATCCGGACGAACCACTTGGGGATGACGACCCCGACGACCATGAAGAAGGTCGAGGCGATCACCGTGCGCCCGACGATCTGCAGCGCGAAGTGGTGCCACAGCTCTTGGACGGTCCCCATCAGCACGAACGTCAGCCCCATGAGGATGATGGCGGTAGCCATCACCCACCGGGCCCCGTACCGGTCCATTATCGGCCCCACCAGCAGCGCCGCGATTCCGCCGAGGAACGAGCCGATGGACATCGGCATCGTGTAAATGGCGCGGCTCCACCCGAACTCCTCGGTCATGGGGCCTTGGAACACCCCGAGGACGGGGTTGGTCTCGACCCCTCCCGCGAACGAGATGACCGAAATGACGATGACGATGGTCCAGCCATAGAACCACCGTCCCCGCTTGGTTGGGCGAGGACTTTCCGAGAACAGGTCGTGCGCCGCCATCAGGGGGCCGCCATCAAGGGACTGCCATCAGGGGACGGCTATGACGAACTTGCCGAAGTGCTCCGAGCGCTCCATCTCGTCGTGCGCCGAGGCCGTTTCCGAGAGTGGGACCACCTTGTGGATGGCCGACCCGATCTTTCCTCGGTCGGCGGCGTCCACGATCTGCCGGAGGTCGTCGTTCGAGCCCATGAAGACCCCGAAGAGCTTGAGCTCTTTGCTGAAAAGCTGTCCGAGGTGCAGCTGCGATTGGTACCCCGCCGTCACTCCGCAGATTCCGTACCGGCCGCCGCGGGCCAGCGATGCGTAGGCGGCCTCGAAGAACGCGGCGCCCGTGCTGTCGACGACCAGGTCCACGCCTCGCCCGCCGGTGAGGTCCTTCACCCGGCTCGCCAAGTCCTCGCTTTTGTAGTTGATTGCGTAGTCGGCGCCGAGCTCCCTGGACTTCCTGATCTTCTCGCCGGTGCTCGTGACTGCGATGCAGGAGCCGCCCACAACGCCCTTGATGAGCTGTATCGCTGCTGTCCCGATGCCGCTGGAGGAGGAGAGGACCATTGCTATCTCGTTCGCTTGGAGCTGGCCCTCGCGCACGACCATGCCCCAGGTCGGCAGGTACACCGTGGGCAGCGCCGCGGCCTGCTCGTCCGTGAGCGAGTCCGGAATTGGCACGGCATTGTCCGCTGGGACGGCGGTGAACTCGGCGTTCGAGCCCTGCCTGTGCGTGCCGAGCATCCGGGGCGGGTTGTTCTCGCACAGCGGGTTCACCAGGACGCGCTGGCCGGTGGAGAGGTCCGTGACGCCCTCTCCCAGCTCCACGACCTCGCCGACGCAGTCGCCGCCGAGGATGCGCGGCATCTGCTCCGGCGCCACCCTCGTCCCCCGCGTTCCCGCCCGCGTGTAAAGGTCCAGCCGGTTGAGCGAGCATGCGCGGACCCGGATGACGACTTCCCCGGGGCCGGCGGTGGGCTCGGGCATGTCTCCGTACTCGATGACCGACGGGTCTCCGTGCTCCCGGATGAATGCTGCCTTCAACGCTTCTCCTCCTGTAGCCGTTTGAGAACGAACAGGACTGCTTCCGCCCGGCCCGTTATGATGCGGTCCATCAGCACGTGCCGCAGCGCCTGCGTCATCTCGCCCACTGCTGGGCCTGGCTCAACGCCGAGGGCCATCAGCTCCTCGCCGTCGAGGAGAGGCCGTTGCCGGGACGCCGCCAGGTGCCGGTCCAGGTTGTGGCGCGCCATCTGGCTCGCGGTCGCGGCTGCCACGGCTTGGACCGCCTGGCGGGGCGCGCTGGCGACGACCGCGTCGATTTCGCTTCCCAGCCTAGCCACGGTCAACTGGCTCTCGCTCTCCCGCAACCGAGCGACTGCGTCGATGATGCGAGCCTGCTGTTTCGTGGCCGCGATGCGCTTGCACAAGGCCGCGATGCGCTCGCCGGGTAGAGCGTACACGAGCGCTCCTAGCAGCGCCAGACCGGACAGCCCGCGCTCCATCGCTGGGAGCACCGCGTCGCGCGCCCCCGGTCCATCGAGCCCGATATCGATGGCCGGTAGGACTCCGAGGTGCATCGTGGTGATCAGCGCGCGGCCCGGCTCGGGTTCCGAGAGCAGCCGCTCGATCTCCCTCCGTATTCGCGCTCCGGAGATCGTATGGAGGTAGGCGAGGTCCCGTTCGAGCCATGCGAGAGTCGCGGTTTCGATGTGGAAGCCCAGCCTGACGGAGTAGCGGGCCGCCCGCAGCATCCGGGTGGCGTCGTCCTGAAACGAGCGTTCGTGGAGCGCTCGCACCACGCCCGCCGCCAGGTCTCGCGCGCCATCCTGCGTGTCCAGCAGCAAGCCGAATCGTTCTGGATGGAGCGACGCGGCCATCGCGTTGATCGAGAAGTCCCGGCGCGCCAGGTCCGCCTGCATGGCGCCAGGCGAGACCGTCGGCAGCGCGCCGGGGCTCGCGTAGCGCTCGCTGCGGGCTGTCGCCAGGTCGATGGTCCGCCCTTTGGTCCGCAGCTTCAGAGTGCCGAACTGGGACCGCGCGCCGACGCTTCCCCCAACCGCGCTCGCGAGAGCTGGGCCGAGTTCGCTGGCCGCCCGCTCGCTCGTAACGTCCAGATCGACGACTGGCCGCCCCATCATCGCGTCCCGCACGGAGCCGCCAACGAGCCAAAGCTCGGTGCCTGCCGCCGCCGCCGCTTCGCCAAGCCTCTGCGCCAGCTCCAAGTCGCGCTCCCCCAGCGCGGTTTCGAGAGGTACGATTGCCACGATGCGCAGGGTATCACCCTCCTCGGCGCTCACCGAGAGGGGTGGCCGTGCTATGGGGCCTCGGCGACCTCGACAGCGAACGTTGCCTGCTCTGAGGTCTTGAGGGCTAGGGGCGTGACGATCAGCGTCGCTGGCTCTTCGATGCGGAACCTCACGCTCCCGTCTTCGTCCGGCGCCAAGGGGGTGACGACTGCCTCGTCGCCTGTTCCTTGGACGAGGCGCAGGGCGAACTCCTGGGCGACGCCCTGGCCGTCTGCCCGTGTGAAACCGTTGGCGGTCCAGTCGCCGCTCGACTCGGCGTTGTCGAAGAAGCCGGTCTCGGGGATGGCGATGTCGTCGACGCACCAGCCCGGGGAATGAATGGCCTCGTCCGTGACGTACTCGAACCGCAGCAGCGCCTCCTGCCCTGTGAAGCGCGAAAGGTCCATGCGCTCCAAGCGCCACCCTCCGGAGCTTCCGGTGTAGGACGGGCCGAACGCAGTCCTGAGCGGATTGTCCGTTGAGGTCCCGGTCCCCTCCAGCGCCGTCCACGTTTCGCCGTCGTCCGTCGAAATGGCGACGTAGCCGTGGTCCCACCTCTCCTCGATGTCCCACCATGCCCGGAACTCCAGCGTGGCCGAGTCGAGGCCGGTGAGGTCGAGAGGCCGAGTGAGCATCGTGTCGATGGCCTCGCCGCGATTGCTCCACCAACATGCCTGGCCGCTGTACGCGCGCACGGGCAGGATGGGGGTGCGGGGTGCGGGCTCGAACGCGATGTCCCATGGGGCGTTGGGCCGCAGCTCCATGTACCAAGCGGCGAGCTGATGCGCCGCCCCCGCCACGACGCCGGGCTCGTCGATCACGCGCCTCACGGCCGCGCGCTCCGTCGATCGTCCGTAGCCGTAGGGAGGGGCCGACGCCCCCACGATGTTCGCGGCGAGCCAGTCGGCGTAGAGGTCGATGAACGTGAGGCCGGAGACTGCCTCGACCCCTGCGGCCCCACTCAGGGGCTCGGCTACGAGGCGGGCCGGCCAGCCAGGGCCGAACCGGTCGGCCATGTAGGCGGCGAACAGCGACCCGGCGGCGTAGTTCGGAAGCGAGTCGTTCGGCCCGCTCGGCCAGTCGCTCAGCGAGACCTCCGGTTGGCGCAGGTAGGGGAAGAACGGCAGCGACGGGTACCCCAGCGACCGAGACGCTAGCTCGGAGAGCCCTTCTTGCACCCAGACGTCCTCGGTCGGACTGACACTCCAGTGGATGAGGTGCTGTAGCTCGTGAGCGAGAGTGCCTAGGTACCTCTCCTCTCCTATCCGCTCGAGGAAGCTCATGTACAGGCCGACGCGTTCGTTGCTGCCGGGGCTCACCGAACGGGGCAGCGCGTCGAGGCTCGTGAAGTACCCCCCGACGCCGGGGAAGTCGCCGTGGACGATCGCGATTCTTCCGGGCAGTACCATCCCAGGCGCGATGAGGTCGACTACGCCCGGCAGCACACGCGCCTCGAACTCCCGCGCGGCATCCAGCACGTCCTCTAGGGCGACGGTGGAGCCCGATGGAAAGTACCAGACCGCGTTGTCGCTTACGTGCAAGACAGTCGCCTGGAGTTCGAACAGCTCGAGGCCCGGCACGTCGAGGCCCCAGAACGTCCTGCTCGTTCCGACCTCCTCGTTGGCATAGAGAACGTTGGTGGTCAGGGGCGCGGCCTCGATGTCGAGCAGGCGCCGCGCGAGGTCGAACGAGTCCCGTGCGGGAGCGTCGGGGATACCGGCGAGCGGCGTTGGCGTTGAGGTTGGTGCCGCAGGCTGGGCTCGGGTCACCGCGGGCGTCGGCGCGGCAGCGCTCGTGCAGCCGACGAGGGCGAACCCGAACAGCGCGGCGGTTGCTAGGGCTCGGAGCACGGCTAGTTGTAGTGGTTCATGGCGTACTCGATTCCTTCGCGCAGCCAGGCTTCCGCGGCGTCGGCAGCGCGTTCGAGGGACTCCCGCAGCAGCGGCGACTCATCGCCTTCGAACTTCGTCAGCACATGGCCGACCGTATCGGCCTTGGGCCGTCCGATGCCGATTCGGAGGCGCGAGTAGGCGTTCGTTCCGAGGGAGTCGTTGATCGAGTTAAGGCCGTTGTGTCCGCCCGAGCCGCCAGCCGCACGGAGCCGGATGCCGCCGACCGGCAGATCGAGGTCGTCGAGAACGATGAGCAGGGAGCTGGGACTGATTCGGTGACGGTCCAGCACGTACTTCGCCGCCTCGCCGGAACGATTCACGAACGTCCTTGGCTTAACTAACACGACCCGCCGACCGTCTATCCACCCTTCGCCCAAGACCGCTGTCTTGCGTTTGTCGTCGAGCTTGATGCCGAGCCTGGACGCCAGCAGGTCGATGCACATGAACCCCGCGTTGTGCCTCGTATCCGCGTACCGAGGGCCCGGGTTGCCGAGGCCTATCACCGCGAGGGACCGCCCGCCGCCGTCGTGCTGGCGTTCTTTCCGAAACCAGTCCAGCAGACCGCTACTCATCGCCCCTCGCCCCGCCCGCCAATTCCACGAGCCCTTCCTCC
>CBDFLP010000007.1:0-6585 GCA_965249325.1 Dehalococcoidia bacterium | reverse complement strand
GGACCAGGCGAAGTCGCGCTTGCCCATGCCGTCGCCGTTCAGCGGATTGTAGAACTCCCGAAGTCCCGCCTGCGCCACCATCTCCACCGTGCGAGCCGCCAACAGCTCGGCCGGGTCCGCGAAGCCGCTCCGACGCAGCCCGCGCCACACCAGCCAGTTCGCGTACACCGACGTCGGTCCTCGCCAGCCCAGCTTATCGTTGCGGGGGTTGAACGTGTCCTCCATGGCCGAGACCGACGGAATGGGGTAACGCAGCCAGAACTCGCGCGGACTGCCGAGGTGAAGCTCGACGACCCGTTCCGCCAGGTCGGACGGCATGCCGTCGAGAACCAGCGGGATGAGCCCGCCAACCGTGCTAGGCTCGCTTCGGAGCTCCTCGGCGCCCACGAGCGAGTAGAAGCCGCCCCGGGCGCGGTCGAGCATCTTCGCCATGATCGCCTCGGTCACGGCCGCCGCCTTCTCGGCGTAGGCGGCAGCGATCTGCCAGCTCCCCTGCGCGCGATACAGCCGCGCCATCGTCGCGAGCGAGTCGGCGTAGAGCGCGTTCACCGCAGCGTCCTTCACGTAGAAGCGGCCGGACTCCATCATGCGCGCGCTGTCGCCGCGCACGGCGCCGTGGCGCGTGTCGAGGCTGCGCTCCGTCAGCCTGCGCCGCAAGGGAGTCGCGTTGCTTTCGAGCCCGAGCGCGTCGTCGTAGACCGGCGAGCTGTCCATGCAGGACTCGCGCGGCGACACGATCACCAAGAGGCCGTCCTCGTCCGGCGCGCGGTTGAGGGCCAGCCAGTTGTGGTAACGATCGAGCGCCCGCATGAGCGGCGGAGCGAAGTACGTGTCCCGGGTCACCTCGGCGACGCGCTCGATGGCCTGCGCGAGCAGCGGCGGCCCGATCGGCCTCGACCGCGCGACACGCTCGCCCGGCGGCAGTTGGATCAACGGTCGAACGACGTCCGCCCACCGCGTGCCCCAGTGATATACCTCGCCGATGAAGCCGTCGTCGGCTTGACTGGCAATCAGGGTCTGGAGCTCTTGGCGCGCCTGGTCCGGCGCCACGTGGGCGATCGCCACGGCATGGCAGCATGAGTGGGCGGACCATTGCCCCTTGTGCTGGCGCCCGGAGGGGCTGAGGTACGAGTAATCGACGCCTCGCCCACGGTCGCGCCCCTGTTGCAGATTGCTTTTCAGCAGGCGCTCCACATGGGCGCCCACCGCTCGTGGCTGTACGGTCAACATCGTCCGATTATCTCGGCCCGCCCACCCCCGCGTGAACCCGTTTCGCTTACGCGAGTGGGCGGGAGTTGGGGGCCGCTGCGATTTGCTAAAGTCATAGTCGTCAAGAATCCCATGACACTCAACGAAGCCGAAACCAGAGCCAAACTCATAGACCCCGTCCTCCACGCCAAGGGCTGGACGGAAGACCTCATCCGCCGCGAGGAGACCGCAGGGGGCCTGGACATCGTCAACGGACAGCCCCGCAAGAGCGGCGGCCGGGCCGACTACACGCTCAAGCTCCCGCCCGATGGCGGCAAGCAACCTACCGTAGCCGTCGCCCTCATTGAGGCCAAGGCGGAACATCTCTCTCCCGGCCACGGCCTCCAGCAAGCCAAGGACTACGCCGAAGCAGGCAAACGGCTGCACGTCCCGTTCGTCTACTCCTCCAACGGCCACATGTTCGTCGAATACGACGCCCACAGCGGCGTCACCCAACGCCCCTTACCCATCGGCATGTTCCCTGGGCCGGAGGAGCTGCGCGCCCGCTACGAGTCCATCAAAGGATTCTCCCTCGACTCCGAGGCGGCGCTCCCGCTGCTACAGCCCTACCACGGCGGCGAGAGCCAGCGCCGGTACTACCAGGACGCCGCCATACGCGCCACGCTGGAAAAGACCGCCGCCGGCGACAAGCGCGCCCTCCTCACGATGGCCACCGGCAGCGGCAAGACCCGCATCGCCGTTCACCTCCTCAAGAAGATCGCCGACGCAGGACAGCTCCGTCGCGCCCTCTTCGTGTGCGACCGCGATGAACTGCGCTCACAGGCGCTCGGCGCTCTCCAGAAAGTGTTCGGCGGGGACGCGGCTGCCGCCTCCACGAGCAACCCGGAGAAGAACGCTCGCATAATCGTCGCCACCTATCAGACCCTCGGCGTCGCCACGGATGAGGACGATGCAACCTTCCTCACTGACCACTACCCAGAGAACTATTTCTCTCACATCATCATCGACGAGGCCCACCGCTCCGCGTGGAAGAAGTGGTCCCAAGTGCTCACCCGCAACCCGGACGCCATCCAGATCGGCCTCACTGCCACGCCCCGCTCGTTCGAGTACGCCGAGGACGAGACTGACGAGGCCAGGCGCGACCAGGAGATAACCGCCGACAACATCCGCTACTTCGGCGAACCCGTCTACGACTATTCCATTAGCCAGGGCATCGACGACGGCTACCTCGCCGCCATGGAGATCCGCAAGCGCGACGTCTTCCTCGAAGGCTACGCCGAGAGCGAGAAGGTGACGGGCATCGCCCAGGAAGACCTCGAGGGCAAGACCCTCTCGGACGCTCTCACGGGCGAGCCGCGCGCCGCAGCCGAAGTACGCCCCCGCTATGAGGCGGGGATCTTCGAATTACAACTCGTCATGCCCGACCGCGTAGGCGCCATGTGCGAAGACCTCTTCGCCCAGTTGCTCCAGACCGGCAAGCCGGAGCAGAAGACCATCATCTTCTGCGCCAGCGACGACCACGCCGACGCGGTCGCCAACGCCATGAACAACCTCCACGCGCAATGGCGCGCGAAGAGCGGCCTCCCGCCCGTTGCGGACTACGCCTTCAAGTGCACCGCCGCCGCTCACGACAATCACCTCCCCGATTTCAAGGACAACCAGGCCCGCTACTTCATCGCAACCACCGTGGACCTCCTCACGACCGGCGTGGATGTTCCCGCCGTTCGCAACGTCGTCTTCTTCCGGTATGTCAATTCTCCCATCGCCTTCTACCAGATGGTCGGCAGGGGCACTCGGCTCCACTCCGAGACCGAGAAACTCATGTTCCGCGTCTATGACTACACCAACGCGGCGCGGCTGTTCGGCCAGGAGTTCAAGCAGAAATTCGCCGCCGAGCGCCCCACGGATGGACCGGACGACGACGGGCCCCTGTCCCCTCGCGAGCCCCGGCGCAGCATCGTTGTCGAGGGCATCACCGCCCACGTCACCGACGCCGGCACGTACGTGCTCACACGGGACGACGACGGCGCCGAGCGCCCCGTCACGCTCGAGGAGTACACCCAGCGCCTCGCCGCTAAGCTCGTCGAGGACATCCCAGCCCTCGACGCCTTCCGCGAGACCTGGGTCGACCCGCCGCGGCGCCGCGCGATGCTTGCGCGCCTCCCCGACGACGGAAACGCGCCATACCTGGTTCGCCATCTCACCCTCGGCGACGAGTACGACCTCTACGACGTGCTCGCGCACGCGGCCTACGGGCAGTCGCCGAAGACGCGGCCCGACCGCGCCGACGCCTTCACCTGGAAGAACGAAGCCTGGCTCCACGCCATGCCGGAGCAGGCGGCCCGGACGATCCAGGCCATCGCCTCGCAGTTCGCCAGGGGCGGCACCGAGAACCTGGAGAATCCGCAACTCCTCCGAACACCGGAGATAAGGCAGGCAGGCGGGCTTCCCGCCCTACAAGGCTACGGCGACCCCGGCGACGCCGTCCGCCAGACCAAACTGCGGATGTTCCAAGTATGACAAGCGCGCTGCCCAACAAGCCTCTCCCGAAAGGCTGGCGCTGGGTCAGGCTGGGAGATGTGTGCGACGTAATCCTTGGACAGTCTCCACCAAGCTCCGCTTACAGGGACTACCCCACGGGGCTTCCCTTTTTCCAAGGGAAGAAGGATTTTGGAGCCGTTAGCCCAATTGCGCAGATATGGTGTGTTCAACCAAACAAGACAGCAGAGGCGGGAGACATACTAATATCAGTTCGTGCGCCAGTCGGCCCTACTAACGTCGCCACCGAGCGCTGTTGCATAGGAAGGGGATTGGCAGCACTACGATGTAGCTTTGACATAGACAGAGATTTCCTGTTGTACAGCATGAAATTTCACGAGGGAGAGTTGGCTAAGCGAGGATCCGGCAGCACGTTTGCCGCGATTACAGGCCCACAACTCCGTGGGTATGCCATCCCCCTCCCGCCCATCGACGAGCAACGCCGCATCGTCGCACGCCTGAATGAACAGATGGCTGTCGCCGAACGAGTTAAGCGCGCCGCTGAGGCGCAGGTCGAGGCCGCCGCCGCTATCCCTGCCGCCCTCCTCCGCGACGCCTTCGCGGCTGCGGCTGGAAGATAGGCCGCATGACCACCCTCGCCTCACAATCAGCAGTCGACTCCCGCATCAAGAGCGTCTGCGACATCCTCCGCCGCTCCAACTGCGCTTCCGCCCTTCAGTACATCCCCGAGCTTACCTGGATGCTCTTCCTTCGCATCCTCGACGAGCGCGAGACTTTGGAGGCAGAAGAGGCCGCAGCTGTTGGCGCGGCCTTCACCCCATCCCTCGATTCGCCCTACCGTTGGCAGGACTGGGCCGCGCCGGACGGCCGGAAGCGCAGGGAACTGCAGGACGGCAGGGCTGGGGACGTGTTGGACTTCGTGAACGAGGAACTCATCCCATACCTGCACGGGCTCCAAGAGCGCACATCAGCCACGCCCCGCCAGCGCGTTATCAGCCAAGTCATGGAGTCCGTCGATGAGACCCGCCTCGACACGGAGCGCAACTTCCTAGACGTAATCGACAAGGTCCACGAGATACGGTTGGAAGGCGCGGACCCGCAGCACATCTTCCTGCTCTCCCAGGCGTACGAGGGGCTGCTGCTGAAGATGGGCGAGAAGAACAATGACGGCGGCCAGTTCTTCACGCCCCGCGAGGTCATCCGCGCCGTTGTGCGGACGGTTGACCCCAAGGCCGGCGAGACGGTCTACGACCCCGCGTGCGGCACCGGAGGCTTCCTCGCCCAGGCTTACGAGCACATGAAAGAGCAACTCGGCAGCGAGGCGACCGCCGACGAACTGGAACGGCTGGGCAGGTCCTTCTACGGGCGTGAGAAGGAGAACCTCATCTACCCCATCGCCCTCGCCAACCTCATCCTCCACGGCATAGACCAACCCCACGTCTGGCACGGCAACACCCTGAGCATGAACGAGTCCTACGGCGGCCTCTTCCACGGCGCGCCCGACCTGTTCGACGTCATCCTGATGAATCCGCCATTCGGCGGGAAGGAAGGCGTGGACGCCCAGACCCGCTACGCATACAAGACCTCCTCCACGCAGGCGCTCTTCCTCCAGGAGGTCGTCAATAGCCTCCGACGCGGCGGACGAGCGGGCATCGTCGTGGACGAGGGCCTGCTCTTCAGGACCAACGAGACAGCCTTCGCTCAGACCAAACGCAAGCTGCTCGACGAGTGCGACCTCTGGTGCATCGTCAGCCTGCCCGGCGGTGTATTCACCCAGGCGAGAGCCGGCGTCAAGACCAACCTGCTCTTCTTCACCAAGGGGAAGCCGACCGAGCGCGTCTGGTACTACGACCTGTCGGACGTGAAGGTGACGAAGCGCCAGCCCCTCACCGTCGCCCGGTTCGACGAGTTCTTCACGCTCCTGCCGGAACGCGCCGACAGCGAGCACAGCTGGACCGTCCCCCGCGACGAGATTGAAGCCCGCAACTACGACCTCAAAGCCGTCAACCCCCATCGCCCCGACAACGCCGATGCCCGCACGCCCGCCGAGCTCATCGCCGCCATCGAAAAGGCCGACCAGGAGATGCAACTCGCATTGGCGGAGCTCAAGCGGCTCACACAGTCCTAGCCCTCGACCCTACCGCAGGGCGTCGGCTAGGTACTCGACGACGTGGCGCGGGCGCTTGGACGTGAAGTGGCCGATCTGCTGGCGGCAGGAGATGCCGGAGATTGCGACGTCCCAGTCGACCTTCTCCTCCGCCTCGATCGCGGGGAACAGCTTCAGCGACCCCATCGCCTTCGACATCTCATAGTGCTCCGCCTCGAACCCGAACGTCCCGGCCATGCCGCAGCACGCCGAGTCGATCAGCTCCGCCTGGAATCCCGCCATCGCGAGCGCCGCCATCGTCGGGCCCGTGCCCACAATCGCCTTCTGATGGCAGTGGCCGTGCACCTGAATCGGCGGCATCCCGTGCTCGCGGAAGAGGCTGCGAACCGCCTCCGGGTCACGCTCCCCCAACTGCGCCAGCAGCTCGTCGAGCATGAGCGACTGCCCCGCGACCGCCCGTGCGTCCGCGCTTCGTAGGAGCGAAGGGTACTCGTCGCGCAGCGTGAGCAGGCAGGACGGCTCCGTGCCGACGATGAGCGCCCCCCTCCGGGCGTGAGGCGCGAGCGCCGCGACGTTCGTGCTCGCCCAGTCCCGCGCCTTGGCGAGCTGCCCCTTCGAGACGAGCGGACGGCCGCAGCACACCTTCCTGCGCTCGAGCTTCACGTTGTAACCGAGCGCCTCGAGGATGCGCGTCGCCGCGCGCCCGACCTCCGGGTGCATGAACTCAGTGAACGTATCGTTGAACAGGACGACGTCGCCGCGGGGGCCCC
>CBDFLP010000006.1:0-17552 GCA_965249325.1 Dehalococcoidia bacterium | reverse complement strand
CGTACTCCGGCGCGAACTCCGCGAGCACCCGCGACCCGCAGGTGGTCAGGATCCCCTTTGTGAAGAACTCGTCCTTGTGCGCGAGCGGGATGCCGGTGAGCGGCCCGGTCTTCTCCCTGCTGGCGAGCGCCGCGTCGGCCAGCCGCGCCTGCTCGCGGGCCAGCTCGGCCGTTACCGTGATGTATGCGTTCAGCTCGCCGTCGAAACGTTCGACCCTTTCGAGGTACGCCTCCGTGAGTTCGGCGGACGACACCTGCCGCGTCCGCAGTAGCTGCGCCAGCTCGCCTAACGACTTGTAAGCAAGCGGCGCATCCGTGCTCGCCTCCCCGGTCGGTCCGGCGCCTGTCGCCGGTCCTGTGGCTGTCGCCGGTCCTGTGGCTGTCGATCGAGGCCCGCCCGCACTTTCCGGCAGCCCGGCCGGGTACTGCAACGACGGAATCGGCGCGACTCCGTGCAGGTCGTGCTCATCCAGCGTGTTCAGACCTTCCAGCACACCGTTGAGCTGGAGCGTTAGCGGCTCCACGTCCTCATCGAGCAGCCGCAGCCCCGCCATCCGCGCGAGTCCCCGCACCTCGTCCGGCGTCACGTCCGCCATGCCTCAACTCCTCCCAATCGCCGCCACTACCACCCCGTCATAGCTTTAGAAAACCCTCTCCCCCGTCTGCGACCCTGATGCGGAAGACACCGTGAGGGCGGTTGGGGCGGCTCCCGGTGAGGCGGGAATCAACTCCGGTCCGGCGCATCGCGCGACTGTTGGGGCTTGTTTTGTCCGAAGATGTCTCATCCGTCTCACTCGTAACGTTCTCCTACCTACGAGTGCGCGGGGGCTGCCCTATCGAAAAAAGTGTGCCATTTACTCCTGAGCGGGACCACCCCGAGCCCCTCGTTGGTAAGAGATGGACGGGATGCAATAGCAACGGACTCATCCTCGACGGGGATAGCCAAGGTGACGTTCACTTTACTCTCCCGGTCAATCACGATCTCGTCCACAATCATCTGCAGGACATCCTTGCGCTGAATGGGGGTCAGTTCGTCCAGGCCCTCGCCAACCTTCCCCGCCCATGCAAGAACTGTCTCCATCAACACCCGCTTCCTAGCTGCACTCGCCTCCCTGGCACGGTAGTCGTCCAGCCTCGCCCGCAGACTCTCTAGCCGCTCGGTGATGAATTTCCGCTGCAGGTCAAGCTGCGCCTCGGTCATCTTGCCCGACACATACAGCCTGATGGCCCGGTCCTCCTCCGATGCAGCGACAGAAGGAAATGGGGGACACGCGCCGCCGCCGCCTCGGCGCCGTGCTGAAAGAAGACCTCTTCCGAGCGAATCGGCTGCTCGTGACGGTAGACGTCATCGACAGAGTCGAGCACCTCCTACCCTTCGGGGTCGAGGACAGCCTGATGGTTGGCGCCGACTATAGCCACTCCGATCCATCGGCTAACCTGGCTGCCCTGCAAGAGGTTGGAGGACAACCCCCGAACGTTCTACGGTCTGTAGTTCTAACGGTCTGTGGCAGAGCGGGCCGTGGACCTCCAGTTCGCCGGCCTTTCCAGTTCGCCGGTGAGAGGAAGGGCCTCGGAAATCCGAGGCCCTTTGCAATAGCGTCACTCTGACGGGGCTACTGGTCCAGCCAAGCGTTCTCGAAGATGCGGTGGTACATCTTGTTCGTGCCGCGCCAGCCAACGTTCTTGACCTCAGGACGCGCGACGATGCCGTTGCCCCAAACAGGGCTGGTGATGCGGTAGGCATTGTCCGCGGCGTAAACCTGCAGCTCCTGGGCCACCGCCGGACGCCCATCGGAGCTCGCGCCCCATAGACGTTCAACGATGTCGTCGAGTGTCGCGTCCGGGTTCAGCGAGAGGGTGTTCGCGGGTTGCTGCTCGCTCCAGAAGTAGGTAGCCGCCAGGTCGTCCATGTCGAAGCTGTTCGTCCACCCGAAGTACAGGTCGTCCCAAGCGCGCTGGGAGCCCAGCCCAAGGAAGGGACCGTACTCCATCATGTTGAATTCCGCGTTGATGCCCACCGTGCGCAGCATCGTGAGCACGGTTTCGGCAACCTCCTGCCACGGCGAGCCGTACTGTGCGGTCCACACGACGGTGGTGTCGAAGCCGTCTGGGTAGCCGGCCTCGGCCAGCAGTTGCTTGGCCATGTCCGGGTTGTACTGGAGGTATGGCTGGACCTCTTCGGGGTAGTCGCCCAATGCAAGCGTCTCTGGGTCCAGCGGCCAGCCTTGCAGCACAGGGAGACCATCGCCCCGAAGTGCTGTGGCGATGATTGCGTCGCGGTCGAGCGCCATCGACATGGCCCGCCGCACGTTGACGTCGTTCCACGGCTCCTTGTCGAGCCGCATACGGACCTCCATGTGGAAGAGGCTGGGGCAGGACTTCGTGAAGTAGTCCGGGTTCCGTCGGTTGAACTCTTCCAGGACGCGCGGGCCTGCCGCGGGGAAGACGTTGATTTGGCCCCCGCGCAGAGCGGCGATTCTGGTTGCCCCGTCAGCGATGACGTGGGCCTCCACGAAGTCCGCGTAGGGCAGGCCCTTCTTGAAGTAGTCGGGGTTGCGCTCGAACGTGACCTTGGTGCCCGTCTCATGCTCAGCGAACATGAACGGCCCGGTGCCCACCCAAGACTGAGCGGGGTCATCCAGCATCTCCTCGGCAGAGGCCTCGGGAGCAACGATCCAGCCCTGCCGGTTGCCGCTCGGGAAGCCCTTGATGAAATCGAACGGCTGGTCGAGGTACACGCGCACGGTGGAATCATCGACCGCCTCGGCGCGGTTAAAGAAGACCTGGTTGACGTACGAGCCGCCCGCGAGTCCTTCGGCGTAACGCTCGTTGAGCGTGTAGACCACGTCGTCCGCGATGAGGTCTCGCCCGTTCAGCGGGGGCTTGTTGTGCCACTTCACGCCCTCACGAATCTTGAATTCGAGAGTCGTCGGTTCAACGAAGTCCCAGCTCTCCGCAATCTCGCCATCGAGCGTAATCTGGCAGCTGTCGCCCGTATGCGCCGTCGGCGAGTAGAGCGGGTTGAACACGAGCTCCGCTATCTTGCGAGTCGGGTCCCAGAACCGTGTCCGGCCCCACGGGTCCCAGCCCGGGGGATCGCTCCGAATCCAGTATGAAAGCGTGCCGCCGTACTCAGGGCCGGGAGTAGGCGTCGGCTCGAGAGTGGGAGTGGCCGTCGGCTCGGGAGTTGGCGTTGACCCGGGTGGCGGAGGCGGACTCGTCGCCGTTGGGGTAGCCGTGGGATCTTCCGACGAGCACGCCGCAAGCGCCGCTAGGCTGGTCAACACGAGGGCGAACAGCGCGAGTCCTCTAAGAATCCGTCCTCTGGCCATGTCTTCCTCCCAAGCCACGGGGCATACAGCCGTAGAGCGGCGCTCCGCGCCGCACCAATGTCCAAGGGTTTCTACGCTCTTGGACGCAGCCTGTCAATGGCGCCGGGGCTGCCCGCCTGCCCGGCCCCTCCCACCCTGAGCCTGCCGAATGGTCTTACGAACGGACATCTGCCCCTTACCCCAACCAGCCCCCGGCGCGTATCCTGACCTCCTCATCATGTCCACCCTCGCCCCGCCCCGACACCCCAGCCCTGGCCGCGTCAGCTCCAACGCCGGCGCCCCCGGAAAGGAACATGTTGCTACCGTGTTTTTCATTTCTGTCGGCGCCTTGATCGCGGGAAGCTGACCGTGGCCTGCTAAACACCCCCGATCAAGAACCAGAAAACCCCCTTCCGACGACACAATTTCTTCAACCCTTACGAGTAAAACTCCAATCAAGAAGCTGATTTACTCCACCCTCCCTAACCCCCCCTGCAGACTGACGCGAGGGCGGGCCGGGGGTTTACACTCCCGTCTCCCTAGGCTAGGTTCACGACGGGCGCAGTATGGTTACGAGGATGACTTGGCCACACTTCTAGAGATAACCGACCTCCGCACTCACTTCTTCACGAACGCGGGCGTCGTGAAGGCTGTCGACGGGGTCTCGTTTGACCTCCAAGAGGGCGAGTCGCTGGCGCTAGTGGGAGAGAGCGGGTGCGGCAAGAGCATCACGGCTCTCTCCATCATGCGGCTGATTCCCAGCCCGCCGGGGCGAATCATCAGCGGAACAATAGAGTTTCTGGGCGATAACCTGCTCGACCAGAGCGAGCAGACCATGCGCGACATCCGGGGCAACCGGATAGGCATGGTCTTCCAGGAACCGATGACATCGCTGAACCCAGTGCTCACCATTGGGCGACAGCTAACTGAGGCCGTACAAAGGCATCTCGGCCTCAGTTCGGAAGCCGCCACTGACCGAGCCGCCGAGCTGCTCACGCTAGTAGGCATATCGGACGCCAAGAGACGGCTCAGCGGCTATCCGCACGAGTTCTCTGGCGGCATGCGGCAGCGGGTGATGATTGCCATGGCCCTCAGCTGCAGCCCGAAACTGCTCATCGCCGACGAGCCGACAACGGCGCTCGACGTCACGATTCAGGCCCAGATACTGGAGCTGATCCAAGACGTGCAGCGTGAGATGGGCATAGCCGTCATCATCATCACCCACAACCTCGGCGTCGTAGCGCGCTACGTCGACCGCATCAACGTCATGTATGCGGGGCGCATCGTCGAACGCGGCACCCTGCATGAGATCTTCGACAATCCTCGCCACCCGTACACGCAAGGGCTACTAGCCTCGGTGCCGCGGCTGGACAGGCCAAAGGGCGCGCGGCTTGTGCCCATCGAGGGCATGCCCCCCGATCTGAGCCGCCTGCCGGATGGCTGCGCATTTCGTGACCGCTGCTCCTCAGCCATCGAACGATGCGCCATTGATGTCCCAAGCATGCTTCCTGTCCGAGGCGAGAGCGGCGGTCACCTTGTAGCTTGCTGGGCCGCGGACACCCTTCCGGCGGCGCGGGCGTAGGCGACAGCGATGACCACGAACGCGTCTGCGGCTGAACGCCCCCTTGTTGAGATAGAAAGAGTCAAGAAGTACTTCCCCGTCACTCAGGGCTTGGTGTTCAAGAGGCGCATCGGCGAGGTCAAGGCAGTCGACGACGTTTCCCTGACCATTCAACGTGGCGAGACTCTCGGGCTCGTTGGCGAGAGCGGTTCGGGGAAGAGCACGCTCGGCAGGTGCATCCTACAATTGCACCAGCAGACCGAGGGCTCCGTACGCTTCGACGGCGTCGAGTTGAGCACGCTCAGCGGGACCGAGCTCCGGCAAACGCGCAGGCGCATAAACGCAATATTCCAAGACCCGTATTCATCCCTCAGCCCCCGGATGACCGCTGCCGGGATCATAGGGGAACCGATCAGCGTCCACGGCCTAGCGGCGAGTAAGGCGCAGGAGCGGGAGCGCGTGCAGGAGCTGCTGCAAACGGTCGGCCTCAACCCCTACATGGCCAGTCGGTTCCCACACGAATTCTCAGGCGGGCAACGTCAACGCATCGGCATTGCTCGGGCGATTGCGGCAGAGGCTGAGTTCATCGTTGCCGATGAGCCGGTGTCGGCTCTCGACGTATCCATCCAGGCCCAGATTATCAACCTGATGCAGGAGCTCCAGGAGCAGCTTGGCCTCACATACCTGCTCATCGCGCATGACCTGTCTGTCGTCCGCCACATCTCGGACCGTGTCGCAGTGATGTACCTCGGTAAGCTGATGGAGGTTTCGTCTTGCGACGATCTGTACAACGACCCCCAGCACCCGTACACGAAGGCGTTGCTGTCAGCCGTGCCCGTGCCGGACCCGAACGTCGAGTCGAAGCGAGAGCGCATTGTGTTGCAAGGGGACATCCCCAGTCCGCAGAACCCGCCTTCAGGCTGCGTTTTCCACACCAGGTGCCCCATCGCTGTGGACCAGTGCCGCGTGACCATCCCGCAGTTGAAGCAGACGGGAAACGGCCACTGGGCGGCATGTCTGCGGGTAGGCCCGGACGCTATCTAGGCAAGTGCCGACCGGCGAGGTCCATCGCCTGCTCGACCCAAGCTGCATCGAACGCCAGGAGCGAGGGCGCGTCGTCAGTCAGGACGTAGTAACCATCGCCGCCGGGGGTCTGAGCGCCGACAGCGTAGACGGTGCTAAACACACTCCTGTTCTCCAGAGGCGTGGGCAGCTCATAGCTCAAGCGGATGAAGACATCGGGAGACGCGAGGCCGAGGCCTTCGAGCGATTGGCCGCTGGGCCACGGCAGGACCTGAAACGGGTTCGGCCCACCGACGACGCCCATCAGTTCCTCGCGTTCAGTGCCATCGAGGTCGCGGGCCATGTCCCCGACCGCGACCCGGGCTGAGGGCTCGCCATTCACAGAGGAGAGACCCACCAGAAACGTCGCCGCCCCGTCGGCGCTCTCTACCTCGAACACTCTGACCAACGCAGGATCGGTCCGGTAGAACCAGTACGGCCTCGGCGGCTCCGAAACGAGCCGGGCGAGAGCATCGCCCCACGGAGCGTTGACGAGGGCGACTCCCGGCCGACCATCTACCTGAGCATAGTAATGCCGACCATCGGGCGTGTTCGCGCCCAGCCTAACAGTCACACGGTCTGCATTGGCGAGTCCAACCGACACCGTCGACGGCGCATCGAGGCCATAGCTGCTGAGGTCTTCAGGCTCGGGAAGAACGCGGTCAATCTGCGGTCCCGACAGGAGCAGCACGATGCCCCCCCAGCGGTCCAGGTTGACTGACAACAGCGGCTCCGCGGCAAAGAACCAGCCTTCCTGCCGTCGGGCGAATGCAGCCCTTCCTTGGTCCGTTTCGACCGTCACGGTCATAATCTGGTCTTGGTCAATGGCGTAGAGGCGCAGCGCAGGCGGAGGAGGAGTGCTCTCCTCCCCACCGCGCAACCAGATAGCCCAGGCAGTCGTAGCGACAGCCGCGACGATTACGAGAAGGACAAGCCTATAGACAGCACCCCTCATCTACCGTTCCCTACCGCCGTCGCCACCACGCAACCACGCCGGCCGCCGCGAGCGCCGCGGGGACGAGGAACCAGCTCACGTAGCGCACGAAATCGAACTCCGGCGCCGTAAGGACGAGCGGCCGGAAGACCTCTTGCTTCGGTCGCACCGAGATGAGCGCCGCGTCCCGGAGCAGCCAGTTCACCATATTGAGGAAGAAGCTGCCGTTGTCCAAGTCGTTGAAGTGGCGGTTGCTCGCGAAGTCAACATCTCCGAGAACGGCAAGCGTCGTGCGGACCGCCTCGGGTTCGAACTCCTCGGTGAGGCCATCAGCGACGGACGATGATGCCTGCACGAGGACATGCACGCTGTGAGGTCCGGGCGTGTTCCTGCCTTCAACGAACTCCACGCTCGCTTCAGTTGACACCCATGACGCTGCAGAGCTCGTCACGAGCGGTCCGAAACGCACGGGGACTGACTCCCCGCGCTCAATGCGGGTAGCAACGTCCTGAATCACGCGAAACGCGGTGGAGCCGGGATAGAGAGTCGGACCGAGCGGCTCCACTATGGCGCGACCCTCCGTGATAGACGTCTGGCCAAGGTACTGGTCTCGCTGCGCCACGAGCGTCCGAGCATCGCCGGCTGTGGAGCGTTCGGGGTCTACGATTGTCCCCTCGACTGTCTCCAAGCCCCAGGGCTCGAGCAGTCCGCGCATCGACCGGCGAACGTCGCCCGACGGCTCTAGCATGAACACCGCGCGGCCTCCATCCGCCAGCCATCGTACTATCACTCGCTCCTCGTCCAGACTGAGCGAGGCGTCCGGCGCGGCGATAATCAGCAGGGAAGCGTCGTCCGGCATGGCGTTGCTCACGGACAGATCGAGCGCCTCCACCGCATAGCCGTCAGCGCGCAGACCTGCGGCCGCCAAGCCGAGCCCCGGACCTGATGCCCGTAGGTCGTTGATGCCACGCTCCCCGTGCCCCTGCAGAACGTAAACCTTATGCTGGCGCGTTCTCGTAACCGCGAGCACAGCAGTAAGCAGCTGCTGCTCCGAAACTCCGCGCGAGCCGACCGACGCGCGGAGTCCGGTCGACGAGGACGAGAACAACAACACCGGTGACCCGGTGACTCCCAGCTCCAAAGCGACCGACGGCTCGAGTTGGGGATCGACGAAGCGGTAGGAGAGGCGACCGCCTGAGAGTCTCGCAAACTGACGCAGATAGCCCTCAGCGGCGGCCTCGAACCTGAGGTCGCCTTCGTCGCTCGTGACTATGAATCCCGTGACTTGTACGTCTTCAGCCAGGACGCCGAGCACTTGGGCCGTTTGCGGCGATATCTCGAACTGACGCGTTGCGGTGAGGTCCCAGCTGGCGTCAGTGGCCGAAGCCATCGCGTTCAGTGTCGCCACGATGGCCGCCGCGGAGGCGACGCTCGCAAGGCTCACCCACGACAGACGGCCGCGGCGTCCCGTAACGGCTCCAGCCACATAGCTAAGTGAAGCAAGGACCGAAAGGACGAGCAGCGACGCGCCCACCGCCAATGTCGCAACGGCGAAGCTCCGGATCTCAGGCGCCCAGATGGCCAGCAGCAGTCCGCCCCCCGCTCCAATCCCGCCGAGGCCTGCGAGCAGCAGACCCCAGCCTCGCAGCCTTTCTTGGAAACGCCTGAACACGGCGGCTACTCTCCCCACACCAGCGTCACCGCCAACGTCTCGACTCCAAGCTGAGCGTCGTGACGAAAAGGAAGAATGCGATGAATGTCACGAAGTAGATGACGTTCCGGAGCTCGACAACCCCAGCGACGAACGCCGTGTAGTGCGCAGGGAGTGAGACGCCCGCTAGCAAGGCGGATGAGACCCCGGAAACGAGGCCTGCCGCCTGGCTAGCCAGAGTCAGGAATAGCAAAGCCACCGCAGCCATGACTCCGGCGACAATCTGGTTGCTGGTAAGCGATGAGGTGAAGAGCCCGAGCGAAGCGGCAGCCGACCCGTACAGCAGCAGACCCAGATAACCGGTGAACAACGGCCCCGCGTCCGGCGTCGCGAACCACATCAGCAAGCCGACGTAGACCACAGTCGGGACCACTATGCCGAGCAGCATCGCCACGAGCGCGGCGAACTTCCCAATCACAATCTCCCAGTCCCGCAGCGGCGAGGTCAGCAGTAACTCCAGTGTGCCAAGCTTCTGCTCCTCCGCGAAGAGACGCATGCTCGCAATCGGGGCCCAGAGGATCAGCGCGAACGTAATGGGCGTCAGAACACCTCGCAGCGACGCTTCCGGCAACGGCTCCGCGATGCCCGCGATGAAGAAGTGGCCGGTCAGCGCCAGGAACGCCGCGCTCACGATGTACGCCATCGGCGAGGCGTAGTATGTCCGCGTCTCTTTCCAAGCGAGGGTGATTGCGTTACGCACTCTCGCGCTCCCTACGCTCCCTGGTGACCCGGAGGAATATCTCTTCGAGGTCTACGTTAGCGTGCGCGAGCTGGCGCAACCCAAGACCGGCCCCTATCAACGCGCTGGCGATGGTCTCCGCCAGGTCCTCGTTCGGCGCGCCAGTCGTCTCGAACGAATACACGCCATCCTCAGTCGAGCCCACGCAGTCGACCGACCAGACGCCATCCGCATTCATGAGAACGCTCGTCGCCCTGTCTTGTGGCCCACGGACCTGCACGCTGAAGCGCTGCGCGTCTCGCAGCGCTGTTGCAATCTCACGGGGACGGCCCTGCGCCGCAACTTCGCCCTCGTGCAGAATCACCACACGCTCGCAGAGGCTGCTCGCTTCAGAAAGTTGGTGGGTGCTCAGCAAGATCGTGTGCCGTTCACCAAGCCGCCTGATGAGGTCGCGCGCATCCACTACCTGCAGAGGGTCTATGCTTGCCGTCGGTTCATCAAGGATCAAGACTTCCGGCTCGTGGAGGACGGCAAGAGCGAATCCCAACCGCTGCCGATATCCTTTGGACAGCTTGCCGACCAGCGTATCCCGATAGGCAGTCAAACCAAACGCTTCGAGAGCACGGTCGGCGGCGCGGCGAAGGCTCGCTGCTTCCATGGCGCGCACGCGCCCGAAGAACTGCAAGGACGCCGCGACGGTCATGTCCGAGTAGAGCGGCGCCGATTCGGGCAAGTAGCCTATCTGACGTCGCGCATCGAGGGAGTCGGCGGTGACGTCGTAACCAGCCACGCGGACCGCTCCACTGCTCGGCGGCATGTAGCCGGTGAGAATACGCATTATCGTGGTCTTGCCCGCGCCGTTCGTGCCCAGCAGGCCAACGGTCTCGCCCCTCCCAACGGAGAACGAGACGTTGTCGATAGCAAGGAAGTCGCCGTAGAACTTAGTGAGCCCTAAGGCCTCAATCATCTGGTCAGTCACGCGCTGCTCCTCAAACGCCGCCGTCAAGCCGCCAGCCTAGCTCTAAAGCCTACCGGATTTGATTACTGCTTCGCCGCCGCCGTAGACTCACTGCGCAGGGACGAGTAACTGGAGCCGACGCGCTTGTACCGATTCGTCGTCCGACGTGTGCTGCTAGCAATGGTCACTCTATTCGTGGTCAGCGTAGCCACGTTCTTTATGCTGCGGCTCATCCCTGGCGACATCGTCGACCTGATGGTCTCGGACTTCGGCTACGCGGCAGACCGTGGCGCTATTCTCGCTCAGCTCGGCCTAGACAAGCCGGTGTATATCCAGTTCGTAGACTGGTTTGGCGGTCTATTCGTTGGCAACCTCGGAGACTCGCTCTGGACGAGCAGACCGGTCACCCACGAGCTTGCCAGGCGCTACCCGGTCACCCTCGAACTCTCCCTGATCGCATTGATTGTGAGCACGGCGGTAGCCATCCCCATCGGCATCGTCACTGCGGTTCGCCAAGACACCTGGGCCGACTATCTGCTGCGCTCCGTGTCGATTGGACTCGTGGCGGTGCCCATTCTATGGATCGGCACGATTGTCGTAACGCTTCCGGCCTTATTCTTTGGCTGGGCGCCCCCGCTTAGCTACGTCCCCTTCACGGAGGACCCTATCGGGAATCTCAGCGTGATGGTTCTTCCGGGAGTCATCGTAGGGATTCCGCTGCTCGGCGGGACGATCCGCATGACACGAGCGATGATGTTGGAAGTCGTGCGGCAGGACTACATCCGCACCGCTTGGGCCAAGGGCCTGCAGCCGCAGACAATCTGGTACCGGCATGCGGTGCGCAACGCCTTGATTCCGGTGCTGTCGCTCATCGGGCTTCAGATCCCGTTCCTCCTGGGCGGCACCGTTATCATCGAGCAGATTTTCAACCTGCCCGGCATGGGTGTGTATCTTCTGCAGTCCCTTCAGCAGCGGGACTACGTCCCCGCTCAGACAATTGTACTGGTGTTCGCAGCGGGCACGGTGCTCATTAACCTAATCGTGGACCTGCTCTACAGCGTCCTCGATCCTAGAATCAGGTACGCCTAGCGATGGCTATCGAAACTGCACGAGAGCACGAGAACCCTCTCCGACGCGTCTTCCGGTTGAGCGCCCGCGGCGGCTTCACCGGGCTGGTGGCGCGCCTCTTCACGGAGAAGCCCCTTGGGGCAATCGGGGCAGTCATCGTTCTCATCATGCTCATAATGGCGATGTTCGCCAACTGGATTGCCCCCTACCCATTCGACGAGCCGCACTTCTCGGATTCGCTCCAGGGTTCGAGCCTGACCTATTTTCTCGGCACGGACTTCCTCGGACGCGATCTCTTCAGCCGTCTCGTGCATGGCGCGCGGGTGTCGATTGTCGTCGCCCTCGGTTCGGTAGCCCTTGGGAGCGTCCTTGCGGCGCTCATTGGCATCACGAGCGGATACATGGGCGGCAAATACGACACCATCGTACAGCGTCTCGTCGACGCGTGGATGAGCGTCCCACCCCTCCTCCTCCTGCTGTTCGTCATGTCGATTCTGGGCCCCAGCCCCCTCAACGTTACTCTCGTCTTAGGGCTCGTCGCGATCCGCGAAAGCCGCGTGCTCCGCGGGTCGGTGCTTGCACTGAAGGAGCAGCCTTTCGTCGAGGCGGCGCGCGTCAATGGGGCGACGACGCTGCGCATCTTGGTCCGGCACATCCTGCCGAACGTCATGGTCCCAATCATTATCCTGGCGAGTCTCCGACTGGGCCAGGTGATTCTGATCGAGGCTTCCCTGAGCTTTCTTGGTTATGGGGTGCCGAAGCCTTTCCCCTCCTGGGGACGTATGCTCAGCTCCGAGTCCCGCGAGTATATGGAAATCGCGCCGTGGCTGGCCATCTGGCCGGGGGTATTCCTCAGCTTGACTGTCTTTGGGTGGAACGTGCTGGGCGACGCGTTGCGCGATCTCCTCGACCCCCGGCTGCGCGGAGCCGGCGGAAACTATCGGTCCAACTCCTAGCCTCAGCCAGCCGGCCCGGACTACTCGAGGTGTGGCATGCCGGACATCGCAATAATCGGTCTTGGCCCGCTGGGCGTTGCCCTGAGCCGCTCGATAAAGGCCTCGCTGCCAGGCGCACGGCTCGCCGGTTTCGATGCCAACAAGACGGCGGCGAGACGCGCCTCCGAGGCCGGAAGTCTCGACGAAGTGAGCTCGAATATGGCCCAGGCCGTAGCCGGAGCGCAACTAATCGTCCTCGCAACGCCACTGGCTGCAGCGCAAGACGTCTTGCGCGTCCTCGGTCAATTCGCGCCCGCAGAGAGCGTCGTGACGGACACCTGCTCCCTGAAGACCCCCGTCCTTGAGTGGGCGAATGAGTTCCTCCCGTCAAGCGTCCATTTCGTGGGAGGGCATCCCCTCTTCAGGCAGCTCAATCCTGAGGAGGTCTCGCTTCAGGGCGTCGACTACTGCATCATCCCTGGCCTAGCCGCATCTTCAGAGGCAATCGACGCCGTCACCGGACTTGCGAGCGCCTCGGGCGCACGGCCCTTCTTCATCGACGCTGCTGAACACGATAGCTTCGTCATCGCGACGGAGTACCTGCCCCGGCTTGCGGCCGGCGCGGCGGTGGATGCCGCCTCGACTGCCGTTGTCTGGCGGGATGTCCGGCGCTTCCAAAGCACAGGGTTCGAGAGCGCCATTGGCGAGGCGGACCTCGACCTGAGCGAACTCGCCATCGCGTTCGAGCATGCCCCCGAATCGCTCATGGCGTGGACGGACCGACTGACCTCCGCGCTAGCGAGTCTCCGCTCGGTGATGGAAAGCAATGCCAACGCCGCGCAGGCGGCCGAGCTTCTCATGGAGCTTGCGGAGGCGCGGCGTGGCCGACTGGGTCCCACGACATTCGACAGTGGGCTCGTCATGGAGCGCCAGAGCTTCTCGTCCCTCTTGCTTGGCGACTGGTTCGCAAATCGCACGAGGCCTGGACGACCCTAGAAGCCCGGGGCGACTGCGCGGGTCCGCTCGAGTTGTTGGGACACCCATGTGAGGGTTTCAGAGTCGAGTTGAAGCTCGATCTGCTGAGCGGCGCGCGTGGTGCGAAGCCAAGACTCCAACGCGCGTTCTTCCAGTAGCTGACGAACGACAGCGTCGAGATCCCGTGAGGGATCCCGTCCGCTGACTACGTAGAGCACTATCGCCTGGTCTTCCTGCTGGAAGGGCGGCGACATCTCTAAGGGAGGCAGAGACCAGAGGAGGTCGGCGGCGGGAGGCAGCGCACCATAGGGCAACCAGCCAAGGTCGCTGGGGCCGCCGATTGAGTGCCTGCGAACAATCTCCTCGAAAACGACTCCTCCGGCCGCCTCGCTCCGAACGCGCTCCGCAGTCGGGATATCCGGAACAGTCAGCACATGCAGATGGACCTGCGGCTGGGGATCGGGAATCTGGCGGCCCAGCGCGCGTGCGGTCCTGCGGCGCAGCAGTTCTCCCTCCGCGAGCCGCTCCAGCTGCGGGATACTCAGCCTCCGCAGGTCGATATACTGACGCTTACGCTCCTCGAACTGAGCGCGCGCGGCTTCGTCGAGGCCCGATGAGTCCAAATCAGGAGCGAGCTCCGCGATCAGCTCGGCGTCGATGTCCGCCTCGTCCACCGCAACGCCGAGTGCGCCTGCTGTCTGGCGCAGCACCTCGTCGTCGGTCAATCGGGCAGCCGCGTCAAAGATTTCGAGCGTCGGATCGAACGGCGCTCGTGAAAGGGCCGCGTCAATCTGTTGGGCGCGGAGCACGTCCACGAGCTCAGCCCGAGAAATCGCGACTCCATTCACTCGTGCGAACCACTCCTGGTTCGGAAAGACGAAGACGACGAGAAAGCCGACTATCGGCCCGAGGATAAGCGCGCTTACTCCAAGAATCACGACCAACAGCGAGCGGCGGGCCGAACGCCCTTTCAGGCGCTGCGCCCGCCGCCGCCCGGCTTGCTCGTTGAAAGACGCTATCGCCCTAGACGCCGTAGAGTACAGTTGGGTTGTCGCGCAGGATTCTCTCGGCTGTCGCTGAGGAGATGTCGTCGCGCGTTCGCATCTGAGTGACCACATGCACTTGCGCCGACGGGTCCGCCGCGAGGCGGTCGGTCGTCCCGGGGGTGTGGTGCCCGTAGTCGGTGCCCACGACGAGGTGCTCCTCGCCGATGTAGTTCATGAGGTACGGAAGGTCTTCTTCCACCTCGTACGATATCCACATGTTGTACTTGTCGAACAGGCGTGGGCCCCAGAAGTCTCCGTCCGCCCGCAACGTGCCGCGAAGCTGGTACATCGCGAACGGCACCCACGAAGCTCCCGTCTCAATAAATCCCCACCGGAGGTCCGGGAAGAGCTCGGGAATCTTGTTCGAGACCAGATTCCGGAAAGCAACGACCGGCGGAATCCGCCCGTGCGTAAACGTGTGGCTCCGGCTTACATCGATGAGGTAGTTGAGCGCCGGAGCGCCCTGGCCTTGGTGGATGCAGATGGGCAGACCCAGTGACTGGGCCTCCTCGTAAACCGGGAAGAAGTAGGGGTCGTCCAGGGTCTTGTCTCCTTCGATGCCCCGGAAGAAGACTCCGCATGCGCCATGCTCCTTGCCGAACCGGAGCTCCTGGACCGAGGCGTCGATGTCGCGCAGCGGAGGGATGACCACGTACCTGATCTTGTCCTCGGCCTTGGCCCAAACGTCGGCGAGGAACCGGTTATAGGCTTTGCAGAGTTCAACCTCGTAGTGGGCGTCGTGGGTCAGGTACGCAAGAAAGAGCGTCGGGTAGACCACTTGGGCGTCGACGTTGGTGGCCTGCATGTCGTCGAACCGCATCGTCAGGTCGAGCAGCTCGCGGGCCTTGCGGTCCGCCCTGTCGCGCACGTTCGACTGCTCGGTGGGGGTCACCAGGAAGTTTCCACCCCTGCCGGCAGGCCGAGGGTAGATCTGGCCGTCGATCAACCACATTCGGTCGACCCCGCCGTAGAGAGTGTCATCGGGCACCTGCACGACAATTGGCCGACGGCTATGCCACGCCGGGTCGAGATGGTCCCACATCTCCGGCGGTTCGGCGATGTGCGTGTCAGCGTCTAAAACGAGGGCCATGATGTCACCTCCCTAGCCGGTCGCGGTTACGCCGCGCGACCTTGGCAGAGTATGTTCCCGGCTCGCGCGACGGTCAAGACTCGTTGTCCCATGGGAGGAACACCGGGAAATTTGAGTTCAGGTCGGTTGTGGATGTGCCTGAAAAGTACATGACCAAAGTGTCGACCGGAACACACCTTCACCCTGTTACTCCGCAATCAGACCAAGGCGTGTTCGTCACGCTGCCCGAGTGGACGCCGAGCGCAGCGGGCTGGGTACTCGCCAGCGTCATGGACGCAGCGCGTGCCATCAAGCCAGATGTAAGCAGTTTTGCGCTTCGAGTGACACGCGTGTAGAGGTTCCCGGACTATTCACAGGGCTCTCTTTGAGGAGTGGTCCTAGCCTCGCGCTAGCTGGCCGATAGGCCACGCCCCACCCGCGCCCCAACCCGTCATTCCCGCGAAGGCGGGAACCTCGCAGCGGCGCGACAGCGGCGCGATCCCCTCCCCCTTCCGTCCCCTCCGGTCCTCTCCCCCGTCTGCGGGGGAGAGCTAGAGAGAGGGTCTGCAGGCCCCCCCACCCCCTTGACAACCCCGACAACATTATGTCATATTAACGTCACGTTCCCAACATACACCCGACCCCACCACCCCCGAGCGGACGAGCCGCCGGCGCCACAGCAAGGCCCGGCGGCTCTTTTCGTTCCACCGGGCGCCACGAAAGGAGGACCCCATCAAACGCCCACCCCCCAAGGACGCCCCCATCGACCTCTCCCCCTACCGAGACGACCCCCTCGGCTTCGTCAAAGACATCCTCTCCGGCTCCGGCACGCCCTATGCCAAGCAGGAAGAGCTGCTCAACGCCCTCGTCAGCGATAAGCGCCGCGTCTCCGTCGTCGGCTGCAACTCCTCCGGCAAGGACTGGGCAGCAGCGCGCGCCATCCTCTGGTGGATCGAGACTCGACCCAAGGCCAAGGTCATCGTCACCGGACCCACGCTCCGACAGGTCAAGGAGATCGTCTGGAAGGAGCTGCGCGCCGCCCACGCCGCCGCCAAACACCGCCTCTCCGGCAAGGTCCGTGTCGGCGAGTACGACGCCGGCCCCGACCGCATCGGCCTCTGCATCACCTCCAACAGCCAGCACAACCTCCAGGGCTTCCACTCCCCCGAGCTCATGGTCATAGTCACCGAGGCCCAGGGCGTCAAGCAGCCCTACTTCGAAGCCCTCAAACGCCTCAACCCCAAGAAGATGCTCTTGTTGGGCAATCCCCTCTCCCTCACGGGCGAGTTCTACGACTCCCATCACGGCAAGAGTCTGCTCTACGAGCGCGTCTCCATCTCCGCCTACGACTCCCCCAACGTCATCGAGGGCCGTCTCGATGCCCTCCCCGGACTCGTCACCCCGGAGGACATTGAGGAGCACCGCCTGGACTGGGGCCCCGACTCCCCCCTCTACATCGCCTCCGTCCTCCGTCGGCGGGGGCGTGGTCGACCGCCTGAAGCAGCTCCGCGTCCCCGTCATCGGCGTCGAGGGCGGCGGCAAGGCATACCGCCCCGCCCAGTTCGCCGACATGCGGGCCGAAGTCTTCTGGGAGGTGGCGCGACGCCTGCGCGAGGGCCAGATGTCCCTCCCGCCCGACGACGAGCTAGCGGGCCAGCTCCTCGCGCAGCGCTACGACATCTCGTCGTCGGGGCGCATCCACCTCGAAAGCAAGGCGACGCTCTGCCGCCACGGCGTCCCCTCCCCCGACAAAGCCGACGCCCTAGCCCTCGCCTTCATGGAACCCCCCAACATGAACGTATGGTTCTGATTCCTCCAGAATCCCTCCCCCGTCTGCGGGGGAGGCTAGGAGAGGGCCGACCCACCGTCATTCCCGCTCTCCCTTCCGTCATTCCCGCGCCCTCTTCCGTCATTCCCGCGCAGGCGGGAACCTCGCAGCGGCGCGACAGCGCAGCGGTCCCTCCCCCCGGCGTGCAGGCGGGAACCTCGCAGCCCTCCCCCCGTCTGCGGGGAGTGTCCGGTCCTCTCCCCCGTCTGCGGGGAGAGCTAGAGAGAGGGTCTGCGCGTCTGCTCCCGGGGAGCGCAGAGGGGGCGACGCCCTTCTGCCGGGGGCGTGGGGGTATCCCCCACAACATGACGGGCGGGTGGGTGGGAAGAGTTACGCCCGCACGCACACCGCTACCCGCCCTGCTCCGCTTGTGCTAACGTGCGCTCATAATCCAGGGACGACAACGGAAAGCATAG
>CBDFLP010000005.1:0-25546 GCA_965249325.1 Dehalococcoidia bacterium | reverse complement strand
CGTCGACGCGCGTATCGGTGGTCCGGGTGGCCAAGGAAACGCCTCCGTAGGCTAGAATGCCAGTGCTGCGCTTGGATTCTATCCTATGCAGCAGCCGAGGGCTGCCAATCAGGGCGGCCGACAGCCGTGGGCGACCGGCATACAGTTGGCGCTCGGCCGCAAAGGAGGACCCTCATGCTGTTCATCGACAACGACACCGTGAAGCAGACACTGTCCATCGCGGACAGCATCGATTCGCAGGACCGCGCGTTCCGCGGACTCGTGGACGGCGGTTCGATTCACCGTCCGCGCATCGACGTCTACGTGCCCACCGGTCGCGAGGAGGACTACTACCGTTGGGGCACGATGGAGGGCGCGAGCCGCGACCTGGGCGTGTTCGCGATCCGCATGAAGTCGGACGTCGTCTCGTGGCCGCAGGACGCCTCAGGCAACTGGACCGAGGAGAAGTACTGCGTCGAGCCCGGCACGTACTGTGGTCTCATCATGCTGTTCAGCACCGTCAACGGGGAGCCGCTCGCGATGATCAACGACGGCTATCTCCAGCACATGCGAGTAGGGGCGGGCGCGGGGCTCGGCGTGCGTTACCTCGCTCGCAAGGACTCCCGCGTCGTGGGGATGCTCGGCTCCGGCGGCATGGCGCGCAGCTACCTGGAAGCGTTCTGCAACGAGCGGCCCATCTCGAAGGTGCGGGTCTACAGCCCCACGAAGGAGCACCGGGAGGGCTACGCCGCCGAGATGAGCGACGTCCTGAACGTCGACATCGAGCCGGTCGACGACCCGGAGAGCGCGGTGCGGGGCGCGGACATCGTCTCTACGTGCACCGACACCATGAGCCCGGTGCTCCACGGCGCATGGCTCGAGCCGGGCATGCACGTGACGAACCTCGGCGGCTACGAGCTGGACGACGCGGTGTACTCGCGCGCCGACGTCGTCGTCCGGCAGGGGATCGGCGGGGCGCGCCTCGCCGACGATCCGCGAATCCAGTACGGACGCGGCCACAGCCCAGTGGCGTACGTGGCCGGCAACAGCGAAGAGATGTCGCGGCTGCCCAAGCAGGGCGGGCACATGGCCGGCATGGGGTCCGCAAGCTACCCGTCGTTCACGGATTTGGCCGGGGGCCGCATACCTGGACGCACATCGGCCGACGACGTGACGCTGTACCTCAACGGCGGCAACCAAGGGCTTCAGTTCGCCGCAGTCGGAGCGGTCGTTTACCGCAAGGCGAAGGAGATGGGCCTCGGCCGCGAACTACCCACCGAGTGGTTCCTTCAGGACATCCGCGACTAGCGCGCTCTAAGCTGTCCAACGCTGCGGCGCCGCCGCGCCAAGCCTACGCCGCGTCTCTTCGGAACTGGGGGAGCCTTGCCGCCTTGCGCTTATGACGGCCTGTCTCGCAAGGCCGCAGGGCTCCCTCAACCGCTACTCCTGGTAGAGCGGGAACACCTCGAGGGCCGTCTCGCGGAAGATCTTCTTCTTGTCGTCAGCCGAGAGGAAGTCGAAGCCGTCGATGATGGGCACGAGGTCGTCGGAGGGCTTGCCGGTGACCGGGTTCAGGACGCCGGTGCCGCTGCCGGGGGCCTCGGTGCCGAACATCATCTGGCTGGCGCCGAGGTGCTTGAACGCGGTCGCCAGGTAGTCCGGGTCATAGGCGCACGTATCGAAGTAGAGGTTGTTCGAGAGATCCTTGCCCGTGTCGGCATGGGCCACCTGCTGCTGCTGTTGACCGCCGATCCCCACCTGGCCTCCGCCGGCGATGCCCGACGACTCAGCCCTCGGCACGAAGCGTTGGAGGGCGCCGCCGCAGTGGCAGACGACAACCTTGAGGTCGGGGTAGCGTTCGAACACGTCGGTGTTCTGGAGCAGCTGCGTGGCCAGCGCCTCCTCAGTCATGAAGTTGTACTGGTAGTTGTGCGGGATTGCGACGATGCGCGGGTCCCGGCTGATCGAGGCATGCACGATCAACGGGGCTTTCAGCTCGCAGGACTTCTCGTAGATGGGGTACCAGTAGGAGTCGTTCATACCGGGGGCGCGCCGGTCCCCGCCGGGGTCCGGATTGACGGTGGCGGCGACGAAGCCCAACTCGGAGACGGCGCGGTCGAACTCGGCCACACACCCCGAGGTGTCCTTGGCGTAGTCGATGCCGACCTGGGGGAGCTGCGCAACGCCCTCGAAGCGGTCCGGGTGCATCTGGCAGGTCTGGAAGATCACGTCGTTGGTGACTTGGCTCCAGTGGTCGACGATGTGCGGCTGCTCCCAATGCATCATGGCGACGGGCCGCGGCGAGATGAACTGCACGTCGATGTTCCGCTCGTCCATCATGCCGAGGTGGCGGTCCTGCGCCTCGCGCATCGCGCCCTCGGGCAAGCTCGCTCCGCCCATGGGGGAGCGCAGCGCGATCAGGTTGTAGGCGTAGGCCCGGAAGTGCGCTGGGGTCGAATGGTGACCATGGACGTCGATGACCTTCTCGCCGTTGTACATGCCGAATCTCCTTTGTGAATGTCCTTGATTGTCCGGTGATTGTCCGGCTAGCGCCGGACGCGTCATCGGGCGCTTGCCGCGCCAAGCTTAGAGGAGTCCATGCCCTCTGTCCAACGCGCCCGCTCCCATCCCTCTCTTCCGACCTGGCGCCGAGCCGGGGAGGGCGAGAGGGCCTAGTCGATGAGCCGGAAGATCGGCGGGGTCAACAGCCCGGCGAGGATGGGGAAGGGGAGCATGACAATGAAGCGGCTCGTCGTGAACGCCCCGCCAAGGAACGGCAACTCCCACACCAGCGTACGCGAGACCGGCGTTACGCTCCACGCCGTGATGAACGCGGCGACGGCGCCCGTGCCCGCGCCGGTCGCGAGGATGGACCCAAGCAGCGGAAAGACGACGAACGGCCCCGCCGGGACGAGGGAGCCGACAGCTGCTCCGATGAGCACTCCCACGATTCCCGACTCGGAACCCATCCAGCGCCCGATGAGATCGGCGGGGAGGATCACCTGAGTCATCCCGGCCAGGAGCATGCCGAGCAGCAGCATGGGAGCGACCTGCCGCAACATGCCGACGGACATCGACAACCCATCACGGACGCCGGCCGGTCCCCGGCGGACGAGCACCAGCGCCGTGACGACGACGACCATGCCGGCGAGGGCGATGAGCGTCACGGCTTGGCCTCGTCGGCGGGCTCGGTGTCCGCGGACACCGGCCGGGGCGGGCCGCCTCTACCCGGCGCGCGCTTGCCCGGCACGCCCTTCCCCGGCATGAGGCGGTACACCACCGGGACGAGCAGCACAGAGACGATGGGCATGTACAGGCTCGCGAGGATGCGCGCTACGACGAAGGGAGCGCCGAGGAACGGGACCTCCCAGACCACCGCCCGGTTGAGCGTGACGAGGTTGCGGGTGGCGACGAAACCGGCCATCGGCCCGACGCCCGCGCCGCTGTTCAGCAGAGCGGCGGCGATCGGGAACATGATGAACGGGCCGCCGGGAGTCAACGTGCCCACCAGCATCCCGACGAGGAGGCCCCGCCCGCCCATGTCGTCGCCCATCCACTTGCCGACCGCGCCCGGCGGCACGAGCACCTGAATCATCCCCGCGAGCGCGATGCCCAGCAGCAGAAACGGGAGCGCGCGCCCAAGCAGCGACACGCTCCCGTCGAAGCCTTCGCGCAAGCCCTCCCAGCCTTCGAGCCGCTGCGTTGCCACGGCCACTCCCACGAGCAACCCCGGCAGCAGCAACTGCGACAGGTTGGGCCGCCGCCGCTTCTTCTTGTCGCGCGAGCTCAAATCGGGGGCACGTCCGGTTCAGAGGGTAGGGGAGCGTAGCCGGGGGACGGAACGCAGTATCGCGGGTAGGGGAGCCATTGTCATCTTCCGCCTACGGCGTGACCTCGAACGAGGCCTCAGCCGCCTTCCGCCCCTCGTAGTAGACGTATACCCAGTAGCGGCCAGTCGCCCACCCATATCCCGGCCCCGGACGGTCGAACCAAACGTTCACTGTGTGCTCCGTTTGAGCGGGCTCCACAGTGAACTCCGCATAGCGCCGCCCGAACGAGAATCCGTCTTCGTAGTACCCCACGGCCTGCAGGCGGACCTCGCGCGAGGTCCGCGACGCTCGGAAGGAGAGTTGCACGGCAAGCTCCGGGTCGAGCACTGGGTCCTGCGCCGAGAAGGAGGAGGATACCCGTGTCCCGTCGCTGGACACGACGAAGGCCGCTTCGATGCGCCCATCGACGCCCCGCAGCTCCGGGTCGGCCGTCTCGCCGTCCGGAGGAGGGTCCACATAGGGCTCGGTCCCGTAGTACCAGCGGGCCACTGCCGTGTCGACGGCGCCGATGCGGTCCGCGGCGGCGGCCTTGAAAGCAGCCTCGAGGCTGCTGACGCCAACGTCGCCTCGCTTTGCCATGAGATAGAGGTCGCGGAGCCCCTGCTGGAATGCAGCAACTCCGAGGCTGCGGTACAGGTCGAGGAAGATGCGCTTGCCCAACGTATAGTTGCAGCCGCCGAAGGGGTCCGCCTCCAACTCCTCGATGCTGCGAACGTGGGCGCAGGGGTGATTGTCCGCGTCCACGGGCTTGCCGTCACGGGCTTCGTCCACGATGTCCTCGACGATGGCCGCTGCGCCCTCGTTGATCCAGCTGGAGCTACTTCCGAAGTAGTAGTGGGCTAACTCGTGGAGGATGGCGCCGTCGAACCAGTCTGCCCCGGCGCTGCCGACGACGTCGTCGGCGCCGGCCCCTAGCGCGATGTACTCGCCGTAGTGGGCAGCGGGGCCGCCAAAGGGGTTGAACAAGACCCGAACGTGACTGGTTGGGAGCGGCTCCCCCATGAGCGCCTCGACGCCGCGCACGGAGTATTCCAGAGATTCCATAGCGCGCGCTGGGGCCGGCCTCGTGCGGATGATGGTCAGGAGCACTTCGCCCGAGAGCGGAAGGTCGATGGAACGTTCTTCCTTGCTGACTTGCCAGGGATGCCCGATGAGGCCGCGCAGGTCCGTGTCGCCTCCGAGTCGTGCGAGGTGCTCTAGCACGAATAGCGTCGTCTCGTCCAAGCCGCCCTGGGTCCGTGCATCGCTCGCGAGGGTGTCGATGAGGCGCAGGACGACGGTTGCGGCTTCGTCGTGGCCCAGCCCTCCCACGAAGCCCCTGATGATGAGACGTTCTGTCTCGTCCAAACCGTCCTGGACCCAGGCCTCGCCCACGATAGTGTTGATGACGCGCAGGACGGCGGCCGCAGCTTCCTGGTCGTCCGGAGCACTCCGACGGCTCTCGATGATGAAGCGCTCCGACTCGTCCAAGCCATCCCGGACCCAGGCTTCGCTCAGGAGAAGGTTGACGAAGTGCAAGACGGCGGCAGCAGCTTCCTCGTCGTCTACAAGCCTAAGCCTCCCAACGCTCTCGATGATGACGCGCTCTGATTCGTCCAAGCCGTCCCGGGCCCATGCTTCGCTCACCAAGGCGTTGATGACGCGCAGAGCAGCGGCAGCGGTCTCCTCGTCATCCACAAGCCGCACCAGGCTCTGGATGATGGAGCGTTCCATCTCGTCCAGGCCATCCTGCGCCCACGCTTGGGACGCCAAGGAGTTGGTGACGCGCAGGACGACAGCGGCCTCGTCGTCGTTCAGAGTCCCCCGAAGGCTCCCAATGATCAGTCTCTCCGTCTCGTCCAGGCCGTCGCGCGCCAAGGCGTTGACAACCCGCAAGACAGCGGCGGCGCCCTCGCCATCTACAGGATGCACGAGGCGCTCGATGAGTGAGCGCTCCGCCTCGTCCAAGCCATCCTCGACCCAGGCTTCGCTAATCAAGGCGTCGGTGACAAGCAGAGTAGCCGCAGCGGCTTCCTCGTCATCCACACCCCGCACGACGCTCTCGATGATGAAGCGCTCCGTCTCGTCCAGGCCGTCCTCCACCCAGGCTTCGCTCACCAGGACCTTGATGACGCCCAAGGCAGCGGCAACGGCTTCCTCGTCATCCACATCCCGCACGACGCTCTCGATGACGAAGCGCGCCCCGACCAAGCCATCCTGGACCCAGGCTTCGCGCGCCAGGGCGTCGATGAGGTACAGGGCGGCGGCTCTGGCTTCCTCGTCGCCCGGGATTCCCCCAAGGCTCCGAATGATTACTCTCTCGTTTTCGTCCAAGCCATCGCCCACTAGACCGTTGATGACAATCAAGGCGGCGTCGGCGTCTTCCTCGTTGTGCACAGCCCGCATGAGGCTCTCGATGAGTGAGCGCTCCGTCTCGTCCAAGCCATCTCGTCCGAGCCGTTGCTGGATCCAGGCCTCGCGCGTCAGGACGTTGGCGACGCGCAAGGCGGCGGCTGCGTCTTCCTCGTTGTCCACAGCCCGCATGAGGCTCTCGATGATGAAGCGCTCCGTCTCGCCCAAGCCATCACGGACCCAGGCTTCGCTCAGCAAGCCGTTGGCAACATACAGGGCAGCAGCAGCGTCCTCGCCGTCCCCGGGCGTATACCACGCGAGGCTCCTGATGATGAGGCGCTCCGCCTCGTCCAACCCGTCCTGGACCCACGCTTCCCGCGCCAATGCCTTGGCCAAAACCAAGGCGGCGCCAGTGGCTTCCCCGTCCTCCGGAGCCCACACGACGCGCTTGATGAGGAAGCGCTCCGTCTCGTCCAAGCCATCCCGCACCCAGGCCTCCGTCAGAAGAACGTTGACGAGGCGCAAGGCGGTGGCAGCAGCCTCCTCGTCGTCTACAAACCTAAGGCTCCCTAGGCTCTCGATGACGGAGACCTCGGTCTCGTCCAAGCCATCCCGGACCCACGCTTCGCTCACCAAGCCATTGACAACGTGCAGAGTAGCGACGGCGGCCTCCTCCTCTACGAACCTAAGCCACCCGAGCCTCCATATGATGAGGCGCTCCGTCTCGTCCAGGCCGTCCTGTACCCACCCTTCGCTCACCAGGCCATCGATGACGCGCAGAATAGCGGCTGCGGCCTCCTCGTCATCAGCGACCCGCGCCACGCTCTGAATGACGAAATGCTCCGTCTCGTCCAAGCCGTCCTGTACCCACGCCTTGGGCGCCAAGCCGCTGACAATGTACGCGGAGGCTACCCTGCGGCCATCCAACCTGAACGCTGCCACCGTGCGCTTGATGGCGGAGCGCTCCGTCTCGTCCAAGCCGTCTTGAACCCAGGCCTCGTCCAGGAGAGCCTTCATGCCGAGCAACGCGGCGGCGGCGTTCTCGTCATCCACATCCCGCACGACGCTCTCGATGATAAATCGCTCGGTCTCGTCCAAGCCGTCCCGAATCCAGGCTTCGCTCACTAGGCCGTTGATGAGGCGCACGGCGCCCACAGCGGTGTTCCTGTCCTCGAAAGTCCATGCGAAGCTCTCGATGATGATGCGCTCGGCATCGTCCAAACCATCCTGGACCCAGGCTTCGCGCCTAAAGCCGTTGATGACGTCCAGGGCAAATCCTGAGTTGTTGTCGTCTAGAGTTCTCCCAAAGCTCTCAATGATAAAGCTCTCGTCATCGTCCAAGCCGTCTTGAATCCAGGCTTCGTTCAAGAGGGAGTCGACAACATCCACGACCGCTCCCACGCTGCCAGAATCCCCCTTCATGGCTTCCAGTACTGCACGTTCGAGTTCGTCCAAGCCATCCCGGGCCCAGGCCGAGGTCACCAAGGAACTCAAGGAGCTATAAGCGTATTCGTCGGCTCCAGCCCGAACGACGCTCTCGATGATCACGCGCTCCGCCTCGTCCAAGCCGTCCTGAATCCAGAGGCTACTATCCCAGACTTTTCGTAAGAGCCTGGGGGACCGTGTCAAACCGCTTAACGTTCGCATTGTGTTGCCGTCGTCTGGTTCGACGGTTCTCAGGAAGGGCATGACGGCGATGCGCCGCGCTCCGAGTAGGTCTACTTCCGCGATGCGGCCGAGGCCCTCCAATACGGCGTGTTCGGTCTCGTCCACGCCGTCCGCGACCCATGCCTTGCTCACGACGACATCGAAGACGGAGCCGTGAGACGCCGCCAGATCTACCAGCTGCTGCGTGGCGGCCCGTTCGGATTCGAGGATGCCGTCGGCGATCCAGGGCAGCGACGTGATGGCCTCGGCCAAGGCAGGCAGGTCCTGGTCCAAGTCAGCGCTGCCGGGGAGGCTCGCCCAGACCGCGGCGTAGGGCGGCGGCGTGGGCGTCGCAGTGGGGGTCGGCGTCGGCGTAGGTCTAGGAGTGGGCGTCGGCGGAATAGCGGTAGGCGTCGGGGTTGGCAGAGGCGTGGCCGTGGGCTCGGGCGACGGCGTGGCGGTGGGCGTCGGGACGAGCGTCGGAGTAGGGCCCGGAGTGGGGCCGGCGCAGGCTGCCACGAGCATCGCCGCGACAGCGATCACGGCGATGCCCGCGATAGTCACGTGCCCATTGCTCACGCTGTCCCCCAGCGCCACGCCTCGATAGCTATTGCGAAGCGCTCACCCAGACGCCACGGTTGCGTGGGCCGTTGGTCCGGCGCGACCCCCTACTGCACGTCCATGCGTTGCAGCCGCCGGATGGTCAGGACGACGAATCCCACGGTCACGATGGCGGCGCCCGCCAGGGCTGCGGGGAACTCGATTACCCGGCCGTCGATAGATGCGAACGTCGCGTCGTCGAGTCCGTGGAGGATGCTGAGCGTGTAGCCTCGGATGCTCAGGTACCGGATGCCGCTCAGCAGCGAGGCGAGCAGAAGCTCCCACAGGAAGACGTAGACGACTGCTATCCCCAACGCCTTCGTGCTGACCAGGCCTGCCCACGTGAACACGGCGGCGTACGCGATCACCCCAACGAGCAGCGCGCCGCCCGTGGCGAGAGCCGCGCGCGCGCCGCCGTCGCCCAGCGCTATCAGCGTGACCGCGACGCCGGAGGCGACGATGAGGGGCGCGGCGAACGCGATCGACCCAATCAGCTTTGGGATGACGATGCTGACGCGCGAGACGGGCTTGAGCACCAAGAAGTTCAGCGTCCGGTCCTCGACCTCGTTGCCGAAGGCCGCAGTCGACAGGGCCATGACGACGAGCGGCATGATGGTGCTGATGATCATGCCGTCGATGACGGTGTTGATGAACTCGTCTGCGAAGTCCCCGTCGTCAGACAAGAACGTCTTCAGGAGCGCCGCGAGCCCTACGGGCAGCGCGGCGAGCAAGATCAGCAGAGCCAGCCGCCTGCGGCCCGCCATCTGGCGCAAGGAGACGCGGAGCATCACGCCCACGGCGTCGCCTCGGCGGTCATCGGTGCACCACGTAGGAGAAGACGCTCTCCAGCGAGTCGTCCATCGGCTCGACGCGAAAGAGCCGGACGCCTTGGTCTCGCGCGATCCGGGCAACGGCAGTCTGCAGCGCGCCGACCACGCGGCTCAACACCAGCAGCGACCCGTTGTCATCGATGGAGACGGAATCCACGACGGGCAGTTTGACGAGCTCGGCCGCCATCACGCGCGGATCGGACGATACGACCCACACCTTGAAGGGGCGTTCGTCCAGCTTCTCGCGGATCGCGCGGTAGTCACCGGCCGCGGCGAGCTTGCCGCTCACCAGCAACAGGATCGTGTCGGCGAGCGTCTCCACCTCCTCGAGGATGTGCGACGAGATGAGGACCGTCCTGCCCTCGGCCGCGAGCTCCCGCATCAAGCGATGGAACTCGAGGCGCTGGCGCGGGTCCGTCCCGTTGAGGGGCTCGTCGAGAATCAGCGCCTCGGGGTCGTGCACGATCGCCGCGGCGAGCCGCATCCGCTGACGCATCCCGCGGGAGTAGGTAGACAGCTTCCGGTGCTGCGCGTCAACGAGGTTGACCCTTTCGATGGCCCGGTCCACATAGCGACTGATCTCCGCGATGCCGTGCAGCCGGGCCGCGAGCTCCACGAACTCGCGTCCCGTGAGAAATCCGTAGACGGCCTCGTGTTCCGACATGACGCCGAGGCGTCGGTATATCTCCGTGTTGCCGCGCACTTGGCGGCCCAGTACGCGCACCTCGCCCTCCGACGGCTTGGCGAGGCCCGCCAACATGTGGAGCACCGTCGTCTTGCCCGCGCCGTTCGGGCCGAGCAGGCCGGTCACGCCGGGGCGGATGTCGAACGATACGTCGTTGACGGCGACGACGCTGCCGTACCACTTCGAGACGGACTCGACGGACATGGACGCCGGCGCGCTCATATCTGAAGCCTCCGGTACTGCCGCCAGAGCAGCAACCCTGGGCCAATCGTGAACAGGGCGTACACGGCGATGGGGATGGAGTCGTGGAGTTCCTCGGACGCGGCGACCGAGGGCGCGTCACTCTCGGCGTCGAACACCATATCGTTGATGCGGATAGGGATGGCGGACATGCTGATGAGCGCGAACCACTTGGCGGCGTCGCCGGTGGCCGACTCGCAGACCGTTTCCCCCTCGGAGAACGTGCAATTAGTCGAAGTCGTGAGGCTGTCGGCCACAGCGGTGGAGATGAAGAACAAGCCGATGATGGAAACGGAGGCGATGGCGCGGCGGGTGGTGAAGCCGGCGACGGCCAGCGGGATGACCGTCACGAAGAGCGCGACGAGCACTCCGGCGCCGATGACTCGCGGAATGTCTTGCCAATTGTCCCGGAGGTAGTCGAGCGGCTCGGCGGCGGTGAGGATGAGGCCGACCAGCAGCACGATCTGGCCGGAGTAGGCCAGCGCGAGCACGATGACGAAGAAGGCAAAGAACCGGGCGAGCAGGTAGTCGGTCGAGGTGAGCGGGCGCACGAGATAGAGGTCGATAACGCGGTCGCGGCGGTCGGGAGCGAGCAACTCAGGCGCCATGATGGCCGAGAAGAGGAGCATCAGCGTGGCGATGACTCCGTAGTAATCGGCAGGGCCCGGCACGAAATCGTCGATGTTCGGGACGGCAGGCAGGAACGACAGGATCATGACGAACACTACGGCAGGAAGCATCGCGGCGACGAACAGCAGGGCAGGGAGGATCTTCGCCTTCGCGCCTCGACCGATGCCCAGGACGGTGCGCACGCCGTTCCAGAAGAGGGCCTTACGGGCGCGCGAACGGCCCTCTCGGGGACCGTCGTAGTGCTGATACCCGAGGTCGTATACCTCGCCGCTCGGCCCGCCGGAGGGCGCGCCGGGCTGCGTTGGCTCGTTGGTCATGTCGTTTCGTCCCGGAAGATGTCGGTGAGGGAGTGCCGCAGGGGGGAGAGCCTGCGGAGCCTTGCCCCGGTCTCGGCGACCGCGTCGCGGACGGCGTCGTACTCCTTGTCGCCCGCCTGCTCGATGACGAACACGCCGCGCTGGTCGGTTGCCTCGACGCCGCGGGCGGCAAGCGCCGTCGCGACCTCCTCGCGCCGGTCGTCGACTTCCAGCAGCAGCGTCTCGGTCTCCCGCGTGAACTGCGAGAGCTCGCCCTGCTGGGCGACCCGGCCGCCTTCCAACACGATGATGTGGTCCGCGCTCCGCTCGACGTCGCCCATCAGGTGGGTGGAGAGCATGATGCTGATGCCGAATTGTCTGCCTGTCCGCGAAATGAGGTCCAACATCTCCTCGCGCCCGCCGGGGTCGAGGCCAGCGGTGGGCTCGTCGAGCAGGACGAGGATGGGGTCGTGGACGAGCGATTGGGCGAGCTTCACGCGCTGCTTCATGCCGGTGGAGTACTCGCCGATGGGCCGGTAGCGCTCCTCGTCGAGCCCGACGTGGCGCAGGATGTCGGCCGCTCGGGTGCGGGCGTAGGCCGGCGGGAGTCCGCTGACCTGGGCCATGTGCATGAGGAACTCGGAGGCCGTGACGTTGCCGGGCAGGGAATCGTGCTCGGGCATATAGCCAAGCCGGGCCCGGCTTTCGACGTTCTCGTAGGGGCGCATCCCCAGCACCTCGGCCGAACCGGCGGTGGGCCGAATCAGTCCAAGGAAGAGCTTGATGGCAGTGCTCTTGCCGGCGCCGTTGGGGCCGAGCAGGCCGGTCACTCCTTCGTGGACCTCGAAGCTCACGGACTCCAACGCGATCGTCGAACCGTAAGTCTTCGTGAGGTCGAAGGCCTCGATGAGGGGGGGCATGGGAGCGAGTATAGCAGCGCCAGGCGAGGCAAATGATGAAGCAATCCCTCACGCTGGCGCTAACGTCGAGCGCCACAACCGACACGCGCAGCGGCCGGTCCCGTCCACAAATGAGGGCGTGGGTTCCCGTGTCTGCGCGCAGGAATCTCCTATGGGGCTGACGCCCCACACCACAACCGACGAAAGTTGGCGGGCGGGGCCTGGCCCCCTCTCTAACTCTCCCCGGCAGACGAGACCTTTACGTAACTGCCGCTTCGGGAGTGTTCTTCTTGCCGCCAGCCTGTCTGCACTCCTGCGCCCCCTAGACTCCCGCCTTCGCGGGAGTGACGGAATGGGTTATGCAAAGGTCTCGCAGACGGGGGACGAGAGATAATTTTTTCTCTGTATCATTTTGTAACATTCTGTATCATTTCGGGCCTGGGCGCGGTGGGCTCTGGAACTGGACGGCGGACGGGCCGCCGCCGGAGTTTGATCCGTTTGGGAGAGTGTAGGAGGCGAAGGAACGTTCGGGAAAGGGGCGGATGTCATAGGGCGGGCGAAGTCGCTCGTGATGCACTCAGGAGACCTCCTCCTCAATCCGCCCCCGCAGAGAGACCGTTGTGTAACGGCTGCCTGGCGGGGGTTCTTCTGGCCACCTAGCCTGTCTGCACTCCTGCACGCCCTGGCTCCCGCCTTCGCGGGGGCCGGAATCCTCGGCGGGCAGGGCTGCCGCCAATGTTAGGCCGTTGGGGATAATGTAGGAGGCGAGGGGACGACCGGGGAACGGGTAGATGTCGCGGCGGCGGGGGCGGCGGATGCTGCGTAGTTCGTTGACACTACATCCCCAGCCGGCCTATTTCGCGTACGGGTTGCTCGCCGGGACGGGGCCGACGACAAGCGCAGGGGAACCCCCCTCCTCAATCCTCCCCCGTTGGGGAGGAGGCCGGAATCAATCCCCCCCGGTGGGGAGGACGCCGGACAGCAGAGCGCCCGTTTTCGAGGGCTCCAAGAGGTTCGCTAGCGGGCCTAGAGAGGACAACCTATGAAGCTGGAAGGACGGAGCGCGCTCGTGACCGGCTCGAGCCGGAACATCGGGCGCGCGGTGGCGCTGGCGCTCGCGGCGGAGGGGGCGAACGTCGCGGCCCACGGATTCACCAACCGAGCGGGGGCCGAGGAGACGGCGGAGGCTGCTCGCAGGCTGGGCGTTCGCGCGGTGGCGGTCATGGGCGACGCCGGCGACCCCGAGCAGGTCCGCGCGATGGTCGCCGCGGCCGTGGCCGGAATCGGCGGGATCGACATACTCGTGTGCTGTCCGGGACTACGGCCTCATACGGAGCCGCTGGACGTCACATTGGAGGACTGGCGCCGGGTCATGGCCACGAATCTTGACGGGCCGTTCCTATGCGCCCAAGCGGTGCTGCCTGGAATGGTCGAACGCGGCTGGGGACGCATCATCAACATCGTGGGGACCGGCGCTTCCGTAGGCGAGGGGCCGCCCCACGTCGCCGCCTCGAAAGCGGGGCTGTTCGGGCTCACGCGGAGCCTTGCACGCGCGTTCGGCAGGGACGGCGTGCTCGTCAATGCGGTCTCGCCGGGAATCGTGCGGACGGACGACTCGCCGTATCGGGACCCCGGACGGGACTACGAGGCTATGGCCGCCCGCTCGCGCACTGGCACCGTTGTCGAACCGGAGGAGGTGGCGGGCGTGTGCGTGATGCTGTGCGATCCGGCGCAGCGCTCGATGACCGGGCAGACGGTCCACGTCAACGCGGGCGCCTTCTTCGGCTAGCCAGGGCCGGACCCGATCGAGGACAGGAGCTCAGCAGCCGCCCACTGGGGTTTCGTGGTATCGTCCAAGCGTGACGCCCGCTTGACACACCGACCGCCGACAGGAGACGACCGTGAACGACGAAGGACACGCGCCGCAGACCCTCACGGGGAGGCAATACCGCACGGTCGAGGCAGCCGCCTCGCGTATCCTGCCGACGACCGACACGCCCGGCGCAACGGAAGCAGGCGTGGTCGTGTACATCGACCGGGCGCTCACTGAGGCGTACCCGGAGCTCGCGCCGCTGTACCGCGAGGGGTGCCGCGCGCTAGACCGCCACGCACGGCAGCGCTCGGCGCGCACATTCGCCGACCTGGCCCCGGAGGCGCAGGACGCGGTGCTCAGCAGTTTCGAGGCGGGGAACGCGCCGGACTTCCGCCGCGCGTCGTTGTTCTTCGAGACGCTGCGCAAGCACACGATGGAAGGTTTCCTGGGCGAGCCCGCGTACGGCGGCAACCGGGGCCTGGTGGGCTGGCGGCTCGTCGGCTTCCCCGGCCACCAGTACGGGTATGACGACGCCTACATCGACCGCGAGGTGGACATCGAGCCAGTGGCGCTCGACAAGCCCTACCGCACCGAGGCGGAATGGCGCGCCCGGGTCGAAGAGAGCCGCCGGAGCTGACGCGCGCTGGGCAGCGTCACTCGGCGAGCCGCAGCAGCTCCCACATCGAGTCGCGACCGGCGCGGGCCGCGTGGACGGCGACGCCGAAGTGGCCGAGGACGCGGCAGGCCATGCCCTCAGGGACCCGTAGCGCGCCCAAGAGCATGTGCTCGGTGCCGATAGGGTAGGTGGGCGAGAAGAGCTCCGCCTCCTCCAACGCATACACCATCGTCCGCTGAGCGCTCGGTGTATGGGGGACGCCTCCCCAATCGATCGGCTCGTGCTCGGGGGCGTCGCGGCGCCGTCCGTGCAGAAGAACGAACCTCGTGAACAGCGTTGCGAGGTCGAGGTCGAGCCCCATCTTCGCCAGGATCAGCCCGCCCGCGCAGTCCCGCTCCTTCAGCACGCCCAGCAGCACGTGTCCGGTCATGACCCCCGGGCGGGGCGGGGTTGCGCTGTTGCGCTCTTCCACCGCGTACTGCCAGGCGAGGAGAGCGCACCGCCCCATGCGTTCGAGCTCTGTCCCCATACGGTTTGCTCCCGCTGCCGCCTACCTGGCGGCGGCCACGCCGGATTCCCGGGGCGCGTAGGACGACTCGGGCATCTCGAAGGCCACTCCCTCCCTGGCGAGCTCTTCCCTGAAGGTCCTTAGGACGTATGGGTCCTCAACGTCGTAGCCTATGGTCAGTCCGCCGTCGCGGATGTCCGCGTTGGCGCTGATGACCTCGCCTCCGAGGGCGTCGCCTTCGCCGGTGGGGGTCCTGCGGCGGGCCTCGGCGGGAGCGCCGCCGAGCAGCGCCAGGAACCGCAGCGGCTCAGTGCCCACGCCGTAGTGCGCGTGGAACCAGCCCCCGCCGACGGGCGACGAGCAGACGAGCCCGCCGGGCACGTACTCCTGACGTATGACTTGGTCGCCCTTGCCGTCGGCCCATGGGTGGAGGCCCAACTCGTGCGGCCACGTAAACGTGTAGCCCCTCCCTCCGATGCACACGAGCACCGGCGCGGTGGAGCCGCCGCCCTCGCCGCGGTGGGCCTTTGCGTAGCGCCCCTGTCCGTGCTGGCCGATGAACACGTGCAGCGTCTCGTTCCCGGCCATGTGCGGCTCAATGCGCCGGTAGCCGGGGCTGCGCTGGTTGTCGAGCGGCAGCTCGCAGTGCGCGATGTCGGGAATGACGGTGCTGCGGAGCACGGCCCTCCCGGTTATGGGGTGGGGTTCGAGGTCCTGGCGAGGCGTGAAGTAGGACTGGTCCTCGTCATAGCGGTCGGTGAAATCGTACGGGTTGTCGAACACGAAGCTCGGGTTGTGGAAGAGGTTGAGCACCGATGGAGCGCTCGTGACTCCGATGACCAGCGCGGGGCTCGACGTGGCGTTGACGAGCCGGTGCCACGTGTTGACGGGGATCGAGAAGAGGCTGCCGGCCTGCCACTCGAAGCTCTGCTTCCGGCCGCCGGCGTCGCGCCAGACCTCGGTGCTGCCGCGTCCCTCGACCACGTAGAAGAGCTCCTCGTAGAGGTGCCGCTCAGCGTTGAGCTCGCCTGCCGCGGGCACTTCGACGACGTACATGCCGCGACCGGTCGTTCCGCGCATGTAGATGAACGCCCCCTCGCCCCCCATGCGCTTCCACGGAGCGCGCACGAGGTCTCGCGAGTCCCGCACGCCGATGACCTCGGAGTGGACCGGTATCTCCTGCTCTGCCATGAACTGCTCGTAGGGCGTGGGCACTTGCTGGTAACGCAGGCGTCCCGCGACCTCCTCCTCGTTGTGCGGAGCGTGGAACTGCTCGGGCTGTGCGCTCTCGGTCACGGTAGGCCTCCTTCAGGAACGGTCTCGGCGGCAACAACTCCCAATCAACTGGGCATTGTGAAGCCCAACGGGCGGCGATGCAAACTCCACGCCGGTCCCGCCATCGCTGCGAGGGCTGAACTCCGAGACCCCGCTGCCCCCTGGCGCCCGGATGCTGGCCCCCGATGCAAGGTACAATCCGGCTGCGCGCCAGCGGCACGTCATACAGCATCCGAGGAGGCTCGCTTGGAGTTCGACGACGTCATCCCCTTTCTCCAACTCACCAACACGGCGGTCGTGACGACCGTCGGGTCGTCGGGTAGGGCGCAGGCCACGGTCGTGAGCGCTGCGCCCTACGATGGGAAGATCGCGTTCGTGTCCCGAGGCCACACGATGAAGGTGCGGAACGTTCGCCGGAGCGGGCGGTGCGCGGTGACGCTGATCAAGCTGGACACGCGGCGCTACATCACCGTCGAGGGACCGGCTGCGGCCCACGGATGGGCCGACACGAGTCCGGAAGAGCTGCTGACGCTGCTGCGGGGCGCTTACGCTGCGGCAGGCCGGGACCCGGAGAGATGGGACGACTTCGACCGCTCGATGCGGGACGAGGACCGCACGGTCGTGCTCGTGACGCCAGAGCGGGTTTACGGGAGCATCTGAGGCCCTGTGCAGACTGTCCACGGCCCGCAATCCGACCGCCCTCGGGGGGACACGCTCTACGAGCGCGTCGGGGGCGAGCCGTTCTTCAACGAGCTGGTCGAGCAGTTCTACGAGCAGGTGGCTGTCGATCCGGTGCTGCGGCCCCTCTATCCCGACGACCTCGGCCCCGGCAAGGCGCATTTGGCCGGGTTCCTCGCGCAGTACTGGGGCGGTCCTCCGAACTACTCCATGGAACGAGGGCACCCGCGATTGCGGATGCGGCACGCTCCGTTCGCCATCGGACGGCGCGAGCGCGACGCCTGGGTGCGCCATATGACGGCGGCGGTCGCGGCGTCCTCCGTCTCGTCCGAGGACGCCGCGCTGTTGCTGGCCTACTTCGAGGACACCGCTACGTTTCTGATGAACCGTCCCGGCTGAGGGGCGCTACACCCGGGCGAAGGCCACGCTCATGATGCCGGGCAGGCCGTCGAGGACCTTCTCGAAGTAGTCGCCGGCGTCCGTGCTCATCCAGAGCGTGCCGTCCATCATGCCCGCAAAGCAGAGGTCCGGGTCGTCGTCGGCCATCGCGAGGCCGCGGGGGACCGTGACGCAGGGGTGGGGCAGGCCCTCGGTGAGGGTGCGCCAAGTGCGGCCGCTGTCCTCGCTGCGAACGAAGGCACAGTCGCCTCCTTCGGGACGGTTCCAACCGCCGGGTCCACTCGTGGCGAGCGCGGTCAGGAGTACACCGGGCCGCGATGGGTGACTCACGAACGGAGCAGACGACCAACGCCGTCCCTCCAACCCTTCGCTGGCGTCTACCCAGTGCTCGCCCCGGTCCTCGCTGCGGAACATGCCCTTGCCGGTGCTGGCGATCAGCACTTGGGGCTCGTTCGGCACAACGGCCACCCAGTGGGCGTCGTGGTCCACGCCATCGTCGATCTGTTCCCAGGTCTCGCCCCCGTCGAGGCTCCGGACGGCCCACCCTTCCTCGATGGCGCCGTACACGGCAGTCGGGTCGCCGACGGTAATGGCGAGGCCCTTCATGCGGCTGACGTGCGGCGGAGTGGGGCCAATCCATCCCTTCGAGGTGCGGAGACGGCCCAGCCCGTTGCAGGCCGCCCATGTGTCCCCTCGGTCGCGGCTCACGTAGACGCCGGCGGGACTCGTCCCGAGGTAGAGCGTCCCGTCGCGGGGGTCCTGGACGAGCGACCATACCGGCTTGTGTGTAATGCCAGCGTTGATCTCCTCCCAGGTCTGGCCGGCGTCGCGGCTGCGGAACATGCCCGTCTGCGTCGTCCCGGCGAACAGCGTGGAGGCGTCGTCGCAGTCGACGAGGACCGGCGAGCGAAACTCGCGGCCCTCAAAACCGAAGGGGCGGGCGGCATAGCCGCCGTCGGCTGGTTCCGCGAGATATAGCCCGTTAGTAGTGCCAACGTACAGGACATGACCGTTCGAAGCTCCCATGGTTCTCTCCTTGTGTCAGCCCGGGCTATCAGCCCTTGGCCACGGCCCTTGGGCACTGCCTCTTTGCCTGCTTCTCTCCGAGAGGTTTCCCCTCCTCAATCCTCCCCCTGTGGGGGAGGAGGCCAGACCGGATTGGGACAGAGCTATCCCTAGGTGTCGCGCTCGGTGGTGGGTCCGACCTCGCCGGTGCAGTAGGGGATGAACGCCTTCATGCGGCAGGGCGCGCCGTTCTTGGCGAGCTCGGCCTCGAAGATCGTGTGGATCTCGCGCTGCTCGTCCTCGTACTCGATCTGCGCGCCGCCCTCGTTGACGCTGACGTCGGAGCCGCCCCAGCGCTGCGGGGTGCCGTTGCCGGCGCGGAGCGCGAGGTAGCGAGCGGTGGTCGTTCCCGTGTTGAAGTGCTGGTGGAAGATGCCCTCCGAAGGAATGATGATCATCGAGTGCTTCTTCCAGTCGGCCCGCATGGGCTCGTCGCCCACCTGCTGCCAGAGCAGAGAGAAGCCGACGCCGCCCATAATCAGGAGGTGCGGCCCCGTGCTGTGGCGGTGGGCCTTCTTGTAGGTCCCGACGGGGAACTCGGAGATGTGGGACTTAGTGACGTTCTTGGCGAGCTCGAGGGAGGCGTTGACGCCGCCCGCGCCGCGGGAGAGGTAGTCCCACAGCATCATGGTCTGCGCGTTCGGGATGAAGTTGGTCTCCCACTTGCGCCGCTCGTAGAGCGTCCCGCTGGCGGTGAAGTAGTCCTCAGCGCCCGAGAATCGCTCGCCGAAGGTGAACGAGTTGTTGAATACGAACTCGCTGTTGCGCCAGAGGCGAATGATGGGCGGGAGGTTCGTGACGGAGATGTAGCGGGCGGGTTCGGCGCCCGAAGCATTGAAGTGCTGGTACCAGGCGTTAAGGGGTATCGCCACGAGGCTTCCCTCGTGCCACTCGAAGGTGGCCTTCTGCCGTTCGTCGGTCCATACGGAGGTGGCGCCACGGCCGGAGACGATGTACATCGTCTCTTCGTAGAGGTGGCGCTCAGGCTCGGAGCGCCCTCCGGGCGCAATCTCCACGATGTGGGCGTCGTTGGCGAGCGCAGGGTCGGGGATGTTGATGACCGCGCCGCGTCCGCCCTTGCGCTCCCAGGGGCCGAGCTCGATGTCGTCGAGGTCCTCGAACATGAAGTCCTCGATGACCTTCACGCCCTCGGCCTTCTGCCACTCGAGATAGGCGTCGGGCTCGACGAACTTCTCCAGATTGTCCGGCGTCTCCAGCCGACGTAGTTCCTGAGTCATGGGGTAGCCTCCCAGTGCGATTGCTATCGACGGTCGCGGCCGCCCGGTGTCCGGGGCGGCTGGCGCCAGTCTACCAACAACGCGCAGGGTCTGCTTGGAGGGCGGCCGCATCGACTTGCCCGCGGCCCCTCAACACAGAACCCGCCGGCGAGGCCCGCCGGCGGGTTCTGATTCAATCTTGCCCAAAGCTCACTCGATGGGAACGAGTTCCGACGAGTAGTTGCACCACGGCTCCTCCCCGGCGGGGCCACAGAGGACGGCGGGGGCAACCGCCAGCAGTTCATCAGTGATGGCGTCATGGAGACGGAACGACACGGGCTCCCATTCGCCGTAGAATATGAAGTCTGAGGCAGCTCCTCGGAAGCCGCGCTCGAACGCTACGGCGATAGCTCCGTGGACGTTGGCAAAGAGCCCGCCAAGGTCTTCGTCATAGCCTACGTCGAGGACCGAGGTGATGTCGGTCTCCAACCCCTCGGCTCCCCACACCATACGTATCTTGACTTCCTGATCGGCCTCGAGCCCTGCAGCGACGAACCATATCCCGTGGTCGCGAATGCGGCTCTCAGGGTACTTGATGAAGGTCGGGTGCACCTCGAAAACGATGGCTGGCCCGCTCTGCGCGGCTTGGTCTTGTGGCGCTCCGCTCACCGGAAAGACGGGTTGCAGCGCCACTCCCGCTACGGCAAACCCTAGCATCACGGCGGCGATGATTATCAATTTCCTTGGACGCAACCACGAGGCGGCCATTTCCTTACTCATGTAGTGCACCTCCCTGTATTTCGTTCATCCGACAAGGGTTGGGTGAGGCGTGGCGCCGTCCCGAGGCTGCGCGTTGCGCGTGCCACCCGTCCGTCCAGTCTCGCTCCAGTCTGCTGTCTGTTCTCACGGGTCACGCCGTTACCGAGGCAGGGGCGGTGGCCGGCTGCGGCAGCCCGGCGCGTGCGCGCATGCTCTGCTGGAGTCCTACGCGCCGCGCGAACTCTCTCATCACCAAGGCTACTCCCATCGTAATACCCATGATGACCAAGCCTATGATTCCCGCTGCCTCCACTTGGCCCACATCGGCGCCGCCCCACTCCAACGCGAGGAGTGAGAGGGTGACCGTTTCCCTCGAAGCCAACAGGATGATGCTGGACGTGGTCGAAGCGGCTGAAATGAAGTTCAGCATCCCGATCAACACCAGCGTCGGCATCAGCACAGGTATGACTACGCGGACGTAGGTCCTCACCCAGCCCGCTCCCGAAACGCGGGACGCCTCTTCCAAGTCGCCGCCGAGCTGCACTAGTACGCCTTTGAAGATGTTGGTGCCGGTGGTGTTGCCTGAGATGATGACCACCAGCACCAGCGCCCAGATGGAACCGTACATCCAGCTAAGACCTGGCACGCTCAGGAACAGCATCAACAGGCCCAGCGCTGACAGGATGCCGGGGAACGCGGCCGAGACCCAGATGATGGAGTCGAGCGTCGATCTCAGTCGCCACCTGCTGCGCACGATGAGGTAGGCGACTAGGGAGAAGAGTATCGGACTAGCAATCCCGGCCGTGATGGCCAGCACCAGCGTGGTCCGCAGACCGGTCAGGAACAGTTCGTCGGCGAAGACTCTATCCCAGTGGTCGAGGGTCCACGTGGGCGTTGCGTTGAAGAACCCCACGTGGTTCATGAAGCTGCCGACGATCAACACCAGAATCGGCAATGCGGTGAGCACAATCAGGAGTATGGCGATGGCCCCGAACAGGACCCACTTCCAGCCGCCCAGGTCAATCAGGCCCGGTTTGAAGCTCCCTGTAATCGTGGTGTAGTGGCGGCGGCGGGTGACCCAGCGCTGCAAGGGGAAGATGAGGCCGATGATCAACAGCGTCATGCTGGCGGTCACGACCGCGGGCCCATACATGAACTGGGACGTCTGCAGGTAGATGAGCGTCGAGTAGACGTAGAAACCCCACCTCGCGCCCAGCAGCCATTCCGTCTCGAATCCCTGGAAGATGCGGATGAGCTGCAGAGCGAACACCAAGATGAGGGGCGACGCCATCACCGGCAGCGTCACCTTTATGAGCGTGCCGAACTTGGAAGCGCCGGAGACCCGGCCCGCTTCCTCAAGCGACTGGTCCATGTTGCGGAAGGCGGGAGTGAAGAGAATCACCTTGTAGGCGATGCCGTCCGCCATGAGTCTGGCGAAGACGATGCCTTCGAGGCTGAATATGTTGAAGGGGCCTTCCTCCACGAACGGCAGCGTGGAAAGAGCCACGTTGAAGAAACCGGTCGACGGGGAGAGCATCATCATCCAGCCGAGGGTGCTGGCGATGCCCGGGAACATGAACGCGACCCAAAACATGAACTCGAGGCCGTGGGAGAAGGGGATCCGGGTCCGAGCGAGAATCATCGAAATGGCCACGGCGGCAGGGAACGAGAAGATAATCACGAGGAACCAGACGAGGAAGGAGTTCCACAACGCCGGCAGTATGCGCGGGTCGCTCCAGGCCTGTGTCCAGTTGCTCAACCCCCACTCGCGAGGGGGAATGAACACGTCCCGGGAAACGTCAAAGCTGAACCAGAAGAGGATCAGCATCGGCAGGATGAGATAGACGCTGAGCGAGAGAATGACCAGCGCCATGACAAACGTGCCCACCTCCGCTCTCAGGAACCTGCTGAGAGGGAAGCGGGCCACGCTTCTGGTGCGCAATGCCATCGCGTCTCCAGACCTCGGTCTTAGGTGCTTCTCGATCTAGGCAAAGTCGGCCCGTTCAGCACGCTGGGGCTGCGGTGGCCAGGGACAGAATCGTGCTGCTCCCTGGCCACCGTACCACCCGTCGTCCTCTACGGCGTGTAGATAACGCCGAGCTCGTCGTAGAGCGCGGTCAGGTAGACGAGCGTGTCCGCCCGAGCCTGCTCGAACTCTCGGCTGCCCTGGTCGATGATGGTTATGCTACCGGACTCGACCAGCCCCGGAAGCTTGTCCACCCTCTCCCAGTGCCGGTCAGGAACCTTGCCCTGCCCGACGTCCGACCGCAGCTTCGGGCCCGGGGCGAGGTTGCGGGTGTAGTTGACGTCCGTCTCCATACCGTCCTGGCTGTACCACCAGTTCAGGAAGAGCTGGGCGGCTCTGGGATTCGGCGCCTGGTCGATCACAGACCCGGTCCCCCGGACCTCCGCCGACAATCCCTCGTCCATGACGATGACGTCGGTGATGGACGCCACCGGCAGACCCGACTCTGCCAGAGGACGGATCTCTCTGTCGCAACCGAAGCCGATGGACACGGCGCCGCGGGCCAACAGCTCAGCGCAGCCGCTGTAGTCGGAGAAGTCCAAGAGGTGGTTGTCGACGGCGGCGTTTCGCGTGATGGCGTCCCAGAACGGTTGGCCAAGGGCCAGGTGGATGCGTACCCGCGTGGTCACGCCGCTGCCCTGAGTCGCGTACCCGGCCATGGCGATCTCGCCCGCCCACTTCGAATCGGTAAGGTATGCGTACGACGTTATCTCAGCGGCTTCCGCGGCGCTGAGCTTGTCGGTGTTGTACCAGACGTCTTCGAGGTTATCGATGGACAGCTCGGAGGCCATCGAGTACAGGTTCTCCGCGTCGGTCCACCACACCTTTTCGGACAGGTGCCAGGTTTCAGGCGTGCGGTTGAGTATGGTGGGGTCGACGATCAGGGGGACCGCTGGCGACAGCGCGCCACCCTCGGCCATCCGCAAGGTCGACGTTGTGCCGCCGAAGTTGAAATCGGCGGTGTAGCGCCCTCGAGAACGCTCAGCCAGGATGCGCGTGGTGTTGGCGCTCCCGCTGCCGGTGCTGGCGATTACTCTCAATCCAAATTTATCACCGAACTGATTGAGTACGTCCCGGATGTGCCGGGAATCGGTCCCGCCCAAGCTGAGGACAATCGTTCCTTCCGCCTGAGCGTCAGCGATCAGCTGGTCCCATTGGGCCTGGAAGGACACGTCCGGGGTTGGCGTTGGCGGCGCCGCTGTCGGCGTGGGGAGCGGAGTGGCGCCCGGCGGCAGCGGCGTCGGGGTCGCCGTCGGGGCGGGAATGGGGGTCGGCGTAGCCGTGGGCGCCGACGTAGGCGTGGGGTCTTCCGACCCACACGCGGCAAGCACGCCCACGAGCCCAAATGCAACCAGAGCCAGCCAGAGTCGCACGAAGCCGCCTCGCTTTCTCATGCTCAATCTCCCACTCGCCTAAGCTCAGAATCGAATGTCGTTGACTCCCCAGCGATGAGCTAGATTGCGATTGTTGTCACAATCAGGGAGTCAATTGGCGCGAAGTGTATACAGCGCTGTGGCGGGGGTCAAGACGCGGCCGGCGAGTTTGGTACAGCAGCCAGCGAGTTTGGTAGAGCAGCAAGGGTTGTCTCGTAGGCGGAGGCGAATGGAGCGCAGATGGGACGCGCCAGCTTCGCGGGAAGCAGACACGATTCGGACACTTGCGCCGCGAATCTGCGCTACGAGGGGATCACCCGCCGAACGCGACGCCGGCGAGGCGCGGCAGGAAGCGGAGGGCGTTCTCTCCGAGTATCTTGATCTTGGCGCTCTCCGACAGGTCGTCTTCGCCGGTGACGTCCGAGACGCCGTCGGGCCAAGGCGTCTGAGTGTGCGGGTAGTCGGTCGAGAAGGCCCACACGTCCTCGCCGAGCGCCTCGACGCAGTGGGCGAGCTCGTGTTCGCCGACGTCGATGGCGCACAGGAGCTGACCGCCGGCGACGATCTCCGAGGGACGCCGCTGCATGTAGGGGGTTGTGCGGGCGCCGGGGTGATAGCTCTCGTCGAGCTTCTCGATGAACCAGGGCATCCACCCCGCGCCGTTCTCAAACAGTCCGACGCGGAGCCGGGGGAACAGGTCGAACACGCCTCCGCCGATCATGGCGCCCAGAGCGGTCATCCCGCCCCAGCCCTTCAGGACGGGACGGCTGAACGCGGCGTAGTCCAATGCCTGCGCGCCCGGCGTGTAGGGCGGATGCATCGGGTCGCCGTGCACCCACAGCGGCATGTCGAGGTCCTGCGAGAGCTGGTAGAGCGGGTGGAGGTCCGGATTGTCGAGCAGCCTGCCGTCGGGGAAAGCGCGCGGCATGAAGAGCCCCCCGAAGTTCGCGTCCTGTTCGGTCCAGAATCGCAGCTGCTCCATCGTCTCGGGGATGTCGCGCATCGTGGCGTTCGCCAGCCATACGAGCCGTCCGCCGGAGCCTGCGCAGAAGTTGCTCATGTAGCGGTTGTAGGCGCGGTAGAGAGCGCTCTCGAACCCGGGGTTCCGCAGCGCGGCGAAGCCGTCGGACTGGCTCGCGAACATGACGCTGATATCGATGTCCGCCTTGTCCATGTCGCGAAGGCGCAGGGCGGGGTCCCAGTTGACGGCGGGGTCGATGCCCTTGCCGCTGGCGACGACGCCGAGCGTGCGGTCGGCGACGCTCTCGCCCGGGACGAGCTCCCGCGCGGGAGCGTCGAACACGTCGCGCACGCCGAGCGGACGCAGCACGGGGTTCGTCCACACCTCGGTAAGCCCTGTCTCTCCGGGGCGCTTCTGGCGCTCCTTGACGCCCGCACTGAACCGCTCGTACTGGGCGCGGTACTCCGGGTCGATGTGATCCCGGTAGGTCCGGTCGAGATCCCAGTACTCGCGCATGTGACTGTCGGCGTCGATGACGACATGTCCGTGGTAAGCCATGATTCGACTCCTCGCCGGCTGGCGTCGGCGCAACTATGGTTGGCTACGGGACGACCGTCACGTGAATCGCGCCCGGCTCGCCGCGTCCGCCGGCGGTGTCCAACGCGTGGAGCACCTGCTCCAGCGGGAACTGGTGGGTGGACATCTCCAGCAGTTCCGGGTGCTTGCCCGAGGTCAGGTAGGCGATGGATTCCGAGACGGAAGAGTACGAATGGCCGTGAGCGGTCTTGATTGTAATGTCCTTGCGCCGCCGCGGGCCAACGTCGCTCAGCGAGATAGGGGCGTCGCCCGCTCCCGCCAGCACGACGGTGCACTCCTTACTGGCGACAGC
>CBDFLP010000004.1:0-25645 GCA_965249325.1 Dehalococcoidia bacterium | reverse complement strand
CGCTCCGACAACCCTGGCGGATCTTCTCACCGCCCTCGAACGTGACAGTCTAGTGGTGCGGAGCGCCGGACGAGTCCGCCTCCCCTAGCCTGCTGAGGAGGTCCCGCACCGGCTCGCGCAGTGCGCCCCAAGGGTTGCCTAGCGCTTCGAGATCGGCACCTGACAACTGCCAGCGGCGTTTCCTTGATTGCGTTACCCAGAGCCCGCTCACCCAGGACCCGTTGGTCCCGCCCTCCGGCGGAACGTAATCGTGCGCGATGTAGCCCCGTAATCCGTTCGCCTCCCATGCGCCGATCAGCTCCCCCGATTTCGCGACAGCGACCGACTCGGTCCAATGACACGCGCGCTGCTCGCCCGAGACGTCCCGCATACGTCGCAGCAAGCGCCGCGCCAGCTCCTCGTCCGGGATGTCCTTGCCCGTCCCCCGACGGGTGATCAGGCTCGACCAGCCGTCGCCGAGCGCGGGAATGCTCAGTCCGCCGTCCGATACGGCCGCGAGCCCTCCGGTATGCCGAGACCCGGCAACGGCCATCTCGATGGCGTTTGCCAAGTGGGACTGGCCGCCCTCGCTGGTCTCGAACATATCGCCAATAGCAGGGCCGTCAGTCAGTTCGAGGTCAAGCCCTGCGAGCAGCTCGCGCATCTGCGCCGTCTTTGCCGGGTTCCGTGTGACTATGAGCACCGGCAAGGCCATCTCATGCCCTGCCGAACTGTTTCTCTAGCGAGCCGGTGGACACACGGACAATCACGGGCCGCCCGTGCGGGCAATACTGCGGGCTGCCCTCGGACGCCAGGGCGTCGCCAAGAGCGTTCATCTCCTGCGGGTCCAGCGTCTGCCCTGCTCGCACCGCGCTGTGGCACGCAATCGACGCGGCCACGGCCAGGTGCGTGTTCGTTCCCTTGGAACCGGTCCGAAATCCGTCGAGCGCCTCGCTGAGCAACTTGGTGATATTGACCCGCCGCGCCATGGCGGGCGTCGCACGCACGAGCCAGGCCCCGTCTCCGAAGGGTTCCAGCACTAGGCCGTAGCGCTCCAAGACGCCGCGAGCGCCGCTGACGGCGTCTAGCTGCTCAGGCGTGAGGTCGACCGGCAGCGGTTCGAGCATGGGCTGCACGTCCGGGGCGCTCATCTCCCACTGCCGGAGCAGCCGATAGTACAGGACCGACTCATGCGCCGCATGCTGATCAATCAAGTACATGCCGTCGGACCCCTCGGCGACGATGTAGGTGTTCGAGATTTGCCCCAACATGCGTAGGCCCGAGAGTGGAGATGGATGGAGCGCTGGCTGGGCTGGAGTCTCGTCGGAAGCAATGGACCCCGGTTCGGGCAGCGGAGCCATTGCTTCTCGCTGAGGCGGCAGCATGAGGTGGAAACCGGGCGATGCCGGTAACGCTGGGACAGGCGTCGCCTCGGCGATCAGCCCCTGCGCTTCCGCCATGGGAAATGCGCCTAGCAACGCGTCGCGCACCGCTCGGTGCACGCTGGAGAACGCGTCCCCGTCGCGCACGAGCCTCACCTCGCGCTTGTTCGGGTGAACGTTCACGTCCACCTCGGCAGAAGGGACATCGACGAATACGATAGCTATTGGGAAACGGCCCTCCATCAGCAGACCGCGGTACGACTCCTCGATCGCCACGCCTATTGTCCGGTTCTGCACCCATCGATTGTTCACGAATACGCTCAGCCCGGTGCGGTTCGCCCGGCTGTGTTCCGGCGCGCTCGTGAGCCCCTGAACGGGGTATGGTCCGGCGGACGACGCCACTTCGATCATCGCTTCCGAAAGCTCTCCGCCGTGAACGGCGGCTGCCACGTCGCGCAGGCTGCCGTTGCCGGACGTCGATAGCTGCGCCTTCCCGTCCGTCTTGAGCGTGAAGTGTATGCCGGGGTTGGCCATCGCAAGATGGTCGACAGTCTGGCGCACTCGCGCCGTCTCCGCCGCAGCCGACTTGATGAACTTCAATCGTGCGGGAATCGTGGAGAAAAGCGCCTCGACCTCGATGGTCGTCCCTGGCGCGGCGCTCGCTGGCCGTTGCCTCGCGACCTGGCCGCCTTCCATCTCGATTTCCGTTGCCACGTCGGAGTCCGGGGTACGCGTCACCAACCGGACGCTGGCGGCCGCCGCGATGCTAGCCAGCGCCTCTCCGCGGAATCCGAGCGTGCCGATGCTGGATAGGTCATCGACCGATGTCAGCTTGCTCGTGGCGTGCCGCTCGAAGGCCAGCGCCGTCTCATCGAATGGTATGCCGCACCCGTCGTCCGTCACTCGTATGGAGGCGAGCCCGCCGTGCCGGACCTCGATTTCTATTGCACTTGCGCCCGCGTCCAGCGAGTTCTCGACGAGCTCTTTGACAACCGACGCAGGCCGTTCGATGACCTCCCCGGCGGCGATACGGGCGGCGACATCGGGAGGAAGCACACGTATCGGCACCGCTAAGCGCTCCTGCTGACTTCGCCGGGCGCGAGCAGGGAACGGACGGGCTTAGAAGTGCTGACTGAACGCAATATTAGAACCCGAGCGCCGCGCCGAGCTTCTTGGCGTTGGTCCCGGCCATGAGCTTGCCGTCGATAACCGCAGCCGGCCTTCGCCAGTAGCGAGGCTCCTCCGCCAGCAGCTCCAGCATTCGCTCCTCTGTAAGCGATTCTGGGTCGATTCCGCTCTTCTTGAAGGTCGCGAACCTCAGATTGAACAACGCGCTAGGAGGTTCCCCTCCCAGCAGCGATTCAATCTCCTCTTTGGAGAAGCGCTGCTTGAAGAAGTCCCGTTCGTTGTAGTCGACGCCCGCCTGCGAGAGCGCCGCTCTCGCCGTCTTGCACGTCCCTCACCCAACCCAGTGGTACAGTGCCACGTTAGCCATTTTTCCCTCCAAAGAGATTGTAGTCAGCGCATTGACCCGATTCCACAACGCCTCGATCAGTTTCGGCCCGTTGCCGAATGCCCGGTGAATCCCCTAGCATCCCGACCCGTGGCCGACGCTGCTCTTCTTATCGTTCGATGGGCTCATGCCATAGCCGCCGTCGCATGGGTCGGCGGCGGCATCTTCTATTGGGTCGTGCTTCGCCCTGCCATTCGCAGTGGCTCCCTCCCGCCGGAAGCAACGAGGTTCGCCGGCGTCGAGTTCGGCCAGATGGTGCTACTCGCCATGTGGGTCCTCGTTGTCACGGGCGCTGTCCTTTTCTTCGTCCGCATCTCTGAGCCCACCGCCACCGTCCCCTACGGCGCCGTCCTTGCCGTGAAAGTGGCCCTTTCAGCCTGGATGTTCTTCCTTGCCGTCGGACGACGAAGGCGCTCCGATGGAGGCGCGGCCCCGCGAGGCCGGTTCCGCGGCATGGTCGACGCTCTGGGCCATGTGAACATGACCGTTATCCTTGGAATCATCGTTTTCCTGCTCTCCGATGTGCTCCGGCTGTTGGTCGAGCAAGGACTGAAAGGCTGACCATGAAGCGAGACCTCGTCGATATCCTCGCCTGCCCGACCGACAAGTCCTCCCTTGACCTCTCCGTCGAGCGCGAGGACGGCAACGACATCATCGACGGCGCGCTGACCTGCGCCCACTGCGGCGCCGTCTATCCCATCAAAGACTCCATCCCCAACCTCCTACCCACCGACTTCGGCGGATAGGAGTACGGCGGCGTACGCGGCGCGACCGTACGGAGGGCGCTGATCGCCGCGCCCCCACTCCCCGCTCCTAGTTGACACGACTTTTTTTTCGGTTACACTGCGCATGAAACTTAGTACGCACTAAATCGTACAATGGTGCATCCTTACTTGGAGACATGACTCATGCGCATCTCATCCTTCATTCGGCTGCCCCTCCTGGCGGCAGCACTCCTCACATTGGCGCTCACGGGGGCTTGCGGCGGCGATGACCCCACGGCAACACCGACTCCAAGGTCGGCGGCCACCCCCACGCCCCCAGCCATGGAGCCCACGCCCCAATCATCCGGGTCTCTCATCATCTACTCGGGCCGCGGCGAGAGCCTCGTCGACCCCATCATCCGCCAGTTTGCCGATGCCACGGGCATCGACGTGCAGGTGAAGTACGGCGGCACCGCATCCCTCGCTGCGACACTCCTAGAAGAGGGCGCAAATAGCCCTGCTGACGTCTTCTACGCTCAGGACCCTGGCGGCCTAGGAGCCGTCGAAGCTATGTTTGCCCCTCTCCCCGACAGCATCCTGGACCGGGCTCCTGAGTGGGCTCGATCTAACGCAGGCCGTTGGGTTGGCGTCTCGGGCAGGGCCCGTGTGCTCGTCTACAGCCCGGATCGCGTGCCCGAGGACGAGCTCCCGAACGACTTGTTTGACCTCGTGCAGCCGCAGTGGAAGGGCCGTCTGGGGTGGGCTCCGACCAATGGGTCGCTGCTGACCATGGTCACCGGAATGAGGGACATTTGGGGCGAGGAGAAGACCCGTGAATGGATATCGGGCATGCTCGAGAACGATGTCGCCATCTACCCGAAGAACACGCCTCAGGTCGCCGCGGTCGCTGCCGGCGAGATCGATATCGGGCTGGTCAATCACTACTACCTCTACCGGTTCGTCTCCGAAGAGGGCGAGGACTTCGCCGCGAGGAACTACCACCTTCCCGCGGGCGGACCGGGGAGCCTGATCATGGTCTCCGGCGCCGGCATCCTGGATACTGCCTCGAACAGGGACAACGCCGAGCGATTCCTCGCTTTCCTGCTGTCCACTGTGGCCCAGCAGTTCTTCGCGGGGCAGACCTTCGAGTATCCTCTGGTTGAAGGCGTGAACATCAATCGGCTGCTGACGCCGATAGACGAAATTAACCGGCCGGATATCGCTCTTGCAGACCTTGCCGACCTCGAAGGCACCACCAACATGCTCAGGGAGCTTGGGGCCTTGCCCTAGCGTGGGCTCGACTCCTGTGTTTCTTTCTATAGCCCCGTCCTCCCTTCCTCCCGGGGGGACGGGGCTGCTCCTGGTCTAAACTGCAACCGTGCAAGACTCAGCCATAACAGCGCCGAGGTCGCGCGCAGCCCCGATTCCTCCGGCGTTTATCTGGATACCCGCCGCGGCCATCGGGCTGCTGATGCTGCTGCCGCCTGGCTACCTCCTCGTGCGCACTCTCGACTCGGGAGTGGGCGCGCTCGACGTGCTGCTCACGATGCGCACGCTCGGCATCCTGCTCCGCACCGTGCTCCTCATGGCCTTGGTCACCGGCTCGTGCGTCGTGCTTGGCGTCTCTCTGGCTTGGCTGACGCTGAGGACCGATCTGCCTTTCCGCAAGCTCTTCGCCACCTTAACCGCCCTCCCGCTTGTCATACCGAGCTACGTCTTCGCTCTCCTCGTGGTCACGGCCCTCGGCCCCAAGGGCATGGTGCAGGGCTGGCTGGAGCCCCTCGGCGTCGACCGCTTGCCGTCCATCTTTGGACTCCCTGGCGCGACGCTGACGCTCGCCCTGCTTTCCTTCCCCTACGTGATGCTGCCGGTGAAGGCGGCCCTGCATCGCATGGATCCCTCCATGGAGGAGGCTGCGCGCAGCCTCGGCAGGAGCGCGGGCGCCACGTTCTTCCAGGTGACCCTCCCGCTACTGCGGCCCTCCATCGTCGCGGGAGGGCTGCTTGTCGCCCTCTACACGCTCAGCGACTTCGGGGCGGTATCGCTCCTCCGCTACCAGACGTTCACCTGGGTGATCTTCATTCAGTACGAGACAGCGTTCGACCGGAGCGTCGCAGCTGCGCTGTCGCTGGCGCTGGTGGCCCTCGCCCTGACGCTCCTCGTGGCGGAGAGCCGCAGCCGGGGCTCGGGCGCTTACTACCGCGTAACGCCGGGAACGCAACGGAGCGCCGCCCTTGTGTCACTGAGCCGTTGGAGGTGGGCCGCAGCCGCCTATGCGGGGAGTGTCGTCATCTTGTCCCTCGTCGCTCCGATGGCAATCCTGGTCTATTGGGTTGTGCGGGGCGTGATGGCCGGCGAGCCCCTGGACCTGCTCTGGACGAACACCCTCAACACGGTCTACGTGTCGGGCCTTGCCGCAGGGGCTGCCGCTGTCGGCGCGGTCCCCGTCGCCGTCCTAAGCGTCCGCCATCCCGGCTGGATCAGCTCTGCCCTCGAACGCCTGACCTACGTGGGCTTCGCGTTGCCGGGCCTGGCGGTGGCGTTGGCGTTCGTCTTCTTTGGCGCGGCCGTCCTCAGGCCGGTCTACCAGACGACGTTCCTGCTCGTCGCCGCCTACGTAGTGCTGTTCATCCCGGCTTCGGCAGGCTCTACCCAAGCGGCGATGCGCCAGGTCAGCCCGCGGGTCGAGGAGGCGGCTAGGAGTCTGGGCAAGACGTCCTTCCAGGCCTTCCGGCTCGTCACGCTTCCGCTGCTGGCGCGAGGCATCGCCGCAGGCGCGGCACTCGTCTTCCTGCTGACGATGAAGGAGCTTCCCGCGACCCTCATCCTGAGCCCTACCGGCTTCCGGACCCTTGCGACATCGGTATGGAGCGCGGCCTCGGAGGCATTCTTCGCGCGCGCCGCAATGTCGGCGCTCGTGCTCATCATCGCGGCGGGCGTGCCGATGGCCGTGCTGTTCCTGCGCGAGCAGCGAGAGGACTAGTCCGGCGCTCTGAAGCAGCCGGTGACGTGGTCGTTCACGAGGCCCATCGACTGCATGTACGCGTACACGATGGTCGAGCCAACGAACTTGAACCCGCGACGCTTCAGGTCCTTGGACAGCGCATCGGACTCCGGCGTTGTCGCGGGGACCATCTCCTCGGTCAGCGCACCCGGTCGGCGCAGCGGCGCATCGAAGAACCCCCAGAGGTAGGCGGCGAAGCTGCCGAACTCCCGCTGCACCTCGACGAACCGTTGGGCATTGTGCACGATCGCCCGGAGCTTCAGACGATTTCGCACGATGCCTGCGTCTTGCAGCATCCGTTCGATGTCGGCATCGCCGAAGCCTGCGACGCGCTCCGGGTCGAACCCGTCGAACGCACGAACGAACGCCTCCCGCTTATGCAGGATCGTCCGCCACGAGAGGCCCGCCTGCGCCGCCTCCAACGCCAGGAACTCAAACAGCGTACGGTCGTCGTGCGTCGGGACGCCCCATTCTTCGTCGTGGTAGCGGCGCATGGGCTCGTCGCCATGCCAGGGACAACGAGGCCGCGCGTCGTTCGTCACCGGCTCATCCTGGGGGGCGCCCCCGGTCGGGGCAGATCGAGCGGGCGCCAAGCTACGCCACCGAGCTGATCTCGATGCCCGCCTCTTTCGCGCTGCGCTGGAGGGTGAGCGTCGTCGTGATTGCCAGGATGCCGTGCGCTCCCGCCTTCGCGAGAGCGTCCGTGCTCATCGTTCGCAACGCCGCCGCCTGCTCGCCCGTAACGCCCAGCTCCGCAGCGACGCCGTCCATGTCACGCACGAACCGTCGCCGCAGTCCCTCGTCGCGCCGCAGGTCGAACAGCGCCTTGTTCAGCGGGTACGTCTCCAGCGTTGGGTACTTGTAGAACTCGTACCCCTGGCCCTTGAACTCGAACCCGCCGAACTTGGGTATGTCCCGGTGCTCCTGCCCGCGTCCGCCTCGGTCCGGGATGAAGCGCATCACCCCGTGGCCGTGATGGGAGGTCGGCTGGTAGCTCAGCAGCTCGCCGCGCTGGTTTCCCGTGGCGCCCAGCATGATCAGCCAGGGCAGCAACTCGGTGTTCCCAACCTCGTCCAGCTGCTCGCCGGTCAGCTCGAGCAAGGACTCCGGCCTGCCCTCCTCCAGCTCTTGAATGACCCAGTGGTCGAACTCGTACTCGGGGTAGAAGTATTTCCAGGTGCCGGGGTAGTGCGACAGCCCGCCGCTCGCGAGGACCGCCACCTTCTCCGGCCGGCGCTCGATGACCTTGCGTATCGCCTCGCCCACCTGCACGCACCGGTGCGCCGTCGGCAGGGGCGGCAGATAGACGTTCACGAACATAGGCACGATGGGGATGGCGCGGCCCTGGTGGATGTACTCCAGCGGCGTCGCGAAGGCGTGCCCCAGCAGCGCCTCGTGCGCGTAAGCCAGATCGATGCCCTGCTCGACGAGTCCGTTCAGCAAGTCGCGGGCGACTTCCTGATGGATGGGGACTTCGTACTCGTGGCCCGCGAACTCCGCTGTGGCCGTCTCGCCGGTGATGATGGCGAACGCAGGGACCGAGCCGGGGAAGAAAGTCTCAACGTGGTCTATGCCGATGAGCACGAGCACGTCGGGTTGCGTGGCGTCGAGCTCCCGGCCGAGCACGGCCATCGCGTCGATGCCGGCCTGCAGCTGGGCTTGGTCCTCTTGCGGGGGTCTGGTCAGCAGCTGGGGCGCGTGCACCGAGCCCGCAGCCCATACGATCTCTCCCATCGCTAACTCCTCTCCTTGTCCGTCATTGCTCGATAATCCCCAGTCGGGGAGACTTTGCGGGACTTCCGGCCCCGTCCGCGGCGCAGGGTAGGGAGTTCCCCAGTTGTATTTTTGCTATGGGCAGTTTACGAGTAAGAAGTTCCCCGGTCGTACAGTCCCTTACGAGTAAGAACTTCCCCGAAAAACACGGTAAATCAGAGGTTTCGAGGGGCGTTTTCATGGCCGTGGCCTGCTTCACGAGTCTTGGAACTACTTCCCCACCCACGATGTTTTGTAATTGATGCCGCTGCTCCGGATCGACGTTCGTGGTTGGGGTCCTCAGACCCGAGGCGTGACGGTGCTCTATCGTAGGGAGCGGAGGGGGATTGGGCAATGGGCAGATGTCGCAGTCGCGGCGCTGCGAGGTTCCCGCCTGCGCGGGAATGACGGGAAAGGGGACGGGGTGACGGGGGTAGTTGCGGGCGGACGTTTCTCCTCCCCCGCGCGTCGCTGCGCTGGCGCGTCTCCTTCCGCAGACGGGCGGGGGTTTCCTGCGTTCCCGCTTCGCGGAAGTGACGGAGGGGGCGGGGGTTTGGGGACTCTACGAGGGCATGGGCGAGTGGTTCAGCCTCTGCTCGCCAAGTCGCAATGCGCTCCCCACCCTCCCCGGCGCGAGCCCTGAGATCCCCTAGTTCAGCGCGGCGCCTCCGTCGACGATCATCGTCTGTCCCGTCATGAAGTCGCTGTCCGACGACATCAGGAAGACGCCCGCGCCCGCCAGGTCTTCCGGACGCTCGATGCGCTTGATCGCCCTGTCCGGGACGCGCCCCTGGTAGCTTGACTCGCCGCGTTCCGGGTCGCTCGCCGTCGAGCCTGGCGCTATCGAGTTCACCGTTATACCGAAATCTCCCGTCTCTCGCGCGAGCGTCCGCGTCATCCCGATCACGGCTCCCTTGGACGCTACATACTGCGACGTCGAGCGCCCCGAGAAGAACGTGCCCGAGCTGATGTTGACGATCTTCCCGTAGCCCCGCGCCTTCATGTGCGGCAGCACCGCCCGGCAGCAGAGGAACGGCCCGCGGACGTTCACCGCCATCACCCGGTCCCACTCATCGGGGCTGATCTCCTCGATAGGCCCTCTGGTCACCTGGGGGCGCTGGAAGAACGCAGCGTTATTCACGAGCCCGTCTATCCGCCCCCACCTCTCGATGGCCGCCTGCGCCATCGCCTCCGTGGCGTCCGCGTCGGACACGTCGGTGACGGAGACAAGCGCCTCGCCCTCCGCCTCGCCTATCTCGGCAGCAGTCTTCTCGGCGGCGGGGCCGTTGATGTCCGCGATAGCGACGCGCGCGCCTTCCTCAGCGAACCGCATGGCGAAGGCGCGTCCGATGCCCTGCCCTCCGCCGGTCACGATGATTACCCGTTCGTCGAGTTTGCCCATGCGTCACTCCTCAATATCGTCGTCCCCCACCTTCGCGCGCCCTCCTCTCAACTCTCCCCCGCAGACGGTGGAGAGGACTCTCGAAGGGATGACGGAGGTGGGCCGCCTAATGCACGGCGACGCCGCCGTCCACGACGAGCGTCTGCCCGGATATGAAATCGCTCTCCGCCGACATGAAGAAGAGCGCCGCGCCCACCAGGTCTTCCGGCATCTCGATGCGTTTGATGGCCCGGTTCGGGATTCGCGCCGCGAACTGCTCCATGTCGTGCTCTTCCGTCTCGCTCGCCGTGAGGCCTGGAGCGATGGAGTTGACCGTGATATGCCAGTCGCCGACCTCTCGGGCCAGCACCCGGGTAAACGCAATCACGCCGCCCTTCGAGGCCACGTAGTGGACCAAGTTCTCCCGGCCGTTGAAGAACGTGCCCGAGCTCATGTTCACGATCTTGCCGTAGCTGCGCGCTTTCATGTGCGGCACGACGGCTCGTGAGGACAGGAATACGCCTTTCAGGTTCACCGCGAGCATCCGGTCGAACTCGTCCAGGGGTATCTCTTCGAGGGGCGCGCGGGTGTGCCGCACGCGGATAGCGATGGCCGCGTTGTTGACCAGACCGTCGATCTTGCCGAAACGGGCGATGGTCTCCGCAGCCATCATCTCCGTCTGCGCTTGGTCCGACACGTCGACGGTCAAGGCCAAGGCCTCGCCGCCCCCGCCGTTGATTTCGGCGGCGGACGCTTCAGCAGCGGCCCCGTTGATATCAGCGAGGACGACCTTCGCGCCCTCGCGGACGAAGCCGTCGGCGAAGGCCCTGCCGATGCCCGCCGCGCCTCCCGTGACGATAATCACTCTGTCGTCGAGACGTCCCATCTTTTACTCCGCGTCCACGCCGAAGCCCTCGGGCGCTTGCCACTTGTGCATCCAGTCGATGACCTCGTCCACCGCGAGCACGTCGGCGTACTTCTGGTTCATGTCGAACAGGTTGATGGCGTGCGGCGCTTCATGCCGGTCGAACACGCACTCCTCGGCGATGACCATGCGGTAGCGGTTCGTGCAGCCATCAACTACGGAGGCGCGGACACACCCGCTGGTGCTCTCCCCCGCAACGATGACCGTGTCCACGCCTAGAGCGGTCAGATGCCCGGCGACCGGCGTGCCCCAGAAGGCGCTGGGGGACGCTTTCCGAAGCATGACCTCCCCCTCGATCGGCGCGACCTCAGGGATGATGTCGTACTTGCCCTTCATCTTGGTGTCGCCGCCCATGTACCCGGCCCGGCCCCTTCGCTTCCTTCCCGCGCTCGCCCAGCCGAGCACGCCCGAATGCTCCTCGGGCAGCCCTGTGACGTGGACCACGGGCATCCCCACCTCGCGGGCGGTTGCGAGAAGCCGCTGGATGTGCGGAAGTGACTCCCAAGCCGCAGGTCCGCAGCTGCCCGGCCACTCCTTGATCGCCTCCATCAACGGCTGAGGACGGTCGCCGAACACCCAACGATAGAGGTCAATCATCAGCAGCGCGGGCCTCGAACCGAAGCCTCGGGTCTTGTGCCCGCTGGCCGCGACGTGCTCCCGGTCTGCTTCGCTCAGGTACTTCTCCCAAACTCTCTCAGCCATGTCCAGCCTCCTCGATGAGCGTCTAGCGAACGCCGTTAGCTTGGCGCCCGCGTCGTGGCCGGTCAAGTCCGCCGTCCCGTGATTGCGTCGAAGATGCCCGACCGCCTGCGGAAGAGAGGCCTGGCTCCGCATCACGGTTGCGGCTGAAGTCCAAGTGCTTGACTATGCTTTTAAGTTATGTAAACTAGTTTTTAATACAAACATACCGGATCCAGCCCGAACGACATCAAGGAGGCGTGCAATGCAAGAAGCGAACGGAGAGGCAAGGCGCTGACGCCCCAAGAAGGTTGGGAGGCCATCCACTCCACGATGGACAGCGCGCGGAGCTCGATGTACGTCGCCGGTACGGCGATGATAACGCCGCTTTGGGCCGCGATAGCTTCGGTAGGAGTAGGCTCGCAGTACGCCATCCTGACGCTCGCGCCCGAATTCGCGGAGCGCAGCCCGTGGATTTTCGGGGTGCTGTGGGGCATCCTGATGGTGCCGGGCATGGTGGGAAGCGCGTTCATCGGAAGCCGCGCCGCTAGGAAGATGGCGGCCGGCGACGCCGCTCGTAGCGCCGGTATTCGGGTGTTCCTCTACTGGCTCGCGGTAGTTGTAGGGGTCTTCCTCATTCCGGCGGCATCGGGAATGTGGAATGCGGAAGACGGGGACAACATACCAGGCGTCGCCATTGGCATCGTGGCCCTGGCATACGTCCTGTTCGGCATCATGCACCGCCCGGTGATAGCGGCGGTCGGCGCGGGGTTCGCAGCAGCGTTCTACATTCCCAACTACCTCGTGGACGGCGACGAGGCTATGTTGGTGTCGGCGGCATTCATGGTGGCAGTGGTGGTCTTAGGTGCGTGGTGGATACGCAAGGGCGGGGTCCATTGATCGACGACCCTATCGTCCTCAACGAGACCATCCACCAGTCCACCCGGCTGCGGATGATGACTCTGCTTGTCTCCCGGCCCGAAGCGGACCGGCTCGCCTACACGTTCATTCAGCAGACGCTCGATCTGACGGGTGGAAACATGACCGCCCACCTGCGCAAGCTCGAAGACGCCGGTTACCTCGTCATGACGAAAGAATTTCTGGAGTCCAAGCCGCGCACCTGGGTGCAAGCGACGCCGCAGGGACGCCGCGCATTCGCCGAATACCTCTCCAATCTGGAGAAGGCGCTGAACTGGCTGCCGCGTACATAGCCCCACAACGAGAGATGCTACCTTGGAGGATGTCAATGTCGAAGACCCGGTCGTCGCCCACGCTGGCCATTGAAGTCCGCGGCCTCCGCAAGTCCTACGGCAAGACAGAGGCGGTGCGGGGCGTGACCTTCGAGTGTCGAGGGGAGAAGTGTTCGCACTGCTCGGTCCCAACGGCCCCGGAAAGACGACGACGGTGGAGATACTGGAGGGACATCGAGAGAGGACCGCCGGCGAGGTGTCGGTCCTAGGCTATGATCCTGGGCGGGGCGAACGCGCGCTCAAGCAGCGTATCGGTATCGTACTGCAGTCGACGGGTGTGGAGCCGTACCTGTCAGTCGAGGAGACGATTGGCCTCTTCCGCGGCTACTTCCCTCACCCGCTGCCCCTCGATGAAATCCTGGAGGCAGTCGGGCTGGGCGAACAGCGCCGCGCCCGCGTAAGACGTCTGTCAGGAGGCCAGCAGCGGCGGCTGGACGTTGCCATCGGCCTGGCGGGAGACCCAGAGCTGCTGTTCCTCGACCAACCGACCTCAGGGTTCGACCCGTCAGCGCGCCGCGGCGCATGGGAGATGGTCCGGAATCTCAAGTCCCTCGGCAAGACAGTGGTCCTACCACTCACTACATGGAGGAGGCGGAGGCTCTGGCCGACCGCGTCGCGATCATCGTCGAGGGGAAGATTTGTCGCCGAGGGCACCGTGGGCCAATTGCTGTACAAGGATAAGTCTACGATTGTCCGGTTTCGGGTCGAACCCGGGATTCCTCTGCCCGAAGACCTCACCGTCGTGCCCACAGACGACGATGGCCGGTACGCCATTACGACGGGCGCGCCGACCGATAGCCTGCACCGCCTCACGGGCTGGGCCGTGGAACAGGGGATTGAGCTCGAGGAACTGTCGGTCACACGTCCGTCGCTGGAGGACCTGTTCATCGAGCTAGTCGGCTCTCCCGAGCAGGACGGCACGGAAGCATGAATGCCTTCGCACTCGCTCTGAGGCAAGTCCGCTACGAAAACACCGCCTTTTGGCGCAACCCTGCCGCGGCGTTTTTTACCATCGTGCTTCCCTTGATGTTCCTGGTGATCTTCAACTTGGTGTTCGGCGACGTGGGGACCGACGAGCACGACGAACACGCTGGCGGCGTTCCTCCTGGCACTGGTGGTCGGCGCCGCCACGTTCTGCGCGCTTGGACTCGCAATCACGGCGATTATCCCCAACGCGGACTCATCTCCGGCCATCGTCAACGCTTCGATACTGCCCCTCTTGTTTATATCGGACGTTTTTATTCCGATGGACGGGGCCCCGCAGTGGCTCACGGCCTTCGCCGACATTTTCCCCGTGCGCCACTTCGCCCTCGCGCTGCACGCATCGTTCCTGGCCGAGACAGGCGCAGGCTTCGAGTGGGGGCACCTGCTGGTGATGGCCGGGTGGCTGGTGGCAGGGCTGGTTGTTGGCGTCCGCTTCTTCCGGTGGGAGCCCCGCCGCTAGCTCACGCTCTTCCCTACAGGTCCTTCACTTTCGGGACTATCTCCGACGCCAAGAACTCCGGCACGGCGTCGTCGTGGAAATCCAAGTGCTGGAACTGCACCTCGCTTATGCCGAGGACCGCCAGCTTGCCTAGCTGGTCGACGACCTCCTCGACCTGACCCACGATCTGCCCGCGCTCGAGCGCTGCCGCCTTCTTCTCCGCGAAGCTCCCCAGACTCGCCAGCCGTCCCACGTGGGCCATGCTCCGCTCGATTGCCGCGTCGTCCGGGCCGACGAGCGCGAAGGACATCATCGTCTTCTTGACCGTCGCCGGGTCGCGCCCTAGGGCTTCGCAGTGGGATTCGAGGATCGCGATGCGCTCCGCAACCGTCTCCAAGGGAGCGTTGGGCATATTCCACTCGTCTGCGTACTGAGCAACGTATCGCAGGGTCCGCTTGGGCCCGGCGCCGCCGATAAGCAGCCACGGACGCCCAGGAGCGGGCTTGGGCAGCACGTCGACGTCGCGCAGCTGGTAGTACTTGCCGTCGAAGGACGCGGGGCCCGGCCCCCACATCGCCTTCATCAGCCGGATGGCCTCCCCCAGCCTGGCCGAGCGCTCAGCCCGCTCCGGAAAGGGGATGCCGTAAGCGACGTGCTCCGGCTCGTGCCACCCGTTGCCCAGCCCCATGACGAACCGCCCGCCGCTGAGCAGGTCGAGCTGCGCGGCCATCCTCCCCACGTCCACCGGATGGCGGAACGTCACCGGGGCGACCAGCGGTCCGAACCGGATGGTCGATGTCTCGCGAGCCGCGACCGCGAGCGACGTCCACGTCTCCAGTGAGGCGCGCTGGTTGGTGATGAAGTAGTGGTCGGAGCGGAACAGCGACGGGAACCCAAGCCGCTCCGTCAGATGGAGGATGTGCAGCCACCGCTCCCAATCGAAGTCCTGCTGCCCCTCCACCATTAGCCCAACGTCCATGAATCACCTCGCGCTCGTTCTTGATGGCTCGTGGTGAGCCTGCCAGACCATGCCGCCTTGCGCAAACGTCTCGCCCCTGCTCCCAACGTGGTAGATTGCCCGCCGGAGGCTCGCCATGCATGCACGGGTGACCCATTTCGACGTAGACCCCAACGACGATGACCTCGCCGCCACGCGGAGCGCATTCGAGCGGCTCGTCGTGCCGGAGATACGCAAGCAGGCCGGATACGAAGGCTGCTATCTCCTGCGCGGAGAAGGCGGGAGGGGCTTGCTCGTCTCCCTCTGGGAGAGCGAGGACGCCATGCGCTCCGGCGAGGCCAATCCCTTCTACGCTGAACAGTTCGAGAGGTTCAAGGAAGAGTCGAGCCAGCCGTCGCTCATGCGGGGCTGGGGCCGCTTCCACGTTGAGCAAGTCGAAAAACTCAAGTCCCTCCCCGACCGGGAACCCTTGACCGAGAGCTACGGGGTGGACTACGCCGACCACCCACTCGAGTAGCTTGTAGCAGCTACTCCTCGGTCTGCGTCGTCTGTCCGCCCTTGCGCGTCACGGTGATGTGCGCGAATGCTCCGCCGGGCAGGGCTCCGTGCCAGTGCTTCTCGCCCGCGGGCGAGAACACCACGTCCCCCTCGCCGATCTCCACGCGTTCGCTCTCCGTAACGATCACGCCGGAGCCTTCGGTCACGATCAGTATCTGGTCGCTCTCGTGGAAATGGAACTTGTTCCTCACGCCGTCGCCGAAGCTCACCACGCTGATATTGAAGTCGTTGCTGTCGGGCGCGAGCGGCTGACGGCTCACGTCATCGCTCGTAAAGAGCGGTCCCGCCGCGGACTCCTTCGGCACTTCGCTGATCTTGCGGACTTGCATTGCCTCGCTCCTTATTCCGATTGGCCTCGTCCCCTACTCGCCTTCCGGCACGGGGACTTGATGCTTCAGCCTCACCTCTTGGCCAAGCCGCGATGATTCGATGATCGCCCACTGGACCTCGGCGGTCGCCATGCCCCACCGTCCGTCGTGGAACAGCGGCGCGCCATGCTTGACCGCGTTGTAGAGCTCGAGGACCTCGGAGTCCAGCGTCATGCCGGCGCCTCCCGGTTGGAAGACCTCCACCTCGCGCTGGCCGTCGTCGTCGTAGACCATCAGGCCCTTCTCGGACATGCGGATATCGCCGCCCTGGCACGAGATGATGAAGACGCCAAGGTTGCCGGGAGTCCACGGCCTCCCGGCCTGTCCCCCAACCACGCTCCCTTCGCCGGCCGAGCCGAACCGCGTGAGCTCCTTGCCTGCCTCCTCGTCGACCTCGCCGGCGACGAGCGCCTTGCGAGACTTGGCCCGGCCCTCGACGCCCTTGTCCTCGGCCCACGTCGTGAAACCAAGGGAGTCGAAATAGCCGTAAGCGTTGTAGGTCATCGTGACGGGCGCGCCGTTCTCCGTCTCCAGCAGCGCGGCGTAGTAGCCCGTGCCCTTGGGCCGCTCGGCGCGCCAACTGCCCGTGATCGCCCGGACGCTCTTCACCATGCCTCCGGTGAGATAGCGAACCGTCTCGATTTGATGGGGCGCCTGGCGCCAGACGACGGCGCCTCCCATGGACTCGTCGACTTCCTGGGGCATGCGCGGCCTGAGCATCCAACCCGTGTACGCCACCACCGTTATCGCCTGCAGCGGCCCCAACCCGCCTGACCTGATGATGCGGCGCGCCTCGCGGATCAGCGGGCTCGTGCCTTGCGTCTGGCCGCCGGCCAGCAGCTTGACGCCCGCCTTGTCGACTGCGTCGAGGACGGCCTGGCACTCCTCCATCGTGATGCCGAGGGGTTTGCGGGAGAGGATGTGCTTTCCGTTCTGGGCGGCGGAGATGGCGTTCGGGGCGTGGAGGTGATTCGGCGTCGCTATCCACACCGCCTCGACGTCCGGGTCGGCGCACATATCCTCGACGTTGTCGTACGTCCGTCCCCCGTAGCGACGCGTGAACTCCTCGCGAGCGTTTGCCCGTAGGTCGGCGCCTGCGACGATTTCGATTTCACCCAACCGCTCTAGGGTCGGGATGAACTCCGTCGCCCCGAACCCGAGCCCTGCGATTCCTGCCTTCAGCGTCTCCGCCACTTGATCTTCGCCTTTCCGCCTACGCGTAGGCGTCGTAGATGCCCTCGAATTTGGCCAGCTTGAGCCTCACCTGCGTCTCCGCCGCCTTCCACACAAGCTGGCGGTCCCGGTCAGTCTGGATGAGGGCCGCGACCGCCTCCCCCGCGCTCGCGGCGTGGTCGATGTCCACGATCCCGTGGATGCGGAAGAACTCCAGCTTTTCGACGGGGATGCTGTACGGAGCTTCCTGGAGGTAGTTGAACAACTCCGTCGAGTATCGCTGCACCATCGTCTCGTTCGTGAGGCCGGACGTCCGCCCGGCCACCGGAGAGCCGCTGATCAGCGCCGACGCCACGATGACGCTCGTGTGGCAGAGCACCTCGAAGACCGGCGTCATGTCGGCGAAATCCTGCTCCGTGAGCCCGATGTCCATTCCGAACTGCTGGCACAGGTCCGGGTGATCATGCTCGGCGACGATCCCCGCGACCATGTCGGCGAACGCCTTGGGGTTGTCAGACGCCTTGATCATGCGGACTGCCCCGCTCTTGAGGAGCGCGCGGTTGAACCACGTGTGCTGGAGCGAGTACCCCTGCAGGCGGCGGATGGTCAGCGTCCCGGCCCGGAGGTCGCGGAAGTACCGCGTCTCCATCAGCGCGTCCGCCGCCGGCTGCACGACCTCTTGGACCAGCTGCCTAACGAATGCCGTGTTGTCTACTGCTGTCGTCATCTCGACTCCTCTCGCGGGCGGCGCGTGGGCCGATTCTCCCGCCGACCCCTTCCCAGGTCAACCTAACCACCATCGATGGTCAATATCCGAGGCATGGTTCAGCGTGGGTTCATGGTCATCTGCAGCCCTCGACTCCCCTGCCCTGCCCTCGTACCATGCCCGCGTGTTCAATCAGGACGACTCCCCCAGGATCCCTCTGTACGAGCGCATGTCCATCGAACTGCTCGGCGCGGAGGACGTCGCGGCGCCCGATGGTGAGCCAGGCGAAGGGTTGACGCTCCGGACGACTCGGGGCGATGTCTCGTGCGTCCTCCACCGTCCCGGCGGCGGCGGGGAAACCGGCGTGGTCTGGGCGGCGGGGGCGCGCGGCGGACTTGCCGGGCCTGCCAATGGCCTGTACCGAGACCTCGCGGTCCGTCTCGCCGACCGGGGGGTCGCCAGCCTTCGGGTCGACTATCGCCGCCCGGCCAACCTTGACGAGTCGGTCCTCGATGTTCTCGTCGCCGTCTGGCACATGGCCAGCATTGGCTACCCGCGCGTCGCGCTCGTCGGCCATTCATTCGGCGGGGGCGTCGTGCTATCGGCGTCGCGCTACACGACCCATGCGCGGGCCGTCGCCGCCCTCGCGAGCCAGACGATGGGCGCCGAGGACGCTGTCCTCCTCAACGGCAGACCCCTGCTGCTGGTCCACGGCGAGGCTGATACCGTTCTGCCCCTGGCCAATGCCGAGACGATTCTGGGGTGGGCACCGGGGCCCAAGCGTCTCGTAACTTACCCCGGCGCGGGACACGGCCTGCGCGAGTGCGCCAGTGAGCTGCGGGACCTGCTGGAAGAATGGCTCGTCGGCGCCCTGACGTAATGGCAAGGAGCGAGCGTATTGGTATTATTGGGGGGGACGGATTCCCAAGGAGGACGACGATGCTCTCTAAGGAAATGAACGACCGCCTGACCCAAGTCGGGCCGGGCACGCCGATGGGCGAGCTGATGCGCCGCTACTGGCACCCGGTGGCCGGCAGCGCCCAGTTGGACGCGGACAACCCCACTAAGGAGGTCCGACTGCTTGGCGAGGACCTCGTCCTCTACCGCGATGCCAAGGGGACGCTTGGGCTCGTCGAGCCGTCGTGCGCCCACCGAAAGGCCAACCTCTCCTACGGCATTCCGGAGGAGAACGGCATTCGCTGCGCTTACCACGGTTGGATATTCAACGAGACCGGCCAGTGCGTCGACCAGCCGTCGGAGCCGGAAGGCTCCAAGTTCAAGGACAAGGTGCGCATCAAGGCGTACAAGGTCCAGGAGCTTGGGGGGCTAGTCTTTGCCTACATGGGCCCGGAGCCGGCCCCGCTGCTCCCTCGCTGGGACATCATGGTGTGGCCCGGCGTGAGGAACGTCTACTCCACACTGCTCCCTTGCAACTGGCTCCAGTGCCAGGAGAACTCCCTCGACCCTGTGCATTTCCAGTGGCTGCACCGCTATTGGGGCGGCTGGCAGATGAACCGCATCAAGCCCGAGGCTGAGCGCGACGAGTGGAACCGCCGCACCTCTTGGCGCGGGGCCGACCACAAGAAGATCGGCTTCGAGCTCACCGGCTACGGCGTCATCAAGCGCCGCATGGTCGGCGACGAGACCGAGGACGACGACCACTGGCGCATCGGCCATCCCGTCCTCTTCCCCAACATCCTCCGCGTGCAGAGCAACCTTCAGTTCCGCGTACCCGTCGACGACACCCACACCCTGCATTTCCGCTACGAGTACCGCCAGCTCAAGGAGGGCGAGACCGAGCAGGAGGGGGCCGTCTACGAGGACATGCCGTTGTACTTCGACGACGGCACGATCAAGCGCGACTACGTCATGGGCCAGGACATCAGCGCGTGGGTCATGCAGGGCCCGATCAGCGACCGCACGACAGAGCACCTTGGCGTCACCGACGTTGGCCTCATTATGTACCGCAGGTTGCTCGATCAGCAGGCGCGAGTGGTGGAGGACGGCGGCGAGCCCATGAACGTCTGGCGCGACCCCGACGAGAACGAGATCATCGTTCTGCCCATCGAGGAGTTTCATTACCCCGGCTATGAGGGCGTGGGCGGTCCCTACAAGGACTCCGTCCCGCGCACGCCGGACGTCGAGACGATCCTCTCCGGCGAAGGCGCCAAGCTCCCCGAATGGAGCGCGGTCGGGCTATAAGCGCGATCTCCGCGAGCTGGTGGGGAGACCCACTGCGCCATCGTCGCTGTTGGTGAGACCTGAGAGAAAAGCCCCCTTCCTGGCCGATCAGGAAGGGGGCTCGGCTTACGAACCCTACATGCGAGGATTCTCTACGTGTCTCGCTCGTTGGTCGGCCCGACCTCGCCGGTGCAGTAGGGAATGAATGCCTTCATCCGGCAGGGAGCGCCGTGCTTGTGGAGCTCGGACTCAAAGATCGCGTGGATCTCCGGGGCCTCGTCCTCGTACTCGACCTGCATCCCGCCTTCCTTGATGCTGACGTTGGACTCGCCCCACTGCCCGGGTTGTCCATCGCCGCTCCGGAGAGCGAGGTAGCGCGCCGGCTCGGGGCCGGTGTTGAAGTGCTGATGGTATGTCGCGTCCGCAGGGACGATGACCATGCCGCCCTTCTTCCACGGCGCAATCTCGTACTCCTTCGCCTCGTTGTCCCACCAGAGCGCCGAGAAGCCGACGCCGCCGAGGATGACGAGGTGCGCGCCGGGGCCGTGGCGGTGGCCCTTCTTGTACGTGCCCACAGGGAACTCCGAGATGTGCGCGCCAGTCACGTTGCCTGCCAGGTCGAAGTGGGTGTTAATGCCCCCCGCGCCGCGGTCGCGGTACTGCCAAAGCTTCATGATGTCCGCGTTCGGCACGAAGTTCGTCTTCCACATGGTGCCGAACTTGGTGCCCTTGCGCCGGTACAGCGTGCCCTGACCGTTGAAGAAGTCCTCGTCGTCGCCGGAGAAGCGGTCGCTGAACGTGAACGGATTGTTGAACACGAACTCATGGCTGCGGAACATCCGCATGACCGGCGGTGCGTTCGTCATCGAGACGTAGCGCGCGGGCTCGGCGCCGCTCCCGTTGAAGTGCTGGTACGCCGTGTTCAGCGGGATTACGAGCAAGCTGCCGGCGGCCCACTCGAACGTCGACTTCTGCCCCTCCTCCAGCCAGACGCTCGTCGCGCCCCGGCCGGACACCACGTACATCACCTCTTCGTACATGTGGCGCTCGGGCTCGGACTTGCCGCCCGGCTTGATCTCCACCAGGTGGGCGTCGTTCGGCAGGAAGCCATTTGGGATGTTGATGATGGCGCCCTTGCCGCCCTTGCGCTCCCAGTCGCCCAGCTCCACCTCGTTCAGGTCTTCGAACTTATAGTCGACGATCCGCTTGAGCCCTTCGCTCTGTATCCAGTCGAAATACGGGTCGTTCGCTTCCCACGTGTCCATTTTGTCGGGAAGCGCAGCCTCCCTCAGATCAACAGTCGCCATGGGTCCCTCCGATGCGCTTAGGTAGTGTGGTTCACTTTACCACGCCTGCTCCACATTCCGTTATTCAACACCCACTGCCCCACTGCTCTGCCACTCAGGGAATGGAGAGCCGGCCGCGTCCGCGGGAGCCCTACCCGTCCGACTGCGCCATCGCCGCTTCTCGGAGGTCGCGCAGGCGCCGTATCTGGCTGCTCGGAGCTACGTACGCCAGCGCAAACGCGATGATCAGGGCCCCGCTCACTATGAACGCAATCGGCGCGCACAAGAGCGCTGCCACCGCGCCGAACTGCATCTCGCCGGCGGGCCGCACGCTCGTGTGCACCATGCTCCATATCCCCATGACCCGGCCCCGCAGCTCGTTCGCGACGAGCATCTGCAGGTTGGTCTGTATCGCCACGTTGAACGCGGACGCCCCCAGCCCAATCACGAAGAGCAGCACGAGCGACACCCAGTACCACGTCGACAGCGCAAACGCGATCATGAAGAGCCCGAGCGTCAGCGACCCGCCCACCAGCAAAGGCCGCTGCTGGGTTGGAAGCGTGAAGCTCGACGCTACGAACACGCCCGCCACGCTCCCCACTCCCATCGCTCCCCACATGAAGCCGAGCCCCTCCGGCCCTACGAACAGGACATCCTTCGCGAATACGGGGAATAGCACCGACATCGATATCCCGAAGAGCATGTTGTAGTAGGCCATCCCAATCAGGAACGTGAAGATGCGCTGGCGCCAGATGTACTTCACCCCGTCGGCCATGTCCCCCAGAACGGTGCGTCCGCGCGCTCGCGTCACGACAGGCAGGCGGACGCGGAGCAGCGTCCCGGCGTAGACCGCGACGGCAAAGGCGGCCAGGGCGAAGATCGCTCCTCCCGCCACGCTTGCCGAGGCCGAGGCATCGAACACTACTGCGCTGAACAGTCCGCCCAGGACCGGCGCGAGGACCCGGGTCCCCGGGTGGATCATGGCGTTCAGGGCCACCGCGCTGGGCATCGCATCGCGCGGCACGAGGTGCGGGAACATGGCCTGACGGGCCGGCCCCTCGAATGCGCCGATGGCGGAGAGGACGAACCCGCCGGCGATTACATGCCAGGCCGTCAGGAGCCCAAGCAGGCCCATCGCGGCCAAGGCGCCCAACACGACGATGAACAGCATCTGCACGGTCACCAGCAGCTTCCGCTGGTCGAACTTATCGGCCAGGGCGCCGCCGAACAGCGTCAGGGCCATCGACGGCACGAGCTGGGCAACGCCGTTGACGCCAAGGAGCAGCGCCGACCCGGACAGCTGATAGATCAGCCATCCTTCGATCATCCATTGCATCTGCTGCCCCGACACCGAAACCACGAACCCGACCCAATAGAGCCGGAAGTCCCGATGCCGGAGCGCGCTGAATCGACTGGCCATGACTCCTACGTGGACTCTTAGTGGAAGCGCTTCCCCCGCGCCCGCCCTACCATAGCCCTTTTGGTAGGCGGCGGAGGCTCTTCCCTCCCTCTCACGCAAGGAACCACGACCGACCCCTTCCAACGTCTGCAGGGAGCTTGGAGGCGACCGTCTGCAGACGGGAACTCTGCGGAGACGCTTGCTCGCCCGCCGGCGGTGGTAGAGTTGGGTTCACCTTCGGGTGACTGAGACCCGCCGCGCCGCGGCGGGACACAGTCCGGCCTCCGTTCAACAGTCAGGCAAGCGCGTGTGAAGGAGGGATACATGGGTTTTCACAGAGAATTGGAGGTTGCAGAGAACCTCGCCCTGGCATGCCGGGTGATGGGCGCCTACGACATGACGGAAGGCGCGACCGGGCACGTCAGCTACAGGATCGAGGGCACGGACACGATGATGATCAAGGGGAAGGGCGCCAACCAGGTCGGCCTCCGCTACACCCAACCCCGCGACATCGTAACCGTTGACTTCGACGCCGAGATGGTGGACGGACCCGACGGTCTGCAGCCCCCGAGCGAGAGCTTCCTGCACATCTGGATCTACAAGCTGCGGCCCGAGGTTAAGAGCGTGGTCCACATGCACCCGGAGTATTCCGTCTTGCTCGGAATCACCGGCAAGGAAATCTATCCGGTGTACGGCCCCTACCGATCGGGCGGGGCCGAGCTCGCCCGCCAAGGAGTGCCGGTCTACCCCGACAACAAGACCATCGGAACGGCGGAACAGGGGATGGCCTTCGCGGAGTGCATGGGCAACAAGGACGCCGCGTTGATGGCTGGGCATGGCATCGCGGCGGCGGGCGACTGCATCGAGCGCAGTTCCATGAACGCGCTTGCCCTGGAGACTCTCTGCCGCACCCTATACAAGGCGTACCTCATCGGGACGCCCCGCCTGATTCCGGATAGCGAGTTCCGGGCGCCCGGCGAGCAGCCGGAGAGCGGACGCAAGCGCGGCTCCGTGGGTGGCTATGAGGGCATGATGGCCAACTGGCGCTATTACGTATCGCACGCCGAGGACCTTCTCGGCCGCCGGGTGGACCAAGCCGACGACTGAGAAGAATTACATCCTTCCCTATCTGCGGGAAGAGTCGTCTTTCCCCCTCCCCCGCCGGGCGGGGGAGGACTGAGGAGGAGGCGCGGTGGCGGCCAGCTCAGATATCCTAGGGTTCCCTAGGCGCCGCTTCAGTGGGCAGGGAGAATGAAATGAAGCAGTACCGGCTCAAGTACGCCATGCATCCACCTTCAGAAGAGACTGGCGGCCTGTACATGGCCGAGGCGCCAGCCTTGCCGGGGTGTCGAGCGTGGGGGGAGACGAGTGCTGAGGCGTATAAGCACTTGCAGAGTGTCGCGGCAGAGTTCATTGCCTCGTATGAACACCACGGCGATCCTCTCCCTGCAGATGTGAAGGCGGAGGCGCTCACCGAGGAATTGGTCATAGCCGTTTGAAGTACAGGGACCTCGTCCGTAAGTTGGAACAGTCGAGTGCTCGTTCGACCGGCAAGCTAGTGGGAGTCATGGGATATGGCGGCGGGCTAGTGGTGAACGAACGACGATTCCCAACTGGGGAAGCAAGGACTTATCAGCAGGAACGATACGTGCGATAGTCCGTGACCTCGGCATAACCAAGGCGGCCTTCGACGGCGCGTGATCTGTCAGTTTCGTCTCGGCGCGCCCGTGCCGCCCGCTAGCGAGGCTCCGCGAGGAGGCGGCCGGCGCCTTGGATGGGGTCAGGCACGCCCGCGAGGCACAGCGCCCGCCAGAGCGTTGCGGTGTGGGAGGTGACCACGGGCTTGCCGATGGCCTCCTCGATGGCTTCCGCCGCGCCGATGGCATCGTAGTTCATGCAGCTGATGAACATCGCGTCGGCGGAGTCGTCCCACGCGTCCACGGAGAAGCGGAGTATCTCGTCCGTGGACACGCGGTTGTACTGCTTGCCGGAGGTCAGCCCCATGCCGCGCATGACGATTGGGTCGATGTCCGCGGCCCGCAGGTAGGCGGCCCCGTGCTCGTTGTGGCTGTCGACGTAGGGACTCGTCAGCACGACGCGCTCCGCCCCGAATCGTTGCAACGCCTCGACGCACGCCAGCATCGTGGACGTGGTTGGGATTCCGGTGCGCCGCTGAACGTCCCGGCAGAACTCGCGGTCCTCGTCGATGCCTCGGAGCGCGCCGCTGACCGTGCAGCAATAAGCGATGGCGTCGACCTCCGCGGTGGCCAATTCGTCGATGGCGCGGGGAGCGTTCTTCTCCATCTCGATGAGGGACTCAACCCCGCTGCCGGCGTTGAGCATCCGCGAGGTGTGGAAGGTAACGCCGGGCGGAGCGAGCTGGTAGTAGCGCGGCTCGGTGACGACCTGGCCGCTGGTGGTGATGAGGCCGATGCGCTTGCGCCAGTTCAAAGGTTCCATCGCGAAGCTCCTATCGCTGCGTTCGCAGACCAGATTACTTCTTCCCCCGTCTGTCTGCGGGGAGGCACAGGGGCGACAGGCAAGCCTCAGGCCAGCCCGTACATGCGCAGGGCGTTCTCGCGGAGAACGTTGCGCTTCAACTCTTCGCTCAAGTCCTCACGGGCCAGCATCTCCTGGACGTTGTGCGGATAGTCCGAGTCCCAGTGGGGGAAGTCGGACGCGAAGAAGAGCTTGTCCCCGCCGACGACCGACGCCGCGTAGGGAATCATCTTCTCGTCGGCCTCCGCGTGGAAGAACCAGTTGCCGTTCTGAACGTACTCGGTGGGCGAGCGCTTGAGGTTCGGCGCTTCCTCCTCGCCGCGTATCCGCCATTTCTCGTCCATGCGCTCCAGCCAGTACGGCGCCCAGCCGCAGCCCGCCTCCATCCAGCCGACGCGGAGGTCCGGGAACAGCTCGGGGATGCCCGCGAACATCATGCTGACCAGGTGCCGGAACAGCCCCACCGGGAAGCAGAACGTGTTGACCTCAATGAACCGCTGATAGTCGTCTGCGGCGAGGTGGTGGA
>CBDFLP010000003.1:0-14847 GCA_965249325.1 Dehalococcoidia bacterium | reverse complement strand
GCTTGATGAAGTCCGCATGGATGACCGCCTGGAGCCGACCGTAGGCCGGGACTTCGAGCCGATCCCACTCGGCGAGGTCATAGGCGTCGTAGAAGCGCGCCAGGTAGTTAGGATCGTATCGCATTAGCCGGCCTCCCCCGGATTCCCGTCAGTCTCGAACGGTCTCCCACACGATGACAGCCGGCGTTCCGGCGATGGCCGCCTCGAGAAGGTCAGCCTCCAGTTCGATGCCCCGCGCCTCGAACGTGGCCAGTTCCTCAGCCCCCCAGCGCGGCTCCATGCAGCGGACGACGCGCAGCCCCGCCGTGGCGAACCACGACAGGTAGTCCGAGGCGACGCGAACCTCCATGGCGAATCGCCATGAGATTCCCGGAGGTGTACGTCAGGGACCAGCGCATCATGTATAGCAAAGTACCATCGCACGGATAGCGGCGCAACTGCTGAGGCGCGCCCTCAGAGATCCAGCGAGCCCGCTCGGGTAGGAGGGCAAGCCATCGCCAGCCCTCACTCCGACCCCTAGTCTCGCGCTTGTTCTCGGCATGACGGGCGGGAAGTCATGACGAATTGACCGCATACATCTAAATGTTGTATCCGAGAATCGTCTCAGCGCCGTCTCTATAGTTACGATTGACAGGCGTCAAGCACCTGCATATGCTTCTTCCGGTTGCCTAAACCAGCCTTGGGTCGGAGGTGGGCACGGACACTTCCGAAATGTCGAGTCGAAATCTGGGAGGAGTCAAGTAAATGGCTGTGATTGATGCTGACACGCACGTGGACGAATGTGAAGAGACCTGGCAGTACATGCCCGTTGAAGATATACGGTACAAGCCGGTCACGCTCGTTCCTACCGATGACATGGATGCAAGTGCTCCCGCCCCTGGTTACACGAGGCACTGGCTTATCGGCGGCAATCTGTCGATCCGTCGAATCCGCGATGATCGGCGGACCGGCACGACCATCGATGCTCGCGAGTTAAGAAATATTGAAACTCGTCTACGGCACATGGACGACATGGGCGTGGACATTCATGTCATGTACCCCACATTGTTCCTAACCTACCTGACGAGCGATCCGCAGGTGCAGGTCGCCGTTTGCAAGAGTTACAACCGTTGGATGGCTGACAGGTCTTCTCAAAGCGATGGCCGCCTCCGATGGGTGGCAGTTCTACCGATGTTGGACATGGAAGCCGCAGTAGATGAGCTTCGGTGGGCGAGCGAGCACGGAGCCTGTGGTGTCTTCAAGTTGGCGACAGAATTGGGCAGGCGAGTGACCGACCCCTATTTCTATCCTACCTATCAAGAGGCTAATGACCTTGGTCTCCCGCTCTGTATGCACACTGGCTCAGGGGACCAGCCTCACGGCGGCAACAGTGTGGGGTTCATTGGCGGCGACGGGCTTGGAAGCACCAACGTCGTAGATGCGTTCCACGCAATCGTCTTCTCTGGCCTTGCCGGCAAGTTTCCCAAGTTGAAGTTTGGCTTCATCGAGGCTGGATCATCTTGGATCCCGTTCGTCCTTGACAGACTCAGCGCCCGCCGGGAGCGTATGGCCTGGGCGTTCAAATCATTCAACTATTCGGACGACCTAAGCGAGATCCTCCGGGAACACCGCCTCTATGTGACCTGCCAATCGCAGGAGGATATTCCGTACCTCCTCCAGTTTGGAACTGAAGACCACTTGATGATTGGCACCGATTACTCTCATGCGGACCAGTCGGCTGAGATTGAGGCCATAGACATCCTGCGGCGCAGGGCTGATGAGGGAGAGTTCAGCCAGACTGCGAAGCGCAAGATCCTAGAGGACAACCCGAAGGCTTTCTACGGTCTGTGACCATTTAGCGGCTGGGCGTCGATGGGGCCGCTGAGCATGCGGAGATAGTTGTCTTCACTGGGCTGGCGCGTCAGCGGCGAAGGGGTTATTCGGAGACGACGGCCATCACGAAGCCATCGTAGCCCTTGGCGCCGACCGTCTGGACGGCCGTTGCTTCGAGCCGTGGGTCCTCGGCGATGAGGTCGAGGAAGCGCTGCACGCCTTGCACCTTCGGGTCGTCGCTGTGAGCGTCCGCTACGGCGCCTCCGCGGACAACGTTGTCGCCGATGATTACGGTCCCCGGACGCGACAGCTTCAGCACCAAGTGGAGGTAGGCCGGGTTGTTGGGCTTGTCAGCGTCGATGAACACGAAGTCGAAAGGCGAGACTCCCTCTTCGGCGAGCTGGGACAGGGTCGCTAGCGCAGGCCCAATTCTCATCTCAACAATACCGCTCAAGCCGGCGCGTTCAATGTTTGTCTGCGCCACGGCCGCGTGGTCCAGGCTGACTTCGAGGGTTACGAGCTTGCCGTGGGGCGGCAGCGCGCGGGCGAGCCAGATGGTGCTGTAGCCGCCGAGGGTACCCAACTCCAGGATGCGCTGGGCTCCGGAGACCCGCGCCAGCAGGTGAATCAGCTTGCCCTGGCTGGGCGACACAGCCTCGGCCGGCAGCCCTGCGGCGGCGCTGTCCCGCAGCGCAAGGTCGAGCGCTTGGTCCGGCTCCCCGAGCAAGCTGTCGAGGCGCCGGTCTACGGCGGTCCAGCGCTCTTGGGTCATGCCGTTTTTCGGTCGGCGGGCAGGGGAAGCGACGAGGCGTCGATGCGGCCGCCGAGCATGCGGAGATAGTTCGCGGTGGTCTTGGCGGCGACGGTCTCGATGTCGGTCCGCTGGAGCTCGGCGAGCTTTTCGGCCACCTGGGGGAGGCGCCATGGCTCCGTGCGGCGCACCGGGTTCTTCTTGAAGGGCTGCGGGTAGGAGTCGGTCTCGATAACGATGCGATCGAGGGGGAGGTCCGCAGCGGTGGTCTGCAAGTCAGGTAAGCGTAGCAAGGGCGTGGCCAGCGAGACATAAAAGCCCAGCTCCAGAACGCGCTCGGCGAGGCGGGCCCCGCCCTGGAAGTAGTGCCACGCGCCCCCGACCTCGGCGGCGCCCTCCTCGGCGAGCAGCCGCAGCGTGTCCTCGTCGGCCTCGCGGGAGTGGACCACGAGCGGTAGTCCAAGCTCGCGGGCGAGCCTGATCTGCTTGCGGAAGGCGTCCTGTTGGAGGTCATGCGGCGGGGAGTTCGGCATGTAATCGAGGCCGGTCTCGCTCCACTCAACGACTTTGGGGTGGCTTGCCAGCCGCCGCAGCTCGCCGGTCGTCGCGTCATCGACCCATTCGACAAGGTCTGCGGGATGGAGACCGACGCCCCCATGGACGACGGGGTGGGAATCCGCCAGCAGGAGCACGCGTCGACACGAGTCGAGGGTTGTGCCTGCCGAGATCAACAGTCCAACGTTGGCATCATGGGCGCGGGCGAGGAGAGAGGGGATGTCTTCGGGCGGGAACTGGTCGATATGGGTGTGACCGTCGACCAGTGGGTGATCAATCCGTGGGGTTTCGGCGAGGGCAGCCTCCATTGTTGAATTCTAGCCGACGCGCGCTCCTCCTCCTACCCTCTCCTTCTCTACCTCAGCGCCCTTCTGTAGACGGCCTCTCTCCACAATCCCACCTGCGTTTGCCAGGGGTAAACGGCCCCTCCGTGATAGCCGCGCTCGACGGAATCAGTCGAAAGCAGCACCCCGAAGCAGGGGCCAAGGTGAGGGCTTGCTGGTATCATCTTTGCATTGGCTTGTGGGAGCCTCTGGAAGTGCGCCAGCCCCATGGGCCTCGGCCGGAGCAGCCTCCATCGGCGGCTCCGAACCGACATTGTAGGTACAGGTGACGTGAACGTGTCCCTGACGTATTTAATACAGACGGTCGTCCGGCTGGCCCGCAATAAGTGGGCGCAGATCATCCTGGGAGGCGTGGCCAGCTCGGGGTTCGCATACCTCGTGGGCCGAGCCCTCGTGTTACGGGATGTAGCGGAAACTTTCCGAAACTTTCCGGTGGGCGTAGCCCTTCTAGCCTTGGCTCCGTTGACGGCGGCGATATTACTGCGAGCCGCGCGGTGGCACGTTCTGCTGCCAGGAGAGCCAGCCACGTTTGGCCAGATTCTCCTGACGCAAAACACGGGCATCGGCTTGAACAATCTTTCGCCGATACGGATGGTCAGCGAGCCCGTGCAGTTGGCGCTTATCACCAGGCGGTATAAGGTCCCGTTCCCGACTGGGTTTACGACGCTGGTCGGGGGCAACGTGCTCGACATCTTCACGTCGGCGTTGCTGATGGGGCTGGGCGTCCTGCTCGTTCCGAGTCTCCGCGAGGGGAAGATCAGCATTCAGCTGCTGGGCGCGTTCATCATGCTCGTCGTCAGCGTGTTGGTCTTCGTTGTCGTCGCCCGCGGCTTGCAGACCATCCCGCTGGCCAACCGGGTCCGGTTCTTCCAGCAGGTCACTATCGCGCTGGGGACGCTCAAGAATAGGCCGGCGCGGCTGTGGGCGTCTTTCGCCGCGACCGCCTTCCACTGGCTGGCCCTCGGTCTCGCGGGCTGGATAGTGGCGCAGGGACTTGGCATCGACGTGCAGCCGTTGACGATGGTGACCGTGCTAGTGGCAGCAACCTTCTTCACCTCGGCGGCCCCGTCGGCGCCCGCGGGGGTCGGGGCCTATCACTTCGCGGTGGTCACTATGCTGACAGGGCTCGGGGCTGACCCTGCCGCAGCCTTCAGCTTCGCGGTGGTCATGCATCTGATGGTCGTCGCTCCGCCGTCGGTAATCGCGCTGGTCATGGCGGGCCGGGTGGGACTCGGGGCCCTTCGGAGCGTGGACGTTAGCGTGGAGCCTAAGTACCGGCCCGTACCCTGTGGCGCCGCTCCCGACGCAAGAGAAATCTAGCGTTGCGGCGAGCCCCGCGTGCAGCGGCGGGGTTGCTCCCCGTCTTGGCGCTACTCGCCGCGTGCGTCGGCGGCACTCCGATGCCCACACCGACCCCGTCGCCGACGTCAACACCAACGCCGACAATCTCCCCGACGCTCGCTCCGACGCCAACACCTCGAGCCCTTCCGACCGTCACGCCAACCTCAGCGCCAACGCTCGCGCCCACTTCGATGCCGCCGGCCGGACCGGCCCCGACGCCCACTGTCGCATCGCCACGGACGCCGCCCCAGGGGACGCTGCGTGTGGCCGTGACGGGAGCACTGCCGCACCGGGACATGTACAGCGTCGTCTCGGAGTGGGCGACGCTTTACGGGCCAGGGCCAAGCTATGGACGGCTGATGAAGTTCAGCCTTGGCGCCGAGGGAGATCCATCGCTCGCGGTCGAGTGCGACCTCTGCGAGTCTTGGCGAATCGTGGACGAGCTGACGTTTGAGTTCAACATCGACCCTGCGGCGTCCTGGCAGCCGGGCGAGAATTTCGAGTCGAGGCCGATCACGCCCCAGGATGTCATTTTCAGCATGAACCGGCTGCGTACTCCCGGTTTCCCGCACACAGTCCTGCTCGATTCCGTCGATAGGGTGGAACCTGTAGGCGAGCGGACCGTTCGCTTCAGGCTGCGGTTCCCTGATCCCGACCTGCCGCTCGCACTCGCGAGCCCCTACGCCGTGATCATGGCGCCCGGCGCCCTGATCCGCGTTGACGCGCGCACGGGGCGGGTCATCGGCGCCGGCCCGTGGCTCTTCCAGCAGGGCGCGTCAGGGCAGGCGACGCTCACCGCGTGGGATGGTCATCCCGTCGGCACGACGGTGGAGCGCGTCGAATTCCTGCTGGCAGCCAACCAAGACCTGGCTGTCAGGTTGCTGAGGCTGGGCCGCGCCGACGCCGCCCACGTTCCCAATGCGGCATGGGCGGAGCTCGAGGCGGAGGGCTTCCGGTCGGTGGTCGTCGAACGGCAGGGCAGGGGAGTGCTGTTCGGCATGAACTCAAGGCGCGCGCCCTTCGATGACCTGGGACTGCGCCAGGCGGTCCTGGCAGGGCTCGACCTGCAAGCCGCACTCGATGAGACGTTTGGCATCGGTTCGGTGGGCACCGGCGTGCCGCTGTTGGACGAGACATGGCGACTCGACTCTGAGGAGTCCAGCCTCCTATTTGGCGCGTCGGCGCCGTTCGCGGGCCCCGAGTCCCCGCCACCCTTCACGCTGACCGTGGCGAACTTTGGCGAGACGCACGTCGCGCACGGCGAGGCGCTGGCGCAACAGCTGCGCGACGCAGGATTCGACGTGGAGACGGAGGTGGTCACGCGCGTTGACTACCTCCGCCGCGTCTGGGAGGAGCGCAATTTCGACGCTTTCGTGGGTCCCATGCCGCCGACCGACATGCCCAACGATTTTCTGCTGGGTCTTGCCCACTCGCAAGGCAGCACGAACGTGACAGGCGGCGACGATGAGCTGGACGAACTCATCGAGGCCATCGCCGTCGAGCTGGACCCCGCCACGCGGGCCGACCTCGTCCGGTCGGCGCAACGGTTGCTCATCGAGCGGGGCTACTTCGTCATGGCGGCCTCGTCCGCGGAGCGGTGGGCGTTCGACGCCCGGGTCGAGGGTTTTGTCCCGGATATGCCGATGGGCGCAGGCGATCTGTGGGCCCATGTGGGAATCGCCGCCGACCCGGAGGACGCCGACGCCTCGGACAGATGAGGCCCTGGGCCTATATACTGTTCGCGAGGCGCATCGTCCCGCGCCTGCCCGCATCCTACTGATAGAGTCTGACCGGTAGAGAGAGAGTTTGTCCTTGGCGCGAGGCGCGGCAAGCTCGCCGGCAACGGAGAGGAACGGAGGTCTCGATGGCAAAGCCACAGCAGATTAGCGACGCCGACTTCTCGACGAGCGTGCTGGAAAGCGACCAGCCCGTGCTCGTCGACTTCTGGGCCGACTGGTGCGGTCCCTGCAAGATGATTGCCCCGGTGGTCGAGGAGCTCGCCGAGGAGTACGACGGCAAGTTCTCGTTCACCAAAGTGGACGTTGACGCGAACCCGCAGACCGCGATGCAGTTCGGCATTCGCAGCATTCCGACGCTCCTGCTGTTCAAGGATGGCAAGGTTGCCGATCAGATCATCGGCGCGGTGCCGAAGGCGGTCCTCAAGAAGAAGATCGACAAGGTGCTCGACGAGGCGTAACCAGCTTCTCGACGATCGAACGGCTATGAGGACGGCGCCCTTTCGCTTGGAGGGCGCCGTTTCGTTCGCGTGGGGGCGGCCGGGCATAAACTGGCCTCCCGCGCCCGTCATCGCATGCACGTTGAGCAGGCGGGCCGCTAGCGTCGATGGGAGTGGATGGGTCCCGGTGGGTCTCGCGGTCTTCAAAACCGTTGCCGGGCTAGCTTCCTAGTCCGGGGTGGGTTCGACTCCCACGCACTCCCGCCAATGAGGGTTGGGCCTCATATTTCTGACGCACGAGAAGGGCCAGCGTCGCTGGCCCTTCTCTGTTTCTTGTCGCGTGGCGGCTAGCCGCCTTCCGAGGTTTCCGGCCGCTCGGGGTACTCGAAGAAGCCGGCGCAGTAGGTCGTGGGGCGCGGGTCGTCCGGGTTCGCGGCGTAGTCGGGGGCGCCGCGCGGGTAGGCCTCGACTCGCGAGCGACCGCTCGGGTCGCACATGGCGACGGGCGCCGACGCCATGGGCGTGAAGTCGGCGTCGGTAACGGTCAGGCCGATGACTCCCTCGGAGAGGACACGCTCGAAGCGTCCCATGTCGAAGCTCGCGGCGAAGTTGCCGGTCTCGTCAATCATCTCGATTGGCGGGTTGACGTTCTCCGTGATGTCGTTGACGACGCCGCCGGTGAAGCCTCGGCCGATGGTGGTCTGGAGGAGCACGTGCACTTCTTGCCCCGGCTCGAAACCGGCGCCCATGATGGCGAAGCTGCTACCGCTGTGCAGCTCGCCAACACCGGGCCACACCACCACGCTCGGCGCTATGTCGGTGTCTTGTCCTCGGGCCTCTTGAGGAGAGAACGGCGCGACCCCCAGCGCCCAGGCGAGAAGAAATGCGAACCCCAATGCCGCGACGGCGGCTGCGCTGGTGGTCTGTCGGACTGTGATTCGGCGCATATGACTGGCCTCCTAGTTTATCGATATCGGCGCGTTATCCCCGGCCTAGGATCGCGTCGTATAGGACGCGGTCCGGCCAGATGACATGCATAAACTGATCAAGGACTCCGAAAACGACTATGGCGACAATCAGCCCCGGGACCAAGGCCCATAGCCTTCGGCGGCCCCGCCATTTTAGCGTCGAGAAGCCGAAGAGCACGGCGAACCCAACGGTGGAGTACTGGAGCCCCACTATCGCCCCGGCGACGACCATGCCGGCGAGCCATAGCGCAATGACGAGGAACGCCCGGAAGGCCACCTGGCCCGTGCCGGTGCGCATGCCGAGGTCCATGATGTCCACCCGCTCCCGCGCGAAGACGTTCATGCGGAGCATTTCGTACAGGACCAGCGGAAGGAGAGCGATGCTGAGGTAGAGGGGAAGGAACTTCGCGGCCCCGGAGCGCAATGCGGAGACATCGACCAAGAAGGCAATCACGAGGGCGAGGAGGGCCAGCGGGAACGCGGACGCCCAAGTCCACTTGAAGCGGGGCCGACCGAACAACCTTGCCGCCCAGCCCTGCGCCGCCGACCCTTCGCCTGAGCTGCCGCGTATCGGCGCGGGGCCTCCCGGATCAGAGTCCACGGTGGAAGCGATCTGCGCGACTGTAGTCCCCATGGACATCGCCTTGGTCAGGTAGATGACGCTTGCGACCGCAAGGAGGAATAGGATGACCGAGATTGGCCGTGTGAGCATCCCCACAGGACCGAATATGCCCAACGCGGCCCAGAGGTTCCGCTCGATGATAGGACCCAGGATGAAGCCGAGGATGAACGGGGGCCGGGGCCAGCCGAGCCATTTCATCGTGAGGCCAAGACCCCCAGCGGCAAGGAGCACGAGGATGTCGCCCCATGCAGTCGTCGTCTGGAACGCGGCGATGAACACCAGAGGGAACAAGGCCGCCGCCAGCAAGGGGTAGGGCACCAGTGTGACCTTGGCGATCTGGCCGGTCGCCACCAGGCCGAGCATCGTAATCAGTAGATTGCCCAGCGCCAGGGTGACGACGATGGCGACCATGATGTCTAGGTGCTGGTCCAGCATTCCCAGACCTGGTTCGATGCCGTAGAAGAGCAGCCCAACGAGGACGATGGCCCACGACGCCCCGCCAGGAATACTGAACGCGAGCGTTGGGATAGCCTGCCCGCCCTCCTTCGAGTTCTGGGCCGCTTCGGCGAAGAGGACGCCGTCCAGCGAACCTTTGCCGAACTGGGACTTGTCCTTCGTCAAGGCCATGCCGAACGCGTACGAGAGCCAGTCGATCACGGCGCTCCCGATTCCGGGGATGGCGCCCATAAAGACGCCGAAGATGCTTTGGCGGATGGCCATCCGCCACTTGCTTGCGCCATACCGGGCGCCGGCCATGACTTCCCTGGTCGACACCGATCCCGGAGTGGCGACCGGACGGCCGGTCATCGTCAGGTCAATCAGCTCCGGGAGGGCGAAGAACCCGATAAGCGTCGGGATGAGGGGGAGGCCGTCGAGGAGGTAGACCTGTTCGAAGGTGAGCCGAGGAAGGCCCTGGATGTCGTCGGTGCCGATGGTGCTGACCAGTATGCCGAGCACGCCGGAGATGACGCCCTTGAGCATGGCTCCGCGGCTCAGAACGGAAACCATAAGCACGCCGAACATCGCCATGGCTGCGATCTCGGGGAATGAGAACCTGACGAGGATCGGGCGCATAAACGGAATGGTGGCCAGGAGCGCGACCGCGCCGATCACGCCGCCCATGGCGGACACGGCGTAGATCGCCCCCAGGGTGTGGGCGGCTTGTCCTCGCATCGCCAGCTGGTGGCCCTCCAAGAACGTGACTTGTGTCGCGGCGCCCGGATAACCGAGCAGGACCGCCGGCACCGAGTCGAGGGTGTTGTTCAGCCCGCCGAGGGCGGCGAGGAAGATGATGCCGGCAGTGGGGTTATCGCCGAAATTGAAGAGGAGGAACGGGATCGCGATTGCCGCGATGGTGGTGCTTCCGAGGCCGGGGATGAGGCCAATGGTGCCCAGCAGCAAGACCGCCAGCAGGAGCATCGTCCAGTAGAGCGGGTCTCCGAGGAAACCCAAGGCGGCAATGTATTCACCCACTCCGCATCACTCCTTGCGCGTGCCTTGCGCGTGCGCGCTCCCCCGAAGGGGGCAGGGACACGTCCGACCGCTCTTCGGGGCGGTCGGACGTGCACACATGGCCAGTGCTATGGAAGGAACTGCTCGTACGTCGTTTTGATTTCTTCAGCGTTCGCGGCCCAGTTCTCCAGGGCGGTGTCTACGACTTCAGGGGCGAGCCTCCCGCCTTGGTCCACAGGGAGGCCGACGAGCCGCTCGTAGATCTCCTGGTACTCGGGGTCGTTGAACATGTCGTCGAACGCCTTCCGCAGCACGGCGAGGATGGCGGGGTCGATTGACTTGGGGGTGAAGAGGCCGCGATAGAAGGCGGTGTCCTCTAGGTTCATGCCAGCCCAGATCGACTGCTGTTCGTCCGTCAGCAACTCGGTGATGTGCGGGAGGTCGTCGGGAACGTCTATCTCGCCGTTGTTGTCAAAGACGTCCGCGGAGCCCAGCATGGCGAAGGGCTCAATCGTGCCGTCCGCGAACCAGCCGGGGCGCGAGCCCGGCGTGCGGTACCAAGCGCTGCCGGAGATGTAGCTGTCGGCGTCGCCACGGTCGAAGGTCGTCAGGAAGTCGGCAAATCCGGAACCGATGCCGTAGAGCGGCCTCATGGGCAGGTCGAGCCAACCGGCGAGGGCAAGGGCCTTCGCCGTTCCCGTCTCGGACTCCGTGTTCAGGCCGACGGTGAACTCCTCCGAGCCGCCGGACGCCTCTTGGATACGGTTATAGGGGGCGTCGCCGGAGATCACCCACATGGTCGTGCGCTGCATGATCCCGCCGACCGACGTGTAGTCGCGGAAGTCATACCGCACTCCGGGACGCAGGATCTGGGAGATGGGGTTGGCGCCGGTGTTGGCAAAGAGCCAGAGCCCGTCGTCCTGCGCGTTCTCGTGCCACCAGTTGCCGCCGACGGTGCCTTGGGCGCCGTCCTTGTTGAGCACGATGGACTTTGGGTTGCCGGGGATGTACCGCGGCAGAATCCGCGAGACAGCGCGCCCGTGGGCGTCAATGCTGTTGCCAGGGTCCCAAGCCACCACGACGCGGACGGTCTTGCCGGAGAAGTAGGCTTCCGCGTCGAACGACGTGTCGGGCGTCGCCGTGGGGGCGGGAGTCGGCGTGGCGGTGGCCGGCGCCATGGCCGTCGGGGTGGGGTCTGCAGCCACCGGAGGCGACGTGGGGGTCGGCGCCGACGTGGGGGTCGGGTCGGACCCGCAGGCGACTAGCGCTAGCGCTAGCCCCGCGGAGAGAACCAATCCCACAAGGAGTCGCATCATTCCGTTTCGTTGTCCCATGAGTCTCTCCTGCTTCCGAGTTTCGACCACCCAGCAGCGATGCGCGCTATCATCGGCATCTGGCGACTAGCCGTCAAGTAAACTACGCTCGCGGGCCCGGATGGGTTCTCTGGGCTGCCCCTCATCCCCTAAGAAGACCTTTGCACAACTTTCCGACCCCGTCCGCACCGCAGAGGTGAAAAGTTGTCGGGCGAGATTTTCGTTACGAGTAAAAAGTTGCTGGTTTGCAGATTGACTTACGAGTAAAAACTTCCCGGAGATGCATGGTGAAACGGTGGGTCGGCAAGTTTTTTTCGTGGTCGCGGCCTGCTCCGTGGGTCTCAAAAGTTGCCGTTTTGATTTTTGTTTGTAGTCCATTTGTTACCGCTCCCCGGGGGCCGGGGCGCGTGGTTGGGGCCCTGTGACCGGAGGTCTGACGGCCCTTCATCGTAGCGGGCACAGGGGGAACCGAGCAAGGGGCAGATGTCCCCGACCAGGACCACATCGATCGTCTCTCGGAGGGGGGCAGCGGGCGTGTTCCGCAAAGGTCTCTTAAGCGGTGGGTCGCGCCTGTCACCTAAGCCAGATTAACGGTCACGCTCTTGCGCTGGGTAAAGCTGTCCAGCATGCCTTCGAGCGAGAACTCGCGTCCTATGCCGCTCATCTTGAAGCCGCCGTAGGAGTGTCCGGGGAGCTGGCCCAGGCCGCGGTTGACCTGCACCCAGCCTGAGTCGATCCGGTGGGCGGTGGTCAGCGCCTGCTTGAGATCCCGGCACCAGACGTAGGCGGCCAGGCCGTAGTGGCTGTCGTTGGCCATCTGAATGACTTCCTCCTCGTCCGACCAGGGCACGACGACGAGGACGGGGCCGAATATCTCCTCGCGCGCCACGCGCCAATCGTTGTTGGCGCGCGTGATGACGGTCGGCGTCACGTAGTAGCCCTCGGCGAGGGGGCCGTCCTGCGGGGGCATGCCACCCAGCAGCACCTGTGCCCCGGACTGGCCCACGCCGTCTTCGATGTAGCCGCACACCTGGTTGAACTGCTTCTCGTTGATGATCGATCCCATGTCAGTCGACTCGTCCAGCGGGTCGCCGACCTTCAGCGTTTGGAGCTTCGCGACCAATTTGTCGAGGAAGGAGTCGTGGATGCTCTCATGGAGGAAGAGGCGCGAGCCGGCGGTGCATGACTGGCCATGCCGGGTGAACCGCATACCCGATACGACGCCCTGAGCGACGGTATCGTTGTCCGAGTCCGGGAACACGATGGCCGGGCTCTTGCCGCCCAGCTCCAGAGAGACGGGGACGATGCGGTTGGCGGCCGCGTGCATGATTAGCTTGCCCACCTCGGTCGAGCCGGTGAAGGAGAGCTTGCGGACCAGCGGATGTACGGCGAGGGCCGCGCCGGCCTCCTCTCCGTAGCCGGTGAGGACGTTCAGCACGCCGGGCGGCAAGACCTCGTTGCATATCTTGCCCATGCGCAGGACCGCGAGGGGCGCGTCCTCGGCGGCTTTCAGCACGAGCGTGTTGCCCGCCGTTATGGACATGGCGATCTTGAGCGCGCTGAGGAGAACGGGGGAGTTCCAGGGCACGATGCCGCCGACCACGCCGATGGGCTCGCGCCGGTTGTAGACGAGCAGGTCCTCGCCGAGGGGGACCGTCTCTCCCTTCAGCTCGCCGGCCACTCCGCCGAAATAGCGGAACACGTCGGCCGCGCCTCTAGCCTCGGGCCGCGATTGCGTGGCGATTGCATTGCCGGTCTCGGTCGCGATGAGGGCGGCGATCTCCTCGGCGGCTGCTTCCATCGCATCGGCGATGCGGAGCATCATGCGGCCTCTCTCGCGCGGGGCAACGCGGCGCCAGCTCTGGAAGGCGCGGTGCGCTGTCTGTACGGCGTGGTCGACGTCCTCCGCGAGGGCTCGCGGCGTCTCGGCGATGGGCCGGTTGCGAAACGCGGGGTTTCCAACGGTTATCACGCCGCCAGCCTTCGCAACGGTCTCCTCGCCGCCGACCAGCATGGGCGAGAGTTTCACCTGTTCAGCCTGCATCGTCATTTGTCCAACTCCGGTTGGGTTATTCGTTCGCCGCTTCCAACAGTTTGGCGACCGCCGAGAAATCAAGGCGCCCGTAGCCCCGGCGGCTCGTCGCGGCGTACTGCTCGTGGGCCGTCGCGGTGAGCGCCAAGGGCAGCTTCTCCTGGCTCGCCGCGGCGAGGGCGAGGCCCAGGTCCTTGTACATCAGGTCCGTCATGAAGCCGGGGGCAAAGCCGTCGTTCACCGGACTCTCCGGCACAACACCGGGAGCGGGGCACCGGGTCTGGAGCGTCCAGCAGTTGCCCGACGCTTTGGACATCACGTCGAAGAGCACTTTGGGGTCCGCGCCCTTCGCCATGCCGAGGGCGAACGCCTCCGTGACTGCAATCATCGAGACGCCCACAGCCAGGTTGTTGGCGAGCTTGACCGTCTCACCCATGCCGACATCGCCACAGTGGATGATGTTCGCACCCATGTGGCCGAGCAGGCCGCGATGCTTCTCCAGGACTGCCGCATCCCCGCCGACCATGATTGTGAGCGTACCGGTTGCCGCCCAGGCGGACGACCCGCTGACCGGCGCGTCGAGCATGTCGCCGCCCGCGTCCGCGACGGCGTCCGCGATCCGGCGGGTCGTGTCCGGGTCGATGGTGCTCATATCGATGACCGTCGCGCCCTTGGCCAAGCCGGCGATGTAGCCGTCCGGGCCGAAAGCGGCGGCCATCGAGTGCTGCGACGCAGGCAGCATGGAGATGATTACGTCCGACGCCTCCGCGACTTCCCTCGCGGACCCGGCGGGCAGAGCGCCCTCGCTTACGAGCGTCTCCACGGCGGCGTCGTCGATGTCATAGACAGTGAGCCGGCAGCCAGCCTTGACGAGGTTGGAGGCCATAGGCCGCCCCATCGTGCCCAGCCCGATGAAACCGACATTTTCAGACATCAAGCGCTCCTATCGGCCGACGGCCCGTGTTGCTGAAGGTCGTAAGCGCGCCCTTGGTGCAGGGGGCGCGCCAAGGGCGTTGAGCTCGATCGAGCAGCCGTCGCAATCCGCAGACGGGGCTATCAGGCCCCCGCGGGCACGGCGGCCATGTTGTAGAACTCCGCGCAGTTGTCCCAGAGGATGCGGCGCTTCTCCTCGTCGGAGAGGGGCAACTCCAGGAAGCTGTCCACGGCGTGGGGATACTTGGAGTCGCCGTGCGGGTAGTCGGTCGAGAACACGATGCGTTCGCTGCCGAACATGTCGATCATGTAGCGCGCCGGCAGCTCGTCCGGCTCGACGGAGACCCAGCACTGGCGGTTGAAGTAGGCGCTGGGCGGCTCGGTGAGGTCGGGCATGAAGATGTCGCCCTCGCGCTCGTAGCCCTCGTCCATACGCCAGACGAGCCACGGCGCCCACGAGCAGTTCGCTTCCAGGAAGGCCACCTTGAGCTTCGGATGGCGGGCGAGAATGCCGCCCGCGGCGAAGCTGCCCAAGCCGAGCATCTGCT
>CBDFLP010000002.1:0-29936 GCA_965249325.1 Dehalococcoidia bacterium | reverse complement strand
ATGGCGAAATCAAGCTCTACTGGCAGCAGTCCAACGGCTACTACGAGCTGGTGATCCAAGACCTCGCGTCGGTGGACGTCGTGCTCTACAGGACGACATCGGGGGCACCGCAGGTGCGGGTCTACCTGAGCGGCGATGAAGTGACGAATAAGCGCATCGACCTCGCCTCGGTAGTCGCGAACCCCGGGGGCATGACGGTCGAGGGGAACACTCTCTACATCGTCGACTCCAGCAAGAATCTCAGGCCGTACTCGCTGGCGGGAGCCACCTATGGAAACGCCGGAGCCGTCGTAGGCATTCAGCACGCCGGGACCGTCCATTTCACTTGTCTGGCGAGTAGGAGAGATGGCCGGCTCATCGCCGCCCATATCGACCCGAGCGGCGGGAAGTCCCATGTGGACTTGATAAACAGCAGCACCGGCGCCGTCGAGGCGAGCCGCTATCTCAACGGCAGGGAGATTCGAGGTCTCGCCTACCAGAACAAGGTCATCTACTGCTACGACGCGCTGAACAACGAGGTCATCTCGCTGAACAACGACTTGCAGCAGCTCAACCAGCGCGGCGAGTACATGGTCGTCGCCCACACCAACGGCCTGAGTTGGTCGGAGGACGGGACTCTCTGGACGGACATCGATGTCGGAGCGAAGTTCCTCGGGCAGTGGAACGACCTCGCGTGGGCCATCGATGACACGGGCCAGTTGAGCCGGTCGTCGGACCTGCAGGAATGGACCAACGACGCGAGGTTGCCGGTGCCTGACGGGCACGTCACGGGCCTACTTCGAGGACGGCGCATCGGCGGGGAGTTCATACTGTACGCCGTAACGAGGGAGGGGTTGTTCGCACACGATTACGGCGCCACAAAGTTCTCGTCGACGGAGTGGGGCTTGCCGTTCGACCCGGACGCCGGCCTAGGTTCAACGGTATTCCAGGAGGTCATCTACTACGCCGATGGCCTAGGCATCTACGGGTATGATTCGTCGGGCCTCGGCACGAGCGTCCTATCTCAGCGCGGCCTCGACCGTGGGGACGGCGTGCCGGAGCAGTACCGCGGAAAGATAACTCACCTGGTCGCGTCGCACGCGGAGATGCTGGTGTTCGTGAACGCTAAGGAGCTTGGGCTGCCCGCGCAGTTGCAGACGGGGCTGTTCGAGGACCGGCGGGGCGCGGTTATCGGGGAGAGCTCGGGGAAGTCGGCAATCATCGGTTGGGACGGCTCGGCCTACTACCCGCTGTGGGTGAGCGAGTACGACCACGACGCCGCGCCGAAGGCGCCGCTGTTGGCGAGCGTGGGGGGTACATACGAGTACCGGCTTTGGTGGGCGCAGGGGAATCAGGTCTGGTGGATGCAGCGCCCACGAGACATCCCGAACGCGAACGAAGTGCGGACGCCGGAGTTCGCGGAGTCCGGAGAGTTGATAACGCCCTGGTGGGACGGGGACGACATCAGCATGGCCAAGGTGGCCGTGCAGTTCATCGTCAAGGCGAGCCGCATCACGGACTCCGAGCGCGGCGCGATTCAGGTCGGTTACGACCACGAGGCGGGGTGGAACGACCTGGCGGAGATAACGGTGAACGGCGTGCGGCGCTGGCAGTTCCCGACGCGGCACGTGCGCGAGGGAGCGCAGGGAGCGGCGTTCGACGCCATCCGGTTCCGCGTGACGATGCAGCGGGGGAGCAACAAGAAGCTGACGCCGGACATCAACGTTGCCCAAGCGTCAATCTATCGGCAGCTCGAACAGAAGTACCTCTTCATGGTGCGCGTGGACATGAGGGAACCGTGGAACGGGCTCTACCCGCAAGACCAGGAGGAGAAGCTGACAGAGCTCACGGAGGCGGTCGGGCTCATCCCGTTCTCCTACGGGAGCCGCCTGCATTACGTGAAGGCGCCGCAGTTCACCGAGGCGTCGCTGGCGGGGCCCACGCCGGAGGGCGTCGCCGAGATTCAGATGCTCGAGCTCTAAGGGGGAGAGTATGGACCACGAGACTGCGACGGACTCAATGACCAAGGACCGGCAGGGCGAGGTCCACCTGTTGGACGGCGTGCAGGCGGTGGCGGACTCCTACGAGTACCTGCGCCTCCGCGTTGACACGGCGTCCATAGCCCTTGCGTTGCTCGAAATGACGCTGCACGTGTTCGCGAGCCCGAAGGGGCGGCGCAGGGAGAAGGCTGCCGTGTTTCGGGCCGGCGCGGATGGTTAGCCCTCGGCGTCCGCTGCAGCAGCGGCGCGTCCTGCCGGCGCCGCCGGAGCTGGAGGCGCCCCCGGACTGGCCTGGGAGCTTGCCGGAGTGGTTGGTGTTCGAGGAGTTAGAGCAGCGCGGCTACGTCGGTTCCGGAGGGCGGTTGGGGGAGCCGGAGCCGGAGGTCGCGGACTTCGTGTACCAGGATCCGCAGGTGGGGGGCCGCCACGAGCTTGGTGGGATCATCGTGGACTTCCTGTTCTATCGGCCCCCGGGGCTGGCGTTCTCGGTCATAGGCGTTTATTTCCACTACATTCACGAGGGCGGGACGAAGGCCCGCGACATTCTCGCCCGCGACATTCTCGCCAGCCGTGGCTACCGGCTCATCTTCTTGGAGGACACGGCGGTCCTGTCGGACGTGTCCTCCATCGTGGGGCTGGCGCTGCAGGGGATAGACCGCTCGCAGTTTGCGTGAACCTTTATGAGCGCCGTAACTATCGGTAACGGGATTGAGGCGAGCGGCGGTAGAGTTCTCGCAGGACTATTCCAACTCGTGCTCCACCACCCCTCCCCCCATCCAGGCGTGGTGGTAAAATCGGCTTCATAGGGAGGGCCGAATAGATGGCAGGCATCCTGCTCGGCGGAGCGGTCAAGGACCCCGCTGGCAACGGCATACAGGGCGCGACCATCGAGGCGTTCGACAAAGGCACGACCACGCCCGTCCGTGGCTCAGCGAACACGGACTCGGCGGGGAAGTGGGCACTAGACCTTTCCGCCGGCCATTACGACGTCCGGATTGCGTCGGGCGATTTCGTCCGGTGGCTCCTCTATACCGACCAAATCCAGCTCGACACCGTGCAGGCGGTGAACGTCCGCGTCTCCGGCCTCTTTTCCTACCCGGCGATGACGACCACGGAGCGCGACGCCCTTTCGTTGGCGGCCACCGACGTTGGCGTGGCCATCTTCAACACCACGACGGGGCAGACCGAGACCTGGAACGGCACGGCGTGGGCCGACCAAATCCAGCTCGACACCGTGCAGGCGGTGAACGTCCGCGTCTCCGGCCTCTTTTCCTACCCGGCGATGACGACCACGGAGCGCGACGCCCTTTCGTTGGCGGCCACCGACGTTGGCGTGGCCATCTTCAACACCACGACGGGGCAGACCGAGACCTGGAACGGCACGGCGTGGGTGTAGCAGGCATAGCACATCACTTCGAAGAAGGGGCGATGAACGCAGTAAAGGCAGTGACGAAGCCGCCGAGGGGGTGAGCAAATGTTCGAGTTTTGGCATGGCGCGAGCCCACGGGAGAAGGCCAAGGAATCCTTCGAGGGTCTGCAGGAGGCCATCGTGGAGCTCATCGAGGAGGACTGGCTATCGGCTCCGGAGATCCGCGAGAAGCTGGACTTCGGCGCGATGGTCGGCGATAAGTTCGCCGGCACGCTGGTCAGGAATGTTCTGCAGCCGCTCATCGTCAACGGACGCGTAGTCAAGGGGGACTCCTACGTGGAGCGGCGCATCGGCAAGAACCCCTACACGCAGCGTGTGGTGCTTTACAAAAAAGCGGCCTGACATGGCGCTGCCGGAGCACCGCTACTGGTGCTGGAGGAAGCACGGCTACAACGGAGAGTTCCACATGCACGCCGGCGAGCGCGTGCAGAGCGTCCTCGTCCTAGACACCGAGACGGGGGCGAAGGTCGCCACGCTGCGCCCAGGCGTCAACAGGTACGCCCACGTCGAAGTCCGCGAGTGGCGGGAGTTCTCGAACCCGTGGCCCCCAGGGACGGGACGGCCAGGGCAGCAGCACCGTTTCAAGCTCCGTATCAAGTGCTGCCGGAAGGTGCGAGTCAAACTTGCCTCGGTCACGGTCGGGAAGGAATGAGCCCGTGGGCGTCACCGAGGCGGACTTGATCGTCGGCGTCGTTGGGGCGCTGCTCGCGGCAGCCGTCAGCTACGGCGTCATGCGGCAGCGCGTCGAGGGCCTACGCGAACGCGTCAGCGACAACCGCGAGTATTTCAAGGAGCAGTCGAGCGAGCAGGCCGAGGCGTTGAAGAAGCTCCGGAGCGAGTTCGAGGCTCACGAGAGGCAGGGCAACGAACAGTGGAAGGAGGTCGCGGCGCAGCTCGCGGCCATTGACAAGGACATCGGGGAGCGCCTGACCCGCATCGAGACGCTGCTAGAGCATCAGAGCAACGAGCCATGAGCGCGCCGAAGTACTACTACAAGGACGTCTACTACGGCGACTGGATCCTCACCGATGTCGGGCCGAACGCGCCCAAGCTATGGTTCGACAGCGAGTCCCGCCTGCTCGAAGCCGTGGATGGGCGCCCGGTAGTCCGGCTGTTCCCGCCGCCGCCGCAGTTGGGGAACACGGCGTACTTGACCGAGGACAAGGCATGGGGCGTGCGCTGGCGCGCTATGCCAGCCCGTCAGATTCGATGGGACAGGGAGGGCATTCACGGGGCCGTTGGTCTCGTGTTCGGCGTCCTGTTCGCCCTCGCGCTGCTGACCGGGGACGGGTTCCTACTGGCGTCCGCCGCAGTCGGGCAAGCCATCGTGCTCACGCTGTTCCTGGCCTACGAGCTGTCCGAGGGCGACCGCATCCGGGACTTCGCCTACCGCGACATCGGGGGGTACGTCGTCGGCTGGTCGGCGCCGGTTGTTCCCGCATTCGGCTACGTTCTGCTACTGTGAGGTCGACGACCGCTTTAGCTGGGGCGGACGTCGCCTCCTTTCAGAAGCCCCTGGGGAAACCCGGGGGCTTCCGTTTGACGTAAGGGAACCCCCGGGTAGCGTGGGCTCAACCAAGACCGCAAAGGAGGGAGGATGCCGTTCATTACGCAATACCTAACGGAGACGGGGCGGACCCGCATCTACGCCGAGGTCGCGCTAGGGTGTACGCAGTGCGGCGGGCAGGAGTGGCGGGTGTCGCTGTCGAGGGCGCCGGAGAAGATGTCCACGATGGAGATGCTCAGGTTGGCGGACGCGGTCATGTGTGCCGCCTGCGGCGCCGCAGGCGGCGCCGACACGGAATCCCAGGAGCCCATCGGGTAGGCCAGGCCGGGAGTTTGACAAAGATTGCCATCCCATACTAAAATGACTTTAATAGATAAATATACATGAAGAAGTAATACTTTGACAACATCCCGCTCCGTGAATCCGTTCCGCCCCGGCGCAGGGCACATGCCGCCGTACCTAGCAGGGCGGGAGAATGAGAAAGAGGAGTTCGCGCGCCTGCTTGGTCAAGAGTCCATCCTGGACAACCTCGTGCTCACGGGGCTCCGAGGAATCGGCAAGACCGTCTTGCTCGACCCTCTGGAGTCCATAGCGCGCGAGAAGGGCTGGCTTTGGGTCGGCGATGACCTGTCGGAGGCAGCAAGTCTCAACGAGTTCAGCCTCTCCATACGGCTCTTGACGGACCTCGCAGTTGCGACATCCAAGGTCGTCGTCAGCACCCAGTCAACGCAAAGCGTGGGCCTTATCCCAGCAGCCGAGACCATCGAGCAGAAGCTCGACTTCGAGGCCTTGCTAGGAATCTGGAGTGATACCCCCGGCCTGGTTTCGGACAAGCTGAAGGCGGTGCTCAACAGGACGTGGGAGGCGTTGGGACCGCGCGGCGTGCCAGGGGTCGTCTTCGCCTACGACGAGGCGCAGATCCTCGCTGACCACTCCTCCCGGGACGAGTACCCGCTGTCGCTGCTCCTCGACGTCTTCCAGTCAATCCAGCGCCAGGGGGTGCCGTATATGCTCGTCTTGGTCGGTCTGCCCACTCTCTTCCCCAAGCTGGTGGAGGCGAGGACGTTCGCGGAGCGCATGTTTCACGTCGTCATGCTTGACAGGCTCAACGAGAAAGAGACCGCCGACGCGATAGTCGAACCCATCAAAGCCTCCGGCTCTGGGGACCGCGTCACTTCTGAAGCGGTTACATTCATCTACACGCATAGCCGTGGCTACCCGTACTTCATCCAGTACATATGCAGGGAGGTGTTCGATGCAAAGGTATTCGGGCATGGTACCGTTCTCATCCGCGACATCATGCGGAAGCTGGACAACGGCTTCTACGCGGGCCGGTGGGCTAAAGCAACGGATAGGCAGCGCGACCTGCTAATCGTCATCGCTCACCTGGAGAGTTCGTCCCGGGAGTTCACGGTACAGGAGATAGTCGAGGCATCGAAGGGCTTCGACAAGCCCTTCAGTGGGAGTCACGTTAACCACCTGCTGATCTCGCTGGGCGAGGCCGGACTTGTCTACAAGAACCGATGGGGCAAGTACTCGCTCGCCGTGCCGCTACTCGACGAATTCATCCTCCGGCTGTTAGAGGAGCAGACAGCGAGTAGCTAGGGGCTTTCTCACCATTGGAGGAAAGGACATGGGGCCGACCGCTCCGCAAGGGTGAGAGCAGCGCTCGCTTTGGGCCGTTTTGCTAATCCGTTTGCTAATCCTTTCGACAGGATAAGGCGATAAATGCTGCCACTGGATACAGCGGGAACCAGTCTACGGCCTACTAAACACGCGTCAACCAACTGGGGCGAGATAGGAGGCTAGGATTTTAAGTCCGCCGCGTCTGCCATTCCGCCACCTCGGCCCGCGCCGATTATAAGCCCCGTCCGGCAGCGCGGCGCCCCCTAGCGCCACGCGCCGCGCTAAGATGGGGCCATGACCAGCTCCGCCTTCCGAAGCATCCCCAGCGTCGATAGGGTCCTAGCCGAGCCGGCGCTCGCCGGTCTGCTTGCCGGATATCGCCGCGATATCGTCGTGAGCGCGATTCGCGAGCGCATCGGGCTGGCCAGGGCTGCTGTGGCACGGGGAGAAGCGCCGCCGACAGCAGCCGACGTCGCGCAGGCTGTCGCAACGGGCATGGAGGCGCAGTGGGCCAGCTGGCCGACGCCCGTCATCAACGCCACCGGCGTCATCCTGCACACCAACCTTGGGCGCGCTCCGCTCTCGGTGGAGAGCCTGCGCGCCGTGGCCGCCGCCGCCGAGGACTACTCGGACTTGGAGCTGGAGCTCGACGAGGGCAAGCGCGGCTCACGGCACACGGCTATCGCGCGTCTGCTCCGCCAGCTCACCGGCGCCGAGGACGCCATGGCGGTCAACAACAACGCCGGGGCGATGCTGCTCGGGCTCGCGGCGGTCGCGGCGGGCAAAGAGGTGATCGTCTCGCGCGGCGAGGCCAGCGAGATAGGCGGCGGCTTCCGCATACCCGACGTTCTTGCTCAGAGCGGGGCCAAGCTCGTCGAGGTCGGCACGGTCAACCGCACCTATGACCGCGATTATGCGAGCGCTGTCACCGAGAACACCGCCGCTCTGCTGCTCGTTCACCGCTCGAATTTTCAGGTCATCGGCTTCACTCACGAGCCCGCGCTGGCGGATGTCGCCGCCGTCGGCGCGGCGTACGGCGTTCCCGTGCTGCACGACCTAGGCTCCGGAGCGTTGCTGGACACCGCAGAGTTTGGGATAGGGCATGAGCTCATGCCTCAAGAGAGCCTGGCCGCAGGGTCGGACCTCGTGTTCTTCTCCGGCGACAAGCTGCTCGGAGGCCCCCAGGCCGGCCTCGTGGTGGGCAGAGCGGACCTCGCCGCGAGGCTCAAGGCGCACCCCCTCGCGCGGGCCCTCCGCGCCGATAAGCTGACGCTCGCCGCCCTGCACGAGACGCTCATGCACTACGTGCGAGGCGAGGCCAAGGAGAAGACCCCCGTCTGGCGCATGATCGCGGCATCTCGCGAGGAGCTCGACCTCCGGGCAACTGCGCTCGCCAACCTGATCGGCAAGACGGCGAGGGTGGTCGACGGGGCCTCTGCGCTGGGCGGCGGGAGCCTTCCGGCTGACGGGCTGCCATCGCGCATCGTGAGCATCGACGCTTCGGCCGTGGGCGGCCCGGACGAGCTGGCGCGACGTTTGCGGACCGGCTCGCCCGCGGTGATGGCGCGCATCGAGGACGATAGGCTGCTGCTCGACCCTCGAACCGTGTCGCCGGCCCGCGACGCTGATCTGGCCCGCGCGGTCGCGTCGGCGCTAGACACGGGGCAAGGCTCCGTAGGACGCGTGAACTCCTAGAGCCGGAGGCGCCGGAAGGACGGGGCTAGGAGGGTGACGACGATCACCGCCACGAGTCCCGTCGCACCGCCCACCAGCCAGGAGAAGGACACGCCGTAGTAGGTCGCGAGGACTCCGGCAACGACTCCGCCGAGCGGCTGCATGCCGACGTCCAGCATGTAGATGCCCATGACCCGGCCGCGCATGAAGTCGGGGGTTACGCTCTGGAGGATCGTGTTGTTCGTCGTCATCACCATGATGAAGAACATCTGCTGCACGACCAGGACGAGCCAGGCCAGCTGCCACTGATCGACCTGCGATAGCGCAATCAGCGCCAGCGCGCCGCCAACCACGGCCCCGATGGACACACGCCCCTTGTGGCTGACTGTGTGGAACCTGGCCACGAATATGGCTCCGATGAATCCTCCTACGCCCATGCCGAGGCCCAACAGGCCGAGCAGACCGCCGTCGGGGTCTCCTAGGTCAACCGCCACGAACACCGGCAGCTGAGTTTGAATGAACGCCATCAGGAACATCGTCGGAATGAAGCTCATAAGGACGGCGTAGCGCGGCACCGGCTGACGGGCCACGTACGCCATTCCTTCCTTAAGGTCGGCCAGCGGGGACTGCTGCTTGCGGCCCTCCCGGCTCTCCGCGTACTCCGCCCTATAGGGCAGCACGAGAAGCACGACGACGCCGTACATCAAGGCCTGCAGCACGAAGTTCACGTCGGGGCCAAAGAACGCGATCATCCCTCCGGCGATACCGGGGCCGACCATTCGCATCGAGTTGAACGCCATGGAGCTCAGTGCGATCGCATTCATCAGACGGTCTCGCGGGACCGAGTTGGCGACGAGCGTCTGCCGCAGCGGGTTCATCAAGCCCCAGCCTGCTCCGGTCAGGAACGAGAAGGCGTAAAGGTGCCAAAGCTCCACCACGTCAAAGATGAGCAGGAGGGCGAAGCCGAGCGCCAGTGCCGCGAGATACGTCTGGTCGATCAGCAGCATCCTGCGCCGGTCGACCATGTCGGCGATGACGCCCGCGATGGGCGCGGCGAGCATGGGCGTGGCCCGTAGACCGAGGACAATCGAGACCTGTAGCGGCGACTTGGTCATCTCGAACGCCAGCCAACCGATGGTTATCTGCTGGATCCAGGTGCCACCGCTCATAAAGACGGTGCCGAACCAGAGCAGCCGGAAGTTGCGGTAGCTGAGCGCGGAGAACGTCTCCGCCCAAGCGGAACGTGGGGACGGCCGCGCGGTTTCTTCTGTCGGTCCAGATTGACGCATGGGGCCTCTCAGGTTACTCCTCACCGGCGCATTGCGTGCTAGGTCTCCTCTCTAACCCGTCGCCGCCGGCCCTCTTCCGCGAACGCAGATGGCAAAGGGAACCAGACGCTGGAGCGTCGACCGTGGGCGTTGGGCACAGGCGATATGAGGGATTCCGTGGGAGCGTAGACCGAGGGGCTTGGAGGGGAGGCGAGACGGGGCGTTAGAGCTCAAGGCGGCGGTAGCGGGGCAGGGCGAAGGACACGAGGGTGATGATGGTCAGGCTCGCTATGCCGCTGATCAGGAACGCGTTATCGACGCCGTAGGCGGTCGCGACGGCGCCTGCGATAAACCCGCCGAACGGCATCATGCCGATCTCCATCTGGTACACCCCCATCACCCGGCCTCGCAGTCTGTCCGGCGTCACCGTATGGATGACGGTCATGTGCGTCGTCATCACCACCTGCACGAACATCTGCTGGAACATCAGCATGACCAGCGCCAGCCAGAGCACCGTGGTCTGGGAGAGGACCAGGATGCACACGCCCGACGCCACGAACGCTCCCGTCGCCACCAACCCCTTCTTGCGGGTGCGGGAGAACACCGCGAGCACGCCCGTCCCCAGGAACCCGCCGACACCCATCGACATCAGCAGTAGCCCCAGGTACGTTCCGTCGTCGTTGTCGAGTATCTCCGCCGAATAGACGGGGAGCTGGTTGAACACGATGGCCAGCGCGGTGAAGGAGAGGCCGAACGACACGCCCGCCACGATGCGTGTGATCGGATCGTGGATGACGTGCTTGAAGCCCTCCTTCAGGTTTCGGAACGGGGAGCTCTCCAGCGCCGCACGGTCCGCGGTGTAGTAGGGGGTGTGCAGTTTGCTCAGGAGCAACAGCGCGAAGAAGAAGAGCAGGCTCTGGATGAGGAAGTTGACGTCCGGCCCGAAAAAGGCGATGACGAACCCGCCAATAGCCGGGCCCACCGCGCGCATCGAGTTGAACGCCATCGAGCTCATCGCGACCGCGTGCATCAGCGCCTCGCGGGGCACGGTGTTGGCGACCAGCACCTGCCGCACAGGGTTGTTGCCCGCCCAGAGGAAGCCGAACGCGAGCGCGAACACGTACAGGTGCCACACCTGCTGGAGGTCGAGGAACAAGAGCAGCGTGAACCCGAAGACCAACAGCGTTACGAGGGCTTGATCGACCATGAGGAGGCGCTTGCGGTCGACCCGGTCCGCGATGACGCCGGTGATGGGCGAAAGGAGCAGGGGCAGGGTTCGTATGCCGACGACGCCCGCGACGTGCAGGGGGCTGCGGGTGAGGTCGTAGGCCAGCCACCCCAGCGTGACCTGTTGGAACCAAACGCCGCCCGCGACGAGGCCCGTGGTTATCCAGAGGACCCGGAAGTCCGGGTAGCTGAGGGAGTTGAAGGACACCCGAGGCCGCTCGACGCCCGGTAGGGCTGACGCAGGAGCTTCGGGTTCGTTCGCTTTCATAGGTGGGTGGGAGTCCACTATACGCTTGCTTCCGGCGTCATTCTCGCCCCATTCCGCCGTTCCCCGCCTCCGTCCTCATTGCCGCCCCCTCCGTCGTTCCCGCGAAAGCGGGAATCCAGGTATCGGCCCCCCTTCCCCCGCCGACGCCGCTTCCCCCCGCCGACCAACCCACCTCCCCGCAAAGTTCCCGGTTTGCGCGAAAAAAGTTCCCAGTTGCATTTTTGCTAGGAGTAAGAAATTCCCAGTTTTCATGTGGTCAGGCGTGGAAGTTCCCAGAAATCGGGGGGTGAGCCGGGGGTTTTGGAGGGTGTTTTCATGGCCGTGGTCTGCTTCCGGGGTCTCAGAACTTCCCAGTTCGAGATTTTTAATGTTTATGCGGCCCCCCTTCTCAATCCTCTCCCGCCCCCTCTCTAGCTCTCCCCCGCAGACGAGACCTTTGCGTAATCCTATTTCTGGCGGGTGTCACTCTTCCCACCCACCGCCCGTCACGTTGTGGGGGACACCCCCATGCCCCCGGCAGAGGGGCGACGCCCCTCCGCGCTCCCCAGTATTCCAAGCCGGTCCATGGTTCGACAGGCTCACCACGAACCAGTTTGAGATTATGCAAAGGTCTCGCAGACGGGGGAGAGGACCGGAAGGGAGAGGAGGCCGGAGCCCCCCTCCTCAATGACGATAAGCCGACACTGCATTGTAAAGCATTCGGAGGTGTTGAGGAAGGGCAAGTGCCAGTCGTAACGGAGGGGGGCTGCCACAAACTTCCCCGCGCGACGCTTCGCTGGCGTACCCCTCCCGCAGACGGGCGGGGAGGGCTCCCCGTCTCCTCTGGGCCTCCCCCCATCCCCTCCCCCCTCCCGGCCCGTGCGTGGCCTCCCATGGGAAGAGGCACTAGAATGGCGCGCCGTATGAACATCCTCGTAACAGGCGGCGCTGGGTTCATCGGCTCCCATCTCGTGGACCGGCTTGTCGAGGCGGGCTGCCGGGTTGCTATCGTTGACGACGTCTCGACCGGCAAGCAGGGCAACATCAACGCCGCCGCCGATTTTCACCAGGCCGATATCCGCAGCCCTGAGCTCGCTGCCGCATTCGATGCAGCCTCGCCGGAGGTCGTCTTCCACGTCGCGGCCCACGCCAGCGTGAGCGAGTCGGTGAGAGATCCCCGGCACGACGCGGAGGTGAACGTCCTCGGCACGCTGAACGTTCTCGAACAGTGCGCAGCGCATGGCGTGCGGCGGCTGGTGTTCAGCTCGACCGGGGGAGCGCTCTACGGCGAGCCGGAGCGACTCCCCGCTGACGAGACGCACCCCGTGCGCCCACTCTCTCCCTACGGCGCGTCAAAGGTCGCGGCAGAGGCCTACGTGGCCGCGATGGGCCAGTTCGCGGGGATGCGCTACACGATTCTCCGGTTCGCCAACGTCTATGGTCCTCGTCAGGACCCTCACGGCGAGGCCGGGGTTGTGGCGATTTTTACCGGAGCGATGCTCCGAGGGAGGCAGCCGACCATCTTCGGCGACGGCCTCCATGAGCGCGACTACGTCTACGTGGACGACGTGGCGCGGGCCAACCTGCTTGCGATGGAAATGGACGGCGATGGCTCGTTTAACATCGGCACGGGCGAGGGGAAGACGGTGCGCCAGGTGTTCGACGCGGTCGCCGCCGCGACCGGCTACGCCGGCGAGCCCCGGCATGCCCCCGACCGTCCCGGCGACGTGCGCCGCATCTACCTGGACTCCACCCTTGCCGAGCGCGAGCTAGGCTGGACCGCGCAAGTCCCGTTCGCCGAGGGCATCGCGCGGACCGTCGCCTTCATGCGGGTGGGGTAGGGGGGCCCCAAGTAGGGAGCCGCCGTTGACAGTCGGGCCGGGAACCGTGACGATGATGGGAGTTCGGTCCATATCGGGAGAGCATGCGTGAAAGACCTCATCTGGCCGTTCGGCCATGCTGAAGACATCGGATACATCCTCTGGCCGTTGGCGGCAGGCGGGGCCATCGGTCTTGCCTCGCTGTTGATACTGCTCAGTTTCGTCTGGCCGTAGCCGTCATGGGCGACTTACAGTTCGCTAACGTCAACGGCGTCCGAACGGCCTATGAGACGACGGGCGACGGCTTCCCTCTCATCGCGCTGCACGGCTTTCCACGAACGCGCCGGACATGGGAGAAGGTCACGCCTGCGCTCGCCGGGCGGTTCACCGTCGTTGCGCCGGACCGCAGGGGGTACGGCGACTCCGAGCGCATCGCCGACCCCGCGGCCTACGGGCTGGCTTCGATGGCCGCCGACGCCGTCGCGTTGATGGACCATCTGGGCCACGAGCGGTTCTTGGTCGTCGGGCACGACAAGGGCGCACCAACGGCCAGACGGATCGCCGCCGATCTGCCGGGCCGTGTCGTCGGCATGGTGCAGATCGACTCCGGCCCGCAAGGGGTTGGGGCGGAGCGGCGCGACCCGAGCGGGCGCCAGTGGTACTTTGATTTCTTCCGTCAGCGCAACGTGGCCGAGCCTATCGTGAAGGCGATCCCCGAGCTGTTCTTCGGCCTCTTCCTGGACCGCAATCCGCACCTCACGCCCGGGGAGCGCGCCTTCTACGTGGAGATGTTCTCGCGCCCCGGCACGTCGGACGCGGTGATCTGGGACTACCGCCTAGCGCTGGAAGAGGACCCGGACTACTGGCGCGCCGAGGTGGCGGCTGGCCGGAAGCTCGCCGTGCCTGTCCTGTCCATCTGGGGCGCGTCGGGACCGTCGGCCAGAGCGGACGTGCTCGCCGCTTGGCGTGAGGTCGCGGACGACGTTCGTGGCGGCCCGGTCGAGGGCAGCGCTCACTACGTGCAAGAGCAGCAGCCCGAGGCGGTCGTGTCGGCCATCATGGCCTTCGCCGACGAACTGGGGCTGTAGCCCTCTCCCTCAGCCGCATCTCCTCAACGCGCCGTCGCGCCCTCCTCGACTTGGCGGGCCTCGTCGGCCTTGGCGAAGTCTTCTTCGGTGAAGTTGTAGAGGGACGCGCCGCCGTAGAGGATGGCCGCGGCGGTCTCTCTCGATACTCCCCCGAGGAGGTTGTTCGACACGTTCGGGAAGTTGGAGTCGAAGTGGGGGTAGTCCGTGGATATGCACATGCGGTCGGCGCCGATGAGAGAGGCGGTGGCCTCGATCTCCGGCTCGCTCCCCTCGACGGCTGCCCAGCAGTTGCGCCGGAAGTACTCCTTGGGGGTAAGCGAGAGGTAGGGGGCGTGGGTCTGCTGGTACTGCGGGTAGTCCCACTCGATGCGGCTCAGGACTCCCGGCGCCCATGAGTTCTGGGCTTCGAGGAAGCCCACGCGCAGTTTGGGGTGGAACTCGAAGACGCCACCGATAATCATGGCGATGAGCGCTTGCTGCATCTCTATCCAGTGGCTCGCCACGTGCCGGTAGAAGCGGTTCTCGCCGTAGAGGGTGTTCATGTTGGAGTACCAGGCGCCGGTGCCCTCGTGGAAGCCCCACGTCACGTCGAGCTCCTCGTGCAGGCTGTAGAGGGGGTCCCAGTAGTTGGAGTGCCAGTAGCGCCCGTTCACGAGGTTCGGCCGGATGAAGGAGCCGACCGCGCCGAGCTCGGTTACGCACCGGCGCAGCTCCCTGCACGCGAGGGTGACGCCGTGAAAGGGGAGCATGGCGGCGAACTTCAGCCGGTCGGGGCTGTGCTGGCAGAAGTCGTGTATCCAGTCGTTGTACGCGCGGCAGAGGCCCTCGGAGAGGAGCGGGTCCATGCCGTCGCGCGCGATGAGGCCGAGGCCCATGGTGGGGAAGAGGACGGCGATATCGACGCCTTCCATCTCCATGCCCATCACCTGGGCGACGGGGTCGTAGTTGCGCTCGATGGCGAAGCCAAGGTACGGCGCGGAGCGCGAGCCCGAGAGAGGCTGACGCTGATTGGCGGAGACGGACTTGCTGCGTTTCCTGTACTGCTGCAAGTCGTCGTCGCCGGACCGGGACAGGCCGTCGATCGTCACCTGCGCGCCGCCCGCCCGTCCGGGTGCGCTGATGACCCGGTCACGGAACTTGGGGTCGAGGAAGCGGTCGAACAGGTCGGCCGGCTCCATCACGTGCATATCGCAATCAACGAATCGCAAGCCGTCTTTCATTCATTCATCTCCTCGAGGGTGGCCTGAGCCCCCTTCTTAATTCTTCCCCGGAAGCCGGGAGAGAATGTTTTACGCCAATCTTCCTCCGCTGCGGGGGAGGAAGTCTTACGAGCCAGCCCTCACCTTCGCGATGAACTCGCGCACGTGGGGGATCATCGTGTCGGCTGCAAGGAAGGCTTGCGCGTGTGTGTGGTCCGGCAGCGAGAGGAACGACGCGTTGGGGGCGAGCGACGCGCAGCGTTTGGCGGGCTCATGGTTGCGCTGGTCCTTCGTGCCAGCGTAGACGAACGTGGGCAGCGTCATATTGACGATGTCCTCGTCGGGCGCGCCCCAGTCGAGGTTCGCAATCTGCTGGGCAGCGTAGGAGTCCTTATCGTTCGCCAGGAGACGTTCGCGGACATCGGCGGGAAGCGGCCCGGCGTCCATCTCCATCGCGGCGACGTAGTAGTCCATGCCGACGCGCATGATCTTTGCGCGGGCCTCCCAGCGCACGCGGTCGAACTCGGGGACGTTCTCCGGTATGACGGGGTAGGAGCCGAGGACGAGGGCATGGAAGCGGTCAGGGCTGAGCATGCCCAGCGCCCAACCGATGCTCGCCCCCATCGAGTAGCCCCAGTAATACGTTTTGTCGATGCCGAGGTCGTCGAGCACGGTGGTGACGTCGGACACTTTCTGGGCGCGCCCGTAGTCGGCGGGGTCTTTCAGCTTGTCGCTCTGGCCGAAGCCGCGAGAGTCGATGAGGACCAGCCGGAACTCGCCGGCGAGCTTTGCGGTATAGCCCGCGTTATGCCAGTTCTTCGTGCTGCCGCCCATGCCGTGCATGAGCACGAGGGGAGGGGCGTCGTTAGGGGCGTCGTAGATCTCGTAATGGATGCGGACGCCGTTGTTGTCAATGAACCTGTCTTCGAACGGCATGGAGTTGCTCCTTGGTCTGCCTGGCGCTCCCTAGCGCGAGTCCTCGACTCTCGCGATGAACTCCCGCACGTAGGGGATGATGACATCGCTCTCGCCGAACGCAGACGCGTGGGTGTGGCCGTCGAGAGGCAGGAAGGTTGCGTTCGGCGCAAGGGACGCGGAGCGCTTGGTGAGCGCGTGGTTGCGCGGCATGGGGTACTCGTCCTCCGTGCCGGAGTAGACCAGCGCAGGCAGCTTCATGTTGACGATGTCCTCGTCGGGCGCGCCCCAGCTGATGTTCGCGATCTGCTGGGCGGCGTAGGCGTCCTTGTCGTTCGCCATGAGGCGGTCCTTCTGCGCCTGCGGCAGCGGCCCCTGCTCCATCTCCATAGCCGCGATGTAGTAGTCCATGCCGAGGCGCATGAGCTTGGCGCGGGCCTCCCAGCGCACCCGGTCGATCTCCGGCACGTCAGAGGAGAGCACGGGGTAAGCACCCAGAATGAGCCCCCGGAAGCGGTCAGGCCGGATCATGCCGCAGGCCCAGCCGACGCTCGCGCCCATGGAGTATCCCCAGTAGTAGGCCGTGTCGATGCCGAGGTCGTCCAGCACGGCGACCACGTCCGACACCTTCTGCGGACGTCCGTAGTCGGCCGCGTCCGGGAGCTTCTCGCTTTTGCCGAACCCGCGCGAGTCGATGAGGACGAGGCTGAGCTCGCCGGAGAGCTTCTCCGGATAGCCGGCGTTGCGCCAGTTCTCCGTGCTGCCGCCCATGCCATGGACGAGCACGACCGGTGGGCCGCTCCCTTCCTCGACCTCGTAATGAATGTTGACCCCGTTGTTGTCCACGAACTTGTCGGTGAATGGCATCTCCCGCTCCTTTCATAAGCGTGCTAGGTCATGGGACGTGCTAGTGCCTGCCGCCGTCGGCTTCTATTGTTGCGCCGTTCATGTAGCCCGCGGCGTCGGAGACGAGCCAGGCGACGGTCCCGGCGTGCTCGTCGGGGGTGCCGAGGCGGCCCATCGCGCTCCGGGTCGTCGTGGTTGCGCGGACGGTCTCGTTCCACATGGGCCGGTGGGGCGTTTCGATGCCCCCGAGGGCGATGGAGTTCACCCGAACCTCAGGCGCCCACTCGTAGGCCATGGACTTCGACATGTTGATGACGCCCGCCTTGGCCGCGCCGTAGGCCGCCTGCCCGACGCCAGGGTTCACGCCGGCGCCTGACGCGATGTTCACGATTGCGCCCTTGCCCTGGGCCTTCATGATCGGCTGCACCGCTTTCGAGCACATGAACGCGGTCAGGACGTTCACCCGGTAGCACTCGATGAAGTCGTGGGGCTCCAGGCCCATCAGCGGGCCGGACCGGAACGTCTCGCCCCAGCTTCCGCCGACCACGTTGACGAGGATGTCGATGCGTCCGAACTCGTTCATCGTCTTGGCCACGAGGTCGTCCACTTCCTCTTGGTTGCGGACGTCCACGGTGACGCCGAGGGCACGGCTGCCGATGGCCTTGATCTCGTCGACGACGGGATAGACCGGCGCGTGAGGGCGCTCCCGCCCCACGGTCACGTTCTCCGGCTCGCGCGCGGCGACGACGACGCTGGCGCCTTCGCGGGCGAGGCGCAAGGCGATGGCCTTGCCGAATCCTTGCGAGCCGCCGGTGACGATGGCTACGCGGTCGGTCAGGTCGAAACTGGGCATGGCGTCTTCCTCCTGTATGGGCGGCTATCGGACGGCAGGATGATACATCGCCGCCCCACCCGCGGCCTCCCCCATCAGACGGGAAGGAGGGAATGAGCAGGACGGGGGCGTGAAGCGTGGCCTAGCGGCCACTCCGAGTTCCGCCAGACGTCCGGACCTCCAACGTCGCCATAGTGACATTTGCCCGTTGCGCAAACGACCCTTCTCTCCCTATCCTGCCTCCCATGCCCCAACCGCCTGCCCTCTCGCCCCCTTCGATACCCGCGAGCCGCCTGTCGCAAAGTGTCGCATCAGTCTCGTAAAGTGACGCATTCGCTGTCGCAAAGTGTCGCATTCGCGTCGCGAAACGGAGCTGCACTGTCGCGCCCGAAACCCCCGAACTAGGAGTAAATCCCAATGAAAAACGGGGAAATGCGACACTTTTGAAAACCGCTCCTCACCCCTCGTAGACCCAGATCCGTCATTCCCGCGAAGGCGGGAATCCAGGGCCCCCCTCCTTACCATGGAGGGGCTAGGGGTGGTCCCGCCAGGAGGACTTCCTGTCTACGGCGCGGGGCTCGCGCCAGGAGTAAATGGCACTTAATGGCACGAAATGGCGCGCTTTTGGCGAAGCGGAAGCCCGTGCGCACTCGTAGGCTGGGGAACGTGACGAGTGGGAGGCATGAGACACCTTCGGACAAGACAAGCCTTCCCGGTCGTGCAACGCGCCGGACCGGAGTCTATTGCGGACTGGCCGGACGCCGCCCCCAGCAACTCCCACTGTGTCAAGATGGGCGCGAAGGCGTCGAGCCTGGTACAGTCCCTGGCCATGAGCGACGAACAAGAAGCCGCGGTCCTCGCGGCCAACCAGAACTTCTACGACGCCTTTGGGTCGTTGGACATCGGCCGCATGGAGTCGGTGTGGTCCAGGGGGGACGAGGTCACCTGCGTCCACCCGGGCTGGCCGATCCTCACGGGCTGGTTCGAGGTGATGGGCAGCTGGGAGCGGATTTTCGAGGGCGCCGCGATGATGACGTTCACGATTACGGGCGCCGAGTCCACTGTCGTCGGAGATGCGGCTTGGGTCACCTGCACCGAGAATCTCTCCTCTGTCGTGAACGGTCGGGTCATGGACGCGCGGATCGAGACGACCAACCTGTTCGTGAAGCGCGACGGGCGATGGCTCGTCGTGCATCACCACGGCTCGCCGGTCGGCGGGTAGCGCGGCCCGTAGAACCCCTTGACCCTGACGTTACGTCAGCCTTTACGCTGTCTTCGTGATGCAACACAGCCCGGGTCCCTACCGTATCGGTGAGCTTGCGGAACGCGCAGGAGTGTCCGTGCGGACGCTCCATCACTATGACCGGCTTGGCCTCGTGACGCCGTCGGGGCGTTCGGAGGCGGGATACCGGCTCTACGCGGAGGCCGATCTGCTGCGTCTGCAGCAGGTGCTGACGCTGCGGTACCTCGGTTTCCCGCTGAAGCGCATCGGCGACCTGCTCGACCGGCCCGGCTTCGATGTCGCGGCATCGTTGAGGGCGCAGCGGCGGGGGATCGAGGAGCGCGTTGCGGAGCTGCGCCGCATCGACACGGCGATAGGCCGCGTCCTGGACGCTGGAAAGGCAAAGGGCGCGTGGGACTGGGATCTGGTGCTCGAGGCGGCCGCTGCGGTTGGGGCCGGGACGAACAATAGGAGCGAGGACATGGAGAAGCACTACACGCCTGAGCAAATGAAGCAGTTCGAGGAGCTGCGGAACGACATACCGGCGGAGGAGCTCAAAGCTGTCGAGGAGGAGTGGACTGTCTTGCTAGCCGAGGTTAGGGCCGCGCACAGCCTCGACCCGTCGAGCTCGGAGGCGAAGGCTATCGCCGCCCGCTGGGACGAGCTGCTCAGCCGTACGATGAGCTACTACGCGGCCAAGCCGGAGCTGATCGAGGCGATAGGACGGAACTACGCTGCGGGTGCCTTCGAGGAGACCGACGGCGCGCCGAAGGCCGACGATTTGGAGTTCATTCGCCGCGTCAAAGGGGCTTAGCGGTCCGCAATCGTTGGCGCATGCGTTGACGCATCGGCCCGTAAGTGGCAATCTGCGCGGAGCAAAGAGACGGAATTAGTTTGAGGAGGATGGCCCATGTTGACCGAAGAGCAAAACGATAGGCTGACTTTAGTGGGCCCGGGCACGCCGATGGGCGAGCTGATGCGCCGGTACTGGCAGCCCATAGCGGGAGTGTCGGAGTTCAACGAGAACCCCACCAAGGCGATACGTCTGTTGGGGGAGGACCTGGTCCTCTATAAGGATGAGAGCGGCACGTTCGGCCTTATCGACGCCTCGTGCGCCCACCGGCGCGTCAACATGCTGTGGGGCATCCCCGAGCCGAAAGGGCTGCGCTGTCCCTATCACGGCTGGCTGTACGACGAGACGGGCCAATGCCTGGAGATGCCCGCCGAGCCTGCCGACTCCACCTTCCCCCAGCGCGTGCGGATGAAGGCGTACCCGGTACAGACGCTTGGCGGCCTCATTTTCGCGTACCTCGGCCCGCAGCCGGCCCCGCTGCTGCCCCACTACTACCCGTTCGTGGAGGAGGGCAGAGTCAGGAGCATTGGCTGGACGGTCGTCACCTGCAACTGGCTCCAGATCATGGAGAACTCCCTGGACCCCATCCACGGGGAGTACCTCCACGGCTACTTCTCGAAGTACGCTCTCCAGCGGGTCGGCGTGCTGAAGCACCGAGGCGACATCTACGGCAAGCGCGCGCCGGAGCCGAACGAGGATTTCGAATACTGGCGCAAGGCGGGCCGCACCATGCGGCATGTCTCCGCCTCGTGCAGCAGGTTCGAGCACGGCGTTCTCAAGCATCGCTGGCTGGAGGGCGAGGAGCAGGAGGAGTCGATAGGCTGGAAGTACGGGCACCCGATACTCTTCCCGAACCTCGAGTCGGGCACCGGCGGGCACGATTTCCAGATCCGCGTGCCGATAGACGACACCCACACCTACTACGTCTACTACTACTCGGACTGGCCCCGTGAGGGCGAGAACCCGAACCAGCGGGAGGACGAGATCCCCGTCTACCATGTGCCCATCGCGGGCGTGGACGAGGCGGGCCAACCCATCTGGGGGCAGCTCGACAACAACAGCGGACAGGACCACTTCGCCTGGACATCGCAGGGCCCGCGCATGCGCCGCAATACGGAGAAGCTGGGGCAGTCGGACATGGGCATCATTCTCTTCCGCCGCATGCTCATGGAGCAGATGCAGCTGGTGGAGGACGGCGGGGAGCCGATGAACGTGTTCAGAGACCCCGCCAAGAACGACATTCTCTGGATGCCGTTCGACCGTATGGACGACGAGGTTATCGAGGGTAAGTTGGCGACTCCCAAGAACCCGCACCGCGGCGGCGAGGCGATCTCGGCGGGCTCGTCGGGCAAGTTCAACCCGCTGAACCTGGAGTACGCCAAGCGAATCGGCGCACCGCTGCCGCCCCCGTTCCCGCAGTCGGCCAAGACAACGGTCGAGGTATCGCCGGGGTAGAAGAGGGAGTTTCGGAGTAGCAGTATGAACCTACAAGGCATTGAGGCAGGCGCTCGCCTCGTGACAGTCGGCGGAGACGTTGTCGAACTGTTGGAGGTGAGCGCGGACGGCGAAAGCGCGAGCGTGCGCTACGTTGAAGTACTGGGCGGGGCGGAAGCGGCCGTGGGAGAAGAAGCGTCGCTCCCCGCTGAGGACATCGCGACAGTCGACGGCAACCGCTTCGTCGGCCCCGGCCGGACGTCTTCGTACACGGGCGACAGCAGGGCGTAGCTCGGCTGTCGCCTTGCGCTGAAGGCAACGCGGCGTGCGGCTGGCATGAGCGAGTGGGGACGGACTACCTTACGGGGAGCCGTGCGTAGGGGTTCCTGAGTAGGGTTCGCCTACGCCTCGCCGAGGTAGCTGAGGGCGTTCTTCCAGCCGATGAGGTCGCGTTCGGCGGGGCTGAGGCCGAGGGCGTCGAACTCCTCCTCGGGGGAGGGGACTTTCGGTCCCGTGCCCTGCCAGTCGGAGCCAATCATCACCTGGCTCGCGCCCACCTGGTCGATGAGGTAGCGCAGGGGCGCCGTGCCGAACGCCATGTCGTCGTAGTACAGCATCGAGGCGTAGTCCATGGGCGAGCGCGGCAGCAGCTTGCGGACCGCGTCGCGGCTGTGCCAGTTCTCGTCGCTTCGAGCGAGGAGCTGCATAAGGACGCCGCCTCCGTGGCTGATGCAAACGCGCAGGTCTGGCAGCTCGTCCAGCAGGCCGCTCCAGATAATCGACGCGCCAGCGAGTCCAGACTCGATGGGGAAGCCAAGCGGAGCATCCGCGACGACCGCGGGGATGTGCGCGAGCCGGTCCGCGAAGGTCGGCCTGTTGGCGTGGGGAAACACTGCCAAGCCCAGCGCCGCCGCCTCCCGGAAGAAGGGGCGGAACTCCTCCTCGCCGAGGCTCCGGCCCTCGATGTTCGATCGGATCTCGACGCCATGCAGGCCGAGCTCTTTGATGGCGCGCAGCTCCGCGACGGCCAACTCGATGTCCTGCATGGGAGCGGACCCGAGGCCGTAGAAGCGGTCGGGCTCGTCCGCGACCATGCCCGCGATGGTCTCGTTCAGATGCCGCGCCAAGTCGGAGCCGTCTTTCGGGTCGAGGTGGTACATCAGCAGCTCGGGCAGAGGAGAGAGCACCTGCTTGTCGGTCCCCTGGCCGGCCATCTCCGCCGCGCGTTTTGGCGCGTCCCAGCAGACGTCGCGCACCGTGCGGTACTCGCGCCCGCTGATCATGATCGTGGAGCGCTCCTCGTCCTTCGGGTCCATGGAGGGGAAGGCGTCGCCTGACGCCCGCTCGGGGAGGGAGGGGAAGTCCTTCGGAACGATGTGGGTGTGCATGTCGATAATCATTTGCTCGCTGCCCTTGCGCCTGACGCGCACGGCGTAGCCTACCATCGAGCGAGTCCCCCTCGCAGAAGAGTCGGCTTGCTGCGCAAGCTTGCGGGCGGGGGTATGCTGTGGAGGCAACGCAGTAACGCATCGGGAGGCCAGCTATGCCGCTCCAACTCGATCACACCATCGTTCCCGCATACGACAAGGTGAAGTCGGCCGAGTTCATCGCGCGCGTCTTCGGCCTGGCGTACGAAGGCCCTTGGGGGCACTTCGCGCCGGTCAAGATCAACGACAAGCTCACGCTCGACTTCGACAACTCCGAGTCGCCGCGCTCGAACCACTATGCCTTCCTCGCTTCCGATGAGGAGTTCGACTCCATCCTGCATCGGGTGAAGGACGAGGGAATCGCGTACGGGAGCGGGCCGGGCTCGCGTACGGATGGCGAGATCAATCACAAGCACCAGGGACGCGGCTTCTACTTTGAATGTGAGAACGGCCACGTCTGGGAAGTCATCACGCACACGTACACGACGCCCAGCTCCGCCGCGCGGTAGCCCCGCCGCACGGCGATCATTCCCTCAGGAGGCCACCCATTGGACGCCGACGTTCGCAACGCGCTCGATAACGATCGGCTGGTCGACATCACGACGACCGGCCGCAAGACTGGAAACGCGCACCGGAAGGAGGTGCGTCTGCGCTGTCTCGACGGCCAGATCTACCTGTCGAACAACCCGGGGACGCGCGACTGGGCGGCGAACCTGATCGCCAACCCGGAGTTCACGTACCACCTGAAGCAGAGCGTGGAGCGCGACCTGCGCGTGCGCGCCACGCCGGTCCGCGACTCGGACGAGAAGCGGACGATTCTCTCGCGCATCCTGGAGAAGGAAGACGGGCTTGATCAGCTCGACACGCGCGTCGCAGGCAGCTGGCTGTTCCAGGTGGACGTATTGGACTAGGGCGGCAGCGCAGGAGACGACAGGGGTTAGAGGTCCTTCACCCTCGATTCCTCTCGCCCTAGTCGGGGAGGAAGTCGAGGAGGGCGGCGTTCAGCTCGTCTGGCGCTTCGGTCGGAATGAAGTGCCCGCAGTCGAAGACCACCATCTTGGAGCCGGGGATGCCGTCGTGGGTCATCTGACCCATCTCTAAGGCGTTGACCGCGTCGTCTCTGCCCCAGGCCACGAGGGTGGGGACGGGAATGTGGGGGAAGCGGCGCACGGTGTTGTAGCGGCTGCGCGTCTCCATGTTATTCATGTGGTTCAGCACACGTTGGTAGGCGCCGAGCCGCTCCGGGTCTTGGGTCAGTGCGTACTGGTAGTCGGCGAGCGCTTCGAGGTCGACGTCCGCCTTCACTCGAGCCTGCAGCCCCGCCAGAATCTCGTCCCTCGTCGGCGGCTTGAACTCCACCATGCTCCTCAGCTGGCGCGGCATCGCGCCGCCGCTCGCCACGAGCGCGAGCTTGTTCAGCCGATGGGGACTCTCGTAGCCGAAGAGCGACGCTATCCAGCCGCCCATGGAGTGTCCGACCAAGTTCGTCCGCTCGAGGCCGAGGACGTCTTGAAACTCGCGGAGGAAGTCGACGAGGTAGGCGAAGGAGTACTCCTGCTGCAGCCAGCCCTCGCCCTTGCCCCAGGCCAACGCGTCGACCGCGATGACCCGCAGCCGCTGGGAGAGCGGGCCGATGTTGAGGAGCCAGTTGTGCGCCCCTTCGGCGTACCCCACGCCATGCAACAGGATGGTGGGATACCCGGCGCCCGCATCGATGTAGCGTGTCGTGCCGTGGCTCATCTCCACGTACTTCTCTTCGGCGTTCTCCAACGTTACGTTGGCAATCTGGACTGTCATCGCGCCCTCCTGAGGCCCTTGCCTGACTCTCGATCGGGGAATGTCGTTCTTCTGGAGGAGTCGTCCTACGCTCCGGGCGCGGCGTATCCTCAGAGTGCGTCTTCGCTCTGTCAAGCAACGGTCGGCCTGCGAACGGCATCTTAACTTCAGCCATGTGGTCGTTCATCAGCAACAACTCAGCGGTCATCGCCCTGGTAATCATCGTGGGCGTGATTTTCTACTACGCCTGGACGAACCGGGGGAACCTGAAGGTAGCCATCGCACTCACACTCATCGCCCTCGTACTGGGGGCGGGCTATCTGAGCGCCCGCCACGGTCCGAGCGACGTCGCGACCATCGCGGAGGTCGATTCTCTGGTTGGCAGCGGCCAGAGCGTCGTGGTCGAGGTCTACTCCGACAACTGTACGGTCTGTCTTATCAGTAAGCGCAGCGTCGACGGCCTGGAGGCGCGTCTGGGGGGCGAAGCCGAGGTGGTGCGGCTCAACCTGGCCGAGGACGTGGGGAAAGCCGCCGCATGGCGGTACGGGGTCAGCTTGACGCCGACGTTCATCGTCTTCGCCGGCGACGGGAGGGAGCGCTACCGGCAGTCCGGCTTTCCGGACATCGATCGCATCGAGGCCGAGGCGTTGAATCCGTTCTAGCCTGCGTCCCGCTGTTGCAGACCTCGTGCTGTTGTAGGCTAAAGGGGCGGAAGCCGCTGGGGAAGTGGCGGAATGGCAGACGCGCATGATTTAGGATCATGTGCCCCTAGGGCATGAGGGTTCGAGTCCCTCCTTCCCCACCAGCGCCGTATCAGGCTACCAACGCGTCGGCGGGCTGGTCGGGCTGAATGGCAGCAGTGGCACGATCGTTGACAGCTACGCCACCGGCAACGTATCAGGAAGTTGGGATTCGATTGGCGGGCTGGTCGGGGTGAATGGCAGCGGTGGCACGATCAGGGCCAGCTACGCCACCGGCAGCGTATCAAGCCCAAGAGCGTTCGCCGGCGGACTGGTCGGAGAGAATAACGGCGACATCACCACCAGCTACGCCACCGGCAACGTCTCCGGGGTCAGCTTAGGCATCGGCGGGCTGGTCGGGCAGAATGGCGGCAGTGGCACGATCGTCACCAGCTACGCCACCGGCGACGCATCAGGCTTAAGCAGCGTCGGCGGGCTGGTCGGGCAGAATTACGCGGGCCCGATCGTCACCAGCTACGCCACCGGCAGAGTGTCGAGCATGACGGGCCGTGCCGGCGGGCTGGTCGGCATATGTATAAATGACCCCCCGATCATCGCCAGCTACGCCACCGGCGACGTATCATCAGGCGAATCAGGTGGGGGAGGGCTGGTCGGAGAGACCCAGGACTGCCCGATCATCGCCAGCTACGCTACCGGCGCCGTATCAGGCGAATCAGGTGGGGGAGGGCTGGTCGGAGAGACCCAGGACTGCCCGATCATCGCCAGCTACGCTACCGGCGCCGTATCAGGCGAATCAAGTGTCGGAGGGCTGGCCGGGTCCGCTAGCGACGAGATCTACGACAGCTTCGCTGCCGGTGCCGTATCAGGCGAATTAAGGGTCGGAGGGCTGGTCGGACGCAATGGCACTTCCGCCACGATCAGCGGTAGTTACTGGGACACCCAAACCTCCGGCCAGGCGACCGGAGTTGGAGATGGGGACGCGGCGGGTGTCGACGGAACGACCACCGCCAGGTTGCAGGCTCCCACCGGTTACACCGGCATCTACAGAGCCTGGGACGCTGACCTGGATAACGCCGACGACGATGACGACCGTGTGACCGGCATCGATGACTTCTGGGACTTTGGCACAGACAGCCAGTTTCCGGTCCTCAAAGTTGACTTCGATGGCGACGGCGTCGCGACATGGCAGGAGTTCGGCAGGCAGCGCAAGAACAGCCCCCCCGAGTTTCCTGCCGCGGAGACCGGGGCGAGGAGCGTGGCGGAGAATACGTCCGCGGGTGAGAACATCGGCGGCCCGGTTGCGGCCACTGACACCGACGCCGACGCATTGACCTACACGCTTGGGGGCGCCGGTGCCGCGTCCTTCGACATCGAGGAATCATCGGGGCAGCTGAAGACCAAAGCGGCGCTGGACTTCGAGACACAGCCCAGCTACTCCGTGACCGTGTCGGTCCACGACGGCAAGGACGCGGACCACAATGCTGACACGACGACCGACGCCACCATCACGGTGACCGTCACTGTGACGAACGTGGATGAGGACGGTACGGTAACCCTGCCGTCGATGCAGCCCCAGGTTGGAATGGAGCTAACGGCTACTCTTACGGACCCCGACGGCAGTGTCAGCGACACAAGGTGGGAATGGGAGAGTTCCCCGGACGGCACGACCGGCTGGACAACGATCGAGGGTGGAGCGTCGAACAGTCACACCCCTTCCGACGCCGACGCGGGCAACTACCTGCGCGCAACGGCGTCCTACACCGACGGACACGGCGCCGGCAAGACCGCGCAGGCCATATCCGAGGGCGTGGTGAACAGCGCCCCCGAGTTCCCTGCCGAGGAGACCGGCACAGGGAGCGTGACGGAGAACACGCCCGCGGGTGTGAACATCGGCAACCCGGTTGCGGCCGCGGACGCCCAGAACGACGCATTGACCTACACGCTCGGCGGCCCCGACGCCGGGTCGTTCGACATCGAGGAATCATCGGGGCAGCTGAAGACCAAAGCCGCACTGGACTTCGAGACACAGTCCAGCTATGAAGTCGAGGTTTCGGTGGCGGACCCATCCGGAGCCGGGGCCACCACCACGGTGACCATCACGGTGACAGACGAGGAAGGTACGGTAACCCTGTCGTCGGCGCAGCCCCAGGTTGGAATGGAGCTTACGGCCACTCTTACCGATAGCGACGGCGCCGTCAGCGGCTTGACGTGGCAATGGGAGAGTTCCTCGGACGGTTCGATCGGCTGGACGGTAATCGAGGCGGCGACGTCGGGCGCCTACACACCGGCGGCCGAGGACACGGCCAAGCACCTGCGCGCGACGGCGTCCTACACCGACGGACAGGGCACCAGCAAGACCGCTCGGAGTCTGGCCACGTCGGCGCCGACCATGGCCATGCCCACGCCTGAGCCCACGGCCACGCCCATGCCTGAGCCCACGCCCACGCCCATGCCTGAGCCTACGGCCACGCCCATGCCTGAGCCTACGGCCACGCCCATGCCTGAGCCTACGCCCACGCCCATGCCTGAGCCTACGGCCACGCCCATGCCTGAGCCTACGCCCATGCCCGAGCCTACGGCCACGCCCATGCCGACACCCACAGCCACGCCCATGCCTGAGCCCACGGCGCCGCCTACACCGACACCCAGGGCAGCACCAACGTCGTCCGAGGCGGACACCGGAGGCGGGGGGTTCCCGCTGTGGGTCATCGTGGTAATCGTGATCGGCGTGGTGGGACTCGCCGGTGGAGTCTTCATCGCGACAAGGATGCGCCAGAGCTAAGGCAGGACCGGCTGGTCGGTCTTGCATGACCGGCCATCGCTCGCTCAGAGTCGAATACGGTTCGAGGTCCGTCTCGACGACCACGCACACAAAGCTGCTCGTCGATGCGGACCTCGGGCATCGTGCTCCTTATCCGACGGCACGCCGCCTTTGACTGATGGCGCCCGCTGGCATGAGGAGCAGATGTCTGCGTGGACAACAACGCAGGACGGGAAGCCCTATCACCGCTGTCTGATGTCTCGCCACTGGAACAGGACGAACGACAGGCCGAACAACACGATGGAAAGCGCGGCTAACACAGCGGCGCCATCCCAGTCCATGCCGTTGATGAGCGGGTCGCTGCCCAGGTAGTAGTGGAACGGCGACAGCCATGCAATGACTCCAAGGCCATCGCTGATGTTTGCCAACGAAGTCAGCAGGTGGAAGACCAGCGCCCCGCCCGCAGCGCCGAGAATCGCGACGCCGGTGCGCCCCGTGCCCGCGCTGAGGGCCAGCGCAAGGGTCCCGAAAACCAACCCCACCAGCACCTGGAGCGCTGAGGTGGCTGCGATATTGCCGATGTCCATCCCGAGGTCGCCGAGCGCGGACCCGAGGGCCACGCCCGCGAAGGTTGCAACACCGACGAGGATGCCGAAGAGGGCCATCGGCACGGCCTTTTCAAGCACAATCCTGTGCCGGCTGACCGGGTTGGCAAGCAGCAGCCCCATCGTTCGGCGCGATTCCTCCCCGGCGAGGGCGCCCGCGCCCATGACGGCGGTCACCAGGATGACCGAGAGCGGGGCCATCAAGCCGAACGTCTCAAGGGTGTACCACCCTTCGGGGGTGCTCAGGTCGCCTCCACCGAAGAGGGCGATCAGTTCTTCGGGGAAGTTCTCAAAGGCGGACAACGTCTCTTCCGGAAGGGATGCGTACATCGGGCCCAGCATCACACCCATCATCAGGAACATCGCTGCCGACGTGACCAGGAGAAGCACCTGGTAATCCGACGAGGTCTTGACCCTTATCGATGAGACCCTCGCGGAGCCGGCAAGACGTCCGACCAACCTGTTCAGGTGTGGGTTGCTTCGGACCCTGTCCAGGAGGGTCGTCCCGACGGACTGGCCCTTCAGGTCCCGTCGATTGAACCCGATGACGGCCGCTATCAGGAACAGGACCGACCCGAGAATCAGCACAGCCAGGTGACCCCAGGCAATGCCGTTGTAAACGGGGTCGCTGCCGTCGAAGTAGTACCAGGGAAGGGCCTTACGCAGGTCCTCCAATCCCTCAATAAGGGGCAATAGGCCGACCGCGAAGAAGGACAGCACAAGGATGGCGGATGTCCCGCCCGTCGCGGTGTCCCGGTTGCCGGTCACGGCGCCAATGGCCAGGGCCAGCGTCCCGTAGAAGACGGCGTTGAAGAACAGGTGAAGCGCCAAAGCCTCGACCTCCAGGCCGCCGATCTCTACGCCCAGCAACCCAGCGATGGGATGGACGAGAAGCCACATGACAAAGACCGTCAGGGCCGTGAGCAGCACGAGGGCTGCAGCCTTGGACAGCAGGACGCGTGTACGGCTCCTGGGATTGGCGAGGAGAATGCCCATCGTGCCGTTCCTCTCCTCGCCGGCAATGGACGCCGCGCCCATCACGAGGCCCATCACTGCCACGACAACGGCGCCGAACGACCCAAAGACATAGCCTACGGCCAGCCCGCCTACGTCGACATCGTCTCCGATGCCAAGCAGCGATCGGTACGCCTCGGGCAATCCGGAGTAGACCGAGAGGTCGATCTCGCGGTAGGTGGACATCCCGAACAGCAGGAGCAGCGTGAGGCTGGCGGCAGCAATCGCCCACCCCAACCAGCGGTCCCGTGCGGTCTTGAGGAAGATGTTGGCAAACCCCACGTCAGTCCTCCCTGTCGCTCTTGTAGTAGGTGAGGAAGATCTCTTCGAGGTCGGCCTCGCTGGTCTTGATGTCCGCAACGCCGTAGCGGTCGGTCGCCGCCTTCAGGAGTTCGCCCATGTCTCCGTCGAAGGACATCTCGACGTGCTTGTCGTTGGCAATGACGTTGCGGACTCCCGCGACCGATGCAAACACCGCGGCGTCTG
>CBDFLP010000001.1:0-32762 GCA_965249325.1 Dehalococcoidia bacterium | reverse complement strand
TTAAGGCCGTTGTGTCCGCCCGAGCCGCCAGCCGCACGGAGCCGGATGCCGCCGACCGGCAGATCGAGGTCGTCGAGAACGATGAGCAGGGAGCTGGGACTGATTCGGTGACGGTCCAGCACGTACTTCGCCGCCTCGCCGGAACGATTCACGAACGTCCTTGGCTTAACTAACACGACCCGCCGACCGTCTATCCACCCTTCGCCCAAGACCGCTGTCTTGCGTTTGTCGTCGAGCTTGATGCCGAGCCTGGACGCCAGCAGGTCGATGCACATGAACCCCGCGTTGTGCCTCGTATCCGCGTACCGAGGGCCCGGGTTGCCGAGGCCTATCACCGCGAGGGACCGCCCGCCGCCGTCGTGCTGGCGTTCTTTCCGAAACCAGTCCAGCAGACCGCTACTCATCGCCCCTCGCCCCGCCCGCCAATTCCACGAGCCCTTCCTCCGATAGTATCTCGACGCCTAAGCGCACGGCATCGTCGCGCTTCGTGCCGGGGTCCTCTCCCACGACCACGAAGTTGGTCTTACTGCTGACGCTCCCGCTGACTTGTCCGCCTCGGTCCTTGATGAACGACTCGGCCTCAGACCGTGTGAAGCCTTCGAGGCGGCCGGTGACGACGAAACTCATGCCCTCGAATACCTGCGGGGTGTCCTCTTGATTGGTGTCCGCGTCCGATTCTAGGCGTACGCCAGCCTCCCCGAGATTGGTGACGATTCTCTGGTTCCCCTCGTTCCGGAAGTGGCTGACGATAGCCGTCGCTACGATGGGGCCGATTCCAGGCACGGCTTCCAACTCCTCCTGGCTGGCCGCCATGAGCCGGCGGACGCTCCCGAACCGCCGGGCGAGCAGCTCGGCAGTCTCGCCCCCGACGTGCAGAATGCCCAGCCCGGAGATGACGGCGGGCAGGGGCGTTCCTTGCTTGCGGCGATGGCCGAAACCAGGTTGTCTGCCGACTTCTCCCCCATCCGCTCCAGCTGCGCCAGCTGCTCCCTGCCGAGTCGGTAGAGGTCTGGGGAGTCGTTAATGAGTCCGGTGTCGAGGAGCTGCGCCACGAGCTTCTCTCCGAGGCCGTCGATGTCCATTGCGGCTCCCGATACGAAGTGCTTGATGCGCTCGTACTGCTGCGCCGGGCACTGCGCGTTGACGCACCGGTGCGCTGCCTCGCCTTCCTCGCGGACGATTGCCGTCTGGCATTCCGGGCACAGGCGGGGCATCTCGAATGGCGTTTCGCTGCCCGTCCGGCGCTCGGTTACGGGGCCGATGACCTGCGGTATCACTTCGCCCGCGCGCTCCACGAAGACGTAGTCGCCGATGCGGATGTCCTTCCGGCGGATGTCGTCCTCGTTATGCAGCGTCGCCTGGCGGACGGTAACGCCGCTGACCTGCACCGGCTCGAGCACGGCGTACGGGTTCAAGCTGCCGGTGCGCCCAACGTTGATACCGATGTCGAGCAGCCGTGTGACCGCCTTCTCGGCGGGGAACTTGTACGCGACCGCCCACCGGGGCTCGCGCCCCACGAATCCGAGGTGCCTCTGGTACGCGATGGAGTCGATCTTCACGACGACGCCGTCGGTCTGATAGTTCTTGGCGTCGCGCTCCTCGACCCACTGCCGGTGGTAGGCGATGACGCCGTCCAGCGAATCGGTACGCTCGATCTCCGGGTTGACGCGGAAGCCGAGGCTGCGGAGCCATTGCAGCGTCTCCCAGTGCGTCGTTGGAGTCACGGCGCCTTCTACCCAACCCAACTGATAGATCCAGATGGCGAGTCGGCGCCCGGCGGTGACAGAGGGGTCTAGCTGCCGCAGCGAGCCGGCAGCGGCGTTGCGGGGGTTCGCGAACATCTGCTCGCCCCGCTCGGAACGCTCCTCGTTGAGTCTCGCGAATGAGTCCCTTGGGAAGTACACCTCGCCGCGCACTTCCATGCGTGGAGGCGCCGACTCTACCGACTGCAGGACGAGGGGCACGGAGCGCACGGTCCGCACGTTCGGGGTCACGTCCTCGCCCCGCGCGCCGTCGCCGCGGGTCGCCCCCCGCACGAGCCGTCCATGCTCGTAGGTGAGCGCGATGGCCAGGCCGTCGATTTTGGGCTCGCAGACCATCGCGAAATCATCGCGTTCGAGGATGCCCGCGGCGCGACGTCGCCATGCGGCGAGCTCGTCGTCGTCGAACGCGTTGCCGAGGCTGAGCATGGGCCGTGGGTGTTCGACCTCCTTGAACTCGGGTGAAGGCGCTGCTCCGACCCGTTGCGTCGGCGAGTCGGAGCTTGCGAGGTCTGGGTTTGCCTCTTCCAGCGCCCGCAGCTCGCGCATGAGGAGGTCGTAGTCGGCGTCCCGTAATCAGGGGACTGTCGAGCACGAAGTACTGGTAGTTGTGCAGGTTGAGCTGATTGCGCAGCTCTTGGGCCCGCTTGGTCGCGGCGGCGTCCGCCATTGCCATTCCGCCTCTCGTTGGGATAGCCCGCCTTCAGTTGAGGCAACCCGAAAAGTATATGGCCTGCTGGGGCGTGTGCGTGAGCGTATTATGCTCGTGCCTCATCATGGAATCGCCAACTGTCGAATCCCCCCGAATCCCCAGGCTCTGGCCGTTTAAGCGCGTCTACTATGGCTGGGCCATCCTCTGGGCGTCGACGGTCGCAGCGTTCGGCATGGCGCCGATGTTCGGGCCGGTCTTGGGTATCTTCTTCTCGTCCATCGAGGAGGAGCTTGGCTGGGACCGCGCGACCATCTCCCTCGCGTTCACCATCGGCAGCGCGACGGGGTCGCTCTTCCAGATGCTGACCGGCCGCCTGCTGGACCGCTACGGCTCCCGCATGGTGATCGTGGCGGCCGGCGTGATCATTGCCCTGGCGATGATGGGGTTGTCGTGGATGCAGGAGCCGTGGCAGTTCTGGCTGGCCTTTGGGGTGGGCAGAGGCTCGGCCCTTGCGGGCATCCAGGTGGGAACGGGCGTTGCCCTGTCCAACTGGTTCCTTCGACGGCGCGGACGGGTCATCGCCATCAGGGGCGTCGGCCAGCGCGCGGGCCAGGCGCTGATGCCGATGGCGATCTTCGCAATCATGGCCATCGCGGGCTGGCGTGAGGCGTTCCTATCGCTGGCGGGCCTGACCGCGGCGCTCATCATCCTGCCCTCGCTCCTCTACATGCGACGCCGCCCCGAGGACCTAGGCATGACGATCGAGAACATGAGCCCACAGGAACTGGAAGCTGCGCGTGCCGGGGGACGGGGGAGTGGAAGGGACATCGCGCGGCAAATTAGAGACGTCTCGTTCACGCTCGCCGAGGCTAAGCGGACCCGGGCATTCTGGCTGCTCCTCTTCTTCGTGATCGTCGAGCGGTTCGCGCTGGGCTCGATCAACCTGCACATGGTCATCAACTTCGAGGACCGCGGACTGGCGCAGGGTCTCGCTGTTAGCACGCTCTCCATCTTCGCGGCGACCTCCGCGCTGACCGGCTTGCCATGGGGCTTCGCATTCGAGCACATCCAGGTGCGTTTCGGCGCGATGATGATGAGCGGCTTGTTCGTTCTTTCGATGCTCGTGCTGCTCATAGCGGACAACTATCCGCTCGCGGTGACGTTCGCGTTGCTATTCGGGACGGCCACAGGCGCCGGGAACATCGTCGAGCAGATGCTGTGGGCCGAGTACTTCGGGCGGGAGCATCTGGGGGCGATAAGAGCCTTTGGCGCGCCCTTCCGCATCGTAAGTCCAAGCGGCCCCGTCCTCACAGGCCTGCTCTTCGAGTGGACCGGCTCCTACACCGTGCCGTTCGCTGTTTTCGCCGTCATCTTCTCGGTTATGACTGTCGCGATGTTCTTCGCAACGCCGCCTGAGAAGCCAGGGGAGCGGGGCTCTAGATGACCTTCCTCATTAAGGATTGGATTACTTAACTCCCGTGACCAGGTACTCGTCCTTCATAGGGCCAGCAAATCCGTTGATACCAAAGGGATAGCGCCTTCTCGTATGTTTGATAGTGCGACCGGTTGCTACTACTGAGGAGAAGCCGCTGCGGTTGAGTAAATCTTCAATAATAGCGGAAACTGGAAAGACTGTTCCTGCAATCACGTTGTCAGCGACAACAAGAACAATGCGTGTCCCCACTTTAGCAACTCGATAGAGTTGATCTATGACTGCGGCGAGATCCAACACGTAGCGTGAGATATTCTTGTAGATTAGTGTGTTCCTGAAAGGGGCGAGAGGCTCCGAAAGCGCAGGAATCACGAGTAAACAGTCGATGTCGGCTTCGCTTGAGGAGATCGGCGCAGTCCTAAGTATTCAGACCGCCCTAGTGGTACTTCTTGTGGGTCTAACCACCACTGGGAGAACTTGTGAGCGCGTGGGTAGTCAATCAGTGCGAGGACAAGAATGGCCTCCTCAAAGCCTGCACTCTGGCATCCAGCGCTTGCTGAGTCCTGCAGCACATTGAGAAATCTGCAGTGGAGTTCCTCAGAGTCGAATAGGAAACTACGTTCTACGGCATCAAGGCGACTTAGGGACATCGCTATATTGGATCAGGCAGCAGGGCCCGATAGATTGTCACGAATCGCCGACTACGGCTCTTTATTCGTTGTGTTGTACCTGCTATTGCCACTTTGAAGTTTTTCAGTCGCTCTGGGACATCGTCTGGATCTAAATCAAATATGTCCGCGAGCACGAGGAGATTCGGGGACGCAGCGGCGGGATCGCTGAGGGCGAGGGGATCCAAGGCTGGTAGGTCGGGATGCTCTCCGCCCATGTCGCCCTTCGGTAAGCCTCGAAGGGCGACATGGGCAACAGCGGCGAATATCATCATGAAATGTGGCCCTGTACCTAATTTGGTTGTCAGTACGTCGGGGAGATGCTCGATTATGCTACTACAGACTTCATCGAAGCGTTCTTCCAAAACGTTTGGGATGCCTGCGCCGTATTTCTCGTAAAGCTTGTCGATTCTGGGTTGACCGCCATCGGTGGCTCCTTCGAGGATAATGCCGAGCAACTCCTGTCTGTTCAATGAAAGGCCATAGGCATTGATCCTATGGAAGATGCCGAGAACGGTATCGTCATCAGCTCCGAAGAGTTGTTCGACGCCTACCTGATATGCAAGGAAGCGTTCCTGGTCCTCACCATCAAGAGTGTTGTAGCTCTTCCCTGCGAACTCGTTGGATCGTTTGTCGAGCGTGAGTTTACCGTCGATGAATTTCACTATTGTAGTTAGGCGTTGTTGCCCATCAACAACTTGTCGGTAGCTAGTTCTAGTTTCTCGGTCTGTGACAACGCGGATGTAGATTGATGGAATAGGAAGATCCCTTAAGAGAGTGTCGATGAAATAGCTCTGTGCCGAAGGTTGCCAGATATCACTGCGCTGGAATTCTGGCGCGAGTACTAGAGCGCCACTTTGAATCCACTCATATAGGTCTGAAATTGGGTATTGCTGGTGCTGATGCATGGTAGGCCTTCTTGGTAGAGGGGGAATATTATCGGTCGTCTGTCCTTCCGCCAACCCCTAGCCCTGAAAGTCCTCGGCCATGAGGGCGGCTACTTGGCGGCCCATGCGGACCGAGTAGTTCGTGCCGCGGTCCTCGGGGTAGATCTGGGTGGTGTTGGCGAGGTAGAGGTCGCGGATTGGCGTGCGGTGGCTGGGTATCGTCTCGGAGTAGCCCCTCGTCACGATAGGCTGGGCGGCGTCCACCTTGTGATGGTGATACTCCGTGACCCAGGATTCGTCGAACGCGGGGTTTATCTTCTTTAGGTGCTGGACGTACTCCCTGTAAAGCTCGTCGGGGGTCATCTTGTAGAGCGGGTCGTCGCGCTCCAGGTAGTTGGTCAGGTAGACGATGTGCGCGCCGCCGTAGTGCTCCGCGGGAATGAAGTTCGTGTGTTCGATGATTCCCAGGAACGGCAGCGAACGGTCGCCTACGTAAGTCCAGTAGTGGGGACTGAGGGGGCGATCCAGCACGAGGATGACGAGCACTGCCGACAGGTACACCTTGTCGGTGAGCTTGCTCAGGTAGTCCGCCGGCAGCTCCGGCACGAGCCTTGGGAAGATGAACGACGGCACGGTCGCCAGCACCTGGTCGTAGTCCCGGCGCTCCGGCTCGCCTCCTCCCACGCTGACGGTCAGGCCGCGCACACGGCCCTCCTCTACAACCACCTCTCGGACGCCCGATGAGACGTGGATCTCGCCGCCCTGCTGCCGGATGCGGTCGGCCAGCACGTCGAATATCTCGCCGAAAGAGCCGGTGGGGTAGGCGAGCTGCTCCTTGAACTTGCCGGCCAGGCCCTTGCCTCGGGATGCGGTGCGCAGGGCGAACTTGTTCCAGAGCCACGCCATGGTGATCTGGTCGTGGTAGCGTCCGAATTTGCCGCGCAGCATCGGCTCGAAGATGGCGCCGTAGACCTTGCGACCGCCATGCGCCAGCAACCATTCCGTTGCCGTGGTTTGCTCCAGTGACGCCCACTCCTTGCGCCGCTGCAGGCCCAAGGTGAGCAGGCCGAGGCGGATGCGGTCGAGGAGCGGCATCGGGCGGAACATGAGCAGATCAACAGGTGAAGTGAACTTCCAAAGGCGACCGTTCGCGTAGTAGCCGACGTTCGAATCGATCCATTTGAGCCGGTGCGTTAGGCCCAGCTCGCCGATGAGGTCAATCATCGAGGTATCGCTGCGAAAAAGGTGGTGGTACCCGCGCTCCAGCGGCACGCCGTTGACGGGGAACGTCGAGGCTTGACCACCAAGGAATGGCGCGCTCTCAAACACCTCGGCGTGATGCCCACGCAGACCGAGCTCGTAGGCCGCCGCAAGGCCCGTCGCGCCGCCTCCGATGACGCCAACCCTCATGAGCGTTCTCCCGCGGCCTTGTCGGCGCGCCCGCTGGTCAGCTGGCCCAGCGATACGCTCCGCGCCGCCAAGTGGATGAGCCCCGCAGCAATCACGGGTAGAAGGAGGGCGAGGTGGAGCACAATTGCATAGGCGGACGCGAGCCCACTGCCCACGCCTAGGAACACGAGCGAAAGCGCGGCGAAGAACTCGAACGGCCCAACCGACCCTTGTGACGATGGGATTGACGTGGCGAGGTTCGACATCGACACCACCACCAGCGTCGCTGTCGCCAGCAGCCAGAGGCTCCCGAAATGCTCGTCCAGCCCGAACCCCAGCGCGATGATGAAGTACATCGCGCCTTCGGTCAGCCACACGGGCAGCGACAGCATGAACACTGCCGCCAGCCGCTCAGGCCGGTGCAGGCCCTCGAAGCCGAGGATGAAGCGCTCGGCGAGGCCCTCCGCAAGCGCTTGGAAGCGACGAGGGAGGCGCTTTGCCAGCCATCCACTAACCGCCAGGAAAGGCGCCGGCCGCAGCGCCGCCAGCACCATCAACGACAGCACGCCGATAAAGGGAGCAAAGACCGCGGCCGCAACGGCCCACGCCGGCAGGTTTACGGCTTCGCTCACCCGGTCGGCCAGTCCCGATAGGGGGAGGAACAACGCGCCCAGGACAAGCAGGAGCAGCAGAGTGAGACCGTCGAAGACCCGCTCGACGATGACCGTCGCCAGTCCGGTGGAGCCGCGGACCGGCTCGCGGGTGGAGAGGTAGTAACTGCGCACCAGCTCGCCGACGCGCATCGGCAGCAGGTTGTTCGCCATGTAGCCGACCAGCACCACCGGATACAGCCGCGCCGCTCTCGTCTGCGCGAAGGGCCGCAATAGGAATTGCCATCGGAGCGACCTGAAGTAGAGCGATACGAAGTAGACGGCGATCCCCGGCGCCAGGTAGGCGTAGTTGGCGCCGGAGAGCGCATCGGCCATGTCTCCGAAGTCGGCGCGGTGGAACAGCAGGCCAAGGAAGCCGACAGTCACCGCCAACCCGGTCCAGAACCTCGGATTGGTTAGCAAGCCCAGCCTACGTTTCGAGTGGTGGGGTTAGCAGTCATCTCGTTGAGTATATCCGAGCAAGCCCCCTCCCCCTCCCGCTTGCGACGCATGATGCAGGATGACGCGATGGGCGAAGCGGGGGCGGCGCACGACGAGGCCGAATCGGCGCCGATCCGGCGCATGGCACGACCGCTGGAGCTTGTTTTGTCCGAGGATGTCTCATGCATCCACTCGTAACTTCCCGGGCCTACGAGTGCGTGGGGGCTGCCTCGTCGAAAAAGAGTGCCATTTCGTGCCATTAAGTGCCATTTACTCCTGGCTGGACTACCCCTAGCCCCTCCTTGGTAAGGAAGGGACAGGCGTAAAGCAGCCCCTGTCTACGAGTGGGGTGGGCGGTCCGACAGGCTCACCACGAACCTCGGTCCTGTTCAACCTCAGGGAGTGGGGGGCGATTGGGGCATGGGAGACAGGGTAGGGGGCGAGGGATCGTTTGCGCAACGGGCAAATGTCACAGTGGCGACGTGGGATACCGGGTTCCCGCCTGCGCGGGAATCCCTCTAACTCTCCCCCGCAGACGGTGGGGGGGACTTTCGAACAATGACGGGGGGCGGCCCCCTCGTAGCCTCCCCCGCAGACGGGGGAGGGATTCTGGAGGGATTAGAACCATACGTTCATGTTGGGGGGCTCTATGAAGGCGAGGGCCAGGGCGTCGGCTTTGTCGGGGGAGAGGACGCCTTGGCGGCGGAGCGTCGCCTTGCTCTCGAGGTGGATGCGGCCCGCCGACGAGATGTCGTAGCGCTGGGCTAGGAGCTGGCCCGCGAGCTCGTCGTCTGGCGGGAGGGACATCTGGCCCTCGCGGAGACGGCGGGCGACCTCCCAGAAGACCTCGGCCCGCATGTCGGCGAACTGGGCGGGGCGGTATGCCTTGCCACCCGCCTCGACGCCGATGACGGGGACACGGAGCTGCTTCAGGCGGTCGACCACGCCACCGCCGACGCCGGTCTCGTCGACGAAGACGGCGGGGACGCGGAGGGTCTCGGCGACCTCACGGACCTCGTCGGCGAGGCGCATGGTGTCCTTGCGCTCGAAGGAGATGATGCGCTCGACGCAGTCGCCGCGTCGGAGGCAGATGACGGACTTGTCGTTGCCGAAGCGAGCGACGTCGACGCCCATGCGCCAGGGCATGTTGAGGTGGGGGCCGTCGCTGGGCGGGATGAGGGGGGCGGTGCCTCCCCGCGCGTCGCTGCGCTCGCGCTCCCCTCCCGCGGACGGGAGAAGGGAGTCGCCGGACTCGCCGCGCCAGCGCTCGATGGCGGCGTCGACGTGGACGCGGGAGGTGAGGGAGTCTTCGAGGGCGGCGGGGAACTGGCCGAGGACGGAGGCGATGTAGAGGGGCGAGTCCGGGCCCCATTCCCGGCGGCGCTCCTCGATGTCCTCGGGGGTGACGAGGCCGGGCAGGGCGTCGAGGCGGTCCTCGATGACGTTGGGGGAGTCGTGGGCGGAGATGGAGACGCGCTCGTAGAGCGGACTCTTGCCATGGTGAGAGTCGTAGAACTCGCCCGTGAGGGAGAGGGGATTGCCCAACAAGAGCATTTTCTTGGGGTTGAGGCGCTTCAGGGCCTCGAAGTAGGGCTGCTTGACGCCCTGGGCTTCGGTGACGATGACGAGGAGTTCGGGGGAGTGGAAGCCCTGGAGGTTGTGCTGGTTGTTGGAAATGACGCAGAGGCCGACGCGGTCGGGTCCTGCGCGGTACTCGCCGACGTGGACGGAACCGGCGAGGCGGTGTTTGGCGGCGGCGTGGGCGGCGCGCAGCTCCTCCCAGACGATCTCCTTGACCTGTCGGAGAGTGGGGCCGGTGACGATGACCTTGGCCTTGGGGCGAGTCTCGATCCACCAGAGGATGGCGCGGGCGGCGGCCCAGTCCTTGCCGGAGGAGTTGCAGCCGACGACGGAGCGCGTCGTTTGTCAGTGACGAGGGCGTTGAGGAGTTCTTCCTGCTTGGCGTAGGGGGTGCCTGATCCGGAAAGGACGTCTTTGACGAACCCGAGGGGATCGTCGCGATAGGGAGAGAGGTCGATGGGGGCGTCCTTGGGGCGTGGGGGTTTGATGGGGTCCTCCTTTCCTGGGTGGCGCCCGGTGGAACAAAAAAAGAGCCGCCGGGCCTTGCTATGGCGCCGGCGGCTCGTCCGCTCGGGGTGCTGGTGTGTCGGGTGTATGTTGGGATGTGACAGTATTATGACATAAGCTTGGCAGTGGCGTCAAGGGGGGTGGGGGGCGATACCTGGGTTCCCGCTTTCGCGGGAACGACGGGTGGGGTGGCGCGTTGATTGGCGGGCGAACGCTTCTCCTCCCCCGCGCTTTGCTGCGCTTGCGCGTCCCCTCCCGCAGACGGGAGGGGTGTGTGGCCTATCGGCCACTCTGGGTTCCCGCTTTCGCGGGAAAGACGGGTGAGGGGCCGGGTCTGTGACGGGTTGGGGGCGCGGGGGTGACGGGTTTGGGGGGGCGTTGATTGGGGCGGCCCCCTCTCTAGCTCTCCCCGCAGACGGGGGAGAGGGGGATGGATCGCGGCGCTGTCGCGCCGCTGCGAGGTTCCCGCCTGTGCGGGAATGACGGAAAGGGGCGTCCTGGGTTCCCGCTTTCGCGGGAAAGACGGGTGGGGGGGCCGGGTCTGTGACGGGTTGGGGAGCGGGAGTGACGGAGGGGAGTACGGGGGCGTTGATTGGCGGGTGGGGCGGCCCCCTCTCTAGCTGTCCCCCGCAGATGGTGGAGCAACTGTGTTGGAAGTCAAGCCATCTGGGGGTTCCACGGAGTCCCGTGCCGGAGCATGGCGTTGAGGACGGTCAGCAGCTTGCGCATGCACGCGGTGAGCGCCACCTTCGGAGGCTTGCCCGCTTTCACCAGGCGCGCATAGAACTCCTTGATCACCGGGTTGCATCGCATCGCCGTGACCGTCGGCATGTAGAGGGCCGCCCTCACCTCCGCGCGACCGCCCCAACAGGTGCGCGCTCCACGGAATTCCCCGCTGTCTCGCGCGAAGGGCGCCAGGCCCACCAGGGAGGCGACCTGCTTGTTGCTGAGGGCGCCCAGCTCGGGCAGGCCCGCCAGCAGGGTAAAGGTGAGCGCCGGCCCCACGCCCGGCACACTGCGCAGCAGCTCGTCGCGCTCCCGCCAGAGCGGCGACTCCCGCAGCCGCCGCGTCAGGTCTTCATCGATCTCTTCCAACTCTTGATTGTAGAAGGCGATTGCCCGGTCGATCCCGCGCCGCACAACAGGGACCGCTTGCTTCCGGTGCTGCAGTTCGACCGTCCGCATGCGGACGACCTGGCGGCGGCGGGTCACGAGGGCTGCGAGCTCCCGCGCCTCTGCGGGGACCGGCGGTTGCGGTTGGAGTTCACTGACCTCGCCGAAGTGGGCAATCACCGCCGCGTCGAGCCGGTCCGTCTTGGCCAGCTTCCCCTGGGACCGTGCGAATTCGCGCACGTGGCGGGCGTTCACCACGGCGACGGGGAGGCCAGCACAGCGAGGGCAGCGGCCGGCAACCGCTCGCACCCGCCGGAGGCTTCCATGACGATGAGCCGGGGCCGCAACGCGTCGAGTTGCCGGACCAGTTCGTCGATGGCGTCCTCGTTCTGGGCCGCGCGCCACGCGGCGCCGGTGGGCCGGACGGCGACGTCCAGCCAGTCCCCGGAGACATCGATGCCGACGAACACGTTCTGAGGGACAGTAGACACTTCGTTCCTCCTGCTTGGCCCGTCCTTGTGCGATGCGGGCTCGCTCTGGCCCCGGCAACTGTTCGGGCTCTCTGGTGGGGGCGGCGGGGCGACCTCGCTCCACCACGGTCTCTTCCAACCGAGAGGACAACGGCCTGCCCCGCCATCTCCGACAACATACAAGAGGACCGGAGCAGAGATGGGTGGCGCGCGGGGGGGGGGGGGGGGGGGCTATGACCTAGGAAGTCTGCGCGCCGCCGCTTCTCCTCCCCGCGCTTTGCTGCGCTCGCGCGCCCCTCCCGTCTGCGGGAGGGGTGTGTGGCCTACCGGCCACCCTGGATTCCCGCGTCCGCGGGAACGACGGATTGGGGCCGGGATGGCACGGAGGCGCCGCTATTCAGGAGCGCCTCCCCTATGTCTCGGAGAATGCGCGGAGGTCGGTGCAGCCGACGGCGTGCTCTGCCAGGGTCCCGTGGACGTAGATTACGCCGCGGGAGCGTTGCATCTCCGTCGCCAGCTCCCGCCAGAGGACGTAGTTGAGTGCGGTGCTCCATCCTTCGCGCGAAACAACCCCCGATAGGACATCGGCGGGCCTCAACTGGTCGTAGGCATAGTTGGGGAACCACCAGAGGTGCCGGAGTTCCCCGACGCGTTCGAATCCCTCGAGGGCGTCGCGGCTTGCGTTTTCGACGGCTTGGCTCATCATTACGATGTCGTAATCGACTGGAGCTTCTGATGACGTGTCGAAGGGCTCGTCATGCAGCGAGCGGTACGTAACTCCTCCGTAGTCGCGGAGGTACCACCGCCATTGCCAGGCGAAGTTGTCCGATTCGTCCACGAAGATGCGCAGCCCGTTGCGTCCGAGGCCGGACGCTTCGGCGACACTCCCCAAGCACTCCGCCCCGTAGGTGGTCTCCTGTCCCGTCTGCGAGTACACGAGCAGCTCCTGCGGGCGCTCGAAGCCCGCATATGAGTAGCTGGCCCGAACGGCAGTCGCCCCGGTGGCAAGTCCGGCGATGGTGAGCACTCCGAGGGCTGTGGCGGCCAGCACCACCATTGGGGGAATCTGGTCGGCTCCCCTCCGCCGTCGGAGGTTGGTCACGAAACCCAGGACCAGCAGGATGAGGAGAATGGCGGGAAGCGCGCCCAAAGCAATCCATATGCCGGGCCGGTCCGTGAGGTCTTCGAACACCACGAGCCAGACCGCGAGGTAGGTCACGAGCCCTCCGAGGACGGCGCCAAACAGGTAGGGGCCAGGCCAGCGCGGAGACTGGGCAGTGGTCTCCATGAGCATCCCCACGGCGCGCCCTGCGACCACGGCCAAGGGCATCGTTATCCCGACCAAGAGCCACGGCATTCGCTCCCCCGCTATCGTGAAGAGGACGAAGGTCAGCGCGGCCCAGGCCACAACGAAAATATCGAAGACGGCGCGGCGTTTGATCAGCAGGTACACGGCCCCGAGCAGAGCGGGAACCACAACGAAGAACTCGTACGTCCATAGTCCCACGATGTAGTAATACCAAGGCTGGTTCGCCCGTTCCACCGGCTGCTGCGCAATCCAGTATCCGAGCGACCCCCAGAAGCCCGTGAAGAACCCCTGCCAGTTGGTGAACAGGCTCGTGAATAGCGGCAGCCACACCACCAGGAAGGCGGCTGCCAGCAAAGGCCAGCGCCGCCGGTCCCATAGCAGTCCAACGCTGATCGAGACTCCGATGAACACCACGGCGATGAACGCGGCGATGAACAGCGCCCCCCCAACCGGCGCGCCGGTCTCCGCGGCCGCGCGAGCCAGGTCTCCGGCCATCACTCGCGGATCGTTCGGGTCCGGATTCACGAGCACGATCCCCAGCAGCCCCTGAACCAGGCCAGTAACCGGCGCCCAGAGCGGCAGCGATAGAGTGCCGAGAACGACAAATAGGTCCCCGGCCGGCCCCACTCGCGATAGGCGGCGTTCGTTGCGCACCCAGTCCCACAGCGGGCGCGCGGCCATGATCAACAGGAATAGCCCGAACGTGCCGGCAAGCAGGTATGCGCTCTCCTTCGTGGACAAGGCGAACGCCCACAACACGGCCCAGGCGAACAGCAGCGAGGTGCGCGGTCGTTCCATGTACCGGAAGATCACCACCACCAGCGCCAGCGCCCAAACCGCCATGTAGATGTCGTTTCGGATGAACCGGCCGAAGTACAGGATAGAAGGGGATATCAGCAGGAATAGGGAGGCGGCGAACACGCCGTAACGGCCCAGCTCGCGCCGAAGAAGATACGGCATCCCCACCAGCGCCACGCCGAACAGGGACGGCAGCAGCCGCACGGCGAAATCGCTGGAGCCGATGAGAGAGAAAGTGAGCGCTGCGGCGTGGAACAGGAAGGGCCCGTGCGTCAACGGCGTGTGGGAGTAGCCTTCGCCCTCCGCGTAGCGCCACGAGTACCAAGCGTGCAGAATCTCGTCGTAGTGGAGCGAGCGGCCGCCCAGGTCCCACAGCCGAGTCCCGAGGGCGACGGCCATCAACGCAAGGAACGCCCACCCCTCCCACGTCTGGGGTAGGCGCGGCCGCGGAAGCCTAGCCTGCCCGGCAATCTGCCTTATGCGCGCGCCCATGGCCACTAGACCGCGTCCTCCGCCTCGATGCGATACACCCTGATGTCCCCAGGAGCCTCGAACACTACGGAGCCCAGAGACTCGAATTTGGTCATGCCATCGCCCTCATAGACCGCGCGCTCCCGAGGCCCCAAGACGACGTAGTCGATCCCGTACTCACGGATGAGCGCGGCGGCCATAGCCTCGTCGCCGGTCTCGTAGATGGCGCGCACGTCGCGCTGGCGCTTGTCGATGTCCGTGTCGTTGCTCCGCCACTGCCGCTCGTGCCCTGCCCAGCCGATGACGGTGGGGCGTCCGGTCGAGGACGCGACTCTGCCGAGCGCCGGCTCCCAATCGTCGCAGCCAATCGGGCGGCTTCCGCACGGAGCCAGCGCACTCTCGAGCACTACAGCGTCGCGGGCCGTGTTCTCCCGCACCCAGCGGATGAGCTCGTAGTCCCCGGGCGCGGTCCTTTCCAGGTAGGCGAGCCCGTCGAGTTCGAGAGGGCCTTGGTCCGCTACGCGCGTCGTAACGGCGGCGAAGGGATAGTAGCTCACCGCGCCGAAGCCAAGGACGACGACCGCCGCCCAAGCCGTGATGCCGAGACGACCTATCAATCTGCGGCGGTCCCATCTCGAACCCACGTACCAGAGTCCAAAGCCTCCAAGCGCCGACATCAGGACCCACGCTTGATAGTAGAGCTTGAACACGGTGTTGGAGCGCCGCAGCTCGCCGCCGAATACATCGGATACATGAAACAGTTCGACGCCCATGACGAGGGCGCCGGCGACTGCCAGCAGAAGGAGAACCGGCACGAAAGCGTTCCACCTGCTGGCGCCTGTCCTGTCCGCGCCGACTTGGCGGAGGGTCTCGCTGTCCCGGTGCGCCAGAGTCCAAGCGCCGTAGAGAGCCAGGCCAACGACCGCGGCCATCGGCAGGACCACGAGCAGCCGATCGAGCGCCAACAGTTCCCCGTTGACGCCGCGCTCGCTGTTCGTGACTCCATCCCAAAGCAACCCTCCGCTCACCACCGCGCTGCCGACGATGAGCGTCAGCCGTGGGTTGTAGGCGAATAGGGCCTCGTCTGCGCGTGGGAGCCGGTAACCAGCCTGATGGAGCGCGAACAGCGAGATCATGATTACGTACACGGGGGGGCCGTAGATTGGTTGGAGCCAGAACATGATCGGCGCGAAAGCGGCGAGGACTGCGACCGAGAAGCGCACGAGCGCCCAGTTGCCAGCCCTGAAGATGTGGCGCGTCAGCGGCACCAGCATGGGGACGACGAGGAAACCGAGAAATCCCCATATCAGAACGAGGTGGAAAGGCCGCGTCGCTATCATCCGCAGGGGAAGAATGCCGTCGACGGCGCTCTCGAAGTTCAACAGGAACGGCGATACCGCCACAACGCCGGCGGCGCCGAACGCCGCGAGGGCCGCCGCGGCGCGGGCGAGTCTCCATCGCCCCGCCACTTTCCCAGAGAGCGACCATTTGTCCAGCAAGCGGTGGAACACGTACACGCCGCCCTGCCCCCCGCCGGGAGCCCCAAGCGCCACCGTATCCCCGTGGATCGCGACGGCGCTTCCGAGCATGGTGTCGGCGCCGTTGTCCTCAGCCCTGAGTTCCGCATGCAGCTCCCAGCCGTCACTGGTCCGCTCGAAGACGTAGGCCATGCCGGAGTTGGGCGCCCGGCCCCTATTCCGGAGCGTTCCGGCAACGAGATAGGGGCCGTCTAACCCGACGGCCCCGCCGAAGGAGTTGCTGGGCAGCGGCGGGCGCACCACTGCGTCCGTTTCCCATCCGTAGTTGCTCCGGTGGAAGGTCGCAACGGCGCCCTCGCAACCAACGGCTAGGCGGTCTCCTCTGAGCGAGACGCTGACGCCGAAGCGCCGCATCTGGACCAGGCCGGCCTCTAGAGTGACGCGAATCCACGCGCCCCCAGCGCGCTCGTAGAGGTGCGCCACGCCGCCATCGTTTGTGGGCATCCCCACAGCCAAGGTATCGCCATCGAGGGCGACTGCCACACTGGCGGGGTACTCGTCCGACTCGAGCGGGAGCGCCGCCTCAAGCGACCACTCCCCGAGGACTTCTCGAAAGACGTAGACCATTTCGCGCGCGGCAACCGCCACCGAGCCGTGAATGGCCGAGACCGAGTGCCCGAAGCCGCGCACGGCGCCGGTCTCCGGCGGTCTCAGCGTGGCGTGGTGCGCCCACCCGTCCTCCCACGGCTGGTACAGATAAACGACTCCAGTCCTGCTCGCGCGCGGCGCCCCCACGGCGATGACGTTATCGGCGGCCGCGACTGATGCGCCGAAGTCGGCGTCAGGCCCAAGACCGCGCGCCTCGAGGAACTGGCCCAGCCGCCACGCGCCGTTCCTGAACGTGTAGAGCCTGGCCCGTAGGAGGTCCTGGCCGGCCTGAGGGCCGCCGGCGGCGCCCACGATGAGGATGTCCTTGGCGACCGCGACCGAGCGCCCCAGTTGCATGCGGCGCTCATTCCGGGCGGCGTTCAGGAGGATGGCCCCTCCCACGAGCGCCAGTCCCACCGGCAGGTCCCACAGGTTGATAGCGCCGAGCGAGCCGACCCCCAGAACGGTTACGAGAACGAGCGGCCAGTGCCGCTGCGGGGCATCGCGTTGGAGCAGGCCTCGCTGTAGGTACACTTGGACCGCCAGCCCCGCGGCAAGCAGCAGGAAGCCGACAGACATCACGTGGGGGTGCATGTCTCCCAGAACGAAGCTGAAGGCAGGGAACTCCGCAATCGCGCCGGGTATCACCCGGGACGCCCGCCACCACCACCAGCCGGGGTCATCCGGGCGCCACGTTGAGGATGCGCCGGACGCGGTGAGGCCCTCGACGCCGACGAAGTCCCAGAACGCATCGCCCCCAGCGCCGGCCGCCCTTGCCAGTTCGAGCGTACCGGCGAGGTTGCTCGCGGCCAGCAGAAGGAACGCCGCCGCCAGTCCGGCCAGGACCCTGGCGTCGCGGGAGCCTCTGGCGAGGCCCACCAGATTGAACGTAACGCCGAATGCGGCGATGGCCCCGATGGCGGCGGCGGTCGCGAGCCCTAGGTTGTAGGCGACGGAGGTTGCGACTCCCGTCGCCATCGCCGTCGCCCCGATCATCAGATAGCCGAAGTAGTAGTAGGAGACCCGCGCGCCGGCGAGCCATGGGTCGTTGGGAGGGTAGTGGGGGCTAGCCACCGTGGAGTTGAGGAACATCAGGTCCATCGGCTGCTCGGTGTGGACGATGTCCGAGACCGAGGCCCGTAGCAGCATCACGCCGAGGAAGACGGCGATGAACAGCAGTTCCGCCGCGATGAGAGCGGGGGCACCGGCCTTCAGGAAGCGCAAGATATCCCGAAACTGGCCGCGCGCCGCCAGCCACGATATGAATCCCACGACAAGCAGCGCGAAGAGCACAGTCCATCGTGAGTTGGGGACGGTATGGCTCAGCCCAATGAGCCATACGGCGTAGGAGACGCCAAGCAAGCCGATGGGTTTGGCGAATGTGAAACCGCGGTCGGGCATCCGCGAGAAGACGCGGTACGAGAGCGGCAGCGCGGCCAGCGCAAAGAGTTCGAGTAGGAGCAGCCAGGTGAACGCGTCGGCGAGCATTCTCGGAATCAGCCTTGCGACGGCTCGTCGCCGAACAGCGCGTCAACGAAGTCGTCGGTGTCGAACAGCGATAGGTCGTCCAGACCTTCGCCCGAGCCGATGAATACGATGGGAAGATGGAGCTCCTGAGCGATGGCCACCGTAATGCCGCCCTTGGCCGTGCCGTCGAGTTTCGCTAGGAAGACGCCGTTCACGCCGACAGCCTCTTGAAAGACTCGCGCCTGTTCGAGTCCGTTGCGGCCGGTCGTCGCGTCGAGCACGAGGAGCGTTTGTTGGGGCGCCCCCGGAGCTTGGCGCTCGAAGACCCGGCGGATCTTACGAAGCTCCTCGATCAGCGGGCCCTTGGTGTGAAGCCGCCCCGCCGTATCGAAGATGAGGACGTCAGCGCCGCGCGCAACCGCCGCTTCATAGGCGTCGAACGCGACAGCCCCGGGATCGGCCCCTTGCTGGTGAGCGACGACATCTACGTTCAGGCGCTCGCCCCAGACCTTGAGCTGGTCGATAGCCGCCGCGCGGAACGTGTCACCCGCGCCGATGAGCACCGACTTGCCCATCTTCCGGTAGTGGGCTGTCATCTTGGCGATGCTCGTCGTCTTCCCAGCGCCGTTCACACCAGCCACCATCAGTACGAAGGGCTTGGCTGCGAGCTCCTCCTGGTCGTACCAGTCCCAGATGCTCGTGTCCCGAGGGTCCAGGAGGACGGCCAGCTCTTCCTTGAACATCTCGACAACATGGGAGGGGTCGCTTACGCCCTCGTCCCGCACCCGCTGCCTGACGCGGTTCACCGTCTCCAACGAGGTATCGACGCCTACGTCCGCCGAGATGAGCGCGTCCTCCAAGTCTCCCCAGAGGTTGTCATCGGAGAGGGCGGCCTTCTGAAACAAGCTCGCCAGCCCGCCGCCCCAGCCGCTGCGTGTTCGGGCTAGCGCGTCGGTCGTTTTGTCCTTGCGGCGAAAGAAGCGGAAAACCAATGTCGGACCGTCCTCGATGGGGCGAGCCTGGAAGCCCGCCAACGGCCTCACGGCGCGCTGGAAGATGCTACCGCGCCCAAGATTCACTCACAAGCGGCATTCGGCGGTCTGCCGCGCCTCCCCGGCTCCACCTTACGGGTACGACGGAGGGACTACGCGCCATCCAGCCTCGCTATTGCCGCCTCGGCGGCCCGCTGCTCCGCCTCCGACTTGCTCCGTCCTGCTCCTTCGCCCAGCACCTGGTCCTCCACCAGCGCTTGGACGGTGAAGGACTTGGCGTGGGCTGGTCCGATCTCGTCGATAACCTGGTAGATGGGCAGGGGCAGGCGTTGGCGTTGGAGTCGTTCTTGGAGAGCGCTCTTGGAGTCTCGCGCCGTGCCCTGGGGGCCTATCCTGTCGATTCGATCGTTGAGCCATCGCAGGATGAGGGCGCGCGCCTTCTTCTCGCCGCCGTCAACGAGCACCGCGCCGAGAACTGCTTCCAGCGCGGCCGCCAGGTTTCGCGGACGGCGCCGTCCGCCGCCTGTCTCTTCCCCAAGGCCGAGCACGAGGTATGCCCCCAAGTCGAGGCTGTCCGCTATCTCAGCGAGGGTTGTTCCTCGGACCATGGAAGCGCGGGCGCGGGTGAGGTCGCCCTCGTCGTAGTGGGGATAGCGGGTGTACAGCTCGCTCGCTACGACCCACCCAAGGAAGGCGTCGCCCAAGTATTCGAGGCGGTCGTAGCTAACGAGGCCACGGTCGGACTGCTCGTTGAGGTAGGAGCGGTGCGTCACTGCTTCCCGCAGCAGCGCCCGCTCCTTGAATCGCACCCCAAGGGCCCGTTCGAGCGCGGCCCATTCGCTGTCGGACGCTCGGCTAGTCAAAGACTCCCTTGGGCCACGGCGGCTGCGGGCGCTTCACCTCGCCGACGAACATGTCGTTTTGCACCAGGCCAACCAGTGAGTTGAACGCGTTCAGCGCCTGCTCCTTGTTCTGGGGTTTGATGAGCTTCACGAACGCCGAGCCGCCGCCCTCGAAGACGAATGTGGGCGTCCCGAACACCCCGCGCTCCTCGACTGCCTGCTTGTGGCTCGCGGCAATCTCGTCGAGAGTTGAGCGGTCGTCGAGGTCGTTCGCGAACTGCTCAACGTCCAGCCCGGCCTCACCGGCGAGTCTCTTGAGCAGGTCCTTGTCGCCGAGCTCGCTGCGGTCCTCGTGGCGGGCCCGGAGCAACAGGGGCAGGTAGGCGCGGAGCGCGTCCTCGCCCTGGCGTCGCGCGGCCTGGCCTGCGCGCAGCCCCCACAGGCTCCCGTTGAGATTCTCGTCGGGCTCCTCCCACGCCTTGTACTCGGGGCCAACCTTCTGGTTGACCTGTTCGAGCGAGAAGGGCTTCCACGTGACCTCTATCGGAGCCTCGCCGCCCATGGCTTCCGTCACCTGATCCAGCCAAACGGCTGAATTGAAGACGAACGGTCAACGGAAGTCGTAGTAGATATCTGCCTTCAGCGTAGTCATCGCAACCTCCTGGTTCTCAGTGCACCGGCCCTGATTGTAGTCCCTCCGCAAGCTCTTGCCTCCACTGAGACCTTTGCTCAAAGCGCCTGGAGGAATTCTCAGCCTCCGATCCTCTCGTCCGCCTGCGAGACCCTTGCGTGCCTCCCGCTCCGTCCGTGGAACCGGTGGGGGAGATACGCTGCTGTTACGAGTAAGAAGTTCCCGACCCGTTCACCCCCTTACGAGTGAAAACTTCCCGAAAATACCTGGAAAATCGAGGGCTTCGGGGGGTGCTTTCATGGCCGTGGCCTGCTTCCTGGGTCTAGGAACTACTTCCTGACCGAGATGTTTTAGTTTCATGCGCCCTGCCCCCTCTCAGTCTCCCTCGCAGGCGGGGGTGGAGGGGACAAGCCCGGCGCCGGTGGATGGGGCACTGCGGTCCCAGGCATAACGGCACTCCATCGTAGGGGGAGCTAGGGGATTGGGCAATGGGCAAATGTCGCTGTGCGGCGGTGGGCGGGGGGTGGGGTTCCCGCCCAAGCGGAAATCCGTCATGTGGGCCTCTTGGCCCACACCACAACCGACGAAAATAGGGGATGGAGGACGGCCATACCACCTCTGGCTCTCCCTGCAGACGGGAGCGCTTTGCGTAGCCCTATTTTCTTGGGGGCGTCACTCTTCCCACCCACCCGCCCGTTATGTTGTGGGAACACCCCCACACCCCGGCAGGGGGCGTCGCCCCTCTGCGTTCCCCGGTATTCCAAGCCGGTTCATGGTCCGACAGGATCACCACGAACCAGTTTGAGGTTTACGCAAAGGTCTCGCAGATGGGGGAGAGGATTGGGAGTTGGTTGGCGGGCGGCGTGGTCCGACAGGCGCACCACGAACCTATTGGGGAAGCGAACGATGGGGGAGGGCGCCCACAAGGGACGCCCCTACACAAGCCCGCCCCTGGCGACCCCGACCCTGGCGAGGGGGAGGTCGCCCACAAGGGACGCCCCTACAAGAGGAAACGGGTTTGTGCAAAGCCTCGTGCGAGGGGGCGCGGAAGGCGCCGCGTCTCCTATACTGCGATGCGACATCTCTCTTCACGGAGCTTCCATGGTCGACTTTCGTTCCTTCCGAGCGGTTCGCTATGCCCCCGCCGCCGGCCCGCTTTCCGATCTCATCTGTCCGCCCTACGACGTTATCTCGCCCGGGACTGAGCAGGAGCTGCTCGCCCGCAGCCCCCATAACATGGTCCGGCTGGAGCTCGCCGAGCTGGACGGCCCGCCGCCCCCGTCGCGCTACACGGACGCAGCCGACGCTCTAGGGGCGATGACGGGCTCCGGGGTACTGACGCGCGATGAGGAGCCCGGCTACTACCTGCTGCGTCAGCGCTTTCCCTTGGCCGGGACCCAGCGCGAACGTCTCTCGCTGTTAGGCGCGCTGCGGCTGGAGGAGCTTGGCGGCGGCGTGCTCCCCCACGAGAACACGGCGCCCGGCCCGAAAGAGGACCGGCTCGCCCTCATGCATGCCGCGCGCGCGAATTTCAGCCCTCTCATGATGTTGTACCGCGACGACAGCGGCGTGATGCGCCGCACCATCGCCGCCACTGCGGCCCGCCCGCCCGCGGCAGAGTTTACAGTCGGAGAAGAGGACTATGCGCTCTGGATCGTCTCCGACCCGGCCGCAACTGCCGCAGTCGCGACCGCTCTCGCCGACGAGCAGGTGTACGTCGCCGACGGGCATCACCGCTACGAGACGGCCCTCGTCTATCGCGGCGAGGCTGGCGCGGGCGACGAGGATGCGTCCCGTTTCGTCCTCACGGCGCTGATCGATTTTGACGACTCCGGACTCGTCATCCAGCCCTACTACCGCGTGATCCACGGAGCGAGTCCGGTACAGCTTGCCAAGCTCCGGGAGCTTCTTGCCTTCTACTTCGTTTCCCGCCCTTCGAGGACGCCGCCCGGCGCCGCGGGCGCGCTCGACGCCGTTGTCGCGGCGTTAGGGCAGGGCCAAGCAACCCTCGGCGCGGTTGAGAAGGGCCGTCCGCCGCAGGTGTTGACTCCGGCCAACGACATCATTCCCGAGCCTGACCCTGAAGCCTCGCCCCAGACCCAGGCCCGCTCGGTTGAAGCGTTCGTCATTCAGGAGATGTTGCTGAAGCCGGTGTTCGGCGACGACTTTCCCGACCACGTCGCCTACGTCCACGACGGCGAGGAGGCGATGGCGATGGTGGAGCGGGGGGACGGGCAGATCGCCCTTTTCGTGAAGGGCCTACCCGCCGACGTTTTCCAGGCAGTCGTAGGCGCGGGAATCAGGCTTCCGAGGAAGAGCACGTACTTCCACCCCAAACTGCCCAGCGGCCTCGTCATCAACCTGCTGGAAGGCGAACTCTAAGGTGCCTAGCGCGGGTGTTCCTCGCTCGGTGAGTACGTCGGCGCGGGAGCCCCGTCGTGGGGAAGGGGCCGGTGCTGGACGGAGGCGAGTCCGCCGGGCACGGGACGCAGATGCCCTCGGAAATCGAGCAGTCCGGCGTCGCCGGTGCGCCTCAGCTCGCAGGAAAGCTCGGCGCACCACACGAAGACGAGGGCGACGACATAGAGGAACAGCATCAGCGCGACGATGGTTGTTACGCTGCCGTAGATGAGGTCGAGGCTGGAGAGGTTTGCCAGGTAGTAGGAGAAGGCGATCTTCGTGCTCTCGAATGCAACTCCGGCGAGCAGGCCGGCGGCGATGGCCTCCCGCCACCTGACGCTGGTGTCAGGGACGAACCGGTAGACGAGTATGAACAGCACCGTACTGACACCGAAGACCAGAAAGGTGAGGAGCAGCCTCCAGGGAAGCTGGGGCAGCACCTCAGTCTCTGAAACGACGGCGCGGCCTACGGTGCCCAGCGCGGACGAGCCGATGAAGAGCAGCGCCGCGCCCAGCGCCCCCGCGACCTGCCCAAGCTGATGCACAACAAAATGCGGCGGCTCGGTGACCTTCCACGCCCGGTTGACCACCCGGTGGACGGCCCCGAACACCGCTCGCGCTGACCAGATCAGGCCGATGAACGCGAGCAGGCCGAGAGCGCTGCGCGCGTACACGAGGGCCTCAATATTCTCCCTGATCAGTTCGGAGCTGGCCGAGCCAGGGACGAGCTCGTCGATGGTCTCGAACAAGCGGGGGTTAATCTCTTCACCCACAAAGTACCCGGCGACCGCGAACGTGGCCAGGAGGAGGGGGAAGAGGGAGAAGATGGCGTAGTAGGCGACGCCCGCCGCCAGGTGCGAGCCATCGTTCCGGCTGAAGTTCTGGAACGTTCGGAAGATGAGGTCGGCAATCATCCGTATCGCGGGAGGGGCGGGCAAGCGATAGGCGACAACGCGGCCTCGCTGGGCGAGGAATCGGATCCAAGAGCGCATGAGGGTGGACTATCCGCGTCCTATTGTACGAGCCCGGCGGCATAGGCCCTACCCATTTCGATTGCGGCTACTTGGCGCTGGCGCGCCAGGCGCTGTCCGCCGTCGCCGCCATGAACAGCTCATGCACCCCCGGCGCTCCCGCGACGATGCTCCCGCTTTCCGGCGAGATTGGACTGCCATTGAGGTCCGTCACGATGCCCCCGGCCTCGCGGAGGAATACGATGGCCGCCGCGATGTCCCACGGCTGGACGTAGTGGTGCGCATACAGGTCGAGACGTCCGCATCCGGCGTAGGCCACGCCCAGGGCCGCCGACCCCATCATGCGCACGGACTGGAAGCCGGGCCAAAGGTCTTGGATCGCCGAAAGGAGCAGCTTCCCCTCCGGTCCCTTGTATCCCATGTCGAACCCCATCAGCGCCTCCGCCATGTCCGTCTCCGTCGAGACTGACACAGGCGCGCCGTTGATGGTCGCGCCCCGGCCCGCCGCCGCGGCGAGGGTTTCGTTGCGGACAGGGTCCAGCAGCACGCCGACCAGCGGCTCCCCGTCGGCCCACAGCCCGACGCTCACGCAGATATGCGGGAGCCCGCTCGCGAAGTTACGGGTGCCGTCGATTGGGTCGAGCCACCAGCGGTAGCCTGACTCACCGCCCTGTGTCCCCGATTCCTCGGCGACGATGGCGTGCTCGGGGAACGCCGGCCTGAGCACAGCGAGCGCCGCCGCCTCCGCCGCGAGGTCCACCTCCGTCACGCGGTCGTTCCAGGCGCCTTTGGTGGTCAGACCTAAACGCTCGCGAGACCCCGGCCCGATGGTGTCGGGAAGGCGACGCCGTATCTCGACGGCGGCGGCTTCCGCCGCGAGGATGGCCACCTGCAGCGCATCGCTTCCGTCCGGTGCGACTGGCAAAGCGGGGCGCGCCGCCATCTACCGGAGCCCCATGCGTTCGTAGACCTCTTCGACGGTCGCGCTCGCCACGGCCCGCGCGCGCTTCGCCCCCTCGTGCAGTATTTCATGCACGCGCTCCGGGGACTCCGACAGCTCGCGGTGCCGCTCCCGGAACTCGCGCAGGTAGCGGTTGATGCCGTCGGCGAGGTCTCGCTTGTCGTCGACGCATCCGATGGCGGCAGTGGTGCAGAGGCGGTGTATCTCGTCCGTCTTCGCGGGGTTGAAGATTCTCTGGAGGGAGTAGACGTTGCAGACCTCCGGCCTGCCGGGGTCCGAGCGGCGGGCGCGCTGGGGGTCCGTGACCATCGTCATCACGCGCTTCGCCGTCTCCTCCTCAGTCGCCGCGAGCTCGATGTGGTTGTCGAGGCTCTTGCTCATCTTGGTCTGGCCGTCGGCGCCGTAGATCATGGGAGTCTCGGTCAGCAGCGGCAGCGGCTCCGGGAAGGTCTCGCCGTACAGACGGTTGAAGCGCCGCACAATCTCCCGCGATACCTCGAGGTGCGGCGCTTGGTCCACCCCTACGGGGACCTTGTCCGCCTTGTAGACGATGATGTCCGCCGTCTGCAGAACGGGGTACCCCACGAGCCCGAACGAGACGTGCTCCTCGTCCTCGCCCATCTGCCGCACGCGCTCCTTGAAGGTCGGGACGCGGAGCAGCCAGCCTAGGGGCGTACTCATGCCCAGCAGCCCGCTCAAGACGAGGTGTTCGGGGACGTGGGACTGCGCGAATATCACGCAGCGCTCGGGGTCGAGGCCCGCGGCGAGCCAGTCCAGCACCATCTCGTGGGTGTCCTTCGCGATGCCGGCCACCTCATCGGCGCCGGAGAGCGTGGTCAGCGCGTGGACGTCGGCCACCATGTAGAAGCACTCGTACTCGTTCTGTAGCCGCACCCAGTTCTGGAGCGCGCCGAAGTAGTTGCCTAGGTGAAGCCTGCCCGATGGGCGCATCCCCGAGAGGATCCTGCCGTTTGCCATACCCTCGTCTCCTCGCTGCCGATTTGCCGCTGCGCTCGGCCTCCTCCTCCTCCTTCCCCTGCCGCGTGGGAAGGAGGTAGGAACAGGAAGAATAGAGACGCCCCGCCGACCAAGCGGCGGGGCGTCCGTGTCGCTACCCGGCAATGGCCTGCACCCAAGTCTAGGGAGACGCGCGCAGGCGAGTCAACGAAAGCGTTAGGCCGACTGGGCGTTTGCCGAGACTGTGTCGCCGCTGCTCTCGTCGCCGGATGATTGGTCCGAGCCGCCGCGGCCGAATCTTCCGTGGCCGCGAGCAAAGCTGTGCCGTCCCGGTCCGCGGCCGCGCCCCCCGAGCTGCGGCAAGTCGTCAGGCCGGTCGTCGAGCCACGTGCGGTACTCCTCCGCTTGCTCCTCGGTCAGCACGCCGCGTTCGACGAGGCGGTCGATGTGCGCGTCGAGTCGTTCATCGAGCATGTCCGCACGGGCCTGCTCCATCGCCGCCTCGACGTCCGCTTCCTCCAGGTCGAGTATCTCGGCGACGCGGGCCGCGAAGCCCTTGCCGGCCCCGTCGTCCTCGTCGGACGTTTGCGCCAGCACGGCGCCGCCGACCACGGCCAGCGTCAGCAGTCCGACCGCCAGCGCTGCGACCAACGTGCGTTTCCTCATTCTTCACCTCCGTTGCGCTAGGGCGTTTCTCGTTCTCAGCGGGCCGCTGTCGGCTCCGCCTGCCGCCGTTCTAGCAAGCAGATGTGAAGAGAATTCCAAGGAATCGTGCATGCCGCTTCACGGTCGGGGCATGAGGTGGGAGCGTTAGCCGCCGTGGAGCTCGCGCTCGTCGATGACGCGGCGCGCTTTGAACTGCGTCCGTTCGAGCTCGCCGGGGGCCTTCAGCTCGACGTTCGCTCGTATGCCGAGGGTGACGCCGAGGTCGGACTCCAGCTTGCGCTTGAGGGCGTCGACGACGTTGGCGTTCGCTGTTATCGCGGCGTGCTCCGCGAGGACGGTCAGCTCGTCCATCGTCCGCTCCCGCGACACGACCATCCGGAACTCACCCGTCAGCCCCGGTACGGCGCGGACGACGTTCTCCACGGCGCTGGGGTAAACGTTCTCGCCGCGCACGGTCACCATGTCATCGACGCGTCCGTAGATGCCGTAGGGCAAGCTGGGGTAGGTGCGTCCGCAGGGGCAAGGGTCGTTCGTCCAGCGCGCCAGGTCCCCGGACCAGAACCGGATGAGCGGCTGAGACGTGCGTTCGAGGTGCGTGTAGACAGGCACGCCCTCGCCGCCGTAGGGAGCGACCTCGCGGGTCGTTGGGTCGACGAGCTGGGTGTAGACCATGTCCTGCCATAGGTGCATGCCGCTCGAATGACGGCATCCCCCGTTGCTCATCCACGGCGACATCTCGCCGGTCGACCCGCTGTCGACGACGATGGCGCCGTAGGTCTCTTCCAGCGTTCTTCGGGTGGCGGGGATCGACGCGCCGGGCTCGCCGGAGAAGAAGAGGATGCGGAAGCCGAACGCCATCGGGTCCACGCCGTCCTCCCTGGCCGTTTCGGCGAGGTAGAGGGCGTAGGACGGCGTGCCGTAGAAGACGCTGGGCTTGGCCGTGAGGCACCAGCGGACGGCCATACGGGTCTGGCCGGGCGCTCCGGCGCCGAAAGGGAAGCATTTCGCGCCCATCCGCTCCGCGCCGACGAGCATGCCCCACGAGCCCATGTAGAGGCTGAAGGGGGACGCCACGAATACGGTGTCGCTGGGCCTGACGCCGGCTCCCCACTCGACGCGGGCGTGGGCCTCGCCGATGCGCGTCCAGTCGTCCTTGCTGATGGCGATGACCGTCGGTATGCCGGTGGTGCCGGACGAGCCATGCACCCGCAGGATGTTCGACCAGTCGTCGCAGATATTGCTGCCGAAGGGCGGGTTGTCGATGAGGTCCTGGCGCAGGTCCTCTTTCGTGATGATGGGGATGCGGCGTATGTCGTCGATCGTTTCGATTTGCGACGGATGGAAGCCTGCTTCGTTCCATCGCTTGCGGTAGAAGGGCGACCGCTCGTAGGCCCAGGCTGTCTGGCCTTTCAGCTTGGCGGCGATGAGCTCCAGACGGGATTCCGGTGCCATCGTTTCCAGCCGGGGGTCCCAGTACTCCTGAGCGTCGGCGGGCACGTAAGCCGGGTCGTACGTGGGGGGCCAGGCGGACGTCATCGTCCTACTCCTTCTCGGCGAGGGGATCGGGCCCGGCGAGGCGCTCGACGATGAAGGCCTGGATGTCGCGCAAGCTCGACCCGACAGGGAAGACGCCGTCGACGCCGAGCTCGTTCAACGCCTCCACGTCGCCATCCGGCACGGTCCCGCCGAGGAGGATGAGCGCCTCTCCGCGCATCTCGCGCTCGTCGATAACCTTCATCAGCTTGGTCATGAGCGGCTTGTGGGCGCCGGAGAGCAGGGAGATGCCGATCACGTCGGCGTCCTCCGCCTGGGCGCGGTCGACGACTTCCTCGGGCGTCACGCGCATGCCCATGTAGACGACGTCCATGCCCGCCTTTTCAAGGGCTTTGGCGATGACCTTGACCCCGCGGTCGTGGCCGTCGAGCCCGAGCTTGGCGAGGATGACCTTGGCGGGCTTGGCGTCGGGCATGGCTAGAAGACTCCGGGGTCTTGGTGGTGGCCGAACACGTCTCGCAGGGCACCCATAATCTCGCCCTCTGTCGCGTCGGCGCGGGATGCGTCGAGGATGAAGGGCATCGTGTTCTCCTCGCCGCGAGCGGCTTGGCGCAGGGCGTCGAGCGCGGCCTCGGTCTTGGAACCGTCGCGCTCGCGTATCACGGCCTCGATGCGCTCGATCTGCCGGGCTTCCTCGTCGTCGTCATGCTCATAGAGCGACGGCGGGGGCGCGGGCTCCTCCTCGTGCTCGTTCAGGCCGAGCACCTGGTACTCGCCGTCCTCGATGCGCATCTGATAGTCGAAGGCCGCCTCGGAGATTTGGCGTTCGATGTAGCCGTTCTCAATGGCGGCGAACATGCCGTCGAGCGATCCGCCTCCGCCACCCATGTCCTCGATCGTTTGGATGTAGGACAGCGCTTCTTCCTCGATCTCGTTGGTCAGCCGTTCGATGAAGAACGAACCGCCCAGCGGGTCGATGGTGTTGGTCACGCCGGTCTCGGCGCCGAGGATGCGCTGCGTGTTGAGGGACATCCGCATGGCGTCCTCGGAGGGAATCTCGTGCGCCTCGTCGTAGCCGCTGACGTGGAGGGACTGCGTGCCGCCGAGGATAGCGGCTAGGGCCTGGCTCGACCCACGGATCAGGTTGTTCAGCGCGCCCTCGCGGATGAGGGTCGAGCCCAAGGTCTGCGAGTGGAAGCGGCAGAGCATCGCGCGGGGGTCGGTCGCTCCGTAGCGCTCCTTCATGATGCGGGCCCACAGCCGCCTTGCCGCGCGGAGCTTGGCGACCTCCTCGAAGAAGTCCATGTGGACGCCGAAGAAGAAAGACAGGCGCGGGCCGAACTCGTCCGGCGTCAGGCCGCGCCGCAGGCCGCCCTCGACGTAGGCCATGCCTTGGGCGAGGGTGAAGCCGACCTCTTGGCCCGCGGTCGAGCCAGCCTCGCGCGTGTGGTAGCCGGAGATCGATATCGTATTCCAGTTCGGCGCGTTGCGGGTGCAGAACTCGACCACGTCCATGGTCATCCGGTACGCGCCTCTGGGGGGCAGGGCGAATGTCTTCTGGCCGTGGAACTCCTTGAGGGAGTCATTCTGGACAGTGCCCCGCAGCGCGTCCCAACGCACGCCCACTTTCTCCGCATGGGTCAGCAGGAAACTGAGCAGGACGATGGCCGGATGGTTGATGGTCAGCGAGATGCTCACCTGGTCGATGGGTATGCCGTCGAACAGGTCGGACATATCGCGGGCGGTGTCGATGGCGACGCCCAGCCTGCCGACCTCGCCCTCCGCAAGGGGGTGGACCGAGTCGTACCCGGTCAGCGTGGGGTGGTCGAAGTCGGTGGACAGTCCGGTCTGGCCGTGGGCGAGGAGGTACTTGTAGCGTTCGTTGGTGGACTTGGCGGTCCCGAACCCGGCGATCTGACGGCGGGTCCATTGCCGTCCGCGGTACATGGTCGGGTAGACGCCCCGAGTAAAAGGGTAGGCGCCGGGGAAGCCCAGATCGGCTGCGTAGTCGAGATCGGGGGCGTCGGCGGGCGTGTAGAGGCGGTCGATCTCCCGGCCTGAGACGGTCAGGAACCGCTCCTTCGACTCAGGCGTGCGCTCGACCGTCCTGCGGAGCTCATCGTGCTCCCAGTCCAGCTCGGCGTCTTGGGCGTGCTTCGTCGATTTCTTGTCGTAAATGGGCATGGGCAGGACAGACTCCACCGGCAGGGCATTCTACGGGCCTGCGTCCCTCTCCTCAATTCTGCCGCGGACGGGAAGGGATTGGGCGCCTGCCCGTGCGAAGGGGGATTGGATGCGGGAAGTTCCCCGTTTGGGTGAAAAAAGTTCCCCAGCTCATTTTCGTTACGAGTGAAGAAGTTCCCCGCCTCATTTTTGTTACGAGTAAAAAGTCCCCCGTTTTCATGTTGGCCAGGCGTGAAAGTTCCCCGAAATCGCGGGGTGAGACAGGGGTTTTGGAGGGGATTTTCATGGCCGTGGCCTGCTTCCTGGGTCTCAGAACTTCCCCATTCGAGAATTTCTCGTTGTTACGCGAGGCGACCGGGATCCGCGGCGTCGCATCGGAGGGCGCGGACGCGGAGGAGGGGGCAGTTCTCGTCTTGGAATAGGGCATGGCGGGGCGTTAATTTTACGAGGGGTGGGGGTCTGGCGTAAGGGGCAAGTGTCGTGGCGGGAGTGTGGGGCGTCGCTTCACGGGGGGGTAGGGACCGCGCCGCTGCGAGATTCCCGCCTGCGCGGGAATGACGGAGGGGGCGGGAAGACGGAGGAGGGCGAGGAGACGGAGGAGGGCGAGGAGACGGAGGAGGAGGGGGCGGCTCCTTGTATGATGCGGGGCAGTCCGCGTCTATGGAGAGCCCATGTTCCGCACCCTCGCCGGCAAGAGTCCCCAGATCGATCCGACCGCATTCGTGAGCGAGTTCGCCTACATCATCGGCGACGTCCGCATCGGCCCCAAGGCTTCTATCTGGCCGGGGGTCGTGCTCCGCTCCGACCGGGGAACGATGTGGATCGGGGAGGGGACTAATATCCAAGACGGCTCGATATGCCACGCCGACGGCAACATGACCATCGGCGACTACGTCACGCTGGGCCACGCCGTCGTATGCCACGCGAAATCAGTCGGCGACCACTGCCTGCTCGGCAACAATTGCACGCTGAACGATCAATCGTCGGTGGGGACGTGGTGCATTCTCGCGGCAGGCGCGGTGCTCATTGAGGGCCGCAGCGTGCCGGACCGGTCTATCGCGGTGGGCGTTCCGGCGAAGGTGCTCGGGCCGCTGCAAGAGAAGCACTACGAGCTGGTCAAGATGAACGCCGACGAGTACGTGAAGCTGGGGCAGCAGTACAAGGCTGAAGGGACGTTGGAGGGGTAGGGGGTTAGGCCGCGAATCCCAGCAGAATAGCGAGCCCTCGCTCTATCCGATCGAGATAGGGCAGACCGAGGATGCCGATTCGGCGACTGAGTTTCTCAATGTCCAGAACGCGGATGTTGTGGCAGAGCGCAAGGGAGTCTCTCCCCAACCCTCCCTCGCGCATGGGTATATCCACGGTCAGTGGTGGGTTCCTAAAGCGCAGCTGGGAAGTGAGCGGGACCACGATGGTGAGGTTTTGCGTATCGACGCGGTCCGCCTTGACGATAACCACGGGGCGCGCCATCGCAAGCTCGCGGCCGGCGGGAGGGCCGAGGTCGGCGAGCCAGACCTCGCCGCGTAGGGCTCCGGCCACTTTCAGTCAGCCTCCGCCGGGTATGCACCCTCGTACTCCATCCGGTAGAGGATGTCAGCGGCGTCTTGATGCGCGGCGGCGGCGAGGAGGATGTCCTCCTCGGTGGGCTTGTAATGGATGATGCCGCCGGACGGCAGGACGGGCTTGAGTATCCCTCCCGTTTTTGCGGCGTGATAAGCAGCGTCGGTATGGTCCAGCGCTTCGAGGGCCGACGCTATAGCGGCGTTCTTCTCATCGGGCTTCCCGTGCTCAAGGTAGCGAGCCGCCTCGGAGAAGGCCCGCGACCAATTTTGCAAGGCGGCTTCGACCTCCCGCGTTGCGTCGGAGGGCTGCTCGGTCCTGCTCATGGCGCGCTGGATCAAGCGGGCGACGTGCAGGCTTCCGAGGAGCGTGTTGCCCCCGGTAACGCCGAGGCGCTCATGAGCGTGCGCTTTCAGCGCCTCGACGAACGCGTCGTCCAAGTCGACGGTATAGGTCTGCTTTGCGGAGTCAACCATGTCGTGAGCGTACAGCGTCGCCGCCCTGCCCGCAATGCGACGATGGCGCGTTGGTTTCACAGGTAAATGGCGCTATTTGTCACCAAGTGGCGCAGGTACGGCGCCCCGGCCACTCGTACTTCGACATGGTTACGAGAGTGCGGCAGGGGACATCCGAGGCCGCTTGCGCCCGAAGCGGCATCCGGCGCACCGTTGCAGGGACGCGGGCGGCCCCTCATCGGTTTGTGAAGCGGCGCACAGACCTTGAAGCTAGGCGGCCCGCGCGCCTATAATCGGGGGCGGCGTTCACTCGTTCGCCAATCCCAATGCAAACGTGCGCCCATCACCAGCGCGCGCCGTCTTGAAGGAGGCCCCGATGGCGAATCTTCGCCTGCCTGGGCCGACCCCGGTCCCGCCGGAGGTCTACCAGGCCATGAGTAAGCAGATGATCGACCACCGGGGCGTCGAGTTCGCCGACATGATTACGCGGCTGACCGCCAACCTGCAGCGCGCGTTCCAGACCAAGAACGACCTCTACGTCCTCTCTTCCTCGGGCACCGGGGCGATGGAGGCGGCCGTCGTCAACACGCTCTCGCCCGGCGAGCGCGTCCTCGGCGTGACCATCGGCAACTTCGGGGACCGCTTCCTCAAGATTGCTTCCACCTATGGCGCCGACGTCAAACAGCTCAAGTTCCCCGACGGCGACGTCGCGGACCCCAATGAGATACGCCAAGCATTGGAGGGCGACCCGAGTATCACGGCGGTCCTCGTCACCCACAACGAGACGTCCACCGGCATCACCAACGACCTGGAGACCATCGCGGGAATCGTCAAGGGGGAGTTTGACAAGCTGCTGCTGGTCGACGCAATCTCGTCCCTGGGCTCGATCAGGCTCCCTGTCGACGAGTGGGACCTGGACGTAGTGGTC